>NZ_JAGXJP010000002.1:0-683958 GCF_019091365.1 Bacillus sp. GbtcB10
CTCCCTTCTGTCCGCTCGACTTGCATGTATTAGGCACGCCGCCAGCGTTCGTCCTGAGCCAGGATCAAACTCTCCGAGGTATGCAGGATGCATATCACACATGCGTTGCTACACGATGTAGCGAACTTAGCATGTGATCATTTCCTGCCTCGCCAGTTTGACTGACTACCTATGATGTATCATAGGATTTTTTTATAAAAACTCGAATTAACAGGTACGTTTTGTCTTGTTTAGTTTTCAAAGATCATCTTCGTTATCGCTCAGAGGCGACTTTATTAATATAACATTCTATCAAGATGAAGTCAACAACTTTTTTCTTGAATGTTATTTCTCAACCGCGCTGTTTCAGCGGCGAATACAAATATAACACCTTTTAAAAGAAGAAACAAGTATTTTTTCTAAATAATTTATTTTTCCTGATCTCTTCCTATATATTCGTACAAAAAGGGCTTCTCTCAGTAATTCACTATTGTTGATCCTGTAGGTCTTTAGTATATTTATAATAGATTGAAATTTAATAACCGCAGGGGGAGCTTTGTGCTGAGAGTGAACAATTCGTTGTTCTGACCCTTTGAACCTGTCAGTTAATACTGAAGTAGGAATGTGGAATCACTTGCATACATGCATGTATGCAAGCCGATATGTTTTTCTATGAATCACATACTCATCCTGACATGGTCTCTCCTTGCACAATTCGTGAAAAGGGGATTTTTTTATGCAGCAATCAAATCAATTAGTACGACTGATGGAGATCGCCATCATGACTTCTCTTGCACTTGTTTTAGATTATTTATCAGGTCTCTTTTTAAGAATGCCAAACGGCGGGTCAATTGCACTGATCATGATTCCTGTCATTCTCATGTCCATTAGATGGGGCGTGTCTGCTGGATTTATCATCGGTGTGTTAATCGCAGGACTGCAGCTGATGAACAATCCTATTATTGCTACACCTGTACAAGGATTTCTAGATTACTTTGTCGCATCTGTTGTGATTTGTTTAAGCGGGCTATTCTCAGGATCAATTAAAAAAGCCATTCAGGATAAAAAGCGAAAGAAACAATTCTTCTATATTATCCTAGCTGTATTTGTCGCCAGTTTCTTCAGACTGCTGACGTTCTTTATTTCAGGTGTAGTCTTCTTTTCTCATTATGCACCAAAAGGAACACCAGGTTGGGTGTATTCATTAGTTTATAACAGCACATATATGATTCCTTCATTTATCATTTGTAGTATTGTTCTTTGTTTACTCATCCCTAGTGCGTCTCGTTTGGTTTTTCCTCGACAAAAATAACCCAGCTGTTTCAGCGGGTTATTTTTTTATGCATAATTTGCTGCTCTATTGAATCTATTAATAGTAGAAGATTTCATGCTGGAGGTACGACAATGAATCCTTACTCCATTATGCTGTGCTGTTACATCCTCAGTCTCGCCTACTTTTTGGCCAGTTTCTATGAGGCATTAAAAATAGCAGGTGTGAAAGGGAAAGTAGAGGCTTCTCCTTTTATATCTTATATTTTACTCGCCATCCTTTTTACTTTTTTCTCTCATTATTATTGGAAGCTGACGATATAATTTGTTGAACATGATCACTTAGTACAGACAGTTCCCATCCATACCCTATTTCCTCATGGTTCTCACCAGCCAACTCGAATTGGCTGGTGACGGCAAAACTAGGTTGAAGTTTTTGATAAAATTGCTTCGCTGAATTTTGCTCAAATACCCAGAGCAGCATATTCTGATAGCCTTTCTCTATTAAATAATCCACACCTTTTGCAATCAAAGCCATACCCGCTCCTGATTTCTGTTTTCTCTGCAACAAATAGATGGCATAAAGCTCACCATCATATATTGAATATCTCTCATCACGCTGTTTTCCGAAGGAAGCAAAACCAAATACTCCATCAGCATCCTCTGCGACAAACGTGCCTTCAAGCGACCTGCTTCTCCAGCTCTCTTCCCGCTCCTCTACATTCAAAGCATCTAAATACTCTTGTGAAATAATGCCGTGATAAGTCGTTTGCCAGCTCTTCACATGAATTTCGGCAATTTTAGGAATATCATTATGTACTGCATGTCTAACCTTCATCTGCACACCCCTTTTAGCCATTTCCTACTCTATGTTTCATATGATAAGTTGCTATTTTATAAAATTCAATCCCTAATGGATATTCGTTGACTTTTTGTCAACACCCCTATATATTGGGTACGACTTCTTCTATTGAAGAGTTGAACTTTATGGAAAGGGTGAAGAAAGAGATGGAATTTAAAACAACTGAGCTTCGGCAGTTTTTAAAAGAACAACTGCAAATACGTTCTCTTTCATTAAGAGAACTCAGTACACAAACAGAAATTGATAAAGCGACACTGTCTAGAATCATGAACGGAAAAAGAAAACCGACTTTGAACCATTTACAGCGGCTTTCAGATGCTCTACACATTTCTTTAGATCATCTATTGGCCACGGCCGGATTCTCAATTAAAAACGAAAGAGTTCACGGTAATACGTTCATTCAAGCAGTAGAAGAGATTGAGCGAACGCTGAAAGATCATGATGTCTATGACGGGACGTTCAGCGAGAATGAATTGAAACAGAAGTTAAATGAATATGAAACCTATAGTCAATCAGATGAGGGAAAAGAAACAATCTCAGCAAAGTTTGAAAAAAAGATAGATACGATAAGTGGTGTTGGGCCATTTCTTGATCAATTGAAAAGCATGTACTGCTCGTTCATGAGCGGACGGGGGACTTCTCGAGAATTGATGTTGATGGGAGGCGCATTACTTTACTTCATTATGCCCGTTGATTTAATACCAGATTATATTTTTCCGATCGGCTATATTGATGACGCTGCAGCGGTGCAGGTCGTATTAAACCAGCTGACAAATAGGTCATAGCAGGTGACGGAGACATGAAAAAACAGAACAGCATTGACTTCGCATTATTATTCACTGTCATTTGCTTCTTTGTGATCAGCCTACTAGCTGTGTATAGCGGATCGGGACAGTATGAAACGCAAGATATGTTTTATTTCGTCAAAAGACAAGTTTTCTGGTATATCGTCGGCTTTGGCCTTATGGCGGCAGTTGCTTACTTTGATTATGAACTGCTTGAGCGGTTATCTTTTCGATTATTTGCAGGTGGTCTCTTCCTCATCATTCTCGTTCATTTTTTTGGCACGAATCAAAATGGCTCCCAAAGATGGATCAACTTGGGGCCCATGAAAGTGCAACCATCAGAATTTATGAAAATTTTTGTCATTCTTCTGTTAGCGGCTATTTTAAATCGATACAAACATCAGCGCTTTTCGTTTAAAGAAAGCATGATTCCTACAATGAACATCATATGCTGGACCGCTGTTCCTTTTTTCCTGATTTTAATTCAGCCAGATTTGGGGACGGCACTTGTGATCTTGTCTATCGCTTTTACACTGATGCTTGTGTCAGGCATTTCAAGTAAGATGATCGCTGCATTAATCGCTTCTTTTCTCGCGCTTCTTGCATTTTTGACCTACTTGCACAATGAACATTTTGAGCACTTTACAAAAGTGATTAAACCTCATCAGCTTGATCGCATTTATGGGTGGCTCTCCCCTGATGAATTTGATTCGACATATGGGTATCAACTGAAACAAGCAATGCTTGGCATTGGGTCAGGGCAATTATCAGGAAGCGGGTATACAAAAGGAAATCAAGTACAAGGGGGAAATATCCCTGAAGCCCATACAGATTTTATATTTGCAGTCATTGGCGAGGAATTTGGTTTTATCGGCGCCTCCCTATTGATCTGTTTATATCTTATGATGGTCTATCGAATGATTCATGTGGCTATGCATGCGAATACCCTTTATGGGCTTTATATATGTGCTGGGGTGGTTGGGCTGATCGTCTTTCAAGTCTTCCAAAACGTTGGGATGACAGTAGGGCTAATGCCTGTGACTGGTCTTGCCCTTCCTTTTATCAGTTATGGGGGTAGTGCGCTTTTAACCAATATGATCGCCATTGGCCTTGTGTTTAGTGTCAATTTGAGGTCCTCATCCTACATGTTTGGACGTAACTGGGATTGAAGGTGATGTCATTGATTCTTTCTCACCTAAAAAAAATCGACCACATTCTTGCTGGGACGATTGTTTGTCTTTGTTTCTTTGGATTGCTGATGGTGTACAGTGCGAGTTATCCTTTAGGCGAAATAAAATATGGACAGGGCAGCTACTTCTTCATGAAACAGTGGCAATGGCTTTTGATTGGGTTCTTCTTTTTCATCGCTGCGGCCCTGGTTCCATATCAAGCTTACCGTAAATGGATTCGTTGGCTTGTGATGCTGTCACTGCTATGTCTTCTCCTTGTCCTACTTCCAGGAATCGGTGTTGTCAAAAACAATTCACAGCGATGGATTCATTTGGGCTCTCTGATCATCCAGCCGTCTGAGGCTGTGAAATTAGTGATGATCATCTATTTTGCCTATGTATATGCAAGGAAACAAGCGTACATTACATCCTTTAAAAAAGGAGTATTGCCTCCACTTCTTCTTTTAAGTCTAGCTTTTTTATTGATTTTAAAACAGCCAGATTTAGGTACAGCAGTTTCTATTTTATTGAGCTGCGGTATCGTCTTATTATGTGCTGGACTTAGAACACGCCACCTCATTCTACTAGGTTCGACGGCTGCGGCAGGAATCACTTTTTTTGCTGTGACCGCTCCTTATCGTTTGAAACGAATCACTTCTTTTCGTGATCCTTTCATGTATGAGGATGGAGATGGTTATCAGCTGATCCATTCTTATCTCGCCATGAATTCAGGAGGGCTTACCGGGAATGGTTTAGGCGGAAGCATTCAAAAACTAGGGTTTCTTCCTGAAGCCCATACAGATTTTATTATGGCCATCATTAGTGAAGAGCTGGGAATCATGGGGCTGTTGTTTGTGATGGGTGCCTACCTACTCATCATATATCGCGCCGTTCGAATCGTTCAAGGTTTACAAGATCCATTTGGAAAACTATTAACGATCGGGCTTACTTTTCAAATTATGATTCAAGCAGCCTTTAATCTCGGAGCTGTCTTTGGGCTTCTCCCCATTACAGGCATTCCTCTTCCCTTTATTAGCTACGGCGGATCTTCATTGGTGTTCATGATGATATCTGCAGGCATTCTTGTGAATCTCTCTTCATCTATCAAAAGACACCGGCATGTGCCCCAAGTAAAATAGACACCCTCTATCAGAAGGTGTCTTTTGATTTTTATTCTTCTATTTGACGATCAGCGATTTCTTTTTTTCTTGGCTGTTTGATTTCATTCGTCAGTTCTTGGATGCTTTGTTTCACATTGCCTTTGCCAGAGAAATTCTCAATAATTTCTTTAACATCAATTCCAGAGGAAGCTTTCAGACTTTCTTGAAGACTGGACATAAGGTTTGTCGCATAGCTGGTCACTTTGTTGGCGCCGCTGCCTTCCCCGTTACCACCTGTATCAACAACTGTAATTTTATCAATGTTAGAAAGTGGAGCAGATACTTGTTTCGCATATTCAGGTAGCATTTTCACAATCATATCAAGAATCGCCGCTTGACCATACTGTTCGAATGCTTCTGCAATTTTCTCTTTCGCTTCTGCTTCCGCAAGTCCTTTCAACCTAATGACTTCTGCTTCTGTTTCCCCTTTTGCACGATCGGCTTCCGCTTTGGCAAGCCCGTCAATCCGAACTTTCTCTGCTTCTGCTTTTGCCATTGCTTCAATGCTGTATTTCTTCGCATCTGCTTCTGCAAGACGCTTCGCTTTTTCCGCCGCAGCCGACTGCTCAACAGCATAACGGTCCGCATCTGCTTTCTTTTTCACTTCAGAATCGTATTGACGCTCACGACGCTGGATCTCTTTTTCTTCTAATTCAATTTGCTTCTGACGTTCAATGATTTTGACTTGCATTTCTTGTTCAGTTACGTGCTGACGATTACGAGCTGTTTCAAGATCGTACGCTTGGTCAGCGCTTGCTTTTGCTGTATCTTGTTCACGTCTGAATTCTGCTCTTTTCAGCTCATTGATTTTTTCTGCTTCAGCGATTTCAGTGGCACGCTCAAGCTCAGATTTTTTCGCATCTTTATCTGCTTCTGCACGTTTGATACGTGTTTCTTTATCTGCTTCTGCTGTCGCAATATCTGCATCGCGTTTCACTTGAGCAATTCTAGGTTTACCTAGTGATTCTAAATAGCCATTTTTATCACGGACATCTTTGATTGTAAACGATACAATGACAAGACCCATTTTCGCTAGATCTTGAGAAGCGACACGCTGTACTTCTTGAGAAAATTTCTCTCTGTTTTTATAAATCTCTTCAACTGTCATTGACCCTAAAATGGAGCGAAGGTGTCCTTCTAGTACTTCTCTTGCTTCATTTTCACGATCTTCTTTTGTTTTCCCTAAAAACTGCTCTGCAGCAGTGGCGATTTCTTCAATTGATCCGCCAATTTTAATGATCGCCGTTCCATCCGCCATGACCGGTACACCCTGCTCAGTATAGACTTCAGGCGTTGAAACATCTAGCTTGCTAGATAGTAAGCTGAGCGGCTCTGCTTGTTGAAAAACAGGGAGTACAAAGGTACCTCCACCTCTTACAATCTTAATCTTGTTTCCACCTTCATCCACGTGGACATTTTTACTTCCGAGGTAACTTCCTGTGACGATTAATGCTTCATCTGGACCAGCAGTCCGGTATTTCGAAACAAATACACCAATAAGTGCAATGAGAATCACAAGCACAATTCCAATAATAATTAATATGGTTGTTCCTGGCATAGCATTCCCTCCTAGATTTCTTCATTTGGTATAACAGATAACACGCCTTTGTTCACTTCGACGACCAGCACCCGGGTTCCATATGGAATCTCCTCTTCGTCGAAACTGACGGCAGGCTTTGAGATTTTTCCGCTGTTACTAATTAACAGCACTTCTCCAAACCCATCTTTTGGTACAGATACAATGATCTCCCCAGTTCTTCCTTTTAGGTCGGCCTCCGTATATGAAAGAGATTCTTCAGCAGAGGAAAGCGGGACTAAGACAAATACATGTAAACAAGTAACGAGAACCACTGCGAGGATGGCAGATAATACGGCGCCAAGTCCACTTCCTACAATTGCTGTTTTTTCAGAGATAAATCCTCCAGCCGAGAAAAAGGTAAGAAATGCGAGGATCAATGTTGGTTGAAGGAACGGGACAGGAATCGCTTCAAACAATCCATCAAATACATCGCCAAAAAAGACGAAAACAAGCGTCAGGATTCCTGATACCATCAATATGTATAAGTACAGCGTCTGAAGAGGCAGCCCAAACACGTCCATCTTCCTCACCCTTTCTTTATGAAATGAGCAGCCTTTCATTCATTTAGACTATGCTCACATCCAAGTGTATTCCTTCTAACAGGTAATACGAACCACTTTTGTAAAGGTTTCATTTTTCATCACAATTCATTAAAGGATTTCTCGGATAGCTAAAGAATGATTGTCTTGTACCAGTATGATAAAATTTGATCTTGAGGTGAGAGAAATGAGTTTATTACATGAAGCAAGACAAGAATTGTGGCAGGAGCTGCAAGGATTGAGCGAAGAACAATTAAATCAAAAATTATCTGATGATACTTGGAGTATTCAAGAAGTTGCAGATCATTTAAAGAAGATGGACCTAGTTGCAGCAAAACATCTAGCTGCCGAGGGGAAAAAAGCACCGATTAAAGAATATGAGCCAAAGCCGGTGGAAATGGCAGAGGATCGTTCAAGAAAAGCCACCGCGCCTAGTATTGTTGAACCAGAGCGCAAGCATGTGACACCTACACATTTAAAAGATGAGCTTGATACAGCTCGTGAGAAATTAAATCAAATTTTATCAACGTTTATAGAGGAAGATTTCAAACGCGTGATTGCACATCCTGTATTTGAAGAACTTTCATTAAAGCAATACCTTGATTTTATCGGCGCACATGAAAAGCGCCATATTCATCAAATTAAAGAAATTAAAGAACAGCTATAAGATGTAAAAAAGACTCCCTTTTGGGAGCCTTTTTTCATTGTTACACTGTTTTAGGTGTTAAATCAAAGCAACGAGCGTAAATCCAGTTGTATGCTTTTTCGTTCAGGTCTCTTGGGTTTCCAACTGTTTGCGGATCTTTCATTGCTTCTGTAGATAAACGGTCGATCATATCTTTTGGTACACCTTGTTCTTCTAATGAAGGAACTTCTAGGTCTTCCACTAAATCATACATCCAATTCACTGCTGCTTTTGCAGCTTCCTCTGTTGTCATTCTGCTTGTATCAATTCCGAATGCTTGCGCAATTCGAGCGAACTTCTCTGGGTACCCTTTCCAGTTATATTCCATGACAGGTCCCATCATTGCCGCTACACATTGGCCATGTGCGACAGGAATAATACCCCCAAGCGTTTGACTCATCGCATGGGCTGCACCAGCTGATTCACTTCCATAGGAAAGTCCTGCAAGCATCGCAGCTTGTGCCATTCCATATCTTGCTTCTAAATCCTCTCCATCAGCAAAGGCACGGCGAATATAATGAGCAGCATATTCAATGGCCATGAGCGCTACCGCATCTGTAATTGGCTGAGCAAACTTCATCGTATAGCATTCGATCGCGTGCGCAAGCGCATCGATACCCGTCATAGCCGTCACATGCGGCGGCATAGATACATGAAGCTCAGGGTCAATCACTGTTAGGTGAGCTGCAATGAGTGGGCCACCTGTGTTGAATTTGAATTCCCTTTCTTCGTCAGTAATCACTGCCCACTGCGTGACCTCTGAACCTGTACCAGCCGTTGTCGGAATGGTGGTTAACGGAGGGATTCTATTTTCAAGCGGTTTTTTCCCCTCAGCCGCTTCGTAATCAAGAACTGATCCTTCATGAGTCGCTTCCACACCAATAGCCTTCGCTGTATCCATTGAGCTTCCGCCGCCTACTGCGACTAAACCATTACAGCCTTCTTTTTCATATAACGCAGATCCTTCATTCACTAAACGGACTGGCGGGTTTGGTTCTACTTTATTAAATAGAACCACATCAACTTGTGCTTCTTTTAATGAAGCAATCACTGGATCTACAACACCCGCTTGATAAATACCAGGATCTGTGACAAGCAATACCTTTGAAACGCCGTATGCTTTCACTTCTTCCCCAACATGTTTCACTGCCCCAATGCCATGCTTGATGACAGTCGGAATTTCAAACGTATGGAATTTTTGCATGCTTTCAATTTTCATATTTAAAGTCATATAGAATCTCCTCCAGATAAGTGATATTTATTTAAACCAATGAACCGCTTCTGGTTTTGTATTTCGATATAAATGTTTTAGTTCCGTATATTCTTCAAGGCCCGTACGTCCTAATTCACGTCCAAGACCTGATTGTTTATATCCGCCCCACGGTGCTTGGGCAAAATAAGGATGGAAGTCGTTGATCCATACCGTGCCTAATCTTAATTGACGAGCCACTCGTTCGGCTTTGCCGATATCAGAAGACCACACCGCTCCTGCTAAACCATAAATCGTGTCATTTGCCAGCTCGATGACTTCTTCCTCTGATCGGAAGGATTCGACAGTGAGGACTGGTCCAAACACTTCTTCCTGTACAATTCGCATCTCTGATGTACAGCCTGAGAAAATCGTCGGCAAGTAGAAGAATCCTTTTTGAAGCTCCTCTGCATCAGGTCGTTTCCCACCTGTCTCTAAGGTTGCTCCTTCTTCTAGACCAATACTGACGTATTTTTCTACTTTTTCTCGATGCTCAGCTGAGATGAGCGGTCCGCTCTGGGTTCCTTCATCAAAGCCGTTGCCTAGCTTGATTTTTTTCGTACGCTTCACCAGTTCTTCTAAAAATTCATCATGAATAGATTCTTCCACTAACAAGCGTGAACCTGCTGAACACACTTGCCCTGCATGGAAAAACACAGCATTCATTGCCTGGTCAACCGCTACGTCTAAATCAGCATCTTGAAAGACGATATTCGGGTTTTTCCCGCCGAGCTCAAGGGCGATTTTCTTCACATTCCCGCTGGCTCCCTGCATGATTTTCTTACCTGTTTCAATACCGCCTGTGAATGAAATTAAATCGACTTGGTCATTGACAGCCAGCTCATCTCCAACAGTTGCTCCAGGTCCAAGTACTAAGTTGGCAACGCCTGCTGGAACACCCGCTTCTTCCATAAGTTTGAAAACTTTGATCGTGGTTAATGGTGTAATTTCACTTGGCTTTAGTACGATTGTATTTCCAGCTGCAAGTGCAGGAGCGATTTTCCAGCTCGCTTGAAGCAATGGATAGTTCCAAGGAGTGATTTGACCGCATACACCGACAGGTTCTCGGACTAATTCACTTTTTGAGTTTGGAATAGGCGATACAATGATTTCCCCGCCATCCTTATCAGCAAGCCCCGCATAATATTGGAACACGTTCGCAATATCGTCCATATCCGCTTTGCTTTCTTCTAATGTTTTGCCGGTATCAAGTGATTCTAATTTGGCTAATTCATCTAGGTCTCGCCTAATCAATTCAGCAATTTTAAACACAATATTTCCTCTTTCAAGTCCAGGCATGTTTGCCCAATCACCTTGATCGAAGGTTTTTCTCGCTGCCTTAATGGCTAACTGCGCGTCATTTCTTGATCCTTCACTGACTGTCGCGATCACTTCTTGATTAAATGGATTGATGATATCTCTTGTGTCGCCACTCTTAGCGCCAACCCATTGTCCATCGATAAATAGTGTTTGACTCATAGAAGGAACCTCCTCTGATTCTCTTTGGTAAGTTTGTTAAATAAAAATTTAACGTTTTGAACATAATTAACTTAACATGTTCAAATTTTTCTGTCAAAGGGGGATATGCTTCTTTTATTTTGACATTTTGCATTCTTTCGTTAACATATAGTCCATAAAGATTTTTTTGAACGTATTGAATTCACTTAATAGAAAGCAGGGACAAGATGAAAAAGCAGGAACAGCCACAAGCAGAAGAACGCATTTTAGCTGCTAAAGATCTCGTCATTGATTCCATCGCTGAAACAATGGATCTCTATGGCATTACTAGAAGTGCGGGTATTCTATATGGGACGATGTATTTAAATGAGGAAATGACGCTGGATGAAATGCGTGAAGAGCTGCAAATGAGTAAGCCTAGTATGAGTACGGGTGTGAAAAAACTGCAAGACATGAATATTGTCAAAAAGACCTTTCACCGCGGCCGAAGAAAACACAGCTTTGTTGCTGAGAAAGACTTTTTTAAGTTTTTCATGAACTTCTTCCCGCAAAAATGGGAACGAGAGGTCGAGGTTAATCTAGCAGCGATTGAAGAAGCGCAAGAACGCCTTCAAGGTGTAGCTCGTGATGATCAGGCGGAGGAACATGAAAGAGAGGAAGCGAAACAGCTCATTGAACAGCTTGAAAGCTCAAAAGCCTACTACGACTGGCTTAGACGATTAGCCCACTCGGTTCATTCGGGAGACATCTTTGACTATATTCCGATTGATCAGAAAGAAAAATAGCCGGGGTGTTTGTGTTTTACAGCTTGAATTTTACAGGAGGATTGATTATAATAAGTTATGTCGTAATACTTTGGGGCATTAGCTCAGCTGGGAGAGCGCTACGCTGGCAGCGTAGAGGTCAGCGGTTCGATCCCGCTATGCTCCATTATCAAAAGCCTATCCAATGATGGATAGGCTTTTTCATTTGATTTTACTCATAAAAGCTTATTTGTCTGGTTCTTGAATTTGATAACCAAAGACTCCTTTTATCTCAACATCCCCACAGCCTTCTTTTTTGGTCAGTTTAATACCATGGGGTCTATAAATGTAGCGCCCACTTGATAAAATTCGGTCTGTTGCACTTAGATCATATTGGTTACCTGTATACTCTTTGACTGATGACGGAAAATCCGTTCCTGATAAGGATGTTCTGTAGAGTGTCACCTCTAGAGTACAACCCTCTGCATTTAGTATAGAAAATTGGTAGCCGTGAGTAGATGGATATTGTTCAGGATTATTTTGACCTCCTGGTACCCACAGATATTTTTCCTGTTCCGTCATGATGAAATCAACTTCTACTTCTCGATAAATGGTCTTAGCTGCAACCTTTTCCATATTAAAATGGAACATGACAATGAAACAAAGAGACATCATTACACTTATCCGCTTCATACAACCCCTCCATTCATTTTTACCATTATACAACAAATAACGCCAAAAATGGTTTTATTTTACTTTTTTATAATAGATAAGGGTTGATTCATTCCATATGTGTTAACTTTCTATGACCTTACTTAATGTTTTTTTGGTCTTTGGACCATATATGCCATCCGGGGTTAACCCATGCATCATTTGAAATCGAGACACTGCATTCGCAGTCTTGGGTCCGTAGTACCCATCGATTCCATTATTGATCGCTCCCTTATCAGGATAAAAATAAATCGATGCTAAGGCTTGTTGTACAGCTTTTACAGCTGACCCTTTTGTAAGAGGCTTCGTCACTTTTAAAATACCTGCAGGCAAACTGTATGTTTTTTTGACCTTGTTGGTTTTAGATGTTGATCTCGTTGATATGGTTTTGATAGATGTTTCTTTCACAGGTTTAGCTGTTGTCATTTGACTTGTAGATGCTGATGCAATACCAGCCTTGAAGCCATCCCAACGATTTAACAGCTTACGCGGACACTCTTTCCCGCTCCAATGCTTATGCGGCACCACGTTTGATAAAGGAATTCCTAAATCCCCCATCAGTTTCCGAATAAGCCATTGGGCGTTTTTAACAGCCTGTTCAAAATTAGCGCCTGCATTTTCACAAATTTCAATTCCAATTGATTTCATATTGCCGGTTCCCCTGCCATCTCCTGCGTGCCAGCCATTTTCGTTTAAAGGTAAATGCTGATAAATGACCTGATCATCGACCGTGTAGTGCCAGCTAACCCCGGTACTTGCCCGAGCAACAAATGCTGCATGATTTGCCGCATCAGCCCCCCGTCCAGTGTTCGATGTATTATGCACCGTAATATAGAGCGGCTTCATCCTGTTTCCTGGTCTGTTGCGATTCTGTTTTGGGATGAGTGCTTGAATGATCTTCACCATATTGTTTCTCCTTTAAGAATTATTTTGTTAACCCTCTTTGTTTCAGGGCATCTTTTTGCAATTGACCTTTATAGGTCACATAATTATTTTTAAACCAAGCGATCACGGCAGTGACCATAGTGAAAATTGTGGAACCTGCCACATATAGTGCCTCTCCTGCGGTTTGCACTTGCTCCTCGCTAATCGGCAGCACCGTTTGTCCAAACATGACAAGCGTTTGGTTGATAAGCGCAATAAAAAGAAGCACTGTGCGAATCACAGTGCCTTTGTCGAATGTTTTCATGATGTTTTCCTCCTATTTTAAATTCCGTTCAATTTTATCGAGCTTGTCGATCACGACGTCATACTTCTCACTAAACTTTGCTAACACATCATTTTGTGCCTCGATTTGCTCATTGAGTTTGTTTTCTCGTTCTTTTGTTGTGTTGAGAACATAAAACAGAATCCAGCAAAAGAGAACGGCGAATGGGCCTTGTGTCATTAAGTTTTGAACGACATCTACTTCCATTTGAATCACCTTCTTTCCGGCAAAAAAATAAAGCCATTAGGCTTCGTATATTTCTCCAGTTATATTTTGATAGTCTTCTGCCGAGATCCAGCCAATGCTTACATAAAATGCAATGTCCTCTGGGCCGTAACACTGCCAGTCCCAGAATTGTTTGATATCCGCTACAGTTGGAAACATCAATCTGAAGCACCTACTTTTTGCATAGCTAATAGCTGCGTTAATTGTTTTGATAACAAAGCATTTTGTTTCTTTAAAAGTTCTATATCACTTGGCGGGAGAAGGGCCGGTTTTAAGCTGTCTATATACTCTTGGGTCGCTGATTCATACCATTGTTGTTTTTTCACATCAAATGCAGCCTTATAAAAAGAAGGATTATTGGGTGGTGCAATTGTTGTGCATTGCTCTGGAATAATATAATTTCCTTCATCATCCCTTTCGAACACTTCGATAGGTCTGATCAATTCATTTTGCTGATTGTATTCATAGGCTTGTATCATTTGTATCACTTCCTTAATTTAATGGAACAACCATGTCTAAATAGTAGCCAGTTACTGCACTGTTATTCACTGCATGTAAACCAGTTAGTTTTAGCTCTCCTGTATTATAGATATATAATTTACTATGACCCGTTGTACCTGATACGGGAACTGATACTACTATGCCTTTATCGGGTAATCCTGTATTTGGAATACTTCCACAGATCACTTCTCTATTTGCTATTAGGTGACCCCTCAACAATAATAAGTTCCCCCATTTAACATATTGGACCGCTCTGTCTCCAATAGAGGAACCATTGACTAGTGTGACATCTAGCCACTTGACACTTTCAAAATCAGCATCAGTCACTAATTTTTTCCAACCTTTAAAGACACCATCTGTATGAACAGTACCAAACCAATGAGTGTTGTCATAACTTCTAATGACATGAATAGTCTTTCTACCATTTACCGTTTCTAAGATATCAATATTAAACCAAGAAGAATCATTATCGACAGGCATATTTACAACATTAGATCCTACTGCAAAGTAAAAGCCGGATGGCAGCGTTAAAATATCAGTTCCTATTGACATGGAAAGTCTTAATCCCTTTGAATTTAATAGGTTATGGTCATTAAGACGTTTCCAACCGCTCCACTCTTGTTGTGTACCCGTTACATCAGTTGTTGAACGGTTAATATAGACATCTCCTGTATTGTTTGCACCGATGACCCATCCATAGGTATTTTCACTAAAAACAGACAACGCCCTCATTGAACTTCTTGTCGGAAGATCTGGATGTGCTTCATGAATGTACCATGAATGAACTCCCGGCAATTTTATCAGCTTATCTAAAATACTAGGATCATCTGCATTAATTCTTTCAAAAGCTTTTCCATCGTCAGCAGTAATTTTAGACAATTGTCCTGCATTCCATTTGTTTTTTTCATTTTGAGTCGGCATTTGCATCCAGTTGATTCCGATGTCATTCACATGATAGGAAAAACAAAATGAGTTGCCTGATGTATCAATTGCAATTCCTACGCCAATATTATTTTGACCTACAAACTGAAAGCCTCTTAGTGCAGCATTGCCTATAGCTGGGGAATCGACTACTCCAGAACCACCTGGCGCATAAAATGAGCAAGCCCCTAGCGCTTTAATTCCCTCATAGATACTGCCACCAGCAGGAATATTGATCAATTGGGACCCGTTATCATTTGTCAGTTTATATAGCTGAGATTCGTTCCATTTTTTCTTTTCTGAACCAGATACGTGACGAATTGGATCTCTCGTATGAAGGTTGAATTGTTCTAGTAGTTCCTGATCATTTTCAATTAAAATTTTCACTAAATCGTTAAAGAGATCTGCATGAGCTTTATCGCTCGTCTTAAAAGGTTGAGGTGTTTTTATGATCTTATTCTCCTTCCAAAAAACATTACGAATTAGGTGATGTTATGATAAAAATCAGTTATTTCACTTCGTTCTTAGATTTGGAACCAAACGTGATGAATTCATTAGGATTCAAGTCATTAGAACAATATTAAGTACATATTTTTTAAATATCCTGATTTTTATAATATTAATTTGTCACGTCTGCCCTTACCTATGATTGACGCCACTCCAATAAAGTGGATCGATTGCATGGGTCTATTCCCTTCCTTTATTGTAAAAACAACAGAGTCAAACTCATTCTTTCTTCCTGCAATTTGTCCCAATAATTTTAACAACATGTATTGTGCATTGCGTTTCTGTTCTCGTTCCTTTGTTGTATTGAACACATAAAATAGAATCTAGTAAAAGTGAACGTCATTAAGTTTTGAACGACAGCTTCCACCGATTTGCACACACACTTTATTTTTCAAATAATCCTATCTTAGCTGTGACAAAGTAACATAAGCCCTATTTACTGTAATAGTTCTTCCAGTGTTTTTGGGTGTAATATAAAATGTTAACTTATCCCCCGCTTTAAACTTTTGTTGAAGGTACAATACACATATACTTGATGAGATAACAGGATTCCAATTACCTAATCGTTGAAATTCTGTACCATTCACATAACATGACAAAATGCTATCTGATCCAACAGGAATGTTATTGCTATTAAGATAAAGCCTAATTAAATACAGACCATTATTTTTCAGTGTAATTTCAGCTCGCGAACGATTATACTCTCCTAAATCGTCTGATCTTGTATCACCAAAATTAAGTTTTGTTGGAACATTTTCAACGGCTGATACAGAAGAATTATCGAGATCATACGTATCAACAAAAGAAGTATTATCCATATCCTCCTTTGTTAAAACACGTTTCCAGCCTTGCCACCCCAAATTTAAATCAAGATAATTTGTATACATGTAATTGTTATAATCTATTGCTATGACCCATCCAAATGTACCTTTTCCATTACTATCTTGAGAAGTAAAATGATACATACCACGACATGATCTTGTAGTTGGGCTGTTTAATGCTTTACCTGTGGCATAAAATGTACCATGCTTCGGGCCTAAAGAAACAACCTTTTCAAGTAAATCTTCACCATCTGAAACAGATAGAATCACCCCTCCATTATCTGAAGTAATCTTAGACAATTGCCCATCATTCCATTTATTTCTTTCAGCATTTGACGGGAGCTTTGTCCAGTTAATAGTAGTATCTGCAGCATTATAGTAAAAACTATAAGCATTACCAGTAATATCTACAGCAAAGCCAGTACCAATGTTATCTTGGCCTACTGTCTGTAATCCTCTCAATGAAAGATTTGATGGGGAATCTTCGACTCCAGAAGCTGCATAAAAAGTACACGTTCCTTTTCCTTTTATCATATCAAAAATCCTAGCATCAGCTCGCACATTAATTAAATGACTTCCATTATCCGCTGTAATTTTATAGCCCTGAGAATCGTTCCATTTTTTCTTTTCTGCTTCAGATGCATGTGGATTTATATCTTTCATATGTTGATTGATTGACTCTAATAGACCCACATCATTATCAAGAAAAGCCTCAACCATGTCATTAAATAGATCAGCATGGGCTTTATCAGTTGTTTTAAAAGTACGTGGTGTCTTAATCTCCATGATCATTCTCCTTTCAAATCTATTATCACTATACGCTTCCTTCCACTATATAATGTTATCTAATCACTCTGTGAATCATCACATTTCTGCTTTTTTGTATTAGCTGCTGTATTCTCGCATCATTTGTATGTTTTAAGAACTGCTCTAATATCGTTCTCAAGTAGTGCTTTGAACATGTCATTGAAAAATCAGGTATGGTCCTTTTATTTCTATTCAGTTTTCACTCTTGATGCTTGTTTTATTTCTTGCAACTGCTCTAAAGTGAGCATCCTTTGCTCGTATCCTGCATTTAGATCTTCCATCGAACAATCACCTAATTCAACTGCTTCTTTAACTAATTCAGGTGTCACCCATTGGAAATATAATGCCATAACCCAATAATTCATGTTTCACTCCCTCCTTTAATGAAGAGGATCTCATTTTTCAGCGCCTTTAGTTCATTTGTTAAAAGATCACATTGGTGTTCAAGCTGTTTTCTCACTAGCTTTTCTTTGGCTACTTCTTGTGCTAGATAATCTAGTGGAAGAGGTGGTTCATACCTCGGGTTGGCTTGGGATTCCTCCCACCATTTTTTCAACTCTTCTACCGTTGGCTTTGGCACATCTAGATGCCACTCGTTTAAATACGAACCATCGCCATCATTTCTTAGTTCAAAATCTTTTTGCGGGTCCGCATCGGGGTATTTATACTTAATGGCTTCATATAAAATCATCTGAATCCTCCTACACTCTCGGGAAATTGCGGCCGCCTAATTCCGTAATATCGAAATAGTTGTACCAACCTGAATTATCAGATATATAACGATCAGAATTTCCCGCATAGCCTATATACATGTAAATTTCAACGTAATCTCCTTTATTAGCTGGAACATTCGCAGCCCCATATAAACCTATATCAAGTTTTGCCGTTTCAGAGGGTGTGGCAGGGAGATGTCTATAATGAGATATATTTTTATAATTTTTACCATTTAAAAAAATAGACAGCTCAAAATTTGCATACATTTGAACCGTCTCAATATAGACTCCAGCGTTTACTAGATACATTCCGTTTTCCGGACAAATAAAACGACTATTTTTTATATCAAAATTATTGTGACTATCTTTGATTTTTCGATTAAAAAGGATTTTTTGTCGCTCAGCATTATTAAGCAACTGCTTACCAGTTGTACCAATGTTCGTATGAAGAAAACCAGAGATTTTGTGCCACTCTGTCCACCCTGAGGCTATATACCATTGTCTAAACCAAATACCAGTACTAGTAAAATAACTAGTTGTTTCATTACCGTTGCCATAATAATATTGTATAAAACGATACTCATTTATTTTTTCGTTCTTCACAAAACCTAATTTTGTAGGATATCCGGTATCATTCGCTATAGCCATCAACGTAATCCCATTTGGATATTGCTCACCGCTGACTGATGCATCTTGAATGGCTTGATCGCCTGTTAAAATGAACAAGCTTTCATTTGTGATTCCTTCTATTTGTCTACTGAGCGCATTGTCATTCTCCACAAGTGTATCGACCATCCGGTTAAATAAGTTGGCATGGGCTTTGTCAGAGGTTTCAAACGGTAAAGGTGATTTTATGTCCACTTCTTTTCCCCTCCATTAATAAATATCATCAATCTCAAAAACAAATTCGATGTCGCCGTCTTTTTGTTTATCTGTCATGGTGCGGATGGCAGTGAATTTGCCGGCTTCGTCGACAAGGGCTAGTTCATTGATGACTTCGCCTGCGAGTTCTCCTTCAGCGATGGTGCAGGTGTAGCGGATTTTTGCCGGTTCCATGAAGGTAAATGAATCAATATTTTTTTGAACCAGTTCTTTTTTGAGTGCTTGTTCGGTTCCGTCAAGAGAGATCGGTTTTCCATCCTTTGTTCCTCCATTGCCGAACGCCATTTTGACGACTTTTGTGAGTTTTGTTCCTTCTGCTCGTGCCTTTGCCATTTGTTGACGTGCATATAGTGTGGTTACGGTTAATTGATCAGCCATTGTGATCCTCCTTATAGATCTATTTTTTTAGAAGTTGCTGCCAGCATTTTTGATCCATCAAGCGGAACGGATCCATCGAGAATCCAGTAATGCTCCTTGATCAGTAAACTGCCGCCTTGTTCATTTTGAACATGTACTGGTAAGCGGAACGTCATCCTCTTTTTCGCGTGATGTGAAAGCTGGTTCTTTGCGCGCAAAGTCAGCGTAGCTGCTTGCTTCGTTTCATACGATGCTCCAGTCATGACATAATTCAGACGATATGCTGTTTCTTTCTCTTGTTGAAGCGGCATTCTCATCTTTAATGAATGCCGAAAACGAGCTGGGACCTCCGTAGTACCTCGTATCCCGCTAAGATAGAACGTTCCATTTAATACGAATTCACCATTGAGTAAAATTGGAATATGATCGAAAAAGCCCACTCTGCTTCGCAGTGTGAGCCGCTGGTGATGATCATTTTTTTCATGAACATCTGTATGATGAATGGCGGTGAACGTATACGCCAAATGCGCTGGCTTTAACGTTTCGAGTATTTCGACGATATATCTTGTGTTTTGCAGGTCGTCCAGGTTGACACGCAATGCAAAATGATAACGGTTGACTGTAAGACGGATGATTGCACTCGGATTTTTAAGAAATCGATTCACAGATTTCTCTAATGACAGATACGTAATTGGTGGAATGTTCGACATCATATTGAGTAATCGTGCCCTGCGCAGCTCAATCGAATCATCTGACTCTCGCTGCACCTTGAGCATTCTCTCCCACCGATTCAATCCCCACGTCGCTGTTAAAGGGAAGAACTGATCCGTTACATCAAAAATGGATTCGTCCAATTGTTCAAACTCTGGCGCCTCCGTTTTTAGTAAATGATCCACATCATAAATCTCTGTGAAATATGGCGGCAAGTAGTTTTTCATTTCATCAAGTTTGCTCAATAACCTTCACCTGCCTCAGACGTGGTATCTCAATGTCTTGTAATACTAAGTTTTTTGACTCCCCATTCAATAAGACGTTTGCATAATCGGACACGCTCTCTGAATGGTACAAAATATCATTTAAGGCGGACATTCGAATCGTACTTTTTTCAAATGCGATTGATTTTAACAGTGCTTTGACCTTTTCTTCTATTTCTTTTTGCGCACCTTCAAGTGTCCAGTCCATCTGAAGTTCGACGGACACTTCTATGTCAATATCTAGCCACTTGGCACTTTCCACGGTTGCTTTTGAACCAATAGGAGCTTGCCCTTCTCCTTCTCCCGGTACAGGGTCAATATACTCCTGGACCCTTTTGACAAGAAGCTCAGAGGCTACATCTAGATTGCCGTCTGTGATGACAATTTTGACCGTTCCCTCTCCATTCCATAGCGGGAACACTTTCGCTCTGCCGACACCAACCACTTCCTCGGCCCACTTTTTGTAATGTGCTCTGTTGGCACTGACAGCCTCTCGCCTTGCGCGTATTAAATACCGATCGTATAATGACGCATCATCTTCTTCCTCTTGCCCTGGTATCACCAATTCCTTCATGATCATCGACTCTAGACCCGGAATTGTATCAAGCGATAGTAGCGGCTGACCTGTTAATTGCCCATTGCCGGCTGTACCTGTTGTCTCGCATTCTAGTGTACCGTCCTTTGAAAATTGAAAATAAACATCTTCAATAAAGAATCTTGATCCTGCTGGAATGTTTACGTTCTCTGGTTGAATGGTTACGGACCAGACCGCTTTGGTGGCTGGCTTTCGTTCAATCCCTACTTCAGCCGCTCGTCGATCTAAAAATTCCCCCTGTGCTGTATCAGCAAAGACAAGCTCAAACACTTGATCAAGCCAAATATACGACTGAGCCAGTTCAGCAGCAGCAGGCGCCAAGGCATTCCAAATGACGCTGTTTTCTCTTTTATCTATGTCATCTGGCAGCCTATCCAGCATTCTTTCCATCAACGCCTCATACGTTTGCTCCTCAAACATCTCCCTCCATCACCTCCTCTATTTCTAATGTGCCTTCATCTGTGACAATGGCTAGTTTGACTTGAAAGGCATCATTTTGCTTCGTGACCTCTATCTCTTCAATATGATCAATCCGCTCATCAACGACCAATGCTTCTTCTAGCAATCTTGGAATCTCCATTTCTTTGTATTCATCTGTTGCTTCTGTATCGGTCAATAGCTCCTGAATTTCAGTGCCAATGTCGTGACTGTAAATGGGATGTGCATAGCGCTCTGTTCGCAATGTCATATAAATAAATTGACGGATCGATTCAATGCCTGTAATGGCTTCATTTGTCAGCCTGCCATTTTCAAAATCTATGCGATACGTCGTCGAGGTTTCTACCTCTTCATCTTCCTCTGTTTCCTCGATTTCTTCCTCTGGTGAAAGTGCCACGTTCATCACCTCCCTTACAATTTGTCGATGATGTAAAAGGACTGCCCTCCTGCCATTGCAAGTACCATAATGCTGTCTCCCCTTTTCAACTCATCATCCTCACCCTTATTTAAGCGTTTAGGCCAAATAAGCAGTTCTTCCGGAATGATCAGCTTACTGTTTTCATTTAATCGGATGTGAAGAGGCGAAGCCATTGTGACCTCTCCAATCACCAGATCAATTGGAGAAGCTGCATCTACTGCATTGACAGCGAGTCGTTTAATTGCTTCACTTAATCTCATGCTTGATCACCCTTTGGCATGGAATTTTTCTCAACGACGTCAATTGTCATGGTGTGCTTCACTCCATTGAATTCATGCTTGTCTTGATCGATCCAGTAGGTTTTTTTGATGTTGATTTCAGGGATTTTCAAATAGATTGGCAGACCGCTTTGCAGTTCAGGGATTCCGAGTGCTTGTATGCTTTTCACTTCTTGTTTGACGCCTTTTTTCTCAGCTAGGCGTACTTTCGCTCTTTTTTGAAGCTGCGGCTGGTTGATTTGACCTGTGACCGTCTCCACATGCTGTAAAATGCCGTACTGACTCTGACCCGCTTTATCCTGTTCGATCACCACAATATCTGATTTGCTACCTTTTTTCTTATTCTTCCCCTGTTCGTCTACAGACGTGCGCATCTTCACACGTGTTGCTGTCTCTTCAATGGAGGTGCTGTACTGATAACCGATGAGGTTGACGCCTGATTCAATGACCCACACGTCCTCTGGATCGGGCCAAGCTCTCAGCCCCATCTTGCCTTTAGCAGAAAAAATTTGATAATTTCTACCGGTTTGCCGCTTCGTTTCCTTCAATGCTTTTAAAATGATGTCATATAAACTCGTGTCATTTTTAAAAACGAGAGACTTCATGACATGTCCTGTATTTGCGATGGATGTCATAGGAATTTGAAAGTCTGCCCCGATCCGCCTCAAAATTTGATCTGCCCGTTGATTTGAAAAAACATATACATCTTGGTTTTTCACTAAATATTGGAGCATATCGTATGCGGTAAAGGTCAGCTTTCCTTCAACAGGCGTCCTAGAAAACACGATGCCTCTGAACAGCTCTTTTCCTTTCCATTTAAAAAGAACCGTGTCTCCTTCTGAGACACGGTAATATGTTTGACTGCCTTGCTTTGTGATAATATTCGCCTGAATAGAGCGAGGGGCCTGATACCTTTGCCCCTGAAGTGTCACACTCTCTGTGACAAGCTCATACATCGTGCCGCTTCTGATGGCAAAAAGCTCAATCAATGTCAGCCCCCCTATTGTGGTATTTTCAATTTTTGCCCTGGAAAAATCCAATATCCCGGCTGTTTAATATTGAGTTTACTTCGTTTGATCATCGCTGCTTTATTGGCATTCCAAATACGCCGCCATTTTGTACTATCGCCATAAAAACGGCCTGAAATGGCCCACAGAGTATCTCCCTTTTTGACAGTGTACAATTTTGGTGGTGTTTTTGAGGGTCTTTTCTTTTTGGTTTGTTTTGCTTTTTTCTTTCGTTTGATTTTCCTAGGCGATGCGGTTTTATATTCCTTTAACTCGATCGTAAATTCACGATCCCCTATGTCATAAGACCCTTCCTTGTGTGTGAAGCTCTCAATGCTGCACGTCATATTGATTTTAGTCCCTGTCACAATCAGTCGCACAGACTTCTTTGAACGCATCATTCGTTCAATTTTCGCTATTGCATTCTCTGGTGATGGAATGCTTTTATATTCAGCAATTGGCGAATATTTCTTAGGAAATAATGAGGTGAATGATACTTGTTTAGCCGATGGTACATCAATAAAAGTCAGTTCTCCAAAAGAGGAGACCTTCACCGTTTCATTTTGTACGTTATTTGTGATCTCAAGTTCGGATGGAAGCACAGGGAATCGCAACTTCTCCTTGCCTTGGGAAATCCACAATTGATACACTGATTTACCCATCGATCACGACCCCTTTCGTTCCTGTCTGAAGCTCTACTTCCAGTTCGTCTACAAGCATTTGTCTAATTTTTTCGACAAGCGATTGCTGATCCTGTCCATTATGGAAATGCTGATCACCATTGAACTGGATGGTGATTTGTTTATTGCCTGACGTTGTTGCAGTCCCAGCTCGCTGTGCTGAGGTGACTTGCTGCATCTGTGATTCTGGTAAAGGAGCAGATGCATTTGATGGATCATAGACTTGCATCCCAAGTGCCTTGGCTGCCTGCGTCAATAAATATCTCCCGCGAATGCCTCTTTCTTCTGGAATAATCCATTCGCGTTTGTTTCCTTCACCGACTCTAGCTACCTGCTCCTGAGTAATCAATCCGCCATTGGCGTAGCCTTTATAAGGACCGCCTCTTCTCATACTCCGTAATCCCGGTGTATTGAAGACTGTTCCATATCTGCCCTTAATGTAGTTAATGGCTGCTACGGCATTATGAATTGGGTTCCAAATATCATTCATGCCCTTGCCTTTATTGGAATGGAAGGTCGGCCCAATGGTTTGCATTAACCCTTTAGAAGGCGTTCCCTTCTTGGCGTTGGAATCCCACAAGTTGATGGCTTTCGGGTTACCATTTGATTCGTGCTGAGCGATTGTCATAAGACCTGGAAGCCAGCTCATCGATGTGCCAGTCGCCATCAGAGCTGCCATGAGCCATTGCTGAACACTAAGACCTGAAGCACCCATACCGCTGAACGCTCCGATTAATGAACCCGCTTGATTTTCAGCAAACTTTTTCACATCAACTGAATCGAGCCCTTTGACGACACCAATCGATGCGAATTTCCCTAGACTCATCATGACACGTGAAGGAGAATGAATATCTAGTTCTTCTCTAAACGCCTGTTCCACTTTCTTCGCCATTTCTTTGGCAGCTTGTGTGACTTCACTTGCTTTTGAACGCATGCCGCTATTGAAGGCGTCGATCATTCCTGAACCCCATCCTGGTGATTCTTGTTTGGCTTGCAGGAATGGTTGTTTGACGTGTTGGTCTACGTATTGGCTTGTGCCAATTGATGTGGCATTTTGACCTGTTGCAAAGCCACTAACAGTTCCAGAACCCCAAGTTGGTGATGCTGTCATCACTTGTTGGTATGGTGCTTTTACACAACTTTGCAAAAAGCTATCAGTTCCTGTTGGTGTCATTTGCTGGCCAGTAGCAAATGCCGATACCGTTTGTTGTCCGTACTTTCCTGAATCTGATGTCATTTGATTAAATGGCTGCTGAATGTTTTTTTGCTTCCATTGATCAAGTGAAACCACCTTTTGATTCAGCCCTTGTTCAAAATCATGATTAAATTGCTCACCTATGCTGGCAGATTGGATGTTTCCATTCATTGAAACCGTTCCACCAATTGAACCGGCAGAAGCAGTTGGAGCTGCTG
Organism: Bacillus sp. GbtcB10; assembly: GCF_019091365.1. Lineage (NCBI taxonomy): Bacteria > Bacillati > Bacillota > Bacilli > Caryophanales > Bacillaceae > Bacillus > Bacillus sp. GbtcB10. Next base: position 24,933 of record NZ_JAGXJP010000002.1, read on the forward strand.
GAGCATTCGGCGTTATTGAAGCTGGAGAGCTAGAAACTGGACTTGCTGCTCCGCTGCTGCTTGGCACAACAGACATTCCAAGATGAGAAGCAGCTTGTGCAAGCAACATCTTCCCACGGCCCCGGTTATTTTGAGTTGGAATGACAAATTCGTTACCCGCTTCACCAATCCATGATAAGGTAGGCTGGGTGATATAGCCGCCTGTTGCATTATTATCAGGTTTTTTCTTTCCAACGATCCAATTTATTACAACATCTACAATACCGCCTGCTTTTTCAAAAATCTTTTGAACCCAACCAAATGCTGCAGAAAAACCATTACTTATGGCACCTGCCACTTTTACGATCGGTGTCTGAATATTATCTTTAAACCATTTGGATAATCCATCCCATATATCTGTCACCACTTTATACGCTTCTTCAAACTTCTTCCCAATGCTATCTTTGATGGTTCCAACCGTTTCTACAAGCGGATTCCATACATTGTTCATAAACCAAGAGGATACTGCTCCAAAAATTGATTGAATGGTTTTCCACGCATTTGATAATGCTGTCCAAATCCCCGTAGCGACTGTGACAACTGTGCTGCTTAGCGGTGTCCACACATTCTCAATAAACCAGCCTGCTACTGCACTGAATGTTTCTTGTATCCACGTCCATGCATTGACTAGACTTGACCAGATCGTGGTTGCTACCGTAACGACTGTGTCGCTTAGCGGTGTCCAAACGTTTTCAATAAACCAGCCCGCAACTGCACTGAATGTTTCTTGTATCCATGTCCATGCATTGACTAGATTTGACCAGATCGTGGTTGCTACCGTAATAACTGTATCGCTTAACGGTGTCCACACATTTTCGATAAACCAGCCCGCAACTGCACTGAATGTTTCTTGTATCCATGTCCATGCATTGACTAGACTTGACCAGATTGTGGTTGCTACTGTGCCAACCGTGCTGCTTAATGGTGTCCACACATTTTGTATAAACCAGTCCGCAACTGTAGACCACACTTCAACAATTTGATCTTTGATTTCAATGGCCTTTTGGCCAATCTTCTCAAATCCACCGCCATCAAACCATTTTCCAATTGTTTCACCGATAGATTCTCCACCCATACTTCCAGCGATGCCGCCTACTAAGCCGCCTATGGCTGTACCTACCCCTGGAACTACACTGCCAATAGCAGCACCTGCTGCAGCACCTGCCATTCCACCGGCGATTCCTCCTCCAGTCGCACCGATCTTTTCACCAGCATTCTCTTTTTTCATACCAATTAGATTTGTTGCACTAAGTACACTGCCTAGAATAGGTACTTTCTTTAATAATTTACCGCTCCCTTTACCGATATTTTTCAACGCATCCCCTAATTTACTTGGAGGTCTTCTATTCATTTCGGTTCTTGTTGTGGCATTTGGATTTCTAGGTTGTCTTGGTGATTGACCATTTCTATTTTTAGTTTTAGTAGATCCTCCCCTGCTTAAACCTCTTGCACAACAGGGACAACAACTATTGCGAAACAAACCTTTACCACCTCGCGGCTTAGATTTATTATTGGGAGCTGAATTTGATGGTGTGGATGTTGGCGCTGTTGTTGGCGCTGTTGTTGGCGCTGTTGTTGGCGCTGGAGTGCTACTTCCATTCGATTGATCACCTGCACCAAAGAGACGATCTAATACATTGGTCACCAATTCATCTAGTTTTTTTTCAGGATTAAATTTAATCTTCTCTTTTATTCTTCCGATCACATCTTGCTTGTACTCTTCCATTTTATTTTCAACCCAAGGAAGTGCCTTTTCGTCCCAAAATTTTCTAGGACTTAATTTTTCTTTCACCTTGTCTGCAACATCACCTGCATATTTTTGAATTTCATTTAACCCTTTATTAGCAAGGCTCTGGAGCCAACCCTGTTTAGGTTCATCCGTTTTAACTGGCGGACTAACAGCTTCAGGCTCTTTTTTTATGTTTTGTTCTTTCACAACTGACTCTGCCTGATCTCGTTTTTTCAACTTACTCTTTGCATTGTCTTGAACAGATACTCTGATTTCGTGTTTAGCCATTGTCAAGCTTTTGAGTGTCTTTTTGATTCGTTGAATGGCAGCGGTGGCTTGGTCAACCATGTTTAATCTCATATAGTACGTTCTGTTCATGAGCTGAAGGATTGATTTTTTGATTGATGACATTTTTCCTGACAACTGATCATTCAGTTTGAACGTCACCAGGATTGGACTTGTTCCGGATTGTTTCAATCGATCTATACTGGATTTAATGACATCTAGTCCTTTTGCTTGAATCGATATGACCATCTGTTTCGGTATCATGTTCAGCTGGTTTGTTAATGATTTGAGATCACGATAGATTCCTTGATCTAGCTTCATGGACAATACAGAAAACCTTCTCATCGATAAATTGAGGTTCCTTAGCTTCTTTTCATCCATTTCCAGGCTTATTTTCACCGGTTTTCTAAATGGTTTGAGCTGCTTCTCAAACGTTTGAAAACGTTTTTGAATGCGCAACAGCTTCTTTGATACTTTGTCTTCTAATTCAAATCGTGCAGTGAGCTTCGCCAGTTTATTTCCCTCCTTTCTTTGCTTCTTTTTCTAGCATATCGAGCTTGTAGCTGATGAGTCCGAATAAGAATGCCTTAAATTGTCTGGGTGCTTCGTATAAATCGAGAAGTTCTGATGGGGAATAGTGAAGCTCATGCATGGCGTAATATAAAAACACTGCTTCCTTATCCCCATCTTTTATTAGTTTTTTGCTGCATCTTCTAAATCTTCAATTTCGTCTTCAAATCCGTTGATTTCAATGGCTTTGTTTAACCAGTTTGCGTATTCACCGCCGACAGATAAAACACGTTTTGCAACTTCAACTGGATCTTGTGTGCTGTAGGCTTCTCTTAATTCCTTTGAGCGGAAATCTGGATAAATCGTCGATTCAATGGCAATTCGTGCGTAGAAGCGCTGGCTGTCTAAGTCTTTCACACGGCCTCTGCCTTTGACATTTTTGAACGTTGTGTTTTCTTTTTCCAGTTCATCAATACGTTCCGTAGTAATCGCTTTGAAGACAAAAGGAATGACATTCCCTTTTTTATCAACAAAACGCTTAGAAATTGGTACTTTGACCTCTTCTGCTTCTACTGTTTGTCCTGGCATAAAAAATGAAAGATCAAATGTTTGTTTTTCGCTCATGTTTAAAAACTCCCTTTTGTTTGTTTTTTGAATACAAAAAAGCACATCCATTTTTGAATGTGCTTTCCAATCTTTTCATGTATAATATAACTCGTACAATTGAACGGCTTGCTCAAGGGTGTCTGGCTCATCCCCGATAGGAAGGGGGTGATGCTCATGTCAACGTTCCAAGCGATTTCCCTAATGCTTTTATTCGGGATGTTTATCCTTGCTTTGTTGACGTATATAAACAAAAAATAGACTCCCCCTTGAGCTTTGGTAGGTGAAAGGGAAAGTCTATCCTTAAAACTATCTAATTGATAAGCCAGTCCCTTGAAGGGCCTCATTGTACATTGCCGGGATGTTAGCGCATCCTGGCTTCTTTTTATTGTATGCAAATCGCTTTGCATGTAAACATCATTTTGTGTGTTATTGAATGCCATGTGCATTACAAATGCATTCATTTTTCATTACATTTGCATTATAGCATATTTGGTTTTTATTTAGCTAATTAATTAGCTAATTTCCTCCACATTTCTTAGAAAGAATTCTTCAGCTTTTCAGGCAGATCAAAGTCTTCGAATGTAAATGGAACTTCTTCTTCAAGTGCCTCTGAATCGACATCTAGTCCAGCAATTTTAGCTGAATCAAAGTTGACATCGAATAATGTCACACGCTCTGTGCCTCGGCCTGATGATTTATCATCAATTACCGCTTGAAGAGTGAAATAAGGATCTTCCCCTTTTTTCACATAGTTGAGCATAAGTTGAACGAAACGTGACGTAACTTTATAGAATGTTGCCGTTCCTGTTCCGTTTGCCCCTGTTGTTTTATGACCAGTCATTCGGCGGCCCATCACATTCACTTCTGATTTATTTTTCTCCACGTTTGCTTCAAACGTTTTGATAAAGGCAAGCTCCTCACCTTCTAAGAAAAGACGACCTTCTTTACCTGAGATTGTATTTTGCGCTTTAAAAGCCATCTTACTTCACCTCCACATTGAAATAGAATTTTTCTGCTGCGTCTACTGGCTGTACTGCTAAATCGATGATAAATCCATCACGATCTTCATTGAGGCCAATGACGATATCTGTTTCTGAGTTAAAGCCTGTAATGCCGCTTCCATCTTGAAGTTGTGTGAGATACTGTGTAATCAGTGTTTTCACAAGCTGCACACCGTCGTCTGATGCTGGAATGTCATTGCCATTGGCTTTGCGTAATTTAATCAAATTTTTCAGTTCAAATGTTAAATCATTGTTGATTGCATCTAGCACACGGATGATTTTGTTTTTCGCCATTTGCTGGTTCTTTTCAACCGTGAAGCTTGTCAAAGAGTTAATATCTTTTTCAACGCTCACCGTGCGGTCTCTTGCATCGAAAGTGAAAAGAAACTCTCCTTGTGATAAACGGTATTCTACTTGATCATTATCAAGACGCTCTAATGTATCGACTGCGCCTTCGTATTCAACAAAGGTCAGTGACTGATTAAAATTCGCTCCTGCACTTGCTCCTGCGACCCAAGCTGTTGTTTGAGCAGGCGTCAGTTCTGTTCCGTCTTCTAAAACAACACCGCTTGTGACATTGATGATTCCTTCTTGATCAGCTGCATAGTTAGCCACAACGCCTTGTACCTTACGTCCTTGTTTATCACGTAAACGCTCAATAAATGACGCGAATGTTGCTTTTAATTGCTCACTATTATCGACTGGGAGTGCAATGACATCAAAGTATTCCGTTTCAGCTGCTTCTAGGAAAGCTGTATAATCTGCGACACTTGCCACACCGTTTTTCCCGCCGCTTAAAGCCGCGCCAGCAGTAATGACCGCTTCGCCTTCACCAGAAAATTGAACGTATTTGTTTTTCACAAGATCTTTGACATCTGTGACCACCTGTTTATCGACAATATCTGTTCCAAGATAGGTGATGACGTCACGTTTTGTGCTGTCGAGTACATTTTCTGCCACTTGAATGGTGATCTCATTTCCTTTTTGACCACCATAATTGGCTGTGACCACAAAGTTTTCTGCAATTTCCGCTTTGGCTGGCTCTCCTTCGTTTAAACGATAAAGTAGAACCGTTTGCGCTTTTTTCTTCGCTTCACGGAAAAGAAGAAGTGACTTATCATCAATGTTAAGCCCGACCTTTTTATTTAAGTCTTCCATATCGGAAACGGAAATAAAGGTTTTTGGTTCTCCCCAGCTCATGACAAGAGGAAGTGCAACTGTTCCTCGCTCGCCTAAAGTAATTCGCTGCTCTGCTGTTGTTTTAAAATTAAAGTAAATGCCAGGACGCTTTTTCTCTGTACCTGGTGTAAAAGTGCCTCCGTTCATCCTTTAAACCTCCTTGGACAAAAAAGCATCGATGTGCTTCTTTGCTTCTGTTTTTGTAATTGGTTGATGTTTGATATAAAAAAGAGCACCTTCAAGGATTTCTGGTTTTACCCCAAAAAGATCCTTGCTGTGCTCTTTTAAGGCTTCAAATGAAAAGCCAAATTCTTTTTCTTCGCCCGCTGTTTGATCGAGCTGTGTTTTTTTAGTCTTGCTCACGTTTGATCACCCCATCTGAAAAATTGATATCTTCTAGGCTTGGCTGTTTATCTCGGTTGTACCAATAGCTGCTATCCCACGTCAGGACAATCGCTGCTACACCTTGATCTATGATTCTTGTTTCCACTCTTTTTATGCGGACATAATCATCAAGCACCTCTCCATCTTCACTGATCATCTGAATGATTTGACGATCAGCAAGCAATGCATCGACGACTGTTTCCGCCGCATCATGCGCTTTTTCTGTATCCATATGAAACACTTTCACTTGCAGCGAATAAGATTTCATAAAAGTAGACACTGTATCTGGACCACTAATGACAGTCACTGGCGGCACATAAACAGATGGCACTTGGAAACGCTCTGGCAGAAGACGATCATACATTTTCACAGGAAAGCGTGTGTATATATAATGCATGATTGCCCCGACTTCTTGATTCATTCCATCACCTCCCAAAATGTCGATCGATCCAGCTTTGAAGCTTTCGATCTAGCGAGTGTTCAAACATTTGTTCATAGAGCATGACGGCATGATCCCAGTACCCATTTCCTTCAATCCATTGAGATGAAAGCATCATGCCAGTACTGGCATTCGGATCATATTCAAAGCGGCTGCCGTTCCATCTGCCAGGCACCCATCTTCGTTCTCCATTTGAAGAAATGGCATGTCCATCGTTCACGTAAGAGGCATAATCAAGCTGTGTCCCCACTTCTAGCGTGAGCCCGCCTCGGGAAGTGAGAAAGTAATTCTCCTTGTCACCTTTTTGAAAGGAATTGAGGAGACGGCCTGTATCAACAGCCTTTTCTTTGATGATTTCATCTTGAATGATGTCTAGGAACTGTAAGCCCATTCCCTGTAACCACTCTTGATATTGCGCCGTTAAGCCGATACTATTTGCCTGTTGGAGCTGGGATAGCAGCCGGTCAAGTCCATCAATTTTCATAAGTTTTCCTTTCTGACGGCCATCACTTCCATGTGATGATTTTTCACTCTTTTTGGCTGCTGCAACTTGAGTGAGATGCCGTTCCACACCATTTTGTCATGCAAGCGAATGTCGCTTGCTAAAGGGAAATGGACGAGATAGGACTGATAGATAACTGTATTCGGTTCTTCTTGCACGATTGACTGGCTTTTTTCTACAACATAGCAAGCCACATCTCTCATACTTGGTGTATCAGGATAAGTGAGGTCCGTCTGCAGATCTCCTGCTGGTATACCAAATTTGCCGCGGACTGCCTCCTCATTCTCCAAGTGAAAAAGATCACAGCGATCCGTTAATAGAGAATCATAGCTCATAATGATCTCACCTTTAAATTGGCGCTGCCGCCAGTTAATGAAGGTTCAATATAATCAACAAGAAGGGCATACACATAAGGTCTGCCTTTCACTTTGTCCGCTGCCTTTGCATATGAATAATCACCCATTTTTTCTGAAGTCAAGCCTTTCATCATGGATTCGTCATCATTCAGCATGGCAAAATACTGGGCCATTTTTAATAAGGCGATCCTTGCTTTTTCAGGAATGGGCTGATATTTTTCATGTGTAAAATCGTGCCCGACCATTTGAAATACCGCTGCTTCTGCTTCAATAATATCTGCCGCTAGTCTCTCTACAGAACGATTTTTCACGCGATCAAATACAGAATAGGCTTGTAGTTCCTCAGCAGAAATGATCATAGCCTGCTGTCACCTACTCTTTCACTTTCATTACTTTGGCTACAGCATCCTCTTCCTCAAATTTGCTGTCGAGCTTCGCTGTCAGAACAATGATAAACTTACGGCTGCGAATATCTTTTTCTACTTCAATGCGAATATTGCGAGAAAACCCTACGATAATGTTTTTCGGATGTGTCAGTAAAATATCTGATACATCTGTTCCTTCTTCATCATATGGCTGCATATTGGCAAGACCTTTGACCGGAACACCGAATGCAGAAGAAAGGCCGCCTTGAATCGCCGCATCTCCGAGACCTGTCTGACGGTTTGCTACTTGGTCTTTCCACTCGACCTCTAAACTTGGGGATGTATAAAAACGGAAATCCTGAGGTACACGTAAATATTTTGACGGCATCGCTTTATAGCCTTGTTTGAACATTTGACGGCTAATTTCCGCTCCATTCGCATCGACAATATGAGAAACTGCCTGTTTTCGTACGCCATCCATTTGAGCTAAAAATGGATCTTGTGATGTTGTATCACCGTTGACGATCAGTTCTTCAATATCGACTGCCGCTCGTTCCGCCAGCATTTGCATAATGGTTTGCTGAATCCCGTCTTTTTCAATGTTGTTTTCAATGCTGTCGTACGTCATATGAATCTCAGCAATGACTTCTTTTGCATTGAGCTGAACAGTGCTTGTCGCTGGGACAACACGGTCTTTTGCATCAAGCGCTTTGCCTTCTTCTGCTGGGCGTAAAATGCGCTGACCGAAGCCGATTTTTTCGATTTTTTGTGAATCACTTTCCATTGGAATGATACGTGCATCATTTAAAACGGTTGGTGTATTTTGCATCATTCTAATGAATGTGTTGGATTGGGCTGCGTTCATGAGACCGCCTGTTTTTAAGCTGGCAAGTGTCATTTCAGCCTTGCGAATCAACTCTTGATTTCTCACACTTTTTCCTCCTTATTTAGGCTTATAGTAAGCCATCCCATATGGGCTTTGTCATATCATTTTGTGTATCGTGATTTGTTTGTTTAGAAATGCCCCGCGCTTTTTCAAGCATGTGTATCCGCTCTGAAATAGGCAGTAGCTGTTGCTGAAACACATCCTGAATCGCTGCTTTTTCTCTGCCTGCTGATTTCTCTAAGGAAGAGAGCTGATGGCGAATTGGCGCAACCACTTGCTCCAGCACTTTTTGTACAGGTTCTTCTTCACCTGTTTGATCTGTCCCTTGTTTATCCGCTTGTTGTAAAACGTTGTCGATGGCCATTTTTGCTTTTTCTAGTTCGCGTACTTGATCAGTCGTTAATCCGGCATCTTGCTTTTGAACGGATGCTGGTCTTTCGCCAATCGTTTGGAGGACATCATTTGTTTTCAACACATCCTGCACAATTGGAATCAATTGTTCAAGTGCCGCTCTTACGCTAGATTCATCACCATCACTTGACTGCAACGTTTCCAGCAGATGATCTAAAACGCTCCAAAATTGTTGTGGCATATTTGCACCTTCCTCTTTCAAAAAGAAATTTTTCAGCAAAGAAAAAAGCCCTCTCTCGTTCGTTTCTTGAGATAGGAGCTGATCGTGTTCCTCTATTGCGATGATGTCTGCTGTTCCAGCCATTGAGTAGCCTGTAATGTGGCCTTGCTGAATTTGGTCCCAAATATCTTGTGATGCCTTTGTCACAAGTACCCAAGATCCTTTTTGAATCAGCTCCCCGCCTACTTCAAAATCCGCTGGGGCAATGTATGATTCGACGACTTCGCCAACACCGTCTTGAAAATCATGCTGTTTATCAATGTGACGGGCATCTTTCATAAAACCGTGTGCTGCTCTTTCAATTTCTTTGGCCGACATAAAGTCTTGATGTGCATCAGGTGTATTTGGTTCATACACGACGCCATATACGAGGCGATGGGCATCCTCTGCCTTCGTCAGGACACTGACTTCTTTTTGAAAGTCAGGCTGCTTTTTCTTTGCTTTCATCAAGAAAAATTTCTTTTGGTTGGCGGCCCTGTCTACATAGGAAACATGCGTAATTTTTGCGTTTTTTAATTCCCTTGGCATATGTTCACCCCCTTTCAAAAAAAGCTCACGTCCTTCTATTTCTCTAGCCGGTTTGGCTCAGATGGAGACAGCCCATCAGCTGTTTTTATGCGGCTTTCTAAAGGTCGGTGGTAGAATTCTTCCGGCCATTCCTCTAACGTCTTGCCAAGAATACGCCCCGCAAGATCTCGTAAATCATTTGGCGATACTGCCCCAGCCTGAATAAATGGTGTCAGAACCTTCGCTATCTCTAATGGATCTCTAAAGTCAGGGCCATTTAATAGAAAGCGGACATGCCATATATCTAAATCCGGGAGAAAAAGAGTATTGAGTTTCCCTGTAATAAGATGCCGCTCTGGCTGAAACACTTGCTCCTCCGTTGTTTTACGCGCGGTATCTGCTGTGGCCTTGTTATAATCTTGTGACTCTCCTGTGTAAATAGGCGGCAGACGAAAAGCGGAGCGGATTTTGTTTCTCGTCTTTTCATCGTATTCTAAAAAGAGCGCATCCTCTTGCAGGATTTCCGCCAAGGATTTAAAGTTCACTTTGACATTTGATACATCTTCTTCACCTGTTAATCCTTTTTCTGTCGGAAGCCCTTCTACTTCAAGCAATAAAAACTTATGCGCATGGTCAGAGCCTTCAATATCATCCATATAATCTTGTAGCTGCTGATAAGAAGTCTCTGACAGCATGCCGTTTTCGACAATGATGGCACCAGGTACATGCCGTCCTTGCTTAAAATAAAGATAATTCAGCTCTTCTGCTTTTCGTGCGCCATACATATTGACGATGTTGCCAATCCAGCGGGGAATCCCATACGTCCCACTGCCAATTTTAAAATGAATGACTTCTGTTGCTTGAAGCGGTTCTGGTGTAGCATCATCGTACTTGCCTGTTTCACAATTTAATATGCGCGGATCACCATACTCCTTGAAAAAGACTTTCTTCTCATTGATGACCTGCACATATTTTCGGAATCGTTTCTTGCGATTCATCGTCTTTAATTCGCCGTTTTCTGTGTAGCGGAATTCGACGTCGACTGGCTCACTTAGCTTGCAAATGCGGATATGGAGTGCATCCAAATACTCGATTCCTGCCGGCTTTCCTTGTCCATCCCGCAGCACCTCTAAAAAGCCATTTCCTGTTTTCTCCCGGTCTTCTAGGACATAACCAAGAATTACGTCAGCAGACTCATCATAGTTCATGTATTTCGTAAACTCTTCGAGTCTTGTCCATTCCTTCTCGGCTGTCTTCTTTTTGACCGGTTTCACATCTTCCGCATTAAAATCAAAGGCGTATTCCACCCCAAATCCAAAACCTAAAATGTTTGTTCGATACGCATCTATACATTGCTGAAGAATCGTTGAGTATTCTGCCATGCTTTTTAATTCATTGATATGGTAGGGCGGGGGGACAATGTCATCTTTTTCGTATGAAAATTCATCCTCATACATTTGTTTTGTATGATCAGACATGTTGGCCTTCATAATCGTTGCTTTTAATTGTTTCATTGTATGGACCTCCTCTCTCGGTTTGGACGGACACGCTCTGAAGCAGTCTGTTTCAAATCGGTCACCTCATAATCATCTAGCGCATACCAAATGGCGGATAATGTGTGTGGATCGATTTGAAATTCATCTTCCTGTAAGCGGCCGTTCTTATCTGCCTTATAGGTTAGTGATTGAAGTTCATAGATGGTATAAGGGCAAGCATCAGAACAAATGATTTTCTTAAATCGTTTGATTTTCTTTGTATATTGCAAACGTGAGCCTTGGAACTTATGTGCAGCGACCATTTGAAATCCGCGCTGCCGAAAATAGTGAATCGTTTTAGGTTCTGCTGCATCTGCCTTAATGAGTTCCTTTGATTCAACAAATTCTTTCAGATCAACAGCTGTTTCATCATCCGTTTTCCCGCGGTCGTAATATTCCCAATAAATATATAAGTACTTTTTTTCATGATCGACAGCTAACCGAATGAGCGCATTGTAGGATTCGACAAATCCAAAATCCATCCCCGCTCGTTTCAGCGGTCTTTCAATCTGCCCGATCGCTTCTAATACGTCAGTATGCTGTCTGACCTCAAATTGCGGAAACACTTTTGTGCCATTGATACCGAAGTATCCCTTCCTTGCAATTCGATAAAGATCTGGATCGTATTCTTTCAGCTCATCCAGCTGCTTGACATAGCTTTTAGGAAGAAATAGATTGTCTTCTGCTGTTGAGTGGTGATAGTACGTATCTTTTATCACGATGGTTCGCTGTTTGTATAAGGTTTCGTCATCAAGGACAAAACGTTTCAGCTGCTCATCTCGAAAGAAATGTCTGTACGTCCAATTATCCTGACCAACGGGATTCGTCGATAACATCATATAAAGAGGTAAAACCGGATGTCTCAGCCTTCCAAGCAGTTCTTTAAACCCTTCATAAGAAACCTCGGAACACTCCTCAATCCAAATAATTGAGATGTTGTTGATCGACTTCAATTTCTCAGGCTTGTCCAGTCCTTTAAATAAAATGCTGCTCCCATTGCGAAAAGTGAGAGCAAGCGGTGAACTGCGGCACTTTACTAGATGATCGATGCCAAGATCGCTGACGATTTCTTGTAAAAGAGAATAGGTCGACTCCCGGTGCGTATCATACACTTCTCGAATGACAAGTGCTGTCCGTTTTTCCTCAAGCAGCTTTAAGATCAGCTTTAAAGCAATGTGATAGCTTTTGGATGAGCCATAGCCGCCTACTAAAAACTGAAACTTTTGATTCCAATCGAACAAAAAGTGTTCAAAGTGAGGATTGACTTCTTTTTCAATCAACGGCGTCATGAATCGTCCTCTTTTCTTTTGATCATGATATGAAGATCTTCTTCTTTTTCCTCACGAACTGCTTTTTTTGTTTTTTCGATTGTTAGCTCAATTTGCTTCAGCCTTAATCTTCGTTCATCTTTCGCATGAGCGAGCTCTTCAAACTGTTTAATCAGCCGTCTTAGCTCTCCCATTGCACGAGATTGGGCATTTAAAAAAGTAGCATGCCGATCCCATGAAAATTGAAACGAAAATTCCTCTGCCGTGATCTCTGGCTCTGGATGAATGCCTTCACCTGTTTCTTCCTCTAATGAAGAAGGCAAGTACGTCGCCTTTTTCAGTTCTTTGATCATGTCATCTTGATCTGCTACATGCATGATGCGCTGCGCTCGAATAATGGCTGCGTATTGAATTTGAATTTGATCCCAGATGATATCAAGAGATGTGCGCCCATCCATTTTTTCCATGATTTCAATCGTTTCATCTGAAAGAAATTGATGAAAAATCGAGTGCGCCTGCTTTGACGGTGTTTTTTGTCTTTGCCAGCCGTATCGTCTTTTCCATGATTTGACGGTATGGATGGAGACGTTGTAATGATCCGCTAGCTGCTGGTACGTCATCCCTTTCATATAATCCTGCTTAGCCTCTATCCGTTTATCTTTCATTTACATTCACCTGCCGCCTCCTTTTAGTTCGAATGATTCCCTGAAGAGGAATCATTTGTGCCGGGCTAGCAAACATTCGTTTGGTCTTTCTAACTATAGGTGGCAACTGTAAGACAAGCTTTTGAAGATTGAGTGATGAAAGAAAAAACACCTATTCAGCAGCTTTGAATAGGCGTTCTTGTACTTTTTTGGACATTTTGGTCCGAGCTCTTTCCATATGTTTTTGGACTGTTCCTTTTTTTACATCTAGCATAATCGCAATCTCGCTAAATGACAGACCCTGCGTTGTGTGCATAAAAAATACGTCTTTCTCTCGATCTGTTAAAACAGACAAAGCTTCATCGATTCGCCTTTTGTCTCGCTCACTTACCTCTCTTTCTTTCTCTTGAATGAGGGTGTATTCATGTGATAAAGCCTCTAATACTTCTGGATTGGCAAGAATGGTGCGCTGATACACAGATCTTCTGTCTAATCCTCTGCGTGCGCCTGGCTCTCTACCGATTTGAAGCCATTCCACCACGTATTCTAGATCGCTGACCATACTGGCGATCATTTTTTGATCATGTTTGTCCTGATCTGACATCTGTTTCTCTTCTTTGTCTTTCAATTGTTCATATCGTTTTCTGGCATCTTTTAAACTTCTTTTATATTCGATCAGTAAATCTTGCATCTGTGCTCTCTCCCTTTTTTAAGAAAATAAAAAACGGACACCAATCAGCCCCTTTTTATAGGGTCTTGATCAGTGTCCGCAGGCTTTCCGTCTTGGACTTATTCAGTTATTCTTGTTCATCAGGCTAGCTGATTTTAAAACCAATCTCGTGATCGACTCTTGCAAAATGTCCTTTTGCTGTTTGAATAATCGTTTTTCCATGCTCAGGTACATCCATCATATAAGCCGTTCCTACGTTTCCATCTAACACAATGACTTGAATCTTTCCTTTTTCCATTTCACCGACAAATGTCTGGTTTTCTTGAATCATGAGTTGTTTTGGCTCGTTCATATGCTTGTCTCCTTATTTGGTGGTGAGGATCTCATATCATCACCCATCGTATTTAAGATGATTTCCATTCGAGGACGCATGCTATAAAACTGTGAAACTCTTAATTCTACAATCTGTAAAGAGGCGTCATCGGTAAAGGCATGAAGTGCTTCTTGTATATACTGCAAACTTGGTTGAAGAATGCTGATGTGTACTGGGCGTATCAAGCCTTTTTCAGCAGATGTACGCGTGTCTTGGCTGTTCGCTAGATCAATGGGCATATTGTAAAATAAGCGAATGTCGAGTGATAATGCGCCTTTTATTCTGCTTGAGCATTGCGCTTTTGCGGCTGCTTGAATTCTGTTTATCAATGTCTCTTTTTTGCATAAATGTTCTTTTTCAATGATAAAATGAAGGACCATGCTACGATCTCCCGTCATCCTTCGCCCACTGCCGAATGTCTTGTTCGTTTTGACCCGCATTGAGCAAACATTTCAGGAATGTCATGATTTGCTTCAATCGATTCATGTCGCATTCATCCTTTCCTTCTTATTGTCATCAACGTCTTTTTCTGCCATGAGGGTCATGTATGTGCGTTTTTCTTCTGCCGTGGGGAAAGCAAACATCGGCTCTTTTTGATGAAAAGTGATCCAGCCGCCAGCTTGTACTAGGCAATGCTGTGCTTCTTTTCGGGCATCAAATGTCATCTGATGTCTCATCATCATCAAATCCTTTCTCACGGTTCTCGTCCTCTAATCGATAACCATTTCGGGACATTTCATATGGCCAGTAACGTTTTGGATAGCCGAAATCATTCATTTGTGTCACCATCGGATGTTCGATATTCATTCTGTTTGTCTCCCCTTTTTAAGAACGGTCTTCCTTACGACTATTACTCTTTTTGTGTAACTTTTGACCAAAAAAAAGCTCTTGAACACCGATATTTAGCAAATCTGCAATATGCTTGGCTATTTCTAAGCTGGGCTTTGTTCGGCCCATTTCTATATTTGCATAGCCACTCGTGTACTTATATCCAAGTTTTTTCGCCATATACGTTTGTGTTTTTCCTTGTAATATTCGTTCTTCTCGTAAATTTTCAAGTTTCATGTTTCCACCTCTTACTCATTATGTGTAAGTTATATTTATTATGATAATATACACAAAACGAGTAAGTCAATCAAATTTTTATTCTTTTTGTGTATTTATTTATCTTTTCCGTGTAATTCATGATAAAATTTACACATAATATGAAAAAAAGGTGTTTCCGATGGATAATTTGACTGGAAAGATTCTAACTGAATTAAGAGAGAAACATGGATGGAGTAAGTCTACCGTTGCCAAAAAACTCGGATTAAAGGCGATGTCAACCTATGCTAACTGGGAATATGGATTGAGAAAGCCAGATGGTGAAATGATTGTGAAAATCGCCGAGTTATACGGGGTCTCAACAGATTATCTTCTCACAGGTAAAGACAAAAACGCCTCTGATGACGATCTTGCAGATGATCCTGATTTGCAAATTGCGTTTAAAGCTGCCTCCGATTTTTCTGAAGAAGCACGAAGACAAACCATCGACTTTATTAACTACATTAGAGAGAAAGAGAAACAAAAAGGCCGTCAGCCAAAACAGACAGACGACAAATAAAAGATCTCTTTTTATAAAGCATCACATAGCTGGGTAGATACCCAGCTTTTTTTATGTCTCTTTTTCCTCCTAAAAAAGAATGACATATGAATAAAAAATCATGTGTTTTTTGGGTAAAATCGTCTTCCCCTACATAATATGTGACAATTTTCACCAAAAATACTCATTTTTCCACTTATTTTGATTGACATATAATTCTATTATTATTAATATATGTATATACCAAAAAAAGGAGTGTTACCGATGAAAAAATTAATGAAAGCTTGTACATTGTCTTTAGCTGCTTTAGGTGCTCTTACGTTCTTCCAAACTGAAGGTGCTCATGCAGCTGCACAGCCTAAAGAACCAGTTATAGCAAAAGCTCCTATTATGAATAAAGTGATTACAGTGAACCGCACACTTACTGTAGGTTCTTCAATTGCTGTCTCACTTCCAGCTAGCCAAATTTCTGTATCAGGCGCAACGTATGCCATTCAATTAGACCAAACTGCTCCAAATTTCACTTGGATCCGTGCTGTACAACGCGGTTCTGTTACAGTTTCTTACTATAATTCACTAGGTGAGCTCGTCATTAACTATATTACTGTTCGTTAAGCGATTTTTTTCATATGAAAAGGCGATGACTACATGTTCATCGCCTTTTTGTGTTTTTACTTTTAAGCTGCTTACCAGTGCTTGCCAATCTCTATCTATTATGTTAACTTTTAATAAAAATAAGTTTACATATTGAGAGGGGCTTATGATGGGAAAAATAACGTCTTTGTCTTGGGAAACGATCGTGAAGAAAGCCATCAATCATGAACCGATTACGATGGAAGAAGGTCTAAAAATTCTTGGAGCAGACGACGCAGAGTTGCTGCCTATTATGCATGCAGCTTATCAGGTGAGATTTCATTTTTTTCAAAAAAAGGTGAAGTTAAATATGATCTTTAACGCCAAAAGCGGATATTGTCCTGAAAACTGCGGGTATTGTTCACAATCGGTGATTTCAACAGCTCCTGTTGAGAGATATACAATGCTTGACCAAAAAACCATTGTGGCCGGTGCGCGTGAGGCGTTAAAAAGAAAAGCAGGGACTTATTGTATTGTAGCAAGCGGGAGAGCACCTTCGCACCGTGAATTAGATGAAGTCACCGCAGCAGTGAAGGAAATTACTGAGACAATGCCTTTGAAAGTTTGTGCATGCCTTGGGTTATTAAATGAAGAAAAAGCGAAGCGGCTGAAGGAAGCGGGTGTTCATCGGTATAATCATAATCTCAATACACATCAAGATCATCATGCTCAAATTACAACGACCCATACGTATGATGACCGCGTATCGACCCTTGAGAAGGTCAAACAGTCAGGGATGTCACCATGTTCAGGGGTTATTATTGGGATGGGCGAAACCAATCAGCAAATTGTCGAAATGGCTTTTGCGCTTAGAGCCCTTGATGCGGATTCGATTCCCGTCAACTTTCTCCATGCAATTGAAGGAACGCCTCTTGAACATCAAGAACGTACACATCCGATCAAAGCGTTGAAGGTTTTGGCACTGATGCGATTTATCAACCCGGCTAAGGAAATTCGAGTATCTGGGGGAAGAGAGTTTAATTTACGAACGCTTCAGCCTCTCGCATTATATGCAGCGAACTCTATTTTTGTAGGCGATTATTTAACGACAAAAGGACAGCAAGTTCAAACCGATCATCACATCATTGAAGATTTAGGTTTTGAAATAGAAGAATGTGCGCTTTAAAAAAAGTCTGCCGATGGATCGGCAGACTTTTGACGTTGAGATTAGAATCTTTTATGGAAATCGACAGTACCGCTTCCTTCTTCGCGGTCAAAGCTGCCAACAAAAGTCCAGTTAATATAGCCGCCGTCACCATTGTTGACAAACGTACCATCTTCAAATACCCAAATACCAAACGTAATGCCGTCATATTCAACACTATCATAATAGACAACATTGTTCAGTCCGCTAAAATCATGATCTTGGCTTAAGTTTTGAACAACTACGTTGTAATTTTGACCTGCTTCATAGAATGCACTGTATGCCGCATTTTTTACAAATCCATCACGATTTTGAGATGATTTTACTGCTTGTTCAATTTTATCGGCAATGGCTACTGGATCAATCGAGACACTTCCATCGACACCTGTTGTCGTAGCAGCTTCAGCCTTTTGACCAAAAGTCGTAAGAGATAAAGGGACAGCAACCATTGACGTAGCAATCACAGAGCTAACAAAAAATTTACTTGTTTTCCTCATTATTTCTAACTCCTCCTTTAATTGGTATGTTTATGTACTACCCTTTTCTTTGTCACTTAAACACTAATTTAAGAAAAAACTTCTTTTTCTATCAATTAAGAGGCTGTTTTTACTGTTTAAAAGGGCAAAACAACAAAAAAACTACTCTTTTAAAAGAGTAGTTTTCCATCATTACATAAACATGATAAATAAAATCAGACCTAGGATGATTCGGTAGATCGCAAAAGGCACAAGTTTGATTTTATTAATCAGTTTTAGGAAGAATCGAACAACAAAGAGAGCCACAATAAACGCACTCACAAAGCCCACAATAAAGAATGGAAGCATGTCTGTTGTTAAATATTCGGCATTTTTAACAAGTGTCAAGAGGCTTGCTCCCGCCATAATCGGCATGGCCATAATAAACGTAAAGTCAGCCGCCGCTCGGTGATTCAGACCAAGAATAACACCACCTGCTATTGTAGAACCTGAACGCGAGAAGCCTGGCCATAGTGCTAAACATTGAAATAACCCGATATACAGCGCTTGTCTGTACGTCATATTATCCACAGAGCTTGTTTCTGTTTTACGTTTATTGATCCAATCAGCGACAAGCATCAACACAGCCCCTAAAATCAAACCGACGGCGACTGTTCTCACGTCAAACAAATATTTATCAATATAATCTTCAAATAAGAATCCTAAAATGACGGCTGGGACGAGTCCAACAGCAATTTGAGCGATGGTCAGCTTATGTCCGCTGCGTTTTTGTTCTTCTGTGATATTTTTCTTTAAGCCTAATAAGTTCAAAATACGATCTTTGAACACGATCATGACAGCTAAAATAGAACCTAACTGAATCACGACTTTAAATGTGTTTGCAGCCTCTGGCGTAATGATGTCTTTTGATTTTAGCCAAAGATCATCAACAATGATCATATGCCCTGTAGACGAGACAGGTGCATACTCTGTTAATCCTTCGACAATTCCTAAAACCAGTGCCACGAATAAATCCCATAGATTCATGATTTTCTTTCCTTTCAATTCTGATCTTTTGAACTGGCCAAACATCTATGTCCACATAAAGACAAGCTTCCTTTTTCGAAAGCTCGTCTTTATGATACTATATTTTTTTCTAAAAAAGATTATGACATCAAACCTTTTCTTCTTTATACAAATTGGATCGCATTTTGAACCAATCAAACAGGTGGGTCGTGATCACTTTCAGAACGGCATACGTCGGAATTGCGACAATGATGCCGACGACACTGAACAATTTACCTGCTGTTAATAGAACAAAAATAATCGTAATCGGATGGATATGAAGGTTTTTCCCCATGACCTGAGGAGAAATGAATTTCCCTTCAATAAGTTGAACCACTGTCCAGACAATGATGAGTTTTAAAAGCATCACTGGTGATGTCACAAGCGCAATCACAATCGCTGGTGTAATCGCAATGGTTGGACCAAGGTATGGCACTACACTTGTACATGCCGCAATAATCGCCAGCAGCAGCGCATAGTCAAGTCCAATAATCATATAGCCAATTAAAAGAAGAATACCGATACAGAAGCTGACAATGATCTGCCCGCGTATATAAGAACTTAGACGATGGTTCATTTCGTGAAGCACGATATGAGTATGGTCTCTAAACTTATTCGGGATAAATTTCAAGAAATAGTCAGGCAGTTTTTTGCCGTCTTTTAATAGATAAAACAGAATGAACGGAACCGTCACGATCGAGATGATAATTTCAGTAAGCGCCCCTAAGAAAGTGCCGACTCCGGTAAAAGTGCTTTCCAAAATCTTCGTCGCTTGACTTGACGCTTTACTTACCAATTCAGAGACGTTAAAGTTCATCGTTTTCTGCACTTGACTAATAAAGTTGCTTCCAGTTAATTGTCTAATCTGTTCTTCTACCGTATCAACGTATTTTGGCAGATTATGAAACAGACTCATCGTTTGTGCTTGTAAAAAAGGAATAATAGATACAATGGTCACAGTAATGATCCCAATAATGACGATATATAAAAGCAAAATCGAAAAGATCCGTTTGACCTTAAATCTCTCTAATAAATTCACAATTGGATTTAATAAATAATACACAACCCCCGTTAAAATAATCGGTAAGGCAATGGTTTTGATGAGTACAATGAGCGGTGTGAAAATAAAAGATGCTTTCATGAAAACAAGGATATTCAACCCTATTAATAGCAGGATGAGTAAAAAGAGAACAAACTTGTTATCAAGAAAAAATTTTCTAAATCGACTGCTCCACATTTGCATAGAATTCATATCTTTCCTCCAAACACGGGCTATTTTATTAGTAAATTGTACACTACTTGATCATCATTTTGTGATCATTGTTTTAGCTTTTTTTCACGTTTCGCAATGGACATGGCCCATCCAATCAAAATCGGTTGTCCGATTAATCTCATCCATAACAAGGCTTGTTCTGTGCTCTCTTGCCCTGGAAATGGAATCCCTTCTCTCGCAGCAAATAGGTTCGCAGGGAAAATGAGCACCAGATAGACAGCGATCATTTTTGCTGCCACAATCCTTACGTTTGGAAGAAGCAGTAATACGGCCAACAGCCATTCCAAGCATGCGGTGGCATAAATGATACCATAGGGAAATGGCCATCCAGACATCATGCGGGCAAAGCCGCTTGGCTCTATCACATGAAAAACACCGGCTGCTATAAATAAAAGCGCGAATGCGTATGTACTTCCTATATGTAGGATGCGCTTCATGTTCGTTTCCTCCTCCCTCCTTCTCAAGTATTACCCGAATGAAGGAGGAAACTATCCACTTTTCGTACATTTATATTCTTTATGTAAGACGCATCAGCTAAGGTAAAGGTTTCATCCGCTTTTCAATAAAAAAGAAGATTCTTTCATACAAACGCTTTCAAAGCATGTATAATCAGAGAAAAGCAGAAGGAGGGAATGTGATGATTCGATTTGCTGTCATCGGAACGAATTGGATTACAGATCGATTCTTACAGGCTGGTGAAGGAGTGGCGGATTTTACATGTACGGCCGTCTATTCTCGGTCTGCTGAAAAAGGACAGGCATTTGCAGACAAGTATGGCATTGATACCGTCTTTACTAATTTACAACAAATGGCGGCAAGTGATGCGTTTGATGCTGTGTATATCGCAAGTCCAAACGCCCTTCACAAAGAGCAAGCGATGCTGATGATGGCGCATCAAAAACATGTATTATGTGAAAAACCATTGGCCTCTCACCGGAAAGAGGCTGAAGAAATGATTGCTGCTGCGAAAAAATATCAGGTGTGCTTAATGGAAGCGATGAAGACCACCTTTCTGCCGAATTTTCTTCAAATCAAACAGCATCTTGATCAACTAGGCCCCATTCGGCAAGTGATCGCTCATTACTGTAAATATTCCTCAAGATACGATGCCTACCGAAACGGTGAGATTCCAAATGCTTTTAAGCCGGAATTATCCAATGGCTCCTTAATGGACATCGGCGTGTATCTTGTCTTTCCCATCATTTATTTATTCGGGCTGCCACATCAAATCACCGCGAGAGGCTATACACTTTCTTCTGGAGTAGATGGGAGCGGTTCATTACTTTTACAATATGAAGGACATCAAGCACTTCTTTTCCATTCAAAAATCTCAACATCTCATGTATCTGCTGAAATTCAAGGGGAGGATGCCACAATGGTGATTGATCAATTCCATCGCCCTTCTCGTATCATCATCCATGATCGGAATGGACAGCAAACCGATATTTCTCTCAAAGATGATCAACCTGCTATGTATTATGAAATCGATCACTTCATTCAATGCATCAAGCAAAAAAAGGGACAGTCTCCAATCAATACATTTGCCTTATCCGTTCAAACCATGTCCGTCATGGACGAGGCGAGAAGACAAATGGGCATTATCTATCCAGCCGACAGACAAATGTAATGAGGCATTGAATGAACAAAGGGCGTTTTACAGCCCTTTGTTTGTTCATGTGAATCTAGTTTGCCGCTAATACATCGGCAAATGCTTTCACATATGGCGGAAGGTCCGGCGGGCGTCTGCTAGATACAATATGACCATCTGTCACAACGGCTTCATCAAACCATTCTGCTCCAGCATTCGTCATATCATCTTTAATACCAGGTGTACTCGTTACTTTTTTACCTTTCAGGATACCAGCTGAAATGAGCACCCAGCCGGCATGACAGATTTGTCCGATCGGTTTGCCCTTTGCATCAAACGTACGAACGATGTCTAATACTTCTGGATATCGGCGCAGTTTATCGGGCGCCCATCCCCCAGGAACGAGAACCGCATCATAATCATCTGCTTGAATGGAATAGAAGTCTGCATCTGATACAGCCGGCACTCCGTACTTCCCGATATATTCATGATCTGCTTTTTCGCCTACGAGATGGACAGTTGCCCCCTCTTCTCTTAATCGCAAAACGGGATACCATAGCTCTAAATCTTCAAAATCATCACTGACTAACGCAATGACCTTCTTATTTGATAAACGCATAACATCTCTCCTTTTCTTCGGATTTCCTCTATTGTACGAGATCATCTCTTAAAAAGAAAAGCGGTTCCCCTTGAGGAGAACCACTTTCTATTATTCACTGATCTTGAATTTTTTAATTAAGTCACGCAATTCTTCCGCCATTTGGGAAAGCGTCGTCGAAGAAGAACTAATCTCTTCCATTGATGCCAGCTGTTCTTCTGCTGATGCTGCGATATCTTGAATACTTGCTGAACTCTCTCTCGATACATCTGCAATTTCATTCACTGCTTTAGAAATTTGCTCAGATCCTTTTGAAAGCTCACGAACTGTCGTATTCATTTCATTGATTCTTGTCGCAATTTCTGCCGTTTGCTGATTGATTTGTGAGAAGCTTTCTTTTGTTTGGTCTGTAATTGATAGACCATTTTTTACTTCTTCATTCACAGATTTGAACATATTTTGAGACGTTTCAATTTCAGAGACAATTTCTTTGACGAGTTTTTCAATCTCTTTTGCAGAATCTGATGATTGAACTGCCAGTTTACGGACTTCTTCTGCTACAACCGAGAAGCCTCTGCCTGACTCACCCGCACGTGCTGCTTCAATGGCTGCATTCAGAGCCAGTAAATTCGTTTGATCTGCTATACCGTTAATGACACCTAAAATGTTGGTGATATCTTTTGATTTATGCTCTAATCCGTTGATCACACTTTCAGCTTCTTTCACTGAATGATCAATCGTTTTCATTTGGCCAACTGTCTGTTCAACAAGCTGTCCGCCTGTTTCTGCGACTGTTTTTGATTGAACCGATGATTCTGTAATGACATCAGATGTTTGTGCAACTTCATTTAGCCCTTCGTTCATTTGTTTCAAGTGGGCTGCACTTTGTTCCACCATTTCACTTTGATTTTCGTTTCCATTCGAGAATGTTTCAATGGATGATGTAATATGTTCGGTTGCTTTTGTCGTTTGACCTGCACTTGCCGTCAGTTCTTCAGACGATGACGCCACGTTTTCAACAGATGTCTGTACAGCTTGGATGACGTCTCTGAGTGACTCACTCATTTCATTAAAACTTGTACCGAGCTGACCAATTTCATCCTTTGATTTAACATCAATTTTTTCTGTTAAATCTCCTTCGCTAATCTTCTTAGAAGAGGAGACAAGCATGGAAAGTGGTTTTGTAATAGAACGGATGATAAAGAAGATGAGAATACCGCCAATGATGAGCGCACCAGCTAATATAATGGCCGCCATATTGAAGACTGGCTGCGCCGCTTCTTCTACTTCACTGACAAACATTGTACCGGCAATTTTCCAACCAGTCGCTTTGTTTGTTGTGAACTCCATTTGCTTTTCTTTCCCTTCAAACATATAACTCATTGAACCTTTGTCTTGTGTATAAAGCTTGTCTACCCAATCACCTGTTAATTTTGTTCCTGCTTTTTTCGTTGGATGTGCCACGTATGTTCGATCTGGGCTTCCGATAAAAGCATGACCTTCTTTACCAATATTGATACTATTAGACTCTTTTACTAGATTCGCAATGTCCAGGTTCATGGCAATAACACCAGAACCGTCCTCTAGTTTTTTAGAAATCGTCACAACAAGTGTACCAGTTGATGCGGTTGGGTATGGAGCGGAAACAGACAGCTCACCGTTTTTCGCCCAGCCATCTTTGTACCAATCCCGCTCAGTTGCGACATAATCAGCAGGCATTTTTTGATTTGGATATCTTGAGAACACTTTTCCATCACTTGAAGCAACAAAGATGCCTTCTGTGTCATCATTCATGCTCATGAATTGCTCAAAGCGCCCTTGAATATCAGTCGTTCCTTTTTGCCCCAGCTTTTTCTTCGTAATCCATTTGCTAAAGAAATCGGCTGCGTCTGTTTTTACTTTCACAACCTTCGTAATGTTTTTGTCCAGCTGTTCTACATTTTCCTTTGCACTTTGCATGATTTGATCATTTAAAGAGGTGCTCGCCGTATGATATGAAGAGAATGCCAATACGATAATTGGGCATAAAAGAATAAATAAGAAAGAGAAAACGAGCTTTTTTGATATAGATGGTTTTTTGAAATACTGTATGAAATTCATAAAAAAGAAAACTCCTTTTAGTAAGATAGTATATATATCGGAAGTACTACTAGGTTCTTTACTTTTTTAATTTATTAAAGTCTAGATAAGTCCAAAATACCCAAATTATGTGCAAAGAACGGAAAAACACCTGACGTCAAAACGTCAGGTGTTCCTCTATGGCTCTTATATTTTAAATTGTTTGATGAGCTCTCTCAGTTCTTCTGCCATTTGAGATAAAGTGGCGGAAGATGAGCTGATCTCTTCCATTGATGCCAGCTGTTCTTCTGCTGAAGCCGCAATATCTTGGAAACCTGCGGAACTTTCACGTGAAAGCTCTTTGATTTGATTGACTGCTTGTGAAATATCGTTTGAGCCATGAGAAAGTTCTTGGGCTGACCCGTTCATTTGTTTCATTTGTTCTGTCATTTCTGATGTCTTATGGGTGATTTTCTCAAAACTCACTTTCGTTTCATCTGTAATGTTTAATCCAGATTGAACTTCTCCTGCTACTTGTCTAAACATCTTCTGCGACTTTTCAATTTCATCTACGATTTCGTTCGTTAGGCTTTCAATTTCTTTTGAAGAGCTGCCTGATTGCTCTGCCAATTTGCGGACTTCTTCAGCGACCACAGAGAAGCCTCTTCCTGCCTCACCTGCACGTGCTGCTTCTATCGCTGCATTTAAAGCAAGGAGGTTCGTCTGATCTGCAATGCCGTTGATAACTCCAAGAATGCTTGTAATGTCCTTAGATTTCTGTTCTAGCCCTGCAATCACAAGCTCCGCTTCTTTCACTGCTTGTTCAATCGTTTGCATTTGACCTGCTGTTTTTTGAACGAGCTCTCCACCAGCCTGAGCGGTTTTGCTAGACTCAATAGATGATTCCATCATATGAGAAGTCGTGTTGACCATATGTGATAAGCTGCGATCCATGTCGTTTAACTGGACAGAGCTTTTTTCGATCATCTCATTTTGATGTTCATTGCTGTTTGAAAACTGTTCAATAGATGAGGTAATATGCTCAGTTGCTTGGGCTGTCTGTCCTGCACTAGCTGTTAATTCTTCAGATGAGGCAGCCACATTTTCAATTGAATTCTGGACGGCTTGAATGACTTGTTTCAGCTTTGCCGACATATCGTTAAAGCTCTGTGCAAGCTTGCCGATTTCATCGTGTGTGCGCACCTCGATATGCTGGGTGAGATCCCCCTGACTGATTTTCTCAGCCGATTCAGAGAGCTCTATGAGTGGTTTTCGGATCGATTTAATAATAAAATAAATCGCGATTCCACCGATGACAATCGCAGCAGCTAGGATGATCATGGTTAAGTCAAGCACTGGCTGTGCGGCTTCCTTCACTTCGTTGACATACATTGTTCCCGCAAGCTTCCAGCCTGTTGCTTCATTTGTGTCATAAAACATTTGCTTCGGCTGTCCGTTGAATTCATATTCGAAACTGCCTTTTTTATTGTGATACATCTTTTCGATGAAATCGCCTGTCAGTTTCGTCCCGGCCTTTTCCGTTTTATGAGCAATGTAACGTTGGTCTGAGGTAGCGACAAACGCATAACCTTCTTGACCAATTTTGATGCTGTTTGTATCTTTCACAATCGTGTTCAATCGTACATTTATACCAATGACACCAGAACCATCTGCTAACTGTTCTGATATTGTGATGAGCAGGTCATCTGATGACTTGTCTGTAAAAGGATCTGAAATGATGAGTTTGTCATCTCCCATTGATTGTTGAAACCATGGTTCATTTTTTGCGCTTTTGGCACTGCCTTTATGAATCTCGGAATATTCAGTTAGTTTACCATTCTGATCTGCAACAAATACTTCTACGACATCGTCGTCTGTTTCCGATAGTTGCTCTAATTTCACCTTAAGTAAATCCTTATTTTTAGAGGCCAGTTCCTTTTTTTTCACCGATTTAGATAAATATGAAACAATATCAATTTTAGGCTGTACATCTTTATTGATCAATTCATTTAATTGATTCACACCATTTGCAGCGCTAGACATAATCTCATCATTGAGAGACTTAGACGCCACTTCATAGGAAAATGCGGCCAACACAAGAATGGGCACTAGGAGAATCGCTAAGAATGCAGTAATTAATTTCTTTGACATCGTAAAGTGCTTAAAAAAGTTGATTTTTTTCATGACTCTACTCCTTTTGGTTTATGATTTGGGATCATCCCCCTCTATTTTTAGGTAATACGGATTATTTTTCAAGGTATAATGTTCAAAAAACCACCAAAATAAGCATATTTACCTATTTCTTTCGATTTATTCACTTCAAAAAAAGAACCCCAAAAAGCTGGAGGTTCTCTTCATTTTGTTTATTCAACTTTAAATTTGCTAATCAAATCACGTAATTCTTCTGCCATTGAAGAAAGGGTGGCAGAGGATGAGCTGATCTCTTCCATTGATGCCAGCTGTTCTTCAGCTGAAGCGGCAATGTCTTGAATATTGGCGGAGCTTTCACGTGATACGTCTGCAATTTCACGGACAGCCTCAGAAACATGTGCAGATCCTTTTGACAGCTGGACAACTGTTCGATTCATTGTTTGGAGCTGATCTGAGATTTCTTTGGTCATGTCGAAAATATTGTGGAAGCTGACTTTCGTTTGTTCAGTAAAGCTTAAGCCTGATTGAACTTCTTGATTTACTGCTGTGAATACTTCTTGTGATACATCAATATCTTGAACGATTTCTTTGATTAAGTTTTCAATTTCTTTCGCTGAGTTGGCAGATTGAACAGCAAGTTTTCTTACTTCTTCTGCTACAACGGAGAAGCCTCGACCAGATTCGCCAGCTCTTGCTGCCTCAATCGCTGCATTCAGCGCAAGTAAATTCGTTTGATCTGCGATGCCATTAATGACACCAAGAATCTGGGTGATATCTTTTGATTTGCTTTCCAGCGCACTGATGACATTCTCTGCTTTTTTCACTGATTGATCAATCACGTTCATTTGAGAAGCGGTTTTTTCTACTAGCTGTCCGCCTTCTCCTGCAATCTCTGTTGATTTGATGGATGAAGCGGTAATCGATTCAGCCGACTCGTTCATGTGCTGAAGGCCTCTGTTCATTTCTTCTAACTCTTCTGAGCTTGATTCCACTTTATCATTCTGGCTTTCGTTACCAGTAGAAAATTGTTCAATGGCTAATGTAATATGCTCTGTTGCTTTACTTGTTTGTCCTGCGCTTGCGGTCAGTTCTTCTGATGAAGAAGCGACATTTTCAACGGAGGTTTGGACGGCACCAATGAGGGATCTTAATGAGTCAATCATCGTATTAAAGCCTTTACCAACTTGTCCTATTTCATCATCTGATTGAATCTGAAGTTTATCACGTAAATCACCATCGCTGACCTTTTTCGAGAAACGGGCCAGATTGGATAATCTACTTGAAATAGAGCGGACAATAAAGAAGATGAGGGTTCCTGCTACGATCAGTGTCACAC
The DNA here is from genome assembly GCF_019091365.1 of Bacillus sp. GbtcB10. Lineage (NCBI taxonomy): Bacteria > Bacillati > Bacillota > Bacilli > Caryophanales > Bacillaceae > Bacillus > Bacillus sp. GbtcB10. The sequence goes on from NZ_JAGXJP010000002.1 coordinate 52,725, forward strand.
TGAACACAATAATGGCTGTATTGAAAACGGGTTTAGCTGCATCCTCTACTTCTGATACGAGCATCGTTCCGCCGATTTTCCAGCCGGTTAGTTCATTGGTGACATACGCCACCTTTTTATCTGTTCCATTGAGTGTATAGCTGCCGTTTCCTTGTTTGTTTTTAAAAATAATGTTCGCCAAATTCTCATTGACTTTGCTTCCTGGCTTTTGGGTTGGATCTGCTAGCACGGTTTTATCCTTCTCCATGATGAAAGCATATCCTTTTTGACCTATTTTAATTTCTTTTAGCTTTTGAATGAGGCTGTCAATTTCCATATCAAGACCAATCACCCCTGAGCCATCTTTCGTTTTTTGGGCAATGGTGATGACCATTTTACCTGTAGATGCTGCGACATATGGCTTCGTGATGACTTGTTTACCATCAGCACTCATGGCCTCTTGATACCATGGACGCTCTCGCGGGTCATAGCCTTCAGGCATTTTTTGAACTGGGTATTGCATGAACAAACCCTTTTCTGAACCTGCATAAATGGCTGAGACATCTTTTTCATTAATTTTTCCATATTGCTGCAATTCTTTAATGGTAGCTTTTCTATTTTTTTCTTGAAGATTAGCCGCTTTGAGATCATCTGTAAACAGAGTCACAGCCTCTGCCTTGTTCCCAATATTCTCATCGATTAAGGTATCAAATGCATTGACCTGACTCATTGCACTGCCCATAATCTGCTTGTCTAACTCTGTTTTTGATGTAAAAAATGCACTGATTGTGAGTGCGACGGTTGGCAGTATGAGGACTACCAAAAAGGCAATAACTAATTTTTTAGAAATGGATGGTTTTTTGAACCATTGGATCATTTTTCCCATTTTCTCTTTCCCCCTTTACTTCTCTAAAGTTATTATCGGATGAAAGGTTTATTTTTAGAGGGCTGGAAATGACGTTTAAAAATAAAAAAAATACCCAGACAATTCTGGATATTTTTTCATCGTTTTTTAATCAATTTTAAATTGACTTGTCAGCTCTTTTAGTTCCTCAGCCATATTGGCAAGTGTGACCGAAGAGGACGAAATTTCTTCCATAGATGCCAATTGTTCTTCAGCAGATGCCGCAATATCTTGAATGTTCGCCGCACTTTCTCTTGAAACTTGACGCATCTCCTGCATGGCTTGAGACACAAGTTTTGATCCGCTTGATAGGTCAACCGCTGTATCATTTAATTGAGTGAGCTTTTTCGACATACCTTCTGCCGCCTCATAGATGTTTTGGAAGCTTTCTTTTGCTTCTTCTGTCATCCCAAGTCCTGCATTTACTTCTCGGTTAACAGCTTTGAACATCTCTTGAGATTTGGAAATTTCCAACACAATTTCTTGGATCAGCTTTTCAATTTCTTTCGCTGAATCTGCAGATTGGACCGCTAGTTTTCTGACTTCCTCTGCTACGACAGAGAAACCGCGCCCTGATTCACCTGCTCTTGCTGCTTCAATGGCCGCATTGAGTGCAAGTAAATTCGTTTGATCTGCGATGCCATTAATGACATTTAAAATACTCGTAATATCTTTAGACTTGTATTCTAATTCTTTCATGACTTGTTCGGCTTCTTGTACAGATGTATCGATATGTTTCATTTGATTCGCTGTGCTTTCAACGATACGTCCGCCTTGTCCAGCCGCTTCTGTCGATTGAATGGAGACAGCAGTCACTTCTGATGAAGTTTGTGACATACCTTGTAATCCTTCATTCATTGCGACAAGCTGATTCGTGCTAGATTCGACTTTCTCATTTTGTGCTTCATTCCCATTTGAGAATTGTTCAATCGACATGGTGATATGCTCTGTCGCCTGACTTGTTTGGCTGGCACTAGCAGTCAGCTCTTCTGACGCTGAAGCCACATTGTCGACAGATTGCTGGACCGCTCGGATAACTTCACGCAAAGATTCACTCATCTTACTAAAGCTTCTTGTGAGGTCTCCTATTTCATCCTTCGATTTGGTTTCGAGGGTTTCCGTTAGATCCCCTTCACTCACCTTTTCTGAGAAATCAACAAGCCTTCTAAGTCCAATTGTGATGGAGCGAACGATAAAGAAGATCGCAATACCGCCAAGGATAAAAGAAGAAATTAAAAGAATAATGGCAGAATTCCAAACTGGCTGTGCTGCTTCTTCTGTTTCTGATACAAACATCGTTCCAGCAATTTTCCAACCTGTTAAATCATTTGTCACAAAAACGAGGCGTTTTTGCTCTCCTTTATTCTCATAAGTTGATGTTCCTTCTTTGCCGCTGTAAAGGATTGATGAAATATTTTCTGTAACTGCAGAGCCTGATTTTTCTTCTGGGTGAGCTACAATCTGTTTGTTTTTATTTGCAATAATTGGGTATCCTTCTCGTCCAATTTTAATATCTTTGATTTTATCGACGATATCTTGAACATCAATATCAATCCCAATGGCTCCCGACCCGTCCTTCAGACGCTGAGCGATTGTGACAACCATGCCGTTTGTTGTGGCAGAGATGTATGGATTGGTGACCACAGGTTCGCCTTTTTCGTCCTGCATCGCCGCTTTATACCAATCACGAGTTGTTGGATCATAGCCTTTTGGCATGTCCACTTTAGGGAACTGAATAAAATCACGATTTTTACTTGCTGCATAAAATCCAACTACATCATCTTCATTGATTTTACTGTATATCTCGAAATGCTCATACAGTTCGTCCTGGTTTTTCTTTTTAAAGTCTGCAGCACTGGATGTTTCGGTAAACAGTTTGACTGCGTTCTCCTTATTCAAAAGCTTTTGCTCGATCATGTCATTCAGCTCATTGACTCTTGCGTTGGCTCCGTACATGATTTCATGATCTAATTCTTCTTTAGCAATCTGATATGAAATCGTACTGAGTGTAATGATAGGCAAGACGAGAACAAGTGTGAATGAAATAATCAGCCTTTTAGAAATCGATGGTTTTTTCAACCATTTTATGATACTTTTCATGTTTTTCCTCCTTTTAAACGTTATGTTTTATATCGGACAGCTTCATATTATTTTCATGTTTTTCAAATAAAAAGGATGTCTTTTTGTTTATTTTCACAAATTGATTCCTTGCCCAAGCATCCCGCATACGCTAATACAAAAGGGGGCGCTTTTCATATGATTATCCTTTCAGGACAGCCAGTGACAAATGAGCAGCTGGCATCGTTTCAGCTAGAAGGACAAAAGCGGATCATTTTGATGCAATTACAAGCCTCAAATGATACGTTCCGTTATAGGCAGGCATCTGATTTGTTATTTGAGGTGACTTTACGATCGAATATCATGAATGCGGCAAGAGATTTGAACAAGAGCGGTGCCTCATTTGCTATCTTTCAAAGATCCCGTGCGAATGACGCCTATTGGCGTGTATCAGAGGCCGGAGCGTTAGAACTGCGCTATCAAGTCGAGCCATCTACGGGGATTAAAGACATCTTTGAAAATGGCTCAAAATATGCCTTTGAATGTGCCACAGCGATTGTCATTGTGTTTTATATGGGAGTCCTGCAAACGGTAGGAGACGAGAAGTTCAATCGAAGACTTAGAAGTTTAACGCTGTATGACTGGCACTATGATACATTATCCATTTATACAGAGCGTGGAAATGATTTTATTTATGGGGATTGCCTATATTTCGAGAATCCAGAGTTTAGCTATCAACAGTCTCAATGGCGCGGAGAAAATGTGATTTACTTAGGGGAAGATCAATATTATGGGCATGGGCTTGGGATCTTAACAGCTGCAGAGATTATCGATAAATTAAATGCCAGAAGACGGCCAGGGGCTGTTCAGTCCGCTTATTTACTGCCGCAGACTACTAGGATGGATGTTATTTATCTCAGGCAAATGTTTGGTAGTTAAAAAGGGCCTCTTGTCTATAGGTTATGACAAGGGGCCTTTGTATGCCTTGCGTTTGCGGTAATCATGGAGCGTGCCAAGCATTGTGTTTGCTAGGATTTCCATTTCTTCTAGATCGTTTCTTGTGACTGGAGGGTCGTGCTGATTCCATTTGACATAACGAACGAAATAGTAATGACGAATGGGGGTAAGGACGGCAGGGGAGTGCGGAAAATCATCAAATAGAAATTCAATTTGTCCTTTTTTCCGATATGAATGTTTTAAGATTTGCATCCTGTCACACCACCCATTATCAAATTATTTCTGCGTGAGTTCATGCATGATCTCTTCAACGGTTAAAATCGAGAGAATGCGGCCAACCCCCTGACCTGCCCAAAGAGCCATTTGTTCTCGGTTTCCTGCAGCAGCTGCCGCTTTTCGCATCGGTGTTGTCCATACATGCTGTATGGGATAGGGGAGAACCCGGTCTTCATTTCGTCTTTCTTCCTCCATCCACTGATTGACAATGCCTCTGGCTTTTTTTCCAGAGAAAAGCCGTGTCATCACTGTTTCACTGCCTTCTGCCTGTAACAGCGCCTTTTTGTAAACATCTGCCGCAGCACTTTCTTGACTCGCTAAAAATCGTGTCCCTATTTGAACCGCATCCGCTCCAAGTGCTAGTGCTGCTTTCATAGTGGTCCGGTCTGTGATCCCTCCAGCGGCGATCAATGGGATATGACAGACAGACTTGACATCACTGATCAGGCAGAAAAGTCCCTGCAGAGCATCTCCCTTTGAAGGTAAGAAGGTGCCTCGGTGCCCTCCTGCTTCACTTCCCTGCAGGACAACGGCATCCATTCCTTTTTCTTCCAAAAGTAGTGCTTCTTCTTTTGTTGTAGCTGTTCCGATGAGAAAGATCCCCTTTTGTTTCAGGTGATGAATTGTTTGTTCGTTTGGACAGGCAAATGTAAACGACACAGCTGGGACTTCTTCTTCTTGAAGAATCTTGATTTTTTGTTCATAGTCCTTCCATAATTCTTCTTCTCTAGGGATCATCTGTGCTTCTTGTATGACAGGCAGCCGGTCTGTCCAAAATGATACATCTTCTGTTTTCGTTTCTGAAATGGGTTCAGGGACAAACACATTCACTTGAAATGGACGAGATGTCAGCTGTTTGACCTGTCTGATTTGCTGCCTCATATTTTCTGGCTGTACATAACCACTTGCTAAGCTACCGAGACCGCCATATTGTGAAACAGCGGCGACAAGCTGCGGCGTCACCGCTCCTCCTGCCATTGGTGCTTGGATGATGCCATGTTCAATTTGAAGTAACGCTGTGAATTCTCCCATCTTCTCCCCGCTCCTTACTCGTTAGTTGACACCTGTATATAAAAGTGACGATGTCTCGGTCCGTCAAACTCACAAAAATAGATTCCCTGCCACGTTCCAAGCACAAGATCACCATGATGGACAAGAACGTGCTGAGATGCCCCCACATAACTAGCTTTCATGTGTGCTGCTGTGTTGCCTTCCATATGACGATCTTTTGGATGTTCCCACGGAAAGACTTCGTCAAGCCGGCGCAGCATATCTCGTTTGACGTCTGGGTCGGCATTTTCATTAATGGTGATTCCAGCCGTCGTATGTGGACAATAGACCATAACCGTTCCGTTTTGAATCCCAGTTTCCCGGACATATTGCTGAACTTCATGGGTAATGTCTATCATGTCATCGTGTTTGTCTGTTTGTACGTTGATTTTTTTCATTTCTCTGCTCCTTTTGATCATGTCTATAAAACCATACCCTTTTTATGTGAAACCAATCACTGCCGGTTGGCAGAAACAAATCTTCTTACCTAAAGTTTACCAAGCAAAAAAACCTCGTCAATAGCTCCGAGGTTTTTAGGAAAAGTGAACCTTTTTTACTTCTATAGTTCGAATATGATGATCTTCTGCATCGACGATTTTAAATTCACAGCCTTCTGCTTCAATGATATCTCCAATGTCAAAATCAATTTTATGCGTCATCATCCACCCTGCAATTGTATCAACATCATCATTTTCAATCGCTAAATCCAATAAATCATTTACTTCATCGATCAAGGCTTTCCCATCCATCACATAATGAAAGTCACCTTTTTTCACAATATGAGGGGTCTCATCTTGATCATATTCGTCCCGAATCTCCCCCACAATTTCTTCTAATATGTCTTCAACTGTGACGAGACCAGCTGTTCCGCCGTATTCATCTACAAGCACCGACATATGAATCCGTTCCTTTTGCATCAAAATCAGCAGTTCTTGAACTGGTGTACTTTCAATGACACGAATGACAGGGCGCATTAAGTCTTCAATGGACACCTCTTGATTAAGAAAACTTGCTTTAAATACGTCTTTGCTATTGATCACACCAATGACATGATCTTTATCTTCTTTAATGACAGGATAACGTGTATACCTTTCGTTCAGCATATAATGCGTCACGTCTTCCAGGCTCTGTTCGATTTCAATGGCAGAGATTTCTGTGCGCGGGATCATGATCTCTCTCGCCACTCGGTTATCAAATTCAAATATTTTATTGACATATTTGTATTCAGATTGGTTGATCTCGCCCTTTTCGTAGCTTTCAGACAGGATGAGACGCAATTCTTCCTCACTGATCGCCACTTCATGTTCTTTGACAGAATGAAAACCAAATAATTTCACAATGCCTCGTGCAGCCCCATTTAATGCTTTAATAAACGGGTACATGACTTTATAGAAAAAAATAAGAGGTTTTGCCGTCACAAGACTGACGGCTTCTGCCTTTTGAATGGCAATCGTTTTGGGAGCAAGTTCCCCAACGACAACATGCAAAAACGTAATGATCACAAAGGCAATGATAAACGATATGATGTCTGTCAAAGCGGAATGAAGCCCTGCCTTTTCAAAAAGCGGATGCAGGAAATGTTCCACTGTTGGCTCCCCTAACCACCCTAAGCCTAATGCCGTGATGGTAATACCAAGCTGACAGGCAGATAAATATTCATCAAGGTTGGTTGTCAGTTTTTGAACATGAATGGCTCTCTTATCACCGCTTTCAATCAGCTGATTGATTTTTGAGCCTCTAATTTTCACAATCGCAAATTCAGTGACAACAAAAAATGCTGTCGCAGCAATGAGTAATAGGACTAAAAATACGTTTAAAATATACAAAAAAACCCTTACCTAACACGGGTAAGGGCTCACCTCCTCTGGCGTCAATTAATCATTACGGCCATTTAGGAAGATCATTACAAAACGGAGCAATTCAAACAGGGAGACAAGGGCCGCTGCTACGTACGTAAGAGCTGCAGCATTTAACACCTTGTTCACGCCTCTTTCTTCACTGCTTCTAATGATTCCTTCTGAAACAATGATATTCTTTGCACGAGAACTTGCGTTAAACTCAACAGGCAATGTCACTAGCTGAAAGAACACAGCAGCTGAGAACAGAACGATCCCAAGCCCGATTAAGTTAAGGCTGCCGAGCAATAATCCACCTAGGAAAAGAAGCGGGGCAACACCAGATGCAAAGTTCACGACAGGGAAGATCTTATGTCTCAAGACAAGCGCACCATAGGATTCCTGATGCTGCAAGGCATGTCCAACCTCGTGTGATGCGACTGAAATGGCCGAAATGGAATGGCCATAATACACTGGTTCAGATAAACGAACCACACGCTGCGTCGGGTCGTAATGATCAGTCAAAGTTCCTCTTACCGGTTCAACGGGTACGTCGTATAACCCGTTGCGATCTAAAATATATCGAGCGGTTTCAGCACCTGTTTTCATACTGGCAGCTTCAACCTTTGAATACTTTTCAAAATTATTCTTTACTTTAAATTGTGCCCAAAAAGACAATCCCAATGCGGCAAATGTTAAAAAATAAAAAAACAGCATGCTCATCAGCTTCCTTTTATTTTATATATTTATTTACAATTTTAATGACTTTTATGTAACGTGTACAGCAAAAAGCACTAGGTCTTTTTAAGTGGAATCACTACACCAATGAAAAAGAAGAACATTCCGATGCATGCTGTATAAAATGTCACCGTTCCATATAGGTCTTGAAAAAAACGAAGCCACGAGAAATCATTCATGAAATGGTTCACCGCATTTAAATCAAACACGAGTAAAATCACCGCAGATGATAAAAAGTGGGCGCCGATAAAAAGAAGTACGGTCTTTTGAACAAACGACATTCGCATTCCCTCCTTCTTCTCTCTTATTTTAAGATATGGGTTCTATTTCAATACATGACGATGATGAAAAATTGTTTCCTAATCGGGCATACTGACATTAGCAGTCTCCCTGAAAGGACGAGTTCGATGAAATCAAACCGTATCTTCATTGCCTGGCTAAGATGGCCTCTTTATGTTCGCATTGCGATCATCATCTGTTTCTTGCTTCTCTTTTTTGGACAATTAATCGTCATACTTGAACCAAAGCAGTATCATACGATCTTTGATGGGATCTGGTGGGCTCTCATTACAGTCGCGACGGTAGGCTATGGTGATTTTGTGCCGCAAACCATACCCGGACAAATCGCAGGTATGGCGCTGATTCTGATCGGGGCAAGCTTTGTAACGGCTTATTTTGCCACGCTTGCTGCCGCTGTATTTAGCAAACAGCACCATTATGTAGAGGGGAAGGTGGCTTTCAAGGGGAAGGGACATCTCATCATTGTCGGCTGGAATGAGAAAACGAACAAACTGCTTCAATCGTTTCAAACCATTGATCCCGCCATGCCGATTGTACTCATTGATGATTCCTTAAAGGAAGGACCTCTTTTAGAGAATGTCCATTTTATTAAAGGCCATGGTACAGAGGATGCCACACTTCGCAGAGCAAATATTATGAGTGCTGATACATTGATGATTACCGCCGACCAGCATGAAAATGAAGTGACGGCTGATATGCAGAGTGTCTTAACCTTGCTTGCGGCAAAAGGATTAAATCCTTCGTTATATTGTTTAATTGAAATTTTAACCGATCGCTATGTGAAAAATGCTGAGCGGGCTGGAGCCAATCAAGTCATCCATACTTCTGATGCCGTGAATCATTTAATGGTGGAGCATTTTCTTTTAAAAGAACAGCTCATGGCGTTAAAAATCAAAAGAAACATGACCCTCCATAAACAGATCACCATCATTCCAGTACCGGCTTCATTAGCTGGAGAGACATTCTTAACGGCACTTCATCACTTTCTAGAGCACCATGTCATCATTGTAGGCGTACAAAAAAAAGAAGGACCCATGATGAATCCTCCTTTTGGATATGAGCTTCATCCAGAGGATGAGCTGATCAGCTTTTAAAGCAGTGCATCTTCTAATTCTTTGACGAGTGAAAAGCCAATTTCGGCATAAGCCTTTGACACATCTCCGTCTTTCTCTTTCGGTTCTTGGAATTGGTTAAAAGATGCCCCTACATTTCCAACCATCGCATGGTCATCTAATTTATCTTGATAGACATGCTTTAAGAGAAATGGATGTCCCATTTTCACCACAACGCCTGGCTGATCCAGCTGTCCTTTCTCGGCTGTAAACGGAACTCTGAGAAAGGTATAGCCGTCACGGTTGTCAATTTTATAATCAAAATATCCATGATCATAATCCCAATTCCCATTAATGACATATCCGAGCGGCTTCATGTTTTCTTCTAAATGGTACAGTGAAAAGCTTTCACCAGTTAGCCTAGATGGTACATGAATCATACAGAACCCTCCTTTTTGTATAGGGTTCGTTAAAGAGAGGAATTCATACATTTGCCTTTCGTGATTTGCACATTGTTTGTAAATGCGGCATCAAATAAGGCCTGGCTGGATGATGCATTTGTCTCGTTCGCACTGCCCGCTCCTGATGTTTCTTTCGTAGCACTCATTGGACAAATCCGCCCAACATTCCCAAAATTAACGATGGCCTGCCCGGAAATGTCATGGATATAAATATGATTTGTTCTCATCGCTTCATCAACCTCCTCCATTGATTATTCTATGTACAGAGCTTAGGGAGGCTTGCACTGACACCATGAGAACATAAAAAAAGGCACACCTTATGAAAAGATGTGCCTTAGCGTGTAGACAAACCCTCGCATTCGTTGTCAGTCCTGCGCACTGGTGCTCACGAATGTCAAATTCGCTCCGCTCCAGTACTCGTCCTTCCTAGACTTCAAAGGTTTTCTATCACGCTAAAAAGAAGACAAAGGGCTAAAATACAGTTCATTTTAGCCCTTTGTCAACAATCTGAGGCACACCTTATGAAAAGATGTGCCTTTTATTCTTATGATTGTTTGAGACGGCTCTCAAGTTCTGCCTTTTTCTCTTCGAAGCCCGGTTTTCCTAATAAAGCAAACATGTTCACTTTATACGCTTCTACTCCAGGTTGGTCGAATGGATTGACGCCTAGTAAATACCCAGACATCGCACATGCTTTTTCGAAGAAGTACACGAGATATCCGAATGTATAAGCATCCATTTCAGGAATCGTCACAATCAGGTTCGGTACTTTCCCATCAGTATGAGCAAGCATTGTGCCTTCAAATGCTTTTTTATTGACGAAATCAACCGTTTTTCCTGCAAGATAGTTTAACCCATCAAGGTCTTGTTCTTCTGCTTCGATGACAAGTTCATGTCGTGGCTTGTCTACATTCACGATGGTTTCAAACAAGTCTCTTCTTCCTTCTTGTACATATTGACCAAGTGAATGAAGATCCGTTGAGAAGTTGGCAGATGAAGGATAGATTCCTTTTTCATCTTTCCCCTCACTTTCACCGAATAACTGCTTCCACCATTCTGCAAAGTATTGTAATCCTGGCTCATAGTTAATCAGCATTTCAATTGTCCGTCCTTTATTGTAAAGAACATTACGAACAACCGCATATTGATAAGCCGCATTTTCTGAGAGCTCAGATGAAGCGAAGTCTTCACTTGCTTTCGCAGCACCTTCCATCATTTGATCAATGTCTGCACCGCTTACAGCGATTGGCAATAGACCAACTGCTGTTAAGACGGAATAGCGTCCGCCGACGTCATCAGGGATGATAAATGATTCATAGCCTTCTTCAGTTGCTAATGTTTTGAGTGCCCCGCGTGCCTTGTCAGTTGTCGCATAGATGCGTTTTTTCGCTTCTTCAGCACCATATTTTTCGATAAGGAGCTTTTTAAAGATACGGAACGCAATGGCTGGCTCTGTTGTTGTACCAGATTTTGAAATCACGTTAATGGAGAAATCGGCATCTTCTAGCAGATCCATTACATCTGTTAAATAAGAAGAACTGATGTTGTTTCCAATAAAGATGATTTGCGGTGTTTTGCGTTTGCCTTTTGGCAAAGTATTATAGAAAGAATGGTTTAAAAACTCAATGGCCGCACGTGCCCCAAGATAAGATCCACCAATTCCAACAACGAGTAATACATCAGAATCAGATTTAATCTTTTCAGCACTTTTTTGAATGCGGGCAAATTCTTCGCGATCATATTGCTTCGGTAAGTCAACCCAGCCTAAATAATCACTGCCAGCACCCGTTTGTTCATGAATATTATGATGGGCCACCTTCACAAAATCTTTTAAATATGTAAGCTCATGTTCTTGAAAGAAAGGTAACGCTTTCGAGTAGTCAAATTGAATATGTGTCATCGCTTGTAAGCCCTCCATTACGTTAGTTCTGTCCCTTTCACTTTAGCGGAACTAGCTATTGAAATCAAGTGATCGTCATTGATGCAGCAAAAAGCCGCTCCTCATGAAGAGAAGCGGCCATCCAAATTATAGAGAAGCTTTCAAAATCGCTAAAATGTCATCACGGCCAAGTTTCATAAAGTTACCAAAACCACCATATTCCATTTCTTTTGCTGCGATGTCAGCAATTTTGTCCAGTTGATCTTCACCAATATCATAATCCGCTAAACGGCTCGGTGCACCGAGGCTTGTCCAGAAGGCTGACAGCTTGTCGATTCCTTCTAATGCGATGTCACGATCCGATTTTCCTTCTGTCTCAATGTCAAACATGTTCAACATGAGGTTTTTAAAACGTTCGACATTATGATCAAGTGTATGACGCATCCAGTTTGGGAAGAGGATCGCAAGTCCACCCGCATGCGGAATGTCATAAACAGCTGATACTGCATGCTCAATCGTATGTGATGCCCAGTCGCCAAAATAGCCCATTTGCAGCGTGCCATTTAAAGCAATCGTTCCTGCATAAAGGATGGTTTCACGGTGCTCATAGTTTTGTAAGTCTTCAAGTAGCTTTGGCGCTGTCTCGATGACTGTTTGAAGAACAGCAAAACACATCCGATCTTGTAAAGGCGTGTTTTTGACATTATGGAAATATTGTTCAAATACATGGCTCATCATATCAACCATGCCATACACCGTTTGATTCTCTGGCACAGAATATGTGTGCTCAGGATCTAAAATTGAAAAAGCAGGGTGCGTGACTGAACTGCCCCACACGTACTTTTCATTTGTTTCCCAGTTCGTGATCACAGAATCCGGGTTCATTTCTGAGCCTGTCGCTGCAAGTGTCAATACTGTGCCAAATGGCAGTGCTTTTTGAGCGGTCGTTTTCTTTGAAATAATATCCCAAACATTCCCGTCATATTCAGCTCCAGCTGCAATGGCTTTTGTACAGTCGATGACACTTCCCCCACCAACTGCTAATAAGAAATCAATGTTCTCATTTTGGCAAATGTCGATCCCTTTTTGCACTGTAGTGAGGCGAGGGTTCGGTTCAACTCCTGACAGTTCAAATACGTCAGCCTCTGCTTCATTTAAAGTGCTGATGACCTTATCATAAAGACCATTTTTCTTAATACTGCCTCCACCATATACAAGAAGCACTCGCTTTCCATAACGAGCGAGTTCGCTTTTTAGTCCGTCTAGTTGTCCTTTTCCAAACATTAATTTCGTTGGATTATAGTAAATAAAGTTCTCCATCTGTTCTACATCTCCTTAAAACATATATATCCAAAAACATGAAAGACTACTGTAACATATGTACATGCAGAACTCAAAAAAGATAACTGCTTAAAAGCAGCTATCTTTTCCATGTTCGATTATAAAGAAGCGTTTAGAATAGCTAGAACATCTTCCTTGTTCAGCTTTTTAAATTGGCCAAATTCACCACGTGCCATTGCACGGTCTGCAATCAGATCAATTTTCTCATCGTTGATGTCATAGTCAGCTAAACGGTTTGGTGCTCCTAAACTTGTCCAGAAAGCAGAAAGTTTTTCGATTCCTTCTAAGCCAACTTCTTCGTCTGTTTTGCCCGCAGGGTCTACATCGAATACACGCACTGCTAATTGTTTGAAGCGACCTGGGTTTTCTTGAATGACATGTTTCATCCAGTTCGGGAACAAGATCGCAAGTCCGCCTGCATGAGGGATGTCATACACCGCGGATACCGCATGCTCAATATTGTGAGATGCCCAGTCTCCGCGTGCGCCCATTGAAAGCATTCCATTCAGTGCAATGGTGCCTGTGAATAAAATCGTTTCACGAAGCTCATAGTTTTCCAAATCATTGATCAGCTTTGGTGCTGTTTCAATGACCGTACGAAGAAGTCCTTCACACATACGATCTTGGTAAGGTGTATTCTCCGTGTGATGGAAATATTGTTCAAACACGTGAGACATCATGTCGACCATGCCATAAATCGTATGGTTTTTTGGCACAGTAAATGTATTGACTGGGTCAAGAATAGAGAATTTAGGGAAGACAGCTGGACTGCCCCATCCGTATTTCTCATTTGTTTCCCAGTTTGTGATGACTGAGCCAGAGTTCATTTCAGAACCTGTCGCGGCAAGTGTTAATACTGTACCAAATGGGATGGCTTCCATTGGGACATGCTTACGAGTGACGATATCCCAAGCATCTCCATCGTATTTCGCACCAGCTGCAATCGCTTTGGTTGCGTCAATGACACTACCGCCGCCGACTGCCAAAATAAAATCAATTTGGTTCTCTTTGCAAAGCTCAACCCCTTTTCTAACTGTTGTTAAGCGCGGGTTTGGCTCAACACCAGCAAGCTCAGTGATTGCAGCTCCTGATTCTTTTAAAATGCTGACAACTTGGTCATAAAGGCCATTTCGTTTAATGCTGCCTCCACCATATACAAGCAATACGTTTTTTCCGTAGTGTTTTAGTTCATCTGAAAGGGCTGATACTTCTCCCTTTCCAAAAATTAATTTCGTTGGGTTCCAATAAGTAAATCGATCCATGTGATCTCCTCCTCGCGCTACATTATGCGCCTCTTTCTTTCCAAAAGTAAAGTAATTTGCTTTCATCCATTTTCTTACGCATAGTTTGGCTAAAAATCTGCAAAATATAAATGTATTGATACTGTAGCGAAAGGAGGAATCACGATGAGTGCTATTCAGCGTATTGCCCTCGTGCTCACGATTATCGGTGCTATTAACTGGGGACTAATCGGCTTTTTTCAATTTGACTTAGTAGCAGCGATCTTTGGCGGTCAAGGTGCTGCATTATCACGTATTATTTATGGTCTTGTTGGAATTGCAGGCCTTGTCAATCTTGGTCTGTTGTTCAAACCTAGTGAAGAAGCTGTCCGCCGTGACGAGCCAAATCCAGAGGTCCGCTAATGAAAAAGACATAAAAAAAGACTGCCTATGAGGCAGCCTAAGGCACCGTTTGAAGCGGTGCTTTTTTTATTTCTTGATAAGGTCTTTACGGTTTGATTGCTCAATCCACTCTTCAAGTTTATCTTTCAGTGTATTGAAACCTTGTGGTGCTGCAGCTTCTTCTTTCACTTGCTGTGGTCTTTGTTTCTTTGGTTTGCTTTCTTTTCTTTCAGGTGCTTCTTGCGTTGCACGGATAGAAAGGCTGATTTTACCAGCATTTTCATCAACAGAAAGAACTTTCACTTGTACTTCGTCACCAATTGAAAGGTGCTCGTTGATGTCTTTTACAAAACCGTGTGTCACTTCAGAAATGTGCACAAGTCCTTGAGTTTCTTCATCTAATGCAACAAACGCACCATACGCTTGTAATCCTGTTACTTTACCAGTGTAAACACTGCCTACTTCAAACTTTGTCGCCATGATAACAACTCCTAAATAAATGTTTTAATATTCGTTTATACGCAATTAAAAACTATATCACAGAACGGTCTTTTACGCAAAATATTTTTTAATTGGGTTTAGATCCGTTCAAAAGGGGGAATACCTGAAAACAAGAATGCTTTCTAGTATTCCCCCCTAATTTGAGAGGCATGAATCCAGATGGATTGATGCCTTTTTTTATTTTAAGATAGCAGGTGCCTCTTCTTTCACTTGTCTATTCTGCAAAAAACGCTGGATTCTTGAAAGTGATTCCTGCAAGTGATCGAGTGATGATGCATATGAACAGCGAATATGTCCTTCACCACTTGGACCGAATACATTTCCAGGGACAACCGCTACTTTCTCGCTAAGCAGCAGCTCCTCGGCAAATTGTTCTGAAGTCATGCCTGTGCTTTTAATGGACGGGAAAGCGTAAAACGCTCCGTTTGGCTGGTGGCAAGTGAGTCCAAGTTCATTGAGAGAGCCGACAAACAAATTACGGCGCCTTCTGTAGCTTTTCTTCATTTTCTCCACATCTTCAAGTCCATTTTTTAATGCTTCTTCTGCGGCATATTGTGCCATAGCCGGTGCACACATCATAGAATATTGATGTATTTTCAGCATGGCATCACGGAGGACTGGGGGTGCTGCCACATAGCCTAAGCGCCAACCCGTCATAGCGAACCCTTTGGAAAAGCCTGAAATCAAAATCGTTCTTTCCTTCATATCTTGAATCGCAGCTACGCTCGTAAAAGCTTCATCGTACGTCAGCTCTGCATAAATCTCATCTGTGATGATTAAAAGATCATGCTCCTTTGCAAACTGAGCAATATCTTCAAGCTCTTCTTTCGAGTAAACAGACCCTGTTGGGTTTGATGGAGAGCATAGCAAGATGGCTTTTGTTTTCGGCGTCAGCTTCGTACGAAGATCAGCAGAATCGGCTTTAAAATCTTTTTCAGCCGATGTACTTAAATAAACCGGTACACCGCCCGCAAGTGTCGTAAGAGCCCCATATGCGACGAAACAAGGCTCTGGGATGATCACTTCGTCCCCGCTGTTTAAAATGGCGCGAAAGGCCAAATCAAGCGCCTGGCTACCACCAACGGTAATAATGAGTTCTTCTTCAGGACTGTACTCAATGTGAAACCGCTTATATAGATAATGGCTCAATTCTTTTCGCAAAGAGAGCAGTCCAGCATTTGCTGTATAAGAGGTCAGCCCTTGTTCTAAAGACATAATACTGGCTTCTCTCACATTCCAAGCTGTCACGAAATCCGGTTCGCCGACCCCGAGGGAGATAACCCCTTCCATTGTGGCTGCCAAATCAAAGAATTTCCGAATACCTGACGGCTGAATACTTTGTACCGTTTCAGATAAATAAGACTTTTTCATTTAAGGAGACACCACGATTCTTTTGTCATCGTCCCCTGTTTCAAAGACTTTCCCATCATGCTTATATCTTTTCAAAATAAAATGAGTAGTGGTTGAAACAACAGAATCAAGTGTCGATAATTTTTCAGATACGAAGCGGGCGATATCAGACATGGATCTTCCTCTGATCACAACAGATAAATCATACACGCCTGACATTAAATACACGGACTCCACTTCTTGGAACCTGTAAATGCGTTCAGCAATTTCATCAAAACCGACGCCTCTTTTTGGGGTCACTTTCACATCAATCATCGCTGTAACGCCTTCGTGTCCGTCTACTTTTCGCCAGTCAATCATGGTCGAATAATCAATAATGACTTTTTGATCTTCGAGCTTTTGAATAATGGCTTCTGCTTCTTCTGATGTCACACCTGCCATTTTTGCAATTGTATTTAAATCGGCGCGGCTGTTTTCATCTAAAATCTCTAATATTTCAGTTTCTTTTTCGGTTAGTTTCATTGATTTCACACCTCTAATTGTAAAAAGCTAGTTTTAAAAAATCTTCTGAACATTATAGCACGTTTTTCCCATTATGCTAAGCAGGGAAAAGATTCTAATCGTAGCTTAAAATCCACTTTTTAGGGTACAATACAGTCACCTAACAGAGAGTGAGTATCAAATATCGGAGTTGATGAGTGTGGACATTGTACAGCCATCCTATATGAAAAGTAAATTCGGTTTAGATATCTATTACGAACACTATCCAAATGAAGGTAAGAAGACATTGATTTTGATTCACGGCCTCTTCTCATCTACCTTCAGCTATCGAAAGCTCATCCCGCTTCTGAAACAAGACTTCAATTTAATTGCAATTGATCTGCCTCCATTCGGGCAGTCCGAAAAATCGAATACGTTCATTTACAGCTATCGCAACATGGCAAAAATCATTATTGAACTAGCTGGTTATTTGCAGATTCAGCATGCGATCCTCGTGGGGCATTCCATGGGGGGACAAATTGCTTTATATGCTGCATCTGAGCGTCCCGACCTATTTGAAAAAGCTGTTCTTTTGTGCAGCTCAGGGTATATGAATAAGTCCAAAAAGTCGCTTGTTTACAGCACATATATTCCTTATTTTTATCTTTATTTAAAAAGAAAGTTGTTCAAGCAAGGTATTATGAAGAATTTAACCGCTGTTGTGCATGATCATTCGATTATTGATCAAGAGATGGTGGACGGATATTTAAAGCCTTTTTCAGATGACCAAATTTTCAGAGGTATTTTTCGTTTGATTCGGCACAGGGAAGGCGATTTAGCGTCAGATGTCTTGAAGAAAATGGAGACACCTGTCCTGCTGATTTGGGGGGAGGAAGACCGGATCGTTCCTATTCAAATTGGCGAAAGACTGCACAAGGATCTACCGCATTCAACCTTGCATGCATTAAAAAAAACCGGGCACCTCATCCCTGAGGAAAATCCGGTCTTTGTGTCTGATCAAATTGGTCATTTCAGCCTGTCTTAAAGCGAGCAGGAGTTACCTTCTCTTATGACAAAAAGCTGATTTGCGATATGCTGGCAGCTTTCCATCGGAAGAAGCTGATCAAACGAGTGATGGTAAATGGCTTGAATGTCTTTCGCGAAAGATAACGGGTCTTCTGCGTCGTATAAGGCACTGATGACGTCAGCAGGCTCCGTTTCGTAAAAGTCCTCTCCATATTGAAAAGGGTCCCATGCCTTAATGACTTGAATCATCTCTTCTACAGCTTGACTATCTTTCATGGGGATCACCGCTTATAATAAATTTTGTGATGTTTATTTTAGCACAACCAAGAATGGTTGAAAAACGGCTAGAGGTGGGTTTCATGAATTTCGACGAACAGATCATACGTAAAGGTTCAAAATCAGTCAAATGGGATCAAGCAGAGTCTTTGTTCCTGACAACAGATGCGCTGCCAATGTGGGTAGCAGATATGGATTTTAAAGCGCCCCAAGTCGTGCTTGATGCTTTAAAAGAACGATTAGATCACGGCGTATTCGGCTATGCATTTCAGGATCAGGATACGCAGCAAGCAGTAGCTGACTGGCTCAAAAGAAGACACGGTTGGACGATACAAACAGATGCCGTCACCTTCACACCAGGTATCGTGACAGCACTTAGTTTTGCGGTACAAGCCTTTACAGCTCCGAATGATGAAGTGGTCATTCAGTCACCGGTGTATACGCCCTTCTATCAAATGATTGAAAGAAACGGACGTATCGTCTCAACCAATCCTTTAAAAATAGAAAACAACCGCTACATGATGGATTTTGATGATTTAGAGAAGAAATTAAGCAGACCAGAAGCAAAGCTGATGTTTCTTTGTCATCCGCATAATCCTTCAGGGAGAGCTTGGTCAAAAGAAGAATTAAAGCGTGTAGGAGATCTGTGTGTACAGTACGGTGTCACCGTCGTGTCAGATGAAATTCATTCGGATCTGATGCTTTACGGGCAGCCGCATGTGCCTTTTGCCAGCCTTTCTGATGAGATAGCTAACATCACGGTAACGTGTATTGCACCGAGTAAAACATTTAATTTAGCTGGTCTTCAGGCATCTGCCATTATCATTTCTGATGAAGAAAAAAGAACCCTTTTCACCAATGAAGTGCAAAGAAATGGATTGTCTAAACTGAATGCCTTTGCGATTCCTGCCATGGAGGCTGCCTATCGCCACGGAGATGAGTGGCTTGATTCACTTGTTCTTTATCTCGAAAATAATATGAAGATCGCAATGGATTATATTGATGAATATCTGCCGAGCATGCGTTATATGAAACCAGATGCTTCTTATCTATTGTGGCTGGATATTCATGATTATGAGCTCACTCAAGCAGAATTGAAACGTAATCTGCTGAAAAAGGGCAAGGTCATACTAGAGCTCGGAAACGTATATGGGCACGAAGGAGACGGCTTTATTCGAATGAATCTAGGCTGTCCTGCCGGAACAGTGAAAGAAGGTCTGAAGCGCCTTCATCAAGCATTCACTCAATCATCCGAATAAAACCATTTCTATCAAAAGAACATCCTAACGGGTGTTCTTTTTAAAGAAAAAAACCCTCCTATTATCATATCTACTTTGTACATGAAATGATATAATGAGAGGAATTACAATTATTTACGAGGAGAGCATTTAAATGGAAATGTTCAAGGATTTTCTGCTCCATGTATCTTTTATTCTATTTCCAATCTTTTTATATCATGCACTATGGCTAAGCCGGACCCCTGCTCATTTCCCTAAAACGAATAAACTGCTCATCACCATATTTGCATCCATTTCATCAGCACTATGTATTATGTATCCAGTTGGTTCGATTTTAGATTTGCAGACTGGGCTTCAATCGATTCCCCTTGTACTGGCTATTTTATACGGGGGATATACCGCCGGAATCGTCGCTATCTTGGTTAGTTCAACCGTAAAGTTCGTGATGTATGGCTCTTTTTTATGGATTGGATTGATTGTTGTACCGATTTACTTTTTCATCCCTTTCCTGCTTTACCGGAAATGGCGCCAATATTCTAAGCAGAGAAAGCTGTTATACGGAGTCATGATTGCGTTATCAAAAGGGATGTTTATTTACATTGGACTGCTTGTGGTCAGCTTAATTGAGTACAGCCCTGCATTCATTATGCAGCAAAAGCTACTTGAATTATTTTTCTCAACTCTTTACTACATATTCTTTCTTGTGCTGAGTATTTATTCCATTGAGTTTGTGAAAGAGAATGCGCAAATGAGAACACAGCTTGTCCAATCAGAGAAACTGACGATTGTGAGTGAACTGGCAGCAAGTGTCGCCCATGAAGTCCGCAATCCACTGACGGTGGTGAGAGGATTTATCCAACTGCTCTTTTCAAGTGACAATACGAAAGAGCCGTCAACCAATAAAGATTATAAAAATCTCGTTTTATCTGAACTTGACCGTGCTCAGGATATTATTACGAGCTATCTTGATATTGCGAAACAAAATTATTATCAAATTGAGTCTCTCAATTTATCTAAATTACTTGAAGAGTGTGCGTCGCTGATGACATCCTATGCGAATTTTAAGTCGGTCACGATTCATCAATCGATTGAACCAGACTTATACATCCAAGGTGATGAAACGAAAATCAAACAAGTCATGATTAATTTAATCAAAAATGCAATCGAAGCAGCACCCGAACACGAAGGTAAAATCGAACTGTTTGCTTCAAAAGAAAATCATCGAATCTGCCTTTATTTCGTTGATAACGGTGTAGGCATGTCAGAAAGCCAAATGAAAAAGCTTGGTGAACCCTATTACACATTGAAAAATAAAGGAACAGGGCTTGGGTTGACAGTGACATTTTCCATCATTGAAAATCATCATGGAACGATTCGTTTCAAAAGCTCATTGCAGTCTGGTACAACAGTCACCGTGAAGTTTCCTGAAGATACAAGAAGAAAATGATCAATCCATTTTTTTTGTCCTTTTTTCATCGATCTGCTCCTGCTTCTTAGAAGCACGAACGATCAGACGAAAGCAAATAAATGCAGCAGCAAAGAAAAGCACCGTCGTGATTGCCGCAGGGATATACTCCCTTTTATCTTCAGGAAAATACAGTAGAAAGAATATGATGAACGACATGTTCCGCTCTTCCCCCTTTTGCTCGTTTACTTCACTATATTGGCTAAAAGAAAGGAAATACCTTCTTATGCGAAGGAAATGGAGGAATTTCATATGACAGACATTCAGATTGGACAAATCGTGAAAGGTTTTTACAAAACAGGTGTTTACATTGGGGAAGTGACAGCCATTAAACCATCTACTTATCTCGTTCAAGTAAAAGCGGTTTTAACACACCCCACTCAAGGTGACCTGCATCATCCAAAAGAAGCGGACGTACCTTTTTTTCAGGAAAGACGGGCTTTGGCCTTTAGGGAACAGACGAACATCCCTCATCATATGGTCAAGCCTTATGATGGCGACATACCTGATTATCAAGTATCACTGAAAGACGCCGTAGACAAATTGAAAAAAGGGCTCAGTGCGGATGATTCCAAGTGGGCTGAAAAATCAAGAGCGTGCCTCTCTTCTCTTGAAAAAGATTATTTTCCAGAAGACGCCCGCTAATCTGCCGAATCAAAAAAGTGAGAGAAGTCAATGAGTTCACCAATTTTGGTTGTTTGCGGATTTTCCACATAGGATCGATCTTTTTCAAAAAGGGTGAACAGCTGATAAGTGGTCATGGCATCATCGAGTGCTTTATGATGCTTACCAGCTCCTTCACTGCCGTACTCCTTAGCTGCTTTCCGAAGTCCTGTGAGTGTTCTATCCCCAAAAAAGGTTTTATATTCAAAAGCCAGATCCCTTTGATTCCCCTTAAAAGGAAAACCAATATGATTGAGCATACAGTTTTGCTTCAGTACCTTCATGTCCATATTTCCCCATGTGATAATCTCACAGTCTTCTCCCCCATCGAGTGACACGAGCTTCTCGATAAACGTCTCAAAAGAAATCCCGCTTTCTACATCCTGCTGCGTAATGCCAAGGAACGATTTACAGCGCTTTGTCAGCTTCGGGAACTTTTTCGGTTTGACATAGCTTGAGAATGTGTCTATGATCGTTTCATTTGATGCTTTAACGACACCGGCTTCAATGATTTCCGGGAAAAAATTTTGCGGATGATATTTCCCATCAGGCATCGTAAATTCAAAATCGACCACAAGCAGCGTCTTCTGTTCCATCAGTCTCACCCCACTTTCTCGTCTATTTTCCATCCTGCTACTATTATATTAAGACGGACTTTGAAATCACTTCATTTTCGTGAAAATAATGCAGATTCACTATGCCCAACCTATTCATCAGATGAAAGATCGTTTATTTTCCTTTATAATTATTAAGGAACACGAAATAAATAAAGAAGGTGGTCTTTATCACAAACAGGAAGAAAAACTTGTACATCATGTGGTTTGTGAACTTTTTTGTATCTGCCAGCATTACAATGATCGTCCCTTTTTTATCACTTTACATAGAGTCTCTTGATAGCAGTTATTCGAATGAATTTGTTCAAAGATGGAGCGGCTATGTCTTTGGGGTTACGTTTTTAACAGCCTTTCTCATTTCTCCAATTTGGGGACGGATTGGTGACCGGCATGGCTATAAAAAGATTTTGCTCATTAATGGCATTGGGATTGCAACAAGCATTTTATTAATGGGGCTTGTTCAAACCGTTTATCAACTATTTGCGTTAAGGCTTTTCATGGGACTTGTGACAGGCTTTATTTCGACTTCGATGGCACTGATTTCTGCACAGACCGAAAAGGCAACAGCCGGTAAGACCCTTGGTACGATGCAGATGAGTAATGTCGCCGGAGGGTTATTCGGTCCGTTAATGGGTGGATTTATGGCAGACAGTGTCGGATTCATTTATACATTTTTCTTAACAGCTGCTGTCATATATGTGTCAGCGATTGTCATTATCTTCGGTGTGAAAGAACAGCCGATCCGTTCAAAAGAAGCAAAACGGGTATCTTACTCACGGAAGGACGTCCTTGTCCATATTTTCAAACAGCCTTTACTTGTCGTCACCATGCTACTCACATTTATTACGCAAGTCGGGAACTTTAGTATTCAGCCGCTTTTAGCCTTGTACATTCATGATTTACACGGCCCAGTCAATCTTGCCTTTTATGCAGGGCTGGCGTTTTCTGCAACCGGGCTTGGCAATTTGCTGTTTACACGGAAATGGGGAGACCTTGGAGATCGTATTGGTCACGATAAGGTGCTGCTTGCCCTTCTCATCCTCTCCTCCATTTTATTCATCCCGCAAGCGATGGCAGATTCCTACGGGATGTTAGTGATCTTCCGTTTCTTATACGGGATGGCACTAGGCGGCATCATTCCTTGTACGACGGCCTATATTCGCATCAAAGCGCCTGCCTCTATGCAAGGAGAAGTGCTTGGTTACAATGTCAGCTTCCGCTTTCTTGGAAATGTCGTCGGACCCGTCATAGGCGGTATTGTGGCGAGTCATTACGGAATTCCAGCTGTCTTTTATGTTACCGCCGGCATTTTCCTTTTCGGGGCATTATTTTTATGGGCGGTCCGCTCACAATCAAAGACAAAAGAGAGGAGTGTCTGATCCATCATCAGATACTCTTTTCTTCTGTCTAAATGCCTTGTTTACTAGACTTCACGTCTATTCTTTTCTAAAAATAACCTTCTCGTAATCGCAAAAGAATGGTACGATATGGCTAGAAATCCGAAGAAAGTGAGTGACCTCATGTTTCGTGCAATCATTGGTTGGTTATTACTTGCTGCCCTCATCCCATTATTTGTTCTGACTTTTTATCTATCAAAGGAAGAAGCCGCAAGTGTAAAACCTGTTAACGAAGTGCTTGATCAAAAAATCAAGCTGGAAAAGGTAGACTTTTCCCAAAACAGTTATATGTATGATCGAGATGGTTCTCTTATCTCTGAGATCGTATCAAACGATGAGAACCGTGTTTTCGTGAAGTACGATAAAATTCCTGATTCCGTCAAGGAGCTGTTCCTCCGATCAGAGGACCGCAACTTTTATGACCATAAAGGCATTGACTTTATGGGCGTGATTCGTGCCCTTGCTGCAAATGTGAAAAACCATGGCATTAGCCAAGGCGCCAGCACCATCACACAACAGTTATCCCGTAATTTATATTTAAGTCATGAACGTTCATTCAGCCGAAAGTTTACAGAACTGCTCTATTCCTATGAGCTCGAGCGAAAATTTACAAAAGAGGAAATTCTCGAAAGCTATTTAAATACGATTTATTTCAGTAACGGGGTTTACGGTGTCGGTTCTGCGGCTAATTACTATTTTGATAAGCCGCTTAGTTCTTTGACGCTTGCACAGATGGCATTTATTTCTGCGATTCCTAACAACCCTACGCTGTATGACCCATTGAAACAATTCAAACATACAAAGAAACGCCAGGAACGGCTGCTTGGTATTTTAGAAAAAGATGGTGTCATTACGAAGAAGCAATACAAAAAAGCAGTGAAAGAAAAAATCAGCTTGTCCTTAAGTGAAAAGAAAAATCTTTATCCTGACTATGTGACATATGCTAATGAAGAATTTACCGATCTGGTGTCTGATCAGGAAGGCTTTACAAAACGATTGAAAAAAGCCAAAACAGCTGGCGCAAAAAAAGCAATTCAAAAAGAATTATCAGAAAAGGTTAGTGCATTGCTTCAAGATGGTGTGAAGATTTATACAGCACTAGACCCTTCCTTACAACAAAGAGCGGTTTATCAGCTCAATGCACAATTGCCTTATCAAGGTGTGGAAGGCGGTTCAGCAGTCATTAACCACCAAACCCATCAAATCGTCGCACTTGCTGGCGGGAAGAATTATAAAAAATTTGATTTCAACTACGCCTATCAAGCGCAAAGACAACCAGGTTCCGCCATTAAGCCGCTGTTAGATTATGGCCCTTATATTGATCAAACCGGTGCCACGGCATCAAGCAAAATCAGTGCCGGCAAGTTTTGCAGTAGCGGATATTGCCCGCAAAACTATAATCATAAAACGTATGGAACTGTAACACTTGAAACAGCCTTTAAGAACTCTTACAATACACCAGCGATTCGTATGCTTGATACAGTCGGTGTCAAAAAAGGCTTCAGCTATTTAGAAAAGTTTTCATTCGAACATATTGTCGCAGATGATTACCGTCTCCCTTCTGCACTTGGAGGATTTACAAAAGGCTTCTCGCCGCTAGAAATAACCGATGCATATACCGTGTTTGGCAATCAAGGTGCCTATACGCGAAATCACTCCATTACAAAGGTCACAGACTTAAACGGCAAAACCCTTTACAAGTGGAAAGAGTCGCCGAAGCAAATCTATTCTCAGCGTACAAATGAAACAATGCGCAAGCTGCTTGCCTCTGTTGTGAAAAGTGGAACAGGGAAAAAGGCGAATTTCAATTCTCCTTACATTGGGGGAAAAACAGGCACATCCAATGACTACAAAGACATTTGGTTTGTTGGCCTGACAGATCAATACACAATGGGTGTATGGGTAGGAAGAGATAGAGGAACCGTTGAATCTATTTATAGTTCAAGTCCGCACTTACGTATTTGGAAACAAACTATGCAATACGCTAGATAAACAGGAGGTTTGATTGCGATGCATTCAACACAACCCTCTCACTTCATTTTATT
The DNA here is from genome assembly GCF_019091365.1 of Bacillus sp. GbtcB10. Lineage (NCBI taxonomy): Bacteria > Bacillati > Bacillota > Bacilli > Caryophanales > Bacillaceae > Bacillus > Bacillus sp. GbtcB10. The sequence continues at coordinate 78,232 of NZ_JAGXJP010000002.1, forward strand.
TGACGGTGTCTGCAACGTGTGCAGTGGTGCTGTTCAGTTTATCATCAAGCGCGACCCGAATGAGCGGATGATGTTTGCTTCTTTACAATCAGATACAGGGCAGCGTATTTTAAAAGAAAACGGCTTGCCTTTAGATGAGTTCAATTCATTCATTTATATTGAAAATGGGACCCTTTATATGAAGTCAACAGGCATCTTAAAAGCGGCGCGCCATTTAAAAGGGATATACAGATGGAGCTATTTACTCCTCGCGATCCCTCGACCAATCCGTGACTGGTTTTATCAACTCATTGCAAAGAATCGCTACAAATGGTTTGGTCAAAAAACATCCTGTATGATGCCTACACCTGATATTCAGAAGCGGTTTCTTCCATAAAAAAAGCATCCTCCATCATCGGAGGATGCTTTCTTTCGTCTGATTAAGCTGGCAGACTCGCCATCACACTGTTATAAAGCTTAATAAATAAGTACAAAATGCCGATCAAAAACGTGGCCCAAAACAGCAGATTAAACATCATAAACCCAATTAAATTCAGCATGGAAAGTGATTGATAAATGCGTACCACAACCCAGATAAAATAGACGAGACTTGCTAAAACAAAAAGCCCAACAAGCAGAATAAGCTGCTGCGTCAATAGAAATGCAAGTAAGCTGGCAAACAAATAGACAACCGATGCAATCCGAATTTTCTTTAAGTTCTCCCCTTCAGGGTCCTTTGCAAAAAAGAGCAGCGCCAACTCTAACACCGTATCTGCAATGAGTTTTAAAGCAGATAAAATCATAAAATAAACAAGTGCAAATGCGGCAAATAAAGCAAGACGAATGCCCTGTTCAGAGAAAAATTCCAGCATTCCTTTTAAAATTCCTGCTTGGGTCAAGAAGTCAGTCGTGATACCTACTGTAAAAATAGAAAAGGCAGAGCTGAATAGCAAAATCGAAATCAGCGGAAAATATCCAGTCAAATATGTATTTTTCATAAATAGATCCTTTCTCATAAGCTCATTTTTATTATGGCTCACTTAAAACGGATTGACAAGATGCTTTCCAAGTAAACTGGAATCTAAATCAAATTTGTGATTTTGCACGTACATTCCTTCACAAACTTACATTTTCCCGTTAAAGTATTACTATTACGAAAAAATTGCGCGTTAGGGGTATACTCGTGAAAAAAACTTTAAGACTGCAAACACGGCTGACGATCTTTGTCTGTATTGTTGTCCTGATCTCCCTCTGTATCACATTCTTTACGATCTGGTCAGAAACAGCCAAAAATATTCATCAGCAGGAACGTGATATCGCCCTCTCCACTGCCAAAATGGTCGCAGAGGCTCCGATCACAGCAAAATCATTGGAAAAAGATCAATCATATACAGCACTGCGAAAATATACAACAAGTGTTCAGCGTATTACCAAAACCGAATTCGTTGTCGTCATGGATATGAACGGTATCCGCAAAACACATCCGAATCCGCAAAAGATTGGGAAGCGGTTTGCTGGCGGTGATGAAAAACCGGCATTACAGGGTAAAGAACATATTAGTACCGCATCTGGAACACTTGGCAAGTCCATGCGTGCCTTTGTTCCTGTTTATAACCAAGATGGCAAGCAGCTCGGGGCTGTGGCAGTTGGGATTACATTAAAGGAAATTGATTTAATTATTCATCAAAGCCTGCTCCCGCTCTACTTTGTCACATCGCTAAGCCTTTTATCTGGCATTATCGGCGCACTCATTGTGGCACGTAAAGTAAAGAAGATTATGTTTGGACTAGAGCCAGATGAAATTGCCACATTATTAAAAGAACGAAGCGCTATGCTAGAATCAACAAAAGAAGGCATTCTTGCCGTTGATCAGCACGGTAAAATCAAGCTGGCAAATGCAGAAGCTAAACGTCTTTTTCATAATATGGGCATTATGGTTGACCCTAGAGAACAAGATGTACAGGCTCTTCTGCCTTCAAGCGGCTTAAAGCAAGTAATCGAAACACGGAAACCGCTGCTTGATCGCGATGTCAGAATGAACGGACTGGAGCTGGTCTTTAATGAGGTGCCGATTACGGTAAAAGGGGAAATTGTCGGAGCGATCGCAACCTTCCGTGACAAAACAGAAGTCAAACATCTGGCTGAGCAGCTGAGCGGGGTGAAGATGTATGCCAATGCACTTCGTGCCCAGTCACACGAATTTATGAACAAGCTCCATGTCATTTTAGGATTGGTCCAGCTAAAGAACTATGATGACCTTGGCACCTATATTAAAGATATTGCGATTTATCAGCAGACAGAAACAAATGAAATCATCAACCATGTGAAAAACTCAGTCTTAGCCGGGTTTTTACTAGGAAAACAAAGCTACATCAGAGAACAAGGCGCAGCTTTAGAAGTCAATTGCAGTACACAGGTACCAAACTCGGAGGACCCAGCAGTCACACATGACCTTATTACGGTCATCGGTAATCTGTTAAATAACGCACTCGATGCCGTTTCCCATACAGAGAACAAAAATATCTCCATCTCATTCAGATATGTCCAAGAGCAGCTTCATATTGAAATTACAGACACAGGGGTCGGTCTGACAAAAGAAGAACAGGACATTATGTTTGATCAAGGCTTTTCAACAAAAGGAGAAGACAGAGGATTTGGCCTTTATTTTGTTGACCAAAGCATCAAAAAACTGAACGGACATATGATCGTCACAAGCGAAAAAGGAGAAGGAACGACCTTTAGTCTCCGTATTCCATATAAACAAAAGGAGGATTCACATGATTAATGTGTTGATCGTAGAAGATGACCCAATGGTCGGAGAGCTGAATAAACGCTACTTGACCCAAATAGAAGGATTTGAATTAAAAGGGATTGCCACCTCATTTCAAAAGGCACTAGACATCTTAAAATCAGAAATCATTCACCTTGTATTGCTTGATATTTATATGCCTGGACAAAATGGGCTCGCCCTATTATCAGAAATTCGTAAGCAAAATCATTCCGTTGACGTCATCGTCATTTCAGCTGCAAATGAAGTGGATGTCGTACAGCAAACGATGCGAAACGGAGCTGTCGACTATTTAATCAAACCTTTTGAGTTTGAACGCTTCCAATCAGCACTGGCAGAATATAAAAGAAAACATGCCCTATACCAAACGATGAATAGCATCTCTCAAAATGATTTAGACGCGAAGCTTTTTCATAAAAAAGCAGAGGCGGAAAAAGTCCTGCTGCCAAAAGGCCTGACGAAGAGCACACTCAAACTCATCTGGACAAGCATTCAATCATTCGGTCAGCAGGCTTTCACGACCGAAGACCTAGCCAATCATACTGAAATCTCTCAAGTTTCGATTAGAAAATATTTGAAATTTCTTGAGGATATCGAAGTGGTTGATGTGGAGATGGCATACGGGACAATCGGCCGCCCTGTTTTCCAATATAAACTGAATACAAGCAACATGAATTTGATTCAGCAATATCTTTAATTTGACACATCTGACCTTTCACAAAGGCCAGATGTTTTTTTATGGCATACGATGTCACAAACCCCTTGATATCAGCGGTTTCACTGTAGTAGAGCACATCATAAAAGCGGCATTATATCATATTTCAGCACATAAAAAGACATCGAATTTAGCCTTTTAACATTTTTTTTAAAATAAAACAAATTTCTATTTATTTATTCGATGGGAAATGATAAATTATGATTGATTAGTTCAACGAGATATAAGTCTGATGTCTTACATCTTCTCTCCTGTTTCCATCAATTTTAAAAGAATGCAGGATAAAATACCCTTTTCAGAAGGATAGGAGAAGGCAAGAGTCGGTCTTTTTTCGCGAGACTTTTCTGAAACTTTTAAATTTTATAGGGGGTTATGTTTTGAAGAAGCGCAAAATTGGACTTGCATTGTCCTTAGTCGTAGCAGCAGGAACCATCCTTGGAGCATGCGGCAACTCTGGCTCAAACAGCGGTGAAAACAAAAAAGATAAAGATCAATTCACTGTTGCAATGGTAACTGATGTCGGTGGTGTCGATGACAAATCGTTTAACCAATCTGCTTGGGAAGGTTTACAAGCATTTGGGAAAGACAACAATTTAACAAAAGGTAAAAACGGCTTTGATTACTTACAATCTAAATCAGACGCTGACTATACAACAAACTTAAACACACTTGCTCGTGAGAAATTTGATTTGATTTACGGAATTGGTTTCTTAATGCAAGATTCTATTACTGAAATTGCGAATCAACGTAAGAAAAACCACTTTGCCATCGTTGATGCAGTTGTAAAAAAAGACAACGTAGCAAGCATTACATTTAACGAAAACGAAGGTTCATTCCTTGTAGGTGTTGCAGCGGCTCTTTCTACAAAATCAAACAAAATTGGTTTTGTTGGCGGCGTTGATTCTGAATTAATCAGAAAATTCGAAGTTGGTTTCCGTGCAGGCGTTGAAGCAGCTAATCCAAAAGCAAAAGTTGAAGTGAAATATGCTGGGGCATTCGATAAAGCAGACATCGGTAAAGCAACAGCTGAAAGTATGTACAAATCTGGCGTTGACGTCATTTACCACGCAGCAGGCGGAACTGGAACTGGTGTCTTCACAGAAGCGAAAAACCTGAAAAAAGCTGATCCTGACCGCAAAGTGTGGGTCATTGGTGTTGATAAAGACCAGTATGATGAAGGTAAAGTACCTGGAACAAAACAAAGTGTCACTCTTACTTCTATGATTAAGAAAGTAGACACAGCGGTACAAGACTTAACAACAAAAGCAAAAGAAGGTAAGTTCCCTGGTGGCGAAGTGATCACGTACGGTCTGAAAGAAGGCGGCGTTGACATCTCTCCATCTCAAGAGAATCTTGATAAAGATGTATTGAAGAAAGTCGAAGAATGGAAACAAAAAATCATCAAGGGTGAAGTGAAAATCCCTGCAACACGTGATGAACTAAAAGATTTTAAAGCTTAATTTGTGCATCGGGATAAGCGCGCCTTATCCCCTTGCCTCTCCTTTACCTCCTCTTTATTCGTAAAAGGTGGTAAAAGAAAAGCTGCAGCCTTGTTTTGCAGCTTTTCTTTTGCTAGTTTTTATCTTCATCAGCACCCTAAAAAAGGAGCGGTTAAACCTGTGGATTATGTCATTGAAATGTTGAATATACGCAAAGAATTCCCTGGCATTGTAGCAAATGATAACATTACGCTGCAGCTAAAAAAGGGCGAAATTCATGCGCTGCTTGGTGAAAACGGCGCTGGAAAATCAACGCTCATGAACGTGCTTTTCGGACTGTATCAGCCTGAAAAAGGTGAAATCAAGGTACACGGAAAACCGGTTACAATCTCTAGTCCAAATGATGCAAGTGATTTAGGCATTGGAATGGTCCATCAGCATTTTATGCTAGTTGATACATTTACTGTGGCTGAAAACATCATTTTAGGAAAAGAGCCAAAGAAATTTGGAAAGATTGACAAAGAACAAGCCATTCAGCAAGTGCAGGAACTTTCTGACCGTTATGGACTGAAAATAGACCCTGCCGCTAAAGTATCTGACATCTCAGTCGGTATGCAGCAGCGAGCAGAAATCTTAAAAACACTATACCGCGGCGCTGATATCTTGATCTTCGACGAACCAACAGCCGTCTTAACACCTCAAGAAATAAAAGAACTCATACAAATTATGAAAAACTTAATCAATGAAGGCAAATCCATTATTTTAATTACCCACAAGCTAAAAGAAATTATGGATGCCTGTCATCGCGTGACCATTATCCGAAAAGGGCAAGGCATTCGTACACTTGATGTGGAACACACAAACAAAGACGAGCTTGCCAGTTTAATGGTCGGCCGCGAAGTCTCATTTAAAACAGACAAAAAAGTAGCCTCCCCTGCTGAAGAAGTCTTGCAAATTCAAGATCTCACTGTCAAAGATGCGCGAGGAATTGAAGCCGTGAAACAACTCAATTTATCAGTAAAAGCTGGTGAGATTGTCGGAATTGCGGGTGTAGACGGAAATGGTCAATCTGAATTAATTGAAGCCATTACAGGTCTGAAAAAATCCGAATCTGGCACGATCATGCTAAACGGGAAATCCATTCAAAATCTCCCGCCTCGTAAGGTCACAGAATCTGGTATCGGACATATTCCTCAAGACCGTCATAAGCACGGACTTGTCCTTGACTTTTCAATTGGAGAAAATATTTCCTTACAAACGTATTATCAGCGTCCATATTCGAAGTTTGGCTTGATGAATATGAAAAACATTTATCAAAAAGCAAAACGAATCATTGCTGAATACGACGTACGGACACCTAGTGAATATACAGAAGCACGTGCGCTATCAGGGGGTAACCAGCAAAAAGCCATTATTGGCCGTGAAGTTGACCGAAATCCTGATTTATTAATTGCCGCACAGCCGACACGTGGACTTGATGTCGGAGCCATTGAGTTTGTTCATAAACGTCTGATTGAACAAAGGGATTCAGGCAAAGCTGTTCTGCTCATCTCCTTTGAGCTTGATGAAATTATCAATGTCAGTGATAAGATTGCTGTGATTTTCGAAGGCAGCATTATTGCCATTGTGGATCCAAAAGAAACAACAGAGCAAGAACTTGGTCTGTTAATGGCTGGAAGTACGCAACAGGAAGTGGGGAAAGAAGCAAATGTCTAATCGCTTAACAAATCTGCTGATTCCGCTTATCGCCATTGTACTTGGTCTTTTCGTTGGGGCCATCATTATGCTGGCAAGCGGTTATAGTGTCATCGAAGGTTATAGCGCCCTTTGGAATGGCGTATTCGGTGAAACGTATTATATGGGAGAAACCATCCGACAAGTCACGCCTTATATTTTATCAGGACTTGCTGTTGCCTTTGCATTTCGGACAGGCCTATTTAATATCGGGGTAGAAGGTCAAATGCTGATTGGCTGGGTAGCTGCTGTATGGATCGGCACAACTGTCCATGCACCTATGTATATCCATCTGCCTCTTGCACTGATCACAGCAGCAGCTGCTGGTGCATTATGGGGCTTTATTCCCGGATTTTTAAAAGCTCGTTTTTACGTACATGAAGTCATTGTCACCATCATGATGAACTACATTGCCCTTCATGTCACAAATTATTTAATCTCAAATGTCTTAACAAACAATAAAGATAAAACAGAAAAAATTGATGCAACAGCTTCCCTTCGATCTGGTTTTTTTGAGCAGATCACTGATTTCTCTAGAATGCATAATGGGATTTTTGTTGCCATTATTGCGGCTGTTGTCATGTGGGTTATTATCCAGAAAACCTCTAAAGGGTTTGAATTACGCGCAGTTGGGATGAACCAGCAGGCCTCTCATTATGCTGGGATGAACGTTCGACGCAACATCATTTATGCGATGCTCATTTCTGGTGCCTTTGCAGGTCTTGCAGGTGCGATGGAAGGACTCGGAACATTTGAATATGCTTCGATTAAAGGATCATTCACTGGCGTTGGTTTTGATGGAATCGCTGTTGCCTTATTAGGCGGAAACACAGCTATTGGTGTCGTCTTAGCGGCATTATTGCTTGGTGGATTGAAAGTCGGTGCTTTAAACATGCCGCTTGAATCTGGCGTACCGACTGAGGTCGTTGATATTGTGATTGCGATCATTATTCTTTTCGTTGCCTCAAGCTATATCATCCGTCTTGTCATTCAACAATTGAAGAAAAAGGGGGGAAAATAAGTGGGATTTCTGCAAATTCTTGAAATCATCGTCCCGGCTACACTTGTATATGCTGCACCACTTATTTTAACCGCTCTTGGAGGCGTCTTTTCAGAAAGATCAGGTGTCGTCAATATCGGTCTTGAAGGTTTGATGGTCGTCGGAGCATTTTCTAGTATTATTTTTAACTTAATGTTTGCTGATACGTTTGGTGCCTTGACCCCGTGGCTCGGTCTACTTGTTGGTATGGCCATTGGCGGCGTGTTCTCACTCATTCACGCTGTGGCCACTATTACGTTCAGAGCAGATCAAACGGTCAGTGGTGTTGCGATTAACATGCTTGCCCTTGGTGCTACGCTGTTTGTTGTCAAACTGATTTATGGCAAAGCACAAACGGATAAAATTACAGAACCTTTCTATAAAGGAGATATTCCCCTTTTAAGTGACATTCCGATCATTGGTGATATTTTCTTTAAAGATGTGTATTATACGTCCATTCTCGCATTAGTTCTTGCGGTTGTCGCTTGGTTTGTTTTATTTAAAATGCCGTTTGGCTTGCGACTTCGTGCAGTCGGAGAGCATCCAATGGCAGCTGATACAATGGGAATCAAGGTATACCGGATGCGCTATATTGGCGTCTTCATTAGTGGTCTATTTGGCGGTCTTGGCGGAGCTGTGTATGCATCGACCATCGCTCTTGACTTCTCACACGCCACCATTACGGGACAAGGCTTCATTGCGTTAGCCGCCCTTGTTTTCGGGAAATGGCACCCATTTGGCGCTATGGGCGCTGCTTTATTCTTTGGATTTGCACAAAGCTTAAGCATCATTGGCTCTCTGCTTCCGCTGTTTCAAGATATCCCGAACGTGTACATGCTCATTGCACCATATGTGCTGACGATCCTAGCTCTTACTGGCTTCATTGGACGAGCAGACGCACCAAAAGCACTTGGTACCCCTTATTTAAAAGGAAAACGATAAATAAATACCATGTATGATCAATCCCCTGAAGGACAAACTATCTTCAGGGGATTTTTGTATGATAAAAACGACAAAACCCCCGTTTATTTTACTTTTATTACACTTAATTTAGTTTAATAAATAGATGAGTGTCACAGAATCTTCTACAATTGAGACAAATAGCATTTGGGGGTGTTTATGTGGCTAATACACAACAATTGAAATCGATTACAAACGATTCTGACAATAATAAAAGCGTTTTCCGAAAAATTCTTTCTTGGAAAATTGGTGTTATTGATCTACCTGTGTATATAGTACTTGCAGCGATTATTTTAACTGCCGCTTATTTTAATAAAATTCCAGCAAATATGCTTGGTGGTTTCGCTGTTATTATGATTTTGGGGATTTTCCTAGGAGATGTAGGACAACGTATTCCAATCTTAAAAGATATTGGTGGACCGGCGATTCTTTCTTTATTCGTACCATCGTTCCTGGTCTTTTTTCATGTTCTGAATCCAAACTCGTTGGAAGCGGTTACGTCTCTGATGAAAACGTCGAACTTCCTATACTTCTATATATCTGCTCTTGTAGTAGGTAGTATTCTTGGGATGCAACGAACTGTTTTAGTACAAGGCCTTATTCGTATGTTTGTTCCTCTTGTTGCAGGTACAATTACAGCTGTGGCTGCTGGAATTCTAGTGGGTCTTCTAGTTGGTTACACACCGCATCATTCGTTCTTCTTTATCATTGTACCGATTATTGCCGGTGGTGTCGGTGAAGGGATATTGCCATTATCGATTGCTTATTCACAAATTCTTGGTGTATCAGCAGAGTCATTAATTTCTCAATTAATTCCGGCTGCTGTCATTGGGAACGTCATTGCCATCATTTGTGCTGGCGCAATGAAAAAGCTTGGTGAAAAACGTCCTGAACTAAACGGGAATGGACGACTTGTTAAATCAAAAGAAGCAAATGAAATCTTTGAACAGCCTGAAATGGATACTAAAGTTGACTTCAGCTTAATGGGTGCAGGTGTGCTTGTTGCATGTACAACTTTTATCTTTGGCGGCTTATTAGAAAGTTTTGTTCATATTCCAGGTCCAATCTTAATGATTGTTCTTGCTGCATTAATCAAATACTTAAACGTGATGCCTCAGCATTTGCAAAACGGCTCACAGCAGTTCTACAAGTTTGTATCGAAAAGCTTTACATGGCCTCTAATGGTTGGTTTAGGAATTCTATACATTCCACTTGATGATGTGGCCACTGTTATTTCGATTCCTTTCGTATGTGTATGTATTGCTGTTGTTCTAGGCATGGTTGGTTCTGGTTACTTTGTTGGTAAATTCATGAACATGTATCCAGTTGAATCTGCAATTGTGACTGGCTGTCACAGTGGATTAGGCGGTACTGGTGACGTTGCAATTCTTTCAGCTTCTGGAAGAATGGGCCTTATGCCTTTCGCTCAAGTCTCTACACGTCTTGGCGGAGCAGCAACCGTTATTTGCGCAACAATCTTACTCAGAATGTTTACTTAAAAAAGAAACAAAAAGCATGTCCTTTTCATAAGGGACATGCACAGATAGTTGACAAAGGGCTAAAATGTACTTTATTTTAGCCCTTTGTCTTCTTTTCAGCGTGATAGAAAACCTTTGCAGTCTAGGAAGGACGAGCACCGGAGCAGAGCGAATTTGACATTCGTGAGCACCGGAGCGCAGGACTGACAACGAATGCGAGGGTTTGTCTACACGCTGAGCATGTCCTTTTCGTAAGGGACATGCTTTTTTTATATTTCTTTTCTCCCATACATCCTCATTCATCAGCTAATACAATTCGTATATACTCCCGAGGCTGAAAAGGATACTGTTTCGCCTGAGGATAGGTCATATGGAGGAGTTGTTCGGAAAATAGCGGCCATTCACTCCCGGCCTGCCACCTTTTTTGATCATTTCGTTCAATCAAGAATGCTCCTCCTAAAATCGTGCAGAATATGCTTAAGCTGATGGCGATCTTTCGTTTCATTTGATCAGCTCCTTTAAGAAAAGCATGTACGAAATACAAAACAATATACAACGAGTTTCATTTTTGATAAAATATTTTTTGTGGTCAAAAGAACTCAAAACAATTTCGATTTGCCGTAAATCAGTTCAAACCAATGCACTATGTCTGTATTTACGCTATAATTTTAGTTACCAGTTCTTTAGAACGTGAATTTATATTGATCAAAGGAGGTTCATTTTCTTGCAGCTTATTCACTTCGCCATCCTATCACCTTTTTTACTTGCCTTTGTCGTCCCTTTTCTCTTTAAGTACGTAAGGCGTATACATACAGGATGGTTTGTTCTCATCTTGCCTATTCTTTTATTTACCTATTTCATCCAAATGCTCCAGATCACCTCGAGTGGACGAACGTTGTTCTCACAAGCTGAGTGGATTCCCTCTCTAGGGATGAATTTCACTGTGTATGTAGATGGTCTCAGCCTGCTATTTGCTTTACTCATCACAGGTATTGGTGCACTTGTGGTACTGTACAGTATTTTCTACTTATCAAAGGAAAAAGAACAGCTTGGCTCTTTCTATACGTATTTATTAATGTTTATGACCGCTATGCTCGGTGTTGTTCTCTCTGACAACATGGTCGTACTTTATTTGTTCTGGGAGCTAACTAGTATCTCTTCCTTCCTCTTAATTGGGTATTGGTATAAGCGTGAGCGTTCTCGTTACGGAGCAACCAAATCACTGCTTATTACTGTGTTTGGTGGATTAGCTATGCTTGGCGGCTTCATCCTCATTTACCTGATCACTGATTCATTCAGTATTCGCGAAGCAGTCAATCAGCTTCAGCTCATTATGGCATCACCTTATTTCATCCCTGCGATGGTTCTCATTTTACTAGGGGCCTTCACGAAATCAGCGCAGTTCCCATTTTATATTTGGCTGCCTGATGCTATGGAAGCACCAACCCCTGTAAGCAGTTATCTACATTCTGCTACTATGGTAAAAGCCGGTATTTATCTGGTTGCCCGCTTTAGTCCGATTTTTGCTATATCAGAGGTGTGGTTTTGGACCATTTCGATTGTCGGACTTATCACACTATTCTGGGGATCTTTCCACGCCGTTCGGCAAAATGATTTGAAAGCCATTCTGGCCTTCTCGACAGTGAGTCAACTCGGGATGATTATGCTCATGCTAGGAGTAGGCGCAGCTGCCATTCATGAAAACAACCCTGCCTTTTTTGGCGCAGCCGTTCTTGCTGCTATTTTTCATCTCATTAACCACGCGACTTTTAAAGGAAGTCTCTTTATGGCAGCAGGGATTATCGATCACGAAACAGGTACACGTGATATTCGCAAATTAGGTGGATTAATGACCATCATGCCAATTACCTTTACAATTACGTTAATTGGTACATTCTCGATGGCTGGACTCCCGCCTTTTAATGGATTTTTAAGTAAAGAGCTATTTTTCACAAGTATGATTCGGATTTCTGACATCAGCTTTACGGATGTTTCAACATGGGGGGCTGTCTTCCCTGCTATCGCTTGGCTCGCTAGTGTGTTTACGTTCATCTACAGTATGATGATCGTCTTCAAAACATTTAGAGGCCGTCTGAATGTCGATCAATTGGAGAAAAAACCGCATGAAGCACCGATTGGTATGCTGATCCCGCCAATTATTTTAGCTGCACTTGTGGTCACATTTTTCTTTTTCCCTAATATTCTTGCCTATTCTGTCATTGAACCTGCCATTCAAGCGATCATTCCAGAAGCCATTCAAACAGGAAGCCGCTTTGCCGTAAAAATTGAAGCGTGGCATGGATTCCAGCCAGAGCTTTACATGACAATTGGTGTAGTTGCGCTCGGTACCATTGGCTATTTAACGCTGTCAAAATGGCGCCCAATGTACAACATATTTAAGGAAAAATGGTCATTTAACGCTTTGTATGATCGTTCGCTTATAGGTGTAGAAAAAGGGGCTTACCGCCTAACAAACAGCTATATGACAGGATTCCTTCGTGACTATCTTGTCTATGTATTTGGTTTTATGATTATCGTGCTGGGCAGCGTGATGTTCTACAAACAAGCCTTCTCATTTCAAACTGAGCACGCTGCATCAATCGGCACGTACGAAGCCATCCTTTCACTTGTGATGGTCGCAGCGACAGTCACGACTGTATTTGCTCGTTCACGCTTAACAGCTATTATTGCGCTAGGTGTTATGGGCTACACGCTGTCACTATTCTTCGTGATTTTCAGAGCACCTGACCTTGCGCTGACACAGCTCATTATTGAAACCATTTCTGTCGCGCTGTTTTTACTTTGCTTCTATCATTTGCCAAAGCTGAGTCTGAAGCAAAAAACACGAAGATTTAAATTAACAAATTTGATGATCTCATTAGGTGTTGGAGTTGTTGTCACCTGTCTTGCTTTTGCTTCCACAAGCCAGCAGTCTCTTGACACGATTTCAACGTACTTCATTGAAAACAGCTACAAACTGGCTGGCGGAGACAATATTGTCAATGTCATTCTTGTCGATTTCAGGGGCTTTGATACACTCTTTGAAATTACAGTGCTGGCCATTGCGGCACTTGGTATTTATGGATTATTAAAGGTAAAAGCACAAGGAAAACGGAAGAGAGGCGTACGGCGATGAGAAAGATTGATACGAATGATATGCTCTTACAAGTCACTACTAAAATTACAGCATTCATCATCTTGCTTTTCTCACTTCACCTATTTCTTGCAGGACATAACAATCCTGGCGGAGGATTCATTGGCGGTTTGATGAGTGCTGGTGCTGTCGTCCTTCTGCTTTTAGCCTATGACCTTAAAACAGTCAGACGCATTTTACCATTTGACTTTATTTATGTGGCTGGTGTCGGTTTGCTAGTTGCCATCCTAACAGGTATGGGATCTTTTCTGTTCGGAGCACCTTTCCTATCCCATGCATTTGATTATTTCCAACTGCCGTTTCTAGGGAAAACAGAACTGGCGACAGCAGTCCTGTTTGATATCGGTGTGTATTTAGTTGTTGTTGGTGTCACCATGACCATTATTCAAACGATTGGAGAGAAGGAATAATGGAATTTCTAATGTCTATTATCGTCGGAATCATTTTTATGGCAGCGACCTATTTAATGCTTTCAAAAAGCCTTCTGCGGGTCATCGTCGGTACTGCCGTTTTAAGTCACGGCGTCCATTTGCTTCTATTAACAATGGGCGGCTTAAAAAAGGGAGCACCTCCTATTTTGAAAGAGGGGCTCACATCCTATGTAGATCCATTGCCACAAGCATTAATTTTAACAGCTATTGTCATTGCTTTTGGTGTAACATCCTTTTTGCTCGTGATGGCCTTCCGTGCCTTCCAAGAGCTGAGAACAGATGACATGGATCAAATGAGAGGAAATGATCAGCATGAATAATCTCGTGATCCTGCCTATATTAATACCATTACTAGCTGCTACATTATTGATTTTTATGAATAAAAACACCATGCTGTCGAGAGGCTTTAGTGTATTTGCATCTCTTTTAGCCATTATCTGTAATGTCTATTTGGTCCAAACGATTTTCACAAACGGCATACAAACCCTTTATTTGGGTGGCTGGAAAGCACCGTTTGGCATTGCCCTTGTGGCCGATCAGTTTGCTGCACTTCTTGTGCTGACCGCTTCCATTGTTGGACTTGTCACAGTTCTTTTTTCCTTTCAAACGATTGGGAAAGAAAGAGAGCGGCTGTTCTATTATTCTGGTGTCCAATTCTTGTTAGCTGGCGTCAGTGGTGCCTTTTTAACAGGAGATATTTTCAACCTGTTTGTCTTCTTTGAATTGTTGCTGATGGCATCTTATATGCTCATTGTTCTGGGTGGTTCAAAGCCTCAGCTTCGTGAATCACTGAAATACATTGTGTTTAATATTATCTCATCGGCATTATTTATTGTTGGCGTAGCGTGTTTATATGCAGTCACAGGCACACTGAACATGGCTGATTTAAGTGTGAAAATAGCTGAATCTGGGCAAACAGGGTTAATCACCGTGATTGCCATTCTGTTCCTGATTGTATTTGGCTTAAAAGCTGGGGTCTTCCCGCTTTATTTCTGGTTGCCAGGGTCTTATCATGCACCGCCGGCAGCGATTTCAGCTTTGTTTGGCGCACTGCTGACAAAGGTCGGGCTATATGCGATTGCCAGGGTCTTTACGCTCATCTTTATACATGATACAGGTTTTACACATACAATTATGGCCTGGCTAGCCGCTCTAACGGTTATATTCGGTGTCATTGGCTCTATCGCCTATTCTGATGTGCAAAAAATTGTGATTTATAACATTGTCACAGCTGTTGGTGTCATTTTGTTTGGGATTGCGGCCAATACACCGGCATCACTTCAAGGCGCCATTTATTACCTCATTCACGATATGGTGATCAAAGGAGCTCTATTTATGCTCGCAGGGGCACTGTTTGTGTATGCTGGAACCAATCATCTGAAAAAAATGGGTGGGCTGATTCAATCCCAGCCTCTACTCGGCTGGATGTTCTTCATATCGGCTTTATCACTTGCGGGTATTCCTCCGCTAAGTGGATTTGTTGGCAAGCTGAAAATTGTTGAAGGTGGGTTTTCTGCTGGGTACATGACGTTCTCTATCCTTGTTTTGCTGTCCAGTCTTCTTGTCCTTTATTCTGTTATGAGGATTTTCATGCTCGCGTTTTGGGGAGAGAAACAGGATATGCGAAGAAGAAAGCCATCCATTAGAGGAATGGTGTATCCTGGGGTACTGCTTGTTGTCTTATCGCTTGCGATTGGATTAGGCACAGAATTCATTGCACCTTATATCAATCAAGCTGCGGAAATGCTTTCAACACCAGAAAAATATATTCAAGCTGTGCTGAAGGAGTAGATGAACATGGCCTTTCAAATATTATTAAACGCTCTCCTCGCCTTTACATGGATGTTTATGAATGATACATACAGAGCTGCAGACTTTGTATCAGGCTTTGCACTAGGGATGATCGCCATTTTTATGCTGCGGCGATTCTTCCCGCAACGTTTTTACGGCTATGCCCTTTATGCGATTTTCAAGCTCGTCATCATTTTTATCAGAGAGCTACTTCTTGCTAATTTGAGTGTACTCAAGACGGTGTTATCTCCAAAGCTTAAAATCAAGCCTGGTATTTTCGCCTTTCGTACAGATTTGAAAACAGATTGGGAAATTACCATACTGGCTAATATGATTACATTAACACCTGGTACACTGGTCATCGATATTTCCGATGATCGCTCGATTTTATATATTCATGCGATGGATATTGAAGATGCTGAAAAAGCCATCCACGATATTCGGGTATCATTTGAAAAAGCGATTCAGGAGGTGAGTGGTAAGTAATGGAACTGATCTTGCAAATGTCACTTGGAATTCTTGCGCTGTCTACTTTGCTTTTTGTCATACGGGTCATCAAAGGACCTTCTATCCCTGATCGTGTCAGTGCGCTTGATGCGATAGGAATCAATTTAATTGGGATGACAGCCATCGTGTCTATCTTACTGAAAACCACTACGTTCTTTGAAATTATTTTACTGCTCGGTATTCTTGCCTTTATCGGCACTGTCGCTTTTTCCAAATTCCTTGAGAAAGGGGAAGTGATTGAAAATGATCGTCATCGCTAAAGCTATTGTGATTTTCTTTATTCTGCTTGGCGCTATCCTCTGTTTGATTTCAGCCATTGGTGTCCTTCGCCTGCCGGATGTTTACACACGTATGCATGCTGCATCAAAAGCATCGACACTTGGTGTTGTTCTCATTTTAGTTGGTGTATTCTTTCATGAATGGTTTCTTGCAGGGATCATCTCTGCGAAAATCCTGCTTGGGATTGTCTTTATCTTTCTGACCGCACCAGTCGGCGCTCATTTGATCGGAAGAGCCGCTTACAACACTGGTGTGAAAATGGACAAACGAAGTGTCCAAGATGATTATGGCGGTTTCCGTAACTTTGTCATTAAACGAAAAGAAGACTCTTATTTATAAATGAAGAACCTGACATTCAGGTCTTGTTCACTTTACCTGCATGTTCATAAAAGGGTATTAAAAAAAGCTTCCGCTGCACCGGGAGCTTTTTTATATGCGATCAATGACAGCGAGTGTACATCTTGACGTACAGATATGACGGTCTCGATCATCTTTTATATCGATTTGGAATACCATTGTACGCCGTCCTACATGTACAGGAACAGCTGTAGCTGTCACCACTCCATCACGTACAGATTTTAAATGATTGGCATTGATTTCAATACCTGAACAAACCTGCTGAGTTAAGTCTAAATGAGCAGCAGCACCCATGCTTGCCACTGTTTCTGCTAGAGCAGCTGATGCTCCTCCATGCAGTAATCCAAATGGCTGTTTTGTTCGGTGATCGACTGGCATTGTCGCCACGCATCGTGACGTATTGCATTCCACAATCTCAATCCCCAGTGCCTCAAGCAGTGTATTTGAACCACTCACATCCATCAAGGCCCTCTCCCTTCACACGTTTACAGCACACTTTCCGATTTTGCAATTAACACCGCTTCTGTTCGAGATCCAACATTCAGCTTATTAAAGATGGAGGTCAAACTGTATTCAATCGAGCGTTTGCTCAAATGAAGCACATCGGCGATCTCTTGGTTTGTGTACCCTTTTTCCACTTCTCTTAAGATTAAACATTCACGCTCTGTTAACAGCTCATGATCCGTCTGCTGCGCCTGTTCTGGCTTCTCTTGCTGCTGTGAAATTAATTTCTTTAAATAGGATAGCTGAATGACAACTTCTCCTTGCAATGTGCGGTGTATGTATTCAATAATTTTGTCTTTTGTCTCTGTTTTACTTATTGCACCATGCAATCCAGCTCGAATGGCCTCTTCGAAATAATCATCTACTTCATATCCTGTATAAATGATAATTTTCACTTGTTGATTCGTTTCTAGAATTTGTTTGGCAATGTCCATTCCATTGATATCCCCGAGATTTAAATCCATCAAGATCACATCATAGATGGAAAAGTCATGCGTCTTTAAAAAGGCGCCTTCTGCATCAGGACTTAAACAATCGACTGATAGCTGCTGATCTGATTCTAATATGCTTTTTGTCCCTTCCATGACAGCCGGATGATCATCAATGACCAATATCTTCTTCATGTCTTCCTCCCTTTAAATCACTCACTTCCATTTTATATAAAAGACTTGGCAGATGCCAAGTCTTATTCCTTAAGAAATCGTTACAATTCCATTTCAATTTTCACCTTGAGCCCTTTTTCAGGTGCTGTGTGAATTTGAAGCTTTCCATTTAGAGCTTTGACTCGTTCCCTTATGCCAGAAAGACCCATGCTCATCGTGTGCTGATCAAGCTGGCTTGCATCAAATCCGACTCCATCGTCCTCATAATGGAGAACAACTTGATCTTTAATACAAATGAGCATCACTAAGACTTGGCTGGCCTTAGAATGCTTCAACGCATTGGATAACAGCTCCTGCACAATCCGGTAAATATTCAGCTGTGAGTCAATATCAATGTCCAGTTCTTTATCAAAGCGGGTTGTATTCAGCCTAATATGAAATGGCGCTTCCTCTTGAATTTGCGAAGTCAGCTTCGAAATTGCCTTCACTAACCCCAAATCATAGAGGAGCTGCGGCCGAAGTTCATGACATGTTTCTCTCGTGGTTTGAATCACCTTAGACATTTGTTCATTCCATGAGATCAATGAATTTTCAATAGATGTTGGGCATTGGTTGTTTTGGAAATTGGTTAAGAACATCTCGGACTGTCTCTTCAGTGAAATCAAATCCTGCAGCACAGAATCATGAAGATCCCTCGCTAAATCTGAACGCTGCTTTTCTTCCATGGCGAACATGACTTTCTTCAGCCAGGCGGGATTGGCTTCCCGCTGTTTCAAATCCTCAAGATGCTCCATCAATTCTTCAATCTTGACGACATTTTCTAAACTGACACTTGTGTAAAATGCCAATGTTTTCAGCCATGAGATTTCATCGCGAGTCAGCTTAGGTGTCCGTAAATTAGATAAACAGCAAATCACAAACGAGTGACCGCCCCGCTCACCAATTTTTATCATAAACCCTTTATTAAGCTCGATGATTTTCCCTACTTCGCCTAATAAATCGTGAAATTGATCGACATACTTTTTCCATAGGTCGCTGTCTTCTGACTGCTCATCAATTTCTTCAATTTGTCCATCAGCCTTAACCTCAAGCACAAAGGCTTTATTCACAACAAGTACTTCTAAAATGGTGTATTTCAAATGATATAACACTTGATGAAGTGATGAAGCATCACGAATGAGCTGGGTAAATTTAAACACACTATCCTGATAATTATGTTTCTCCGAGAAACGCTTTAGACGAAAACGAAAATCGATGATTTCTTTAAAATAAAAGACGGTGAGCATAAGAATGTATGTGATAATTGTAAATTTCAATGTATAAAAATTAGCACTTGGCTTCTGAATGAAATCAAATATAATCACCACTACTATCGTAGGTGTGATCGCTAAAAGGCTGTAATATTTAATTCTTCCCATAAAGAAATCAACATTATATAATTTATTTGACATAAATTGATAGACTAAGAAAAACGGAATTAATAATGCAAACGAAGCAAGAATATAAGGCGAAATAAAATACTTATGAAAAAAATATGGAATGATAAAGAACAGCATAAAAGGACTAAATGACGTGATTAAGACAAGTCCAAATGCACTAAGGACATTACCAATTTCCGTGCCTTTCCACCTTTTAGCTGATCTGAATGTGATAATAATCGTTATAAATGCAAGTGTAAAAAACGAAAGTAAGTTGAAAGCAGCTAAAACCATATTTTTAAAATAAATTTCTAAAACAAGATTTATAAATGGAACTGCATACAAAGAAAGAAGCACACGTACGCTAATAATTTTCGTACCCAATTCCTTCAAATACTGATACATAAAGTGCATATATAAAGGAGGTACACAAGTCATCGTAGTAATGACGATAAAACCACTAATATACTCACCTTTACCAGATCCACCAGAACTGACATATGCTACAGCAACAGCCAATAAAAAAAGGGCAAGGATATAGGCAGACTCTTTTTTCCTAGATTTGTTGATTTTTAAAATCATAAATATACAAAATAGACAGATTGAATAAAAAATGATCGGTATTAAGTAAATAAATAGATTTTCTTGACTTAATAACCTCACATTCTCTATGACAATTTCATCACCATGTCTATCAACAACTAAACTTTTGACGTTTGCTAAATAACCTCTTCTTACTTCTTCGGTTGGTTCTTTATTACCGTTCACTTCAAGGATGATATCGCCTTTTCTAACACCAGCATAATAACTGTCTGTAAAATCAACAACATCCTCTATTTCAAGTTGTCCGTCACTATTCACCGAAACGACTGCTCCTACAAAGATATTAAACACATTGATGTAGGAAATATAAATCACATAAATGAAACTAAGGATAATTAGAATAACAGTTAATTTCGAATAAAATTTTTGCATAGAGCCTCAATAGTCCCCAGCATCTCTCCATTTTTTTGATCTAATGGTATCTTCTTTCTGAAAACCTTCAACAATAATACTCGCAGTCACTTGATCAACGTGAAGTAACGATGCATTTCCATTAGCAACTTGCTTTAACGCCGAGGGGTTTCCCGCTAGATAACTAACTAGTTTCTGAATGTTCATCTTCTCCATCTCCAATTAAAAAAAGTATTAGCTTTTCCTTTTTAGAAGCCTTTAAATGTAGTATTTCGAATGCTTCTTTAAACTTATTTCTGAGAAGGTTTCTCATAATAAATACATATTGTTGAACGCCAGATTCTTTTAATTTATCCTTTAATTCTTCAGAGCCAATACTCTTATCCTTTGATTGAAAATAACTGAGCAAGTCTGAACTAGATGGATTAAACTCATTTTTCAAGTAAACTAGCGGTAATGTTTGCATTCTTTTAAAGTCAACATTATCTTTATTAAAAAGACCTAGATAGTCATTTTCAAGCTGTTCCGCCATTCCTAGGTAATAAGCATATTCTTCTACCTTCTTTTCAAAAGAACCTGTTGCCAAAACAACACCTAACACACAAGGTAACACAAACAGTGACCCTGCTTTTAATTTCATGATATTTAAACAATCCTGCTCATTCTCTGGCTCCAGTGTCATATCTATATGCTGCCCTTGCATTGACTGAATGGAATAAGAATATACATTGTTTAAAAGCTTCGCTCCATGATCAAGCTTTGAAAACACATCAAAACTCAATGCAAAGAGAACATTCGCCGCATTAATCGCAATTCCGCTCTGACATTTCATCCAAGGATACGAATCATTATCCTGATCTTCAATATCATCTAATATATCGGCAGATAAGATGAGAAGTTCAATCCCTGCTGCCAGTTTTGTAATCGCTTGCTTGTCTTGTCCGCCAAATGCCTCATAATGTTGGTAAGCCAATTGCCCAAAAGGAAATTCATTCTTTATATCTGTAAATTCGAGAAGCAGCTTTTGTAAATCATTTTGCCTGACTGCATGTTGAATAAAATCAGACATTTTCTGCTTGATTTTTGTATTCTCTAGATAGTTTAGCATACTCGATCTTGATCCTCACCCTCTCGCCTCTTATTTTACTAAAAAGAAATAAGCAAATGTCCACTGACATCACTATTTAACAATTATATAATAATATATCCTTTTTTTGTATGTATTTGGATAAAAAAAAGACTTGATGGTTATCAAGTCTTTAAGAAATTTTCACATATTCATATTTGTCGTATTGATCAATGCTTTTGTTAATGTTATGAAGAGAAGCCGTTGTTTCTCTAATTTCGTTTTCAAGTTTCCATAATAGTTGTTTAAGTTCTTCGATTTCATACTTTTCCATCGATTCCACTCTCCTTTTTTGGAAGATCAATGTATTTGTGTATGTTGATTGGGTCATAAGTATTTGATCTGTTACTAACAGTGTAAATGCTATTGAGTATTTTTTCACCGAAAAGTATGCACAAAATGTGTGCGTGATACCGCAAAATTCAATAGGTCTTTTTTCATCATTTTCAGACTTTTCAAATGATACTTTTATCTCAATTTCAAAGGAAATACGTCATTTTTGCGACATGAACAGGCATCATTCGTCACAATTCTCACGATACAGAACATACGATCCCCTCTATTTCCTCGGTTTTTCATGTTATAGGTCAGACGACAGGCTCTACTGTAGACACCGCAATTTTTTGGCGACATTCACCGAAATTGACCGCAAAAGTACCTATTTTTATGATGAATATGCAAAGGTAGAAAGATCATTTTGATTCTTTATTCGGATTTTCTTCATACATTTAGAACAGATATCCGTCCAAATTCACTTCAATGAGAGAAGAGGTGACCATGTGTTTTACTATGTTCCTTATCCGCCTTTGCAGGTTCCCGCAATGGGGAACGCATACCCGCGAACACCTATGACTTTTCCTCCAGTAGATGCTCATGCGTTTCAAAAGGCTGCAAAGGAATCAACCCGTCTCGTGGCTGATGCATCCCTCATTACACAGCAGATTTCCGGTTCGCTTTCGTTTGGACAGCGAATCATGGAAGCTGCTGAACGTGCTGACACCGCAAGTGTGATTCGAATGCTGAAGCAGATTGGGGTGAAAAGCAATATCGATATCCGCTTTAGTCCAGAAGGCATCCGTATCTACTTATCCCTCTCTTCCAGTAGGCTTTTTCTACTTTTACAGTGGGGATAACAAAGAAAAAGGCCGCTCTAGTGGGAGCGGCTTTTCTTAAGATTCAAACATTTTATGACACCATTCAATGGCTTCTATATAACAGCCGTAGGCTTCCTGCTTAGGGAGACTTCCACCTAACATCTCATTATCCCATTCATTTCGTTCAATACGTTTGGCAACGTCTAACACAAGGAAATAGTCATTTTCATAGCCAAGCAGTGCCTCACCTACTTCATCCGAAAGAGGCAGTTCTTTCACAAGTTCAGTAATGTCCGCCCTGACAAGCGTATCAATGAGTGAAAACATACCTGTTAGCATATAAGAAGCGGGATGCTCTCGTTCAGTCCGACTAGCAATGAGTTCACACGTTTTGGCACGAATGAACGACATTTTGATGATTTCCTTTTGGCTTGAGTTGGCTTGGACATTTAGTTCTTTAAATGAAAGGATAAAGATCCATCGCCGTATTTCATTAAACCCAAGCAGGATAATCGCCTGACGAATACTCTTGATTTGATAAAGACGTCTCATGCCGCCAGAATTCAGCATTTTTAATAATTGATATGAAAGAGAAAGATCACTTTCTATAAAATGCGTCACGGTCTGAATATTCGGCTGCTCCTTGCTCAGCTCATTCAATAGCTGATGGTATGCGTGGAAGCTAGTCGATAAGGCTCGTCCCGAAATGACGTGCGGCTCACTAAAGAAATATCCTTGAAACAAATGGAAGCCAGCTTCTAACGCTTCTTCATATTCTTTTCGCGTTTCTACCTTTTCAGCAAGGAATCGAAGTCGATACTTTTTATATGTATGTAAAATGTCTCTTCGTTCTTCACATGTTGTTTTCAGAAAATCAATTTTTAAAATATCAATGCAATAGAGGAGTTCATCGAGTAACTTGTCATGAAAATGTGTTCCGCTTAGAAAGAAATCATCGAGCGCAATCGTGTATCCCCACTTTTTTAATTGCTTACATCTCATAATAAGTGCCGGGGTAATCGGTACATTTTCTAATATTTCGATCACAAGCTGATGTGGATCAAAATAAGTGAGCAGATCAGACGAAAGCAAGCTTTCGGTGAAATTGATGTAGCATCGTTTTCCTTCTGTCAGTGTTTCGATGCCAATGTTTAAAAAACTATTAATAATGAGGTCGGTTGTCGCTTGATCACCATCTTCAGCGCTATATGTATTGGTTTCACTATCTCTATAAAGCAGCTCGTATGATACGACTTGTTCTTTTCTGTTAAAAATAGGCTGCCTTGCAACAAACACCCTCAACTGCTCCATTCCTCCTTTATGCAATGACAAACAAGATGTGCTTTCAGTATACCAAATGATTGCCCATAAGGTTCATTTTGAGTCGTCCAACATGAAAAAAAAGAGACCATCTGGCTTGATGATCTCCTTTCCCGGGGTAATCAGCTTTCATAAAGCTCTTTTTTGATTTTATTTTTCACATCATGGATAAACTGCATCTTATTATCCCAGCATTTTTGACTCAAATCGACTGGGTACTCTTCTGGTTTGCTGATTCGTTTGTATTCCTCCCAGAAGAGTCCGAGACTGTCCTGCACATATGCTTGAATCGTTTGGATATCTGGATTATCATACACCAGCTTCCCTTGTTCAAAAATTGGGACATGAAGGTCCTTTGCCACAAAATTTGTCACAAATTTGCTGATAAATGTATGAACTGGATGGAACATTTTCAGCTTATCTTCACTTTGAACATCTTCTTCTTCAAGGGCAATGTAGTCTCCCTCAGAGTGATGATTCAATTGATTGATAATGCGATACACTCGTTTACGGCCTGGTGTTGTCACTTTCTCTGGGTTAGAAGAAATTTTGATCGTGTCATTCATCTGACCGTTCTCTTCAATCGATACAAGCTTATATACAGCACCAAGAGCTGGCTGATCGAATGCGGTAATCAGTTTCGTTCCAACACCCCATACATCGATTTTTGCACCTTGTGCTTTTAAGTTCATAATGGTGTGTTCATCAAGATCGCTTGATGCAATGACCTTGGCGTCATGGAATCCAGCTTCATCCAGCATCGTTCTCGCCTTTTTAGACAAGTAGGCAAGGTCTCCGCTATCAAGTCTGACCCCAATAAAGTTGATTTTGTCTCCGAATTCTTTCGCTACCTTAATCGCATTTGGAATGCCTGATCTGACCGTATCATATGTATCCACTAAAAAGACACAGTCTGTATGTGTTTCGGCATATTTTCTAAATGCAGTATATTCGTCGCGATATGCTTGTACAAGGGCATGGGCATGGGTGCCTGATACGGGAATATTGAAGCGTTTCCCTGCACGGACATTACTTGTTGCCTGAAATCCGCCGATCAGTGCTGCTCTTGCTCCCCACATGGCTGCATCCATTTCATGCGCACGTCTTGTTCCGAATTCTAATGCTGTCTCATCTTCAATGATTCCTTTAATACGAGCCGCCTTTGTTGCAATTAGCGTCTGGAAGTTCACGATGTTGAGCAGTGCCGTTTCAATTAGCTGCGCTTCAACAAGTGTTGCCTCGATGCGCATAATAGGTTCATTCGCAAAGACAATTTCTCCTTCTTTCATTGAATGAAGTGTCCCTGTAAAAGACAATCCGCTTAAGTATTCAATGAAATCGCTTTTATAACCGAGTTCATCTTTTAAATATGCAAGGTCGCTCTCGGTGAAGGAGAAGTCCGATAAATATTCAATCGCTTTCTCTAAACCAGCAAATACAGCGAAGCCGTTGTCAAATGGAAGCTTTCTAAAGAAGAGTTCGAAGACTGCCTTCTTCTCATGAATGCCGTCTCTCCAATACGTTTCTGCCATGTTAATTTGATAAAGATCTGTATGTAGTGATAAACTGTCGTCAATAAACCGATGCTCCAACTTCCATTCTCCTTCCCTTACTTAACCACTTTCGCACCAAGCGTATGCTCAAAGTGAGAAAGTGCCCACTCGTGCCCCGCTTCATTAAAACTCGCTACGGCATTCTCATGAATCACAAGTTCAAAGCCTTTATTGTACGCATCAACAGCTGTATGAAGTACACAAATATCGGTACACACGCCGGCTAGGTGAAGTTCAGTGATGCCACGCTCGCGCAGTTTCATTTCTAATTGAGTGCCTGCAAAAGCAGAGTATCTTGTTTTTTCCATATAATAGACATGATTTAAATGTGTTGACGTGTGAAATAGTGAACTTAGTTTTCCGTAAAGTTCAATTCCTTCTGTCCCGCGAATATTATGGGGCGGAAATAACTTTGTCTCTGGATGATATGGATCTTGCTCTTCATGATGATCGACGGCAAAAACAACAAAGTGTCCTTCATCAATAAATGAGGAAGTGATCTCTGTGATCTTCGACTCAATCGCCTGTCCAGGCTTTCCGCACGTCAGTTTTCCATCGTCTGCAACAAAATCAACTGTATAATCAATACAAATCAATGCTTTGCCCATCCGCATCTCTCCCATATGCTCTTTTGAATCATTATAGCTTATTCATTTCACTAGGGAAACCTATTCAACAGATTCACGAGAAAAAGCTTTTTGAAAAAGCTCATCTTCTACATAGATGTGCTCTTGATTGATCGCATGCGGCACCTCTATCACAAGCCCAAAAGGTGAATGTGACTCGTGATGGTTGACCACTTTAAAAGAACAACCAGCGGCATTTGCCATTTTGACATATGGAGAATAAGAAGCATATGACAATTCACCATTTAAAAGAACAGTGGCCTCTCGGTTTGCCTTCAATACTTGCTCTACCTCTTGATACGATTTATGTCTCGATACTTGTCCTTTTGTCAGAGCGAGAAGAGCACGTTCTCTTAATGAGCCGAGAAACATTCTTCGTTCATCTGGTTTTGTTTCAGCATGTCCAAATATCCCTTGCTGCAAATAAAAGTCTACGGATTCTTCTTTCATTGCTGTGTTCACTCCTGGTTTCTGAATTTACATTTCTGTGACCCAGTGCACAATTTTTTGTGCAAGTTCACGGGCTTCGTCTATTTCTACTCTTTTGTTTAAAGATTGTTCTAGTGCTTGCTCAAGCTGCGTTTTTTCGTCTTCATACGCGATAGAAATACTCCATTCCATATCAGGTACAGCGACAAGCGTTTTATATTCTTTTTTATTTTCATGTAAATATACATTGTAGGTTGTTGGTTGCCCGCTTGTCAGATGCGCTTTTCTTATTTTCATTTGATGTGTTTTCCCCCCTTTTTCTTCTTCCTTCTTCTATCCATTGTACCATAAAAAAAGACAGCTTCTGAAAAGGAGACCCTTTCAAAGCTGGCTATGCGTTAAAGCTCTTTTGCTGGCTGATCAGGTTTGAATCCCAAACAAATGTGACGTTCGGATTGTTGAAGAATTGAACAAAGTCTCCTGCATTATAGGTGCCTGAACCACCAGCGGAATGATCCACACTTTTTGGCGAAATAGCAAACACATCGCCGAAATGTGCAGAACCGTTTCCTATGACACGGTCAATATGAATGGGTCCAACAATTGCTGGCATCTTTCCACCACCTTTACTACCCTCATCATATGCCTAGCGGAACAATACGTGTCTATCCAACATAAAAAAGACAGCTGATATGTCATATGATCAGCTGTCTTTTATGCATTAAATGATTGAGGCTGGCCAAACAGTGTAAAGTCCCAAAGCATAGTGGCATTCGGATCGCTTGTCAGGGACATATAATCACCTGAATTAAAAGCTCCCGCTCCACCGGTCGAGTGATCTACAGCCAAAGGGGCAATGGCGAGAACGTCACCAAAAGTAGCCGAGCCGTTTCCGCCTAAAGACTCAATATGGATGGGTCCAACAATCGCAGGCATCTTCCTTCTCCTCCCTATTCGCTTATGTGAGTTATGTTATGCAAAAAGGGAAAAGTTGTGCATCTGCCCTAAACGTTTAAATGCTGTTCTTTTCGAGAGCGCTGACGCAGCTGAACCAATCTGACAATATTGAGTGTGATGGCTTTCAGCAACGCATAGACAGGAACGGCAAAAATCATGCCAAGGATTCCGCCAAAACTTCCTGCCCCAATTAATAGCAAGATAATTGTTAACGGATGTGTGTTGAGACGTTTTCCAATGATCAATGGAGAAATGACGTTTCCATCGATCTGCTGAACAACAAGAATGACAATAACAGTCACAACCGCTTTTCCAGGCGAATCAAGAAAAGCAATGAGCACAGCTGGTGCCGCACCAAGATATGGCCCAAGATATGGAATGACGTTTGTCACCGCAATAATGATGCCGAGAATGAGCGCATATTTCACACCAATTAATAAGTATCCGATAAAACAAGCAACTCCGACAAATAAACAAACAACGATTTGCCCTTGTATGTAAGCAGCAAGCGTATCGTTTAATTCTTTAAAAATCTTCAATCCTTCCTTACGGTAAGGCATTGGCAAAAATTGAACGAGCTTGTCCGGAAACTTATGCCCGTCTTTTAGCATGTAAAATAAAATGAATGGAACGGTAATGACAGCGAGGGCAATATTCGCAATCACGCCAAACACCGCCGACATACTGGAAGCAATATTTTCCGGTAAATCTTTTAATGTCGAAACGATCGACTGTTCAAACTTCGAAACAGACACATAATCTTGGTTCATCATCCATGTAAATGTTTTAGAATGCGAGAAGTCGTTGATAAATTTCTGCATGTCCGTGACATACCCCGGGAAGCTTTTGACAAGTCCACCCACCTGCGTGACAATGACAGGTCCAGCAGCATTGACAACAAACGTGATAAGCCCGATGAATAGGAGATAAATAATCAGAATGGCGAGCGTCCTAGGTATCTTCTTCGACAAAAATCGAACAATCGGATTAAAGATGAAAAAGAGAATACCTGCCAGTAAAATAGGAACAAACAACGTTGAAGCAAATAAAATGATCGGCTGAAATAAAAACGAAACTTTTGTTGATACATACACAATCAGTAAAACCAGTAATATTTGGAATGTCCAAAAATGAACTTTAGATTTTAACAAAGATGCTCCTCCTGTTACGTATTGACCTTATTAAAAAACTACTATTCAACCCACCTTCTGTCAACTGCTTCTTGTTTTAGAACCATATTTTTTGAAAAAAAAAGAACAATTGGTATATCATGCACTTTTTCCAGATATACATTCTGTAAGCATTGAAAAAAGCAGACACCTGTGCGTCTGCTTGTTACACTCTTTCACTGTGATCAGGCATCACCGACACGATTTGCTGGATCCGCACATAAAACACTGATTTTGCCCCCGCCTCAATCACAATATGATCCGGCATCACTTCCTTCAACTTTCCACGTACTGTATCTTTCACTGTTTGAACAATCAATCTCATACCGACTACTTTCTGCAATGTTTGATAAACATATGGATCAACTAATGAAACAAGCTGTGGACTTCCTTGTTGTGCCATGCTACCTGCCCCTTTACTTGTGTATTTACCCACAGCGTATGCAATGACCCATGTGAGTGTCACTCAGCAAACCCACAACATTATTACCGTATTTTTACATTTCATATTTTTTTACAATTTTTAGAAGTATAATAGATTGGTGCTGTCAACATCTTAAATTATTTGAAGAGGTGAATGATCTTGAAAAAATTAATCTGTATCGTTGCTGTCATGCTCTTACTATCCTCTGCAAGTTATGCGCACGCAGGCACAATTGGAGATGCACCTGGTACACCAGGAAAGTGGTTTAAAGGCGAAGAACCGGTACAAAAAGACCTGTCAAAACCCCCACTTGTTTTTGTACATGGCATAAACAGTTCTTCCTCCACATGGTCTGATCGAAACGATATGGCAAAACAAGCTGTTCTGAACGGATACGAAAGCGCGTTCATAGATTTATATCCAGATCAGGACATGAAAAAGAATGGGAAACTATTAGCAGAAAAGTTAAAAGAAATCTATGAATTTTTCGGCAGAAAACTGATCATAATCGGTCATAGTAAAGGTGGAGTGGATACGCAGGCTGCACTCGTGTATTACAACGCTCATCCATATGTAGAGAAAGTCATCACACTTGGCTCTCCACATTATGGGACGCCGCTTGCGGATTTAGCCTATAGCAAAGGCGGAAGCTGGCTTGCGCAAATCCTTGGACAAAAGAGCGACGCGCTCTATTCTCTGCAAACCGGGATGATGGCAGCTTTTCGAAGTGAAACCGACCAGCTGGAGACGTTCCCTCATAAATATGTAACCTATTCTGGTTCAGATTGGGGAACCTTTGGCGGAGTGCTTTATTTAGGCGGCATGTATTTAAAAAGCTTTGGTGCAAACGATGGCGCTGTGACGGTCAGCAGCACAAAGCTAGCATATGCAAACAATATTTTAACAGGAAAATGGGATCACTTTTCGATCAAAAACGGCACAAGCATGTTCCCCGTATTTCAGGCACAGCTGCGTGCAAGTACCGCAAGCGCTGAAAGCGAAGACGAACAAGAGCAAGAACCAGTCTCTTCAGAGCTAAATACAAACGTTTATGTGAAAGGTGGAGAAAGTGAAAAGGATAAAACAGAAGCGTTCTATGTAGAGGAAGGAACGAATGGCCTATCGATTCAGTGGTTAAATGAAAGACAGGAAGCCAATCCGGAAATCGTTGCGCCAAATGGAGATGTCTTAACCAATTTGACGACATCCGAAGCATCATTCCCATATGAAGGCGCCTATTCACACCATGTGCAAATCAATAAACCCGTTCCAGGAAAATGGACGATTCGATCAAATTCAGGAAAAAAGGATCCTTATTTGCTACTTGTATCCTTTGATTCACCATTGAATGAAGAAATCAAAATCGCTGCAGCGAAATCAGGAGATGCATCGACACATTCGAGCAAGCTGATTAAACGATTAAGCAAAACTGTAGAGACCACTTATTTTAAAGATGCCGAGAAGGATCATCCACTGAAAACGAGCTCTTCATCTGCCGTTCAATTGAAAAAAGAAGGTGCTTATTCCGTCACGGTTCATTACACAGGTCTCACTGCGTCAGGGACGTCGGCATTTAACCGTACTGTGATCCGCACATTGTATGTGGATCAGCACGGAACGATTCATGGAGATATTCCATATTAAACAGAGCGTTTCATGGGCTGAAGCGCCTGCTGCACCTTCTCATCCAAATCAGCAATTTTTTTGAGCGCAAGTGATTCATCTATTTGTCTGTAATGATGGTGTCCACCAGGCTCTTCGTCCATTTCATCTGCTTTCTTCACAATTTGCTGGAGTGTGTCCTTATGCAGGTCGCCCTCTGGCAAATATGAATCTGTGTGAAGCAAAATCGCAAGGGCAATCTCTTTGGCTGCTTTTGGTTCCTCGCCGAGCCGTATGAGCAGTTTATGTGCCCGCTCTGCCCCTTTAATGGCATGAATATCATTTCGTCTATATGTCTCGTAATCCCATTCTCCGCCTGCTGTATACCATTCATAGTGGCCGATGTCATGCAAGAGTGCTGCTTTCACAGCAAGATCCGGGTTAATCCCCGCCTGCATCGCCAGTTTGAATGCGTGATAAGCACAAGCAATGGCGTGGGCTTTTCCTGAACGATTTAAATATTTTTGAGCGACTGGATGGGTGTAAACATCCATTAATGTAACCTTTCTCATGGAAACCCCTCCTTATCTATATTTTTAGCATCCTAACATATTCTGAAAAGAAACTCAAATGTTCTGTCATATTTCCGATGAGTCTCAAAATTAGCTTATGCTCGATAAGCTGTCTTTGCTTGTACAATACGAAAAAAGCAGCCGTTATGACTGCTTTTTTCCATACTCACGGGCATCGTATACACAACCGCCAGCTGGGTCATCTGCTAGAAGGTCGAGTAAAATACCGGCCACTTCATCTGGGCTCTTTAACGTACCTGTTTCATGTAATTGCTGAAACCGTTCAATTTGTTCAAAGTCCTGTTTGGAGGATTTCCGAATCTCTCCCTGCATATCCGTATCAATCGTACCGGGTGAAAAGGAAAACGTGGTGACAGGATATGCTTCGTCCTGCTGTTCCTCATGTAAAGTCCTCATAAACATATCAAGCCCTGCTTTTGAACTGCAATAGGCACTCCATCCTTTGTACGGGTTTTTAGCTGCCCCAGAAGAAAGATGCACGATGGTTTTCTTCCCTTCAAGAGATTGTGTCTCCCTCACAAACACGTGACTGAGCAAAACAGGGATGACAAGGTTCAGCGTATAATGCTGATGAAGCGTATCTTCTCCGCCTTGCCCTGCACGCTTGATAGGAGTCACCATTCCTGCATTATTGACAAGCAAGACGTCATCAGCGTCTGCGAGAGTTTGCGAGGACAAGATGCCCTGAAGCCACTTTGCAGCCGATTCCTCATCAGTGAGATCGACCTGTGAATGCGTGAGGTGTGGATGGGATAGTGGCGACTCACTTCTTGCAGCGGTATACACGTTATCCCCGCGTGAAAGTAGCTGTTTGACAAGTGCTAAACCAAATCCTTTTGATCCGCCTGTGACGATTGAAATTCGAATGACAATCTCCTCCCTTGATAACACTATTTTAAATAGTGAATCGGTATCACATCAAGCAATCTGCATAAAGAAAAGCCTGCCCCTTTTTAAAGAGGCAGGCTATTTCTTTTCCGTCTTCACATTCACCTTTGGAATCAGAATGATCATGACAATGATGCCAAAGGCGATCAAGATGCCAAAAATGATTGGCAGAAGCGCCGATCTCTGCTTTTCATGATCATCGCCAGAAGGAGTTGATACAGCCGAATCGCTGAAAGAGATATTCATCTCTTTCATCATACGAGCTGGCGTTTTAGGCGGATTGTCTTTCAGATCACTAAAAATTTGCGGCGAAAGTTGACCACCAGAGGTCTTAGGCGGGTCAGCAAAGTGAATGTCCGTTTTGACTTTAGATGTTGTTTTGCTTTGTTCGTATTTCGTTTGATCCCTCAATATACTCGAATTAATATTGAGGTTCTTTTCTTGATATTCATTCGGCTTGACATTTGTATCCGTATCTTCACCTGTAGCAGCAAAAGCAGCAGGACTGAGGAGAAAAAGGGATATGACACCAAGTGCCATCCCTTTGACGAATAGATTAAGCCTCATGAGTGACATCACGTTCCTCTGTTTTGTCTTTCCATAGCTTCTTCACTAGTGGAATGACCATGAACAATATCGTTAAAATCAGTAGCCCTGTGATGCCCATACCGAAGTTGTCTCCATTTCCATATTGGATGGACAGATACACGTCTGTCACTGGATTTGTAAAATGGAAGTTTGGCATGACCAAATCAATTAACGGTGCAACAAAGAAGAAAATAAGCGCCGTTGCTGCCATCCATCCGGCAATTGAACCGAAAAGGAAAGCTGTGCGAATGAAGGCAGAGCATGCCACTAGCAGCAAAATCGTAAAGATCGACCATTGAATGGCTTGGTCATCAGCTAGTTTGTAAATGTTGAGTCCAAACAGGCTGATCATGAGCCCGACTAGCAGATTTAAAATACCAAAGAGTGCACCTTTGACCAGCATTGGCGCTGACGCATAATACGAGCTAAAAAAGCCAATCAACAAACTGCTGATCATGACAATAACCAAAATGACTACTGGCGGTACAGTCTGCGTTTTTTCTTCTGGCACATCGCCGCTAATTTTCAACGGATTGGCTAAATGGTTATACACATAGTTGCTGTTGCCTTGATCGTCTAAAGTGTTGCCTAAAATACCCTTTAAATCTTGTTGAACAAGCTTTGTAGAATTGACATTCTTACTCCAGTTTTCGTTCAGGGTATCTGCTTTTTCTTGAACGGTTGTGACACTTTCTTCAATGTTATTCGTATAATCCGCCACCCCTTTTTGGCGGTCGGTTAACGAACTCATATTTTCAGAAAGACGAAGCACTTCCTGACCAATTGAATCCTGTGCACTCACAACAATCGAACTGCCCGCAAGGTCTGCCGTATACACCGCATCTCCTTGATCAGCCATTTGTTCAGCTACTGTGTCCGCACTTTCAGAAATGGCATTTAACTCCTGTTCCATGCTTGCCTGCTGAGTCGAAATGTATTCTGCGTAGCCATCTGAGAATTTTTGCATCTCATCAATAAAGGTAGACACATCATCATTTGACGTCAGCATTTGATTTTTGAGTGTATCCCAGTTTTCCGTTTCTTCTTTTTTGATGGCAAGGATGGACTGGATTTCATCTCCTTTTGTGTCTAGTAGAGATGAGTTGTTTGTTGGTTGATATAGATTCCCAAGCATCATCTCTAGCTGAGACAGTTGATTGGAGTATTCCATTAACTTTTTGGTGCTTGTTGAATTTGTTTTAAACTCTTGATCAAATATTTTCGTATTCACAGTGTTGCCAATCGGCGAGTTTACTCGTTTCAGCTCTTGCACTTTGTTTAAAATAGAGGATTCCTGATTTTTGATTTCATTCGGAATGACGTTATATCGATCTTGTAACCTTAGAATCATCTTTTCAAGCTTCTCTACTTTTTTCGTGAGGCTTTCAAGCTCCTTACTCATTTGACTTACTTTGTCTTTCAATTGGTCGTTATGAGCGGCCGCTTTTTCTTGAATCTTCTTTTTCACTTCTTCTAAACGATTAGACAGTGCTTTCAGGTCGTCTTTTGATTGATTCGTGCCGCTGTTATCTGGCTGAACAGCATCCTGGCCATTTTCACTCTCTTTATCATCTTCATTAGTAGGAGGTGCAGTCTGATCTTCTAATTGATCAGCTAGATCGTTCATTTCCGATGAAATTTGCGAGAGTTCATTTGTTTCATCATCTAAGTTAATGCCAATCTCTTCTGGGTTCTCGTTATCTTGATCTGATTGCCCGTCATCATCAGGATCAGCTGGCTGCTCGGGCGCGTTCATTAACTCTTGCCTTTTTGTCTCTAGCTTATTCTGCAAGGCGATGATCTTACTTTTATAGGCCTCTAAGTATTGACCTTCATAATTCTTCAATAGTTCTTCTTGAGACGCCTTCACAAGGTCCGTTAATCCCGACGATTGCTTAGGAATTACGTCTTCTCTTGCCCTTTGAACAGATTGAATTGCGCTGTCCGTTGTTTTAAGCTGACTTTGGACCCCATTGATATCGGTTTTGAGTCCGCCCATTTGATCGCTAAAGCTGCGGGCGTTTTGGTTTTGAATCTCCGCAAGCTGTTTGAGTCCTTGCTGGATTTGTTTTTTGCTTGTCGATTGCGCTTTGATCAAGAGATCCTTTTGTTTGTCTTGATACTGCTGATATTGATCGACTACTTTTACGAAATCCTTCAGCTGGCTTTTCGCTTCTTCTGTTGTACTTAAACCGTCTTTATACTGTTTTTGTGAGTCGGCCATCGCATTTTTTAGTTCTTCTATTTGTTTCTTCTGCTGCTGGACGGCATCAGATAGTTTGTTTGAATTTGGCTTATAGAAGTTGTACATCGTGTTTTGGAATTCGACCTCTTTACCAACAATATGCTCAAACTCTTCTCTGACATTGCCGATTTCCTGTGATACAAAACTCCAATATAAAGTCGACATTTGTTCATTCATTTTCTTTTGAGCATTTTCTAGCTCTCTTTGTACTTTTTCTTTATTCACTGCATTGAGCTGATCTTGGATTGAGAATTGGATAGATGCCTTCTCTGGATGATCCTTATCATAGCTCAGCACATTTTTAGAGAAGTCAGATGGAATATAGAGAACTGCATCGTACTTTCTATTTTTCAGGCCATTTTCTGCCGCACTTCGATTGACGACTGTCCATGTGTAATCTGGACGCTCTGATAATGCCGCCACCACATCCTGTCCAAAACGAGCGGTATTTTCACTTTCGCTCGCCCCCATATCTTCATTGACCACGGCAATGTTACGTGTGGCATTCTTTTTCTGTTTTGCCGGATCATCCCCAATGAGATGGAAAAATAGAACCGGCAAGACGAGAATCAGTATCATGGTCGACACGATTTTGATGGAGCTTTTTTGCTGCTCTGTCATTGAACACTCTTCCTTTCTACCGCACATAAAGGAACCTGGATTTTCTTCTCTTTCCCGTTTTCAACCAAATATCCGAATCCTGGCTGAATCTCTGGTTCTTGTCTTGCATACGGAAGCGGTATGATGTTTTGCTCTGATTTTTTCATCAGTAACATGGCATGACGAACTTGTTTGATTTCGTTTGTGAGTGCATCATAGCCTTTACTGAATTCGGTATGATTTCCTGACGCGATCAGGCTAAAGCCTAAGTGTGCATATGACTTCATGAAATCAGCCAATTGATCTTGAAGACGTGGATCGATTGTCTGCTGAAAACGCGTAATGCCATCAATCACAAGCACAATTTGAGAGAACGACAACTGATCAGTCTCTCCCCGGCGCACAGCTTCGAC
Organism: Bacillus sp. GbtcB10; assembly: GCF_019091365.1. Taxonomy (NCBI): domain Bacteria; kingdom Bacillati; phylum Bacillota; class Bacilli; order Caryophanales; family Bacillaceae; genus Bacillus; species Bacillus sp. GbtcB10. The sequence goes on from NZ_JAGXJP010000002.1 coordinate 113,988, forward strand.
GTACATCTCTTCACGCACCTTGAATAAACGATCTATTTCCTCTGCCCATTCTGTGATATCATCCTTTGTTTCAAGGTAATCAATGTTCTCTTCTTTTGCATAATGAGAGAGCCCCCGATCAATCGAATCAAAGACAGCCAGCTTCTCAGGTTTTGCTACTAATAGCTGATCAAGCATCAGTTTGGTCACATTTGTTTTCCCTCGCTGCGTTTGACCGATGATGAGGCAGTGTTTATTCTTCTTCAAGTCAAAGTAAACAGGTGCAACAGATTCCTCATCTAGTCCGACTGGAATGTCATACGGCTGTTTTTGTTCTCCTAAGCGGATCTCTAGCTCCCAAATGGTCAGCTTATCAGGAAGCATTGGCACAGGTTTTGGTTTTTCAGCTGATTCAAAGCGAGCGTCTAGAAGCTGGATCTCTTGTTTTAAATGCTCAAACAATTCGAGATCGTTCTCTCCTTCAACTGGCAGGAACATTTGGGCAAAGTAAAGCTCTTCTTTGTTAATAATGACTCGTCCTGGAATCGGCTCTAAGCTGAATTTCGGTCTGCCAATAATGGAGTATGCCTCTCCTTGATCCATTAAGTAATGGACAATCTTTGTTTTCAAGTTGTTCATAAGCGATTGGCGTACTGCGTTGACACGAGTCGCTGTGATTAAGAAATAAATGCCCAATGATTGTCCATCACGGCTTAACTGAATAAATTCAGATTCGAGTTCATGCATTTCGTCTTTCACAATGTCAAAGTTGTCAATCACGATAAATATGAATGGAAGCTTTTTCTCATTCAACGCATTATACATTTTGATATGACTCATTTCCTGCTGTCTAAATAAACGCTTGCGATATTCAACCTCTTCACGCAGACGCTTCATCGACTTTTGAATCTTCCTCATTTGATCCATTAAGAAATAATCAGCCGTATGCGGAAGTTTGGCAAGCGGTAGCAAGGTGCCGTTACCGAAGTCATAAATATACGCATGCCATTCTTCAGGTGAATATCTTTCTGCGAAGCTCATAAGCAGTGTTGTTGCAGCAAGTGATTTGCCGTAGCCGGATGAACCGAAGATGCCAATATTTCCATCCTCCATCATTTGATAAGATAGTGGATGCTGGCTTTGCTGATCTGGCTCATCGACAAGAGCAAAATGGAAAACGTGCTCTTCACTTGATGCATAACGTGTTTTTGGAATCCGCTCTTCAAGCGGTGGAAGCCATGGACTCGGAAGCTTTTCAATTCCAAGCTCCTGCTGCATACGTTCAATTTCATCCACAACAGCGGAAATTTCCGTCACTGTCTCTTTTTTCACTGCTGGCTCTGTACTTACCCCTGATAATGGGATCAGTCCAGTGTCCGTTACAATGGCAATGTCATCTTCTGATCCGTAGCCATCTTCCATATACGGTGCACCGCTCCACGCCGACTGGAATAATTCATAGATTTCATTGTTCCCCACTTGTAAATATCCACGACCTGTCACGGTAATTGACGCTGCATCACTATTTTTCAAAATTTCCTTACTGTCTGATGCATCTTGTACCTTTAATGCGACTTTAAAGCGGGAGTTACTCCAAATTTGATCATCAATGACCCCGCCGGGCTTTTGTGTCGCTAAAATGAGATGGACACCGAGACTTCGTCCAATCCGCGCGGCACTGACAAGCTCTCTAATAAAATCTGGCTCTTCACTTTTTAATTCAGCAAACTCATCAGAGATTAAGAACAAATGAGGCATCGCCTGTTCCGCCTTTTTCTCTTTATAGAGTTTCGTATAGTCATTGATATGATTCACATGATACTGATCAAACAAGCGCTGTCTTTTCTTCAGTTCACTTTTAATAGAGGCAAGCGCTCTTTCACTAAAGTTTTTGCTACCTTCAATGTTTGTGATCGTACCAAGTAAGTGCGGAATATTTCGGAACGGCTGCGCCATTCCGCCTCCTTTGTAATCAATAAGCAGGAACGCCACTTCATGCGGGTGAAAGTGAACAGCCAAGGATAAAATATACGTCTGTAAAAACTCACTTTTTCCTGATCCCGTTGTTCCTGCTAACAGACCATGCGGTCCATGTGCTTTTTCATGCAGATTCAGATCGACAATATCGTTTTTTCCTTTATAACCGATAGGCACAGATAATGACTTTGCTGTTTCAGATGTCAGCCATTTTTCACGAATGCCAATGTCATCTACCTGTTTGGCATGAAACAGGTCAAGGAAGGAGACCGTTTCTGGAATCGAGTTGGTCATCCCGACTTGATGATCTAATGTTCTTAAGGTTCTGGCAAACAGCTCATTGTCCGCTCGCTCATGTGCATCCAGCTGAAATGGAATTCGTACGGCCTTCTTATGCTGAATGAGAATATCTCCTTCTTCTTCGTTAATGTAACGAACAAGCGTTGAAATATTTTCAGCCAAGCTTTCCTTTGTTTCTGCCGCAAAGATAATTGAGATGCCTAAATCCGTCCGGCTGCCTTCTAGGTATTCTAAAATCACATGTTCCGCAATGAGTTCATGGTTTGTCACGATAAACACAAAGTGAGGCGTAAAGATTTTCTTCTCTTTTTCCTCTTCCAGATCACGCTCTCGTAAAATTTCATAAATAGAAGACAAGAGCTGATCACGTGTTTGTTCGTTATATATAAACCCTTTCCCGTATGTATGAGGAAGTTGGAAGTGCGGCAGCCATTTCATCCATTCCCAGTTCTCATACTCCTGTTCATTAAAGATAAAAACAAATCTCAAATCATGATAGCTGTGCGAGAAAGCAAGCTGGCCGACAAGCTGGTGAAGCTCATTTTTGACAATTGCTGGTTTTCCTATTAATCCGGTTGGACCGTCCGCAAGACCGAACGTAATCGGTACATCTTTTACCTCGCGATAGACGTTTTGCATATGCTGGGTTTGTTCCATTAAGTCATCGATGTCACGATTGGCCATATCGCCGCCGCTCGTCGATAATTCATAACTTGAAGGAACTGCACCTGTCCCTAGACGCAGCTGTAAAAAATCATCACTGACAAGCGTCTTTTCCCAAATACGCCCGCTGATTTCTGATGTCAAATATTTCATTTGTTCAAATGATGGATAATGATACGTTAAAATAAATTGTTGACGGTCATACAGCTCTTGCAGCTCTTTCCGCTTATTTTCTAAGTAAAGAGAGTAAACGCGTTGCCGCTTCTCTTCTCGTCTTTTGCGCTGGGATTTCTCTTTAAAATATTGAACGGACGAAGTAATTAACGTCATAATAAACATCGCCATCGACACGACAATAAAGATACCGCGCGGCTGTACAAGGGCCACGATTCCCATGACAATCAGCATGACAAGCGGCGGAAGAACCACGAGCCAAAGTCCTCTGCCGTTATTTTCACTCTCCTGTGAAGGAAAGCTGAAAGACACCCGGTCATCTGGCAGATCGTAAATCAAACGTGGTGTTCGTCTATATAAAGGATATTTTTGTTTCGTTTCGGTACTTGGCGGCCTTGTTTTTTCTAAACGTGTTTGAAATGGTTCAAATGCTGTTACTTGCAATAAATCATCATCTTTCAATGACAGCGTCAAAAAGTTCCAAAACAGCTCATCTCCAGCAAGAAGCTGCTGTGGACCGTGCAGCTGTTTCCCGTTCACATAGATCGTTTCATCTTGGGGAATCACATACCAAGCGCCTTCTATTTTTTCCAACGTGAAGGATTTGGCATTTTGAAACATTGAATGGGCTTCTTCTTTCCACACATCCGCTTCATCTATTTCTTCACTTGAAATAGTCACTTCGACTCTATTTCCTAGGTAATAAATGGTTTGATCATGATGTGAATCCATCAACATGAGTGTGAGTGAACCAACCTGATATGGTTCATGTGGAAGTAAGTGACCTTTCTTTTTTTCGCCCTGATAAAGAGAAAAGCCGTCATTCGTTTCATCTGGAGATAAACGAATCAATCCTTCATCAAACGAAAGGGAAGGAATCGTTACTGTATGCTCTATTTCAGGTCCAATCACAGCTTCCCGGTTGAACTGCTCATCTAAACGGACGGTTTGATAATCTTCTTCATAAAAAACCCATAGAAGACTCAAACGCTCCACCTCCTCATCGGACAGCACCAACTGTCAGTTGTATCGAAAGAATTATTTTTTCTCATCTTTTTTCGTCTGAGAGGTTTTCTTTTTTGCATCAGATTCTTTCTCTTTTTTCTCCTGATCGGCTTTTGACTGCTCTTTTTGTTCAGCTGTTTCATCTGTTTGGCTTGCATCTGAGGAGTCATTGGTGCTCGTCTCCGTTGTTTCTTTTTCTTCATACTTCGCCATTTCCTTAATGATTGGATCTAGCTGTTTTTGTTTTTCTTCAGCAGATAGGCTGTCGTCATTTTGAATTTCATTGCGGTAGGCGACGAGTGCTGTGAATATGTATCGGTCGTCCCCGAGCACCCTTGCAATATCCAGAGCTTCCTTGCTATTGCCTTGTCCAATATGAATCCAGAACAGGAAGTATTGCGGGTCTGTCTGCAATGTGTACGTATCCGTGATTTCTTTTTTGTGCTGGTCAAGCAATAGATTCCCTTGATTCGTTTGCACATACGAAATGGCCAGTTCATATTGAAGAGAGACTGGCATTTGATCGGCTTTGTATTTTTCGAGCGTATCCACCACTTGGCTGTACTGTTTGTTGAGATAATATTTGTTCGCTTCCACATACGCTTCTTGTTTCGGCATGGCGAAAAAGAACGTGTAAATGGTATACACCAATGCAGGAATCAAAAGAACAAGGAGACCAAGTCCAATGTATCGTTCAATCTTCCATTTCTTTTTTGGAATGGTTAAGAGCGTCTTTTCTTTTGCTTCGATGGCTTCTATTTTTTGTTGAATCAAAGCAGACAATTCTTCCAGCGACTGTGTGTCACTTATTTCCTTTGCCTGCTCAGATAATTTCAACGTATCATGATAAGCCAAATATTCTTGAAACTGATATTCATGGTCCACCACTCGAAGAATGACGGCTTTGACCTCTTTTAATAGACGATGTTGGTCGGTTTCATATGGCGGGATGCTTTCTTTGACCCCGTAATGCAAAAATGCAGGCGCTAAGCCTTGATGAAAAACAATGTTTTCAGGAGAAACAATAGGATGCAGCCGCTTCACGTCGTGTTTGCACACTGCATCGACAAGCTGGTATGAAAAAATCCATTTGCTTTTTTCATCCTTTGCATGGATGAAACGAAATTCCTGATAGGCAGGAGGCGGTTGAATCGAAATGATGACCTCACCTTCGGTTAATTGGATCTCTTTTTTAAATGAAGGATTGATGTCTTTAATCGGTGCCGCTTCTAAACCGTCTAAGAGTTTAATTGTCTCTCTTTGAAAAATGAAGGTGTAAGTGCCTTCCTCTTTTTTCATGACTGCTTCTAATTGTTCTTCTAAATAGGAACTCTTTTTATCTGCCATTTACAAAAGTCCTTTCATAGTATTTCCAGCCTGTCTCCTGTGGTGATTCCACAGTCTGACAGCTTATATTCGCCTGAAAACACAGCTTTCTTATTGACTACACGCACCCATCCGCCATCTCGTTTAGGTAGTGAGATTTGTTTTGCCTGCCAGGCGATATGGATGACTTGTTTAATATGTAAATAATTTGATAGTCTCAAATCAAACACACTGCCATCATAGTTTTTTAAGTCGATGGTAATATCGATATACACAAATTTCCACCTCACAAAATAGAAAGAGCGCCGGCATCAACTGACAGACTCGGCGCTTTTTCTGCTTTTCACACTTAGAAAGGAAATCCCTTTGATTAGCCGCGGATTTGGCTAGCGATGTCTTGGTCAGTGCTTTCAAGTGTATTTGCAGTTTGATCAAGCTGATTGCTGACATCTGTTAATAGATCAGACATTTTGATGAATGAAGGTTTTAGCTGTTCGTATTGATCAGCGAATGCTTCACTAGAAGCACCTTCCCACATTCCTTTTAGGTCAGAGATCATTCTATTTAGACGATCAACTTGGTTTAACACTTCTTGACTTTCAACACCATATTGCTTAGCGGTCGCTCTTAGTTCTTCTGGGGTTACGCGAATAATTCCTGACATATTCCTCATTACCTCCCGTGCATAGCCGCCATATAATGGGCTAATCCACTTATTTTTTGACGTTATTATTATAAAAACAGAAATGATACACAGTCAAACAAATCTGTTTTTATTTTACAAAATGAGTCTATAGAATTACTGTTTTTTCGCTCTTTATCTAGTATTTAACAATTTTTTGGTCATATATTCTTAATAAAAGGGCGTGCACTTCGATGAACCTTTCCGCCTATTGATTTTTTACTACATTATTATTGTACTATTTCTTTTTGTGATCAACGCATGACCAATGTGCTCATTTCTCAAGCTTTTTGTTTTTTTAATGATTATGGCATTTTCTTGTTGATTTACGTACCTGATTCTCTTCATAATGTAAGTACGTGAAATATTCGAAAAAGCAGGGGTTTTTTATGACAAAAAAGACAGATCCATTTAAGTATAGCCTTGATCGTTTAGAGGATGTGGCAGACCAAATTAGTGATGTGCTCAATTGCCCTATTACTATAGAAGATACTCATCATCGATTATTAGCCTATAGCACACATAATGATTTCACTGATCCCGCCAGAACTTCAACCATTATCTCCCGCCGTGTACCGGAAAAAGTCATTAATCGGCTTTGGAAAGACGGTATCATTCCTACACTCCTTAAAACAGATGAACCGCTTCGCGTACCTCAAATTGCAGAAGTCGGTCTATCCAGCAGGGTTGCCATTTCCATATGGAAAGACAAAGAGGTGCTCGGTTTTATCTGGGCAATTGAATCCACGCAGCCTTTTTCAGATGAAGAAATGGACCTTCTCAAGATGGCAGCACATGCCGTGAAAAACAAATTACTCAATTTACAAATTCGAAAAACGAAAACAGAAGAACGCAATCAGGAGCTATTTTGGAAGATGCTCACAGGACATATTCATGAAAAGGATGAGATGCTTGATCTCTTCTTGAGGCTTGGGATGAGGTGTCCAGACACGTATGCCATTATTATTTTTCGCCTTCGTGATGAACTCACTGAAGATACGGAAAAGAAGCTCTCCTATCTGCTTGAAACAACGCAGCAAGTGCAGGTGCTGTTAACGACTGTTGATTTTAACGAATTCATTATTCTTGTCTCGCCAAAAACAGAACATCCGCTTCAAGATATTAAACAATTCACAAGCGGCATGCTAAAGCAGTTGTCTGATCGGTATCAGCTCCATGACGTTCAAGCGGCCATTGGTGGAATTTACGATCACATTACTCATATTCAGCCATCCTATAAAGAAGCACTGGCCGTCTTAAAAACAAAAGAACGCTTTCCTGTGGAAACAGAACAATTAAACAGCTTTTCTGAACTGGGTATTTATCAATACTTAGATGTGCTTGCTGAAAAACGAAAGGGATCGTCTTATTCCAGTTACTCTTTATCAAAGCTTGAGGATTACGATCTCAGGCATCATTCCAACCTCGTCGAGACCCTTGAACGGTTTATTGATTGTGACAGCAACGCCAATATCGCCGCAAAGCAGTTAAATATTCATATCAACACACTGAATTACAGGCTGAAGCGGATTACGGACATTGCAGAAATTGATTTAAAAAACATGAATGAGAAAATGACCATTTATCTTGATATGAAGCTAAAAAACGTCCCTTTGTGAAATTTCACAAAGAGGCGTTTTTTAATTTTTTCATTCAACCGAAGAATTTTCTAAACTTTCAGGATACACTAGACATACAATATCAATAGATAAGCATAGGAGGAATTGATATGATCATCGGCATTCCGAAAGAGATTAAGAACAATGAAAACCGGGTCGCATTAACACCAGGAGCAGCATCTCAATTGCTTTCAGCTGGACACCAGATTTTAATTGAAACGAACGCTGGTTTTGGAAGCGGTTTCACTGATGACGATTATGTATCTGTTGGTGCAGAGATTCTTGATCAAGCGAAAGATGTGTGGGCATCTTCTGATATGATTATGAAGGTAAAAGAACCATTACCTGAAGAATATTCATATTTCAGAGAAGGTCTGATCTTATTTACGTACTTGCACCTTGCAGCAGAGCCCTCCTTGGCTGAAGCATTAAAACAAAAAGGTGTAACAGCCATTGCTTATGAAACGGTAACGGACGGAAAATCACTCCCTCTATTAACGCCAATGTCTGAAGTAGCAGGTAGAATGGCTGCTCAGATTGGTGCTCAATTTTTAGAAAAGCCAAAAGGCGGAAAAGGCATTTTGCTCGCCGGCGTGCCAGGAGTATCGAGAGGGAAAGTCACCATTATTGGCGGCGGTGTCGTTGGAACAAATGCAGCGAAAATGGCGATCGGACTTGGCGCAGATGTCACCCTTATTGATGTAAATGCGGAACGATTACGTCAGCTGGACGATCAGTTTGGTCATCAAATGAAAACGTTAATGTCTAATCCTGTTAACATTGCAGATTCAGTGAGCGAGGCAGACCTGCTCATTTGTGCGGTTCTCATCCCAGGTGCTAAAGCACCAACCCTTGTCACAGAAGAAATGGTGAAACAAATGAAGCCTGGTTCTGTCATTGTCGATGTAGCCATTGACCAAGGCGGGATTGTGGAAACAATCGATCATATCACAACACATGATCAGCCTACTTATGAAAAGCACGGCATTTTACATTATGCTGTTGCCAATATGCCAGGAGCGGTTCCGAGAACATCGACAGTTGCTTTAACAAATGTCACGGTCCCATACGCCCTGCAGATTGCAAATAAAGGTGCTGCAAAAGCGATCAAAGAAAACAAGGCGATTGCTGAAGGCGTCAATGTGATGAACGGACATATCACCTATGAAGCTGTCGCTCGTGATCTCGGCTATGATTATGTGCCTGTTAGTAAAGCCCTTGAAACCTCTTCCATGACCGAAGCTTAATATCTAGCCCGCCCTTTTCAGGGGCGGGTTTTATTGTTAACCTAAAATAAAAATGAGTTGACAAAAGAACCTCTTCCCCTTAATCTATTTGTACAGATAAGACAGGGGGAAATATCATGCAAAAGAAGACAAGAACAGCTGACTTTGTGCTCGTCGGGATGTTTGCTGCGCTCATGGCTATCGGAGCCAATATCACATCCATTGTGCCATTTTTACAGGTCGGCGGAATCCCACTTACGATGCAGCCGTTTTTTTGTGTGCTTGCTGGTCTTTTGCTGGGCAGACGACTTGGCGCATTGGCCATGATTGTCTATGCTCTTGTTGGGATCGCTGGTGCACCTGTATTCGCACAGTTCTCGGCGGGTCTCGGCGTTATTTTAGGAAAAAGCGGTGGCTTTGTGTTATCATACATTCCTGCTGCATGGCTTGCCGGATTCATTCTTGAAAAAAGACAAAACCCTGGTTTTGGCCGCTTTTTATTTGCAGCCATTGCAGGAACGACCGTGATGTATGTGATCGGGACAACTTATACGTACATCGCATTAAATGTATGGCTGAACGCACCAATCTCTTATCAAACCACATGGTTCTTCATGATGTGGTTTATGGTAAAAGACTACGCGCTGACCATTCTCCTTGCGATGCTAGCACCTAAAATTTATCGATCAGTTTCAAAAGCCACATCCTTTCGAAAAGAACAAACAGCTTCCTAATATCAGAAAAGGTTCCTTTACTCTATGAGTAAGGAACCTTTTTTCATTTATAGCATAATTGCCGCAAGCCAGCCGAACAAGACGAGCGGGATATTATAAAAAGCGAATGTTGGGACACATGTACCCCAAATGTGGTGATGCTGTCCATCCATATTCAGTCCAGATGTTGGTCCGAGTGTACTGTCGCTTGCAGGTGAACCTGCATCTCCTACCGCCGCAGCTGAACCAATAATCGCAATAGTCGCCATCGGGCTGAATCCTAAGTGTAAACAAAGCGGGACAAAGATCGTCGTAATAATCGGAATCGTTGCAAATGATGAGCCAATGCCCATTGTCACTAGCAGACCCACCAGTAGCATTAAAATAGCCGCTAAGCTTTGGCTGTTTCCGATAAATTGAGAAGACGCCTTGACGAGAGATTCAATATCTCCTGTTTTCGTTAAAACATTGGCAAATCCAGCTGCAACAAGCATGACAAATCCGATAAATGCCATCATGTTCATGCCAGATGTAATCAGCGCATCTGCTTCATCGCGTTTCATCATTCCCGTTACAAACAAGACAAGCAAGCCTGCAAGCGCACCGAAGATCATCCCTTCGACTCCAAGGCTTTGAGAGAGATATAACTGAACAATAAGTGATACAAGGATCGCAAGTCCAGCAAAGAATAAGCTCTTTTTTGTATATGCTGATTTTTCTACATCCGTAATGTCACGATTCTCATATGTTTTTGGCTTACGATAGACAAAGAGTGAAACGATCAAGCCAAGAACCATGCCGCCTACAGGAATCAGCATCGCATACGGAATGTCTGCTAAATTCACTGTTAAACCTGCATCTTTCATGTTGTCACGAAGCATTCCGTGAAAAATCTGTCCAAAACCGACCGGAAGCAAAATATATGGTGCAGTAAGTCCGAAAGTCATCACACATGCTAGCAGTCTGCGGTCAATTTGAAGCTCGTTAAACACCTTTAATAATGGCGGGATTAAGACCGGAATAAAGGCAATATGAACAGGAACAACGTTTTGAGAAAAACAAGATACGATCAAAATGACCAGAATAATGAGCACTTTTGATAATGTTTTTCTTCTTGAATCGCCTTCTTTTCCAAGAAGCTTCACAGCTCCTTCGACCATGGCATCAGGAAGACCCGTTTTCGTCAGTGCGGCTGCGAATGCACCTAATAGTGCGTAACTAATCGCCACTGTCGCATTTCCGCCAAGACCGTCAGTGAACGCTTGAACTGTTCCCCCTAGACCTAATCCACCTGCAAGTCCGCCCGCTAAAGCGCCAAGTGCCAGCGCAATCACGACATTGACCCGCAGCAAGCTTAATATCAACATTAAAACAACCGCTAAAACAACTGCATTCATGGTGAAACCTCCGAAATCCTTTAGTTTACTAATGTAGTAGATAATTAAAGTACCAACGTATGTTACCATAGAAAATTTACTTCGTCAAATGGCGTATGGCCTACATAAAAAGCTCTGCCAGTTGGCAGAGCTCAGATTGTTGACAAAGGGCTAAAATGAATTTTATTTTAGCCCTTTGTCTTCTTTTCAGCGTGATAGAAAACCTTTGCAGTCTAGGAAGGACGAGCATCGGCGCGGAGCGAATTTGACATTCGTGAGCACCTAAGCGCAGGACTGACACCGAATGCGAGGGTTTGTCTACACGCTGAGCTCTGCCAGTTGGCAGAGCTTCCGTCGTTATTTCTTCGGTTCAAATCGTTCCACAAATGTTGCTAATGATCTGACCATCACACCTGTTGCTCCTGTTGGACCAAAGCATGAAGGCTTTTCTGTCGTGGCTGTTCCTGCAATATCTAAGTGAACCCAAGGGGTGTCTTCAGCGAATTCCCCAATGAATGCACCTGCCATGATCGCATGACCATCACGACCTGGTGAGTTATTCAGATCAGCCATTTTGCTGTTTCTTACTCGTTTTTTATCTTTTTCGGTGATTGGCAGCTGCCAAATCATTTCCCCGCATTCTTCTGATGCCTCTTTAAACTGGGCATACAGTTCATCGTTATTGGTCATCACGCCTGTTGTTTCATTCCCAAGTGCCACAATGACACCGCCTGTTAATGTCGCAACATCCACAAGCACAGAGGCGCCATGCTGCTTCGCATAGGTCACACCATCTGCTAAAACAAGACGGCCTTCTGCATCCGTGTTAAGCACTTCGATTGTTTTGCCGCTTAGTGAAACAATGACGTCATCTGGCTTCATCGCATCTGCTGAGACCATATTATCTGTTGAGGCGATGACCGCAATGACATTCTGCTCTGGACGAAGTTCACCGATGATTTCCATTGCGCCTAAAACAGAGGCTGAACCGCCCATATCTGTTTTCATCCCCACCATACTTGCTCTTGGCTTTAAGGAATACCCACCTGTATCATACGTAATGCCTTTACCGACAAGGCCGATGACGTCTGTCCATTCTTCCTTGCCTTGATATTTCAATACAATCAGCTTCGGTGGTTCTGTTGAGCCTCTATTAACGGCTAGAATACCGCCCATTCCGAGCTCTTCCATTTGTTCTTTATCTAAAATTTCAATCTCGAATTCATATTTATAAGCAAGCTCTGCCGCATAGGATGCAAGATCAGAGGACGTGAGCATGTTCGGCGGCATATTCACAAGTGTACGAGCCGAATTGACCGATTGTCCGTAGACTTCGCCCACTTTCAGACTTGCCTGAATTTCGGCAGCATCATGATCCGTTGTTGCATAAACAAATTCGATAAAGCGATCCGGTTCATTCGTTTTATGTTTAAAATCTTGTAATTCATATGTAGCTAAAAGGCAGCTTTCAGAAAGGGCATGGGCTGCATCTTGAACAGGCAGATCCTTTCCTGTAAATGTATCAAGCAAAACCGAAACTGCTTGCTTTTTATCTTGATGAAGCTTTTTAAATAAATGCGCAAACACTTCCTTTGCCTCTTCAAACGTGTAATCTGACTCCTTCCCAAGCCCGACAAAATAAATGCGTTTAATGCCGGTTTCAGGGGATGGGAAAAATTTCGAAAGCTGATTTCGTTTAGATGAAATATCGCCTTCTTTTAGTAATTCAGTGATTCTTCCTCCATGTAATTCATCCATTTCTTTTGCTTTTCCTGATAGTTGGCTCTTTTGAAAAAGTCCGATGGCCAGTGTATCTTTATGTTGCAACTCATTTGTCGAGAAAAACATATTTATCACACGCTCCTTCAATGAACTCCATATTTCACATTGGAACTTCTATTATATCAAAATTTATGTGCTGATACGATCATTGCCAGCCTGTCTTCCCTTGAAGAACATTTATATTTTGGCATGCGGAAGGGCATCATGAAAAAGCGGCAGCGATCCATAGCAGCCTGTCCATGGTCTCCTCGTTCCACATCTACTTTCTTTAATGTTATAATGAACATGGACTTGGCAACAGTTCTTACTGCCATCATTTTTTTATCTTACTAGGGTAAATACTTTATCATTTCGCACGTTATTTTTTCTTAAAGAGAGGATGTTTCTTGTTCATGAGCGTACTGACGAATTTTCCGCTGCTTGCCAGCCTTGCAGCCATCTTTTTTGCACAATTTGTAAAAGTACCGATTCAATTTATCATTTCTAGACGACTAGATTGGTCGCTCATTACAAGCACAGGCGGAATGCCAAGTTCACACTCCGCAGCAGTAACAGCACTCTCAACAGCAGTTGCTTTAGAGCACGGGCTAGGAACATCTATTTTTGCCATTTCCGCCATCTTTGCCATTATTACGATGTTTGATGCGACAGGTGTTCGCAGACAGGCAGGAGAACAGGCAACTGTCCTGAACAAACTGGTCACAGATTTTAACCGGTTTGTTGCCGAGGCAAAGAACTTCCCAAATGCGGAAGAAAAAGAGAAGCAAAAGAAATTGAAAGAGCTTCTTGGGCATAAGCCGATTGAAGTCTTCTTCGGCGGCTTAACAGGAATCTTGCTCACACTCATCTTAGATTATTACTTCATGTAGAAACGAAAAAGCTTTGGACCTTTTGAGATCCAAAGCTTTTTTATTCTTTATTGGCTTGAAACTGCTGCCGGAACACTTGCATCGATTCTGCTTCATTCAACTGATTTAAGTCTTTTTCTGTCAGCGTCCCTTCACCCTTTTTAATCACATAAACGTCCAGCACTTTTTTACCCCATTCTCTATACACATCATCAACCGTTTCATAATATAAATCAAGCTTATGACCTTTAATCGCTTTCCCAGTATCTGCGACTACACCATAGCCATAATTGGGGATAAACAGGACAGTTCCTATCGGAAAGACAGATGGGTCCGCTGCCACGGTTGAATATAAATCACGTTTTACTTTGACGCCTGAATATGTAATGCCATATGCATGATGTTCTTTCGTCTTACCTGTTGATTCTACTCCTGCTGTATAACCTGTGGCGACAACCTTTTGCTTCGGATAATCGTTCCAATTAAATGCTTCTTCGAGAGAAACAGCACGCAAATCATCACTTTTCACCGCCATCGTCTGCCTTTTTGGATGCTTTAAAAAAGAAGATACGTGCTTACCGGCATCGGTCTCTTTCACCCATGCAGCGAGATCACTTGGTTCTACGCCAGATATGCCCGTAAAGCTTGTCATCAAGGCAAGCATAAACAGACCTGTCATGAACAATCGTTTCATCCATGTTTTCATTTCTATTTGTCACTCCTCTACCCATCTATTTGTTTCCAAACAAAATGGAAACTATGCAAAGGAGAAACAAAAAAACCCACTTGCGTGTAGACAAGTGAGTTAAAACATTTGATAGCCTCTTTTACGAAGGGCATTGATGACAAAACCTGAGGCAATGGCACCAATTAGACCACTTAATAAAATGATGATATCTGCCGCAGCAAGAGAAACGATGCGGTCTCCTATCCCGGAAAAAGCAATGCCTGGTTCTCTTACATAAGCGATCATCTTTTGATTATTGATAATGAAAAGGCATACAATTGGATATAAAATTGCCATAATCCATGACATTCTCAGCAGCATATTCAGCAAAAAGCCAATGCCGAAGAATAACACGAAAAATAAAATAACTGAAATGATAACGACTGGTAAACTGATCACTTCATCTCCACCCCCAAATATCCCATCATTAGTTTAACTTGGAAATAGAGATGAAGTCAATCAATGGAAAAAGCCGTAAGATTAATGCTTCTTTCCTGTCCCTTTACATTCCTCACATGTTTCTGATCCGCCGAGCAATAACTGAAAATATCCTTTTCCTGAACAATACTGACAAGTTGACTTTTTTTCTTTCGTTTGTGCATTCATATTGCTCACTCCTTAATCTAAATTTTCTGATAATTCATCATAACATATTTTTCTGTCCAGTACCAAGTGAGAAAATATTCCGTCAAACATGAAAAAACGTGTACCACAGGGATACACGTTTTTGTCTATATCGGTTTAGAAGAACTTGAATTTTCCTTTTTTCAGAACAAGTCCTGGTCCGCCAACCATGAATAATGAACGGTTGTCGATGATTTTTTTCATTGCAGAAGCTTTTGTTCCTTGAAGTTTTTTACCAAACGCAACACCTACAGCGTCGTGTTCACCAAGAGAAGCAACTGTTCCTTTGATGTCTGGCTTAAAGCTTTCAAGCGTGCCACCTTTTACTAGTGCTGCAAGGTTTTTCGCTACTGTTTCACCTTGCTGCATCGCAATTTGTGCAGTAGGTGGGTATGGACGATTAATTTCTTCATTGATGATTAATGAGCAGTCACCGATGATGAATACATCTTCATTTTCTGGTACACGAAGATCTGGAGACACTTTTACGCGGCCGCGCATGTTTTCAAATCCAGCTTCTTCAACGATTGGGTTACCACGTACACCAGCAGCCCATACAACAGTTTCAGCTTTGATTTCTTCTGTATCATCGTCTTTTCCAACAATGATGCCCTCAGGCGTACATTCTTTGATCGCTGTACCGATTTTGAACTCAACACCTTTACCTTGAAGGTAGTTCATCGCATAGTCGATCAATTCAGGATCAAATCCTGGAAGAGCTGTTGGTGCAGCTTCTACACAGATAATACGCACGTCTTTTTGATCAATATCATACTCTTTGCAAAGCTCAGGTACACGGTTTCCAAGCTCACCAAGGAACTCAATACCTGTGAAGCCTGCACCGCCGACAACGATAGTTAGACGCTCTGGGCGCTTTTCAGCATCTGTATTATAAGTCGCAAATTGAAGCTCAATATGCTCACGAAGCTGACGAGCAGAGTTGATGTTAGAGATTGAGAATGCATATTCTTTCAGTCCTGCAATACCAAATGTTTCAGGAACAGCACCAAGCGCAACAACAAGGTAGTCATAAGAAAGTTCGCCATCTGATGTCACAACTTTCTTCTCTTCCTTATTAATGCTTTCAACTGTTGCTTGTACAAAGTTGACACGGGAACTGTTAATCACATCTTTGATTTGATAACGACAACGGTCATGATGAAGAGTACCTGCACTTGCTTCATGTAACCATGTTGTTTCGTAATGATAATTATGCTTGTTCACAAGAGTAATGTCCGCATCATTTGTGCCAAGCTGTTTTGTTAATCTTGTTACAGTCATTAATCCGCCATAACCTGCACCTAATACAACGATTTTCGGTTTATTCACTGGAATCACATCCACCTTTTTTAAATTTGCTGTAAAACGGATAAAGAATTACATATCGTTATTCTCAACCGCTTTGCGGCATTTTATGAAATTTAAACAAAAAATAAGTATGTGAAAATCTGAACTTTCACCTACAAAAAACGAAAGCATTTGACCGTTTCCGACAAAAATTCATAAAAAATTAATATTTAGTTCCCTTAACAATAATAGCGAGTTCTGCTCCTTTTTTCAAGGCTTTAAACTGAAAATCCTTAGGATAAACGGTCTTTCTCTCTTTTTTCCCCTTTTCACAGCATCGGCATCAAAAAACGACAAGTTTTTCAAAACAAGTCAAACGACGATATGTGTTATGATATGATATAGTGATAACAATTTTCATTTGGGAGGATTAAGGAATGCAAGAAGATTCTAAGGTATATGACATTACCGTTATCGGGGGCGGCCCAGTCGGATTGTTTACTGCGTTTTACGGAGGCATGAGACAGGCAAGTGTGAAAATCATTGAGAGCCTTCCTCAGCTCGGCGGTCAACTATCCGCTCTTTACCCTGAAAAATACATTTATGATGTGGCTGGTTTCCCAAAAATCCGCGCACAAGAATTAGTTGATAATTTAAAGGAACAAATGGATAAATTTGACCAAACCATTTGCTTAGAGCAAGCTGTGGAAACGGTTGAAAAACAAGCAGACGGTATTTTCAAACTCGTTACGAATCAAGAGGTTCATTATTCAAAAACAATCATCATTACAGCTGGTAACGGTGCATTCCAACCGAGAAAGCTTGAGCTAGATGCAGCAGAATCATTTGAAGGAAGCAACCTGCATTACTTCATCAATGACCTGAACCAATTCGCTGGTAGACGTGTTGCTGTTCTTGGCGGCGGAGACTCTGCGGTCGACTGGGCACTGATGCTTGAGCCAATCGCAAAAGAAGTATCGATTATTCACCGTCGTGATAAATTCCGTGCACATGAGCACAGTGTAGAAAACTTGCACAACTCGAAAGTCAATGTGCTGACACCATTTGTGCCAACTGAGCTCATTGGTGAAGAACGCATTGAACAAATTGTGCTTGAAGAAGTGAAAGGCGATAAAAAACAAGTACTAGATGTGGACGATGTGATCGTCAACTTCGGTTTTGTTTCCTCCCTTGGACCAATCAAACAATGGGGCCTTGAAATCGAAAAGAACTCTATCGTGGTCAAATCCACGATGGAAACAAACATCGAAGGCTTCTATGCGGCAGGAGACATCTGTACGTATGAAGGAAAAGTCAAATTAATCGCAAGCGGATTTGGTGAAGCACCAACTGCTGTGAACAACGCGAAAGCCTACATGGACCCGAAAGCCCGTGTACAGCCGCTCCATTCCACAAGCTTATTTGAAAATAAATAAGAACGGATCAAAAAAAGGAGTTCCATCTGCGGAACTCCTTTTTTGTTTATTTAAAAATCCCAATATAGGCATTCGCCATTCCAAGTACCATTGCAGCAAGTAACACCACAACAATTCCTGCCACAACCAAAATTACCCGATCCTTCACACGTTCCTTTTTCGGAAGCGGCTTGTCTATCCCGCAAGATGGACATGTTTTGGACCGATACGGAATCAGTTCATGACAGTTCCTGCAATTGATTTGTTCACTCAAACCTCAGCAACCTCTTTTCTGATGACAGTTTATGTTTGGTTCTCATGATACTCTTTTCGAGGGGAAATAGCCAGTTGTGAGGACAAGCTGTAACAAAATTGAGCGATTTACAAATTGTTTAAGAAGGAATGGAATGAATGAAGGTTTGATTGGTTCAACCGATATAAGAAGTAGAAGATTGTCATGAAGGATAGGTGGAAAGATGATAAAGCGTTTCATGATTAGTTTGAGCTTGTTACTGATGATTGGCGGCTCAGTAGAAGTGTTCGCAAAAGATTATAACAAACATTATGCTCAATTCGCTGCCGGATCGAATATGGATGTTGATCAGCTAGAACCTTTTTTAAAGCGTGTATCCACTTCGGTTTTAGATGCTGGTTTGAGTGATCAAGAAATCAAACAGATACTCACCAACGTTCAAAAAATGAATAAAAACAATGATACAAAAAGAATGGGCATCTTTGAAGTGGTATACCATGAAAAACCAGCAAAGATTAAAATTGAAATTGAAGTCCATGTGGAAGATGGCAATAAAGAAGTGGTGATCTATATGTTTAGCACCCAAGAGTTGGTGGATGTCTTGGATAAAGAACTATTGAAAATAGAAGAAGCCATTTGAGAAAGAGACGCTGAATGAGTATCTTTTTTTGGTCATCTTTTCTCTTCAAAACAAAAAGCCTCCTCGATCGTGTTGTTTACAAAAACAAACGAACAAGGAGGCTTATTATTATCCATGATCAGTTGTTAACACTCTTCCGGCGTACCGGTATTCGTGGCTGTTCTGAACGAAGAACCGCATCCGCATGACGCAATCGCGTTCGGATTGTCAATCGTGAAACCGCCGCCCATTAGTGATTGTTTGAAATCAATGATGGTTCCGTTCATGATGTCAAGGCTTTCGGAGTCGACAAGAACCTTGATGCCGTGCTGTTCGAACTGCGTGTCTTTCTCTGAGACTTCATGGTCAAAGCCCATCCCGTATGAAAGACCGCTGCAGCCGCCACCTTTTACGCCAACTCGCAGGAACGCATTTTCTTCTTCATGTTCTTTCATCATATCTTTAATCTGCAATGCAGCAGCTTCTGTAATCGTTACTGGTGTACTCACGATCATCCCTCCTTTTGACTGGATGTTTCTTTTCAATTATAAACGTGATGTTGCCTTTTCTCAAATAAATGGTTTAGAGATAGAATGTGCCGTCACAAATTGTTTCAGCAGGTCCTGTCATCAGCACATGGTCATTGTCTTTCCAGCGAATGATGAGGTCTCCGCCAGCTAGATGAACGGTCATATCCGTTTCTTTTTTCGCATGTCCATTCACAATCGTTGATACAGCCGCAGCACATGCTCCTGTTCCGCACGCTTGCGTAATCCCTGATCCTCTTTCCCACACGCGAAAATGCAGTTCCGTTTCACTGACACGTTCCACAAATTCTACATTGACGCCTTCTGGAAACATGTCATGCTTTTCAATAATTGGCCCAACTGAATCAAGCGGCGCCTGTTCAATGTCTTCTAAATAGAAAACGATATGGGGATTCCCCATTGAAACAGCTGTTCCATTTAAGGTCGTCGTGCCAAAATCAAGCGGTTCATTGATCGTTGTACTGGCCGGTTCACCAAGCATTGGCATCGCTTCTTTTTCAAAACGAGGTTTACCCATATCAACTGTCACTAACTGAACGTGACCATCCTGCACATGAACGGTCGCCTCAACGAGTCCTGACAATGTCTCAATCTGGAACGTTGTGTCTGTTACGATTTGATGCTCATACACATATTTTGCCACGCAACGCAGACCGTTACCGCAGTTTTTCCCCTCTGATCCATCATTGTTGAAAATGCGCATCTTCACAGGCGCAACATCTGATGGGCAAATGAGGATCATTCCGTCTGAACCGATACCTGTATAAACAGAAGAAACGCGGATCGCTATCTCTGACAGCTGCTCTTCTGGAAGCTGTTCCTTCATCTGATTGACGTATATATAATTGTTTCCTAGTCCGTGCATTTTCGTGAATTGAAATGATGTCATGAGCGTCCTCCAAAAATGTTGTTTCTTTATAGTATAAAAGGAGTCGATTCAGGAGACAATCTTATCATCCCCCGTTTTTCATACATAGAAGCTCTTTGCTGCCATGGCAAAGGGCTTTTATTATGCATATGCCTCTTTTTCTCTCGTGTGATGCTTCATTTTGATGATATTTTATTAGCATAACATATTGGATGCGCTTTCTACATTTTTTCCTGAAAAATGGAAACTTAATATATGAAAAAAATGCACCTCATGACCCATGTGGTGCATTTAAAACATGTCGTTTTCCTCTATAAAAGCATAAATACGCTCGACTAGCTGCTCTGCATTTTCTCCAGAAACAAATTCTCCATTCACAAGAGCAAATGGGGAGTCCATACATTTGCCGCAGTAGCTTAAACAGCCGTATTCCATTACATCTAAGTTTGGGTCTTTTTCTAGCTTCTCTTTTGCTTCTTGAGACCCTTGTGCAAGATTACTTACACAAAATTCGATCAGTGGAAACACTGTGCTTCACCTCACATTTGCCTTACTATCCTACCGAAATTCCTTCTATTAGTCAAAACATGAGCTTCAATAAATCGTTACGCCTATTCCCCGTAAAATGTTTTACTATTTAGGACTAAGTAATGAATATGTAGGTTATTTTGAAACAATTATTGTGGTTTCACAGTAAATTCGATATAATTTTATTTGGTATTTTAACTTAAAGTTTTTTAGAATAAGTGTTTTTCAATGTCTAGGGGGAAAAGGAGAATCGTCATGAAAAATTTAGTCTTGATCGGCGGAGGTTACGGGAATATGCGGGTTCTCCACCGCTTATTGCCAAATCAATTACCTGATGATGTTACTATCACATTAATTGATCGAAATCCTTACCACTGTTTAAAAACAGAATATTATGCACTTGCTGCTGGAACGATCTCTGATCATCACATTCGAGTATCTTTTCCAGAGCATCCGAAGCTGGATATTCAATACGGGGAAGTAGAAAAAATTGATATTGAAAACAAACAGATCTTATTTAGCGACCGTGAACCGATTCCATATGATGATACGGTAATCGGACTCGGCTGTGAGGACAAGTATCACAATGTCCCTGGGGCGAAAGAACATACATACAGCATTCAAACCATTGATCAGTCAAGGCTTGCGTATAACAAATTAAACAATTTGAGTGCAGGTGCAACGGTTGGTATCGTCGGTGCTGGACTTAGCGGGGTAGAGCTGGCCAGTGAACTGCGTGAAAGCCGTTCTGATTTAAACATCATTCTTTTTGACCGCGGAGAACTGATTCTTTCCAGTTTCCCAAAAAGATTAAGTTTATATGTACAAAAATGGTTTGAAGAAAACGATGTAAAGATCATTAACTGCGCCAATATTACGAAGGTTGAAGAAGGAGTTGTGTACAACCATGACGATGCCATTGAAGCAGATGTCATCGTGTGGACAGCAGGAATTCAGCCAAGTAAAGTCGTGCGAGATATGGATGTTGAAAAAGATGCACAAGGCCGTGTCGTCTTAACTCCTCATCACAATCTCCCTGGAGATGAGCATGTCTATGTCGTAGGTGACTGCGCAAGCTTGCCTCATGCACCAAGTGCACAGCTTGCCGAGGCACAGGCAGAGCAAATTGTGCAATCTCTACAGAAACGCTGGAAGAACGAACCGCTTCCTGAGGCTTACCCACAGTTTAAGTTAAAAGGCGTACTCGGCTCTTTAGGGAAAAAAGCCGGCTTTGGCTTAGTGGCGGATCGTCCACTTGTTGGTCGTGTTCCAAGACTCTTAAAATCTGGACTTCTTTGGATGTACAAGCATCACAATGGATAAAATGATGTGAATTTTTTCTCAAAGCTCCTTCTAATGAAGGAGCTTTTATTATGAAACGGCATGTACCGATGAATGGTTCACTTTGATAGGAGCAAGCGCAAGGATGCAGTCTTTACGAAACGTTCTGATCGTCTTCTTCGATAAACAATACGCTTGTATGAACTGTTCAGTTTGACGATGTACAATGATTTTTCGTTTCGAGCACTCTCCATTTTTCTTCATATAAATCATATCAATCGGTATTTGTTGATGAAGAGATTGTTTTAGTAAATAATTCATGATGCTCACGCTCCTTTCATCTCATTATAAACGAACAAACGTTCTAAATCAACCTAAAAAGGAACGTTTGTTCTGTTTATTTTCCTAAAAAAAGAACAGCTCATTCACTGCTCTCTTCGTACCCGTATTTCTCCATTTCTTGATAAATATCTTTTAATTTCGGATTGCCCTCTCCAACAATTTGATCCTCAACAAGGACAAGCGGATAAAAGAATTCATCATCAAGAATTCGTTCAGACAATTCTTTTTGGCGTTCGTTTTCAGGCGGGTGCTCAATATCGATATATGTGATGCGAAACGGCTGATTTGGATATTTTCGTTTTAATGCTGCATCTAGCCACTCAAATGTATCTTTTGAAGAAGGCAGATTCACGCAACTAGCGCACAGGACATCTCTTCCATATACATAAAGGTCAACGGTTTTGTTCATTTGACAAGCCCCCTATTCTTTCTTTATTTTAGCTGAATTTTCTGTATGAAAAAAGTCAAAATCACTTTTTGTTTCAAGATGAGATTGTGCTATAATGAGAAGGAAACTTTGAAACCAATCAATAGATTTTTATCGTCCAGATGAATATAATGGTGATATGTTGTGAAAGGAGCGATTATATCTAATGACTGAAGTCGAAATGAAAGACCAAGTACAGGAAGTACTGGACAAACTTCGTCCATTTCTATTACGTGATGGTGGAGACTGTGAGCTTGTAGACATTGAAGATGGCATTGTGAAATTACGCCTTCTTGGTGCATGCGGCAGCTGCCCAAGTTCAACCATTACATTGAAAGCCGGTATTGAGCGCGCATTATTAGAAGAAGTACCTGGCGTTGTAGAAGTTGAACAGGTTTTCTAATTCATATATGACATGAAAACGACCCTTACTGGGTCGTTTTTTAATTGTTGACAAAGGGCTAATTTTAGCCCTTTGTCTTCTTTTCAGTGTGATAGAAAACCTTTGCAGTCTAGGAAGGACGAGTACTGGCGCAGAGCGAATTTGACATTCGTGAGCACCGGAACGCAGGACTGACACCGAATGCGAGGGTTTGTCTACACGCTGAAACGACCCAATCAGGGCCGTTTTTTGATTAGGATAACTTCTCTCTAAACCATTCTTGAATAAAGGTCAGTCTTTGAATACGTTGCCCAGGGTGGCCACTTCTGGATAAATCATGAGAAGCCTTAGGAAACTTGACTAATCTCGTGTCTTTTCCAAGCTCCTTCAATGCCACAAAAAGCTGCTCTCCTTGATCGACTGGGCAGCGGTAGTCTTCATCACTGTGCAGGATGAGAAGCGGTGTGTTCACCTGTTTTACATACTTTAGCGGCGAACGATCCCATAGCTTATCAACCGAATCATAAATATCCCCATCCACCTGCCATTTTGTAAAGAAATAGCCGATATCACTGATGCCATAAAAGCTAATCCAGTTTGAAATGGAACGCTGTGTAACAGCTGCACGGAAACGGTCTGTCTGTCCGACAATCCAATTGGTCATAAAACCGCCATAGCTGCCGCCTGTTACGCCAAGCCTTGTTTCATCAAGAAAGTCATAGGCTTCGAGCACATGATCAACAGCCAGCATGACATCCTCATAATCAACGTCACCATAGCTGCCTCTTACCCGGTCTGTAAACATCTGTCCGTATCCATGACTGCCATGAGGGTTGATGTAAACAATCGCATACCCTTCAGCGGCGAGCATTTGAAATTCATGAAAATACGTATGACCGTACATCGCATGCGGCCCGCCATGAATTTCTAAGATAAGTGGATATGTCTTCCCCTCTTCCATCTGAGCAGGCTTCATCAACCAGCCATGTACAACGTCTCCTTCTTTTGACTGGAAAGAAATTGGTTCAGGTTCGGATATGACATGTTCCTTTAGAAAGTCATCATGCTCAAACGTGATTTGCTTGAGTGAGGATTCCCCTAAAGTCAGCTCATACAGCTCACTAGGCGAGACAGGTGAAAGACGGCTGATCAGCATTTTTGATTCATCTGGATGAAGACTGAAATTCGTCACATGTTCTGCCTCTAAACGAACGGGATAGGCTAAGCCTTCAATAGAGAAATAATAAATCCCGGTACTCCCTTGATCAGAAACAAGCGCATAAAACCCCTGACTATCCTTCGTCCATTGCGGAAGCTGATTGGCTTCACCTATGACACTATCCCCTGCCATACAGTTACCAACATACATATCGAGCATTTCTGACAGTTGAACGGTCTTTTTCTCCTTCAGATCATACAGCCACAATGATGGGAAGGTTGCATTCTGAAATTCACGCTCGTGTCCAATGTACAACAGGCTTTCTCCATTTGGAGAAAATGATACGGTCGAGTAAGCGCCTGTTGATTGGGTGATTTTCTTGGATGTACCGTCCTCTAATGACAGGAGACAGATATCACTTATGTAAAACGTCTGCGGGTTGGATTGAATATAGGCGAGCCACTTCCCGCAAGGAGAGACGACATGATTCACATGATGATGCTGCTCACTCGTAACCGTCTCTACCTCCCCTGAGCAGACATCGATTTGTACAATTTGCGTCAGACGCCCGTCTAAAAAGCCTCTGCCATCTGCTTTATAAGTCAAATCATCATATACTGCCGGAGCAAAGTCATCGCACTCTTCCTTTTTTTCATCATGAACAGATTCTTCTTGTTTTAATGAGACCGATGCATAAATGAACGCTCCATCCGGTGAAAATACAGGATGAGATACGCCGTAAGGAATATTCGTTAAAGTACGAATGCCGCCGCCATCGCTCTGAATGAGTGCGAGCTGAGGGACTTCCTTTGGCTTCTGCAAAATAAACGCAAGCTGCTTCCCGTCATTTGACCACACTGGCTGATGATGCTTTCCATCATCGAATGTCCATTGTGACAGCTCCCCTGTCCCTTCATCTCGAACCCATAAATGAATATTGTAATCATCCTTTTTTTCATTCACCGATACTTTTGTAAAAACAGCCTTTTTTCCATCTGGTGAATAGACTGGATGAGAAACAGACACGATTTGTGTTAAATCCTCTGCTGTTATCAATTTCTTCATCAATAGATCTCCCCCTTTTATGTATCAAAAATAGTTCGCTTCTCTAAATAATAATCCCTGCTTTTGTTGTGAAAAACAAGGATAAAAAAAGAACGTGCTCATTTATAGCACGTTCTTCATTTGATTCACAGAATGATGCTCGACGATGACACCTTCTACCGGCACCGTCAGCACATCTACTTCACAATGCGGGAAATTTTGGGCAAGCTGTTCTTTCAACGCTTCTCCCTTCCCTTTTTCCACTAAGGTCAAAATGGTCGGCCCAGCACCGCTTAATGCTGTTCCATACGCGCCTTTTAATGAAGCAACGTGCTCCACCTTTGATAGCTCTGGGACAAGCATCGTGCGGTATGGCTGATGAAATAAATCTTTATTCATCATTTCCCCTACAAGCGGCCAGTTCTGCGTCATTAAGGCGGCGACAAGGACGTTACTCACTGCACTCGCGCTCACGGCCTGTTTATAGGAAAAATCCTCTGGCAGGACATCACGGGCATCCTTTGTGAGCACTTCATAAAAAGGAATCACGACGACTACATCTACATCCACATGCTGCACTTTAACGGCATGTGTCTTGTCTTCTTCATGAAGACCGATGAGTAAACCACCGAATAAAGAGGCACCCGCATTATCTGGATGACCTTCTACCTCACTTGCAAAAAAGAGCTTCTGATCATCGGTCATCTTTAATTCAAGCAGCTGATTGGCGAGCTCAATAGCGGCGACAATGGCAGCAGCGCTGCTGCCCAGCCCCCTTGCTAATGGAATATCACTCCACACTTTGACATGAACAGGCGGGAGTGTTTTTCCAAAGTCATCTGCGACCTTTTTAGCTGTTTGGTAGATCAGGTTATCGGTGCCTGATGGAATACCAGACACGACATCTGTTTCTGCTTCAAACAGCCAGCTATCATGGTCATAGACCGATAGCTTTAAATAGCGGCTGAGCGCCATTCCGACTGAGTCAAAGCCTGGTCCTAAGTTGGCAGTGCTTCCCGGTACTGTGATTGAAAAAAGCATGGAGGCGTTACTCATACGCGTGCGGCCTTTTCTAAATGTTCAAGAATTTGATCTTCATCTGCATCCAGTGTGACCGGTTTGATGTGCGAAATATCAATCGCCGTATTCGGATCTTTTAATCCGTTTCCTGTCAGTACAGCGACGACTTTACTGCCTGGCTTAATTTCTCCAGATTTCACTTGTTTGAGTACACCTGCAATTGATGCACAAGACCCTGGCTCTGCAAACACCCCTTCTTCACGTGCGATCAATTGGTAGGCATGAAGAATTTCTTCATCTGTCACTTCATCAATTTTCCCGTTCGATTCATCTGCCGCTGCTACAGCTTGTTTCCAGCTTGCAGGGTTTCCGATGCGAATGGCTGTTGCGACTGTTTCTGGCTGCTCAATGACTTCATTTCGAACGATGGCTGCAGCACCTTCTGCTTCAAAACCACGCATGACTGGCAGTCCAGTGCCTTTTTTCTCATGATATTCTTTGAAGCCTTTCCAGTACGCTGTAATATTCCCCGCATTCCCAACAGGAATCGCCAGTACGTCCGGTGCGGAGCCTAGCTGCTCACAGATTTCAAATGCCGCTGTTTTTTGTCCTTCAATTCGGTATGGATTGACGGAGTTAACAAGTGCGATCGGTGCTTTTTCACAGATGCTGCGGACAATTTTAAGTGCATCATCAAAGTTGCCGTCAATGGCAATGATCTCTGCTCCGTACATGACAGCCTGCGCCAGCTTACCGAAGGCAATTTTTCCATCTGGAATGATGACAATACATTTCATATCAGCGCGCGCCGCATAAGCTGCCGCTGCTGCAGACGTATTCCCTGTCGATGCACACATGATCGTATCATTACCTTCTTCTTTTGCCTTTGCGACGGCCATGACCATCCCGCGATCCTTAAAAGAACCTGTAGGGTTGACGCCTTCTGTTTTCACGTGAAGCTCAATCCCAAGCTTTTCAGATAGCTTTGCGAGATGAATCAGCGGTGTGTTTCCTTCATTTAATGTTAGTTTAGGTGTTTGTTCGTTTACTGGTAAGAATTCTTGAAATTCTTCAATGAGTCCATTCCACTTCATCAGCTTAAACCGTTCCCTTCTACTCGGTACGTGCTCTTCACTTGAACCACCACGTCGAGATCGTTTAATGTTTGCAGGATATTTGAGAAATCTTCTTCTGATGTTTGATGTGTAATAATCACAATTTCAGCCAGCTCATCATGCCCTTTGACAGGAAGCTGAAGGATCTTTTCAAAGCTGATGCCTCTTTCAGAAAAAAAGGATGTAATGCGGGAGAAAGCTCCGACTTGATCTCTCACATGTATTCTTAAAAATTGCTGAGCAAATACTTCGGATGATGATTTGATTTTCTTGTCAAATTGCGGTGCAATAAATCCACTGCCATTCACACCAAGACGCATGTTTTTCATAACAGCGACTAAATCAGAGACAACAGCTGTTGCCGTTGGCAGGCTGCCTGCTCCAGGTCCGTAAAACATCGTTTCTCCGACAGCACTTCCGTAAACATAGACAGCATTAAATTCATTGTTGACGGAAGATAACGGGTGATGATCAGGAAGTAAAGTTGGCTGTACGCTGACCTCCACTTTCTCTCCGTCCCTTTGGGCAATTCCAATCAGCTTCATTGTATAGCCAAAACGTTTACTGAAATTAATGTCCTCATCCGAGATGTCCGAGATGCCTTTCACTTTCACATCCTCTAAGTCTACATTCATGGAAAAGCCGAGTCTTGCCAGGATGGCCATCTTTCTTGCCGCATCTAGTCCTTCTACATCCGCCGTCGGATCTGCTTCTGCAAAGCCAAGATCCTGCGCTTCTTTTAATACATCTTCATACGCACTTTTATCGACATTCATTTTTGTTAAAATAAAGTTCGTTGTCCCGTTCACGATTCCCATCATTTTTGTGATGCGGTCAGAGGCTAAACCTTCCTCTAGTGTACGCAAAATCGGAATCCCACCTGCGACACTCGCTTCATAGTAAAGGTCACAGCCGTTTTCTTTTGCTACATGTAAAAGCTCTGTGCCATATAGCGCCATTAAATCCTTATTAGCTGTAATGACATGCTTCTTCTCATTTAGTGCATCTATTAAATATTGTTTTGTCTCTTCAATGCCGCCCATCACTTCAATAATGACGTCGACCTCTGGATCTCGAATCACATCGTATACTTCAGTTGTGAAGACCTCTCTTGCCACATCCACATCTCTTTTTTTATCGGGATTGCTCACAAGCACTTTTTGTATTAATACCGGACAGCCGATCTGGTGCATTAATTTATCCTGATGATCTTGAATAATCTTAACGACACCGCTCCCCACTGTTCCTAATCCTAGTAGTCCAACTCGAATTGCCTTCACCTGAAATTCCACCTTTCTCCGTAAATGTCCTCTCTAAAAAGACATTTGTTAACCTAACACAGACATTCAATGTACACACATTATAAAGGGGTATCCTCATTTTGACAAGGTAATAAAATAAGAGAATATGAGAATGAAACCGCTTAACAGCTATTTATATCAAGATTCTATATTTTCAAAATATTTTTGTGAGAAAAGCTCCCGAAGCCGGGAAGCTTGAGATTACGCCTGAACTGGCGTTTTGGCTTGCTGATCTTGCAGGACAAGCGCAATATTTTCAGCACATAAATGCATCATGTTTTTTCTCGTTTCAACACTCGCACTTCCGATATGAGGAAGCACTGTCACATTTGGTAATGTAGTTAACGGGTGATCCGGACTGACAGGCTCCCTGCTAAATACATCCAGACCTGCTCCTGCAATTTTTCCTGTCGTGACAGCATCATATAAAGCCTCTTCGTCTACCGTCTGCCCTCTGGAAACGTTGATGAAGTAAGCCGTGTTCTTCATCTGCTCAAATGCTTTCTTATTAAACATTTCTTTCGTTTCAGGCGTTAAAGGCGTCAAACAAACGATGAAATCAGACTGCGTAAGTAGCTCATCAAATGCGGCATAGGTCACACCTAGCTGCGCTTCTGCTTTTGGCTTTCTTGAACGATTATGATAAAGAACATTCATATCAAAACCTTTTGCCCGCTTGGCCAGTGCGGTTCCAATACTGCCCATTCCGACAATCCCTAACGTTTTATGATGAACATCAGCACCGGCTAGAAGAAGCGGCCCCCAGCCTGTCCAGTTCCCATCCTTAATCCAATCACTCGCTTCGACAATTCGTCTTGCTGACGCCATCAAAAGCGCAAAGGCTAAATCAGCTGTCGATTCTGTTAAGACGTCCGGTGTATGACATACCGTGATCCCGTGCTTTTTAGCTGCCTTTAGATCAATATTGTCATAGCCGACCGCGAGATTCGCGACCACTTTTAGATTTGGAGCATTTGATAAAAGTGCCTCATCTACTTGATCTGACAGCATCGTGAGCAGCCCATCTGCTTGAGCCGCTTGTTTTTCTAACTCTTCTCTTGGACACGGCTCATCCTCGCTCGTCCACATGTCAATATGAGCGACTTCTTTTAATGGTGTAAGTGTTGTTTCATCAAGCTTTCTTGTGATATAGACATAAGGTTTCGTCAAGAAGAACACTCCTTTGGTTGATTTCTTTAAGCATAACGAAAAACGCCTCAAGAGAAAAGAGACGTTTCGTCTGTTCACTGAAACTTCAAATCAGCGGATTGATGAATCCATCCAACAGGAGGAATGAGATGCCCACCGCTGCGCATGGCACTCAATTCTTGAAACACCTTGAGAAAATATTCGTAGCGGTTCGCATCATTTAAAACATAATCTAATCGTTCTTCATAATAAGATTTTTCATTTTCTCCTGACATATAATAACCTTCGACAATTTCAAAATAATGAAGCGGAAACAGAAGACGGCTGTACAGCAGACGCTTTGAAAATGATGAAAGAGGCGTAACCTGCTCATATTGCTGCAAAAAGGAGAATCCCTCTTCAATTAAATCCTCCTTATGCTGGACAAAGGTTTCTCTTAAATATTCTGCGATGTCTCTTGTTGGATGGTCAAATACCCAGTCAACAGGTAAACGAAGCGGCTGCTCATGTGGCCAGGTCATACGTGAAAAGCGCTGATGACAAACAGTACCTGAATCACATTCTTTTGGTTCATCATCAAGCTCTGTATCCACTAAATATTGAATGGCATTTTCCGTTAATCCGAGATAATACGGAAAGGATTCAATAAATTTCTTTTCAAATCGTTCAAGTGGTTTTTGATGCATTTGCTGCATCCAAAAGCCTTCCAGCTGGTCTAACCGTTTTGCCCATAATTCCTTCCAAGCTCCGACACGTTTTGTTTCAGACACCTCATAAGGAAACCCTCTTCCCCTGACATGAAAGGCCGCCAGCTCTGATGCGTGCTGAAATGAGCGGCTTGTAACCCGCGGTGCTGCCTTTAATAGAGCGTACAGTTCTTTTCCATGGGTAAAAGTCGGTTTCTCTTCGTTTGTTAATTCAAACACGGCAACGTATGGGTCACCGTCATTCAGTAAATACTGACTGATATGATAAAGCTCTGTGAGTTCTTCTTCTCGCAAATGAGACACGGGAACAATGATGAAGAGAGCTTTCGCCGTTTGAAAGCTCTGATAACTGCCATATGGCATAAATTGACGCACATCAATACCAAATGTGTGATAAATGGTTTCTTTCATGATTTCACCTGCGTTCATAAAATCAGTCTCTTATCATATCGTAGTCGCAGGTTGAGGGATTTATGAATACTATTTACTATCCGAAGCTTTTTCACACGTTGTGGACAAATTACGAGGATTGGGTGAGGAACATGCCGCATCATCATGAGATGAACGAAGTAGAAAAAACAGCAAGACGCCGTTTACAAGAACGAGGCGTAACCATTCAAGATATAGCAGACCTTGTCTTCTTTTTACAGGAAAAATATCATCCTGGCTTAGACATGACAGAGTGCATCCACAATGTGGAACGTGTCATCGCAAAACGTGAAGTCCAAAATGCCATCTTAACAGGCGTTGAACTAGACGTTCTCGCTGAGCAAAAAAAGCTGACAGAACCGCTGCAATCCATTCTTGAAACAGATGAAAGTCTATATGGGGTTGATGAAATTTTATCCTTTGCCATCGTTAATATTTATGGCTCCATCGGCTTTACGAATTACGGATATATCGATAAAGAAAAACCAGGGATTCTTGGGAAACTCAACGATAAATCCTCAGGCGAATGCCACACCTTTTTAGATGACATTGTCGGTGCTATTGCTGCGGCAGCATCAAGCAGACTGGCACATAGTGCGAGAAATGCAGAATAAAACACAAAAGAGGACGTGCGTCTCACGCTTGTCCTCTTTTCATTAAGATAATCGTTCAATCCACTCAGATAATGAATCAATGACATAGGTTGGCTGTTTGTCATATTTCTGAAGCAGCTCTTTTGTCGTGACGCCTGTATGGACAAGCAGTGTATCCATCCCTGCATTCATCCCTGCCATAATATCGGTATCATAGTTATCGCCCACCATGAGCGTCTCTGACACATCTGTCCCGAGCACCCGCATGGCCTGTTCCATAATGATAGACTCTGGCTTTCCGATAAATGTTGGCTGCACTGTTGTTGTAACCGTCAGCACAGATGTTAACGATCCATTTCCAGGTAACAGCCCTCTTTCTGTCGGAATGGCAATATCTCCATTTGTTGAAACAAATTGTGCACCTTGACGGATCGCAATGGCTCCTACCGCTAGTTTTTCATATGTAATACCGCGGTCTATTCCAACGACAACGAAATCAGCGTCTTCTTGACCAAACGACAAGCCTTTTTCTTCGATGGCCTGCTGAATGCCTTCTTCTCCGATCACATACACCGAGGCATCTTTCTTTTGTTCTGCGATATAGTTTGCCGTCGCCATACTTGTTGTAAAGACTTGCTCTTCCGTTGCTGGAATATCGAATGAAACCAGTTTCTCTGCTACTTGCTTCGGTGTGCGTGAAGAGTTATTCGTGACAAACAAATAAGGGATGTTCAACTCATTTAACTTGTGAACAAATTGCCCCGCCTCTTCAATCTTTTCTGTTCCTTTATACATCGTCCCGTCTAAATCAATTAAATAGCCTTTGTATTTCATGCTGCTTACAACTCCAATGGTTTATTTAAACGCTGATACTGGTCCAAGCTCCTGCTCCAAGTAAGTGCGAATTCGATTCGGGAAGACTTGCAGCGCCTGTTCTACCTCACTGATGACCTGCAACAAATCGTGATGAACCACTTCTTGGTATTGCTGAACAAGTGTTTTACGGCACGAGACCAGTTTTTTCAGGTGAGTGCCTTCTTCTGTTGGTACAACCTTTTCGTCCACAAGAATATCCATGATGTCGTCATAGCTTCCTGGGTCCCGCATGATAAAGCCGTCAATCATATCATTTCCTGTATCAAGAATACATTCGACGAGCAAATGAACAATTCGTTCCAGCGCTTTTTTTTCTAAAGGGCTTGACCATGTTTGATGACTGCGCATCAAATCATATTGCTCCTCAAAAAAACGTAATGTCTCTTCAATCTTCTTTCTGTCTACGAAATACATCATGACGCTCCCCTTTGCGTTATTTTCTAATCCGCTTTAAGACAAAATAGGCACAGCCAAAATTACAGTATTCATAAATGTATTCATCGAGTGTACTGATTTTTGTATCGAATGTGGCCTTTTGGTTTTGGTCATCAAAGAACCCCTTCAGCCTTAGCTGGTTGTAGCCCCAATCCCCCACAATATAATCATACTTATTTAAAATATCTGAGTACCTTGCTTTAAACGCTTCCTCATCAAAGCCGTCTTTGATTTCTCTGACAAGATCAAAGGTAGCATTCTGAATGACGATCATCTTCTCACCTCTTTTTAAACGATCCATCTTTAATGATAATTCATTGGAACAACTCCATCAATTGCTAAAGCATGTTTTTTCTGATTTAGCCGAAGCTAAAGAAAAAAGGAGGTCACATTTATGATGAAACAACTGACAGCCACTATTCTCCTATGCATGCTTTTAGGCGGGTGCGGCTTTCAATCAGGCATGAACCGGCAAGTGGATGAAGATTCTTCCAGCAAGACAATCCGCCTGTCTGATCGTCATGAAGGAAATAATTCCAACATGCCAGAAGCAGATACGAATCGAGCAGGCTATGTTCGTTATCAGCGCCAGCAAGTAACCGATCAGAAGGAAAGAACCCCTGCTTTAAATCGTGAGCACCTTGCCCACGTGATTACAAGTTTAGCCATCCAGCTGCCAAATATAAAGGATGCAGCAACACTTGTCACAGACGAGGATGCCCTCATTGTGTATCGAACAGGCAACAAAAACCGAGATGAATCAGCCGATCAAGTGAAAAAAACAGCGGTTTCTGTTCTCCCTCGTTATTATCATGTGTACGTCTCTGATAACCCAGAGCACTTTCAATCCATTGCCAATTTTTCACGTCTTCAAACCAATTCACGTGATTTTGATCAAATTTTAACAAAAACGATTCAACAAATGAAATACTCTCCTCAAGGCGGAGATATTTCAACTAAAGAAGATGCCAATGGCATGACGAATTCAGATCGGACCATGAGACGAAACACACCTTACGGCCAAAATTAATACGAGAAAAAACGCCAGAGAGCTCTGGCGTTTTCTTTGTTATGCTTGCGCCTGACGCTTCTTAGACGCTTCGTTTACTTGTTCGTCTGCATGATAAGAAGAACGGACAAGCGGTCCAGCTTCACAGTGGCTAAAGCCTTTTGACATGGCAATTTCCTTCAGCTCTGCAAACTCATCTGGATGGTAGTATTTTTGCACTTTCAAATGCTTTTTCGACGGTTGTAAATACTGACCAATTGCCATGATGTCAACGTTATTGGCAAGAAGATCATCCATAACTTCAATGATTTCTTCCTTCGTTTCACCAAGTCCAATCATAATGCTTGATTTCGTTGGAATGTCAGGCTGCATTTCTTTTGCACGACGCAAGAATTCCAATGAACGATCGTATGTAGCCCGTGCACGAACTCTTGGTGTTAACCTGCGTACTGTTTCAATATTGTGATTTAAAATATCAGGGCGTGTATCCATTAACGTTTTCAAATTATCATAATTGCCACCCATGTCTGAAGGGAGAACTTCAATTGTTGTGAATGGACTTTTTCTTCTAATGGCACGAACAGTTTCAGCAAATACGCCTGCTCCGCCATCTTTTTGGTCATCCCTTGCAACCGCTGTTATAACAGCGTGCTTTAAATTCATTAAAGCCACTGAATCTGCCACGCGTTCTGGCTCTTGCAAGTCTAATTCAGTAGGAAGTCCGGTTTTCACCGCACAGAAACGGCATGCGCGCGTACAAACAGATCCGAGGATCATAAATGTAGCAGTTCTTCTCACTGCCCAGCATTCGTGAATATTCGGACATTTCGCTTCCTCACAAACGGTATGCAGGTTGTTTTCCCGCATCATTTTTTTCAAACCGGTATAGTTTTCATTCGTATTCAGCTTAATTTTAAGCCAGTCCGGTTTTCTTACGTGCTCTTCCTTCTTTGCCAATTCCATCATCTCCATATGAATTCGTTAAAGGTGCATATACAATCATCTTCCTGCTATATACGATGGATGCAGCTGTTGCCGCAAAAAATTGAATCTTCGGCCTAAGGCCTTTTCTTTAGACACTTTAACATAGTACAGATTGAACAACAAGGGAATGAGCTGCAAAAATACCCAAAAGACTCCTAAAATAACAGAAGAAAATTACTAACATTTTCTTCTTATGAAATAACGTGATCAAACCACACTAAACGGTAGAAGAGATGTTCGAAGAAAGGAGATGGACGTTTGTGAAAGTGGTTTTAGCGATCATCATCGCTCTTTCAATGATTCCCGCATCAGTCCATGCACAAGGGACAAACAAACAGCCCGATGAATTAAAACAGCGAATGGCACTGTATGAAAAGATCGCCATCACCACACAGGTCCCGTGGTATGTACTTGCTGCGGTTGATCAGTATGAACACAATATACGCAAAAGCAGAAGAGATTTACCCAAACAAACAGGTGTGATTGGTATCTACATTCCCCGGGAAATGTGGATAGGACCAGAAAATCCAAATAAGCAGGATACCTCTCCATTAAGCATTAAAGTTTTTGACGGTATTGGGCTTGATGGAAATGGGGATGGAAAAGCAGAAATCGATAACGATGAAGATGTCCTGTTCACGTTTGCTCAATACTTGCTCCATTACGGCAGCAGCATCGACCAATTAAAAATTGCGCTGTGGGATTATTACGGACGTGATCAAACCGTTGGAATCATTTCATCTTTTATGAAGCTCTATCAGCATTACGGCCATCTTGACCTTGGAAAGCATGCGTTTCCTCTTCCGGTTGGCGCTGACTACAGCTACAGGAGTACATGGGGTGATGCGAGAGGCTTTGGAGGCAGAAGAATTCATGAGGGCACTGATCTATTTGCTCATTACGGTCTTCCTGTTCGTGCGACATCGTACGGCGTGATTGAAATGAAAGGCTGGAATCGCTTTGGCGGCTGGCGGATCGGCATTCGAGATATTCATAATCATTATCATTATTTTGCCCACTTAAATGGCTTTGCAAAAGGACTCAAAGCTGGGCAGATTGTAGAACCTGGTCAAGTCATCGGATCAGTCGGAAGCTCCGGTTACGGTCCACCTGGCACAGCAGGGAAATTCCCGCCACACCTTCATTACGGCATGTATAAAGACAATGGACGAACTGAATGGTCGTTTGATCCTTACCCTCATTTAAGGGCATGGGAAAGAGCCGAGCGGAAACGTCGATAAATAAAAGGAGAAGTTTAGCGATACCGCTGGCTTCTCCTTTTGATATGTATCAACATTATCACTTGTCTGCTGTTACTGCTTATGCTTCTCTTTCAATCCTAATACTAAAAAAAGAATACCCATGATGAAAAAAAGGAGATACACAACTGTTACTTCAAGTGGAATCATGTCAAACATCCCGCTAAATAAGTCGACACTCAAACTGTCACTCCCAGCTAATAATATCGATGCTGACATATATTTAGCACTAAATACAATGGCAAATACCAAAAAACAAAACCCGCTTACATGAATTTTCTTCATATCAATCAAATCCTCCTCCCACTTTCATAACAGACGATCGTGAAAAATCAGCCTTCAGGATAGCTACACTATTCAAAAAGGAAAACAATGAACATTTATCATGGCACGTGATTCGTATGGAATCAAGTGGTTAATTAGGATAAGATGAACAGATCACATAAAAAAAGTCTAAGCATCGCAGCCAATGAATAATTACTTCACAAAGAGTTAGGGGGTGTTTTTTTGAAAAGAGGACTGACCTTTACCATTCCAAATGAATACGGAGTCTTCCTTGGAGAAGTGCTAAAACCGATCGACATCACCAAATTCAGTTGGCGAATCGATACCGAAGACTCGAATATACTAGTTGATGGCGAAAAAGATGAAGAACTTTTTCCTGAAGGTAAAACAGAAATGGACGGTATAGAACTCAAACACCTCATTGAAAACAAGACGTATTATATGATTTTCGCCGATTTACAAGCATATCCAAAAGGGACATTGACTCATATTAAGACCTATGAAGAATTTATTGAAAGCCAATGCGAGCTTGTTCTTTTAGTAGCCGATTGCTCCTATGTCACGATCTATTGCAAAAATAAGGGAACACTCGAATGGCTATACAAGAATGCAGTGGAATGTGGATTTGAAGACGTGACCTATATCACCGATGAAAATGATGCAAGGACAAGACTGTCTGTTTCGTAACAATAAAACGTGCATCACAAAAACACTATATGCAATCACAGCGTATGAAAAAAACAGCCCAATTCGTCCATTGGGCTGTTATTCTTTCTTCTCCTTTTTTTCTGGCAGAACAATCGATGGAGCGCCTGAATTTGTTCCGCTGCCATTATAATAATCTGGGACGTCTCCTTGAACGGCTTGAATGGAGACAGGCACGGAGTTTTTGACGACGATGGTTTCTGAGGCGAATGGGATGATGACTCTCACCTTCACCTCAATGAGCACACTAATATCAATCAAGGCATTGTTAATGCCATATGGCTTGATGTTTTTTTCAACGTCTGTATGCGGGTCACCAATGACACTGAATCGTACAGGTACTTTTGGTCCTAGGTTGGCGATAAGTGCATTTCCGGACGCTTGCCCAAGCGGAATGTTATATATAATGCCGTCATGTCCATCTGTTTGATCCTTTAATGCTTCTTTTGCCTCTTTTTGAAAATTCCCCTTTTCAATGTCCTCTAGATTTTTTTGAAGGTGACGTGACAGGTCAGCCATTGCTTTCGATGTTGCTTGCGCATTGAAGTCGATAGTTGTCACTTTTCCGTTCTCACTTGTATTCATCACAACCATATCTTTCATATTCTCCTGATCATCTGCAAAATCCTGAACAGAATATTGGATGAGATGATTGGCGATTCGTTCTGTTTCTAGTTCAGCAATGTGAATCAACGTTGGTTTAATGGAACGATTGATGAAGAATAGGCTAATGACAGTTGAGAGCACAAAAAATAATACGGCAAGCAGCATGACATAACGAAATGGCAGAGGGCCCTTTTTATAGGGGCGATAACGGCGGTTTAATCTCAATAAAAAATCCCCCCTTCTCCATTACAAGTGTATGCAGACAGGCGGGGGGATAGGAATCATCTGTACATTTTATTTCACCATTTTTAATAATGCATCTCTTCCAATTGTGCCAGCATGAATGCCGAGTGACTCAGCGGCATATGTCACAGATTCTAAAGGTGCATCCAGCAATTGCTCGATGGTTCTTACACCGACTGCTCTTCCTGCGATGATTCCTCTATCTGCAAGCTTTTCATTTAGGAGCCCGACATCAAGTGCACCGCACATAATATAACCATGCTCATTTGTCACTGCCATGAAATTGGTCTTTGGCAGCTTGACGGTGACGGCTGTAAAGGAATGGCCATCAATTGTAATAGGTGTTAAATTCACCATATCCCTTCACTCCCTTCAACACAATCTATGTGAAGGGAGGGCAAGTGTTGTTAGGCTGGAGCGGATTTCACTTTGCGTCCTTCAATCGCCAGCTCAGGACATCACGCAAAAATTCCGGCATGAAATATTCGATGTGTTCATGGTCACGTATATGAGGAAAAAGAGAGCCAAGTGTATACATATCCACTGTGCCAACCGTATAGGAATCATCTTCTTTGACGAGTTGATCGTTTACATAGACCTCTTTTACTCGTTTGGTTTCGCCCTCTTCTAATGAATAAGTCAAACCGCTGTATAGCATTTTCCCCATCAGTTCGCCTCTAAAGCCAAAGCCTTTGATGCGTAGCTGTTCCATTTTTTCTTCACAGCCACGAGACACTGTTTCGATCAATTGCTTCCCAGTAAGTGTCACCCTGATTGGATTAATGGGATGCGGACATATCCGGTGAATGTCCTCTCTTGTGACGATGCCAGCCTCTAATGAATCAAGCACCATCCCTGCATTCATCATGCCGATATCTGCCTCGCACCATTCTTTAATGGCATCTGTTAAAAGCTGCGGAAGCTGGGAGTCATCAAACCACTTTGTTTCGAGCTTTGATTCAATGGATGTCACTTTTTCCTGCATGAGTGACTTCGCTCTTCTTTCAGCTTTCTGTAAAGTCGTGATCGCTTCATCGGATTCACTGATCAGCTGGTCCACTGATTGCACCGTCGCTTTTTTCTCGATGAGCTCGCTACTCGCTGTATCAATGGTCAGCTCGACACAGCCAATATAATGCCCATACTTTTCAGCACATGCAAGAAGAACTCCATTGTCCATCTCGCCCTGTTCTAAAAGATGATGCGTATGTGAGCCTAAGATGATGTCGATTTCCGGGAAGTCATGGGCTACCTCTCGATCATGGATGATGCCTAGATGGGAAAGAAGAACAATGACATCAGCTTGTCCCTTCACTTCTTGCAGCATCTCCCGTATGCTCTCAAATGGGTCTGTAATGTCCCAGCCCAGCTTTTCATAGACAGGTGTATACGCAATGGTCACCCCTAAGACGGCGATCTTCAGTCCATTGTTCAACGTGATCACTTCATAAGGCTTTGCCCACGATGGTCTTTTGCCTTTTTCAAATAAATTAGATAAAATCACCGGGAATTGCGCGTCTTTGTACAATTGGTCGAGCTGCTCATGAGGCAACGTAATGCCTTCATTATTACCAATTGTGACGCCATCATAGCCAAGCTGATTGAGAAGTTTGACATTCACTT
Source organism: Bacillus sp. GbtcB10 (assembly GCF_019091365.1). Lineage (NCBI taxonomy): Bacteria > Bacillati > Bacillota > Bacilli > Caryophanales > Bacillaceae > Bacillus > Bacillus sp. GbtcB10. The sequence goes on from NZ_JAGXJP010000002.1 coordinate 153,501, forward strand.
TTCCATAATCCGCTTCTGATACAAGGTTTACTCGATCCATATGATCGCCAATATCAAATAAGAGCATCTGATCGTGAACTTGACGCTTTTCTTCAATATAAGCTGCGATTTTTGGCCAGTTTTCAAAGTGGCTGTGCAAGTCGTTTGTATGATATAACCATAGCTTCTGCAGCATGTTGATCTCTCCCTCAAGTTGTCACTGAACCGTCTCGTTCAGGTTGAAAGCCGCAGCTCTCATTTAACTAAATAAATCTAACTGCTTCGGCGATAAGCTTGAATACGTCAAATCCAGTAAATCAATCATTTGCTGGCCATTCGTCGCCGCATCTCCGCCTGAGTTATTATTAAATACGACATATACATCTTTCGACTGCTGATGCAGGATGTCGAGGTTCTTTTTCCATTCCTTTAGTTCAGCTTCATTATATAAATATAAGTAACGAACTTCACGCCAGTTCTCATGATCTGCCGGGTGAAGCCAGCCTTGTTTATTTCTTCCGTGGAAACGGACCAATGTTTTGTCACGGTGTGTGGCTTTTATGACTGGCGGTATAGACCCTTCTCCGACTTGCGGTTCATCACAGACGGAATGAATCCACCCTTCTTTCTCCATAAAGGATAAGGTTTGTTCATAAAACTCGTCTGAAAACCAAGTTCGGTTTCGGAATTCGAGTGCACAAGGAATGTCCCCCATCTTCTCCTTACACCATCTTAAATAGTGGACGTGCTCCTTTTTGCAATCAAACCATGGTGGAAATTGAAACAGAACCATCGCCAGTTTCCCTGCTCGAATGAGAGGAGTCAGTGAAAGAATAAAGGCATCAAACATTTCTTCCTTTGAAGCAAACGGGATCTCGCCTCTTTGATGCCCGGTCATTCCTTGATATGCTTTCACAACAAATTGAAAGGCGTCTGGCGTATCTTTTATCCATTTTTCATGGTTCCGCTCAGGCTGAACAGCATAAAAGCTTGCATCCAGTTCCACAATGGGAAACGTTGATGCGTAGTGAAACAGCTTTTGAGAGCTGCCGATTCTCGGCGGGTACAGACTGTCATGATCGCCCCAGCCAGTTAATCCGATATAAATCATCTATCTCACCTCTTGCCACTTGCTTGTCTAAACGGATTTTCCCATTGAAAGTCTTTGTTTCTTGGGATACCCATCTTTCTGAAAGAAATTCTTCTGTCTACAACATATCATATTTACCCATTTTTCTGAATGAAGATGACTGATGTGATGTTGCCCTGCCATCTTTTTTGTGATATTACATCACAACTTTCTATCTAAATTGAATGGAGCTGATAACATAAAATTGATATCAGAGACTTTGACAGCGATTGTCCATTTTTTTATTCATCTTCACCAAAGGATTCAGCTCTAAAAAAAGGAGAATGAGTGGATATGAACATTGTCGATCATCATGTTGAAGCATTGCAAAAAGTGGCCCAAAGAATTCAACAGCCTGTCTATTTGATCAATCAGTATGGACGTATTCTTTTCACCTCACCCCAAGGTATGACAAACCCAGATTGGATACAAATGCTCCGCTTGTTTCACAGTACGCAGCAGCAATATTTTTCTATGGTTCATTCAAAAGAAAGCCTTTCTGTTTTTCCTATCTATATAAACGAACAAGCTTATGATTATTTAGTCGTTCCCGCCTTCATTCATCCTCAAGGCGACATGGGGCTGCATTTGATAATTGAACAAGCTGTAAATGCCATGTCCATTTCACGCATCAAACAACATGCCATCAAGCAATCAACAGAGCGAGCCAAAAATGAATGGTTTCGCAAATGGATGGAGGGGGCGATTTCCTCAGAGCAAGATGTCACCCGTCTGGCACGCATGTTTGGATTAAACACAACGATTCCCTATCTATGTATCGTCTGTCAACTTGATCAGAGCAGTCATTTCTCTTGTTTCCTTAAGCAGCAAACCCTTGTAGATGATGTGTTTGCTTTACTTGAAAGCACCCTTTCGCACTGTCCATTTCCCGCCTTTCTTTTTGTCAAAGGAGATATCGGCATCATCCTTATAGAAGAGACTGGCGGGTGGCAGGCAATGAACAAATCGATCTGCTCTTTTTTAAAACAAATGCAGATCCTTATTAAACAGCATGTGAATGCCACCTTTTCCTTTGGTGTAAGCTTAAGCGGTTATCTCATCACCGATCTGCCAAAAGGATTCAGTGAAGCTGCCCATGCTCTGCAATCAGGCCAGCTCTCATTACGGGCTGAATATATTCAGTTCTATCAAGCAAAAGATGTGTCAAATTTACTGAAGCTCATCCCACCAAAAGATTTAACAACATTCTATGAGCGGTATCTCCACCCATTATATGAACAATCACAAGTCGACCCAAATCTTCTCCACACCTTATCTGTTTATGTCGAAACACATTGCCATATTTCAGAAACAGCCAAACGTTTATCTGTTCATCGCAACACCGTGATATATCGACTGGAGAAATGTGAAGAACTGCTCCAGATCAGCCTAAAAGATCCTGACGCAACATTGCGCTTGCGATTAGCTTTGCGGATTCAAAACCACCTTTCATCCGATTCCAATTGAATCTTTTTTTCTTACGCCTCATATATTTTGGAGGAGAAGTGTGAATGACAAGGAGTGGTGTCAAATGGATGAGGAGATTCGTCACATCCCGCAACCGATTCGAGACGATGGGGCCGGCGCAACCGATTTAGGCCCGCGAGACGTTCTGCGCGATTTGGAGAACCCAGATATGTTCGTCCCCCCAAAAACGGATGCGGGGACGATTCCTAATTTAAAATTTTCATATTCTGATACACATATGCACTTGAATCATGGCGGCTGGTCGAGGGAAATTACCGAGCGAGAGCTGCCTGTTTCAACAACGATTGCTGGTGTAAACATGCGGCTTACGCGCGGAGGTGTTCGTGAGCTTCATTGGCATAAGCAGGCGGAATGGGCATATATGATTTTAGGCAAAGCCCGGATCACATCTGTAGGTGCAGAAGGACGGAATATGATCGCTGATGTTGAAGAAGGAGACTTGTGGTATTTCCCGCCCGGTATTCCGCACTCCATTCAAGGTCTTGAGGATGGCTGTGAGTTTCTCCTTGTGTTTGATGATGGTGCTTTTTCTGAATTTGATACGTTCACCATCACAGACTGGTTTGCTCATACACCAAAAGACATTCTTTCTGCTAATTTCGGCGTGCCAATCAAGCTGTTTGACCGCATTCCACATAAACAGCGCTATATGTTTCAAGGCTCTTCACCGGCATCCATTGAAAGCCAAACAGTCTCTGATCCATACGGCGGCATCAAACCGCCATTTACCCATCAGCTCCTTCGTCAAAAACCAATCGTGACCTCTGGGGGAACCGTGCGAATCGTCGACTCACGCAATTTTCCAGTATCTAAAACGATTGCTGCTGCACTTGTGGAGGTAAAACCTGGCGGGATGAGAGAAATGCACTGGCACCCGAATAATGATGAGTGGCAATACTATTTAACCGGTACAGCCAAAATGACGGTTTTTGGGGCAGGCGGGACAGCTCGCACTTTTAATTACAGAGCAGGTGATGTTGGTTATGTTCCTTTCGGGATGGGGCATTACATACAAAATATCGGGCAAACGAGCCTTTGGTTTCTAGAAATGTTTAAAAGCGATCGATTTGCTGATATTTCATTGAACCAATGGATGGCCTTAACCCCTCCTCAATTAGTGAAGGAGCATTTGCATGTAGACGATGCATTGATTCATGCGTTGCATAAAGAAAAATCACCAGTTGTGAAGTATGAGCGATGACGAAAAAAACCGATCCATTTGTGCTGATCGGTTTTTTCTATGCTGTCATTACGATACGGCATGGGAATGTTGCTGCGCTTTTTTCGCCCATAAAATAGAAGCAATGAAACTCATACAAAGCACCAGCGTTCCAAACATAAATGGCAGCTCAATATTCACATCAAATAAAATACCCGCAAGACTTGGCCCGACGATATTCGCAAGGCTCATAAAGGAGGTATTGAGGCCGCCTGCTACCCCCTGCTGATTCCCTGCCATTTTAGAAAGTAATGTATTAAGAGCTGGACGAACAAACGAGGTGGCTGATAAAAATAAAATGGAGCCCGTAAAAATGAGCCAAAAGGAAGGAGCAAAGCGGCAGGCGATCAGCATAAACGCCGCAGCTAAAAGGGCATAACGGACGACACGCATTTCGCCAAATCGTTTCACAAAGGTATTTACTAAAGCACCTTGAACGATGACACCCGCAAGTCCAGCTACTGTAATGACAAATGCAATATCCTTCGGTGTAAAGCCATGTTTTTGGTCCACATATAAGCCAAAGATCGATTCAAAATGAATGATTCCGAAATTCAAAACAAAGGCCAAGATAAACAAAAAACCGTATGGTGTTTTTAAAGCCTGAATCATCTGCGTAAAAGGATTGAAATGAAGCTCTTTATTCAATCGTGCTTCTTCCTGCTTTTCCTTTGTTAAAGTTTCAGGTAAGAACAAGAAAGACAACAGCGTCGACAGGGCTGCAAAGGAACCAGCGATGAGGAAAGGAAAAGCAATCCCAAACTCAACCAAATAACCCCCAACACCCGGTCCAATGACAAAGCCTAACGTCATTGCTGCACTAAATAGCCCCATTCCTTTCCCTCGATCCTTTTCACTTGTGATATCAGCAATGTAGGCAAACATGGCGGGCATCAGCAGCGCACCAGCAGCTCCGCCTAAAAACCGAGACACAAACAGCATCCAAAGCTGATCGGCAAATGCAAAAATAAATTGAGCTACCGTAAAGCCGGCAATCCCGGCAATAATCAATTTTCTGCGTCCAAATCGATCAGTCAGCGCTCCGGCGACGGGTGATAAAGCAAATTGTGTGAGGCCAGTTGCAGCAACGAGGAAACCAAGTGTTTTCCCAGTTGCGCCAAAGGCTTCAATATAACTTGGCATGACAGGAACGATCAGACCAAATCCAAGCATGGCAATAAAAATATTGAGCATCAAAATGTACAATCTGCCCATTTTTTTCATATTAAAACCTCTTTCTTCAAAATAAATGAAAATGATGACAAAAATGATAAGAACTTCTTCAGTATAGCGATATCGCTCTCTATAAGTCTAGTTTTTCAAAAAACAGCGTTTTTTCCCAAATAAAAAATACCCGCTGGTGGCGAGTATTTTGAGTATCCCTTTTTTATTCAGCTTGTTCATAGATGGAAAGAGCCGCCTGTAACCCGGCGCCACAATTGATGGCTGCTCCGTACTTCATCAAGATGGCTTCAAGGCCTGCTAAAACAAATAGAATATTTTCCTTTCGGCAGCTATAGCCCATTGAGCCAATTCTCCATATCCGTCCTGCAAGCGGCCCAAATGAACTCGCAATTTCAATTCCAAAATGATGAAGAAGATCAGCCCGGACCGCTTCTCCGTCGATATCACTTGGAATGACGATACACGTCACGACCGGCATTTTGCAGTCTGGATCACCAAATAATTCAAGCCCCATCGCTTCAAGTCCTGCCATTAAAGCCTTTTCATGAAACAAGTGGCGCTGAAAACGTTCCTCCAGACCTTCCTCTAGCACAAGTCGAACCCCTTCTCTCAGTGCATAAAGCATCGTTGTCGCTTCTGTATGATGATTTAACCGCCTCGGGCTCCAATAATCTTGCAGCTGGCTTAGATCAAAGTAATTGCTTTTGATTGGAGAAATGTCTACCTGTTTTTGCAGTTCGTCCTGTGTTGCAATCCCTTTTTCGACTTTCTTTCTCAATTGTACGACGTCTGCCACTCGTTCATTATATGTGATCGGTGACATCCCTGATGGAACAGACAAGCATTTCTGCGAGCCCCCAATTGCCGCATCGATTTTCCATTCGTCTACCTTGACCTCGACTCCACCAATTGTCGCCACAGCGTCTACAATAAAAAGCGCATCAAGCGCTCGGCATGCTTCACCAATTTTCTCAAGCGGCTGTAATCTTCCGGTAGATGTTTCACCATGAACCATCGCAACAATTTTCGGCTTGACTTGATGCATCTCTACGATGATGTCGTCTTGCTTAAAAACCGTTCCCCATTCACATTCCATTGTATGTACCTCAGCACCATAGCGCTGTCCAATTTCAATCAGCAAATGACCGAAGCGTCCAAAGACCGGAACGAGCATCACATCTCCGGGCTCGATCACACTGGCAAGCACAGCTTCAAGCCCTGAGCGGGACGTCCCATCAATTGGATAAGCCCATTCATTTTCTGTTTGAAAAAGTGATCGTAATAAGGTCATCGTTTCATTCATGATCTCTGTAAATGCAGGATCAAATTGACCAAGAATTGGTGTACTCATCACCCGAAGGACTCTCGGATCTACTTCGACAGGTCCTGGTGTCATAATGGTTCTAGTAGGTGTGTGTAGTTCTTTCATGTTATCCATCCTCTCCCTTGCTGTGTCCATCCTTATATGCCCACTTATACAGCAATGCTGATAAAATAGCAATCTCTTTTCTTACGAATTGATTACATAAAATTTACGATAAATCCATTTATTTCTTTATGGCAATATGATAGAAATAAAGAGTATACATTCCCTATGAAGGAGGAAATAGAATGAAAAGATCTTTATTTGGAACTGTGGCCGCCGGAATCATGATTTTCGGTACATTTGCCGCTCCGCTGCCTCCCGCTGCAAGTGCTCAAGGCTTTACTCTGAATGAACCGAGTCAAACCATCACCTTTTCCCCGTTACAGCTTCAAACCGAAACATCTGCTCAACATGCGAAAACAACCGCTTCAAGTCAAATTGATTCCTATTACCAATCTGCTGCTGGCAAATCTGGGCCTGCTCTTAAGAAAGCATTACACGATATTATTGATGATCATACGCAGCTATCCTACAGCCAGGTTTGGGATGCATTAAAGAAAACGGATGAAGATCCAAAAAATCCAAGCAATGTGCTTCTGCTCTATAGCGGTATCTCCAGGTCAAAGCAAGCAAATGGAGGAAACGTGGGACAGTGGAACCGGGAGCATGTGTGGGCTAAATCTCACGGCAATTTTGGGACGAGCCAAGGACCTGGTACAGATCTCCATCACCTTCGGGCAACAGACGTACAAACGAATAGCACACGAGGTAATTTAGATTTTGATATAGGCGGAAATGAATACAAGGGAGCGCCGGGCAACTTCTACGACAGCGACTCATTTGAACCTCATAGCCGGGTGAAAGGAGATGTAGCAAGAATGCTCTTTTATATGGCCGTCCGATATGAAGGCGATGACCGCTTCCCAGATTTAGAATTAAACAACAAAGTGAATAATGGAAGCGCCCCTCTTCACGGCAAAATGTCTGTCCTATTGAAATGGCACAAGCAAGATCCAGTCGATCAAATCGAACGGAATCGTAACGAAATCATCTATCAAACGTACCAGCACAATCGCAATCCTTTCATTGATCACCCTGAATGGGTAAGCGATATTTGGGAATAAAAAAGAGAGACACTGCTATGAGCAAGCAGTGTCTCTTTCCAATTAATATCTCTAAAAAAGATGATCATACAACATCAAACACACTTCTCATCTTATAAAGATTCTGATCATTATGTTATGTTTATTCCCCCAATTTACTAATAATAATTCTTTCTATATTGCGATCTAAACAGAAAAATTCTATTTTGATATCATGCTTTGAATTCTTATAGCCTAAAATCTCATATCCTTGATCGTCATTTCTACGATAATAATTTTCACCTAAATAATCATAGATATCTTTTTTAGTTGAATGAATATTTATTGTGTTGTTTATATTACTTTGATTATTTTCTAAAGAGATTGCCACTATTTCTTTTCTATTATTCACTTTAAAATAATTTGAATTTGAAGTTTTAATCCACTCGTTTTCACTATAGTTTCTCTTTATTAATCCCAACTTCAATTCTCCCACCTTTAATTCAGTAAGATTTGTACTTTTTACTTTAAGAAAAGAGATGTGGTTTTTAAGTGGTTGAATGAAGAACAAGCCAATGATGATGATGAAAATAAAGATGATATATAAGATAATTTTTTTCATATCAGTTCCTTCCATAAATGATGATATAATGAAACAATATAACATAAATATCATATTTAAATTTACTGTATAAATATTTAAGAAAAATCTAATCTAATAAAAAAACACCTTGCATAAGGTGTTTTTTACTTTAGCGGACAGACGAGACAATAATCAAGGCTCTCTGATTTTTTCTCAAGCTTATAATACATACAGCAAGTCTTTCGATTTGATGTGTCTAGCAAACTTTCATCTAAATTTAAGCTGTGCTGAAAAGGATTTTGCTTCGCTCCGAAAAGATCACCCGATGCCTTCTTCAGAAACAAATAATCCTCCCGTACGCGCTCTTTCATTTTAGGCTCTTCCGTTTCTCGCATCATGCTACGGTAAAGAGAATTGATACGTACCGCTACATTTTCCCATAAAATTGAATACGGAAGTCTTGAAGTACGTTTCAATACATCTAAAAGAGGTGTGACACACTGCGTAAATAGCATGCGGACGACCTGCTCTCTCCACTCATGACGATCTCCTTCTGACTGAACAAATGAACAGAGCGTTTCATCTAGCTCAATTTTACGATCTTCTCTAAAGACACACGCCTCTGGTGAAAACCGGTAGACAGCATCATACATCGTCATCAAGTACAAAGTAGAACTAACAGCTAAATAGGCATAGCGTTTTGAAAACATGGACGCCGCCACTGCTATATTCGGTGCATGCATCGCTTCCTTTTCAGCTTCTAATAAACGTCTGATAGATGCTTCTGAAAAAAGCGCAGCAAGTGTGCGATCAGATGTCATTGGTCCATTTGTGATGTGTACCCCGAAATCAAGTAATTCTCTCTCAACCCACTCTGGCTTCATATCAAAACCCCCATCTTTCGTTTAACGATTTCGCTGTTGATATAACAAATAAATAAAGAACGGTGCGCCGATTGCAGCCGTAAACACACCTGCCGGGACATCTAACGGGAGAAAAGCCGTTCTCGCAACTAAGTCTGCCAGCATCACGAGAATACTTCCAACAAGCGCAGATGCTGGAACAAGCGCAATAAAGGAACGACCGATGATCATCCTTGCAACATGCGGCGCCATCAGTCCGACAAATTCAATACCGCCTGCGAAGGCAACGGCAATACCGGCTAATGTCACACTCATCAGTAGAAAGAATAACCGCTTCGCCTGAACCTTGACCCCGAGACCTGTTGCAAGATCATCTCCAAGCTCCTTCACATTCATCGTTCTTGCCAGCACCATGACAATCGGTAAAATCATCAATACCCAAGGAAGCATTGCGATGACGTCCTTCATTGTAGAACCATATAAACTGCCCGTCAGCCAGATGTATGACTTGGTCGTGGTCATCGTATCGCTGAGCACAAGAGTAAACGTCACACACGCCTTCATAATGGCGGAAATCCCAATCCCCATCAAGACGAGCGTGATCGGCTTGACGCCTTTTTTCCATGAAAGCAAATAAATCAGGCATGATACCGCAAAAGCGCCTGCAATGGCCCACAACGACTGATAAGCAATAGGCACAGTGCCCATCCAAAAGACGATGAACATAATGGCGCCAAACGACGCACCGCTCGTAATTCCTATGATGTCAGGCGATGCAAGCGGATTTCGAATGAGACCTTGTAAAATAAGCCCCGATACCGCAAGTGCCGCTCCCACTAAAACCGCAAGCAGGGTCCTTGGAATCCTCAACGTATTTAATACAAACGTATTTCCCTCGCCTTGTCCGAAGATATGTAGCAGCACATCAGCAGGCGGAATAAACCGGCTGCCCATACAAAGGCTCAGAATAAATAAACCAAAGGCAATGCCTGTCAATAATAGTAAAATTAAAAACGTCCGCTTTGAAAATTGAAATGAAATGCGTCCGCCCTTTGAACGCACTGTGTATGTTTTAGCCACCTGTCTTCAACCCCTTGCGCACGAGATAAACAAATAGAGGCGCTCCTGCTACCGCCGTCATGACACCAATCGGTACTTCCTGCGGCATGATCAGAAAACGAGCGGCAAGGTCTGCGACAAGTAAAAGCGACGCCCCTACAACGGCACAATACGGCAGTACCCAGCGGTGGTCAGGTCCAACGAGCTTTTTCACAATATGCGGCACAAGAAAACCAACAAATCCAATGGATCCTGCAACAGCGACGGAACCTCCTGCTAAAAAGACGACAAGTACCCCCATCGTCATCTTCAAAAGAAGCGTACGCTGGCCAAGCCCTTTCGCAATATCATCACCCGATAAAAGGACATTGATCGAGCGACCAAGAAGCAGCGCCACCACAGTCGCCCCAAGAATATAAGGCAGCACTGGCAGCAGCATATCTATACTTCTTCCTGACACTGAACCAGCCATCCAGAACAGGATGCTTTGAATGGACTGTTCATTCACGATTAAAAGTCCTTGAGTAAAGGACGCAAACAGAGCAGATATCGCAGCACCTGCGAGTACAATTTTGACCGGTGTCAGTCCGTCTCTTCCAATGGAGCCTAGAAGAAAGACGAGCATACCTGCAATGGCAGCGCCTAAAAAGGCCGTCCACATATAACCTGTTAACGACTCAGTAGAAAAGAAAACAATCGAAATCACAATAAAAAAGAGTCCACCTGCATTAATACCTAAAAGATCTGGTGCAGCCAGCGGATTTCTCGTCAATGCCTGCATGAGTGCACCTGAAATCGCTAGACTTGATCCAACAACCGTCGCAATTAAAGCTCTTGATAATCTGGATGTCATGACAATCACACTGTTTGGATCTGACTCATCAAACTGAAGAAACGCATGGATGGTGGCTTTGAGGGAAATTGAGGTTTGCCCAAGAGAAATACTGAGCATAAAAAAGACCAACATCAACACGATGAATCCAGCAAATAGCAGTGCCTTGCTCGAATCCTTTTTTAATAAACTTCTCATCTGATTCCCGCTTTCAATCTGTTATGGAAAAAGGAGAAAATGGTTTTTCACATTTTCTCCTCTGCTACACTTATTTATCAAGCCCTAGACGATCATAAATATCATCAAGCATCATGTTTGCAGCGGTGATACCGCCAGCCATGTTCCAAGTGATTTCATCCACTTTATGCACTTGTTTCGCTTTCACTGCATCAAGCTGCTTCCATAAAGGATGACTTGTCCACTCTTTATATGCTTTTTCAACTGCTTTATCCTGATCATCCATGAAGTAATAGATCACATCTGCATCCATTTGTGGAATGCTCTCTTTGTCTGTAAGTGTAATGATATCTTGCTTTTTATCTTTGACATTTTTTGGACCTTCAAAGCCTAGCTCTGTTAAAATTGAACCTGCAAACCCAGTTTGATAGATTCTTGCATGATCTGCACGGAAGTTCACCACAGACACACTCATTGGCCAGTTTTTAATGTCTTTCTTTGCTTTTTCTTTGAAGTCAGCGACGCGGTCATCCCACTTCGTCAGCAATTCTTTTGATTTGTCTTGCTTGTTTAACGCTTCACCCATTAAATTCACTGTGTCTTTAAACGTGAACACTGTTTCTGTTGCAACAGTTGGAGCGATTTCTTTCAGCTGATCAAAAATTTGCTCGTGACGGATTTTTGATGCAATGATCAAATCTGGCTTCAGCTTTTCAATTTCTTCTAAGTTTGGTTGTGTTTCCTGCCCAACAATTTTGACACCCTTTAAATCATCTCTTAAATATTTATACGTAGGTGCTTCAAGCCAAGATTCTACAACACCCACTGGTTTAATGCCCATAGCGACGGCTGCATCCGTTGCTCCTTGATACAACGTCACCACACGTTTAGGCGATCCTTTAATTTCAGTTGAACCGATAGCGCTTTCAACGGTTCTTGTTTTCTCATTACTATCTGACTTGCCTTCACTGCTATTACTGCCACAAGCCGCAAGTAATACGATGGAGAGCACAACTAATAGCGACCAAAAAGATTTTTTGAACATGTACCTCACCTATCCATTCTATATGTAGTCACATCGTTTGATAACGATTCTCATTATCACACTATGATTTTATCATAGAAAAGGATGGTGTCAATGTAAATTTTTAAGAAAAAGGTAGAGTGTTGACTAGTTGTTCAGGTTAATTGGAACTTTTCCACATTTGGATTGTATGCCCAATCTTTTTTCCCGATTCTAGTAAAATGGACAAATGAGTATGGTTTTCTATCACTTGGTAAACAGATTGATTTTTCACCTGCTGATTTGGAAGCGCCAGATACGGATGAAATTTGTCTACGTCGTATAACTCATCCTCGCTTCCAACAAACATGCCATAAGGCTGGTCCAGCCTTGCAAATTGTTTTTGAGGTGCAGATGGCGTTAAGGCAAGAGCCATATTGATGGTGATGCCTGTTAAAAGAAGTGGATCTTGTGCAATTACCCATGCTGGGTAGTGAAATCGTACAGCTTCTGAATGCCCCATCAGCCTTCCTTTTGTCATCGCAGATAGCACAAATTTCCAAACTTGAACTGTGGCAAAAGGGACTTGATTAGACTTCGCTGTGTCAGATTTGTAGCCAAATTCAGGAGCAATAAAAAAGTAACCGTCTACTTTTCTTTTTTCACCCCAAGATAGATATTGAAGCAGCAATCCAGCTCCAGAGGAATGACCACAAAGATAAAGTGCTCCTTCGTGCTGCTGTTTGATGACATCCACAACTTGCGAAATATCTTGCCATACGTCAGTGACTTTGGGTGTATCTCCCTTTTTTCCTCCAGAATGTCCGTGACCTCTCAAATCCAGCAAAAACACATTCACGTGAAAATCATGTTGCAATCTATAGGCAATATGCTCATAACCAGCCAAGCTGTGAGCGCCTCCGCCATGAATGATGATCACATTGGTCTGCGTGTTTGTTTCTGATAAAAACGGATAATAAGCAAGACGTATGCCGTCATGTGATTGAATGAACTGTCTTTCTGGAATAGCTACAGGAGCTACTTCCTGCATACTTGTAAATGAGAACGGTTCTGTTTCGTTCATAATTAACTTTTGATCCTCCAATTAGAAACGAGAATGACTAGAGCATTGCTGGCCATTCTCATGTTCGCATCCTATTTTGTCATATCCCTCAAAGGGAAAGTCTCGCTCTCAATAATAGCGACAATTTGTTTTAACGCTTGGTTCGCTTCGGGAATAGGGAAGACAGGAAAGACGTGATTCATTTTGGGGTATTCGATATAGTTGATGGGAACACCCTGCTTGTCTGCCATCTCTTTGAATTTCCGGGCATCTGGGAGAAAGAATTCATGAGTGCCAATAAAAACAGAAATTCGTCCTAACGATTTGATTTCTCCATAGATCGGGCTGATCAAATGATGTGTTTCATCTGTATCACCTGCATAGGTTTTGCCCGACTCGATCAGTAAATCTAGGTTGAGCATTGGCTCTTTTGGAACCATTTTAGCGATATCAGGATGACTTAATGTCACATCAAGCCATGGTGATAATAGAATCATGTTTCCAGGCTGCGGGAGACCTTTTTTTGCTAAGTATTGAGCAAAGGCGAGCGATAAACCGCCGCCAGCAGAATCACCCATGATGACGATTTTTTCTGGTGTTCCTTTTTCTAAAAGAGCTTGGTAAACTGGGAGAACACTCTCGATTGCATCCATATACTGATGATTCGGTGCTTTTGGATAAACTGGCACATACACCGTACTATTTAATTGCTTCGTCAATCGATCCAAGAAACGCCAATGCCATACGAGCGGCTGCTCAATATAGCCTCCTCCATGTAAAAATAGCACCTGATGATCATCTGGCTGCACATCTGATTTCAACATGTACGTATCGACTGAAAACATGCTGCTTTTGGTGATGTGATATTTCTTTTTCAACTTCTCAGGCAGCACATAAGGTAATTGATTCGCCATTCTTCGTTCTTCTAAATACCCCTCAACATTTAGTTTCTTCTTTGTAAGTACAAGTAACCATTCAACAAACAAACTTTGAATACTTCGCATACGATCGACCCCTATAGATAGAATGATGACAATCAATGTCTAGGAAAAGAATGGTTTCTCTTTTTCTAAAGCATAACATAAGAACTTGTGAATCCGTTAACTGCTTTGGACAGAATACTTTTTCTATACATCTATTCATTTATGAACACCTGTCTATTTATATTATATTTTCTAGATACATCATCATCAATTGTCAATCTTTCAATCATTGTTCATTAATCAACACATATTCAAAAACTGTTCATTTAAACACAAAAAAGACGAGTATTGACCACTCGTCCCAGATTGTTGACAAAGGGCTAAAATGAACTTGATTTTAGCCCTTTGTCTTCTTTTCAGCGTGATAGAAAACCTTTGCAGCCCTAGGAAGGACGAGCACCAGAGCAGAGCGAATTTGACATTCGTGAGCACCGGAGCGCAGGACTGACACCGAATGCGGGGGTTTGTCTACACGCTGAGACGAGTGTTGACCACTCGTCCTTCTTCTTCCTTACTTCACTTCCTCATGCTCTTGAGCAGCATCTCTTTTGCTCGCAATAAAGAGTGCACAGGTCATTGCAAGTATGGCCAGCGCCCACCAGAACGTCGATACCGCCTCTTCATGATCAATGATAATCAAACGGATGACCGCTGTGATCCCTATATAAATAAAATAGCGAAGCGGAAAATGAAAGTTAGATTTAAAGTATTTAATAATTAAGGCGATAAATTCAAAATACATAAAGAAGATCAGCAGCTCGCCAAGCATTCCATAATAGCTTTCTCCTTTGTTAAACAATGTTTTATAGACGAATTGTACGATGTACCATGTTTCACTAATTAAGAGTACGCTTAGCGCAATCGCTAGAAAGAACAGGCAGATATTCAGAAGGCCTTGCAAGAGATCAGGTACCTTTTGGAAATTGTTGAATCGTTTCATCAGATTGTTTCCCCATTCCATGATGTTGTTTTTGCTCTCTATATTTTGGTATTCCAAAATCGCAGTACGATGTAGTAGGTATCGTGTTTTTCTACACTTTCAAACTGTCCATGCATTCGGGACATCATCCGCTTGATGCTTCGTTCCCCGAGTCCATTGCTTTCCGGTATGATGTCTGTCTTTTTTATCGCATTGCTCACATGGATTTCAAAGACATCTTGGTCGGATAAAAAAGTGATCTGAATGTCCTTTTCAGGATCTGCGTATTTACGTAAGTTAGACATCACATTATCAAATACTCTGCCAAGCTCCTCGACATTCACATTAATATAGCTATCCGGCATTTCGCCTACAATATGGACCGTGAAATTCTCCTGATGCAGCAGGGCGACCTGATCTGATAGAAGATCATAAATCACTTCTTTCACTGCAACGGTTTCAAGCTCTGACTCGTGATCTTTATCTAGCAGGAAATAGGCAAATAGATTGTCAGACAGATTCTTTAATTGCAGGGCTTTTCCATACGCACTCGCTATATATTGCTCCTTGCGGGTATCCGCTAGAGCCTCCTCTTTTTTCGCAAATTCAAGATTCATGATGAGTGATGTCAGCGGGGTCCTCATATCATGCGACATTTCGGTCACCAAGCTGCGGCTCTCTTCCTGCAGATCATCAATAGCCTGAAGCTTGTCCAAAAAGGCTGTTCTTAAATCCTCAATACTCTTTGCAATCATGGCCAATTCATCATGCCCCTTCACTGTCATCTCATAATCGAGCTCACCGCCTTCAAGAATATGAATCTCTTCACGGATCGTTTGCAAGTACCGCAGACTTCGGCGAATGCCAACAAGCACAATCATGAGAAAAATGAGTGTTGCACCAAGCAGTTCTAGTGTAAAGGCGAGATCGTGATATCGAGAGGAGTAAAATCCGTCTACCATAACCCTACCTTCTCCGTCGCTAAATTGAACCGGGTAAGAATGACGCTTTGCGTAGTCGGTCACCTTTTCTTTCCCATAGGCCGATTCGTCAGCGACAGAGTAAATCGAGTCATATTGAAGCACTTCATCCTTGTAAACAGTGAGATTAATATAATCTTCTTTTTTCACCCACTCACCGAATGCTTTTCGATCCGTTGAAGTCAGCTCATGTTCTGAAACGTAGCGGCTGAATGTTTGAATGTATCTAGCAGATTCTTCCTTATAGTACTCATCCGAACTTAAATATCCTTCAATCAGGTGATCAGTGATCTTTTGCAGTGTCAAAAAGACAACACCACTTACGATAGCAGCGACCAAAATGAGCAGTGACAGCTTTTTGGTCAGCGTATATTTACGATGTGCCAAACCGGTATCCTCTCCCCCATTCTGTTTTGATATACACGGGACGAGCCGGGTCATCTTCAATTTTGGCACGCAGCTTTCGGATATGCACCATAACCGTATTGTTTGAACAATAAAAATAAGGCTGGCCCCACACGCTTTCATAAATATTTTGAGCAGAAAATATTTTGTTTCGTTTGTTCATGAGCAGTTTTAATATCCGATATTCTAAATCAGATAACTTGATTTGCTGCCCACTTTTCCACACTTCATTAAATTCCTCACTCACCCTCAGGCTACCACCAACTAAATAGGTTTCTTCCTGTTCCTTTTTTTCCTGATAGATGGTATATCTGCGCAATTGCGCCATGACCCTAGCGTGAAGCTCCTCTTCTGAAAAAGGTTTTGTCATATAATCATCTCCGCCAGCGAGTAATCCTTCTGTTTTATCCAATGTACTTGATCTGGCTGTCAGAAATAAAATGGGAACGTTTGAGGAGGCTCTTATTTGCTGGCACGTTTCTATACCGGAGATACCTGGCATCATGACATCCAAAATCACCAAATCCAGCGAATCATCTATAACATGCAATGCCTGCTTGCCATTCATGGCTCTCAACACCTCATACCCTGTACGTGTCAGAGATTCCTGCAACAGGTCACCAATATCCTGATCATCCTCTACAACTAATATTCGATGGGTCATATCTCTCTCACCTCATCCTCCATGACTTCATTCTTATATATTATTACTATATATCATCTAGCTATGTGAAAAGATACACCATAAATCTTAAGTGTTTATGAATATGATCAATTGCCATCAAGTTGTCACATTTATTTTCAAAAAATTGGATCTTCATAAATGATTAAGAATTGGCCTGTATATTGATTCATTGAAGGATCTATCTTTAGATCCAATACATGAAAAGGAGCATTAATATGAATGTAAGCAAGGTAGAACACGGACAACCAATGAGTCTTAAAGAACGGGTGCATTTCTTGGACATCGTACGAGGATTCGCCTTAATGGGGATTATTTTGGTCAACTATTTTTTGATTGTGGATTCGGTCAAGGGATTTGAGATGGAGTCTAATGATGTATTTCACCACATTGTGAATTGGTTTGCCTCGGGGAAATTCATTACGTTATTTTCTTTTCTATTCGGGGTTGGTTTTATGATATTTATGGATCGAGCTACTCAGAAGGTGGATAGTCCGAACAAGCTGTTCGCTCGCAGATTAACCATTCTCTTAGGGATTGGTCTTCTGCATGTCACGTTTGTATGGATTGGTGATATTTTGACCTATTATGCTGTCGCGGGCTTTTTATTGCTTTTCTTTTACAAACGCACAGCCAGAACCATCCTGTACTGGCTGATCACACTCTTTGTGATTCAATTGCTCACGCCTCTTTTCACAATGCTGCTCAATACCATCAGTACAGGATCATCAGGCAAGCCAGACTTTGCCGATTTTGAATTAATCAGCCACAACAGTCTGACTTATTTAGCATCTATTGGTGACCGGTGGGCAGATATGGTGACAATGGCTTCCAGTTCATTTTTCACTGTCTATTCTATGTTCTTCATGTTTTTACTTGGTGTGTATTTTGTGAAAATGGAGTTTTTCAAAAACATGGAGGCGAAAAAAGCAATTTGGAATCGCATTTGGATCATTTGTACAATCGCTTTTCTCATCACCCAAGGCAGTACGATCATTACGGCGGTCAATCCTTTTGAAAATACACTCTGGGTTAACATGGCCACTGCCCTTGAACAAAACGGAGGATTAACTGGCAGTATGTTCTATATGAGTACACTCGCAATGCTATTTCTACACGTTCCTCAGCTGCGAGGTGCTTTGATGGTCTTTACAAAAGTCGGACGGATGTCACTAACCTGTTATTTGCTTCACTCGATCATTGGAACCTTGCTATTTCTAAAGTATGGAGCGGGTCTTGTCGATCATCTTCAGCCGGCTGGTACGTTCTTCATGGCTATTGGCGTGTATGTCTTCCTTGTGCTTTTCAGTACGTTTTGGTTAAAGCGGTTTAAGTATGGACCGATGGAATATATTTGGCGGCAGCTGACGTATGGAAAGGTAAAACAAATTTCTAAAGCATTTACAGTACATTCATCCTCAATTAAAAAATAGTCTCGCAAATAATAAAAAACCGATCATCCCTTTGAGAAAATCGGTTTTTTTGCTTTCATAGTTGTCATTTTCTAATATGTCTAGTTTAACACTGCGAATGATTAGAAAAGATATTACTTTCCATTATTGATTACTTTTATCCATTAAGACTATCTCATTTAATTTCGACAAAAACTCTTTGTAATATCCACTTTCATAATGTGCATAACTTTTGCCAAATGGATGATTATAATGACCAATAAAAGACGTATCACGCATATCAATTGTTTTTATTTCTGGTATCAAATTTATTAAGCAATGATCCATTCTATCCCATAATATATTGTTCCTCTTTATAATATCTTGATTAGGGAAATCATTAATTTTATTGTTTGAATCTAAATATTTTGATGTTAACCGTCCTCTATTTAAAATTATTTTATCTGCCGGCATTATTTCAAGAAGTCTTTGAACAAATACTTTAAGTTTTTCTTTCCATAAATCTAAATACATTTCATTATTGGTATGAGATATGACAGGCTTATTTTTAATTTGTTTAAAGTATTTTGTTCGAGGAAGTAAGTAATTTAATGTGATATTTGCATTTCCCTTAATTTGAATGACTTCTCTACAAGCATCAACATAAAAATCTATTATTAAATAGTCTGCATTACTTTCTAATAAGTTTTCAAAAAAATCTTTTTGAAAATCTGATCTAATATAACTAATGTCTGAAGGTTTTAATCCACAATCAAGAAATTCAGTTTCATCAAACACTACTGGATCAGATACTATACTCATAATATTTGAATGGAACTGAGTATAAGAACATTTGTATAGTTTTTTGTAGTATGGATTGAAAAAATCTGATGTATTAAAAGCATTTCGACTATAACAAGTACCTAATATTGCAATGTTTGTTAGATTATCTCGAGGTCCTCTATCAACATTTACCCAAACTGAATAAGAATGTGAACCATTTACAAATAAAGTAACTTTTTTATTAGTCGACATTATTTTCTGCTTGCTATTAGACGATAAAGGTATATCATAACAAAACTCACCATCTTGTCTACATCTGATAAACAAATCCCATATATCCTTGTCTTTAAAATTGGGAATCAATTCAGCAAGAGAAACTTTGATATCAAAAGTTAAATTATCATCCGTTGATATTTCATTTTCAAATTCATTGAAATATTCAAAGTTATCAGCTACTTTCCCACGGAGTTTACTAACTAAGCTGTACCTCTTTTCACCTCCAATTTTCGGTAAATCCCCTTTGAAATAAAAAACATCTTCATTTTCTGAAACAGAAGAAACCAAGGAAGCAAACTCTTTCTGTTTAATTTGTAACGTAATTATATTTTGTTGAAGAGTTTGTAAGGCTTTTATAGAATAAAACAAATCATGAAAATCTATTCTTATAGAAGTGAGCTGTTCGAAATTTGCTGCCACATAAATTTTATTTTTGGAACTTTCGACTTTCACAAATATATCCCATGATGTTTGGTTGGTTATACTATGAAAGAATTCTTTAAAATCGCCTTCAATTTGATACTTATTATCTATATAAAAAAGTTTTGTGGAGACCTCTTGTGTATATTCTGTCAAAGAATTATGATCTCTTTTACGCAAGCATAAGTATGTTTGGAACTGTTGGATATCTATTTCCTTTGATTCCAGTTCCACTATTCCTTTTACCCCATCTTTTTGAATTTCTAAAAGATGAATATTACTTTTAATCTCTACAGTCCTTATAAATAACGCCAGCGTTTTAGCGCCTTTTGTTATAAATGGTACTACTTTATACAAATCTCTTTCAAAAATATGATATTCAAAATTAGAATAAACCTCAGAAAAATTCACCCCAACTTTTTCATTTCCATTTACGTAAAAACAGTCCCAAATGATTTCTTTATCATGAAAGGTAGAGATATCTAATATTTCATTTACGTTCATTTTAAAGATTGCAATTCCATTATTTATAGAACTATGAAAGTACACTCCACCATACAAATTCAAATTACTACTACTTTGTCTTTTCTGCCACAGCAATGTCATGTTATTATTTGATGTATCACATTTAACTTTCATTTCCATATCGCCAGTTTGTTTGTCAAAAATATACGATATTATATTTGCATGCATAATGAAATTACCCCTCATATCGGTTATTATTTGGTCCAAAACTGATTTAAAACCAGTCTTTTAAGCATATGTAATCTTTCCTAACTAGTTTTATTTTACATGATAAAGAATAATTTAACATTAACTTTTATTAAAGAAAAAAGGCGAACTTTAGCAGTTCGCCTTTTCTGTAGAAGTTCAACTTTAATATTGATCCATCATTTCTTGCAATTGAGTCAAATAACTCTCTTTTAATTCATCGGGGTATTCAATTTTCACATGTTTCCCAAATGAGATCAAATAGTGAGTCATATACGATAATTCTTCTTGGTTGTACCCACCCACTATATAAGGTATATCATCAATGGTCTCCAATCTCATATTCGGATAATGATTCTTCAAAAACTTCTCTTTCCCTTGTTCCGTTAATCGACATTTAAAAGAGATATCATGATAGGTTTTTTCATATTCGAGCTGCAGTGCTTTTAATTCTTCCTTCGTAAAAGTGTCTTTCGTTTCTTCTTCGATCATCAAGTCCGTCATACAATCACATCTGTAGATGCCCCACTTTTTATTCTGAACATCATATGCTTCGGTAAACCAAATCCCATTTCGATAAAACAACTCAAGAAATTGTAGCCTGATCCTTTTATGTTCATATTGAGTGTATGTCATCTTCACGATTTGATCTTCCATCATTGCCTGCAATATCAAATCCAAATGATGTTGTTCACTCACTGGTGCGACATGATAGTAATGAATCACATCCAAAATCTCCGTGATCCGATGTTTTCTCTCATCAGACATTGTAGCAAACAGTTTTTGGCGAATCTGTGAGTAAGACTTTTTAAATGGTGTTGCTGACAACAGATCTAAGGCTTTAAGAGCGAAAAAAATGGCTTGAACTTCATCTATTTGAAAATAGATCGGAACCAATGGAGATTGATTCACGAGCCGATATCCTCCATGTCTGCCATTTTCAACATAAAAAGCTAAGCCCATGGACTCTAGCTCTTCCATATCTCTTAAAGCCGTACGTTTAGAAATGCCAAATTCAGTTTCTAAATCTTTTAATTGAAATGAATATTTATCACTTAAGAAAATAAGCTCTTGGTTTAAGCGTTCTGATTTTTTCATTTGATTTTCCTTCTGAAAAAGGTGACATGCTTTGTCACCTTTATATTTTATACTCAGTTTATCAAAAGAAAAGGAGCATGTATATGCAAACACTAATCATTAACGCACACCCAGATTTCACTCATCGAGAAAGTTATTCAAACAAACTGCAAACACTATTTTTAAAGCAGTTTAAAGAAAGATTTCCTCATGAGGAACCAACCATTTTACATTTATATGGAACTGAAATTCCTCGTATCGAAATAGACCAGCTGCTAGGAATTTGGGATAAGCAAGCATCTGAACAATCATTAACAGCTGCCGAAGAAAAAATCGCCGCTGCTTCATCTGCTCTATTGACTCAATTCAAAGCACATCATCGAATTGTAATTGTATCACCTGTTCATAATTTCAATGTGACGTCACGAATGAAAGATTATATAGATAATATCTTTATTGCGAGAGAAACGTTTAAATATACAGAAGATGGTTCAGTTGGTCTGATGACTGACGATTATCGTGTACTTTTGCTTCAAGCAAGTGGCTCAATTTTCACAAATCACGATCGATACACACCTCTGGAATTTTCACATTACTACCTAAAAGAAATATTCCAAAACTTGATGGGCTTTCAACAATTTCATATTGTCCGAGCACAAGGAACAGCGATTTTAGAGCAAGATGTGATCTTACAATCTGCATCTGATGATATGACGAAAACCTTAGATGCGTTTTATGCACCTCGTTAACCTCTATATTTTCAAGACCCAGAACGAAAAATTTTGCTCACTTGTCATCAATCTTATTTTTCGTTTTGGTGTGACTCCTATCTACTAGTACAAATATTATTGATGACCAATGCTGCCGTTTCACTCGGGTGGCTAAGAGGGAAATGGTGGCCATACGGAACAAAATCAACCTTCCCAAGATGCGATGGCGCAGAATAGCCTCTGTCATACTCCCCCCAAATCATGTGAAGATGATCCTTTGTGACTTCTTTAAAGTCACCTTGATCGGTTTTCCGTAATAAATGGTTAAGCTGAACCGTCGTATTTAAAATTCTAGGAGAAGTAAAGCTGTTTCTGATTTTTTCAATATAATGTTCAGGGATGCTTTCCATGCTTTCAAACAAACCATTTCTTAATACATAACGCTCTATCATTTTAGGAGTTGCTAATTTTAATGACCATTTGTTCATCCATTGTGGAACATTTAGCGATTTAGCATTTTTTTTAGCGACAGGCGGCTGAAGTAAAGTGATGGAATACTCCTTATCTATGTACCCTTGTCCCAATGCTTCCAGTAAGATAAACGCACCGAATGAATGACCGATTAGATGTGCACCATTCGTCGCTTTCTCTATTACTTTTTTCACTACATTTAAATAGATATCTAGAAGATGTTTCGCTCGTTTAAATGGAGAACGCCCCAAACCAGGAAGGTCCAAGATCCATACAGGCTGACTCGTTTTTTCATGAAGCTCTTTTGCTAAAGGAAATAAATCTTCTCCATCACTCAATAAACCATGTAATAAAATAAACGGCTTCCCCTCTCCTTGTAATTGGTAAAGGGTCGTGTTATCGCATAATGTTCGTTTAAATAAATGATGCTGCTCACCATGTTGATCCATCATTCGATAATCTAGATCAGCTACTACAGCAGGGAAAAATGTCATGACACTCGTCTTCTTAAACCAATCTTCTCCCATTATTTTTTTCACTGAAACATTTGAAAACGTTCGTTTTGTCATAAAATTCAATCCGTCAGAAGGAATGTTTGTGAGTTTACTTACACCACTATTCATGATAGCTTTCATCAGCGGCATTGGGACAGAGATGCTAGGTGCCTTCATATTCATACTTTCTGACATCATACTTAATAGTCCAGCAACGTTCTGATCGTGCTCTTTGTCTTCAACAAGTGTATATGTTTGAATAACCGGCTGCTCCAACTTGAAAACCTGTACAATACACTTCGCAAACTCATCGTTTGAAATAAGTGGTAACCGATAGTCCTTACCTCCAGGAATCACCGGCATGAGCCCTCTTCGCATACTCTTTACAAGCAAACCTAATCCTGCAATTTGCTCTGTACTCCCTGTTTGACTACTTCCAACGACAGTTGGCGGATTAATGATAGAAAGCGGATAACCTACCGCTGATGCCTGTTGACGAATATAAAGATCTGCTAAAAACTTTGTTTTTTCATAAGGATTTTTTATTTTCAAGTAATCGTTCCCTTCTTCAAACACGTCGATGGCAATCTTGCTATTTTGATCATCAAAGGGGCTCATATAACCGACAACATGAATAAATTGCTGCAAGCCCTTCAATTGATGAATACTTTTAGCTAATTCACCAATATATTTGGCGCCATTTAAAAAGACGGAAGCTGCCTCTTTACTTGTCGCTTGAATATCCATAGGGCCTCCTGCGTGAATGATCACATCCGTTTTCAATACCCTCTCCTGATCTTCAGCACTTAGACCCAAATCGACTTTCGTCAAATCACCTTCAACAAAGTGCATCACTGACTCATTTAAAATACCTCTTTCTTGAAAAATGCGTGTTGCTTTACTTTTTGACCTTACTAAAAGAAGAATGTTCACATCCTCTTTCGCTAATTCTTCGACTAATTGCTTTCCGATAAACCCTGTTCCACCCGTTAAAAATACTGTTTTCATGTGAAATCTCCTTTTTAGTACTATTCAGTACTAATTTGATGTAAAAAAAATGCTTCTTTTATCGAAGCAAGTTAAATAAATGATCTGCTGTTTTTGTGATGACAGTGGCATCCTTCAATGTTTCTGAAATAAATAACGCTCCTTCAAGATTTGTCATAAAAAGTGATGCCACTTCATCAATATGAATCGTCTTTCTGAATTCTCCATTCTCTACCCCTTGTTTCAGTAATAGAGAAGCTTTCTTTTGTAATCCTGTAAAAAAAAGACCTATTTTTTCTTTTATTTGTGTGGCCTGTGCAGGACTTTGAATATAAAGAGTAATAAATGGACAGCCGCCCTTATACTCTCTCGCCTGAACTCCTTGTGATAATTGCTTTAAAAACAGTTGAATACGATCTTCAACTGAAAATTGGGTCTGAGACAGTACGTCATCCATTGCAGCTTGATACATATCAATCCAATAATCAACGACCCCTTCTAATAATTCTTCCTTATTAGAAAAGTGATAGTACACATTAGACTTTGACACTTTGCTTACACGAACTAATTCATCCATACTTGTATAAGCAAACCCTTTTTCCAAAAATAATGTTGCAGCCACTTCAAGTACACGTTTTTGATTCATTAATTTTATTTTTGTCATGATTAGAACTATACAGTACTAAATTATATGTTGCAAGTATTTATGATCATTTAGAAAAGAGTTTGATGAAAAAGTTTTCTCAATGCGGTCAAACGCAAATGAGGAAATTAACAATAAGAGAGTTTCTTTTAATTATAATCTTCTCCTACCAGTAAAGTACTATACTTTGCTTTAAATTTTTCATACTTTCTCTCATCCTTAAATAATAAGAATGCCCCTCTGTCATCATAAATATGATAAATAAAATCTTTATTTATAAAGAAAATTTCAGGATAACTACTATATTTGTCATTGAACCTCGGAGCCATACTTTTAAAATCTTGATTACATATTGCCTTGATTATTTTCTTGTACTCTATATGCTGTTTTTTTGTTTCTAAAGAATATTGAATGACTTTTCCATTCTCATCTTTAGAATTTTTGACATTGAGTCTATATTTATTAATTTTTTTTGAATACTTACTATATACTCCTATCGGCCTCTGTAATGAATGCTCGCTTCGAACAATTGTGACGACGAACAATAAATCGTTCTCCCCAAAAAGTTCATCAAATATACTTATTGCAACATTATAAACCTTATTAAAATATTGAGGATTTAAATGGCCTTGATCATTAAACTGATACATGTCTTTTTCGAGTTGAATATGAAGGCTTAGAGGTAACTCGTTAAAGGAATCATTAATTAAATCAATATTGAATTCACTTTGTAAATAATCTAGGTGAACCATATCTCATTCTCCATTCATTCTTTTATGTACAATTCTTATTTTATTCATACTCGACCACTTTTATTTAGTGTAGCTATACGCTCTCCGGATTTATTCATTAATTTGTAGTAACTTCCTCCATGAGAATTCCCTTTCCCAAAATCTCTTAAAATGGACCAACCAGATGTAGGATTTTTCCACTTTTGTCTACCTTTAACCTTCTTAGTGAAAAGAGGAATCTTAACTCCAGTATCATTCAATAAAGATTTTTTACATTTTTTTATACATAGTCAACTTAGATGTAACCAATGAAATAGAAAAAGACGAACTTAAAAAGTTCGTCTCATACACTAAAAGGTCATCTTGATCGGCACAAATTCGGCACGCTTCATCAACCTCTTATATCAATCATTTTCAACCCTCTGTATTAACCAATAGAACCTTCCATTTCAAACTTAATCAAACGGTTCATTTCAACGGCGTATTCCATTGGCAGTTCTTTTGTGAATGGCTCGATGAAGCCCATGACGATCATTTCTGTTGCTTCTTCTTCAGAAATTCCGCGGCTCATCAAGTAGAATAGCTGCTCTTCTGATACTTTTGATACCTTCGCTTCGTGCTCTAATGAAATGTTGTCGTTTAAGATTTCATTGTAAGGGATCGTATCAGATGTTGATTTGTTATCCATGATGAGTGTGTCACACTCGATGTTTGAGCGTGCACCCTCTGCTTTGCGTCCGAAGTGAACGATTCCGCGGTATGTGACTTTACCGCCTTGTTTGGAAATCGATTTCGATACGATCGTTGAAGATGTGTTTGGTGCAAGGTGAATCATTTTTGCACCTGCATCTTGGTGCTGACCTTTACCTGCTAGGGCAATACTTAATGTCATACCACGAGCGCCTTCACCTTTTAGGATAACCGCTGGGTATTTCATTGTCAGCTTAGAACCGATGTTTCCATCAATCCATTCCATTGTTGCATTCTCTTCACATACTGTACGTTTTGTCACAAGGTTGAAGACGTTGTTTGCCCAGTTTTGAATCGTTGTATAACGGCAGTAGCCGCCTTTTTTCACGATAATTTCAACAACCGCACTATGAAGTGAGTTTGTTGTGTAAACTGGAGCTGTACAACCTTCTACGTAATGTACATGTGCGCCTTCATCAACGATGATCAGTGTACGTTCGAACTGACCCATGTTCTCAGAGTTGATTCGGAAGTATGCTTGAAGTGGTGTATCTACTTTTACGCCTTTTGGTACGTAGATGAATGAACCACCAGACCATACAGCCGAGTTAAGCGCAGCAAATTTGTTGTCAGTCGGAGGAATGACTTTTGCCCAGTGCTCACGGAAGATGTCTTCGTTCTCTTTTAATGCACTGTCTGTATCTTTAAACACAATGCCTAGATCTTCAAGATCTTGCTTCATGTTGTGATACACAACTTCAGATTCATACTGAGCAGATACACCTGCTAAGTACTTTTGCTCTGCTTCAGGGATTCCAAGCTTATCAAAGGTCTGTTTGATTTCTTCTGGTACTTCATCCCAAGAACGCTCAGAGCGTTCTGATGGTTTTACGTAGTACGTAATTTCATCAAAGTTTAATGCATTTAAATCTCCGCCCCATTGTGGCATCGGCATGTTGTAAAAGTGCTCAAGAGATTTCAAACGGAAGTCGAGCATCCACTGAGGCTCTTCTTTCATACGAGAAATTTCTTCAACGATCTCTTTTGTCAGTCCGCGCTCTGAACGGAAAATGGAAACGTCTTTATCAGAAAAGCCGTATTTATATTCACCAACATCTGGCATTTTTTTAGCCATCCATTTTCACTCCAATCTTATGATTTGCCGTTATCTTCGGCAGATGCGCCTTTTTCAAGCGCCTTCCAGGATAATGTTGCACATTTGATGCGCGCTGGGAATTTTGCGACTCCCTGCAGCGCCTCAATGTCACCAAGATCAATGGAATCGTCGTATTCTTTTCCTAGCATCATATCGGAGAAAATCTGAGACATTTTCAAAGCTGTTTCAATATCTTTCCCTTTAATCGCCTGCGTCATCATAGAGGCAGATGCCATCGAAATCGAGCATCCTTCTCCTTCAAATTTCGCATCGATGACTTTTTCGTCTTCGATTTTCATCGTGAGACGAATGCGGTCACCACACGTAGGGTTGTTCATATCGACGACAATGCTGTCGTTTAACACACCTTTGTTTCTCGGATTTTTATAATGATCCATAATCACTTGTCTGTACAGTGTGTCTAAGTTTACATTAAAAGACATTCGTAAAATACTCCTTTGTCTTACGGAGCGCTGCCATGAGCTCGTCAATCTCCTCTTCTGTATTGTACAGATAGAAGCTTGCTCTTGCAGTCGCTGATACACCAAGCCATTTCATGAGCGGCTGTGCACAGTGATGTCCAGCACGAATGGCGACACCTTCCGTATCTAGAACAGTTGAGGCATCATGAGGATGGACGTCGTCTAAGTTAAACGTCACAAGTCCAGCTCGGTGCTGCGGTCCGTAAACCGTGGCACCTTCAAGCTCCTTAA
This sequence comes from Bacillus sp. GbtcB10, assembly GCF_019091365.1. NCBI lineage: Bacteria > Bacillati > Bacillota > Bacilli > Caryophanales > Bacillaceae > Bacillus > Bacillus sp. GbtcB10. The sequence goes on from NZ_JAGXJP010000002.1 coordinate 181,751, forward strand.
AGCGCTCAAGTGCGTAAGTCGCAAGCTGATGCTCGTAACGGCTGACTTCCTCCATACCGATGTCATTTAAGAAATCAATCGCTTTTCCGAGTCCAACTGCTCCTGCAATAATCGGTGTTCCCGCTTCAAATTTCCACGGCAGCTCTTTCCATGTAGAATCATATAGATCCACAAAGTCGATCATTTCACCGCCAAACTCAGCAGGCTCCATATTATTCAAAAGGTCCTTCTTCCCGTAAAGAACACCAATGCCAGTCGGTCCACACATTTTATGCCCAGAGAAGGCGAAAAAGTCGCAATCCAAGTCCTGAACATCAATTTGCATGTGCGGGGTGCTCTGGGCACCATCGACGACGATAATTGCACCGTGATCGTGAGCAATCTTTGCGATGTCTTTAATTGGGTTGATGGTTCCTAATACGTTTGAGACATGTGTGACAGCAACGATTTTCGTTTGATGTGTGATGGTTTGCTTCACATCTTCAAGCGACAGCGTGCCGTCTTCCTGTAACGGAATATATTTCAATGTGGCGCCAGTTGCTTTTGCTGCCTGCTGCCAAGGGATGATATTCGCATGATGTTCCATATGCGTAATGACGATCTCATCGCCTTCTTTAAGGTTTGCTCTAGCATAGCTGATTGCCACTGTGTTCAGTGCTGTTGTTGTACCTCTAGTAAAAATAATCTCCTGGACAGAAGAAGCGCCAATGAATGCTCGAACTTTTTCTCTTGCACCCTCGTATGCGTCCGTTGCTTTTGTGCCAAGGGTATGAACACCCCGGTGGACGTTCGAGTTGTAAGACCGGTAATACTCATTCATTGCATCAATGACAACTCGTGGTTTTTGAGATGTCGCTGCACTGTCCAAATACACCAAATCATGTCCGTTCACTTGCTGATGAAGGATTGGAAACTGCTCACGAACGTCTTTGATATTCATTATTTTACTTTCCTTTCAATCACAGAAACGAGCTGCTTTTTAACTCCTTCAATCGGCAGTTCTTTGACGACTGGATTTAAGAAGCCATAAATGACAAGTCTTTCTGCATCTTCTTTGGAAATCCCACGGCTCATGAGGTAATAGAGTTGAATTGGATCAACACGCCCAACAGACGCAGCGTGTCCTGCTGTTACATCATCTTCATCGATTAAAAGAATTGGGTTAGCGTCACCGCGTGCTTTCTCACTCAGCATGAGAACACGAGATTCTTGCTCTGCATTTGACTTCGTTGCGCCATGCTCGATTTTACCAATTCCGTTAAAGATAGAGGATGCTTGATCCTTCATGACACCATGCTTCAAGATATACCCTTCAGAGTTTTTACCGAAGTGGATGATGCTTGTTGTGAAGTTTTCCGTTTGATTCCCGCGGCCAACAACAACTGATTTCGTATCTCCGAATGTACCGTCGCCCATAAGCTTTGTGATGTTTTCAGACACAACGTCTCCATCATTCATCAGACCAAGCGCCCATTCGATTTTACTGTCACGACCATTTGCCATACCACGTCTATTCACATAGACTGTCACACCTTCTGCAAGGTTATCCACTGCACCGTAAGTGACGCGGGCATTTGCACCTGTGAAGACTTCAGACACGATATTGAAGATCGCTTCTTCTGGTGTTGCCGTACTGATGTAGTTTTCGACATATGTCACAGCACTATGATCGTCTGCTACAACGATGACATGGTTGAACAACGTTGTTTCGTCATTTTCATGAAGATAAACGGCTTGAATTGGTGCTTCAAGCTCTACGTTTTTCGGTACATAGAGGAAAGCTCCGCCATTCACTAAAGCAGCATGTAGAGCTGTTAGTTTGTGCTCATCCACTTTCACTGCATCAGTCATGAAATATTTCTTCACTAGGTCTCCATGTTCGCGAATCGCAGTATGGATATCAGTGAAGATCACGCCTTTGTCTTTTGCTTCATTAGAAAGAGACAAGTATGCTGGCGTTTGATCACGCTGAATATAGACTGTCTTATCTGTGTCCTCTAAATCAATAAGAGATTTCACTTCTTCAGGAAGCTCTTCTAAAGATCCAAATGGCGCACTTTCAACTGTATGCTGTTTGAAATTGGTTAAATTCCATTTTGAAATATTCGTTTTGTCAGGCTTTGGCATTGGAAGGTCTTCTGCTTTTTCAAGAGCCTGTAAGCGAAGGGAACTCATCCATGCCGGTTCCTGATGCTTCTCGGAGAAGCTTTTGACATAATCTTGATCTACTGATAATTTCGTTTCTAATGTCATCAATAATCCTCCTAACGCTTACGCTTCTTGACCAACAGTTTCGTCTTCAATTCCTAACTCTTTTTTAATCCAGTCATAACCTTCTGCTTCTAGACGCTGCGCGAGTTCTGGTCCGCCAGATTTCACAATACGTCCTTGCATCATAACATGAACGTGATCTGGTGTGATGTAGTTCAATAGGCGCTGATAGTGAGTGATCATTAAGCAGCCGAAGCTTTCGCCTCGCATTTTATTAATCCCTTTAGAAACAACTTTCAGTGCATCGATATCAAGACCAGAGTCGATTTCGTCAAGGATGGCGATTTTTGGTTCAATCATCATTAATTGAAGAATTTCGTTACGTTTTTTCTCCCCGCCTGAGAAACCTTCGTTTAGGTAGCGCTGTGCCATATCTGGGTCCATTTCAAGGAATTCCATGTTTTCGTCCATTTTGCGGATGAATTTCATGAGAGAGATTTCATCGCCTTCTTCTCTGCGTGCGTTAATAGCCGAACGAAGGAAGTCTGCATTTGTTACACCACTAATTTCAGATGGATATTGCATTGCAAGGAAAAGACCCGCTTGAGCGCGCTCATCTACTTCCATTTCAAGAACATCTTCGCCATCAAGCAAAATGCTGCCTTTTGTCACTTCATACTTAGGGTGGCCCATGATTGCAGCAGATAAAGTAGATTTACCTGTACCGTTTGGTCCCATTACTGCGTGGAATTCTCCACCTTTTATTTCTAGGTTTACACCTTTTAAGATTTCTTTCCCTTCAATCTCAACGTGCAAGTCCTTAATTGTTAATGTCGAAGCAGTCATATATCGATACCTCCAAAATAATCATTATTCTCAATTTATTCTCATTCTAATTTTATAACAAATTAAAAGTGAATACAACACATTCACGACAAGCGTGAGAGGATGCTCTCAAAATTCTAACAAAAAATACAGGTAGATAAAAGGATTTATGTCGAAAAGACTGTTTTCATAAAGAAAGGACGGGAAACTATTCTCCCCGCCCCTTAGCTATCAATAGCCTCGTATATTCATTTTTGCGAGCTGTCTTTTCTCATCTCGATAGGACTTCTCTCGTTTAAGTTCTACTTTCATTCGTAAGTCATGGTCTCTTTCGTACTCTGCATAACTCATGCCATGAGATTGATGCATGGCCTTTTCCATCTCGGCGGTATAATCCAATCCCAGTGTACTCTGGTCCGAACAAATAATAAACCATTCCCTTCTTTGAGTGTAGCTTCATTGTATCAAAGGCATGCTGCTTCACTCAAAAGGGATATAACACGCTATGCTGGCATATTTTCTCACACAACCGGCTGAGAACGACTCAACTCCCTGATTTGGAAAAATACCATCTTATCCTTCCCTTAATGCGTCTGTCCTCCAAATTCATCAATACATTGCTGAACAACTGTGATGCCTTGACTTAGCGCAGCACCGCCGCCAAACGCTGCCGCCACACTGACGACCTCCAGCAAATTCTCTTCTGTTGCGCCTTGGTCGAGCGCTCCCTTTGTATGATAGATCATGCAATATTCATCTTGTGCATGAATGCTGATGCCAAGGGCAATCATTTGTTTTTCTTTTTGTGTTAAGGAATCGCTCTGAAAGCACTGCTCCGTAAATTCATTAAATTTCTTGCCAAACACCGGCATTTTCTTCTGAAATTCACCCATTGCCGTTTTATAATCCGTCAGTGATTGTTGCATCGATCCGCTCATATGTTGTTCATTCATCTTCATTCCATCCCTTCAAGTCATTTGTTCGTTTTTATTATGAGCGAGATTTGAAAAAATACACAAAAAAACCTCGCTTTCATGAAGCGAGGTTTACAAGTTGTTATTCAGATACAGGCAATACTGCACCATCATACTTTTTGTCGATGAATTCTTTGATTTTATCAGAGTGAAGAACTTCCATTAATACCTTGATCTTCTCTGATTTTTCGTCACCTTTGCGAACAGCGACGATGTTTGCATACGGGTTGTTTTTCGTTTGCTCAAGTTCGATTGAATCTTTTTTCGGATTCAATTTATTTTGGATCGCATAGTTAACGTTGATAAATACAGCGTCGCCTTCACTGTTTTCATAAGCTTTCGCTGTTAGTTCAGGAGCGATTTTTTTGAATTTTAGGTTCTTCGGGTTTTCTTTGATGTTTTTGACTGTTGCGTTGATTGTATCTACTTTTGGATCAAGCTTGATCACACCAGCATTTTGTAATAGGGCAAGCATACGTCCTTGCTCAGCTACGTTGTTTGTCATGATGATCGTGCCGCCGTTTGGAATATCTTTTACTGATTTGTATTTCTTAGAGTAGATACCGAAAGGCTCAAGGTGAACGGCACCAGCACTCACTAAGTTGTAATCTTTGTTTGATTTATTTTCTTCGTTCAAGTAAGGGATATGTTGGAAAAAGTTCGCATCCACTTCTTTTTCAGCTAATGCTTTGTTGTACATTTTATAATCGCTCAGTACTTTCACTTTTAGATCGTAGCCTTTTTCTTTTAGAAGTGGTTTTGCTTCTTCAAGAATCTCGGCATGTGGTGTTTTTGAAGCGGCAACCGTGATGGTTTTGTTATCGCTTGCGTTATTTGATGAACCGCAAGCAGCTAAAATGCCTGCAAATGCTAGAAATAGTGCACTTAAAATCAATTTCTTCATGAATAATTCCTCCCTTAACGTTTATCAATTTTATTTGTAATCAAATCACCGATTATTTGAATGATAAAGACGATGATCAGAATAAACACAGTGGCTACAAGTGTGACATCTGTATTACCAGATTGGTATCCTTCTACATAAGCAAGGTCACCAAGTCCGCCTGCTCCAATTGCTCCTGCAATCGCAGTAGAGCCAATCAGAGCAATCGCTGTTACAGTAATTCCTGAAATAAGGGCTGGCAGTGATTCTGGAAGCAATACTTTGAAAATAATGGTCGACGTTTTTGCTCCCATAGATCGTGCTGCTTCAATGACTCCTTTGTCTACTTCACGCAGTGCAATTTCGACAAGACGTGCGTAGAAAGGGGCTGAGCCAATGACAAGGGCTGGTAATGCTGCATTTGGACCTAATATCGTGCCCATAATTAGTTTAGTAAATCCTAATAATAGAATGATTAATATGATAAAGGGAATCGATCTGAAAATGTTGACTACTGCGCCGATGACAGCATTAATTGGTTTGTTTTCCCACAAACCGCCTTTACTTGTCAAAAAGAGCAACAGCCCAAGGATGATGCCGATAGCAAAAGCAAACGCTAATGCAATGAGTGTCATATACACCGTTTCACCCGTCGCGTTCCAAATAACCTCTAGATCAACGTTCGGAAACCATTTCTCAAACATGTGTCATCACCTCGATTTCAACCTGTTTGCTTTGGATATAGGCGATGGCTTTTTCAACTTCGTTCTCGTCTCCATTAATATGGATAAAGAGTGTTCCAAACGCGCCTTCCTGCGTTTGAGAAATCTTTCCTTGCAGGATGTTCACATCGACCTTGAAGGATCGAATGATTTCCGTGATCAACGGCTGTTCGGCAGAATCTCCAATAAAGGACAACCTGACGACCTGACCTTCTTTTACTCTCTCTAGGACGTGCTCGATCGTTTCTTTTGCTTCTTCTGGTTCAGCAAGCTGTTTCACGAATCGCTTCGTCATTTCTTCTTTCGGCTGTCTGAAGACACGTAATACTTCGCCTTCTTCGACAATACGGCCATTCTCCATCACTGCCACACGATGACAAATTTTGCGAATGACGTGCATTTCATGTGTGATCAATACAATGGTGAGTCCTAGTCGTTTATTAATATCGGCTAAAAGCTCAAGGATGGAATCCGTTGTTTGTGGATCAAGCGCAGAAGTGGCTTCGTCACATAGCAGAACTTTTGGGTCATTCGCTAATGCTCTCGCAATCCCTACACGCTGCTTTTGCCCGCCGCTGAGCTGAGAAGGATATGCATTTTCTTTTCCTTCTAAACCGACCAATTTAATCAGTTCGTTTGCACGAGCTCTCCGTTTTGACGTTGGTACACCTGCGATCTCGAGCGGGAACATAATATTTTGTCTCACTGTTCTTGACCAGAGCAAGTTAAAGTGTTGGAAAATCATGCTGATTTCTTGTCTTGCTTTCCGAAGTTTCGCATTCGATACTTCATTGATCCGGTTGCCTGCCACTTCAACGATTCCTTCTGTTGGCAACTCCAGACCGTTTAATAGGCGAATCAAGGAGCTTTTCCCAGCGCCGCTATACCCGATAATTCCGAATATTTCACCTTTATCGATATCCAAGTTGACGTCTTTCACGGCATCAACATTTCCGCTTTTTGAAAGATACGTTTTTGATACATTCTGTAAATGGATCACAGTCTGTTCACCTGCTTTCTTGCTGAATCTATAGGTTGCCATCACATACGTTCAATTATTCTTCCGACTGTTATGACTCTAGCCTGACGCAAGGTCAGTAAAAAAGACCTAACTGCAACGCAAGCAGAAAGGCCTTTTATATCAAATACGCCTTTCTCTCATCTTTCAAAGCGTTGCGGCTTTGAGTGAATTGGCACCAATTTCAGCTATGCTGACGGTTGCCGGGTTTCATAGGGCACGTCCCTCCACCTCTCTTAATAAGAGAAAATATGTTGTTTTATGTGATGTTCATGTTTTTACTAACGTAGAATATCATGCTATCTGAGATATGTCAACGCTGTAAATCGCTAATTTCCAAGTAAACGACTACGTTATCATTTTTCGAAAAAAACCGTTCGTCAGCCAAAGTACCGCTTCTAGTCTTAGAAGAGCTCGAAATGAGCCTTTCACTTTCACTTGTCCTCTGCTGATCAGCTGCTGTAAGGACATGTCTCCATCTAATAATTGCAAAATCTCTTTTCGCTCACCATAAAAGATGAGATCCGATAACTCAATTGCAGGTAGTTTCTTCACTTCACCACGTTCATCCACAATCAATGTACAAGAGTCCGTTTCCGCCTCAAATGTAATCTTCAAGGATGATGATGAGAGCAACGGCTTTAACAATAATCGCTGCCCTGCACTTCCATGGGCTTTCACATTTTCCACATGTATAACCTCCCTGTCATTTGGTTATACATAACATTTCTCTACAAACATCGGCTTGTCCTTTATAAATAGCTCGACAAATTTTCAAATGAATTGCTTGAAATATGACAAAAAACCGCTTTATTTAGCGGTTTCAATCATTTCGTGAAGATATGGAACGGAGTGAAAGGCATAGCCTTTTTGCACGATTTCACCCTTTTTAAACAGGAGAAAGCAAGGGACACTTTCGATCTCAAATGCTTTTGCAAAACTTGGCGAGTAATTTAAGTTATTTTCATAAAAAGGAACTTCCGGCTGCATGGCATCAACCACTGCCAGCATCTTCTTTGCCAGCTGGCATGTTCCGCAAAATGGTGTATATAAGTACAAAAGAAATAAATCGTCCTCTATCTCCTTGAATTCATGCTCTTCAATCTCTTTCATATACGTCACCCTTATAAATATTTCGAATGAACATCAATGTTTGCAGCTAATAGAATAGATGCAATGTGGGCTGACGGTGAAGCGGCCACTTCGCGGTACGTTCTGTCGACAAAAAGATGCAGTGCTTCAGGGAATTCTTTTCGGAATTGCTTCCGCAGTTTGTCGCCAGCATCGTCACTGTCTGCTAATATGTAAACGTCTTTCCCGAATAAATCGTCCACAAGCTGATCCAGCTTCGATGTACTGATCGTGCCATTGGTGCAAATGATGGTAACAGGTTCACTTATGACTTCTTTTAGCTTCTGTTTATCTGATTTACCTTCTACAATGATGACCTTTTCTATCTCGACATTCATCACGATCACCTGGCCCTTTTGACGTTGATTCACTTCTTCCTTAGATTACAATCTTTCATTCGGGTTGTAAAGATTGGGCACTTGATCAACAAAAAGGCTGTAGCATTCACTCACTACAGCCTTATCTGTGATTAGCACCAGCCATTTTCATCGTCACAGTCTACATATTTTTCAGTCCCATGGGTCAACGTATCTGACAGACGATAAAAACGGTTTTGATCATAGGAATAACCTGATTTTAATTCATATTGATTTTCACTAATCATCGTGCCAATCTCTTCGTTTTGATGGTAAAGCACCATGCCGCTCTCTTTGAATCGTCCAGTGACATGCTCTGTTATATCCACCTGTTCTTTTTGAAAAGACAAATTGGACACCCCCCATAAAGGTAGAGTGTCCAATTTCACATGAATTAGTCTTCTTTTGTCATTTCTTCATATTGCTCAGCTGTCATTAAGTTCTCGATTTCAGACGCATCCGCTGGCTCTACTACGATCATCCAAGCTTTTTCGTATGGAGAGTCGTTGACGAACTCTGGACTGTCATCAAGCTCATCGTTCACTTCAACGATTGTGCCGTTAATCGGTGCGTATAGTTCAGAAACTGTTTTGACTGATTCTACACTTCCGAAAGGCTCGTCCGCTGTGATTTTGTCTCCTACTTCAGGAAGCTCAACGAACACGATATCCCCTAGCTCAGATTGAGCAAAATGCGTAATACCGATACGCACCTTATCTCCTTCTACTTTGACCCATTCATGTTCTTCTGAATAACGTAAATCTTTTGGTGTGCTCATTTCATACCCCTCCAGTCTTTTCTTACAATCTATATTGAAGATACCACAATCTGAATGAAAGTTACATCATTTCCAGACGCTTTTAAATGTATCTTCATTAAATCCAACTGTCACTCGTTTGCCGTCTGTTGTAATTGGACGCTTGATTAGCATTCCGTTAGACGCAAGTAATTCAAGCTGCTCGTCCTCTGACATTGCAGGAAGTTTATCTTTCAGCTGCAGCTCTCTGTATTTCTGACCGCTCGTATTAAAGAATTTCTTCAGCTCTAAACCGCTTTTTTCGTAAAGGGCTTTTAATGTTTCTTTATCAGGCGTCTCTTCGACGATATGTATGCTGTTGATGTCTTTATTGTGTTCTTCCAGCCATTTCTTTGCTTTTCGGCATGTACCGCAAGATGGGTATTCGTAAAAATCTAAAGCCACCATTTTCACCTCCTGCAAATAGTGACAACATTTTATCACAAAACATATGAAAAACCTAAATGTATGCTTACAAAAAGGTGCGGCATGATATCCGCACCTTTTCAGCCGTCTTATACGATATATTTCTCTGCTTCAAAGATTCGTTTCGCCACCTCACGCTTTTTCGCAATGACATTCATTGGCGTGAATCTTGTCAGCTTGCGAAGGGCTGACAGACTCATACGGAGTGAATCTCCTTCTTCCATGGCAATCAATGATTCTTTCGCATGAGCTTCAATTTTTAAAAAGGCTTCCTGCGTGAAAATTTGTGTATACGCAAGCTTTTGTGCATTTTTTTCTGTGCCTGATGCTGCGATTGCTTTTTCCGTACGCAAGACCGCCGACTCAGCAGCAAAGAGTTCATTGACGATATCTGCTATATTCACAAGGATTTCTTGCTCTTTGTCTAATGCTTTCCCATATTTCATGGCGGCCATACCTGCCACCATCAAGGCGATCTTTTTCGCATGGGCAAGTAAGTATTTCTCTTGATCAAGCGGCTGATCACCCGGCTCTTCCGGCATCATCATCATTAGCTCTTCCTGTAGGGTTTGCGCTTTTTGAAGAAGCGGAAGCTCTCCTTTCATCGCTTTCTTCAAGAAGGTGCCTGGCACAAGCAATCGGTTAATTTCGTTCGTTCCTTCAAAAATACGGTTAATTCGTGAGTCGCGATAGGCTCTTTCGACTTCGTATTCTTGCATGAAACCATATCCGCCGTGAATCTGCACACCTTCATCCACAATATAATCGAGCGTTTCAGAGCCAAGCACTTTACAAAGAGAGCATTCAATCGCATATTCTGCAATGGATTGCGCAATTTGTTTCCCATCCTTTTGCTCCTCGTCACTTAACAGACCCATTCTTTGTTCAAATAACCCGACTGTGCGGTATACAGCACTTTCCATGGCATAAAGCTTTGCCGACATGTTGGCTGCTTTTTCGCCAATTAAGCTAAATTGAGAAATTGGTGTTTTAAACTGCTTGCGCTGATTGGCATACTCTGCCGATAATTGAATGACTCGTTTTGATGCTCCGATTGTCCCTACAGCCAGCTTATAGCGTCCAATGTTCAAAATGTTAAAGGCAATGACATGACCTCTGCCTGCTTCACCAAGCAAATTCTCCTTTGGCACTTCGGCATCTTCAAGGATTAACGTTCTCGTCGATGACCCTTTAATGCCCATCTTTTTCTCTTCAGGTCCTGTTTTGACTCCAGGAAAATCCTTTTCTACGATGAAAGCAGAGAAGTGTTCACCATCAATCTTCGCATACACGACAAACACATCGGCAAATGCGGAGTTTGTGATCCATTGTTTTTCCCCATTGAGGACATAATGTGTTCCAGCTTCATTCAGGACTGCCGTTGTTTTCGCACCTAGCGCATCAGAACCTGACCCTGGCTCTGTTAGGGCATAGGCCGCAATTGTTTCTCCAGAGGCGAGTCCTGGCAGGTACTTTTCCTTTTGCGCTTGATTGCCGAACAGCACGATCGGCAAAGAACCGATCCCAACATGGGCGCCGTAAGAAAGAGAGAAGCTGCCTGCTCTTGCAAATTTTTCAGTAATGATGGCTGAGCTGATTTTATCTAGCCCAAGCCCGCCAAATTCCTCAGGAACATCAGCACCAAGCAGGCCAAGCTCTCCAGCCTTTTTCAAGAGACGAACAGAATGCTCGAATTCATGATTTTCAATTTGATCGATGTGCGGAACGACATCTTGTAAAATGTAATCTTCTGTTGTTTTCCCGATCATTTGATGTTCATCAGAGAAATCCTCTGGTGTAAAGATATGCTCATAATTCGTCTCATCAATTAAGAAACTGCCACCCTTTTTTACTTCTTCCATTGCTTTCATCCTGTTTTCCCCCTTTAGATCAATTCAAAAATGCCTGCTGCTCCCATGCCCCCGCCGATACACATCGTCACAATACCAAATTGTTCATTTCGCCGTTTCATTTCATGAATGAGGGACAGCGTGAGTTTCGTTCCTGTACAGCCTAGCGGATGTCCTAATGCAATGGCGCCGCCGTTGACATTTACCTTCTCTTCATCGATCCCTAAATGACGAATGACTTGAATCGCCTGAGAAGCAAATGCTTCATTTAATTCAAACAGCCCGATGTCCTTCAGCTCTAGACCAGCGATTTTCAGCGCACGCGGAATGGCTTCAACCGGCCCAATTCCCATGACTTCAGGTGGTACACCACCAACAGCAAACGCTCTGAACTTGGCGAGCGGCTGAAGAGAAAGAGAAGATGCTTTTTCGCGATCCATCATCATGACACATGCCGCTCCATCACTCGTCTGCGAAGAGTTTCCTGCAGTCACTGTGCCTTTTGTTGAGAAGGCAGGTCGTAACGTTGAGAGAACCTCCTCTGTTGTGCCCGCTCTGACACCTTCATCTTGTGAGAACGTAAATTGGCGTTCTTCTAGTTGATTCTGCTCTCCTACCCGTCTTTCTGTCACATCAACGGGAACAATTTCATCTGAAAATTTCCCTTCTTGAAGTGCCTTTGCTGCCTTTTGATGGCTCCTCACCGCAAAAGCATCTTGATCTTGCCTTGTGACCTGATACTTTTGCGCCACTTGCTCCGCTGTGTGGCCCATGCTCATATAGTATTCAGGCGCTTGCTCTGTCAAAAGAGCGTTTGGACGAATGGAGTGACCCATCATTGGGACTTGCGACATCGATTCGACGCCTCCGGCCAAAATGGTTTCTGCCTGCCCAAGCATAATTCGTTCACCTGCATAAGCAATTGACTGCAGACCAGAAGAGCAATAGCGGTTAATGGTAATAGCAGGTACTGTATATGGCAAACCTGCTAATGCCCCAATATTCCGGGCCACATTCAGCCCTTGCTCTGCTTCTGGTGTCGCACATCCGATGATTAAATCATCGATTGTTCCATCATAATCACCGGCACGCTTTAGCGTTTCTTTTACACACAATGCGCCCATATCATCAGGTCTGACATGTTTTAATGATCCCTTTTTGGCTTTCCCTACTGGTGTTCTTGCGCCAGCTACAATCACTGCTTCTCTCATTTTGACTCCCCCCTAGTTACGTAAAGGTTTTCCTTTAACGAGCATGTGCTGCATGCGTGCCTGAGATTTGACTTCCCCTACAAGACTTAAAAAGGCTTCTCTTTCAAGCTCTAATAAGTATTGTTCATCCACCTCTGTACCAAATGGCAATTTGCCGCCAGAAATGACATGTGCTAGTTTTTTCGCAATGGTCATGTCATGGTCTGAAATGTATCCAGACAATCTCATGTTTTCAGCAGCCAGCACCATTGCTGCGTAGCCTGTTTCCCCCATCACGGGCACCTTTCGCTTCAGAGGTGCACGATAACCCGCTTCATCAAGAGAAAGAACGAGTTGTTTCGCATCATGGATTAAATGATCACCATTCATGCTGATCCGGTCATTCACTCGGAGCATCTTCATATCACGCGCTTCCTCTGCTGATGTAGATACCTTTGCCATCGCAATGGCTTCAAAGGTTTGTAGCGTAGCATCTTGGATCGCAGTTGCTGATGGCTTTTCCGCTCCTTGCAGATGGCGAATATAGAGTTCTTTGTTTCCGCCTCCGCCCGGTATGAGTCCGACCCCCGCTTCGACAAGCCCCATATACGTTTCACTGGACGCTTGGATAGCGGCTGCTGGTAGACAAAGCTCCGTCCCTCCGCCAAGTGTCATACCAAATGGTGCAGCCACAACTGGACGGTCACTATACTTCACTTTCATCATCGCCTGCTGGAACCTGCGAATGACAAAATCAATTTCAAAGAAGTTGTCGTCCTGTGCTTCCATTAAAATTAAGGCGAGATTCGCACCAACACAGAAGTTCTTTCCTTGGTTACCGATGACCAGCCCTTTATAATTCTTTTCCGTTTCATCTACAGCACGATTGATCATATCAATGACATCAAGCCCAATGGCATTACTTTTCGAATGAAATTCAAGCAAGACAACATCATCCCCGATATCGATCAAGCTTGCACCTGTATTTTTAAAAATGACATCGTGTTTCTTTTTCAATCTAGCTAACGAAATATTCTTGTCGTTTCCCTTTTCCTGTTCATAAGCACCATTCTGATAAAATGCACGGTCTCCTTCGGCATTTTCTTGATAGAATGTGTCATGTCCTTGTGAAAGCATATCTCGCACCCAGGTCGGGATGCTGTGCCCTTCCGCTTCCATTCGACTGACGGCTTTTTTCACGCCAATCGCATCCCACAGCTCGAACGGGCCATGCTGCCAGCCAAATCCCCATTTCATGGCGTTATCGATGGACTGAATATCATCCGCAATGTCGCCTTTTAGTTGAGCTGAATAAAGAAGAACAGGTGCGGTCATATTCCAAAGCAATTGCCCAGCACGGCCGTCTTGATAAATAAGCGCTTTCAATTTCGCTTTTGTCCCCTTTTGCTGCTTGGCAATGTCAATGCCCGGATCCTTCAGCTTTGTCCGTTCTCCGTATGTGAGTGTGACAGGATCAAGCTCTAAAATGGTCTTCCCATTTTTTTGATAAAACCCTTGCCCTGCCTTGCTGCCGATCCACCCTTTTTCAAGCATTCTTTCCATAAACTCAGGCAGCTGAAAAATATCTTTTTCCTTTCCTTCTACCTGTTCATACACATTGCGGGCTACATGAGAAAATGTGTCGAGCCCCACCACATCAAGTGTGCGGAAGGTCGCACTTTTCGGTCTGCCAATAAGAGGACCTGTGACAGAATCGACCTCTCCGATCGTGTATTTGTTCTCAAGCATTTCACGCACTGTGACAAGAAGCCCATAAGTGCCAATTCGGTTGGCAATAAAGTTCGGTGTATCTTTTGCTTCGACCACACCCTTGCCAAGTACATCTTCACCAAATGTTTTCATATATGAGAGTACTTCTGGATCTGTTTCTTGAATAGGAATTACTTCTAACAGCTTTAAATAACGAGCTGGGTTAAAAAAGTGAGTGCCTAAAAAGTGGCGTTTAAAATCAATTGATCGGCCTTCTGCCATTTTTTCAACAGAAATACCGGATGTATTGCTGGATACGATGCTGCCTTCTTTGCGGTGTTCGTCGATGAGAGAGAATACGTGTTGTTTAATGCTGAGCTTTTCAGTCACGACTTCAATGATCCAGTCAGCATCGTGTACTAAGGAAAGGTGATCTGTGAGATTTCCGGGTGTGATGTATGATAGGTTTTTGGCTGAAGTAAGAGGTGCTGGCTTTTGCTTTAACAATTTTTTCATTGCGTCTTGGCTTAATCTATTCCGAACACTAGGGTGATCAAGCGTTAGCTTTTTTGCCGTTTCTTCCTTTGTCAGTTCATGTGGCACAATATCTAGCAATGTTACTGGTATCCCGATATTGGCTAGATGTGCAGCAATGCCTGAGCCCATGACACCTGAACCAATGACAGCCGCCTTGCGAATATGTTTGCCCATAAATATCCCCCTAAACATTTTGAATGAACAGTCATTCATTTTTTGTCCAAAAAAAAGCAATGCCTCTTTCTTTATCTTAAAAGATTTTCCGAAACAGTTCAATAGCAGATTTCAAAAATTTACACATTCTCATGCGACTTTCTTTACAGCGTATGAATTAAAGACGAGGGGGAATTGTAAGAATGGAGGTGATGTCCACATGTCTCGTTTGCAAAAGAACCCATCAAAAGCAGGCGTAAGTGCTGCAAGTGTGAAAGGAAACGCAGGTCCATCACAAGAAGCAGACCTAGGTGGTAAAAAGACCAGTCAAAATCAGCAATATAAAAAGAAATCGTAAGGAGGAACACATCTTGAACAACCAGCAAATGAATATGCCCCCACAGGTGATTTCAGTAAAAGATTCCTTGTACCTAGAGGATATGCTGAACTGGAATTTGATCGCCATGAAAAAGGCTCATTTTATGGCCGAGCATTGTCAGGATCAAACATTGAAACAAGAACTCAATCAAGTTGGCCAAATGCATCATCAGCATTACACACAAATTCTTCAGCATTTAGGCAGCTCAGGGCAAGGCCAGTCTTCTGGCTTTATGCAATAGGAGGTAACAGACATGGAACAGCAAAACCAACAAAAAATCGGGAATCCACAAACGCCGGTTCCAACCACTACGAACATGAACGATCGCGACTTTGTCACAGACCTGTTGTCGACTGAAAAATATATGACAAACGGATATAACACAGCGCTCAATGAATTCAGCCATGAATCTCTTTACCAAGATATTCAGCGAATTGCGCTAGAAACACAAAAAACGCAAAGACATTTATATGATGTCATGTTCAAATATGGCTGGTACTCTGTCGAAGCTGCTGAACAGCAAAAGCTCCAGCAGGCACACCAGAAATTCCAGCAAACACTGACAGATCAATCACCGTACGGATCATCACCCATGTCATAAAGAAAAACTACCAGCTCGTACTGGCAGTTTCAGCGTGTAGACAAACCCTCGCATTCTTTGTCAGTCCTGCGCACTGGTACTCACGAATGACAAATTCGCTCCGTGCCAGGGCTCGTCCTTCCTAGACTGCAAAGGTTTTCTATCACGCTGAAAAGAAGACAAAGGGCTAAAATAAAGTTCATTTTAGCCCTTTGTCAACAATCTCAAACTGCCAGCTCGTACTGGCAGTTTTTTAACGGTCTTTATTGGCACGATGAGCTTCATTTAATTGCTTGATCCGCTGAATCATTTCTTTGATGTCTTCTTTTGCCTCTGGATACATGTCATTAAAATGCTTGGCTAAAGGCGGCATGCTTTTGGCAATATGAGAATAGATGATCCACTGCGAGACATCTCTTTTCAGTTCCTCATTCGTTTCACCAAGCAGCAGCTCTGTATATTTATCAAGCAGGCCTTCGAGCTTTTCATCTAATTCATTTCCCATTTGTATTCCGCTCCTTTTTTCAGAAAAAAGCCTGACTCTGCGTGTAACAGATGTCAGGCTTTTCACATACGATTATCTTGCAGCAAGAAATGTCTCAGCTTGTGCCTGTTGGACAATACAGCGTCCTCTGCCGTGCGGAATACATAACGGTGTTCCGAATAAAGGATCTGTTGTTACTTGGCAGTTCATATCAAAGACATTTTTCACAAGATCACAGTTAATGACAGTTTCCGGTCTTCCTTCTGCATAAATTGACTTGTCTTTAATGGCCACAAGGTGATGCGCATATCTGCAAGCGAGATTGAGGTCATGCAGAACCATGACAATCGTGCGCTGCTCTTTTTCATTTAAATCAAAAAGAAGATCAAGGATTTCAATTTGGTGCGTCATGTCTAAATACGTTGTTGGCTCATCTAATAGAATAATATCCGTCTCCTGTGCCAATGTCATCGCAATCCATGCACGCTGCCTTTGTCCACCTGATAATGAATCAACCGTTCGATCAGCAAGGTCTTCCATCTTCGTTGATTTCAGTGCGCGATTTACCGCTTCTTCATCTTGCTTTGACCATTGCTTCAGCCAATTTTGATAAGGATATCGCCCTTGCTTGACGAGTTGATGTACCGTTAATCCTTCTGGCGCTTCCGGTCCTTGCGGAAGAATGGCGAGCTGTTTCGCCACTTCCTTTGTTGGTAATTTGGCAATGGAATGACCTTCAAGCAGGACAGAACCACCCATTGGCTTCATGAGACGGGCCAAAGAGCGAAGTAGCGTGGATTTACCGCATCCATTGCTGCCAATAAATACTGTGATTTCACCCTTAGGGATTGACACATTTAGTTCGTCTATGATCATTGTTTCTCCGTAACCTAAGCTTAAACCTTCAGTAGAAATGGCACTCATTCCGCTCAAACGCTCCTTTTCTCATCCAAATTTTTTATATTGAATATCGTCTATGTAGACGTCAAAGATCACTTATCTCAATTTAGTGTATCAGATTTAAGTGATCTTGAAAATCATTTTCAATTAAAAAATGAGAAAGTCTCGTTTACTTTGTCTTTTCGAACGCGCGTTTCGTCCCATCTTCGAGCTTCATATCGACTCGTATTCGCTGATAATCATCATCTAAATTAAAAGCAGATAATAATTCATTGACATATGTTTCATTCAGCTTTGCACTAGGAATCGACATATCATTGAGCTTCATCTTCATTTCACGTAAAGCTTCTTCCCCTTCATAGCGGACACCATTCATATGATCTCGAATTAGTGCTTCTTCTCTTCCACCAGCTTGACGATAGGTAGCTTCATATAATTCGCTTTTTTGTCCATATTGTACGTGCAATTGCAAATGCTGAAATGGCAGTTCCTTCATTTGAACAGCTGACAGACTTTCAGCTTCTGCTTCATGTGGATGTTGTATTGGTTCGATTGAACGACAGCCAGACAGCATAAAGAACAGCACTCCTAGCAGTCCCGCCTTCTTCCAGCACATCATGTGTTTCCTCCTATTTCATAGCATCGTTTTTTATTCTTCTCCAAGCCCCTTTTCGTTATTCAATAAAACAGCAGACTATGGTAGATTAAAACAAAAAGGAGAACCGGATGATGAATAAAACAGCCATTGTGACTGGTGCCAACAGCGGTTTCGGAAAGCTCATCACACTGCGCCTCGCTCAGCAAGGGTACACTGTGATTGCTGGCGTAAGACAGGAAACCAATGCGAAAAAGCTTGCCGAAGAAGTAAAGAACGCCGCTTTATCCGAATCAATACATATTGAAGCATTAGATGTGACAGATACACAGTCCATTCAAGCATTTCAGAAAAGGCTTAATGCCTATGCTCCCATTCACCTGCTTGTGAACAATGCGGGAACGGCCTATGCTGGTTTTGCTGAAGAGGTGCCTGTTGATCAGTACCGAGAGCAATTTGAAGTGAATGTCTTTGGTGTGATGGAAATGACACAAGCAGTCCTTCCGTTGATGACGAGCGGTGCAAAAATATTGAATATGAGCAGTATCAGCGGACTCATGGGAATGCCCGCACTCTCTCCATATGTATCGTCAAAGTTTGCGCTAGAGGGCTATACAGAGAGTTTGCGAATTGAGCTGGCTGCGTTTGGCATTCAAGCCGCTTTGATTGAGCCGGGTTCTTTCCAAACGAACATTTGGAACACCTCCATGAATGAGCAAATGACACCGCCCGCAGCAGGTTCTAAATACACAACTATTTATGAAAACATGATGGCCTATATAGAGGCGCAAAAAAACAACTATGGAGATCCAGACGAAGTTGCAGAGCTTGTGGTTTCGCTTGCAGAGAAGAAGCGGCTAAAGAAGCTAAGGTATCTTGTTGGGAAAGGTGTTCGGCTTTCATTCATAGCAAAGCAGCTCCTGCCTTGGAATGTATGGGAAAACATTATTTTACGGACACTATCCTCAAAAAAATAGGCACAAAAAAACAGGTGGATCGCTTATCCACCTGTCAGCGTGTAGACAAACCTTCGCATTCTTTGTCAGTCCTGCGTGCTGGTGCTCACGAATGTCAAATTCGCTCCGTGCCAGTACTCGTCCTTCCTAGACTGCAAAGGTTTTCTATCACGCTGAAAAAAAGAAGACAAAGGGCTAAAATCAAGTTCATTTTAGCCCTTTGTCAACAATCTAACAGGTGGATCTTTTATCCACCTGTTTTCTTTTATTCGTTATCAGACTGCCCAAGGGTAATATCAAGATTTTTATTCTTTCCATCACGAATGACAGTCATTGTCGTTTTATCGCCAATTTTTGTTTCTTTATAAAGGATTTCTTTCAGCTGTGAGCTGTTCGCTACATCTTTTCCTTTGAACTTGATGATGACATCTCCAGACTTCAAGCCTGCTTTTTGTGCAGGAGATCCTTTTGAAACATCTTTTACATAGATGCCTTTACCGATTTGTTTATCAAATAGGCCAAGTGTATTTTCCTGATACGTTTCAGGCACTTGCTCAAGGTCAATCATTTGTACGCCAAGGTAAGGACGTTCGACTTTTCCATTTTTCAACAGCTGATCTACGATCGGTTTTACATCGTTACTTGGGATCGCAAATCCGAGTGATTCTACTCCGCTTTCGCTAATTTTCAAGCTGTTGATGCCGATGACTTGACCGTCTGTATTGATCAGCGGACCGCCACTGTTTCCAGGGTTAATGGCTGCATCTGTTTGAAGTACATTCATCTCAACAGTTCCAGATGATGTATTGGCTTCAACGGTACGATCGAGACCACTAATAATCCCTTCTGTTACTGTACCAGAGAACTGCGCACCGAGCGGGTTCCCGATTGCAATGACTTTGTCTCCAGCACGTAGCTTAGAAGAATCTCCAAAACTTGCAACTTTATCAATGCCGTCAGCATTTATTTCCACGACAGCTAAATCTGTCATTACGTCACTGCCGACAAGCTTCGCATCTTTTGTTTTCCCATCGTATAGTGTGACCTTTAATTTATTGGCACCCTCGACTACATGGTTATTGGTGATAATGTATGCTTTTTTTCCATCTTTTTTGAAGATGACACCAGAACCCGTTCCAGCTTCTGCTTCAGTTGAATCACCGCTAAGACCGAACGAGTTTTGTGTAGATTGATAGTTTGAGACCCCTACAATCGCCGGCTCTAAATCTTCTACCATATCAGCAACATTCGTCGCATTGGTGATTTGTTTTGTTGAGAAATTTTCAGATGAAGCCGGTTCGCTTGATGCTGTTTGGGTTTGAGTGTTTGCCGCTGTATCTTGTGACTGCGGTAAAAGCGGTGTAATGCCAAGCACAAGACCGCCACCAATAATCCCTCCAAGAATCGGACTTAGCCATGCAGCCTTTCGTTTTTTCTCCTTTTTAGACGAACGGTCATCAATCACTTGAGGAGACCCATTTGTCACCCTCTCCTGAGAGGCAGATGCTTCGTTTTCATGATGGTGAAAAACGAGTTCTTTCTCTTTTTCTGGTTCTTCTATTTGTTTCTCATTCTCTTGATGTGTGTGTTCTTGATCATTCATTTTTTTCTCTTCATCTTCTCTTCGGAAATCCATCGCTTGCACTCCTTTGCATCATTTTCATGAAATGCTTCATTCATATGTCTAGACAGGACTCATGTCCTCTTAATGGCAATATCATTGAAAAATTCTTTATGACAATATGTCAAATTATATAATACTTATTCATAGAAAAAAAGCAAGGTGTGCACATTGGTGAAAAGCACCTATTCATTAGCCTTTTGTCTATGCCCTTTTTTCCCTTGAGCTTATCATAAACAAACATTATGGGATAATAATGAGAAGAATATGTGAAATTGTGAAAAAAGCGTGTGATTGTTGACATGCCGCCTTTGTATCCCGTTATAATGACGTTGAGAGGATGTGGAAGACTTTGTCGTACACCATTTATTTAGTTGAAGATGAGCAGAATTTAAATGAACTGTTAACCAAATATTTAGAGAGTGAAAATTGGAATGTGTCCTCTTTTTTAACCGGAGAAGCGGCACGCGCGGCCATGAACAAGCCACCGCATCTATGGATTTTAGATATTATGCTGCCTGATACGGACGGCTACACACTCATTAAAGAAATCAAAGCAGCCTCGCCTGACGTACCGGTCATTTTTATTTCGGCACGTGATGCAGATATTGATCGTGTGCTTGGCTTAGAACTCGGGAGCAGTGATTATATTGCGAAACCCTTTCTTCCGCGCGAGCTGATCATCCGCGTGCAAAAGCTGCTGGAGCTTGTATATAAAAACAGTGACACACCTCAGCAAAGCGTCACACCCGTTTCTTCCTATATCATTCACGAGGACGTAAGAGAGGTGTATGAAGGAGATCAGCTGATTAACTTAACGTCTAAGGAATTTGATTTGCTGCTCTTATTTACCCATCATCAAGGACATGCCTTTTCCCGGGAAGATATCCTCGTCAAGATCTGGGGGCACGATTACTTCGGGACAGATCGTGTGGTCGATGATCTTGTCAGACGGCTGCGAAAAAAAATGCCTGACTTAAAAGTCGAGACCATTTATGGATTTGGCTATAGGATGCTAAAAGGATGAAGAACAAACCACTCGCTTTTCAAATTTGGGTTGTCATCTCTGGCATTTTACTCACCATCTCGATTGTCCTGATCATTTTATTTTCAAATACATTACGCAGCTTCTTTACGAATGAAATTTATAAAAACATCGAAAACGAGCAGCAAGTGTTAACAGAATACCCTCTGAATCGAGACGGCTCACCAAAGTCGACACCAGAAAACCGCTCGGTTCAGCACATTCTGATTCCGTCAGATGAATTAAATCAAATGGCTCAGTTTTTCCCGCATGCCTTTATTGAAAAAGTGCAGTCCTTTGTTAAAAAACAAAAAAGCGCAACAAAACGCTATTCTGAAGAAGTGAATGGCCAGCATATCTTTTTTGTGATCAAAAAAGTCTCAACTGGCAATACACAATATATTCTCTTGTCATATGCACCCGATTCTTATCGAGATGACTTGTCCTTTACACTGTTTAAACAGCTGATTTTCATCTTAGGAACTGTTATTTTACTAAGCTGGATTCCATCGATTTGGCTCGCCCGCTACTTATCACGTCCAATCGTCGCGTTTGAAAAGCACGTCAAGCGCATTGCACAAGAAGACTGGGACGATCCTGTGATGGTTGACCGGCAAGATGAAATTGGCAAGCTGGGGCATACGATTGAAGAAATGAGACAAAAGCTCATTCAAAAGGATGAAACAGAACGAACGCTTTTGCAAAATATATCACACGACTTAAAAACACCTGTGATGGTCATCCGCGGTTATACGCAGTCTATTAAAGATGGAATTTTCCCTAAAGGAGATCTTGAACAAACGGTGGAAGTGATTGAAGGCGAAGCGGAAAAGCTTGAGAAGAAAATCAAAGATTTGCTGTATTTAACAAAGCTTGATTATTTATCAAAACAACATCCGGCGCATTCTCCCTTCCTTGTGAGTAATACAATGCTGGAAGTGGTTGACCGTTTACGCTGGTCGAAAAATGAATTGCAGTGGAACGTGGACTTAGATGATGAGGCTGCACTTGAAGGCGATCCAGAACAATGGAGCAAATTATTTGAAAATGTATTAGAAAATCAACTTCGCTACGCAAAAAATAAAATTGATATTCATATGAAGCAGGAAGAGGATCAAATTCGCATCGTCATTCGTAATGATGGCCCTCCAATTGAAGAACACATGCTATCCAGCCTATACGAACCTTTTAGTAAGGGAAAAAAGGGCGAATTCGGCATTGGATTAAGCATTGTCAAACGAATTCTTTCGATGCATCAAGCGTCCATATCAATTGAAAATGATGAACTAGGTGTACGCTATACGATCACTGTTCCAAAGAAGAGGCTGTAGGTTTTACACCGCAGTCTTTTTTTAGATGAATGAATACCCATTGAAATCACGGTATGTGGCTTTGATCTTCTTGCCAGCTTGATACATCCATTTCTTTTCAATGGTTGTCTCTTTCGGCATTTTGACTTTTTCTACTTGAATTCCTTTTGCTTTCAAGCGTCTAATCATATCATCAATTTCTCTCATGGAACATCATCCTTTCACATTTTTGACCGGTTGGTCACCTTACTTTATAATATAAAGAATTACACTGTAAAAAACAAGTTACAATCTGATTAATTTTTGAAAAGTTTTGTCGTTTATGACCGATAAGTCACATCTCTTTGCGCACGTTTCCTAAGACATTTGTCGCTCGGTAAGAAAGGATGACATTCATATTGAAAAAGAAAGAAAAAATGATTATTGAGGCTGGTATGAAGTTATTTGCCAGCAAAGGCTATAATACAACGTCTGTTCAGGAAATTGCGGATGAATGCCACATGTCAAAGGGTGCGTTTTACCTTTATTTCAAATCGAAGGAAGCACTACTTATTTCGATCTTGCATTACTATTACGATAAGGTATTTACCCGGATTCATGAGGTTCAAACAGAGGGCGGCACACCAAAAGAGGCCTACCGGAAACAGCTCACTGTCTATTACGATAATATTTTGCAGCAAAAAGATTTTATTAAAATGCAGCTAAGCGACAGGGCGCTCCCATTGAACGAAGAAACGCAACAGCTCGCAAAGCAAATTCGACTTGCGACGATTCAGTTGCACATTGATAACATTAAGCAAGTGTATGGAGATGCGGCCATTCCTTATATGGCTGATCTATGTTTAACGATTGAGGGCATGAGTCACGTTTACTTTGAGCTTGCCATTTTATATGATTTTCAGCTCGAAGCAGAGGAGCTTGCCGCAACAATGATTCACCGTATCGATGATCTAATGGGCGGTATGATGAAGCGCAATGACCATCCACTCATTTCTGTGGACCAAGCAAGCGACTGGTTCGGCCCGATTTATGAACGATCATTTGACCCGCTCACAGAATCTCTATTAAAAGAATTAAGAGAGCTGGCAGAAGCACATTATGAAGTGAAAGACGAGCCAGATTTATTTGAAGCGCTTGGCATTTTAGAAAACGAGTTAAACAAACAAAAACCAAGACAAGTCATCGTCAAAGGCATGCTTTATCAATTGAAATTATACACACCGCTTCAGCCGGTCTCCGGCTCCTTATTACGCATTCTAAAAGAAGATCATTTATAAAACCCAGGGCTTGCTTGCCCTGGGTTTATGATTGTGACAAACAATCAAACTTCTTTTCTGTGATTTCAGGAAGTTTCCATAAAAAAACCAGAGGCACAGAGGCCTCTGGTGTCTTATTTTGCTTTCGGTGTCACCATTTCTTCTGGTTTCACAAACTCTTCAAACTGCTCTTCTGTTAATAATTCTAATTGAAGGGCAGCTTCTTTTAGCGTTAATCCTTCTTTGTGCGCAAGCTTCGCAATTTTCGCTGCATTTTCATATCCGATGTGCGGGTTGAGTGCCGTCACAAGCATCAATGAATTGTTTAGGTTTTTCTCGATCGTTTCTAGGTTTGGTTCAATTCCAACGGCACACTTGTCATGGAATGAGTTCATACCATCAGCAAGCAATTCAACTGACTGCAAGAAGTTATAGATGATGACCGGCTTAAATACGTTCAGCTCGAAGTTTCCTTGGCTTGCGGCAAAACCGATTGTTGCATCATTCCCCATGATTTGTGCGGCAATCATTGTTAAAGCTTCACTTTGAGTTGGGTTGACTTTTCCTGGCATAATGGAGCTGCCTGGCTCATTTTCAGGAATGATCAATTCACCAATTCCGCAACGAGGACCACTTGCAAGCCATCTCACATCATTGGCAATTTTCATTAAGTCAGCTGCAAGTGCTTTAAGCGCACCGTGTGCATATGTGATTTCATCATGGCTTGTCAGCGCATGGAATTTGTTTGGTGAAGAATTGAACGTTTGACCTGTTAACTGGCTGATTTCTTCTGCCACGTATTTACCAAACTCAGGATGTGCGTTAATTCCCGTACCAACAGCTGTTCCGCCAATGGCAAGTTCTCTCATTTTTTCAGTAGATTCTAAAATCATTTCTTTTGAACGATCAAGCATGTACACCCAGCCGCTAATCTCTTGGCCCACTGTAAGAGGTGTTGCATCTTGCAAATGCGTACGGCCAATTTTCACGATCTCTTGGTATGCTTTTGCTTTCTCATCAAGCGTCGCTCTTAACTGGTCAATCGCAGGCAATAGCTTTTTGTACACAGCTAAAACAGCTGCCACGTGCATAGCCGTTGGGAATGTATCATTTGAGCTTTGGCTGCGGTTGACATCATCATTCGGGTGAATGCTGAATTCACTATTTTTATCTTTCAAGTAAGCAGTTGCTCTATTTGCAACAACTTCGTTCATGTTCATGTTACTTTGTGTTCCACTTCCTGTTTGCCATACAACAAGTGGGAAATGCTCGTCATATTTTCCACTGATGATGTCATCACATACAGCAGCAATCGCTTCTGCTTTTTCACTTTCTAAGTTGCCTAGACGTTCGTTCGCAATCGCTGTGCTACGTTTCAAAATTGCAAACGCATTCACAACTTCCTTTGGCATTTTCTCAGAACCGATTTTGAAATTTTCTTTGCTTCGTTGTGTTTGTGCACCCCAGAACTTGTCCTGTGGCACCTTGATTTCGCCCATTGTATCTTTTTCGATTCTAAATTCTGTCATTATGTATCCCTCCATAGCTTCATCACTCAACTCTATTCTATACAAAAAACGAAAATCCTTTAAGCGTTTTCAATTAAAATTTTATCTTTATTTTAATTTTAGTTCAATATAAACACGAACATCTTTGGAATATTTGTATTTTGGATTTGTTTTTCCGTAATCTTTTGACGTATAAGTCACCTCATAATGCTTGTCAAACGACTGTAGAATAAGGTCGATCTCCTCTTTTGTTCCTGCTAAACGAATTTGCGCCATCTTCTTTCCTCCAACACCGTGATTCTTTCATATACCACAAAATAATGTAACACAGAATATTGTTTTTTCAAGCAGGTAATGCTAAGAAAAAGAAATTGAGGCGGGTGATCCATTTGAATCAAACTCCATTGAAAGAGCACTTATACGATAATCTCTCTGCCATTCTCCCTCAGTTAAAGGACATGGATGATTTGATCCATGAGAAAAAAACATTGCCTCATGGACAGGTTGTCTACTATTTATACATTAAAGAAATGAACGAAGCGATGCAGATTCAAACCTTCTTAAAACTGCTATTGCAAGATCATGCAACTCTAACAAAAGAGAAGCTAGAATCCAATTTATCAATGATGACAACTCGTACGGTGGAAACCTCTGAAGAGCTGGTAGATGCCATTTTTCAAGGACATTGTGTCGTACTGATTAATGGATTTCAGCACGCTTATATTTTAGAAACACATGGAACGAAGAAACGCAATTTAGGAGATGCTACATCTGAAACCGTCGTAAGAGGACCAAAGATTGGTTTCATTGAAGATATCAACACGAACTTAGCTCTCGTCAGACAGCGTTTGAAAAACCCTGATCTCAAAACAGTAGACATGAAAATCGGCGAAAAGAAATACACCCAAGTATCGATCATGTACATTGATGGTATCGTTGAGCCCTCTGTTTTAAAAGAGGTAAAAAAACGCCTCAAACAAGTCACCATTGATGATATTCAAGACTCAGGCGTTCTTGAGGAGCTCATTGAAGACAATGTGTATTCTCCTTTTCCGCAAATTCAAAACACAGAACGGCCTGATAAAGTGGCATCTGCTTTAAACAATGGGCGCGTCGCCATCTTTGTCGATCATTCGCCTTTTATCTTAATTGTGCCTGCTTCCCTCGCGACGATTATGCAGTCACCTGATGATTATTATGAAAGATGGATCGCCGCCTCTCTTATTCGTTTGCTACGTTTTACGTCCATCTTTCTCACATTGTTTTTATCAGCCATTTATATTGCCCTTGTGTCCTTCCATCAAGGTCTTTTGCCCACAACTTTAGCTATTTCCATCTCAAGCACACGAGAGAATGTCCCCTTTCCTCCTATTGTGGAAGCACTCATCATGGAAATGACCATTGAGCTGCTGCGAGAGGCTGGGTTAAGGCTTCCTAATCCACTTGGACAAACAATCGGACTTGTGGGCGGTGTTGTCATTGGGCAGGCAGCCGTACAAGCCCATATCGTCAGCTCCATTATGGTCATTATTGTCAGCGTCATTGCACTTGCATCCTTTACCTTTCCTCAATATGGAATGGGGATATCATTTCGTGTCCTTCGCTTTGTGTCCATGTTTACTGCAGCTGCATTCGGTTTATATGGACTTGTCCTGTTTATGCTCGTCTTACTCACTCATTTGACAAGACAAAAAAGCTTTGGCACCCCATATTTTTCACCAGATTTTGTGTTCAGTTATAAAAATGAGGACAATTCCATCATCAGATTGCCTTTGAAAAATCAAAAGAAAGGGGAACGACATGGTCAATCATAAAGAGTCGATCACAAGCTATCAGGCAAGTGCCATTATCGCCAATACCACACTAGGTGCAAGTATGATGATTCTGCCAAGATCAATGGCTCAAGCTGCGCCTACACCTGACGGCTGGATTGCACTCTTACTCATGAGTGTGATATACATTGTGTTCATTTTTGTCAATGTGCTCATGATGAAAAAGGTCTCCTTTTCTTCCTACTATGACTATACAAAAGAAGGACTTGGGAAATGGATTGGCTCACTTGCCAACCTGTTGATTATTATTTACTTTCTCGGCGTTGCCAGCTATGAAGTACGAGCCATGTCTGAGATGGTGAAATTCTTTCTACTTCAAAACACACCGGTAGCCGTGACGATGATCAGCTTTATTTTGGTTGGTTTTTACCTTGTGATTGGGGGGATTGGAGATTTTGCCCGGCTGTGCCCTTTTTTTCTGATTGTCACACTCATCATCTTATTTGTAGCCTACGGACTTAGTGTACAAGAGTTTAAGCTCGATAACCTACGGCCAGTTTTAGGAGAGGGCATTTCCCCTGTTTTCAATTCCTTGAATGCTTCGGCCATTTCGTTTGTCGGCATTGAAATGATGCTTTTCATGCCTGCCTATATGAATACGCAAAAACACACTTTTGCATATGGCTCCATCGGCTTTTTGATTCCTGCGATCATCTATATTTTCACCTATATTCTTGTGGTTGGTGCGCTCACGGTGAAAGAAACGGCGACTCTGACGTGGCCGACCATTGCCTTATTTCAATCATTTGATATTCAGGGGATTTTTATTGAACGGATTGAATCCTTTTTGCTGATTGTTTGGCTTGTCCAGCTTTATACGAGCTTTGTAGGATATACGTTTTTTGCTACGATAGGAGTCATCAAATTGACTAAATTCCCTAAAAAAATCGCGCTCGCCTTGATGGGCATTGTGATCTTCTTTGCCGCTCTTTTCCCAAAAGATGTTGATACGGTCCGAGACTATTTAACCTACGTAAACAACTTGTTCTTTCTTCTATTTGGTATACTCCCGTTTCTTTTATTTATCATCGTATTTTTCAAAAGGAGGCGGAAAACAGCATGAAAAAGAAAGCGGTTCTTGCGCTCTTCTCACTGATTCTATTATGCGGGTGCTGGGATAGTACAAATATCGAGGAGCTCAACATGGCAATTGGATTTGCTGTAGATAAAGGAGATGACGGACATAAATTGAAGCTGTCTATGCAGGTGCTCGTTCCGCAAAAAATTGAGCAAGAATCAAGCGTGAAAGATCCGACGAAGATTATTGAGACAAGCGGTGATTCCATACACCAAATTTTTCGTACAACGGCCCTAAAAACACACCGCATTTTTGCTCAGCAGCTGAGGGTTTATTTGTTTTCTCAAGACCTTATCAATGAAAATAATTTCGATTTGGTCATCAATCAATTCATTCGGGACAATGAAACACGAAGAGGAAGCCTTGTCTTTATGGCCTCTGAGAAGCCTGGAGATATGCTGAAAATCAATGACGACGGCCAGCCTGCCGCTTCCACCTTATACGATATTTCTTCGAATACAAAAACGACCATTCGTATGTTCAAGCCCGTTTCCTTAGGAGATATTTCTTCTGCTATGCAAAACAACGTATCCTTTGCCATTCCGAAAGTCAGTGTCAGTCAGGGCAAATTAATGCTGGATGGTGCCTCGATTATTCAGAACAAACGATTTCTCACCAACATCTCTCCTTTAGCGGTGCAGTCCTACAACCTGCTGACTGGAGATGCAACAGGCGGAGTGATTGAATTCCAATATGAACATAGCATTTATTCTTTTGAGATCTTTAAAATCAAACACAACATTGACACCCATAAAACAGCCAGTGGCAAATATGAATTTGATGTGTCAGTGGAGCTTGATGGAAGATTGTCTGAGGATTGGAATGAACGGGAAAATTCATTTAATGAAAAATACCTCCAAGAAATTGAGAAAGTCGTGGCACATCGACTTGAGGAAAATGTAAAAGATTTTATCGGGGAATTACAGCATGAGATCAAAGCAGATATTTGTGGATTTTATCAAAAAGCGAGTATTGCCTATCCGAAGGAATTCCGAAAAGAAGCAAAACATTGGGATGACATTTTTAGTGAATCGGATATTCGTTACAAGGTAAATGTGAAAATCCGTGACTTCGGGACTAAGGGCGCAACACAATCCTAATAGAGTATGTTAAAATGGTAAGAAAAAAAGGGTGTCAATCATGAAACGAGCTTTACTTTCGGCCGGCATTCTATTTTTGATTCTAGGAATACTTCTGTTAGTCGTGGTATTCATGCAATCAAAAGAAGATTTCTTCATTGAAGCCGACAGCTTTTCAAGCACATTTTTGATCGTGATTTATTATGGACAAACCCCTGCGCTCCTTCTGATTGGAGGCGGTTTATTTGTTGGACTTTCACAGATCATTGATTTGCAAGAGAAAAAAGCTGCAGTGGCAAAGGAAAGCGTCAAGCTGCTTTCCGAGATGAAGAAAACCCTGGAAGACAAATCGGCCGAGGAGCAGGAGGCTTTTCCAGTTCCTGAGCTCCATCAACTATCCGAACGTCCAATCACAGGACAGAAGGACTAATTTTGTGCATGTTCCAGCAGCTTTCATTTGAAAGCTGTTTTTTTATTGAATCAGCTTATGGCGATGTGCATACACGGCCGCTTGTGTGCGGTCTTCTACATCAAGCTTGGAAAGAATGTTGGTAATATGCGTCTTGACTGTTTTGATGGTAATAAACAATTCCTCAGCAATGACCTTATTCGATTTCCCATCGGCAATCAGCTTTAATATTTCCATTTCTCTTGCGGTTAACGAATCGTGCAGAATGGACCCATTTGATGAATGGCGGAGTTTGTTCATGACCTTTCCAGCTACTTTTGATTCAAGCCTTGGTTCGCCGATACTTGCAGACCTGATGGCATCAGCAATTTCTCCTGCTTTCGATGTTTTTAAAAGATAGCTTAAAGCACCAGCCTCAATCACTGGATACACTTTATCATCATCAATAAAGCTCGTCAGTACAATAATCCGGGCATCCTCTATTTCCTGACAAATTCTTTTCGTTGCTTCGATGCCATCCATGCCTTCCATGACAAGGTCCATTAAAATCACGTCTGGCTTTAATTCAACCGCTAGTTCTACACCTTTTTGTCCATCTGACGCTTCACCGATGACTTCAATATCCGCCTGTGCCTCTAAAAAAGCAGCAAGACCCATTCTCACCATTTCGTGATCGTCAATTAAAAGCACTCGAATCATCGAACGTTCTCTCCTTTTCCTTCATCAAAAATGGGAACCTTCACATCAATTTGTGTGCCTTTTCCCTCAAATGACATAATCTCTGCGACACCGCCTACTTCACTTGTTCTTTCTCGTATCGATTCAAGTCCGTAGGAAGCAGTCTTCACATGATCTGTTTGAAAACCAATCCCGTTGTCGATAATTTTCAATTGAACTTGACGGTTCCGAATAAGCAGACGTACTGTCACCTTTGTCGCCTTTGCATGCCTAAACACATTGGAAAGGGCTTCTTGCACAATTCGGAACAGATGGTCCTCCACCCCTTTAGACAGCGGAGCATCATCTTCTATTTCCCAATCAATATCAATTGGCTGCTTTGCCTGAAATTCATTGAGTAGCTCAATCAAGCCTTTTTTCAAGTCTTTTCCTTCAAGGGTGATCGGTCTTAAATGCAAAAGGAGTGCACGCATCTCATTTTGTGCATCGCCAGCCATTCGTTCCACAAGACGCATTTGCTTTAAAATCTTTTCATCCTTTTCCTTCATCCCTTCAAGAATCGCAGACGTCATCATCGAAATGGCGAATAGCTGCTGGCTGACTGCATCATGCAGCTCACGCGCTAGACGCTGACGCTCTTCTGAGACAACCGATTTTTTCATTTGAACCTGCCATTCAGCTCGCTCATTTGAGAGCTTTTGTAAGGAGGCTACTTGCCCTTCCACTCGTTTCGCCATTTCATTTAATTGATCTGCCGCCAAACCAATTTCATCATCACCTAGAGAAGGCAGTCTATAGGCAAAATTCCCATTTTCAAACTTCAAAATCGACTCTACAAGCTGATCCAGCCGCTTCTTATGCTGATAGCCAAACACATGCCCCGCTGATACACCAATGGCGAGACTAATAATGAGCAAAATACAAAAAAACGGGATGCCGAACCACCGCGTAGACAGTAAAATCATGGGATCAAGCTGGTAATAAAAAAACATCGGGAGTGTCGTCATGATGACAACACCAAGCGAGATACCGACTGCAAGACGAACAGATTGCCACTGGATGCCTAAATGCAGTTTCCTCATAAGTACCTCACATCCACATCCCCTATCAGGAGAGAAATGGAGATTTTCACTTTTCGCTTGCTCTCATCATAATCATTTGTCATGACATACACTTTACTGCCGAACCCGCTTCTTTTTTCATCAATGATTTTCATATCACCAATCGCCGCCGAAGCACTCACACACACTTCAATATCCTGCGGTACATAAATATCGACATCTCCGATGAGTCCACTAATGACGATCGTACTCTCTTCCTCAGCAATGATTGCCTTTGATAAGTCGATTTTGACATCGCCAATAAAACCTGAAATGGTCAAATCGCTTAATTGAAATGGTTTTTTCATCAGCCTGACTTCACCGATGAAGAAATCATGTTCTTTGCGCGGCTTTGTCTGGCTTTTTGTTTTCTTCTGATCGCCCTCTTTTTCAAGATTGACTTTCAGTGAAGGCTTTCCATCGTCTGATGATTCCTTTTTATCGACATCAAAAACAGGTTTGTTTTTCAATAAACGATAGCCCGCATAGATCAAAAAGGCAGCAAATAAATACCCAGTCAAACTAAACGTGATATTTAGTAGAAACTTCAAGAAGAGAAAGCCTGCAAAAATATAGGAAACCGAACCGAGCCAACGTTTAGATCGAGAGTGCAGCCAATAACCAGCTAGAGCAAAAAACACTGGCCAAAATAGGTCTGCCCCAATCCCAATAATTTTGAGAAAAAGATTAATACCGAAAATCACCACAATGATGCCTAAAATTTGATTTCTAGAAAAACGCAGTTGACTCGCCTCCTTCCTTTTTACGTTTGTTTACCGCAATTTTAAGTTTCCGCTTGTCATCTCAATATCGACTAAGTGTGTCCCTTTCCCATGCGTGCCTGTAAAACCTCGGCCTTCACTATCCGCTTGGTCAAAACCATACGAATGATCAATACGTCCACTCGTTTTTTTCACTTGGACTTTGAAATCTCCCTCATCTGGCAAGTTCAATTTCGCACTGCCTGATGTCATGTGAAAGTCGACTGGTGAATCAATTGTATCAAAGCTTGCTGTCAGCCTGCCGCTTGTCATGCCTAATTGCAGCTTTCCTTTTACATCTTGAATATCAGCACGACCAGAAGTGGCACCAATATCACTTTCCTTCGCATCAATATGAGACACTGAGAGTCTGCCAGAAGTCGCCTTGATTTCCACTCGATTTGCTGAGAAGTTCTCAGCTGTGAGGTTTCCGCTCGTTGATTTGAGCGTCACATCTTGAAGAGACAGCTTTCCTTCGCCATTTACTTCGCTCACGCCGATTCCACCTGTTATTTTCACATCTTTATGATAACCTGTTGGAATTTTGACTAAGAGTTCTCCTTTTTCAAATGCAGAGAAAAACAAAAATCCTTTATTTTCAGCACGGACTTTGAATGTTCCGCCTGTTTGTTCCGCATACATTTTCCCTTTTCCATTCACAACCATCACAGAAATATCCGAACGATCTTCCGGCTTCACCTTGATGCGAAATCCAGAAAGAGAGATATCTAATTGTTCAACCTCATCCTTTTTCGCTGAAGCTGTTGTGACCGCTTTATCACGAGAAAAGCTCAAATGAAAGAGATCTCCATTTTTGAAAAGCATCCCAATCATCAAAAAAACACCAACAAGTATACAAATTAGACCAATGAACCGTTTCATTTATACCATCCCTTTATCCTTTGACCTTTTTATTATAAGGAAAAGCGAAACAGAAAGAAATCAAATAACGGAAGAAAAATCCTGTTTTTCTTCCGTTTTGACACATTTCCATTAGTTTGCCGGCTGTTTCTCAGGCTGCTTTGATCGTTGAAGCTTTTGCCATTCCTTTTCAACCTCATCAGCGTAATCAAGATGAGCATAAGCACCCTGATCGGCAAATTGTGCATAGCTGCCCGCTTTTGTCTCCATTTCCTCTATACGATTCTCCATGCGTAGAAATTCTTTATAAGCACTTTCACTATCAACCTTATTCATAGATTCATTCATATGCTGCTTTGCCTGTGCGGCATTGGCTCTTGCAATCAGCGCTTGCTTCTTGTCTTTAACATCACGCAGTTTTGTTTCTAGATGCTGCAACTGTTCTTTCAGCTCTTTCAGCTGTTTAACAGATTGCTGATAGGCTTCTTGATATTCGTTGTGCTTTTCTTCAAAATACTTCATTTCAGTCAGTGCTTTCCGTACAAGTTCTTCTTCTCCTGCCTGAAACGCCAGCTCCGCCTGTTTCTTTCGCTTATCAGCAAATGCTTCTGTTTCTTCTGCTTTTCTCAAGAAACCTTGCTGAATGGTTTGCTGTTTAATGATCGCATGTTTCGCTTTGGCAATATCGTCCTCCATATCACGAACATATTGATTCAGCATGACACGCGGATTCTCCAATTTATCTAAGCCTTCATTGACTGTTGCAACAAACATATCACGTACTCTTCTTAATACCATTTCATATTCCTCCCTTTATTTTTTCTTTAAAAAATCTTCCCATTCTTGATCAAATGACGTGTGCATAGATTCTTCCATGTTCGGTGCCGTGTTTGGCTCCATATATGTTGTTCTGCCGGATGATTCCTTTGCAGATTCACCATTGATCATCTTCCAGCCAAAGTAGAGAAGTACTCCAGCAAATGCGATTCCGAGTAAAAATGGCAGCGACTGTGCGACGAGCAATACACCGATAATAGTGAGTATGACCCCTGTTGTTTTACTGCCTTTATCATATTTTTTGACACCTACATAAATGAGCCAGGCCCCAATCAAAGTCGGGATCAGCCCGCCCAATGAACCACCAAAGAAGATGGATAAACCGATAAACATCAGGATTGAACCGATGATGGTTTTACTTGTGATTTTCATCTTCATGCCTCCTTTCTTGCTCCTTGCTTTAACTATAGTCAAAAAAGGAAGCCGGCAAAACGTGTCGTAGATTGATCTTTGGTTGCGACCAGAGTCGTAACATGGCTCAGACTGAGCGGTTGAATCTATAGAAAAAGCACTCTTCGACTAGAAGAGTGCTCAGATTATTGACAAAGGGCTAAAATGAACTTTATTTTAGCTCTTTGTCTTCTTTTCAGTGTGATAGAAAACCTTTGCAGTCTAGGAAGAACAGTTACTTTTGCGGAGCGAATTGGACATTCGTGAGCACCGGCACGCAGGACTGACAAAGAATGCGAGGGTTTGCCTACACGCTGAACACTCTTCGACTAGAAGAGTGCTTTTCCTCATTTGGAACGAAACACGTTGGCACTTCGTTCATATTCAACATCTGCTTCACCAAGCCGATGATTCACAATACGGGCGGCAGCAAATAAATAGTCGGATAGACGGTTCACATATGTGAGCGTAACTGCTGGAATTTCCTCCTGCTTTGCGAGTGTCACAATATGCCGCTCGGCTCTCCTGACAACTGTTCGAGCCACATGTAAGAGGGCAGCGCCTTCCTGGCCGCCAGGTAAAATAAATTTAGTCAGCGGTGCGGCTTCTTCTACATACACGTCCATTCGCTTTTCAAGGACTGTCACAGATTCTTCTGTTAACTTGCCTTCTTTCGGTGGTTTCACCGCTGCTAAATCACCGCCGCAGTCAAACAGTTCATGCTGTATGACCATCAGCTCTGACAGAACATCTTGAAACAATTCGCCATGCTGCCTCAAGTTTGCCTGGGCAAGTCCAATCAAACTATTCGCCTCATCTAATGTACCGTACGCTTCTACTCTTGCGTCATCTTTATCAGCCCGTCCGCCAATCAAGCCTGTTTGACCTTGATCTCCGGTTTTTGTATAAAGTTTCACCTGTTTTCCCCCTCTATTGCTTGTTCCTTTTAGTATACCCTGAAGTGGAAAAGATGTATTTGTTTTATTATGAAACACTTTTATCCAAAACCTCTTCATTTCCACTTTATATGTTGAATGATGAAACATCACATTTTATAATAAATGAAAGCGCTTTTTAATTATGATAGATGGGCGGGATGATAGATGACTTTACAAAACAAAGTAGCAATTATTACTGGTGCAAGCAGAGGGATTGGCCGCGCCATTGCGGAGGCATTTGTCTCTAAAGGAGCTAAAGTGGTGCTGAACGGAACGAATGAAGTACTATTGCAAGACGTTTGCTCCTCTATGAATAAAGAAGAACCACGCGCTGTTTATGTCGCTGGTGATGCGAGTTTACCAGAGACAGCTGCCTCCCTCGTTGAGAAGGCGAAAGAACATTTCGGACAGATTGATATATTGGTCAATAATGCTGGGATCAATTTGCGGAAATCAACAGTCGATACATCTGTTGATGAATGGAAAAGACTAATTGATATTAATTTGACGGGTACGTTTCTCATGTGTCAAGCAGTCATTCCTGACATGATCAAACAGCAAGGCGGGAAGATTGTCAACATGAGTTCAACTACTGGCAAAACCCCTCATCACAATGCATCACCTGCTTACGGCGTTTCAAAGGCAGGTATCAATTACTTAACGATGCATCTTGCCAAAGAATTAGCAGCACATCACATTCATGTAAATGCTGTCTGTCCTGGGCCAATTGAGACAGACATGAGCAAACAGTGGAGTGATGAATACCGTAGATCTGTTTTAGAAAGAATTCCTCTGAAAACAATTGGAACACCGCAGCAAGTCGCAAACGCCGTCACCTTTTTAGCCTCTGATCAGTCAGATTTCATCACAGGGGAAACCATCAATATGAATGGCGGAACGTATATGAACTAAAGAAAGAGCCTCCATTGGAAGGCTCTTTCACTTTTACTATCGGTTCTCTCTCGTACCAGAAAGCATGATTGCCTGCCGAATGGCTTCTTCCATACTCGCAGAATCAGCCTTTCCTGTTCCTGCAATATCAAATGCTGTCCCATGATCGACACTTGTACGGATTATAGGCAATCCAACTGTGATATTAACGCCTGATTCTAAGCCAAGCACCTTGATTGGTCCATGCCCTTGATCATGATACATCGCCACAACGATATCAAAGTCGCCTCTTGTCGCCCTAAAGAACAGTGTATCAGCTGGTAGCGGGCCAAATACTTGAACCCCTTCATCCTGTGCTCGTTCTACCGCTGGAATGATCTTCTCCTCTTCTTCTCCGTTTCCAAACAGACCATTCTCCCCGGCATGTGGATTAATCCCGCACACAGCAATTCTAGGTGCAGGGATACCAGACCGAACGAGGGTATCATGAGCCAGTTTAATCGTTGTGTATACACGCTCAGGATTGATTTTTAAGATGGCATCCATTAATCCGATATGTGTCGTCACATGCACCACTTTTAAATTAGGAGCTGCCAGCATCATGGCATAATCGTCCGTACCTGTCAGGTCAGCTAAAATTTCTGTATGCCCTGGATACATATGACCAGCCTTATGAAGTGCTTCCTTGTTTAACGGTGCTGTACAAATGCCGTCAATTCTACAGTCATTCGCAAGTGTAATGGCTTTTTCAAGATATCGAAAAGCGGCTTTCCCTGCTTCTTTTGAAATCTCTCCTACTGGAATATCGCTTGTTAATAGATGAAGATCAAGACAAGGAACGGCACCAGCTTTTACTTGTTCCGCTTCCTCCGGTTCTTTAATACTGACAATCTCCACATCTGTATTCACAAAATCTTTCGCCCTATTTAATATATGGGTGTCTCCAATGACAAATAGAACGGCTTCTTCATGTAAACGGCTTTGCTGGAAGGCTTTTAAAATAATTTCAGGACCAACCCCAGAAGCATCTCCCATCGTTACAGCAATGATTGGTTTTGCCATTCGTCTACCCCCTCTATGTTTTTCAACACTTCAACCGCATGGAGCACAGAATCTTTTTGACCATATGCCCCTGCTTTTGTGACCGCATATACACTCGTATCAACGAGCCGCCCAAGCGGGATGCCGGGTTCAATTTCTTTCAACAGCTGAATCCCGCCTGCTCCAAGCTCATGGCATATCGCACGCGCCGTATCTCCACCAGTTAAAAAAAGGCGTTTCACCCCTGTTAATTCAACAATGTCTTTTGTGATCTTACCAAGACAGACAGATAAGGTACTTCCTACTTCTTGTCTTGTCATGCCATTCGCTTCACCGTATGCCAACATCTGTTCAACCATTTCTGGCCTTGCGTCTGTATAAAGGAGAATATCTTCATCCTGACGCATGAGCAGCTGATCCATGACTGATTTCCTTTCCCATGCTTCACGGCCGTTTAATACATTCAACGGGTTCACTTTCACCTCGAGACAATCGTGTTTTTCTCTTAAAAAAGCAAACTGCTCATTTGTTTTTTGAGAAGCACTTCCTGAAACGATGAGAACAGATTCATGCTTTTTTGCATGAGAAAGATTGCGGTGTTTCGCGACATAGGATGATAATGCGCCAGCGAGTCCGGCTGACCCGACCCAAAGCACTCTTTGATTGATCTTCATAAACAAATCAACGATCTGTGTTAAATCATTGTTCGTTTCTGCATCACACACAAACCATTGATGACCATGTTTTAATAAAGATGAAACGTCATGACTCGTTTCGTTTAGCTCTGAATAGATCGCTTGCTGCGAAAGATGTTTTGGCTTGATGTTTGTCTGCTCGTCAATTAAGTCTGAAATACTGGATGTCAGGACAGGCGTTTTTGGGTCCTTCGCTGCTTCTGATAGATGAACAGGCACACCCTCCACATAATGAATCCCATAGGCCGTAGATCTATTCGCATCGGGGTAAGCGGGGGCAATGACTGCCGCATCAAACCGGCCAAGATCCATTAGTGCCTGAAGCTCTATTCCTATATTTCCTCTTAACGTTGAATCTATTTTTTTAAAGAAAAGGTGTGAACCCCCTTGTAGAAACGGCTGGACCACTTGACTGACCTCATTATACGCTCTTTCAGAAGACATACTTCGTGAGTCTGTATCGACAATCAATACATCTTCCTCCTTGTACCGGCTCATATCCTCAAATGACGGCTGGAACAGCACAGAGGCTTTTAAACCGGCCTTCACAAATTGAACACCTGTATCACTTGCGCCTGTTAAATCATCAGCCACAATGATCACCTTTTGCTCTAAGTTCGCTCCTTTTTTTAATAGATCGTTTGTCATTTAGACACCTCGGTCTCATTGCATATTATTCCTTTAACTTTCTCCACAGCGTCGTGCGGTTAATATTCAGCCGCTTTGCTGCTTTTGATTGATTCATATTTTCTTCTTCCAGTACCGTCCGAATGATTCGTCTTTCAATCTCGTCAAGCGTGCCATGTAAATAGCTGGACAGCTGTTTTTCTTCATTCTCAGAAGCAAGTTGCTCAATTGCCGGCTTTGCTTTACTCAACGTGATATATCCACTTTTTGTTGTCAGCACCAGTTCCTCCATAATCCGCTTGAACTGCCGGACATTTTCTCTAAATCGCTCGTTTTGAAAGGCGGCAATCACATCTGCTGACAGCCCAACAACCTGCGTCCCATAAAGAGAATTTAATTCAGCTATAAATAACCTGCTCATATCCTCAATATCTTCTGCCCGTTCAGATAACGGCGGGACATGAATGACGAGCTCCTGCAAACACGTATATAGGTCTTCATGAAACGCCCCAGATTGCATCAATTTGAACAAATCAACTGTAGATGCAGCCATCCAGCGAATGTTCTGCTGATGATGAATAAGCCGCTCGGCCATGAGGGGCTGCATAGCCATTGGGACACGATCAATATCTTTCAAAAAGATCGTCCCTTTTTGATGCACCGGAATTATGTTTACATCATCTAATTCAGTCAAACGGCTGCAATGCACCGTCATAAAGCTCTCATTTTTCCTCTCGCTCATTTGGTGAATAGCAAAAGCAAGGCTTGATTTACCAGTTCCTTGTTCACCATAGAGACAAATCGATCGATCTGTTTGGCTGAACGCCTTTGCCCTTTTAATCACATCTTTCATATTTGAACTCTGCTCAGTAAAAAGAGCAAATGGATGTGCTGAATGAACAGGTGCAGCCAGCGTCCATATACGCTGCCCCTCCCTATTAATCACAGCAGAAGGCTTCTCAATCGTCAAAAGTAGCTCACCTTTAGATAATAAGCTTCCTTTGACAT
Source organism: Bacillus sp. GbtcB10 (assembly GCF_019091365.1). Classification (NCBI taxonomy): domain Bacteria; kingdom Bacillati; phylum Bacillota; class Bacilli; order Caryophanales; family Bacillaceae; genus Bacillus; species Bacillus sp. GbtcB10. Next base: position 221,371 of record NZ_JAGXJP010000002.1, read on the forward strand.
GCCACACTTGCTGCTGAAAGGAGATTTGAGAATATCCATTTTGTTTTCCTTCTCGAACTGCTTTTACTGCTGGTTCAAGCGCCGGGCACCAATCCATCACATCAACATGAGACGTAAACGGTGCAAATAACCCTTTTTCTGTCCATTCTTTCATTTGCTGATTGATAAAATAAAGCTGATTGTGCTGATCAATGATCAGCATCCCTTTTGACTCTTGGTCAATCATTTCACGAAAGAGGCGCTGCTCAGCTGTCGCCTCTTTATATAAACGGTACATTTGTTTTGCTTGATGAAACGCTTCTTTGACAGATTCACGTCCTGAGGTAATGAGCATGCTTTGCATCCCCAACTCCTTGGCCGCTTTATCTGTAACCACATCACCCAGTACAACCTGTGTCCCTTGCTCCTGTAACTGCTGTAAAAGATCCCACACTTCTTCCTCTTGCTGTATTGTATAAATATCAATTTTGATCCCGTATAACTCTCCGATGGTGCGTACACCTTGTGTAATATTTTCAAATCCAACTACTGCTTTTTTCCCTTGGTAATCTTTAATCAGCGTCAGGGCACGAAGCAAGTCGTAGCCTGACACAGGGATATCCACCACTGGAATGTTGACGTGTTTTTGAATAAGCGCAGCTGTCCCCCCGCGGCTCATAATAATATCCATTCCTTGAGCCTCGGCCTGTTCTGCCAGTGCAACACCAGACCTAAGATCTCCGACTTCAAGCTGGAATGTGATGCTTTTTTCGTCTTTGGCAAGGTCGATTAATACATCGCCTAATCCTTTATACGGCGCAATACCTAATACTTTTATATTCATGAAAAGGACCCCCATTTTTTATCTCTTCATCGTGAGACATACGTTGAGGGAGTCCAAATGTTAGCAAATTGGGACAACCCTCCAAACATCAATTATAAATGAAGAAAATGAGGGTTACAATTCACGGAAACACTGATCCCTTGCGGTTAAGACGTGTGATGAGTCCATTCTTCTTTCACACACACATACTTGATGGCCTGCCGGTAAAAAGTAAACGCAATGTGCAGACTACCATCTTTTCCTTCTGTGATGGATGGATAGGAATACTCTCGATTCAATTTGTCCTTTGAGTTGTTTGTCATGGCATATCCATCACCAATTTCAAGGTTACGTCTGATGGGCCATGTCGCACCATCATCCGTCGAGATGGCAAGTGTCATTGGCGCACGAGGTGTTCCCCAAAAGGCTGGACGTGCCTCCGTATCAATGGCCGTGCGTGTATCGCCTTCATCCTCAATCTCATCATATAAGGACGCCCTTCTTTCTGTTTGATCATCCGCATTGATATGGTTATAAACGAGGGCAAGATGACCATTATGGAGCACCGTAAATTGAATGGATGAGTTATTGTTTGGCAGCTCTGTTGCTTTTGGCTCAGACCATGTCCGTCCATGATCCACTGAACGGCTCATATAAATCGAATCAGCAAACCGGCTTCTAAAGAGAGCAAGCAGGGAACCATCCGCACATTTTCCGATATTCATATGAACACAGCCAGTACTGTTGGGCACAGTGACCTCTTCCCAGGTCTTCCCTTGATCTGAGGAAATCTTCACAGCACTGACATCACGGTTTCCTGTCCATTTTACGCCAGGAATCGTTTTACAATAGAACACCGGAAGGAGCCAATCATCATTATCCAATACAACAATAGGCTGTCGTATAAACGTCCCCGGCTGATCAAATAAAGTACCAATCTCTCCCCAAGTCTCTCCTCTATCCTCCGATAAACGATATCTCACAAGAGCTGTATCTTGATTGCCAGAAAGTTGTGCTGTATAAAGCAGCCACAGCCTGCCATCTTTCTCTTGAAAAAGAACTGGATTTTGTTCAGATCGTGTAGAATCATCAGACAGCTTCACAGCCTTCGTCCATTGATTACTTCCTTGCTTGAGCCTTGACATATAGATAGAGATATCAGGAATTCCTTCTTGCGTACCGCCAAACCATACACACAGCAAATCTCCATTATCCAGTTCGATGAGATTAGCCGCATGGTTTTGCACGCAATCTGTTGGTAAAAAGGCTTCTTTTCTAGCTGCGTCTTGTTCATTTTGTCGCAATTTTCCATCTATTTTGATCATGATGTCTTCATTTGTCATCATAATTCTCCTTTCAGTGATTGATCCTTTTTAGCTGGCGGGCTGATCCATCGATCCATCACCAGAACTAGGAAAGGAATGATAATGGCCACATACATATTATCGATTCCAAATGGATTATCGAGTAAATACCACACCGTCGTGGCGATGCCTGAAGCGGCAAGACCAATGGTTGCTCCTCTATTTGAATTAAAGTATGGCAAGTAAAAGCCCATTGCTGCTACAACTGCAATCGATGTTCGAAGTGCTCGTGTAAAAAAGGAAAGTGACAGCAACTCTGGTGCAAGTGCGACCCCCACAAGCGGCACAATCCCAACCATGACAGCTACATACCGAGTCACCTTCATACGCTGCTCTGGTGATGGTTTCTTTTTCGGTACATAAAAGTCATCAATAATCAACGTGGTTGTAGCAAGTGCAACCGTCGAGACACCAACAAAAATGGATGCGACAAGCGATGTTGCCACAATAGCGCTCAAAATCGGATTCATATGCTGTAAAAAGACAGGGAAAGCATAAATAGGATCAATGTCTGGATACAAATAACGGGCTGCGACACCGATGATCCCGATCGCAATGGCAAGCGGCAAACAAAGGAGTGCTGCATACAGGGTCGATTTTTTCGCTTCTCGTTCACTTTTCGACGAGGTGATCGCTTGAATGATAAACTGCGTCGCAAAAATGGCCCCCATGTTTCCTATAAACCAGGCTCCAATCGTTCCCCAACCGATGGTCCCATCCCATGTAAAGAAATGGTCGGGTAATGTTTGTTTCATTGGCTCAAAGCCTTTTGTTAAATAAAGGGCTACCCCTAGTGTAATTAAAATCCCCGCATACTTCACAATTGAATGAAGGATCGTGACCCATGCAACCCCCTTCATTCCTCCGAAAGTAAAATAAAATGTACTCACAACCGCCGTGATGATGGCACAGGTCATTAAAGGAAGACCAAGAATGGATGCAATGGCAGCTGAACCACTTAAATAGTTTCCTAGATTCACCAAGAGCAGGGCTGCAATCATAATGACAGAGACAACAAGCTTTGTTGATTTCCCAAATTTTTGATCAATAATACCTGAAATCGTGTATTGTCCTGTTCGATAAAACTTTCCCACTAAGAAAAAGGAAAAAATAAAAAAAGCAATAGCAACTGTGATAACAGACCATGAAGCGGAAAGTCCGTGTGTAAAAGCAGATTCAGCTGTTCCGACAGTTGACTTCGTCCCAATGAATTCACTCATTAACAAAATACCGACCACAATAGCTGGAAGTGACTTAGCGGCATTGTTAAATTCTGAGTTAGACTTACTACGGAAACGCATCGTCAGCCAGGTCGTAAACAGAATATAGAGAATAATGACGATTAAAATAAATGTGATGACAGAACTACTTAAGACATTCACTTAAAATCCCCCTTTGTGTGCAAGCCGTATGAAGCAACTTCTCATGTCCCATCCCAGTGACGTATGAAGTGTTAAATGTGGAGCAGTTTCATGTAGACCTGTTCAATATCAGAGACAGACATCGGCTTCGGGTTGTTATCCATTAATCTCTTCACCTCTGAAGCAGCTTCAGCAAGTGCCGGTACATCTTCTTTTGACACACCGAAGGCTTTGAGTTGTTGAGGAATGTGTAAATCCGCTGTCCACTCTTCAATTTGACGAATCACTTGCTCCGCAAGCGTATGCTTTGAGCCTTTCTCTTCGATCCCTATCACTCTAGCAATATCTTCAAGTCGATCTTTGATATGATCTGCATTAAACGCCGTGACATGAGGAAGCAGCATGGAATTAGCGACACCGTGTGACATTTTGAATTTCCCCCCTAACGGATAAGCCATTGCATGAACCGCAGCAGTTCCGGCACTTGTGAGCGCCATTCCCCCATACATGGCACCAATCAGCATATCTTCCCTTGCCTTCATGTTATCCCCGTGATGATAGGCCTCCTGAATACTTCCTGAAATGAGCCTCATCGATTCGAGTGCAAACATATCACTAAATGGATTGGCTTTATTTGAAATATACGATTCAAGCGCATGCGTAAACGCATCCATCCCTGTAGCTGCGGTAATGGCTTTTGGCAATTTGAGTGTCAGTGAGGGATCTAAGATCACAAGATCAGGCAAAAGGTATGGGCTGACCATGCCAATTTTTAATTCTTTTTCCGGAAAGGTAACAATCGCGTTTGGTGTCACTTCTGATCCCGTACCTGAGGTTGTTGGAATGAGAATCGTTGGAACTCCTCTTTTTTTAACAAGGTTCGTGCCAACGAGATCAGAAATTGGCTGATCATTCGTCTTTAGAACGGCTAATATTTTGGCCGCATCCAGCACACTCCCGCCACCAATCCCAATAACGGCTTCATGCTCCCCTTTTAAAAATGTCTGGAAGACGTCCTCGATATTTTCTTCCGTTGGTTCAGGCTTAATCTCTGTGCTGATCTCACTCGCAATCCCTTTTTTCGCAAGTTCTGTTTTGATTTGATCTGCGTAACCAAGAGATACGATGGATGGCTGCGTTAAAATAAAAATGGATCTCAACTTGCTAAGTCCTAATAGCTCTAGCTTCTCCCCAAGGAGCTCTAGAGAGTGAGCGCCAGAAACAATGTGTGATGCCGTTTGAAAGTGATATTGTGATATTGTCATCTCTTCACGACTCCTTTGCTGCTTTTGCTTGTATCCGATAATTCTCCATCATGTTCACCACAGCTTCTAAAGCTTCGCCGGATAATGCTTTGACCGGGCTTTTTGGCGGACCTACAGGAATCCCCGAAAGTTCAGCTGCTTTTTTCAAAGGTGCTGGTAACGTTCCTAATGTGAATGTGGCTCTTAACGGCTGCAGCTGCTGCTGAAATTGCTCACTTTGGTCAAGATTTCCTTGCAGAAACGATTCATAAATGCCAACGACGGTTTTGGGAAGCACATTTGCCGTTGCCGCCACTGCACCTGTTCCGCCTAGCTTCAATGTCTCTAAAATGAGGGAATCCGTTCCTGCAAGCACCACAAACTCTTCATCCTTTGTGACATCGAGATACGCTTTGATATTGGCAATATCTCCACTACTGTCTTTAATACCTAACACATTCGGTAGGACGCTGAGCCTTGAAACCGTCTCTGGCGCAAGTGACACACCTGTTCTTGATGGAATGTTATAAAGTAAGATGGGGATGGTCACATTTTCTGAAATATGACGAAAATGCTCATACAGCTCCTCTTGTGATGGCGCAACAAAATAAGGGGTGATAACCGACAAGACATCTACGCCTAAATCTGCGAACATGTTTGACAGCTTAATGGTTGCCTTAGTGCTATTCTCACCTGCTCCCATGTATACAGGCACCCTGCCGCCCGCAGCCTTTACAACAGTTTCAGCAATTTGAAGCTTTTCTTCCTCTGAAAACAAATGAAATTCGCCGTTTGTCCCTAAAGCAAAGATGCCGTGCACACCTGAGTCGATTAAATGATCAATAAGTTGCTTTGTCACTTCTGGATGAAAATGCTCTTCTTCTGTAAGCGGTGTCAAAATAGCTGGAATGATTCCTTGAATGTTCAAATGATCCTCCCCTTCCGGTTGTTGCATTTTTAAACAATTAATTATTAAAACGCTTTCATGATTCTTATTATAAAAGTAATATGATTTATTTAGCAACATATTTTTCGTTTTTTTCAAATATTCAGTGGATGACATAAGTAGATGTTGATGTTTTCAACAAAAAAAGTGAACCAGCCGGTTCACTTTTTCATAGCATTCAATGTATGAAGAAGATGCTTCACTTTCAGTCTGACTCTTTCATGTAAATGAGCAGTATGCTCCTTTTCTTCTGCATTGGCAGCAGCGATACAAAGATGATGTACCTGGATACTTGTCTCTTGTTTAATGAAGTGCATCAGCTCGCCCATTAGCTGGACAGACGCACCATCTGATATCGTTCCTTTCAGCACAAGCCAAACGGACAGCTCTCCTTCTTGATACATCCCATAAAGAAGGACATCTTCATCATCATCTTCAGCGGCGTATTGCTTCGGCCCATCAGATTGACCAAGAAATAAGTACCCTTCCTCATCATCCAGCATGTCATGGAGTGCTTCAGTTCCCGTTCCAAGGGACCGTGTCCAAAAGAAACCCCCGCTTTTCTCATGTGATGAAAGGATGCGCAATGGCTGATGAGTAGAAAATGTCATTCCGTTTGCGCCATATGTTTTCCACCGATCCGCTAAGTTCAGCCTTGAATGTTCAGAGATGGACGCAGGTTCAATTACCAGCTGAGGGTTTGCCCGCAGTGGATGTTGGAGAGGTGTTACATCTGTTTCATACACCCGGTTCACCCGTTCGGTGGTCAACACATGATGCGGTTCTCCCAGCATGTCCGTCTTTCCTTCATTCAGCAAAAGCAGACGGTCACAATACAAACTGGCAATGTTCACATCATGAAGCACACCGATCACCGTTAAGTTAGAGGAAGCGGTCTCTTGTTTAATCAAATCGAGTAACTCTTTTTGATAAGCTAAATCAAGAAAACTGGTTGGTTCATCCAGCAATAAATAATCAGGGCACTGAGCCAGCGCTTGAGCTAAGTAAACCCGCTGCTGTTCTCCTCCGCTTAACTCATGGATGGATTGATCCTTAAATTGAGCAATATCTGTTTGGTCCATCACCTTGCTGACAATCTCGATATCTTCTTTTGTAACAGATTGTAGCCATCCTTTCTGATAAGGATAACGCCCAAACTGGACCGTTTCTTCCACTGTAAATGAAAAGGCTTGATCGGTCTTCTGGGGGAGAACCGCCAATTTTTGCGCAAGTGCCTTTGGCCGGTAGGATTGAACTGGATGACCACTTAGTGTTACTTGGCCGCTCTCAGGTGCTAAAATACCTGCGATCATTTTAAGCAGTGTCGTCTTACCGCTCCCATTTGGACCAAGGATGCCGAGGAATTCCCCTCGCTCCACTTCAAAACTCACGCCGTGAATGACCTCTTTTTCACCATATCCTCCTCTAACTTCCTTCACTTGAATCATAGATGCGTCCCTCCTCTATATCTGCGGATGAGGATGATGCCAAAGACAGGTGCACCAATTAACGCTGTAATGATGCCAATAGGCAATTCAGTCGGTTCAATGATCGTACGGGAGAGCACATCTGCTAAAACGAGAAAGGAAGCACCATTCAGCATCGACAAAGGCAGCAAATGACGATGATCCGTAATGGATAAAAGACGGATAAAATGTGGAATCACCAGTCCGACAAATCCGATCGTTCCTGACACAGCCACCGCACTGCCAGTCAGAATCGAACCAGCAAGCAACACCACATATTTGCTCCGTTTCACATGAACCCCTAACAGTTTTGCCTTTTCTTCGCCATATGTCATCACATTTAAATCTCTTCCCATCAGGATGAGTGCAAATGTACCAATGAGGAAAAAAGGAAGGAAAAGAGCAATATATCGCCAACCTCTCATAGACACACTGCCTAGAAGCCAATGAATAATCTCTTTTAAATCATCACCTGTTAACGCAATCATTAATGAAATGAGCGCTCCTAAAAAAGAGCTGAAGATGACCCCCGTCAAAATTAAAGAAGAAATGCTCATTCCTCGGTGAACCAGACGGGCAAAAAAGAGGACGAGACATAGTGTGACAAGCGCTGTTGTCATACTCAAAAAAGGCAGTGTAAAACTGCCAAGCAAAGGAAACTGCAAACTGAAAAACAATGTGGCTACAGCCCCCACAGATGCCCCTTGAGATACCCCAAGTGTATAAGGGTCAGCGAGAGGATTTTTTAATAAACCTTGAAAGGCTGCACCAGATAACGCCAGAGCTGCTCCGACTAACGCCGCTAATATCACTCTCGGCAGCCGGATATTCATCATAATATTGCGGTCAATTGCATCAATGGTTCCGGCCTCGATTCCAAATACTTCATGAACAAAGATCCGAAGTATAGAAGGAATGGGAATCCCTAAGCTGCCAAATGAGATTCCCATTCCAATGCTCACCACAAGAAGTAAAGCACTTGCTGTGTATGCGATGATGATTTTATTTGAACGTGTCAGGATAGATGCTTTTCGCAAGAGCCTCCACTCCTTCAACCAATCGCGGTCCCGGTCGTGATGCCAGATCCGTATTCAATTGAAAGACTTGTTTTTCTTTGACTGCTTTGATCGCCTTCCAGCCGTCTCTTTTTTTCAGATCAGCTAAACTTGCGCCATCAATCGTAACGATGGCATCAGGATTTCGTTTAATAATTGATTCTTCCGTCATTTGCACCCAGCCTGTTTGGTCGCCAGCAGCATTTTTTGCATGAATGACAGACAACATTTCGTCCATAAACGTTTGTTTACCTGTTGTATAAATTTCAGGCGCACCTGATACTTCGACAAAAACTGTTTTTTGTTTGTCTTTGGAGATGGATTCTGCTTGTTTTTTGATGTCATTCAGTTTTGATTTCATCTCATCTACAAGCTTCGTTGATGCCTCTTTTACGCCGGTTGCTTCACCAATCATATGGATAGACTTATAAACATCTTTGAAGGAAGCCGCATCATTGACAGTCAGCACTTGAATACCTGCATCTTCAAGCTGTTTAAATCCGTCTTTTGAGCTCATTTGTGATGCATGTGCTAAGACAAGATCAGGCTTTAAGGAAATAACCTTCTCTACATTGAAATCAAGACCGCCAATCTTCTCCACCTTTTCTACTTCCTTTGGATAGTTGTCAAAGTCTGATCGACCAACGATTTTATCTCCAAGACCAAGGGCATAGGCAACCTCTGTATTACTTGGAATTAACGAAACAATTCGTTTAGGCTGTTCTTTGATTTCAACTGTTTTACCAGCTGCATCTTTGATGGATACAGGAAATGCGGCAGCCGCTGTCTCTTTAGGCTTTGAACTGTTTGTTTTTTGGTCCGTTTCCGCACCTGCACACCCTGCTAAAACACCGATCACAAGTAACAATGATAGCCAAATACCAGTTAACTTCTTCATCAATAAACCCCCTGCTTTATGTACTGCTTGACGTCATCTCTTTCGTCAATTCTTTTCTAATTTCGGGAATATTATACTACAGTGCAGATAGGTTGTATATGTGATTCCGAATACGTCTTGTCTGTCCTTATAAAAGAAAAACAGCCTTTGACGTGGCTGTTTTCACTTCCGCTATTGGTTGATATGTTCACCATTAATGACAACTTTCTGAAATGAAGGAGATACTGCATGTTCCAATGAAAGAGGGTATGTGACATCGTCAATGACACAGTCTTTCATTTTAAAGTGTGTGACCGGGGAATGTGAGTATGCGGCGATCTTGACACCATATCGCCCTCCGCTGCTTTTTAACCCTTCTACTTCAATATGACGGACTACAGGCCTATGCGGACCGGCATCCCCTTCCTCATACATCATGTCGATACAGACCACCTCATGTTTTAAGCTTTTCACTAGATTGTTTTTAAAATAGATGTGTTCAATGGTACCGCCCCTGACAGAGTTGGTCTTAATGCGCAATGCCCTGTCAAGGTTCGGACTGTCCATGACATTATCCTCTGCATATACATACTTGACGCCTCCAGAGATTTCACTCCCGATCGTTACTCCGCCATGACCATCACGCATCGTATTTCTACGAATGACGATGTTTTCAGATGGAACGCCGATTCTCCGGCCGTCCTCATTTCTGCCCGATTTAATGGCAATACAATCATCGCCATTATCAAAATAACAATCTTCAATGAGCACATGTCGGCACGACTCTGGATTCACACCATCTGTATTTGGGCCATGACCGATGATATTCACCCCGCGGACGATGACGTTTTCACTTAACACCGGATGGACTTGCCACATCGGTGAATCCTTTACGGTTACTCCTTCAATGAGAATGTTTTGGCAATTGTATGGCTGGATAAAGCTTGATCTTAAATAATGTCCTTCGCCAAACACTCTTTCTTCCACTGGTATTCTTTTTTCAGCCATTTCAAAAAGAAGCTGACGATCCCGATCTTGAGAGGGCTGACCATTTGTTCCATACTTCCAAGGCCACCAGTGGTGTTCATCCCCTCTCCCGTCCAGCGTGCCTGCTCCTGTAATCGCGATGTTTTCTGCATGATGGGCATAAATAAGTGGCGAATAATTATAAAGCTCAATGCCTTCATATCTTGTTAGAACAAGCGGAAGATAATCACGTGTATCTTGGCTGAAGCTCACATAGGCGTTTTCATGAAGATGAAGCTCTACATTGCTTTTCAATTCTAGAGCGCCTGTCAAAAATGTCCCTTCAGGAATCAGCACACGCCCTCCTTTCAAACGATGTGCATCATCGATGGCAGACTGAATAGCATTTGTCGAAAGCTCTATCCCTTTGTTATCTGCACCATAATGAATGACATTGAATTCACGATCTGGGAACTTTGGCGCTTTTATCTGCTTTAACACATGATCTATACCATCTGTTTCTTTGTCTTTTTTCCCTTGCTTTGCTAAACGTGCGAGTCCAATTCCTGTTAGTACTGTTCCTGCTGTCACATACATCAAATTCCGTTTTTTAGACATTTCCTTATCCCCCAGACGCCTTAAAGTGTCACACCTGTTTTAAAAATAGCCAACTCTCTAAAATTGTTTTTTTCATGATTTAACAGCTTTCCACTCGCCACATCAATCACCGTGGCAATGAATTTCTCTAGCACCACATCTTCTGGTACATCCTCAAGCAATTCCCCCGCATTAAAGTCAATCCAATGTTTTTTTGTTTCGTATAACGCGGTATTGGTCGATACCTTCATCGTTGGAACAAATGTGCCAAACGGTGTGCCTCTGCCTGTTGTAAAGAGGACGAGCTGACAGCCAGATGCTGCGAGAGCAGATGAAGCAACCAAATCATTCCCAGGCGCACTTAATAAATTCAATCCTTTTCGTTTTAGCAGCTCCCCGTATGTTAAAACATCCTTTATAACGGAAGTACCCGCTTTTTGTGTGCAGCCGAGAGATTTATCTTCTAATGTCGAAATTCCTCCTGCTTTATTTCCCGGGGAAGGATTTTCATATACTGGCTGTCGATGATCCATAAAGTATTGTTTAAAATCATTGATCATCTGCACAATATTGTCGAATGTCGCTTTTGATTCCGCTCTCTCCATTAAGATCGTTTCAGCCCCGAACATTTCCGGTACTTCTGTTAAGACGGTGGTTCCGCCTTGAGCCACAATAAAATCGGACAGTCTACCTAAAAGTGGATTTGCGGTAATGCCTGAAAACCCATCTGATCCTCCGCATTTCAAGCCAATTTTCAGCTCAGATAACGGAATGTCTTCACGCTGATCTTCTTTCGCTGCGTCATAAATTTCCTTGAGCAAAGCGACACCTGTCTCAATCTCATCCCCTACTTCTTGGCTTCTTAAAAATTTCACCCTCGTCTGGTCATACTCCCCTAATGTTGCCTGAAAATCCTCAATATCATTGTTTTCACAGCCAAGCCCTAGAACGAGAACCCCTCCAGCATTTGGGTGCTTTACGGCATTTTGAAGTATTGTTTTTGTGTTTTCATGATCATCCCCAAGCTGTGAGCATCCATAATTGTGCTTTAATACTAACGCCGTTTCAAAAGGATGGATGCTTCCCCCCATTTCAGCGGTAAATATTTGAATGATTTGATCGGCAATGCCATTGACACACCCAACTGTTGGGACAATCCAAAGCTCATTTCGTATACCACTTGCGCCATTTTTTCGTTTATACCCTTTGAATGTCAGATTCGTTTTTTCATAGGGGTTTTCTGTTAAAGAAGGGCGGTATTCGTAATCGAGCTTACCTGATAGATTCGTTTTGATATTGTGCGTATGCACCCATTCTCCAGTCGAAATCGCAGTGGATGCATGACCAATGGGGTAGCCATATTTGATGATATTCTCTTTTTCTTTGATCTCAGCCAATGCAAATTTATGACCTTTAGCAACGGTTTCTTTTAAAATGATTGTATGACCTTGGTGCTGAAGCTCTTCGCCTTGCTCAAGTACTTTTAAAGCGATGCCAACATTATCTGAAGGATGAATCACAACAAAGTCCCTCATGCCTTCTCCCCCTGACTTTCATATTGAAGTATTTGGTGAACAGCAGCTCTCATGCCATTTTCATGTATGAAGGTGAGCTGCTCGGCTACTGCACCCGTCAGCCCTGCGATCCTCGTCAAATCCATCCCCCATAAAACTTCGTTTGAAAGAAGTTGATCGACCATTAATTCATAGGAATGCTCCACTTCCTCCCATGCTTCCTTCATGACTGTCATCACAGACTCATCATCCTTTATTTGATCTGCATGGACTTGATAAAAATAAATCAAACTGCTCAGTGAGAACATAAGTTTCGTAGGCAACTGTTTTTTTAGCTCTATATAATCTAGAAGAGACGGGAGAATACGTGCCCGAAATTTAGATACACCATTTAAGGCAATATCGAGTAATTGATGTTTGACAAAAGGGTTGCAGAATCGATCCCAAACGGATTGTGTATAAAGCAGCAGCTCTTCTTCAGGAAGTGGCAAACTTGGCAGCACTTCCTCCTCAAGCATGCGGCGAATGAACACACCAACATGCTCATCATCCACCGCTTTTTTGACAGTATCCAAGCCAGATGAATATGCAATCGGCACCATCGCTGTATGCGCACCGTTTAAAATGCGAACCTTGCTCATACGATAGGGAGCGATATCTTCCACAAAAAGTACGTTTAACCCTGCTTCTTGAAAAGGAAGCTCTTTTTGAACAAACGGAGGTGCTTCAATGACAAACAGGTGATAATATTCTGCCGTGACAAGCAATTCATCGATATACCCCTCTTCTTTTTGAACAGTCTCCGCTGCTTTCTGAGAAAATCCTGGGACAATCCGATCAACTAACGTATTACAGAACGTGTTGGCTTCCTTGACCCAAGCCACAAAATCAGGCGGAAGATTCCACTCAGCTGCCATTGTGATCACATATTCTCTTAATCGATCACCGTTTTGTTCAATCAATTCACAAGGTAAAATGATCAAGCCCTTTTTCTCATCTCCAGAAAAAGCTTTGAAGCGGTGATACAAGAAGGCTGTCAGCTTTCCTGGAAAACTTGCTTGCGGCCGATCTTCTAATCGGTCCTCTTTTCTTAACACAAGTCCTGCCTCTGTTGTATTAGAAAAGACAAAGCGCACATCAGGACTTTCCGCTACATGTAAAAAGGCATCATAATCTGTATATGTGCTGATTCCCCTGCTGATGGATTGAATGACGATCCGTTCGTTCATTTCTTTTTGGTCATGAAATCCTTGAATACATAAAGTGTACAAACCATCTTGTTCATTTAGAGCAGTCACTGATCCTTTTCGAGGAGGAACAACCACTGCTCTTCCTTTAAAATCTGTACAGTCGTTTAGCTTCTGGATCTGCCAATTCATAAATCCCCGTATAAAGTTCCCTTCGCCAATTTGTAGAATGGTTTCAGGATATTCAGCCACTGGGTACACATCTTTGGATAATCGTCTCAAACGCTTTTCCTCCCCGCATTTTTTGCACACGTGAACATTTTCATTTAAAAGATGCTGATTACTGCACCTTTTTTACTGAATCTCTAATCATCAGCTCTGTGTGGACATACACTTTTTCCAGATGATCGTCTTCTTGCTTTTCACCGTTGATAACTGAAAGGATGGCTTCTGCTCCAAGCGCACACATTTTTTCAATTGGCTTTTTGACTGTTGTGAGGGCAGGCGTTGTATAAGATGAAAATGAAATATCATCAAAACCGATAATAGAGAGATCATCAGGACACCTTTTACCTTTTGCAAACAATGCATTCATCGCACCAATCGCCATGTCATCGTTTGAGCAAAAAAGGGCAGTTGGCGGATCATCAAGAGTGAGTAAGGCTTCCATTGATTCATAGCCGCTCTTCATATGATAGTCGCCTGTGATCATGTATTCTTTCTTCATGGGTACATGATGGTCAATGAGTGCTTGCAAAAAACCAGCTTTTCTTTCCTGTGTGGATTTAAACCCTTCTTTCCCTTCAATAATGGCAATTTGTTTATGCCCCTGCTGAATGAAATAGTGTGCAGCTTGATATGCCCCTTCACCATCATCCGCTAATATATTCATCACTTGATTACTTTCTACACGGCGATTCAGTACAATAATGGGAATGCCCTGCTTTTTCACATGATGGATAAACGCTTCATCATGCTCGCTTTGGCTCATGAGCAAAATACCATCATACCGCTGTTTATGAATGGTTGTGTAATCGTGAAAATCGTCAATTCCTCTTACAACCAAATGATAGTTTTCTGTTATCACACTGTTGACGCCTTTTAATGCATCAACAAAGAAACTTGAGGATGTGCCTTCTGTTAAACTCGTAAAAAACAGACCAATTGTAAATGATTTTTGCGAGACAAGGCCTCTGGCATGGACATTCGGTGAGTAATTCAGCTGTTTTGCAATCGACAAGATGTTTTGTTTTGTTTTCTCTTTAATAAAAGGACTGTTATTCAAAGCCCTTGATACTGTGGTATGAGAAACGTTTGCCAATTTTGCTATATCTTTGATTGTGACTGTCATGCTATTCCGCCTTTTATGATTTTTTATCATCTTATCATAAAAACGCTTTCATATTCTTGCTTTTTGTTCATATCATCTTGCTTTTATGCGAAAGCTCATTTGCCTGTTCAAATTGAAAATACTGCTTTGCATTTTCATAGCTGATTCCTTTTACCATTCCCCCTAGCAAATTGAGATCATTAGGCGCTTCACCTTTTTCCACCCAATCTCCAATGATGTCACATAACAGTCTACGAAAATATTCATGTCTTGTGTAAGACAGGAAGCTTCGTGAATCTGTCAGCATCCCAATAAATCGGCTGATCAGTCCGATACTGGAAAGTGCCATCATCTGCTCTGTCATTCCCTGCTTTGTATCATTAAACCACCAAGCTGTTCCATGCTGCATTTTCCCAGGAGTCTTTCCATCTTGAAAACTTCCAGCTATTGTTGAAATCACCACATTGTCCCTTGGATTCAAGGAATAGAGGATGGTTTTTGGCAATGCATGTGCTTGTTCTAACCGATCTAATACGCGGCAAAGAGGCTTTGCAATGTCTTCATCATTCATTGCATCATATCCGGTATCTGGTCCAAGTCGCTTAAACATTTTCGAGTTGTTGTTTCTGAGCGCATTGATATGAAGCTGCATCGCCCATCCCCGCTGAGCATATGCCTGACCTAGTTCAATGAATGTGTGTGTTTTAAATTGAACCTTCTCCTTTTCCGTCAATGGATGTCCAGACATTCTTTTATGAAAAATGATCGTAGCTTCTTCTTCCGTCGTGTCTTCGTAAGTCATTTCATTGATGGCATGATCTGAAATCAAACAGCCCTGTTCATGAAAGAAATCGATTCGCATATGAAGTGCTTTTATGAAGTCTTGATAGGATTCGATCTTGATAGATGAAACCTCCGCCAGCTGATGAACATACTCGATAAACAAGTCATTTGTGATATCTAATGCCTTATCTGGCCGAAACCCTGGCAGTACTTGCACAGAAAAGCCTTCTTCCCTCAGTTGTTGGTGATAAATCAACGAATCAACTGGATCGTCTGTCGTCACAACCGTTTCAACATTTGATTTCACAATGAAATCTCTCGCACCAAATCCATCTCCTTGCAACTTTTCATTTACTTTTTTCCAGATGATGTCTGCGCTTTCTTCATTCAAAAGTTCTTCAACATCAAAATATCGTCTTAGCTCTAGATGGGTCCAGTGATAGAGAGGATTTCCAATCGTCATCGGAACAGTTTTCGCCCAAGCTAAAAATTTCTCATAATCTGAGGCATCTCCTGTGATATGTGTTTCAGGTATCCCATTTGCTCTCATGGCGCGCCATTTGTAATGATCTCCGTAAAGCCATGCTTCGGTTATATTTTGGAACGTTTTATTTTCATAGATTTCTTTTGGACTTAAATGACAATGGTAATCAATAATCGGAAGGTTCTTTGCAAACTCATGGTATAGCTTTTCCGCCGTTTGACTGTTTAATAAAAACTGCTCATCTAAAAAAGCTTTCATCAAACTCCCCCATCTCTTATAATGATGAAAATCAATTTGTTCACGTTAACAATTTTATTGTAATCGTTTACAAAATTGATTTCAATCCTAAAACAAGAAAAAACGATCTCCTTTAGAAAAGAAAATCGTTTTTTGGCTATTTTACAGATGGTGTTTTCTTTAGGATAATCGCAATAGTTGTTCCTTGACCTAATTCACTTTCTACTTGAATATCGCCATCGTGCAGTAAGACAAGCTCTTTTGCAATCGCCAGTCCTAGTCCTGTTCCATTTGTTGGATCATTCGTATTTGTCCCTCTATAGTAACGATTAAATAAATGATCCACTGTTTCTTGCGCCATTCCGCGTCCGTTATCTTTCATTTCGATCCGAACTTCATCATTTGTTTCAGATAGAACAGCTTGAATAAGAGTACCTTTCTGGTTATGCTTCACTGCGTTCGCCAGCAGGTTCTCAATGACTCGTCTAAACCAGGCTTTATCGATCTCAAACATGACACCCTCTGTTTGATCTTCAAAGGATGATAAATAATCTTCTGAAAGCGTGCTTCTTGAAAACTCGTCCATAATGGAGGCTAAAAATTCACCAAGCTCAACAGGTTTTCGATTAATAGGCAATGCACCATTTTTCAATCGATACGTGAGGTTTAAATCCTCAATCAAGGTCGACATGTATTCTGATTTCTCACGAATGACTTGTCCCATTTCCATGACTTCTTCCTTGGACCATTGGTATTGATCTGATTCTAGCATTAATCCATAGCCGTAAATCGTGCTAAGAGGCGTTTTTAGATCATGAGACAGCCCTGCGATCCATTCTTCCCTTGTGGTTTGAATTTTTCTTCGGTTTGCTTCATTCTCTTTTAACGTATTGGTGAGCTGATCCATTGTTTTGAGGATATCCTCAAACAGCCGGTACTCCCGCTTAATACGGCCCTTTTTATTTTTACTTACTGGAATACCTTTTCTATTTGTTGGCTCCTGCAATTTATTTCTTGATAAGAAAATCAGCCAGCGGATAATGTGATAGATCGGTAGCCCATAGCGATACGAGTACCATAATGTCATAACGATAATAATCGTAAGCGCAAGACCTGCAATCAAAAGCGTTGTATATTGGTTTAAAGCCTCTGTCTCTTTATCATAAAGCTCGTCTGGGCTGTATACTTTGTTTGGCACCGAAACAATCATATACAAATCCTTATTCACTTTGATATACGACAGGTCACTTCTAAACTCCCAAGGCTTTGATTGATACTTGAGCAGTTCAACATCCGTTACGTTATTTTTCAAATTATTTTTGGCTCGGATACCTTTTAAGTATTTTCCTTCTTCATTAAACAGATGCACCGATCCATTCATTCTTTTCAAAAATTCTTTTGTTTCAACTGAATATTGAGACAATGCAGCCAGGTTTTTTTCATGCTGCTTGAGATAATTGGCTACCTTTGTGCTGTTCGTTTTAAATCCATATAAGACGATAAAGCTTTCTTGATCAATCTCAATTGGCCAGAAGTACATCTTATAATCTTTAAATTGTCTTTTTTCAAAGATCTTGATCATTTCATCCTTTTGATAGGATGTTGGAATGTTTTTAGGGAGTTGATAGCTATAGACGTTGCGTTTTTTGGAATCAATCACTTGTAGCCAGCCATCACGTTTTTCCACTGCTTGTTTGAGCTGATCATCGGCTTCCATTTTTCCATCCTCGTTAAAATAAAGCCAGCTCATGAGTGTATCTCCATCTGCCTTCGTTAAACCAGTTTCAGTCATATTCTCATAGCGTTTTTGAAAATAAAGATTTTCAGAGAATGTTTGCCCGATCGTTAGAATGACGATGACAATAAACATTTGTCCGACAAAGTGAAAGAAAAGTTTTGTTCGTAAATTCATAAACTATTGAAGAACCTTCACAGGTTGCGGAATGAACTTATAGCCCATACCACGGATCGTCACAATATATTCAGGCTGACTTGGATCTAACTCTATTTTTTCTCTCAGCTTTCGGATATGAACCATGACGGTGTTGTTGTCACCATATGACGGAACCCCCCATACTTTCTCATAGATTTGATCTTTTGAAAGTACTACATTCGGATGGTCACAAAAATACTTCAGCAAGGACAAAAGCTGAGCTGAGCAAGCCGTCACCTTTCCCCTTACTTTCAACTCGGCTGCATGAGGATGGTACGAGAAATGAGTATATTCATATTGACTGTGCGCTTCTTCCTGCTCCTCCTGTAAGGAGACATAAGTTCGGTTTAAGTGCGCCTTAATTCTAGCTACTAGCTCTAACGGATTAAATGGCTTTGTGATGTAATCGTCTGCACCTTGTGCAAATCCAGTCAATTTGTCTACATCAGACGTTCTTGCTGTTAAATAGAAAATCGGTGCCTTCGTCATTTTCCTGATGTCAGGCAGAACATCAAAGCCAGACTTACCGGGCATCATCACATCTAGAAGTAAGAGGTGGATGTCCTCGTTTTTGACAATATCTAATGCTTCATCTGCATGATAGGCTTTATAAATATGTTGAAACCCTTCTTTTTTTAATACGCGTTCAACCATTTTTACAATTGCTTCTTCGTCATCTGCAATCAATATTTTTGCTGTTTCCACGCATCTCTTTCCTTTCTAGCTATGATCTCTAACCGTATATTACCATTGTCCAAAGTAAAAAAGTACCTCTTTTCTACATAAAAGCGAAAAAAGATCAACTGGAGAAAATGGCATCAATAGGTAATACCAGAAGATGCAAAAAAACTCGGTCATATATACCGAGTTTTTGTCCATCTATTATCCGTTCACAGCTTCAAGCTTTCTTTCATGATTCATTAAGTCATATGTTAAACAGATCGGCTTATTCGTTCTCGGATCAAGCACAATTTCTGCATCGATGTGGAACACCTGACTGAGCACCTCTTTTGTCATGACCTCATGAGGCGTACCCTCTTTAATGACTTTCCCTTGATTGAGGGAAATCATGTAATGTGAAAAGCGTGCAGCATGATTCAGGTCATGAATCACCATCAGCACCGTTCTGCCCTGCTCTCTGTTTAAGCGTTCTAACAGCTGAAGGATCTCCAGCTGATGAGCAAGATCTAAATACGTCGTTGGTTCGTCTAATAAAAGCAGCTCTGTTTCCTGAGCGAGTGCCATCGCAATCCATACCCGCTGACGCTGTCCACCGGAGAGCGCTTCAATTGGCCGGTCATGAAACGCAATCATTCCCGTCTCCTCAAGTGCCCATCTGATGATTCGTTTGTCCTCATTTGATAAACGACCAAATCCATTTTGATGCGGGAAACGTCCATATGACACAAGCTCATAAACGGTCAGACCACTTGGCGCTTCAGGCGTCTGCGGTAAGATGGCCATTTGTTTTGAAATTTCTTTTGTTGGTGTTTGATGGATCGCCTGGCCATTTAAATAAACAGCACCTTGATGGGACTTCATAATACGAGACATTGTTTTTAAAATCGTTGACTTCCCGCACCCATTCGGCCCAATTAATGTCGTCACCTTGCCTTTTGGGATGCTGATATTTAAATCGTCTACAATCAAACGGTCATGATAGCCAATACAAAGCTTTTCTGTTTCAAGTGATTTCATCTGTTGTACTCTCCTTCCTCATTAGTTCGTTTTCATCAATAAGTAAATGAAGTAAGGTGCGCCTAAGGCAGAAACGACAAGTCCAACGGGCACCTCTGATGGAGCAAGTATGACACGCCCAAGTGTATCTGCAAGTAATAACAGCAGTGCACCAATCATAGCGGACGCCGGTATCATTCCTTGATGTTTCGGACCAACTAGCTTTCTTGCGAGGTGTGGTGCCGCTAACCCTAGGAACGATATACTCCCTGCAACAGCGACACTCGCACCGGCTAATGCAACTGCAATCAGCATGAGAAAACTTCTTTCTTTATGAACTGAAATCCCTAAGCCATAAGATATCTGATCACCCAAATTCATGATATTTAAGTAGCGTGCCCTCACCATCGCTAATACAAGAAAAATCAGCATCCACGGCACGACTGATAAGACATATGTCCAACTTGAGCCCCAAATACTTCCTGACAGCCACACAATGGCTTGGTTAAAATCATTTGGGCTCATCTTTAATTGAATAACCACAATCGCTGCCGAAAATGCAGCATTGATCCCAATACCAGTTAAAATCAATCGAACAGGTGTAATGCCCTTTTTCCACGCTAGTACATAAATGAGAAATGCAGCAAAGGCGGCACCTACGAAAGCGAAAAGCGGCAGTACAAATATTGAAAAATCACCTAAGTTCGACATCGAACCCTGAAAGGCAAAGATAAACAAAACCACCGCAAAACCTGCACCCGCATTTACACCTAGAATGCCGGGATCAGCTAAACCATTTTGAGAAACACCTTGCCAAATGGCTCCTGATACAGCGATAGAAGCGCCAACAAGTAAAGCGATGACCATCCTTGGAAGTCTGAACTCGAATAATACAAGCTCATCCATTTCACTTCCAAGTCCAAAAAATGTTTTGAATGTATCCATCGGAGAAATCCTTATCTCTCCGGTATTTAAACTAATCAGGAACACAGCCACGATGGCTAAAAAGATCATGACCATCGTTCGTTTGTATTTCTTTTTCTTTGCCTGCTGCACCATTTCCATTTAAATTCCGCTCCTTTCACGTCTCGCTAAATATAAGAAGAAAGGAACGCCTATAATGGCTGTAATGGCACCAACTGGCGTTTCAAACGGCGCATTGACAAGCCTTGCCGCAATGTCTGCATAAATGAGCAAAATAGCCCCTAAAATAGCTGAGCAAGGTATAATCCAGCGATAGTCAACGCCGACCAAGAAACGCGTAACATGAGGAATCACAAGCCCGATAAAGCCAATAGAACCTGCAACTGACACGGCTGCACCTGTTAAAAGGATCACGACCAATATGCCAAGTA
This sequence comes from Bacillus sp. GbtcB10, assembly GCF_019091365.1. Lineage (NCBI taxonomy): Bacteria > Bacillati > Bacillota > Bacilli > Caryophanales > Bacillaceae > Bacillus > Bacillus sp. GbtcB10. The sequence continues at coordinate 242,549 of NZ_JAGXJP010000002.1, forward strand.
CCTTGACTGTTCGTGTATATTGTCCAAGCCCTTTTGCTAATTCATCGCCCAAGCTTAAAACCGTGATGGAGCGGGCAAGAACCATAGCGATGATCAGTCCTACAACCGCAACTGGAATGATGATCTTAATATTGCTCCAATTTACCCCAGCCACACCGCCTGCGTACCAAAAACTCATATCTTGCGCGACGTCAAATCGAATGGCAATCGCTGAGGAAATTGAGCTTAAAAGTGCGCCAACAGCCGTACCGGCTAATGCGAGTTTCACAGGAGTAAGTCCCCCTTTTGAAAGGGTTCCAACCCCAAATACAATAGAGGCGCCAAGTGCTGCACCCAAAAATGACCAAAGAATTAATGTAAAAGAAGATTGGCCTGGGAAAAAAGCAAACGCAATGGCAATCGCAAATGCAGAGCCATTTGTCACACCCATGATTTCAGGAGACGCAAGCGCATTTCTTGTCATGCCTTGCATGATGGCACCCGATACTGCTAAAAAGGCACCGACAAGTGCGGCACCAACTGTACGCGGCAGCCTTAGTTCCCTAATGATTTGATGTGAGGTTTGTTGTGAGTCAAAATGAAAGACGGCTTCCCATACCGTGTGTAAATGAATGTTTGCCGCTCCTAGCGATACTGATAAAAAAAGACCAAATGCTAAAGCAATGATTCCTATGATGACAACAGCTGCTGTACCAAAAGGCTTTGTCACAATATCTATCGCATCATCTTTAGCTGACAGCTGTTTATTCGATTGTGAGCCCAAAACCAGTCTCTTCCTTTCCGTTCATATCTATTCGTTATTAGTGATAATGATTATCAATCTCGGAGTCTAGTATATCACTTTCTTCACGTTTTGAAATCCTTGTTCTGATAAATTTCTTTATTTTCATCAAAAAACCGGGAGAATTTCACCATTTTCATTTTGGTCATAAAATAGCCGATGCATTTTTTCTTCTATCATGATAAGATATAATTGCAAATGAGAATCATTATCATAAACAATTGAATAGGAGCGAACTTTAGTGAAAAAACGAACTGGACTTCTTTTGATTTCCTTCATGACCCTTATGATTTTTACTGCTGCTTGCGGCAGCACTTCCAATAAAGAATCGGGAGCCAAAAAAAATGACACGATCACCTATCAAGATGTAAAGGGTGAAGTGAAACTGCCTCAAAACCCAAAACGTATTGTGCTTCTGGCGGAAAGCTATTACGGGGATCTCGTCACACTCGGCAAAACCCCAATTGCTGCTACTGCGCCCATCTTTAAAAACCCTTTCTATAAAGGAAAAACAGATGGAGTGAAAAATATTGGAAAATCTCCCTCTGTTGAGAAAGTAGCCTCTTTGAAGCCGGATATGATCATTGCTTGGGGAGAAGATGAGAAATTTGATCAATACAAAAAAATTGCACCTACAGTCGCCATTCAATACAATCAATATTCGTTTAAAGACCAGCTAAAAGAATTCGGTAAAATGACAGGCACATCAAAAAAAGCAACGGATTGGATCACAAAATGGGATGCCAAAATTGCTGAAGTGAAACCAAAAGTAACAAAAGCTGTAGGAAACAAAACCGTTTCGATCGTATCACCATTCGATAAGGGCATTTACATTTTCGGTAACACTTTTGCACGCGGTGGTGAAATCATTTATGACGAACTGAAATTAAAAGCTCCGAAGGCCGTCCAAAAAGAAGCCATCGACAGTGGTGTCGGTTATGCAAACATTTCTCTTGAAAAGCTTCCAGAATTTGCAGGTGATTATATTTTCACAAGCCCATGGAGCGGTTCAAAAAGTAATGGCGATCAAGTGTATAAAAGCAGCATCTGGGCATCACTTCCTGCTGTCCAAAACAAACGCGTATTTGAAACAGATACAGTCGGTTACTTCTTTAATGACCCTGTTTCACTAGAAGGTCAGCTCGAATTTATTGTGGATCGATTAACATCTGCCTCATAAAAAAATACGTTTCTCCAATGCTGGAGAAACGTATTTTTTAAACTGTACCTTTGGCAAATTTTTTGGACATGAATGGGTAGAGTAAAATGCCAACTAAGAACAATCCAATACCAAGACCAAATGTTTTGAAATCAGCTGTGCCTGAAATAATGACCCAAGCGGAATACCCCATGGCCACAAGCGCAATGATCCCGTCTCTTGTCCGGTTTCCTTTTTGGAGCTCATATGTGTCACCTTGCATGATGACCTTAAAGCTGTAGATCGACGACACGATATACGGAATGAGATACGCAAGTGTCGCTGATGTTGTTAAGAAAGTAAAGGCTTCATTAATCGTACGTGACATGACTGAGAAAATAAACAGCTGTGACATGATATTTGTGACAGTCAAAGCAATAACAGGACTGCCTTTTTTGTTTGTTTTTGCAAACACTGCTGGGAAATCGCCAGCTTTTGCTGCTTGATAAGGGACTTCAGAACCAAGCAAAATCCAGCCAAGCATCGAACCAAATAAACAAATGATCGCAAGAAGTGCCATGACAATGCCGCCAGCCGGTCCGATAATGAGCTGAAGCACGTCTACGAATGGTTTATCAGAACCTTGCAATTGATCATGCGGCAGAACGCCCATTGTAATCAAGGTAATAATCATATAAATAGACAGTGCAATTAAAAGTCCTGTAATCGTCGCACGTTTGACATCACGCTGCGAGGAAGCTCTTCCTGATAAAATGACAGCAGATTCGATGCCGATAAATGCCCATAGTGTGGAAATGGCCGCATGATGAATTTGACCTCCAAGTCCGAGCACTCCTTCACCACTTGCTGCTTCAACAGGGAAGTAATAATGTTCAAATAATGCTGTTTGGAATGCAAATAAGCCTGCGACAATAAAAAGGACGAATCCAAGCACCTTTGAAAAGGTCGTAATAAAGTTCAGCTTACTTGCTGCGCTTAAGCTTGTAATTAAAATCGTATGAGTCCCCCATAGAAGGATTGTACATACGATAAACGTTGTGAGCTGACCAAGTGTGATCGCTTCTTTTCCAAAAGTAAAGACCTCCGTTTTCACGGTTAAAATTGGGAAAAAGGTTGTTAAATAACCAGCTAGGCTTGTGATAATGGCGACATTACTAATCCAGCTTGCCACCCAATATCCCCAAACCATTGTAAAACCGGCTGCTTTTCCTTTTTTCGGATCTTTAAAAAGCGCTCTTGCATAGCTTTGTGGTCCAGCAGTTAGCTGCGGTTTATGAATGGACAAATGTCCAAACACAAAGGCAATCATCAGTACGCCGCCACCTGTGACAAGCCATGCCATCGTCACACCTAAAGGACTTGCATGCTGGGCAAGTGTACTAGGCAGCATAAAGATGCCTGAACCTACCATATTTCCGACGACAAAAGCCGTCAATAACCAAAAACCCCATTTTTTTGTCTGTTCCATTTTCGTACCTCCGTTATATTCACTTTGGACCAGACCCGGCAGTATCTTCATTGATATATTTGTGAAGCAATGACTTGCATTCTTTATGTTCATGTTGGGTCACTTTCTTACCAGCATACCCTTTTCTTAGGCAATCAGAACATAAAAAAAAGCCTGAACAAAAGTCCATGCTTTTCAAAACATACACCTTGATCTCCGGATAGCCCTCCACGCTTCAAAGACGTGGCAGTCCTGCATTTGTTCAATGCAGACCCAGCATAAAGAAAGTTGGAGCTCTCTCTACACTTCGGCGCTGATGCCTTTTTTCTCATGATCAACGATTCCATCTCTCCCATGAGTGACTCATCATCCGCGCAACCTCTACCTCACTGAGACATAGCGTGAGGATTTCTATTCATTTTTACTACACGAAGGTTATCAAACATTCTCATATCTGTCAAAGGGAAAAACATAGAAAAAAGGCAGAGAAATGATTCTCCGCCTTTTTGTCAGCTTATTGATGGTTGTTTTTCTTCTTTTGGACAGCTTCCTGAAGCGGATCGCCTGCTAGTTCTTTACTTGCTTCTTCTAACAGCTGATCAACCTGCTGATGGTCTTTCTCGCTTTTCGCCTTTTTATCCTTTTGGAAAAATGACATCGCTATTTCCCCCCTTTTCATAAAATGCCTTTGCCTGTTTAATTTGTGCTACAGCGCTCAGCATTATACAAAGAGGAGCGGTTCATTCATCGTGAAAGGTCTGTCTCATTTTTTGCAAATACGTTAGAAAGGTCTTTAAGTCTTCCTCTGTGAAGTCTGACATCATATGCTGAATCACCTTTCCAAAAAGACGTGTATGCTTTTCGTAAATAGCCAGCCCTTTTTCCGTGGCTTCTAGCCGGACAAGGGAATGATCGTCCTTGTCCCGTTCTCTCTGAATGTAGCCTTGCTCACATAATTTATTGAGAGCTATGGAAGCGGCACCTGGGTTGAGAGAGAGTCTTTGTTTGAGCTCTTCAGCATGTGATACTTTTCCTTGTATCAATATAGAAAGAGCATATATCTGTGGAGGCGTGATGTCTTTTTCTAACTCAAGTAACTTGCGGTTTAATTTACGGCTGACTTCATAATGTACAAGAACAATTTCTTTTAAAATGTCTGCATTACTCATCCGAATCGCATCCTTATCGTTAGTGTCAACATGACTTCCTTCTTATTATAGAATGTTTTTCCAAACAGCCAACTATTTTATCCCATTTTCTTTAGAAATAAGCCTTGCTGAATGGATTCACCCTTGATATAGTGAGTACTTGAACAAAAAACAGAACAGGAGTACGCATCATGACAGGAAAAACACATATTATGGGCGGAATTGCCGCCTCCACAGCCGTCGCCTATTATTACGGATTCGAACCAGTGACGATGGCTGCTGCTGGATCAGTAGGTGCCCTCATCCCAGATCTATGTCATACGAAAAGCAAAATCGGCAGGAAATTCCCGCTCCTTTCCACACTGATCAGTAGTGTATTCGGTCACCGCACCTTTACACATAGTTTATTATTTCTGCTGATCATTTATTTTATTGCGACAACATACATTCCAAATGACAGCCTCAGTACCGGGTTACTAGTTGGGATGGCAAGCCACCTCATCCTTGATGCAGGCACAGTGAACGGTATTAAACTTTTGTTCCCTGCAACCATGAAAGTACGCCTCCCCTTTTATGTCAAAACAGGCAGCACAGGAGAACAAGTCGTACTAGCTGCTCTGACCATTGTCACCTGCTATTACATGGCTGTCATTTGCGGAATATCCATCCCATTGCCGTTTTAGAAAAAGAAAAAAGAGTTTTGCAAAAAAGCAGGATATGAATTGATCATTCCTCATTTTTTTAGTAGTTTTAAGATAAGTGTTTTTGCCTTGCAGCTGAATACAGAATGGTGAGGAGTTACATAAATGAAAGCGTTTTTCAAAAATCACTGGTTTTTAGTGTACTCCATCCTCTTTATGTGGATGAAAACATACATCATTTATCAATTCGGATTTCATATACGAACGGCCAATCTGTTTCACGAGTGGCTGCTTTTGATTAATCCACTTAGCTTTTTGCTCCCTTTGTTTGGGATTGCTCTTTTCTTAAATGAAACGAAACAAAAGGTCTTTTTATTGACCACAAATTTTATTTTGACAGCCATTTTGATATCGAATACGATCTTTTACGGTTTTTATATTGATTTCATTACCATTCCTGTCTTATTTCAAGCAAAGAACATGGGAGATATGGGCAGCAGTATGACTGAATTGTTTCATCCGCTATTTATACTCATGCTGATTGATTTTGTAGTGCTGGCATGGCTCTTAAAACGGAAACCGCTATCACCAAAAGCGTCTTTTAAGACGATCAAAACATACTATGTGGTTTGCTGCAGCTTGCTATTGTTCCATGTCAGCTCAGCTTTGATGGACCACCCTCGATTTTTGACAAGCTCGTATGATCGAGAAGTCATTGTACGCAACCTTGGGCTGTTTCAATTCCATTTGTATGACGGTGCCGCTCAAACAGCACGTATTGGTCAAAAAGCCTTTGCTGACGAAGATACACTTTCAACAGTGGCAAACTACACAAAAGCTGATTACAGTGCACCGAATGAAGACTACTTTGGACTTGCTAAAGGCAAAAATGTCGTGTTCATTTCACTTGAATCAACGCAGCAATTTGTCATGAATCAAAAGGTGAATGGACAATATATCACACCATTTTTAAATCAACTTGCCAAAAAAAGCTTCTATTTTGATGAATTTTATCAGCAGACAGAGCAAGGCAAAACGTCGGACTCAGAGTTTATCGTCGCAAACTCCCTCTATCCATCTAGCAGTGGCGCTGTCTTTTTCACAGCGAGTGACAACGAATATGACACACTGTACAAGCAATTGAAAAAAGAGAATTATCAATCCGTCCAATTTCATGCGAATAATAAAACGTTCTGGAATCGTGATGTGATGTATGAATCTCTTGGGATTGACCGCTTTTATGATGTCGATTCATTTGATGTCAATGAACAGAATTCGACTGGCTGGGGCTTAAAAGATATCGACTTTTTTGATCAATCCATCGATTATTTAAAAAAGCTGAAGACGCCTTATTACAGCACATTTATTACCTTAACCAATCACTTCCCATTTGAAATTGATCCAAAGGATCAGTTCATTGATGAATACGATTCGACTAGCACCATTTTAAACCGCTATGTGACCACCGTTCGCTATCAAGATGAAGCCATCAAAAGGTTCTTTGAACGAATGAAAGAAGAAGGACTATATGAAAATACAATGTTTGTCTTAATGGGAGACCACTATGGCATTTCAGAAGCACATCATGAGGCAATGGCAGAGCTGCTGAAGCAGGATGAAATCACACCGTTTGATGCGGTTAAACTGCAGCGGGTCCCTTTTTTGATTTACATTCCTGGGGTGACAGACGAGGCCCCTCAAACCATTTCTGAAACAGCCGGTCAAATGGATGTCAAACCGACACTTCTTCATTTACTCGGCATTGAATCAAAAGATTCTATTCAATTTGGAAATGACCTTTTCTCCAATGAGCGTACACCGTTCGCTGTGCTGAGAAATGGAAACTTTATTACGGATGATTATCTTTATACAAAGAACACGTGCTATGATCAAAAAACAAAACAACCTGTTGAAGAAGATGAAGTATGCCAGCCCTATATAGAAAAAACCAATAAAGAGCTGTCTCTATCAGATAAAGTGATCAACGGGAACTTACTACGTTTTTATCAGCATTAAAAGCTGCCCTCTGGCGGCTTTTTCTTTTCTCTTTTCCTGAAAGCCTATGAATGGTCAAATAAGTTTGATTATAATAAAGGATACACATGATGTTGAATGATAAAGAGGTGTGATCATGAAATATTTATTCTTAACCTTCGTCGCCATCTGTTTGCTCCTGACTGGGTGTCAAACGGAGTCGACGTCACCAGATCAAAGCAAAAAGACAGAACTTGTGATTTCAGCGGCGGCAAGCCTGCAGGATGCTTTGAAAGAGATTGAATCTGCCTATGAAGATGCTCATCCAAACGTGACACTCACGAATAATTTCGGGTCATCCGGCGCATTGAAGCAGCAAATCGCTCAAGGAGCAAAAGCGGATCTCTTCTTCTCAGCAGCTGTAGAGCCTTTTGATGATCTTGTTCAATCTGGCGACATCGATCAGGACCATACAAAAGATGCCATACAAAATGAGCTTGTCCTCATCGTGCCAAAAGAAGGTTCCTCTTCTATCAAAACCTTTCGCGATGTTGATCACATAAAAGGAAAGATAGCGCTTGGTACACCTGAATCTGTTCCTGCTGGTACATATGCAAAAGAGATTTTCACAAAACTGAATATATGGGACCAGGTGAAACAGAACGCTGTCTATGGCAAGGATGTTCGTCAAGTATTAAACTATGTCGAAACAGGAAATGTGGAAGCTGGTGTCGTGTATAAGACGGACGCGCTCGTTTCTCGCAAAGTAAAGATAGTAGATGAGGCAAATCAAGACATGCATTCCCCCATCATTTATCCTGTTGGCATTGTCAAACAGACCGATCACATGAAAGAGGCGAAAGCTTTTTTTCAATATCTCCAATCAGATCCAGCCGCAGCGATTTTTAAAAAGTACGGCTTTCAAGTGAAATAATGCCGATGCTGACCGAAGATTTTCTTTCACCTATCTGGCTGTCCGTACAAGTGGCTGCTTTCAGCGGATTATTGGCTGTCGTTTTAGGAACGTCCATTGGTTTTTGGATGGCCCGTACATCTTTCAAAGGAAAAATGATCGTGGAAACGCTCCTCATGATGCCGCTTGTCCTTCCGCCAACGGTCGTAGGATTTCTGCTGCTCGTTGCGTTCGGGAAGAACAGTGTGATTGGACAAGCGATTGAATGGATCTTCCATCAGCCTGTCATCTTCACTTATTGGGCAGCAGTCATTGCATCGACAGTTGTCGCATTCCCGCTCATGTATCAATCAGCGAAAGCTGGATTTTCTACGATTGAGTCAGACATTGAAGGTGCTGCAAAAGTTGATGGTGCGCATTCTTTTCAGGTTTTTGCCTATATTACCGTCCCACTCGCACTGCCATCTCTTCTCTCTGGTGCAGTTTTAAGTTTCGCAAGGGCGTTAGGAGAATTTGGAGCGACTTTAATGTTCGCTGGCAACATTCCTGGGAAAACGCAAACCCTCCCAACAGCCATCTATGTGGCGATTGATTCTGGACGAATGGAACTTGCGTGGGCTTGGACCATTTGTATTGTGATCCTGTCTTTCCTCATGCTGTTGGCTGTGCGCAGAAGCAGGAATTAAAAAATCCCCTTCTCAAAAAGAGAAAGGGATTCAGATTGTTGACAAAGGGCTAAAATTAAGTTCATTTTAGCCCTTTGTCTTCTTTTCAGCGTGATAGAAAACCTTTGCAGTCTAGGCATGACGAGTACTGACGCGGAGCGAATTTGACATTCGTGAGCAACAGCACGCACTGACAAAATATGCGAGGGTTTGTCTACACGCTGAGGGGATAATTTTATTTATTCAAACCCAACCGTCATCGTTTCTGGATTAGACCCGACACGTTCGTTATTATTAAGTGCATTGATTTTTTCCATGTCTTCTTGTGAAAGCTCGAAGTCAAAAATGTCGGCATTTTGTTTAATGCGATCTTCATTGATTGATTTTGGAATGGTGACAACGCCGCTTTGCAGATCCCAACGCAAGATCACTTGAGCCACAGATTTGTTGTATTGTGCTGCAATTTCCTTTAATACGTCATGATCCAAAAGCTTTCCTTGCATCAGCGGAGACCATGCTTCAATTTGAATGCCTTTTTCTTTCGCATATTGTCGTAATTCGACAAGTGTCAGTTTTGGATGAAACTCCACTTGGTTCACCGCTGGAACAACCTCCGCATCTTTTAACAGCTCTTCTAAATGCTGCACGTAGAAGTTGCTGACACCAATCGCTCTTACTTTTCCATCTTTATAAAGCTTCTCAAGCGCACGCCATGTCTCTTTAAATGTATCTGCATTTGGTCCAGGCCAATGAATCAAATAGAGGTCTAAGTAATCAAGACCGAGCCGGTTTAAGCTTGCGTCGCATGCAGCGAGTGCTTTGTCATATCCTTGATCTGTGTTCCATACTTTTGACGTAATGAACAATTCTTCTCTTTTTACGCCAGATTCTTTAATGGCTTTCCCTACGCCTGTCTCGTTTTTATAAACGGCAGCCGTATCAATGCTGCGATAACCGTTTCGTATGGCTGCTTTGACGGCATCAACCACTTGGTTGCCGTCCTCCACTTTGAATACACCTAAACCAAACCATGGCATTTCTACTCCGTTATTTAGTGTTACGGTATCATTCAAGCTTTTGACCATGTTAACAACCACCTTTTCATAGATTCCATCTTTTTCATTATCTCATGTTGCGTTTGAAAACTCTATTATCAGGCGTTTCTCTTCGCTTCAATCGCTAGCAGCAAAGCACCTGTCATACCTGCCTTGTCCTCAAGTCCAGGAGAGACAATGTATGTATCAAGCGGCGGCATGTCGACATAATCATTGACATACGCAGCCAGCTTCTCTCGAATGAGCGGAAATAGCTGTTTTTGCTTCATGACGCCTCCACCCATTATAATGCGTTCTGGGCTTAATATCAGCGTGTATTGCATTAATGCCTGTGCTAAATAATCTGCTTCAAGAGACCAAACTTCTTCTTCTTCGGTAAGCTCTTTAGCCGGCTTTCCCCACCTTGCCTCAATAGCTGGACCTGCCGCCAGTCCTTCTAAGCAAGTACCATGCGCTGGGCAGACACCTGCAAACTGATCTGATTCATGCTGCCTGACCAGGATGTGCCCCATTTCTGGATGTGAGTGACCGTGGAGAAGTTCATTTTTCACAACAGCCCCGGCACCAATCCCCGTACCGACCGTGATATACAGACAGCTGCTTAGCCCTTTGGCGGCCCCTTTTGTCAGTTCACCTAATGCTGCGGCATTGACATCTGTCGTAAAGGACACCGGTACGCCTAATTGTTTCTCCAGCTCAGGTATCAACGGGTAATGCTTCCATTCAACTTTCGGCGTATTCATGATGTAACCGTAAGAAGGATCGTCTTTCTGGACACAAATCGGTCCAAAGGAACCGACCCCTAATGCTGCAATTTCATGTTGCTGAAAAAATGGAATAAGTGATTGGATGGTTTTTTCCGGGTGCTCTGTTGGAATGGTTAATTCCTCTATGATATCCCCATGCTCATTACCAATGGCACAGCAGAACTTTGTTCCCCCAGCTTCAATCGCTCCGTAATATGTCATCCTGCCTCTCCCCCTGCTCGTCTCTTTTTTTCATCATAAAACATAGGGGAGAAGATGACAACATCATGTATTGGTCAGTAAGACTGCTTCCATGTCGTTGATATACTCCCTTAAATGATGGGCAATATCACGATTGATTTCGCCATTTTCATATAAGGTTTGGATTTCATTACGAATCGTCTGTACGGCTTGGAAGTTAAGCTCTTTCTTCTTCCGGTCAAACGTACGATCCTTTTGCTGAAAGAAAGAAGGACCATGTTCACAGCGGAATATCACTTGATTGTAAAACCCAATGACTTGATGACACGTTTGTTGATTGTCTTCGGTCATATGGTGCTTAATAGAATCCACCGCAGCTTCAGCCGTTTTCTTACGGATTTGTTTATACGATTCCTCGTTTTCTAATATGCCGCTTGAAATACGCTGATTCGGACGCCATAGTTGAAGCCATTGTAGTAAGCGCAGAAACTTCACTTTTGAGAAACGAATTTTAAAGGAGTTGGAATAGAGCATTTCCAACTCATGAAATCTCTCTTGCAGCTCATACGCTTCTTCTTTGTCGATTTTCTCTTCCTCGATCAACTGCTGAAGTTTCATCTGTTCTGCTTTAATGCCGTGCAGTCTGATTTTTCTCTCTTGTTTTCTCATACCAAACTGGTACGGTTCCCGCTGAATATTTCTCAGCTTCATTCGGTAATCATTGATGAGTGCAAGGGAGACTTCTCGATTGTCTTCATTCATTCCTTCTTTTAGAGTTTTAATGGCACTTCTCAGCAGCTTCCGTTTCGCGTGCTGAATCTTTGTATCTAAGTCCACATCCACTTGCTTATCTTTTTTCTCCGATAAAATAGGCAGCAGCACACTCGCTAAAATGAGTGTACATAAAATGACGCCTGCTGCGAGGAAAATAATTAAATGACGCTCAGGAAATGGTGATCCGTCTGCAAGCGTAAATGGGATGGAGAAAGCACCTGCTAATGTAACAGCACCACGAACACCAGAGAATGTCATCAGCATGGAAGCACGCAGCTTCGGTTTTTTCGCGTTCTTCTTTTTCGATACACTCCAGTTTCCTGCCCAGAACAGCCATACCCATAGGAATCTGAGAATCATCAGACAGAATGTAATGATTAAAATGTAACTGATGACCTGCATATTATTAAAGGCTTCATCTTGGAAAATGACGGTCGATACATCAGGAATTTGTAACCCAAGTAAAACGAAAACAAGGCCATTTAAAATAAATAAAATAATATTCCACGTGTTTGAAGAAGCAATTTGCAGTTTTGCTAAATTCGCTTCCATTCGGTCTTGCTCGATGGCATGTGTCACACCACCGGCAACAACGGCTAAAATGCCGGATACGCCAATTTCTTCCGCTGCTAAATAAATCACAAACGGCGTGAGGATTTGCAGGATGATGTGCATTGTGACATCGTCCATGCCTAAACGGCGGAGAAAGTAGCGAAAACGAATGATAAAAAACGACAGAATAAATCCAGTCAATAATCCGCCAGCAGCAATAAGAACAAAGCTAAAGGATGCCTCTGCAATGGAAAATGCCCCTGTAACCGTTGCTGCAATAGCAAATTTAAAGGCAACAAGTCCTGACGCATCGTTCATCAGCCCTTCGCCTTCCAGCAGTCTCATGATCCCCTTTGGCATATTCACACGGCTGGAAAGTGCACTTACAGCAACCACATCTGTCGGTGATAAAATCGCTGCAAGCGCAAATGCAGCTGGAAGTGGTATGCTTGGAATCATCCAATGGATGGTATATCCTGCGACAATGACTGTCGCAAATACGAGCCCTAAAGCTAATAGAAGAATGGGCGCTCTTAATTTCCACAGCTCGTCCCTTGGGGTACGCTTCCCATCATTAAATAACAGCGGTGCAATAAATAAAACGAAGAATAGCTCAGGATTTAAAGAAATATGTAAACCTGAAGGAAAAGCTGCGACCAATATCCCTAAACCCACTTGGATTAATGGAACTGGAATAAAGGGCAGAAAACGATTGATAATATTAGATGATGCAATGAGTGCTAGTAGTACGAGCACTGCCAAAAAAATCTCCACTAGTACATGTCCCTCCCATTTCATTTTTTCCGTCATGTTTTGCTTACATGCAAAGATGTGTTCATTTCTTTCAGATCCATCCGTTCGGTCATGAGCGTTTCTTTAGTATCCCGCAAAAAGCGAAACCAACACATAACAATCCATCTAGGCAAAAAAAGACTGAATCTACATATTCAGTCAAATGACAACATTTTCATCTCGTGTATTGTTCCAATGATGAATAAAGAACCTACTTTTATTTTACACGAAAACAGCTTGACCTGCTGACATCAAGCTCGAATAACACATAAAAAAAAGAGCGACATCGCCCTTTTTTCGTTTTACCCTTTATTTAAAAAATAAGACCTTGCGGGAAGCCGCCATTTGAATAAGTAGGAACAAACCCTGCATATGACGAGGATGACAAACAGCAGATATAAAGCAAGCTCTCCTTGCGCTAAGCCGAGTCCGACGAGTAAGCCGCCTAGGGCTGCCCATACTGCGTAAATCTCTGCTTTTAGCACAAGTGGCTTTCGTCCTGCTAATAAATCACGCACAATGCCGCCGCCGCTTCCAGTCAAAATGGCTGCCACAATGACCGCACTGAGCGGGAGCTCTCTTTGTACAGCAAATAATGCACCTTGAATCGCAAACGCTGCTAAACCGATCGCATCCGAGAAATTCCCCCACGTGCTCCAGTGCTTGAGCAAAAGCTTTGGAAATAGAAACACGATCGTAATGGATACAAGGGCAATGGTAAACATTTTGCCCTGCGACCATAAAGCAGACACCGGAAGACCAATTAATAGATTCCGAATCGCTCCACCGCCAAATGCTGTGACAATCCCTAAAATGTACACACCAAGAATATCGTACTCTTCCTCCATTGCGACAATCGCACCACTAATGGCGAATGCCACAATGCCAATAATACTTAACACTTCCCATGCCATTTTCCGCTTATCTCCTTACCATTGTCTGATCATCTAACACTCTCCCCTTAATGTATATCTGACACAAATGAAAAGCAATACAAATTTTCTTTAAATTTTATCTTTTTGCAAAAATAAAAAATAGCCTGCTTAAAAGCAGGCTCAGATTGTTGACAAAGGGATAAAATGATCTTGATTTTAGCCCTTTGTCTTCATTTCAGCGTGATAGAAAACCTTTGCAGTCTAGGAAGGACGAGTACTGGCGCGGAGCGAATTTGACATTCGTGAGCACCAGCACGCAGGACTGACACCGAATGCGAGGGTTTGTCTACACGCTGCAGCCTGCTTAAAAGCAGGCTATCTCCTCAATCTTCTTTTGCATTTAAAAGTAGCATACTAATGATGATCAGAATAAATGCAATAAGAGCTAAGAGTGGAATGGTGATAAAACCAAACCAGTTCAGATAATCAACGGAACAAGGAATACCGCTTAGACAAGGACGAATCGATGCAAAGCCTGGAATCTTTTGTTCCATATAATGATAGATGGAAAAGCAAGCACCAATTCCGGCCAAAGGGAGAACGTAGTACTTCACTTTGACATCGCCACGGAATGTAGCAATTCCAAGTAAAAGCACAAGCGGATACATGAAAATGCGCTGAAACCAGCACATATCACATGGAATAAACTTCTTTACTTCGCTTAAATACAGGCTGCTCATCGTCGCCACAATCGACACGATCCAAGCGCTGTATAAGTAAATCAGTTTATTCTTCATGATTTTTTCCCTTTCAGCTCTTGATCAATTAATTCTTTGATTTCATCATAGTCATAAAAGTTTTGGACTTGTTTATTGTTAATGAAAATAGTTGGTGTTGCATTTACTTTGTATTGATTCACCAGCTGATCATCTGTGTTCAACTGTGGCTGATATGTTTTCTTTGATAGGTTATCTTTCAGCTTGTCCGTATCAATTTTCGTTGTCTTCTTCGCCAATTCGGTGAGCTTTGCTGGCGTTACCCATTCTGCTTCACTATCTGGTTGTGCGTTGTAGACCGCTTCATGAAATGCCCAGAAGTTTTTCGGATCTTCTTTCCACACTTCTTCAGAAGCCAGTGCTGCTAATACCGCACCGTCCCCATGAACAGGCAGTGGTAAGTTAATAAATGAGAAGGATACATCGCCATTATCTATGTAGTCTGCTTTCAATTTTGGGAAAATGTCAGTCTCAAATGATTTACATGATGGACATTTGTAATCCCCAAACTCGACAACTTGCACTTTTGCCTTTTGATCTCCCATGACAGGCTGTCCTTTAATAGACGGCTTACTGTCGACTGTTTGTGCTTCTTGGCTGTTGTTGTTACCGATCACAACGAAAATACCGATGAGAAGAGCTGCAATGATGGTTAATATAACTGCAAACTTGATGGATGAAGATTGATTATTCTTTTTACTCACAAAAGCACCTACCTTATCTTTTTCATTCATTCCTTCACAAAGAAAAAGGATAACAGCTCAGGAAAATGCCATTATCCAACTTCTTCTATTTTAACAAGAGGGGGTCTATTATGAAAGACGCTATTCATGAATTTTTCCTTACAATTTTATTTCATGACCCTCATCGCATTTAAAACAGCCAGTACAGTGACACCAACATCCGAGAAGACGGCTTCCCACATTGTTGCAATACCGAATGCACCCAGTATGAGAAAGACGGCCTTCACCCCAAGAGCAAACGCAATATTCTGCCATACGATGGCTCTCGTTCTTTTAGCGACAGCAATAGCTTCCGCTACCTTTGATGGCTGATCTGTCATAATCACAATATCAGCCGCTTCAACTGCTGCATCCGAACCAAGTCCACCCATGGCAATACCTATATCCGCTCTTGCCAAAACCGGCGTATCGTTTATGCCGTCACCAACAAACAATAATTTGTCTTGAGATGCTTTTTTCTCATACATGTCTTCGATTTTGGCGACTTTATCCTGTGGCAATAATTCAGTGTGAACTTCGTCAATGCCGATCTGCTGTGCGACTGCATTTCCTACTTGCGAAGCATCCCCTGTAAGCATCACGGTTTGAATGCCCGCAGCTTTTAGAGAAGATATCGCTTCAACTGCATCGTCTTTTACTTCATCTGCAATCAAGATAGATCCCGCAAACTCATTGTCTATTGCTAAATACACAACCGTTCCGCTTCGTTTTTCTTTTTCAAAAGAAATGCCCTCTCGTTCCATCAGGCGATGGTTACCTGCCAATACATGGGCTCCGTGAATTGTCGCTTTGATCCCATGACCCGCAATATCCTCGTAAGATTCGATTTGACTCTCATCAAGAGACGCTCCGTAAGCCGCTTTAATCGATTCCGCAATCGGATGAGAAGAATGTGCTTCTGCCAGTGCCGCAAAAGAAAGCAATTCCTCTTCTGACCATTTCTCATTCGCTGCTTCGATATGAGTGACTGTAAAGTTTCCTTTTGTCAAAGTACCTGTTTTATCAAACACCGCATAGCGCACAGAGTTTAAGGCTTCTAAGTAGTTACTGCCTTTCACTAAAATGCCTCGTTTTGATGCGGCACCAATCCCGCCAAAGAAACCTAATGGAATGGATACAACGAGAGCACATGGACACGAAATGACAAGAAAGACAAGTGCCCGGTACACCCAATCAGACAATTGAGCTGATGGGATGAGAAGCGGTGGTACAAAGGCAAGCAATAAAGCTAGCACGACCACAGCAGGTGTATAATATTTAGCGAACTTTGTGATAAAGTTTTCTGTCTGCGCTTTACGGCTGCTTGCATTTTCGACTAAATCCAAAATCTTCGTAACCGCTGACTCACTGAGCTCTTTTTGCACTTCAATTTCAAGAATGCCGTTTTGGTTCACAAATCCAGCAAGCACTTCTTTTCCTGCTTCCACATCTCTTGGAACAGACTCCCCAGTTAGTGCAGAGGTATCCACAAGAGAATAACCGTCTATCACACGTCCATCCAAAGGAATTTTTTCACCTGGTTTGACAACAATACGGTCACCCGCTTTGACTTCTTCCGGCTTTACCTTTTTTGTTTCTTGCCCCACTTTGAGGTTTGCGTATTCTGGACGGATATTCATTAATTCGCTAATTGATTTTCTAGAGCGGTTCACAGCTGCCCCTTGGAACAGTTCTCCAATTTGGTAAAACAGCATGACTGCCAATGCCTCAGGATACTGCTGAATCACAAAAGCACCAACTGTAGCTATGGTCATTAAGAAGTTCTCATCAAATACTTGACCGCGCACAATATTTTTCAGCGCTTTCAGGACAACATCTCCGCCAACGAGTAAATACGCGGCGAAAAACATGATGAACTTCAGTAAGCCATTGTCAGGTATAAAATAAGCCGCCGTTCCAATGACTGCACCACCAATTAATTTCAGTACAATCGTTTTTAAATTCTTTGTTCCATGATCGTGATCGTGGTGATGTCCTTCTTCTTTTGGTGATACACTCACATGAGGTTCAATGGACTGAACGGTTTTTTCAATACGCTTTGACATCGTTTCTTGTGCATCAGCATGTGTCACAGTTAATGTACCCGTCGCAAAATTAATTGAGCAGGCTTCAACCCCTTCGAGTTTGCTGACACCTGTTTCAATTTTACGTGCACAGTTTCCACAATCGAGACCGCTTAATACGTATTCATCCTTCATCTTTTTCATGTTCTCACCTTTTTCTATATAAGTAGCCTTCCCTGATTCAATCAAACCTATCAGCTGCTGTAGATATTATATATGAGCACATATTCATATATTGAATTACCCTTATTATATGAGGAGTTCTTACAAACTGTCAATCATTTATAAGCAAATGTTTGAGATTTTTCGTATTCAAGGATGTCACGTGAATTTTCAATAATCCATGCTCATGTCCCCTCTTCGTTGCATAACATAAAAACGATCGCTTGATGGGAATATTCAGCATTTCTCTTTACAAAAGAAGGACATACGATTAGAATAAGATAAAAGTTTCCTTAAGGAAACAAATTAGCGTTAGAGAATCATTTCATCCTTTAGTCAAAATTATTAAATGTATGCATATATTTTTAGGAAACGCAATTGATGATCGAAAGGGGCCGCAAGAGATGTCAAACGCTTTAACAATCGACCGCCTGTATGTCTCATACCACGGACAGGATGCACTAGAAAACGTCTCTCTTTCCATACAGGAAGGAACGATGACTGGAATCATTGGTCCAAATGGTGCTGGTAAATCGACTTTATTGAAAGCATGTTTAGATTTAATTGAAAAGGATCAAGGGGATATTCGTTTTTTTGAACAACCCTTTAAACAAGTGAGAAAACAGATCGCCTATGTACCGCAAAGAAATGATCTAGACTGGACGTTTCCTATCCATGTGCTGGATACCGTACTGCTTGGCACATACCCAAAGCTCGGATTGATCAAACGACCGAAAAAAGAAGACCGTGCCTATGCGTACCATTGCTTAGAAAAGGTCGGGATGCAGGACTTTGCCAAAAGACAGATTGGGGAATTATCTGGCGGTCAGCAGCAGCGTGTCTTCCTTGCGCGAGCACTCGCTCAAAACGCACAGCTCTTTTGTTTAGATGAACCATTTGTCGGAATTGATATGGCAAGTGAAGAAACGATGATCGGCATTTTGAAGGAATTACGAGATGAAGGAAAAACCATTCTGGTCGTCCACCATGACTTAAGTAAAGCCGATGATTACTTCAGCCATCTCGTTCTTCTAAATAAAAAGCTGGTCAAAGCAGGGCCTGTACATGATATTCTTCGTCCTGAGGTCATGCTCCAAGCATACGAAACACAACTGCCATTTTTAAAATCAGCAGGAGGAGACGCGTAATGGAATTCTTAACCGGACTTTTTGAATATGCGTTTTTACAAAAAGCGTTATTTACATCCGTTATGGTAGGGATCATCTGCGGCGTCATTGGCTGCTTTATCATTTTACGGGGAATGGCTTTGATGGGAGATGCGATTTCACACGCTGTACTTCCAGGTGTCGCCATCTCTTATATGCTCGGCATTAACTTTTTCTTTGGTGCGGTTCTAACTGGTGTACTGACAGCCATCGGCATCGGATATGTCAGTCAAAACAGCCGCATTAAAAATGATTCTGCCATCGGCATCGTATTCACTGCTTTTTTTTCCATTGGGATCATTTTGATTACATTTTTGAAAAGTTCCAGCGATTTATATCATATCTTGTTTGGAAACGTACTAGCCGTTCGTTCATCTGATATGTGGATCACGCTTGGCATTGGCATTTTCATTTTGCTGGCTGTCATTGTTTTCTACAAAGAACTGCTCATTAGTTCATTTGATCCAGTGATTTCTTCGGTTTACGGTTTACCGAATCGCATGATCCATTATTTCCTCATGACCTTATTGACCTTAGTGACCGTGGCGTCTCTGCAAACTGTAGGTATTATTCTTGTTGTTGCAATGCTTATTACACCAGCTGCCACCGCTTATTTACTGACAGACCGGCTATGGATCATGATTTATTTATCTGCTTTTTTTGGAGCAGTTTCAGCCGTCGTAGGACTTGGGCTCAGCTTTACGTATAACTTATCGTCTGGTGCTTCCATTGTGCTGGTCGCGACCATATTATTCGGCAGTGCCTTTATCTTTTCACCGAAACAAGGGATATTGTGGAGATCCTTAAAATCGAAGCGAAAACGAACACAGTTAAAAAAGGAAGCGTCTATGTAAAAGGAGGACATATATGAAGAAGGTATTAGCAATCCGTTTGGCCGCAGTATGTATCGCCCTTTTGGTCATCGCAGGCTGTTCTACTCAGCAAAAGAGTTCCGGAAAAGATGACGGTACATTAAAAGTTGTCACGACCTACTCCATTCTTTATGACATTGTGAAGGAAGTAGGCGGACAGCATGTCTCTATTCACAGCATTGTTCCCATTGGTACAGACCCACATGAATTTGACCCACTACCAAAGGATGTTCAGTATACGACGGATGCAGACCTTGTTCTATCTAATGGCTTGAACCTTGAAACAGGGAATGGCTGGTTTCAAAAACTGCTTGAATCGAGCGGCAAGGACGGAGCTGATGCACCTGTAGCCGAGCTGAGTAAAGGCGTCAAAGTGAAGCATTTGTCTTCAAAAGGGCTTGAAAGCCAGCAGGACCCACACGCATGGCTGAATGTCGAGAATGGGATTCTTTATGCGCAAAATGCCAGAGATGCACTCATTCAAGCAGATCCTGAGCATAAAGAGGATTACGAGAAAAATGCTGAAACCTATATCAAAAAGCTTCAAACGCTTCACAATGAAGCAAAAGATAAGTTTGATCAGCTGCCAAAAGACAAAAAACTCCTTGTCACAAGCGAAGGGGCATTCAAATATTTTGCGGATGCGTATGGACTGAAAGCCGGCTACATTTGGGAGATCAACACAGAAAGTGAAGGAACACCTGGACAAATGAAGCGCATCATTCATTTTGTTAAAGACCATCAAGTTCCTGCCCTTTTTCTTGAAACAAGTGTAGATAAGCGCAGCCTTGAAAGCCTATCTGAGGAAACCGGAGTTCCGATTAAGGGGAAAGTATTTACGGACTCTATTGGCAAAGAAGGTGAAGATGGGGACAGCTACTATAAGATGATGAAATGGAATATTGACACCATTTACAAAGGATTGTCCTCATAGCAAAAAGACAGGTGGAATGAGTCCGCCTGTCTTTTTTGTCAACCTGCTATATTTTCTGGGTGTTTTTTCGGCCAAATGACGTAGCTGATGCTAATGACGAAATCAATGGCTAAGACCATCCCCCACACACTGACAAGCTGCATCAGAGATTCCGTTCGTTCTGGTGCTTGGATGAGATAGGTCAATCCATATAACAGCCCCGCTCCGATGACATAAGAGATGAAATGACGTGTCCAGCCCACCATTTCATACAAAGACCGCTCCTTCCCGTACTTTGGTTTCCCCTTTGGCTTAGGACCACCTGCAAAACGATAAGCAAACCGGGCATCTGCCCATTTCACCATTTGATGTCCAAAGGCCAGACTCACACCAATATAGACAGCCGCAAGCCCGTGAATGACGCTCGCCACAGCCCCTTGCTTTAAATCTATATAAGTAGCCGCAAGAAGGATGAGATCTAAAACCGGCGTACAGACAAGAAAGAAAGCACCCCATTTTTTCTGTTTAAATACATAACGCAGTGTTAAGCCCATAAGAATAAACAGCCAAAAACCAATTTCACATGCCACAATCAATAAACCGACCAATTTCCCCACATCCTTTTTAACACGATTGTATTAAATAAAAAATAACACAACTGTGTTAAAAAAACAATAGCTGTGCTAAAATCAAGGTATGCCAAAAATCGTCGATCACCATAAACAAAAACAAAAGGTCGCTCAAGCTGCTATGAGAGTGATTAAACAAGAGGGATTGGAAAGCGCTTCTGTACGAAAAATAGCCGTTGAAGCTGGCATTTCAGCCGGCTCTATGCGTCATTATTTTTCCACACAGCAAGAATTATTTCTATTCTCCATGAATTTAATTCAGGAAAGAGTGAAGGAGCGAATTGCTAAGCTTCCATTAAACGGTTCAACAGAGGAAAATGTATTCACATTATTGGAGCAGGTTCTTCCACTAGACGAAGAACGAATATTTGAAATGGAGGTGTGGCAGGCTTTTACAGTCAAGGCACTGACTGAACCAGATTTACAGCCGCTCAATGCAAAGATGTATGACGAGCTTTTTCAAACCGTTCAATTTTGCTTAATGAAATTGAAAGAGGATGAGCTACTGCTAGATCATCTCGATCTTTTATTAGAAACTGAGCGGCTTTATGCGGTCATCAATGGGCTTGCATTGAATGGAATCGTACAGCCCCATCGTTTACCGCCTCAGCTCATGCGCTCCGTGCTACAGATGCATCTTCAATCCATCACAAAAAAAGACATGCCCTCCTTATAGAGAGCATGTCTTCAGATTGTTGACAAAGAGCTAAAATGAACTTTATTTTGGCTCTTTGTCTTCTTTTCAGCGTGATAGAAAACCTTTGCAGTCTAGGAAGGACGAGCATTGGCGCGGAGCGAATTTGACATTCGTGAGCACCGAAGCGCAGGACTGACACCGAATGCGAGGGTTTGTCTACACGCTGAGACATGCCCTCCTTATAGAGAGCATGTCTTTTTTAATCTTCCATAAAAATACGTTTCGCCTCGTAATAGAGCACCTGTACAAATTTCTTCACATTGATACGTGTGTGCTCTTCTCTTCCACTTGTCTCTTTTGTGAGTTCACTCATTTTCTTACGCACAATGGTAAAATCGAAAAATTTTGATGCATAGTTTTCAAAGGTTGGGTGAGAAAAATCGGTTAACCCGAGCGAGGCGATGTGTTTCAATGATTGGTTGATCGCACGTCTTACCCGCTGTTCCGCTGCTTTTGCTTCTCTTGCGATATCTGCTGATGTAAAAGGTTCGTTTAATTTATCCTCTGTGATGCCAGTGAAAATCACTTTTAATGAAGGAAAAGAGTCGTGCTGATCGGCATGTAACGCTAAATACTGATCTGTGAAAAGAATCATATCTAGTAAATCCTTAGACCCCTTTTCACCAACAATCCCAAGCTCCGCGAGCAAAAACTGACCTGCCTCTGCAAGACTTTTCCCGCGCTGCTTCGTTTTTGTCTGTCCGCGCTGCTGGAACTGCATGACCGATTTGAGCGAATGCTGAATATTTTCAATCGAGTGCTCTAAATGCAGCCGCTCAATCATGAGATGGAGCACACTTAAGACCTCTACTCGATTGATCGGCTTTGTCACATAATACTCGACACCGAGTGTATATGCCTGGCCGATGAGTTCCTTTGTTTCTACCTGTGACAGCATTAAATATTTCCCATGAAATTCATCTTTGATCGCTCGAATCGTCTCAAGACCGTCCCTTTCCGGCATCAGAAGATCAATACACAAGATATCAATATGCAAATCATTTAAGTAGCTCGCTGTTACTTCAGCACCATCCTCTGCTTCCCCTGCCACAATGCCAAGCTCTTCATCTTCAATGAGCTGTGCCAGTGAAGAACGAACGGCTTCATCATCATCAACAATAAAAAATCTCATCTCCCATTCCCCTCTTTTCTGCTGACTTGATCAATTGGTATCGTTAAAGTGAACATCGTTTGTTGATTTGGGATACTCTTCATTTCAACACTTCCGCCAAGCTTCTCGGCTGTGTCTTTCACATAGGAAAGACCGATGCCGCTTGATGGGTTCCCGGCTTGGTCGTATTTTAAAGTGAAGCCCGGTTTAAAGATCACATGATGGTTACGCTCTTTAATGCCTGGACCGTTGTCACTGATTTGAAAAATTACATCATTCTCTTTCCGCGAAATGGATAGTGATACCTCTCCATTTACTAGAATCGCTTCAACGGCATTGGATACAATGTTATTTAATAAAGATAGAATGGTATACACATGATAAGCAGGGTGCTGTCCTTCTTCATCATAATGAAAAACGATGTGTTTTTTAAGAGATTCCGCGTAATTTTCATGGATACGAATCACAAGTCCAGCGATATGAGCAGGACTTGCATACTCCTGAAAGTTTTCCTCATGAATCAGTTTTGATAAAGCAGAAAAAATCCGCTGATTGTCCTTTTTGATTTCGTGTACCTCACCTGCAATTTGCAGGGCTGTTTTCCCGAGCTTTTTCAAATCTAATGATTCCGTATCCTTTGCATGATGCAGAGATTGATACAATTGATATGAAGTAGCTGTAATGTGCTCAGCATGTGCAAGGGTTTTATAAAAATATGTAGATTCCGTATAAAGATTTGACAGCAGCATCAGCAGGTGTTCCTTTTCCTTCTTCATTTGGCGCTCTCTCGCCTGTTCTTCGTATAATCGAATCATCGTATAACAAGCCAATACGAAAAAGCTTCTGAAAATCGCCAATACAAATAGTTGAAACAGCGTTCTCACTGTTAAAATTTCATCAATGGCTCCCCTGAGTGCAATCATTTCAACTACACTTGCGCATAGTTCCATGATGATCCCTGTCGCCCCAATCAGCCAAGGCTTATCACGGAAACGTCTGACCTGTAATACATAAAAAAGCGTACCATAGACGACGTAATACAGCAGGGAAGGAAATCTTAAAGAAACGGCCTCTTCCAGCGCTAAGTGGCCTGACACAGCGGTATCAAGAAGCACCCGGAATGCAAACACTGATCCCCCCGCAATGATGCCGCTTGCCCATGCCGGGAATTTTTTCATTTGAAGCAGGATAAAGAAAAAGACAACGGTTCCAAAGCTGACCCGAAAGCTATCCTCAAATGGATAAAATTTCAGCTCTCCCCCAATCGGAGTCAGAACAATGAGCATGATAATTAAATAAGGCTCTGTATTCAACCATTTTTTCAGTAGATTCAAACGCAGTCACATCCCTAATAATTGACGATAGTATACTATGTGAGCTTCAGAAAAACAAACAGTCCATGAAAAAACGCACACCGGACATTTGTCGGTGTGCGCTTCTCATGATGCCGCTTAATCTTCTAAACGATCCTTTTCTAAAAGTGATGCGCCAGCAATACCTGGTTTCGTCATTTCAAAAGGATTTAAGATGATATCAAGCTCTTCCTCTGATAACACATCATTTTGCAGACAAAGCTCACGTACAGATACGCCTGTAAGTATCGCTTCTCTCGCAATTCGTGCAGCAGCTTCATAACCAATATGCGGATTGACCGCCGTCATGACACCAGCACTCTTTTCTACATATTCTTTTAATCTAGATTCATCTGCTTTTAGGTCACGCAAGCAGTTATCGACAAAGGATTCAAATACATTTTTCATCATGCTGAGAGACTGTAGTAAGTTAAATATTAAAACTGGCTCCATGACGTTCAGTTCAAGCTGACCAGCCTCTGATGCAAGGCAGATCGTGTGGTCATTTCCAATGACTTGGAATGCCACTTGGTTCATGACCTCAGGCATCACTGGGTTGACTTTCCCTGGCATGATAGATGAACCTGGCTGTCTCGGCGGCAAATGCAGCTCACCAAAGCCTGCTCTAGGACCTGAAGCCATCAAACGAATATCGTTTGCCATTTTGGACATATTCATCATACATACTTTCAGTGCAGCTGATACTTCTGTATAAGCATCTGTATTTTGCGTAGCATCGACCAAATCTTCTGCTCCAACTAACGGCAATCCGCTAATGTCAGCTAGATAACCAACGACCTGGCGAATATATTTAGGATCAGCATTCAGTCCTGTTCCAACTGCAGTTGCGCCCATATTGACTTCATATAAATGCTGTCTAGACTGCTTGATTCGTTTAATATCACGAGCAAGAACCTTTGCATATGCACTAAACTCTTGACCAAGTCTGATTGGAACAGCGTCCTGAAGATGCGTACGTCCCATTTTGATGACATGATCGAATTCTTGCGCTTTTTCTGTCATGACTTGATGCATGTTTTCCATCGTATAAAGTAGTTTTTCAATCATATTCAATGTTGAAATATGAATCGCTGTTGGGAAAACGTCGTTTGTTGACTGCGACATGTTCACATGCGTGTTTGGACTTAGCTCAGTATAAGCGCCTTTTTCCTTTCCTAGTAGTTCAAGCGCTCTGTTTGCAATGACTTCATTGGCATTCATATTCATTGAAGTGCCAGCCCCGCCTTGAATTGGATCGACAATAAATTGATTATTCCATTTTCCTTCAATCACTTCATCTGCGGCTTGAACAATTTTTTCTCCAAGACCAGCATATAGTCGCTTTGTATCCATATTTGCAAGTGCGGCTGCCTTTTTGACAATCCCTAGTGCTTTGATGAGTTCCTCATGAACATGGTAGCCAGTAATTGGAAAGTTCTCTACTGCACGTAATGTTTGAATTCCATAATACGCTTGAGTGTCTACTTCCTTTTCACCTAGAAAGTCTCGTTCGATACGAACTTGCTTGTCCTGTAGCTTCGTCATTTGAAAAGATCTCCTTTTACGCTGCTTTTGTTTGTTGTTTTAATTCCTCAATATACTTCTTCGATTTCTCTTGATCAAACACTTTTTCCCACTTAGACATGACAATGGCTGCAAGTGAGTTACCAAATACGTTAACAGTTGTACGAACCATGTCAAGGATACGGTCGATCCCAACGATGAAGGCAAGTCCTTCAAGAGGAAGTCCCATTGCTCCAAGTGTTGTGATGACAACAACGATCGATGCACCTGGTACACCAGCCATTCCTTTTGATGTGAGCATTAAGATTAATAGTAACGTAATTTGCTCATAGATGGAAAGAGGCATGCCGTACATTTGTGCAACAAATATGGCGGCAATGGATTGATAAATGGCACTTCCATCTAAGTTAAAGGTATAGCCTGTTGGGATAACGAACGACGTGATCGCTTTCGGGCATCCGAACTTCTCCATTTTGTCCATTAATCTAGGCAATACAGCTTCTGAACTTGCTGTTGAGAATGCAAGAATGATTTCTTCTTTTAACACTCTAAATAGTGTAAAGACGCTTGTTCCAGCTAATTTTGCGATAATGCCAAGTACGACAATCACGAAGAATGCCATTGTGCCGTAAACGACAAGTACCAGTTTACCTAGCGGGAGAAGCGCTCCGACCCCGAATTTGATCACCGTCACACTGATGAGCGCGAATACACCAAATGGTGCAAACTTCATCACTTTATTGGTCACCCAGAACATTGCTTCGAGTATCCCCTCAAAGAATCCTAACACTGGTTTTCCTTTGTCTCCAACTGCTGCAATTCCTAATCCGAATAACACTGTAAAGAAGATTGTTGGTAATAGATCACCTTCTGCAATGGATTGGAACACGTTTGTTGGCACAAGATGCACAATCGTTTCAGAGAAACTAGCTTTTTCGGCAGAAGACTTAGATGTCTCTTCATATTTAGAGATATCGCCTTTCTCCATGTTGCTCATATCAATTCCTGTACCAGGATGGAAAACGTTTGCTGCAAGCAGTCCAACTGCTAATGCAATCGTTGTCACAATTTCGAAGTAAAGAATCGTTTTCCCACCGAGTCTTCCGATGGTTTTCATATCGCCTACACCTGCAACAGCTACAATCAATGCAGCAATAACAATTGGAAGAACGATCATTTTAATTAAGTGGATGAATATATCGCCAATTGGCGTTAACACATTAATAACGGTTTCATTTTGATAAAACAGCGCTCCTACGACAACACCCAAGACAAGTGCGATGAGTATTTGAGAAGCTAACCCTAACTTTTTCATACGTGGACCCCCTTTTTTTGATAACGCTTTCTTTGTTGCTTAATCGCATCTTAACGATGAACCTACAAAAAACGACAAAAAGGAACAAAAAGAAGTGAATTTTTTATGAAAAATCTTTTAAAAGGTGGGTTTTTCCACAAAATTGTTAAAAAAAGACTTCGCTTTTGGCGAAGTCTTAATGTTGCTGCATCTGTTCAACTGGCGACTCTTGATGTGGAGAAAATTTGTCATAAACAGCATAACCAATCAGTACAAGCGCCACATAAATCACAGCACTCAACGTCCACACCCATTTGACATTCAGCTTCATTCTGCCACACCCTCTCTGACAGGTTTCAACCGCTGTAATCTTAGTGCGTTCAGTACAACCGATACAGAACTAAAGGCCATTGCGGCTCCTGCAAGCCATGGCGCCAGGAACCCAAATGCAGCGATCGGTATACCAATACAATTGTAAGCAAGTGCCCAAAATAGATTCTGTTTAATGTTTCTCATCGTTTTTCTGCTAAATTCAAGTGCATCTGCAATGGCATGGAGATCTCCTGTCATGAGCGTAATATCTGCCGCTTCCATGGCAACATCTGTACCTGTTCCGACAGCCATCCCGATATTTGCTGTTGCAAGGGCAGGGGCATCATTAATGCCGTCTCCAACCATCGCCACTTTTTTTCCTTGTTTCTGAAGCGCTACAATATGAGCCGCTTTTTCCTCTGGAAGAACTTCAGCGATGACATGATCTATGCCTGCCTCACTCGCAATCGCTTCTGCTGTGCGCTTGTTATCTCCTGTCATCATCACGACGTGAATCCCTTGCTCTTTGAGACGAGCGACCGCTTGAGAAGAAGACGATTTGATTGTATCAGCAACGGCGACAATACCTGCTGGCTCGCCGTCAATGGCAATGAGCATCGCCGTTTTCCCTTGTTCTTCAAGCTCAGTCACAACTGTTTCTAGTGCTTCGCAGCTGATATGATGTTTCTTTAGGAGTTTCCGTGTGCCAATCAAAAGCTCATGTCCGGCAGCTCTTGCTTCAATTCCATGACCAGGATCTGCTTGAAAAGCTTCTACCTCGACCGCTTGGAGACCCCGAGTCTTCATGCCATCTGTAATCGCTCTGGCAAGTGGATGCTCTGACTGCTGTTCTGCCGATCCTGCTAACTGAAGCAGCTTATCTTCTGTCCAATTGGCAGACGCAATCACATCTGTAAGACTCGGCTCCCCTTTTGTCACAGTCCCTGTTTTATCTAGCACTACTGTATCTAGTGATTGGGTTACCTCTAAGTGTTCTCCGCCTTTAAACAAAATCCCTGATTCAGCTGCCCGGCCGCTGCCTGCCATAATAGAGGTCGGTGTAGCAAGACCAAGCGCACAAGGACATGCGATGACGATGACCGCTATAAAGGTTTCAAGTGCAGATGTCACATTCCCTGGGTCAACAAAGAAAAACCAAATCAGAAAAGTGAGTACAGCCAATCCTACAACAATGGGGACAAATATCCCTGAAATTTGATCTGCCATTCTTTGAATTGGTGCTTTTGAGCCTTGCGCTTGTTCGACGACTCGAATGATTTGTGAAAGAGCCGTTTCTTTTCCTACTTTTGTTGCTTTCACTTTCACAAATCCATTTTTATTGATGGTTGCCCCGATGACTGTATCTCCTGTGGTTTTATCAACTGGCAGACTTTCTCCTGTAATCATCGATTCGTCGATCGCTGTTGTTCCTTCGATGATTTCTCCGTCTACCGGGACTTTTTCACCCGGCTTGACGAACACAAAATCATTCACTTTCACTTCAGAAATAGGAACGGTCATTTCTTTCCCATCTCGCTCTATCACAGCTTCTTTCGCTTGTAAGCCCATCAGTTTTTGAATCGCTTCTGATGATCTCCCTTTCGCTCTTGCTTCCATTAACTTTCCGAGCACAATCAACGTAATCAGCACAGCACTCGTTTCATAATAGAGGCCCGCCTCATGTGTACCTTGAACCGCTGACTGAATACTTTCATATAAACTATAGAAAAAAGCAGCTGATGTCCCTAATGCCACAAGGACATCCATATTGGCACTTTTATTTTTCAACGCTTTATAAGCACCTACATAAAAAGGCCAGCCGACAATGAACTGGACGGGCGCTGCTAATGCGAGCTGAACCCATGGATTCATAAACGCTTCTGGCAACCAAATAAACGATGTGAAAGAAAAATGACTGACCATTGCCCAAAGAAGAGGCAATGACAAAATCATCGAGAACAAAAAGCGTGCCGTTTGTTTCTCAATCGCTACTTGGCGATGGTCTTTTTTCCCTTCCTCTGCATGCTCTTCGGCTGGTTCGATTAATGAATACCCAATGGATTTCACAGCCTCTTTTATGTCACTTGGAGATATTTGCCCTGGATGATACGTCACCTGAAGTGTCTCAAGCGCAAAGTTCACTGACCCTTGATCAATACCCTCCATCCGGTTGACTTTTTTCTCAATTCGGTTTGCACAAGCAGCACACGTCATTCCCTCTATATCAAATTCGGCTTGTTCCATCACCACATCATAGCCAAGAGATTGAATTTTTTGTTTTAGATCCTCTGCTGTGAGTTGTTCTGTTTCATACACAATGTGGGATGTTTCAAGCGCTAAGTTCACACTGGCGGCGTCCACACCTTCCAACCTGTTCAAGCCCTTTTCAATGCGGCCTGCACAGGCGGCGCAAGTCATTCCCGTAATTTGAAAATCAATTTCTTTTTTCATTTATCTCACCTCTCCACATACTCCATGGGGGTATTGTTATTTTTAAAAAAATACGTGCTGTCTTATGCAGCACGTATGCTCATTTTATACGACATCATATCCCTGTTCTTCAATGACATCAGAGATCTGGTGTAACGTGATTTGATCTGAGTGAAAGGAAACCTCCACCTGACCCTTATCTAAATGGACTTTCACAGATTCAACACCTGCTAATTCTCCTACATTTCCTTCGACTGCTTTCACACAATGTCCGCAAGACATGCCTTGCACTTGTAGTGTTGCTTGTTCCACTTCTCATCGCCTCCATCAATCATTTTCTATTTTTACTATACCCTAGTAGGGTATCATTGTAAACATAAATGATCCGCTGTTTGCTACGATTTTGTCAACTTCGTGAAGACATTCATCAACTCTTCAATGGCTTCATCCCCATTACCGCTCTTAATGGCATCTGCTACGCAATGATGTGTATGCTTTTCCATTAATTGAAGACTCACTTTTTTTAAAGCTGCATTGACAGCAGAAATTTGATTCACGACATCTATACAGTAACGATCGTTTTCAATCATTTGCTGAATCCCTCGCACTTGACCTTCCACTCGTTTTAAGCGGTTGATTAATTGCTCTTTTTCCTTCTCGGCTCTAGGCGAAGCGATATGTCTTTCTTCTTGTTCTGTCATCTGATCACCTTTTTTCTATCATACTTGTCTTACATTCCATTAAAGCATATCTTCACCTGAAAAGGCAAAGATATGCTGAGATCACCGTTTGTTTATTCTAGTTTGTCAACTGTTCAATATCTTGCAAAAGGTTGACGGATTGCTGAAGCTGCTTCATGAGGCCTTGCTGATCCTCTAAAATAGCTGCAGCATCGAAGTTGTCCATTTTCAATTGCTGTAAATAGGTTTGAATCTCCTCTGACAGTACTTTATTTTTCTCCATGATTTGTGCATGCAGGTCTTTTGCTATTGATGGGGCTGAGAGTTCATTAAATTCTTGAATGTCTGCTTTCAATGATTCAAGCTGCTGCGTCAAATCTGCTCTTTTGGCAGCATCTTGTACAGCTTCTTCCGCAAGCTGTGGAAAATCCTCTGTGAATTGCTGAATATCCATCACATACTCATTTGCTTCTGTGACATATGTCGTTGTATCGTTCACTTGGTCTAGCAGTCCAGAACATCCACTTAACAAAAACGTACCGGTAAATAGAAACGCCATCACATGTTGTTTCAAGATCCATCATCCTTTCATCTGCTATGTTGAAACCCCTCATTTGTCCAGCTCCCAACCACACAGATGCAAAAAGACCTTAAAAAAAGCCAGACCTTTGCCTCAAGTGTGATAGGCAAAGGTCTGGCTAACATGTTCATGCCGGAATGGCCGAGAAACAACGGATGTTTCTGTAATGACGACCAAACCGTAAAAGCTACTCCCCTTTAGGAAACCGTTCAAATGTTATGTTTATCATATCTAAATGAAGGACAACAGTCAATGAGAAGTAGGCGGAAGATCCTGCTTTTGGTACAGCATATAGTCCGAACCAGTTGATGCATAAATCCGATTACGTCCTTGGCGTTTTGACATATACAAGGCTTGATCTGCCTCAAATAGAAGCGTTTCTAATATAGAGGGATCATTCGCTGTATGGGCGACGCCAAAGCTTGCTGTCACTCTTACTTTTTTCTCATCTGTCTGAAAGAAACTCACTTCAAATGAATGTCTCATTTGTTCCGCAATACGACATGCCTCTTCAAATGAATGATGCGGCAGACAAATGGCGAACTCTTCTCCACCATATCGCCCAAATAAATCATCCATCTTCAAATGCTGCTGACAAATGGACACAACATGACGCAACGCCTCGTCTCCAATGTGATGGCCGTGCGTATCATTGATTTGTTTAAAGAAATCAATATCAAATAGCAGTATTGCGGTATCCTGCGCATCCTCTTCCAATAACATCTGCGTTCGTTCAATAAAGGAAGACCGATTGAAGATATTCGTCAAACCATCAATATATGCTCGGCGCTCCAGCTCTTCCTGCAATAGTCGCTGCTCAGTAACATCACTGATCACAATTTGCCTGCCTTCGACTTCGCCTCTTCTATTAAAAAGAGAAGAAGCAGTGAGATGATAATAGAAGGGCTGCTCTTTTTCCCACATTAAATCATACTGTGAATGATCCTGCGGAGAACGCAGCCACTGTATAAACGCCGGCTCTTTGATGATCCCTGAGAATATATCATCGATTTTATAGCCGATTCCCTTTTTAGCGAGCACAGGAATGATCAATGCAGCCGCAGGGTTATAATCAATCAGTGTTCGGTATCGATCCAATAGAAGAACACCTTCTGACATATGTTCAAACACACGCTCCATCGCAATGGGAGAGAGCTTAAAGAGATGAAAAGACATAATCGCCCATAAGTAGAGTGCGTTGGTTAAAAACATCACCACTGGTACTGGGTCAATGTGAAAGGGCGTGACACCTAATAAATAGATAAAAGAGGTGGTGATCGGTAATAATATCCCAACGAGCAAGATCAGAACCTGTTTCAAATAATCTTTCTTTACACGTAAAAACCAAAGCAGCATAAAAATAGCGAGCATGGAACAACCAAATGTATAGACCCCATGAATGATATACCAATAGCCAATGGTAAAATCAGCCAATAAAAACCCGTCTACTGTATTCATCGTGATGCTTCGGTAAAAGAGTGAATGAAAAGAGTTGGTGAACACCAAAATGGTGGTTAAAATTGGAATCAGCAAGAAGAGAAGCACGCGGCGCTTTGTTACATATTGATGGAAACCAGTAAACTGCAGCACAATCATCAGGCTGAACGGTGCAATGAACGGAAGACCTATGTATTGAAAACTAACCCAGAATGTAATTTCTTGAGGGGTGCGCGCCAATAATTCAAATGTATGTCCAAAAATATAAATCGCAGTTGCTCCAGACATATACATAAACAATTGACAGCCAATATACCGATGGCGATTTGCATGAGCAATGATTGATAATATTACGGACAGAATGCCAGAAACACTCATGATCACAATAAAATGTAAAACAATCGAATCCATGTAAACGCCCCAATTTCAGTTATTTAGAACTAGTCTAATCTTACTATATATGAGGACGTCTCAAATGGGAAGATGTGATTTTGATTTGGTTGGCGGTTTTTTGGAAAGCGTTCGTCATTTTACTAGTCGTGGCGCCTTATCTGTTCATTACTTTTTACTTATTTTATGGATAAAGCATATTGTAGCAAGTGAAATATCTGTACAATGTGGAGATGAATGAAAAGGAGGCTTGATAGGAGATGACTTTTTTGATCATCATGGCAGGTTTGTTCATGCTGATTCTTTTAGAGAAGCCATTTCAGAAGAAACGATCTGAGCTGTTATTTTTGATGAGTTATTTGCTGCTGATTGCGGTTTATGTGATTCAGACAACATTTGTGGAGATTATGCCTGATGGGCTTTTGTTGATGATGGCGGTGATTGTGGTTTGTCCTTTGTTTATTCGGTTGGTTCGGTTTTCTTCAAGGAACTTACATGAAAAGTAAGAAGGATGACAGTATGTAGCATCCTTCTTACGTTGTGAACTAAACTCGTTATTCTTAAGACCCTCTGAGCTTTGTAAAGCAGACGTCTTTTTCTTTACTTAATTATGAATTTGATTTATCTTTTTGTTTTTCATTTGATTTATTGTCTTTCATTTTACTCATCTCTTTTTTAGCATTATCCACTTCTTCTAAAGCTTTTTTCATTCTAGAATTCATGAAACTTAAATCATCATCACTGACTTTATCTCGCTTGATTACTTTTAAGATATCTTTGAAAAGTGATTCAAATTTGTCATCCGCTTTCACCAAGTACTCGTTTACTTTTTTATACGTATCAGGAACTTTAACTTCTTTGTCTTTGGCTTCGCTGAGTAATTCTCTCATGCTATCAATCTTTGTCTCAACATCACTAGCCCATTCTTTATCGTAAACCTCGTCTAAAGGAACCAACGATAAAACAAAAGACATAATTCTTTCTTCAAACCGTTTTAGATATCCCTTATACCATGATGCATATTCGCTATCAGTCATTTTTTCTATTTTTTCTTGTTTTGCTGCTGCTTTGTTTGATGAACCGTTTTCTGATTCATTTTTACCGCATGCTGTACCCATCATCAATGTAAATACTAAAAGAAATACTGAAATGATTGTCTTTTTGTTTGTTTTCATTTTTATGAATTACTCCTTATCCTTTGAGACTTTTTCTAATTCGTCAACTACTTTAGCTGTTTCATCATATGCTTTGTAGGGTCTATTCGAACTTTTTTCTTTTAACTAAAATGTCCCCCTGTCATTATCTGGTGATATTTCCCTACAAATTATCATCGGTTAAAAAATAGGTATATTTAGGTATTCTCCCTAACTTTCTAATAAAAAATTCTATAAGAAACAACCTAAGCATCTATCTTCCAGACACTAGATACGACGGCTTCTGAAAGTTTAAAAACAAGCTACATTGCCGAATCGCTTCTTAATTTTTGAATTTCAAGTGTGAAATGAATTACATGAAGTATATTAAAGTATAATAAAGAGGTTAAAAAATGAAGTTAGATAATCTTCTAATAAATAAAGAGTGGACATAAAGGAGAACTTACGAATGACTTTTGATGAATTAATGGAACTTTCAGAAGAAGAATTTATAAATTATGATTTCAAAAGAGAGGTTTTTGATTTAAGAAATTTAATATATGATGAAAAAAACCCTATTGCAAATATTATTCTATATAAAGGTAATATTTATGGTTCCCAATCTGATTGTGATAGATTACCTTTGACCCTCGAAATATACAAACGCTTATGGGGAAATCAATTTGAATTCTGGAATACTAAACAAACAGATTTTGTTGAGGCAAATGGAGAAACAATGAATTCATTTGTAACTCCTTACAAAGCCTTTTATAAGGAGACATATGATTTATCTAATCCTATATTTAAAGATTATGCAAAATTAACACACACAGTAGGTAATTTTATACCTGTATACGCCATCAAAAATAATAAAAATTGTTTTTCTCCTTTTAATAGCAAACGTTATAAATCTACCTATGATTATTGGGATCTAACTTTGAACCATATTAAAGTCATTTTAAATGATTTTATGAATAGTAATGATTCTATTGAGATTTTTTTAGAAAACACAATGAACAATAACACTTTTAAGTATAAAAAATATATTATTGAATCCGCTAAGTGGATTTTAAGTTTTAAAACTTGGCCTAATTTTGTGGAGAAGAATTTTTTGCAGAGCTTTTTAGAAAACCCAAAAGATTTAACCAGTGAACCAAAAGAATTTTGGCGCAATCACTTTAAAGGAACAGTTAGTACCAAAGATGAAAATAATCTGAGTGAATTTTTAACTTTTGTTAATCAAGCTATTCTTGAACGAAGTTCACTTATATATAAACAACTGAAACTAAATTATGAATTCCTATAATATTTGTAACAGCAACATATAGCAAAAGTTCATTGCAACTATAAAATTTCACGTATTTAAAAAGTGTCAAAACCCTTATCTAACATGGGTTTTGACACTTTTTTAAAATCATATGGAGACGGTGGGAGTCGAACCCACGTCCAGAGACATCGATTACTTAAGCGTCTACGAGCGTAGTCAACATATTTACGTGTTCACTCATCCTCATGCCTGCTGACGGGCGCTTGGAGAGCTAGTCTGATGGATCTCTTCTTACGTCCTCAGACGAAAACGTAAGCGTAGCCTACTTCATTGGGCTCCTCACAGACACATAGGCGATGTCAGGAAGAGCTCGCTGCGCTTATTAGGCAGCTAGTGCTAAGTTTTGGTTAAAACTTTTAGTTTTGCCAGTTACATTTAGGTGCGTGTTAACGAGATCGCCTCTCGGCTCGCAGCCTAAGCTCGAACCATCCCTGTCGAATCCGTAACGTCCCCTTGTAAAAGGGATATACGGGATGGAAACGTTCTTTAGCTTAACTGCTTCCGTATATGACTATTATAACAATCTCATCGCTCGAAACAACTGGTGGTTTCTGTAAAAAGACGACGATGATTGTTTACTGCATAACATATTGTAGCATAATGCTTCCGCTCTCAGCAAGCCATCTGCATGCGTCTAGAATTGCTTTTGCCGGTCACGGAAAGCTCGCTCGATTTCACGTTTCGCATCTTTTTTCTTCAGATCTTCACGTTTATCATATTTCTTCTTCCCTTTACCGACTCCAATTAGCACTTTGGCAAAGCCATTTTTCAAATAGAGTTTAATGGGAACAAGTGAGTAGCCCTCTTCCTTTGTCGCACCAATCAATTTACTGATTTGTTTGCGGTGAAGCAGTAGCTTTCTCGTTCTGAGCGGATCATGGTTATAACGGTTCCCCTGTTCGTATGGGCTCACGTGCATATTGTGAAGAAACACTTCTCCTCGTTCGATTTTGGCAAAGGAATCTTTTAAATTCACTTTTCCTGCTCGAATGGATTTGATTTCAGTTCCTTGTAATACAAGGCCGGCTTCGTATGTTTCTTCTATAAAATAATCATGATTGGCTTTTTTGTTTTGGGAAACAACCTTTCCCTCTCCCTTTGGCATTGGCGTACACCCTCCTTTTGACACAGACACGGTCCAAATCGTACGGATTATTTTATCAAACAATCCAGCTTTCGACAATGCTGCTGCCACGTGGTCAAAAAGCAAATAGAGCGTGATGCCCTATTTGCTTTTTGTCACGTTACTTTTTCTTTTTGCGCTTTTGTTTCGGTGCGTTATCAAATACGCGTTTTTTCTTTTTCTTCTTTTTACGACCTGTAAACCAGTCGCCGCCTTTATCCTCTTTGCCTTTTTCCCCAGAGGCCTTTTGACCTCCGCGTCCTTTTTTGGCTGGTGGATCTGTCCGTTTTTTGAACTTGAAGTCTTTTGGTGATTTACGGCGAGTGCCTTTCATCCCGACGATTTCAAAATCAATGGAATGCTCATCTTTATTCACACTCACCACTTTGACAGTGATTTCGTCACCGATACGGTAGACATTCCCTGTACGTTCACCGATCATGGCAAAGTGCTGTTCATCAAAACGATAGTAATCGTCTGTCATGTAGCTCACATGGACAAGACCTTCTATCGTATTCGGCAGTTCAACGAATAGTCCGAAATTCGTGACGGAACTAATCATACCATCAAACTCTTCACCGATTTTATCAAGCATATACTCTGCCTTTTTCAGGTCATCTGTTTCGCGCTCAGCATCAACAGAGCGGCGCTCCATTGTAGATGCATGATCTGCGATTTCTGGCAGCAGTTGGCCCCACTTTTCAAGGGTCGCTTCGTCTGTCTTTTTCTCTATTAAATAGGTTCTGATCAGCCTATGCACGATTAAGTCAGGGTAACGGCGGATCGGCGATGTGAAGTGTGTATAAAATTCGGTAGATAATCCAAAATGTCCAATGCTTTCTGGATCATACTTCGCCTGTTTCATTGAGCGAAGCATCACAGTTTGAATCACGACTTCTTCCGGCTGATCACGGACGGCATCAAGTACACTTTGAAGTGCGCGCGGGTGAATGTTCGTTGACGTCCCTTTCACAATGTAACCAAACGTCGTCACGAACTCTAAAAAGCGCTGAAGCTTCTCAGGATTTGGTTCTTCGTGAATTCGATAAATGAACGGAACATTCATCCAGTGGAAATGCTCGGCAACTGTTTCGTTTGCCACCAGCATGAATTCTTCAATTAATTTTTCGGCAACAGAACGTTCACGAATGACGACGTCTTTCGCTGCGCCTTCATCATCTACAAGCACTTTTGCTTCCTTGAAGTCAAAGTCGACTGCTCCACGCTCCATTCGCTTGTCACGCAGAATTTCTGCAAGCTTCTCCATCTCTTGGAACATTGGCACTAACGGCTCGTATTTGTCTAAAAGTTCTTCATCTTGGTCAACTAAAATCTTATTCACATCGGAATAGGTCATTCTTTCCGTCGTTTTGATCACACTTTGGAAAATTTCGTGTTTGACGACTTTCCCACTACGATCAATGATCATTTCACAAGAGAGTGTGAGACGATCAACCTTCGGATTCAATGAGCAAATGCCATTTGACAGGCGATGAGGAATCATTGGAATGACGCGGTCGACAAGGTACACACTCGTTCCGCGCTCATAGGCTTCCTGATCAATCGGCGAATTCTCTGTAACATAATGAGAAACGTCTGCAATGTGCACGCCGAGCTTATATTTGCCATCATCGAGCTTTTGCACGGTTACGGCATCATCTAAGTCCTTTGCATCTGCACCGTCAATCGTCACGATCGTTTCATTGCGCAGATCACGTCTACCTTCAAGGTCCTTTTCATCGATCGTTTCAGGTGTGTCTGCTGCCTGCTGGAGCGCTTCTTCCGGAAACTCACCTGGTAGACCGTGTTTATGAATAATCGATAAAATATCGATGCCAGGGTCATTTTTGTGACCGAGAATTTCCGTCACTTCACCCTCTGCGCTCATTCTTCCTTCTGGATAGCTTGTCAGCGTGACAACGACTTTATGACCTTCAACCGCTCCGTTTTTAGCGGATTTTGGAATGAAGATATCGTTTGTGATTTTTTTATCATCAGGAATGACAAAACCAAAACTTTTCGTTTCTGTATAGGTACCGACAACCGTCTGAGTATTACGCTCTAGTATACGGATGACCGTTCCTTCTTTTTTGGTGCCATTTGATTTGTGGCTGACACGAACCATAACGGTGTCGCCATTCATTGCTGTGCCTAGCTCATTTGGCGGAATGAAAATATCATCCTGTCCAAACTCTTCTGGTGTCACAAATGCAAATCCTTTTGCATGAGCAGACAGCTTCCCTTTTACCAAGTTCATTTTTTCCGGTACACCATAGCGGTCGCTGCGGGTACGGACGATAAGCCCCTGATCCTCTAATATCACAAGTGCTTTGACGAGCTCTTTATAATCATCTGGATTGGTAATTTCCATCATGACTTCTAATTCTTGTACTGTTAATGGTTTGTACGCCTCTTCTTGCATAAACGCAAGTAATTCATCCATAAATTCTTCTTTTTGCACACTCTAACCCCCTATATATTTAAATTGACCAATCGAGTGATTCTAAGAATGCATATACATCCTGATGAACCTTCTCCCGCTCTTTATCAAGCGTGATAACATGGCCCGATTCTTCATACCACTTTAAATGTTTTTCATCTGTCTCTACTTCGTTATAAATAATGTTTGCACTGTCTGTATTAATCATATGATCATGACGTGCCTGAACAACAAAAGTAGGTGAATAAATCATGTCAACATTGTTTCTGACATCTGCAATGAGTTCTTGAAGAGCCTTGAGCGTACCCATTGGTGTTTTCTTGAACTCTTCCATCTCTTGCTCAATTTGATCCTCTGACTTACCCTCGAATTTTTTATAGTTACGGGCATAATCTAGTACACCCTGGTACATGACTTCTTCACTTTTTATGTACATAGGTGCACACATAGGTACAATTCCCTTTACAGGTACAGTGTAACCTAATTTCAATGAAAAAACTCCTCCGAGGGATAGTCCGCAGACCGCAATTTCCTCATAACCTTCGCCTTTTAAAAATTGATAGCCTTCTTCTACATCTTTCCACCAATCTGTAGGACCTGTATGAACAAGCTCCTCTGGCGGTACACCGTGTCCTTTGTATTGAGGTGCATGGCATGTATAGCCTCTTTCATTCAAATAACGCCCAAGCATACGAACATCGGCTGTATTCCCAGTAAAACCGTGAAGAAGAAGCACCGCCTTTTCTCCACCTTTAAACGTAAATGGTTTTGGTGTAACAACTTTCATGATGTGACTTCCTTTCCTTCTGATATGGTTTATATTTTCCACTTGTATGTATGAAACAAACACAAAAGAGTGCTGATAATAAAAAAAGGTCTGAAAAAAGATCAGACCTTCTGTTACTCGCGCCTACACGCCTAAATATGCCAATGCAAGTGTTAAGATGAAGAAAAGCACTGACAAAATGACAGTTAATCGGTGAAGAATCAAGTCAAGACCTCTCGCTTTTTGCTTACCGAAAAGCTGCTCGGCTCCACCTGAAATAGCGCCTGACAGTCCTGCACTTTTACTTGATTGTAATAATACAACGATGATAAGTGCGATACTGACAATTACGAGTAATGTGATAACAAATGCGTGCATGAAAACACCTCCAGACAAACTGGTACACATAACTTTATTTTACATGAAAACAAGGTGCATGTCACGAAACATCAAAATAAAGATTTCCTATATATTGTCGACTTTATATGTCATTTTGATTCAATTTCGCTCCAATGGATTGTATGCAGCATTTTTTATATGCAATTTTTGAGGTTAAAAAACGTTTTTAGCGAGTTGCTTCTTCTTTTAAGAGCTGTTTTAATTCTACTAACAACCGTTCAGCTCCTTCAGGACTCAGTATGACATTTCCGTTTCCATAGCTTTTGTTGTATTTCGTTATTTGGCCAGTTAATAAGCAGCTCTTATCTGCATCATATTTTTTCAGCATAATGGTTTGATCTTCGATGAAAATTTCTAACAGCTGCTCTTCTTTTATATTGAGTACCTTTCGCATTTCTGAAGGCAGAACAATTCTGCCAAGCGAATCGATGTGTCTTACCATTCCAGTTCTTTTCAATGAAGCCGCCTCCTTAATGATCAAACAATGATTTCATTCATTGACTTTTGTCAACATCTTCATAGTAAAATAAATCTTCAAATTTTTTATCAAAGTAATGAATCATTTTGCCAATGACAAGCTGTCCTGGCTTCCGGTGACCATTCAATACCCTGCTGAGTGTGGCAGGAGAGATGCCAATTTCATCTGCGAGCTGATTTAAAGACATATCGTTTTCGATCATATACTGCATCACAAAAGCCCGCCTGATCTGAATCTTTTCGACCATCATTACAACCTCCCTATAGGATCAATATGTACAACATTTAGGTAGGACTCTCATATCTCCCGGATTCATTAACTTATGTCAACACTTTTACGCCCTTTCTATTTCCTTTGGTCAATGATCATACTAAAATAAGTCATATACTGAAATGTGAGGTTCGATGACATGAATCACTTTGGTGAACAATTACGCATTTTAAGAGAGAATAGAAAGATGTCTGTCAATCAACTCGCCATGTATTCAGGCGTAAGCGCTGCCGGTATTTCTCGGATTGAGAATGGAAAGCGTGGTGTGCCAAAGCCTTTAACCATAAAAAAATTAGCACGCGCTTTGAAGGTGCCTTATGAGGATTTAATGCTGCTTGCCGGTTATATTGAACAGGAAAAAGTGCATGAAATGAAACCGAAATATGAATCCATATTAAAAATCTATCAAACGGCGCTTCAAAAGGATGTAGAACATCTCCCTATTTTCGATGGAGACCAATGGGAAACACTCACCGCACAAGACATCAGCCAGCTGAATCAATACTTTCTCACGCTCATTAACCAAAAAAAGGCGAACAAATAGCGGGGCATAAACATAAGATACATCCACCATTAACTAATGTCAATATTTTCATGGTACACTTATTGCCAATAGTCAACAAATCGAGTACACTAGAGATAACTAATCTTTAACCATGTGAGGTTTTGAGTTGATGAACTTCGGTGCATATTTAAGAGCATTACGTGAGAAAAGGAAACTATCGGTGAACCAATTAGCGATGTATTCAGAGGTCAGCGCTGCTGGTATTTCTCGGATTGAAAACGGGAAACGCGGCATTCCGAAACCTCCTACAATTAAAAAACTAGCAAGTGCATTAAAAGTACCTTATGAGGACATGATGCAGGCTGCAGGGTATATTGAAGAAGCATCTTCTGCCTATGTCATAAAGGAAGAAGAAACGGCTTTTACCCAAATAAAAGAAGCAGCAGAGCAATATGAACTTGATGATCTTGAAATATTTAATGGGGACATATGGTCCACCCTTTCTAAACATGAAATAGAGGATTTAAACCGCTATTTATTATTTCTACTAAACAGCCGTTCGTCATCGTAAAATGTTTTGATCATTGACAAGCTTTTTGCGCCGATTTTTGACAGAATTACGGTATAATGGGTTCAGATTGGAGTGAAGAAAGATGAATCAATCTGATATGTGCCCGCGGTTTGAAAAAGCAGTTGAGTTATTAAGTAAACGCTGGGTGGCACTGATTGTTTTTCAGCTTCTCTCAGGTTCACAGCGCTTTAGTGAAATCGAAGCAGCTCTGACCAATTTAAGCGGAAGGGTTTTATCTGAGAGATTAAAAGAGCTGGAAGCAGCAGGCATTGTAAAACGGGAGGTTTTTGCTGAAACACCCGTGCGTATTGAGTATTCATTAACTGATATGGGGCGCTCACTTGCACCCGTTTTTGAGGAAATTGCGAAGTGGTCCTCTGAATGGATCACACTTGAATCATAAATGTCTCCTGATGTGAGCCGCCTAATCATGATAAAAAAACCTCCCCTACAGATGTAGAGGAGGTTTTGTCTTTTCAAGCATTTATGCGGACGTCATGTTTTTTTCAGCTAATGCCTTGCTTTCTTTTTTCTTGTTGGTTGGGCTTAAATAGCGTTCAAGCCAGCCCATGACAAGGTCGGCAATAATGGCCATGAGCGCAGTTGGAATAGCACCTGCTAAAATAATGGCTGTTCCGTTTGTCGCGTTTGATCCTCTGATGATAATATCACCAAGTCCTCCAGCACCAACAAATGTCCCAATCGCTGTAATACCGATTGCGATCACAAGTGCGGTTCTTAAACCAGCCATAATGACAGATAAAGCAAGCGGTAATTCAACCATTCTCAGCACTTGCCATTTCGTCATGCCCATCGCTTTCCCCGATTCTAAATAGGCATGCTCAATGCTGACAATACCTGTGTACGTGTTACGGATAATCGGCAGAAGCGAATATAAAAAGAGTGATAAGATGACTGTATTTGCACCAAGTCCTAATACAAGCATCAACACAGAAAGCATCGCTAACGCTGGAATGGTTTGAATGACATTGGTTATCGCGAACACCCAATTGCTCAATTTGCGGTAATGCGCCACAAAGATGCCGACTGGTATTCCGACAATTGCCGCAAACAATACCCCATACGCTGACATGAGGAAATGCCGGTAAAATTCTTCTAACACATATGAACCGTTCTGTTGATAATACGCCCATAATTGCTGCAGTGTGTCCATCAGCTCTGACACCTCCCAATCTTACTCAAAGTAATTGTGTTTCTTTAGAAAATCTCTCGCAACAGTCGCTGGTTCTTTTAGTTCTCCATCGACTTGATAATTGAGCTCTTGCATTTGTTCGGTATCGATTTTTCCAATCAACCTGTTGATCACCTTGTCCAGTCCTGGATTTTCTTTTAATACCTTCTCAGGGACAACTGGT
This sequence comes from Bacillus sp. GbtcB10, assembly GCF_019091365.1. Lineage (NCBI taxonomy): Bacteria > Bacillati > Bacillota > Bacilli > Caryophanales > Bacillaceae > Bacillus > Bacillus sp. GbtcB10. The sequence continues at coordinate 285,791 of NZ_JAGXJP010000002.1, forward strand.
GATGCATCGTATGGTGGGAAGAATCGTTTATCATCTTTTAAGATTTTGAGATTATACGCTTTGATCCGGCCATCTGTTGAATAGGCAAGCACAATATCCATTTTTTCATTTTTCAATGCGTCATAGACTAGACCGATCTGCATCGGAAAAGTGCTTCCAAATTCAATTCCGTATGTTTTCACAAACCCTTCGTAACCGTCACCTTTCTTTTTCAGCCAAATATTATCCACACCGAAGCGATAATTTTTGGCATTCTTTTTTAAATCAGAGACTGTTTCTAGGTTGTTTTCCTTCGCCATCTTCTGCGTCACAGCAAAGGCATACGTATTATCAAACCCATAGGAATCAAACCATTTGTAATCATAGCGTTTTTTGAATTCTTTCTGGACGATTTCCATTGCACGCTTTGGATCTTTTTCTGCATCCATTCCTAGCGTACTTGTTAAATCCGTGCCTGTATATCGTGTTGCCGAAATGTCGACATCCCCGTTTTCCATTGCTTTCTGCTGTACGGTATTTGAGCCTAAATTCTTCACAATGGTTGTCTTTTTATCTGTGTAATGCTCAATGATGTCTCCCACCATATAGGCCATAATTTCTGATTCTGTAAAGTTTTGTGCACCGATTCGCAGCGTGCTCCCTGAAGAGCCGGCTAGTCCAGGAAGTGAACAGCCACTTATGAATAGCAAGCATCCGGCAAGCAGTGCACTGATCCATTTTGTTTTTCGATTCTTCACATGAGCCAACTCCTTATGAAACTTCCTTCAATCCTTTTAAGCCTTCTGGTGTTACTTTTTTCTCAAGCTTCATCAATGTAAGGTCAATGATGACCGCTAAAATAGTGACAGGGATTGCACCCGCAATAATGTATTCCGGCTGGTAAAGCTGAAGCCCAATTAAAATGTAGTCACCAAGACCGCCTCCACCGATAAAAGCAGCAAGTGTTGTCCACCCAATTAAATAAATCGTTGAGGTTCTGACCCCTGCCATAATGACCGGAACAGCAAGCGGCAGTTCAACAAGACGAATTTGTTCCCATGTCGTCATGCCAATCCCTTTACCAGATTCGAGCAAGTTTTTGTTCACACCTTGAACACCGGCATACGTATTTCTTAAAATAGGCAAAACGGAATAGAAAAATAGCGCAACGATCGCAGGTATTTTTCCAACTCCCAAAATAGGAATAAAAAATGCAAGAATCGCTAAACTAGGGAGTGTTTGAAAGATATTCACGATACCGATGACAAAACCGGCGCCTCTTTTCATTCGTGTAAGAATGACGCCTAAAGGAACGGCCACGATAATGCCTAACACAACGGCAATTAAAGAAATGTATAAATGCTCCCACATTTTTGTGAGGAGTTCCCCACCATTTTTCTCAAGAAAATCGATGATTTGATCCATGTGTACACCTCCCTTAGTTCATTTCAGTGACAGCCTCCGGGGTATCTTCTCCCCAAATAGAGTCATATACGACATCTACAAGACTTGCACGCGTGACGATGCCTTTTAAGTGCCCTTTTGCATCGACAACCGGTACATATTTAATGCCGCGTATTAAGATCTTTCGGACAGTATCTCTAAGAAGTGCACCTTCTTGTACTGTATAAAATTCTGTATTTAAAATATCGCCAACGAAGGCTGCTTTTCTGCGGTTTGCATCGATGGTTTCAATGTCGATATAGCCTTTCAGCACATGATTTTCATCAACGACAAGCAGGGAATCAACCCGCTTTTCTCTCATAATAAAGATGGCATCTGTCAATGTTTTTTCGACGGTAATTGTGACTGGGGACGTGTTCATCATTTGTTCCACACGTTCCATATTCGGATTTGACTGAAGCAGACGTTCTTTCCCGATGAATTCTTCTACGAATTCGTTCGCAGGATTACGTAAAATATCATCAGGCGTGCCCACTTGGATAATCTCTCCATCTTTTAAAATGACAATGCGGTCTGCAAGTTTAATCGCTTCATCCATGTCATGTGTGACGAATACGATTGTTTTATTTAACGTTTTTTGCAGTTTCTTAAATTCTTCCTGCAATGAATCTCTTGTGATCGGGTCAAGTGCTCCAAATGGTTCATCCATCAAGATTAAAGGGGGTTCTGCTGCGAGTGCGCGAAGAACGCCGATACGCTGCTGCTGTCCTCCACTGAGTTCATGCGGGTAACGCTCTAAGTATTCCGGCCCCATGTCGACGAGTTTGAGCAATTCACGCGCTCGTTCTTTTCGTTTTTCTTCCGGCCACTTCAGCAGCTTCGGCACAAGGGAAATGTTTTGTGCGATGGTCATATGAGGGAAAAGTCCAATTTGCTGAATCACATAACCAATTTCTCTTCTTAATTGGACTGGATCTTTTTTCATAATGTTTTCTCCCTCGATCAATATGTTTCCTGAGGAAGGTTCAATCAATCGGTTAATCATCTTCATGGTTGTCGTTTTACCACAGCCACTCGGTCCAATAAAACAAATAAATTCTCCTTTTGCTATTTCTAAATCAATATTTTTGACAGCTTTTTTTCCGCCTTTATACGTCTTAGATACATTCTCTAGTTTCAGCAAATGAGACACCTCCAATTAGTCGGATATATATTTTCAGAAAATTTACACCTTATTTATTATAGTGCAAACTTTATAAAATAAAAAGTTTACGATGTGTTTGTATTGCATAAGATTTATTTAAAATTTTCAGTTAACGGCCTGATATGTACCGATCCCTCCTTTTTCCTCCAACTTACGAGCAAATACTCAATATTTATTGTTTTCATGAACAAACAGGTATATGATATATTGTGTTACAAATTGTCAGTCGTGAAGGGATGAAGCGGGGAATGGACAAGCAAGCGTTAGGCGCCATTCAAAAAGCACAGGATCATTATATTGAAAAAGCTGCCGAGAACATGAATGCCTTTGGTCTTTCTGCCACAGTGGGTAGAGTGCTTGGTATCATTCATATGAACCGTAAACCAATGACGCTCGGTGAGCTCTCAGAGGCGACCGGCATGAGCAAAACAAGAATGAGTCAAGTCGTTCGAGAAATGCTTGATCTGAATATTGCTGAAAAGGTTTATGAAAAAGGAATACGCAAAGATTTATATGACGTTGAGCAAGATCAATATCAAACCTTTATTTCATTGTTTGCAGCCAATTGGTCACGTGTTGTCAGCAAAAATCGCAAGGCACATAAGAAGACATGCAAGGAATTGCTGGAGCTGCTTGAACAAAATGACCTGCCAGAAGAAACAGTAGATAAAATCAATCTTCTTCTTTCCGAAATCAAGGAAAGTCTCGATTATTATGACTGGATTAGCCGTTTAATTGAGTTCTTTGAAAGTGAAGAAGTATTTCAACATGTGCCAAAACCTTAAAAAAAGCTGTTTTATTTTACAATTTTGTAGAAGAAAACAGCTTTTTTATATACACTTATGACATTAGCATTGGGAACATCCCTTTGATCCCTGCGCCAATCATCTCTACTGCCACAACAGCTAGAATCAATCCCATTAATCGTGTCACGACATTCATCTCTGTTTTCCCCATTTTTCGCATAATGAAACTTGAATAATGAAATGCATAATAGGTCATGGCAAGTACAACCACAATGCCAATAAGAATCGCAAGCAGATGAAGCGTTACTTGGTGGCTTCCTGGCGTTAAGCTCATGACAGTCGCAATTGTACCAGGTCCGGCAATGATCGGAATGGCGAGCGGGGTCACCGAAACATCGGCCTTCTCTTTGCTCTCTGCCTTTTCATCCGAATGAGGGTTTTGAACATGTGATTCTTTTGCATTCAGCAAATTGTAAGCGATACCAAAAATAAAAATACCTCCGGCGATACGGAGTGCATGGATATCAATGCCAAACAATTTGAAAATGAGCCTGCCTGCCAAAAGAAAGGCAATCAAAATCATAAAAGACACAACAATCGCTTTTTTGGCCGTCTGGGCGCGTTCTTTTTCTGAGTAGCCTTCTGTTAAAGTGATGAAAAGAGGCACGTTTCCAATGGGATTTGAGACAGCAAATAATGACACAATGACATGAATCATAAAGGAAATCAACAGACACCCTCCTTTTTTCATAGTGTCTGCTAATCTGATGCGAATATTCCCTTGTTCTGTTAAAACCTGGTTTGTTTTAACCGATGATAATAGAGGTTTAACGAAAGGGGAATAGAACATGAAAAAAAACATCACGATCATTGTCCTGTCTGTGATCATCCTAGGTGCAACTGGCTGGATTGTGTGGCAGCAGCAGTCGCTCACCGCGGCAGAGAAAAAACACCAGCAAGAAACCAGAACGAACGATAAGCAGCTGGCACAGTTAAAGTCAGAAGGCACGGATATGAAAGATGAAATCGATGGTCAAAAAAAGGAATTGTCCACCGTCACAAACAAGCTGAAGAAAGAAAAGAAGGCGCATCAAAAAGAAATCAAACAGCGTAAAGCGCTTGAGTTAAAAATAGACCAGCTTCAAAAAGAACTGGCATCAGCGAAAGCAACGGCTCAAGCGAATAAGCAGGCAGCACAAACGACTAGGAAAGCAACTGTTAAGAAAGACCCAAATGTCACCCATCATCCTCCTTCTCAATGGGTGCAGGATCAATATGATTGGGGTGTTAAACAAGGGTATATCAAAGAATAGAGAGGATGAAATGATTTGATACAGATTCGGCCATTGTCTCATGATCAATCTGTTCCTATGGATCTTTTACTATTAGCTGACCCTTCAACTGAAAAAGTCATTGCCTATGTACAATCTGGTTCTTGTTATGTTGCTTTTCATAAACAGGACATGATTGGTGTGTATGTTCTGACGCCTCTGTCTCAGCAGACAGTGGAAATCATGAATGTCGCCGTGAAAGAGTCATGGCAAGGTAGAGGAATTGGGAAGCAGCTGATCCGCCATGCTATTTCAGAAGCCAAGGCAGCTGGCTTTCATACAATTGAAATTGGCACAGGCAACTCTAGTATTCAGCAGCTCGCCCTTTATCAAAAATGCGGTTTTCGCATGGCGTCTATCGATCACGATTTCTTTCTGAAGCACTATGATGAACCGATTTATGAGAACGGTATTCAGTGTATGGATATGGTGCGGTTGTCACTCGTTCTTCAAGCAGACTGACTTCATTCAGCCTGCTTTTTTTTATGTTCTGCTCTTTTTCACTGCATGAATCACATATTGAATCAAGAAGTAGAGAGCGGCACCCGCTAAAAAACAGACCACGCACCCAAAGAGCGTTGCCTCTGAGCTGAATTGATACTGTTCAATTTTCATGATATAAAATGGCATACCAAATAGAGTTGGACTTGATTCAACATGATGAATCTCTAGCAGCATTAAAAATACTGGTGTCATAAACACAGCAAACACATAAAGCATCGCAAGCGTTAAGCCGCTAGAAAACGAATGAAATACTTTAACCATTTAGTTCTCTCCTTTCATCTCTTTTAAACTGGCGATGATATTTTTCCCGTCTGGGCAAGCTGGATGCAGCATCACTGTATTTAATAAAGAAAAAAGCAGCAATGGATGCGTCAATGGATGCCACCACATGAAGAAAAGCACACCCGAGCAGATCACTGGAAACACAGGACCTGCAAGTGCGACCATCATATTAAAACCCGGCCGTGAAAATTTCTCATGGACAATCGACACGTGCTTCCAATCGATCATCACCACATAATCAAAGGTGGGTCTTTTTTCGATTTTGTTGCACACCATCACCATCAGGATATGACCGAGTTCATGAATGAGCACAACGGCTATTAAGCAAAATAAAAGCGTCATCATCGCACAATCGGCCTCTTTAGCATGGCAGCATATATGAAGATGAAGAATGCGGCTGAACAAGCCATATAGGCAGTTGAGAGCAGCTGGATATTTGCTGAAAGCCACTGGACTAAAAGCATATCCAACATACTGAACACAGCAATCATCATCACGATCACAAACAGTTTATTAAAATCACTAATCTTCACGACAAACCCGACACATGCCGCCATGACAGTGATCAATAAAATGGACAAACTTGCCAAACCGTGCCCTTCACTTTCAACCCCAATCATGAAATAAGCAAGCCCGATATAGACAAAATAAATCAATATATTCATTGTGTAATAAAATAAAATTCTTGATAATAAATAGGCACCCTTTGATGTATTTAACATAAAAATGGCTCGCTGATGGAGATGATATTCCCTGCCAATCATCAGGGGAAGCATAATAAGGATCTCCTTTAAGGCAAACTGCACAATAAAAGCATACAGCCAGCCAGTCTCTGCCGGAGTAAAGATGAATGGGAGACCTATCGTGAAACAGACAAGAAACAGGAACAAAATACCTTGTTCTTTAAACACAGCTGATCGGCTAAAATAAACAAGCTCCTGCCGCAGATGTGTGAAAAATGAAGAATCCGATCTAATTTTTTGGTAAGAAAACGACTTCACCTCTACCTTTAGCTGCAAAAACATCCGATTGACATAACAAGCCGCCAACCCTTTCAGCCAAAACCACCCTGCACATAGAAAGATCATCAGAAATACAAGATAGATAGACGGCCATACGTGAATCATCTCAACCGCTTTTTGAAAAAGGAGAAACAAGAAAGCACCGAGCGTCACAAATCCAATCGTTTGCAGCAGTAAATGCTCTTTTGTTTTTGATATAAAATGGCTCACACCAATGCGTATCAGCATCCAAGAAGCAAGAGTATACAGCGCCAATCCACAGCAAGTGATCCCCACCACAATGATCCAATACAAAGATAGTGTAACGCCGCTAATGATCAGCCCTAATAGGATGGGTAAAAAAAGCAGACCAAGCATGATGAAACAAAACAGCACTGGAAAGAAATACACACAAAGGACAAATGAGACACTTTGCATCGCACTATTCAAAAAGAAGAACTGATACTCTTGACGCTTCATTTTATGACGGGAAAAGACAATACCTGCTCCCAAAAGCAGCAGGGTCATTTTCACAAATTGAAGGTATAAAGCAACTGGTTCGCTCTCCCCTACTTGCATAAAAAAACGCAGGCTCATGACAACGTATATGGCGTAGATCAGCAATAAAAAAACGGCTGCGGCGAGAAGCTGCAAAGGATATTTTTTGCCGAGCTGCTTGATTTTCGTTGTGAGCATGCCCCATTCTATTTTATGAAGAACGTGTCGTGTCCAAGTCATTGAGCAACCTCTCCACCTGCATATAGTAATCTTGATTCACTTCTTTATAAATATCCTCAAGTGCTTGATGAGGGAATGTTTTGTTTGTTTCTTGACGTGACATATCCAGCTTGATATCACCGTTTCTTAAGATCATAAGGTGGTCATACAATGTCTCACCAAAGCCCAAATGATGGGTAGAAATGAGAATGCCTGCACCTTGATTTCTCAGCTTCATGAGCACCTTTTTTAAGATGATCATCATATCTGGATCAAGTCCATTTGTAGGCTCGTCGAATACATAATAATCACAAGACCTAAGGAGCTGTGAAATGATTTGGGTTTTCTTTTGATTGCCATGAGACAGCTGGGCAATTGGCTGATCCATATAAGGTCTCAGCTCAAACAGATCGACGAAGGCCTCTTCTCGAGGTCCATTTCGTTTGTCTGGAAGCTGGAGTAAATGAAAATATTCTCTCGGCGTTAAATAATCAAACAAAGCATGATCATCAGGAATATAGGAAACATGTTCTTTCAAGAAGGAGATATGTGCTGAGGATTGAAAATTCAGCTGTTTACCATCTAAAGAGACAACACCCGTAAATGGTGTCAGGCCAAACATAGACTGAATCATCGTGGTTTTTCCTGCCCCATTATGTCCCAAAAGCAGAAGCATACGTCCTTTCTCTACATTTAACTGAATATCGCGGAGAGAAAAGGTGCGGCTATACGTTTTTTCTGTTAAGTGTAATGTCAGCATCATGTCCCTCCATTTATTTCAGATAGAACAGATGACCTCGCATCTGTTCTCACCATTTGTTAGAAGCCGCATTTGATTTTAATATACAGGCCTAAAAACTTGAACTCTCCTAAAAATTTCGAGCCTTTTCCAAATGTTTTGCATGCCCAAATCAAAGCTGCAGCTGTCACAATGCCTAAGATAGCGGCAAGGACATAAATCCAAAATGCATTTTTCTGTACGTTCTTAGAAGTTAGAATTCGTTGCTTCCTTTCATCATATGCCGCCAGTAGGTGAAGGACATACATGTACACGCCTACTGGAAAACGAAGGCTAAAAGGATTCAGCATCTCATCACCCCCTAATATATGTAAAATGATACCACCCCCATGCAAATAGCATAAGTTCAATTCAGATCATATTTTTAGAAGAGTTTTCATGATTTATTGCTTATAAATCGTCAAGCTCATCGTTTCACCTCTGACTGAAGGATGATTTTTTACAAAAATAGGATATGACAAAGGAAGCAGAGCCTATTCGCTTGAGCCAGCTTTGCGTCTTTATTTCAACATAAAAAAAGCGCTGCGATACGCTCTTTTCAAAAGAGCGCACGCAGCGCGTTGCTTTACATTACTTATTCAAGTTGTAGAATGTAGCAATGCCGTGGTATTGAGCTGTTTCAGCCAATTGATCTTCGATGCGAAGTAATTGGTTGTATTTCGCCACACGGTCCGTACGAGATGGAGCACCTGTTTTGATTTGTCCAGCGTTAGTTGCAACTGCAATGTCTGCAATTGTGCTGTCTTCTGTTTCACCAGAACGGTGAGAGATAACAGCTGTATAGCCTGCACGTTTCGCCATTTCGATTGCATCAAATGTTTCAGTTAATGTACCGATTTGGTTTACTTTGATGAGGATTGAGTTACCAACGCCGTTTTTGATTCCTTCAGAAAGCTTCTTCGTATTTGTTACGAACAAGTCGTCTCCTACTAGCTGAACCTTGCTGCCAAGACGCTCAGTTAATAGTTTGTGACCTTCCCAGTCGTTTTCATCAAGGCCGTCTTCGATTGAGATGATTGGGTATTTCGATACCATATCTTCATACCAGTCAACCATTTCAGCAGATGTTTTCACAACACCTTCGCCTGATAAATGATATTTACCGTCTTCTTTGTTATAGAACTCAGAAGATGCAGCATCCATCGCAAGTTTCACTTCTTCACCTGGTTTGAAACCAGCTTTTTCAATCGCTTCTACGATTGTTTGAAGTGCTTCTTCGTTAGAACCAAGGTTTGGAGCGAATCCACCTTCGTCACCTACAGCTGTGTTTAAGCCTTTTGCGCTTAATACAGATTTCAGGCTATGGAAGATTTGAGCGCCCATGCGAAGTGCTTCACGGAAGTTTGGAGCACCTACAGGCATAATCATGAATTCTTGAATGTCTACGTTGTTATCCGCATGCTCTCCACCGTTGACGATGTTCATCATCGGCACTGGAAGCGTTTTGGAGTTGAATCCACCAAGGTATTGATAAAGTGGAATTTGTAAGAAATCAGCAGCCGCACGTGCTACAGCGATAGATACGCCAAGGATTGCGTTTGCACCTAATTTCCCTTTGTTTTCTGTTCCGTCAAGTTCGATTAACATTTTGTCAATTGCTACTTGTTCAGTGACATCAAAGCCTAAAAGCTCTGGTGCAATGATTTCGTTTACGTTGTTTACAGCTGTCAAAACACCTTTTCCAAGGTAACGGTCTTTGTCTCCGTCACGTAGTTCTACTGCTTCATATTCACCAGTAGAAGCACCACTTGGTACTAGTGCACGGCCAAAGCCGCCAGATTCTGTGTAAACTTCTACTTCAACTGTTGGGTTACCGCGAGAGTCTAATACTTCGCGTGCATATACGTCAACAATGTATGGCATCGTTATTTCTCTCCTTTTGAATCAATTTGTTATTTCTGAATCAATGATGTTCCTGTCATCTCTTTTGGTTTTTCAAGTCCAAGTAAGTCTAAAAGCGTTGGAGATAGATCAGCTAAAATGCCGCCTTCTCTAAGCGTCGCACCTTTTTTCGTTACGATGACTGGCACAGGATTCGTTGTATGTGCAGTATGCGGCTTTCCTTCTTCGGTAATGAGCACGTCTGCGTTACCGTGGTCTGCCGTGATGATGGCGTGTCCGCCTTTTGCAAGGATTGCGTCGACTACAGCTCCTAAGCACTCATCTACTGCTTCAATGGCTTTGATTGTTGGCTCAAGCATACCTGAATGCCCCACCATATCTGGGTTAGCAAAGTTCAGAATGATCGCATCATGCTTATCAGCATTGATGTCTGCAACAAGTGCATCCTTTACCTCATAAGCGCTCATTTCTGGCTTGAGGTCATAGGTTGCGACATCTGGTGAATTGATTAAGATGCGGTCTTCTCCAGGAAATTCTTCTTCACGTCCACCGCTCATAAAGAACGTCACGTGAGGATATTTCTCTGTTTCAGCAATCCGCAGCTGCTTCAATCCATTTTGAGAAAGTACTTCTCCTACTGTGTTATCCAAATTCACTGGTTTGAAAGCCACATAGCCATCTACCGTTTCACTGAAGTGTGTGAAGCAGACGAAGTGTAAATCCTTCGGATGTGCTTCCCCGCGGTCAAACGAGCGGAAATCTTCATTTGTGAATGTGTTTGAAATTTGAATCGCACGGTCTGGACGGAAGTTATAGAAAATCACAGAGTCGCCGTCGTTTACTTTTGCAACCGGCTCACCATTTTCTCTCGTAATGACAGATGGAATAACGAACTCATCGTAGATTCCATTTTCATAGGAGTCATCAACGACATCATAGATGTTTTGATAACTTGGGCCTTCACCATACGCCATCGCGCGATATGCTTTCTCCACACGATCCCAGCGCTTGTCACGGTCCATTGAGTAATAGCGTCCAGAAAGTGTTGCGACTTCTCCGACACCGATTTCTTTGATTTGTTCTTCAAGCTGTTTTAAGTACACTTTCGCTGTCTTCTGACCAACATCGCGTCCGTCTAAGAAGCCGTGAATGTATACTTTTGTTAAGCCTTCTTTTTTCGCTAGTTTCAGCAAGGCAAAAAGATGCTGGATGTGGCTATGCACACCGCCGTCTGACAAGAGACCGAATAGATGAAGGGCCTTGTCATTTTCTTTTGCATAAGTCATTGCATCTAGGAACGTTTCGTTTTTCTCAAATTCCCCATCACGAATGGCAACATTCACTCTTGTTAAGCTTTGGTACACGATGCGTCCTGCACCGATGTTCAAATGCCCAACTTCAGAGTTCCCCATTTGACCTTCTGGGAGGCCCACTGCCTCACCTGAAGCCGTTAAGGTTTGATGCGGGAATTCGTTCCAGTAGCGGTCGAAGTTCGGTTTCTTTGCTTGGGCAACAGCGTTACCGACTGTTTCGCCTCTTAAACCGAATCCATCTAAGATGATTAATGCAGCTGGTTTCTTACTCATATTGACCTTCCTCCAATAATTGAACGAAAGACTGAGGTTCTAAGCTTGCGCCGCCTACCAAAGCACCGTCAATATCGGATTCTGCCATATATTCTTTAATATTCGCAGGTTTCACGCTTCCGCCATATTGAATGCGAAGGCTGTCTGCCGCTTCTTGACCAAATTCGCTTGCAACCGTTTGGCGAATGTGCGCACAAACATCGTTTGCATCTTTCGCTGTAGAAGATTTACCTGTACCGATCGCCCAGATTGGCTCATAGGCAATGACAGATTCAGCGACTTGTTGCTTCGTTAAACCAGCTAGTGCTTTTTTCACTTGATCAGCGACAAGTTCGTTTGTTTTGCCTGCTTCACGCTCTTCAAGCGTTTCACCTACACAGATGATTGGAACGATGCCATACTTGAATGCAGCATGTGCTTTTTTGTTCACTGTTTCATCTGTTTCAGCGAAGAATTCGCGGCGCTCTGAATGACCGATCACTGAGTAGCCGATGCCAAGATCTTTAAGCGCAGCAGGGCTGATTTCACCAGTGAATGCACCATTTTCTTCAAAGTGCATGTTTTGCGCACCAATTTTAAGGTCTGTTCCGTTAGAAAGGCTGTTCAGCTTTTCAAGGAAAAGGGCTGGTGCACAGACAATAGATTCCACTTTGTCAGGAGATGGAATAGATGACTTGACTTCTTCAACGAAGCTTACAGCTTCACCAAGTGTTTTGTTCATCTTCCAGTTCCCAGCTATAATTGGTTTTCTCATGATTGACACTTCCTTATAGCAGTTTTGGTCTTATTTATCGTTTAATGCAGTCACACCTGGAAGTTCTTTGCCTTCCATAAATTCAAGTGAAGCGCCGCCGCCTGTAGAAATATGGCTCATCTGATCGGCAAGACCAAATTTCTCAACAGCTGCTGCTGAATCTCCACCGCCAATGACAGAATATGTATCTTTTGCTTCTGCCAGTGCTTCTGCGATTGCTTTTGTTCCTTTAGCGAATGCATCGATTTCAAATACACCCATTGGTCCGTTCCAGACAACAAGTTTGCTGTTTTTAATGACATCAGCATACTTCTCTCTTGTCTCTGTTCCAATATCAAGTGCTTCTAGATCACTTGGAATTTCAGAGATTGGCACAATGCTTGTATTCGCATCATTTGAAAAGTCGTCGGCTACCAGAACATCTGTTGGAATCAGGAAGTTCACGCCTTTTTCTTTTGCACGGTCCATAAAGGATTTCGCTAAATCTACTTTGTCTTCTTCTAATAGAGATTTCCCTACTTCGTGGCCAAGTGCTTTGACAAATGTATAAGCAAGTCCGCCGCCGATGATCAGGTTGTCCACTTTATCAAGAAGACTTTCAATTACACCGATTTTATCCTTTACTTTTGCGCCACCGATAATCGCTGTAAATGGGCGATCAGGGTTTGAAATGGCTTTTCCTAGAACCTCAAGCTCTTTTTGCATGAGGAAGCCTGAAACAGCCGGAAGATACGCTGCAATACCAGCTGTGGATGCATGTGCACGGTGTGCAGCACCAAACGCATCATTGACATACACATCGGCTAAATCAGCAAACGCTTTTGATAATTCAGGATCGTTCTTTTCCTCACCAGGATAGAAACGAACGTTTTCAAGCACTAGCACATCTCCTTCTTTTAAGTCGGAGATTTGCTTTTTCACGTTGTCGCCGTAAGCTTCATCTGCTTTTTTCACTTCTTGTCCAAGAAGCTCTTGCAGACGTTTTGCTACAGGTGTCAGACGCAGTTCTTCAGTAACTTGACCTTTCGGACGACCCAAATGACTAGCTAGTAGTACCTTTGCGCCTTGTCCTGTTAAATACTCAATCGTTGGTAATGCTGCGCGAATACGAGTATCATCCGTCACTTTTCCGTCCTTCATTGGAACGTTAAAATCTACGCGGCAGAACACAACTTTACCTTTTACGTCAATGTCTTTTACTGATTTCTTATTCATGCTCGTCAGGAGATCCTCCTTTATTCTGGTTTCCTTACGCATTGGACAAGTCTCTCTTTATCCTTTTCCCATTTTGCCCTCATCAAAACGAGAAATCGTGCAGAACGGATAAATACAGAGAAAAAGGGAAAGGGATGCTTCCCCTTCCCTTGTCCGTCTTCATTATATCGTGTCTCTAGGAAAGAACCAAGTGAGTTCCTTCAGTGTGAGAAATTAAAGACCTTGTTTTGCAATGTAAGCTGCAAGGTCAACAACGCGGTGAGAATATCCACTCTCGTTATCGTACCAAGAAATGACTTTCACCATGCTGCCTTCCATTACCATTGTAGAAAGAGCATCGATTGTTGAAGAGTTTGCATTACCATTGTAGTCACCAGATACTAATGGCTCTTCGCTGTAGCCAAGGATTCCTTTAAGTTCTCCTTCAGCTGCTTCTTTAAGTGCTGCATTTACGTCTTCAGCTGTCACATCTTGATTTAATTCAGCAACAAGATCAACTAAAGAAACGTTAGGTGTTGGAACACGCATAGCGCCACCGTTTAATTTACCTTTAAGTTCAGGCAATACAAGTGAAACAGCTTTCGCAGCACCTGTAGAAGTTGGGATGATGTTTTCCGCAGCTGCACGAGCACGACGGTAGTCTTTGTGCGGAAGATCAAGAATTTGTTGGTCATTTGTGTATGAGTGAACAGTTGTCATCATACCGCGTTTGATACCAAATTTATCGTTAAGTACTTTTGCAAATGGAGCTAAGCAGTTTGTTGTACAAGATGCATTAGAGATGACATCGTGGCTAGCTGCATCGTATTTGTCTTCGTTTACACCCATAACGATTGTGATATCTTCTTCGTTAGCAGGAGCAGAGATGATGACTTTTTTAGCGCCAGCTTCTAAGTGTTTAGCAGCGTCTGCACGTTTTGTGAAGAATCCAGTAGATTCAACAACGATTTCTACGCCTTGTTTACCCCAGCTTAATTTCGCAGGGTCACGCTCAGCTGATACTTCGATTGTTTTACCGTTCACTACTAAGTTCGTACCGTCTACAGAAACCTCTGCATCTAGTTTTCCGTGAACAGAGTCATATTGTAAAAGGTGTGCAAGCATGTTAGCGTCTGTTAGATCGTTAACCGCTACTACCTCAACTTCAGGATTGTTTAATGCTGCACGAAATACGTTACGTCCAATACGTCCAAATCCGTTAATACCGACTTTTACTGCCATGATGTTTCCTCCTTTTATAGGTCACAATGTTTTATATTGAGGGATCAATTGACTCCCTTAATAACTCTTTTGCGGCTCCTTCGTCTGTGACGAGAACCGTTCGGCGGGGTTTTTTGAAATAAGCTTCAATGGCCCCTGCCTTTGATGATCCACCTGCAACAGCAATGATGTGTGGAATGCTTTCTAAATCATCTAGCTGCATGCCGACGGAGTGCACTTTGTGGACGACCTCGCCATCACGATTAAAGTAATAGCCAAAAGCCTCTGTCACTGCGTCATGCTCATCAATCTTTTTTAAATCTTCAGCGGGTGTGTTTCGTCTCATCGCCATTGTTTTTGCTTCACCGATTCCATGAATGAGCATCGTGGATGATTTAATTGTTTGAAGCACTTCTTTGACGGACGGCTCTTCAATAATGGAAGAGTAAGCACCTTCTGACAGCTGTCCTGGAACAAACAGCAGTTTGTAAGTACCGGAAGCTTTTTCAGCCATGTGGGCACAAATGGTGTTTGCCTGATTTTTTACATTCTCCCCAAGACCGCCTCTCGCAGGGACAAACATCATGTCTCTGTTTTTGGCATCAGGGGTCATCATTTCGGCAACAGCTTCCATCGTCGTTCCGCCAGTGACGGCGACGATATTATTTCCAGTAAACCTTTTTTTCATACACTGGACAGCAGCTCTTCCCATTTCTTGCTTCACCCACGGGGATTCATCGCTGTCACCAGAAACAATGATGACTTCTTCCAGGCCTAATTTCCTCTTTAATGTATTTTCCAAAAAGGTTAAACCTAAAACGTCCTTCATCATTCCTTCAAGCATTTCAAGCAAAGCATGACCTTCAGTCGTCAGCATCATACCGCTCGTTTTGACATCAAGCAGATTTTGTTCCTTTAAGAACTGAACCTCAGCTCTTAAGATACGTTCACTCAGACCAAGACTTGTCGCAAGACTTCTGCGACCAATTGGTTCAGCTAATCTGATGTACTGCAAAATGTCGTAGCGCTTTTGCATAACTGTGAGAAGATCTGGTAATAATTTTTTTTGAGCTTCCAATAAACGATTCATGGCTAACGACCCTTTCTTTTCACGTTGGACTAAAAACGTCCCACTGTGACAAAAAACGTCCCGCCACAGCCAAAAAAAATCAATCCCTGCTTTCTTTAATTATTTTAACAGGATAATCTTGCATTTTCAACTCTTACAAACACATTTAGACAAAAAATAGACACATTTTGACCGATAACCTGCTTGTCATCTAGCTTTCCGCCATTTTATTTTTTTAAAACTATTTATTTTCTTCTATATTGAATGCATTTGTCTTTGAAAAGGTGCAGGCGGTCAAAAGCCGCCTGCTTATGTTTTCGGTATCGTTTCTTTCTCTTCATTAAATCGTTTCGCATCTTCCTTCGGTTTAATCTTGAGGTAGTAAATGATGTAGCAGGCGGCCATAAATGGAACTCCGCAATAAAGACCAATCCGCTGATCCTCAATAAAGAATAAACTGATAAGAACAATGCCAAATGCGATAAAGCCTGCTAATGGCACAAATGGATAAAAAGGCGTTCGGAAGACAAGATTCTTTACATCTCCGCCCTCTTTTATGAATTGCCTCCTAAAGAAGTATTGGGATAAACAAATCGACATCCAAACCACGACAAGCACCATACCCGAAATGGATATGAGCCAGACATATACCGTTTTTGGTGCTACAACACTCGTGAGCAGTGATAGAGCGGATACACCCATTGTCACCAATAAGGCATTGATCGGGATTTTACGCTTGGATAATTTTTTCGTGAAAACAGGTCCTTTCCCGTCTTTTGAAAGCGCCCAAAGCATACGTGATGATGCATATAATCCAGAGTTCGCTACAGATAAAACGGCTGTAATGATAATAAAATTCATGATATCTGCAGCGTATGGTATGCCCACCTTGTCCAACACCACAACAAACGGACTATCCACTGCGCCGGCGGTCTGCCATGGAAGAAGTGCTGCAAGAACCGCAATCGATAAAACAAAAAAGACCATCGTCCGCCAAATAATATTCCGAATAGAGCGCGGGAGTGTTTTTTCTGGACTTTCACTCTCCCCTGCTGCAATCCCTACAAGCTCTGTTCCTTGAAAGGAGAAATTGACTGTGACCATGGTTAATAAAATCGCAAAAACACCATTAGGAAAAAGTCCACCATGATCCGTCAAATGACGAAATAGAGGGGCTGGTTCCCCACCTTTCAAGTGAATCATTCCGAAAATTGCGCCAATTCCAATGATAATAAACAATAAGATCGCAGCAACCTTGATGGCTGAAAACCAAAACTCTGTTTCAGCGAAGCTACGAGCTGAGATGGCATTCACGGCAAATAAAATCACGCTAAATGCAAGACACCAAAGCCAAACAGGGATATCTGGGAACCACCTTTGGAGCAAAATGCCTGCTGACGTAAACTCCAGTCCAATTGTACATGCCCAGCTAAACCAATAAAGCCAGCCGATCATAAAGCCTGTGGACGGACCTATATATTTGGTTGCATACTCTTGAAAGGAACCGGCTGTCGGCATCGCCACTGCTAATTCACCAAGACAGAGCATGACCAAATACATGAGCAACCCGCCAATGATAAACGAAAGAATGGCTCCCCCTGGGCCTGCCTGATGAATAATGAGTCCTGATCCAAGGAAAAGGCCTGTTCCGATGACCCCACCTAAGGCAATCATAAAGAGATGTCTGCTTTTCATGGAACGCTCTAGTTCATTATGCTGTTCTGGCTTCAAATCCGCTTCCCCACTTTCACTCTTCTATTCATCAACCTTTGACAAAATTCGCCGTTCATTGAAAGAGAAAGGGAGAATTATAAGGCTTCTCCCTTGATCATTTATGCTTGAAATAACGCTTGGATATGAGCAATTGCCCAATCCAAGTCTTCTTTTGAAATGGTAAGCGGCGGTGCAAATCGAATTACTGTCTCATGGGTTTCTTTGCATAACAGCCCCGCTTGCTTGAGTTTCTCACAATAAGGTCTAGCTGCCTCAGTCAGTTCCATCCCAATAAATAGTCCACGCCCGCGTACTTCCTTAATGACAGGACTTTGAATGCGTGATAGTTTGTCTTTGAAATATTCCCCAAGCTCCAATGAGCGCTCGGCAAGCTTCTCGTCGATTAAAACATCTAATGCAGCAAGTGATACTGCGCACGCAAGAGGATTCCCGCCGAAGGTAGACCCGTGAGACCCTGGATTAAATACACCTAAAATATCACGGTTTGCTACAACACATGAGATCGGGAATACCCCACCGCCAAGTGCTTTACCAAGAATCAGCATATCCGGCTCAATGTCTTCCCAGTCGCATGCAAACATCTTGCCGGTCCGCGCTAATCCCACTTGAATTTCATCTGCGATCAATAACACATGTTCCTTCTCACAGATCGCTTTTGCCTCTTTTATAAAGCCCTCAGGCGGCATGACAATGCCCGCTTCTCCTTGAATCGGTTCAAAGAGAAAAGCTGCTGTTTGCGGAGTGATTGCTTCGCGTAACGCCTCAATATCTCCATAAGGGATGAGCTTTATGCCTGGGAGCATCGGACCGAAACCTCTTTGATATTCTGCTTCCGAAGAAAGTGACACAGCCGTCATTGTACGACCATGAAAATTCCCGGTACATGCAATGATTTCTGCTCGATTCTCTTCGATTCCCTTGACATCATAGCCCCATCGTCTCGCTGCCTTTATCGCCGTTTCCACAGCCTCGGCACCCGTATTCATCGGCAATGCCATCTCTTTATTCGTTAATTTGCAGATCTTCTCATACCATGGGCCAAGCTGATCATTATGGAAGGCCCTTGATGTGAGTGTCACGCGGTCAGCTTGTGTTTTAAGCGCTTCAATAATGCGGGGATGGCGATGTCCTTGGTTCACTGCAGAATATGCACTGAGCATATCCATGTAGCGGTTGCCTTCAGGATCAGTCACCCACACTCCCTCAGCCTCTGAAATCACAATTGGCAACGGATGATAATTCGCCGCACCGTATTGTTCTGTTTGATGAATCAATGCTTTTGTCTGTGTCATCGTGTATTCCTCCTTCTATAAGCTTGCCTCTTTTGATTGGGTTCATCTTCACTCTTATGTTATGCAAGGATCATGCCAACTTAGTGATCGCTCTGTGTCTAGGATTGTGCTCATCTTTACCGCAAAAATATTTTGCATATGCAAATTTTTTTAGAGGAAACCGCAAAATTTTTCATGTAAAATAGAGGTAATGTCTGGAGGTGGCGCAAGTGAAAAAAGATCAGCATACCGCAAAGCTCGAAAATGAGATTGATCTATATAAACAAATGCTCGATTTAATTGATGTTGGGGTTCACGCCATTGACGAAAATGGCAATACCATTGTTTATAACAAAAAAATGATGGAGATCGAATCTTTAAAACGTTCTGATGTCCTTTATAAAAATGTCTTAGACCTCTTTGTGTTTCAGGATGAGATGCACAGTACACTTGTCCAAGCGCTGCGAACCGGGAAACAGACGGTTCATGCAAAGCAGACGTATCACAACTACAATGGAAAAGAAATCACAACGATTAACCATACATACCCGCTCGTTCGAGACGGTTTGATTCAAGGGGCAGTTGAAATTTCGAATGATGTCACGAAACTGGAACGGCTCATTCATCACAATATGAAGAAAAAAGGAAACACACGCTTTACATTTGATTCAATCATTGGGGAGAGTCCTGCCTTTTTAGAAGTGATTGAACATGCGAAACGAGCCACACGTACCTCTTCTTATGTGCTGATTGTTGGTGAGACAGGGACGGGGAAAGAACTATTTGCACAAAGCATTCATAATGGCAGCAGCCGTTCATCTGGACCATTTATTACGCAGAATTGTGCAGCACTGCCTGATAACCTGATTGAAAGTCTGCTTTTTGGAACACAAAAAGGGGCTTTTACAGGGGCAACAGATCAGCCGGGTCTATTCGAACAAGCACAAGGAGGTACACTGCTTTTAGATGAGATCAACTCATTACACCCAGCTCTTCAAGCAAAACTATTGCGCGTCTTGCAAGAGAAACGTGTAAGAAGGTTAGGCAGTACAAAGGAAATCGCCATTGATGTGAGAGTGATTGCTAATATGAATGAGGACCCTGTAGATGCGATCGCAGGTGGACGGATGCGAAAGGATTTATTTTACCGGCTTGGCATTGTCACCTTGTTTATCCCGCCACTCTCTGAGCGAAAAGAAGACATCCCCACATTTGTCATGCATTTTATTCAAAAATATAATGAACTGTTTCAAATGAATGTGAAGGCGGCTGATGAAGAGGTACTTGCCCTGTTCCAAACGTATCATTGGCCGGGCAATGTAAGAGAACTGGAGCATGTGATTGAAGCTGGGATGAATATGATGATGGACGAAACATACTTAAGCATGCATCACCTTCCTTACCATTTCCGTTTCAAGCAAGGAGAAGGACGTCCTAGTGAACACATGCAGATGAGTCCGCTTAATCTAGCAGCTGCAGCTGATACGTTTGTCTACACGAGCTCAGATCATACAACTGACTTCCAAACCCAAATGGATCGATTTGAAAAACAATACATCGTCCATTACTTAAATAAAATGGACGACAATATTTCACAGACTGCAAAGATATTGGGCATGAGCAGGCAAAGTCTGCAATATCGAATGAAAAAGCTGCATATTTCTCTTCAATAATAGAGCTGTGCCGTTATGCGGCACAGCTTAGATTGTTGACAAAGGGCTAAAATGAACTTTATTTTAGCCCTTTGTCTTCTTTTCAGCGTGATAGAAAACCTTTGCAGTCTAGGAAGGACGAGCACTGGCACGGAGCGAATTTGACATCCGTGAGTACCAGCGCGCAGGACTGACAAAGAATGCGAGGGTTTGTCTACACGCTGAGCTGTGCCGCTTTTCGGCACAGCTTATTGTATATCTGGCTTTCCTTCCTGTTCTTGCAGCACATCACCAAGAAGTTGTTCTACTTTTTCCAAATGTGTGAGCATCGCCCGCTCTGCTTCTTCTGGCTGTTTGTCCATGATAGCTTGATAAATACGTTCATGGTCTTTGTAAAGCTGACGTATGGACGCTTTTCTTGAAAATAACACGATTTTTCTTGTTTCTCGCATCGTTTCCATTAACAAGGTTGAGACCTGATTCATTAACGCCGCTAGTAAATGATTCTTTGAGGCTTTAGCGATGGCAAGATGAAATGTGAGGTCTGCCTCTTCACCAATTTCTTTATGCGCTTCTGCACGCTTCATTTGTTCTAGTGCCTCCTGCAGTCGATGGAGGTCATCGTCTGTCCGCAGCAATGCTGCCTTTTTGACAGCACCTGATTCAATGATTGATCTCACTTCAAGAAGCTGCACGATATCCTGCTGCTTCATCAAAAAAGCAGGAGATAAACAAAATGTGAGCTGCTCAGGATCGAACTGCTTCACATATGTGCCTTCTCCTTGCTTCATCTCTATTAATCCGATCGCTTTCAGAGCGGACAGCGCCTCTCTCACAGCGGAACGGCTGACTTGAAAGTTTTCAGAAAGTGCTTGAACCGAGTCTAATTTTTCGCCCGGAAGAAGCTCCCCCGTTCGAATGGATTCGACTAATGCGTCCGCAATTTCTTCATATATTTTTTTCGTTTTGATTTGTTTATATTTCAATTGGTCTCACCTCATCACTGTTGTCTACCCTATCGGCTCATGCCCTATCTTATACTTTACCCCAAAATTCAGATCACACGTCTTCCCTTTTTTCAATTCTCAAGAAATCTTCTATCACTCTTCCACTCATCAAAAAAGAAGCACATGCCATTGTTTCTGGCATGTGCTTCTTTTTAATCATATCGCTTCCGCAGCGTGGAAGACGGAAGGTTCATTTGTTCACGATATTTGGCAATGGTTCTGCGAGAGACGCGGATACCAAAGGTTTGCTGAAGATGCGTCATGATTTGCTGATCCGAATACGGTTTTTTCTTATTTTCTGATTGAATCAGCTCCGCAATGTGGGTCTTCACTGTGTAGCTGGATGCTTCTTCGAGCGAATGCCCTTCTAGTTTCGCTTGGAAAAACTGTTTCATTTCCATTAATCCGTAAGGGGTCTGCACCATTTTCCCTTTGACTGTTCGACTCACTGTCGACTCATGCACTTGTAATATATCTGCAATCCGCTTCATCGTAAGCGGTTTCATTTTATGCTTCCCTGTCAGGAAAAAATCAGTCTGTTGTAAGATAATCTCACGAACGACATTTGTCATCGTTTGTTTTCTCTGCTTCAGCGCTTGAACAAGCCAATTGTACTGCTGCTGCTTTTCCTTTAAATACGTGTATGCTTCATGCCGCTTTTGATCTTGAATCATGGCGAAATACCCTTCATTCATTTCAATGTCCGGAAAAGCACGCTGGTTCAGCTCGAATGTGATGTGACCTCCCGTAGCTGTAATCAACACATCTGGTTCTATATACACATCCTCTTCTTCATAAGAGAAATGAAGGCCTGGTCTTGGTTCGAGAAGCGACACCTCATCTTGTATGGCCTGCAAGGTTTTCAAAGGTATACCTGTTTTTGCCGCGATTTCCTTCCAAGCCTTCCTTGCGAAAAGAAAGAAATGCCCTTCGATGATCAGCTCTGCTTCATACCAACGTTCCTTTTTTCGTCTAAGCTGGAGCAGGATACATTCTTGCAATGATCTAGCGCCAATACCGGCAGGCTCTAATGATTGAAGCTGATGAAGAACGGCCTCTACTTCTTCTGCCGAAGCCTGTAAAACAGTGGCCATTTGGTCAACCGGTTCATTTAAATAGCCATTGGAATCAATGGACTCAATCATGAAGTGAAAAATCCTTTGATTCTTTTCACTTAAATTCAAATCAATGGCCTGTCTCTTTAAATACATTTGCAGGCTTTCTTTTTGATGCGTACGATACGGCTCTGTCATTCGATCTTGCGTTCTTTTATGATAAACTGGTTGATAGCTGTCCGTGTCTTTCCGCTCAATCAGAGGGTTCTCAAGCGCTAACTGATCAAGATACTCACCCAGCTCTGCACAATTCAATTGCAGCAGCGTAATCGCCTGCCTGAGTTCTTGCGTGAGTACCTGCTTTAATACTAGTTCTTGTTGCAGTTTAAGGCTCATTGTCTCCCCTCCCTCTCATCATTTTACATGAAGATTGACGGACCGTATATACGAAATAGGAGTGATGTCCATGTCTGAACTTTTTTCCGTTCCATACTTTATTGATAACTTAAAACAGCACATTGCCATGAATCAACATGAAGACAAGATTCATGCCATGAACGCTTATTATCGTTCGGTGGTTTCTACACTTGTGCAGGACCAATTGACGAAAAATGCTGTTGTCTTGAAGCGAATTCAGCATCTCGATGAAGCGTACCAAAAGGTGAAAAAAGAAAGCGAATAAATGGACGACAAACAACACCCTTTCTCATGATTGCAAAGGGTGTTTTTCATGTAGGAAAAGCTTTTGATCCAGCTTTGATTTGTACATCATCAAAAAGCCAGACCGTCCTAAAGTATAAATGATAAAGGCAAACCATAGTCCGTGATTGTGCCATATCGGAATGACTGCCGCTTGAACAGCCACAAACAAAATCATCGCAAAGAGCATTGAATTTCTCACAGGAGCAATTTCTGTCGCACCTGTGAATACACCGTAAATCACCAAGCCAAAGCAAGCAGCAAACGGATAAAGAACGAGCCAATCGGCATATTGCAGTGTCACATCAAGAAGCTGAGGCAAATTTGTAAACAGGCTCAAAATTGGTACTTTAAAGAAAAAGTAACCTGCCGCAATGACACATGCCATCACAACTGCCCATTGTCTCGAAAGGGTTAATGTTTTATCATAAAGCGCTCGGTCGTTCGCACCTACTGATCTACCGACAAGGATGCTGGATGCATTGGCAAATCCATCGAACAAATAGGCCATGATGTAGTGAATTTGAAATAAAATGGCATTCGCCGCCAATTGCTCCGTTCCGAAAGACGCTCCCTTTGCTGTAAACATGTTGATCACGACAAGCAGACAGATCGTTCGGATAAACAAGTCTTTATTCACATGAAACATTTTCTTTACTGCACGTGTGTCCATCACCTGCTGGATAGACGGCATCCGAAAACCGTTTGACGTATGCTTCAAGATGATCCAGGCCCCTAACACAAAAGCAGTGAGTTCAGAGATCAATGTCGCCGCTGCCACACCTTTGACGGCAAAAGAAAACGCATGAACTAAGATCAATGCCAAGATCATATTCATGACATTGATCAAAATTTGTAAAGAAAGGGCTTCTTTCATTTTTGCCATCCCCATCAGCCAGCCGAGTATGACGTAATTCATCAAGGTAAATGGCGCTCCCCAGATCCGAATATGAAAATAGTCCGCTGCATATTCGCGCACATCAGCAGCAGGAGAGATGATCCATAATGCGGATTGAATAATGGGCCATTGAAGAGCAATAAAACAAAGTCCGACGATAATAGCTAGCAAAAAAGGCCTTAGAAAAGCAAGAACACCCTGCTCCTCGTTCTGCGCTCCGTTTGCTTGGGCAGCAAAAGCAGAAGTACTTACCCGCAGAAAACCAAACAGCCAGTACAATGTACTAAAAATGAGACTGCCGACTGCGACGCCTCCTATATAAGCGGGATTGGCAAGCTGTCCAACAACTGCTGTATCGACAGCTCCAAGTAATGGCGTGGTCATCGTTGAAATGGTTAAAGGGATCGCCAAAGCTAAATATGCTCGATGGTTCACGATGCCACCTGCCTTTCATGAAAAATAGCCTCTCTTAAAAGAGGCATTGAGGGAATGAAAAAGTTAACGAACCGGCCTGCCAATCGTTCGAGACAAAGGGTGGCTGGCGAGCGTTGCCTCCTTCATTTTCAGCACAGCTTCGTGCTCTGATATAAAGAAATCATCCTTCGATTGAAACTGAGCCACAAGCTCACCCTGATCAAGAATCGCTAATTGATCACTTAAATGATAGGCCGCTGTCAAATCATGTGTAATAAATAAGTATGCAAGCTTCAGCTCTTTCTTTAATTCGACTAACAAATCTAAAATGACTGCCTGCGTAACCATATCTAAGCTACTGACTGATTCATCCAGCACAATGAGCTTTGGCTGAAGCACCAGTGCTCTGGCGATGTTGATCCGCTGTAGCTGGCCGCCGCTAAATTGGTATGGGTACTTGGACAAATCCTGCTCACTGAGCCCTACTCTTTCTAACCAGTGAATCAGTATATGCTGACGTTTTTTACGGTTCATTGGTTCATAGTTTTCAAGCGGCTCAGATAGAATTTGTTCCACTGTCCACCTTGGATTCACCGCTGAATATGAATCTTGAAATACCGCTTGTACATGTCGGCGGAAATGCTGATGTGTCCGCTGATCTGCACGAATGATATCCTGACCTTCAAACAGAACTTGTCCGCTACTCGGCTTCTCTAGTCCAAGGATGATGCGGCCGAGTGTACTTTTCCCTGCACCACTTTGACCTAATAGCCCAAGACAAGTGCCTTCTTCAATGGTCAAATGGACGTTTTTCAGGACAGGGGCTCTCCCTTTTGTCCTCATCAGAAACGATCGGTTGCCATATGAATGACTCACTGCTTTCACTTCTATTAAATGCAACGGTCTTCTCACCTCAAATCGTGCAAACAGCTGGCATGGATGGACGAGCTGCTAAAAGTTTCTTTGTATAATCATGCTTCGGGTGTTCAAAAAGCTCAAGAACTTCAGCCTTTTCAACGATTTTTCCTTGTTTCATCACCACAACCTCGTCTGCCATTTCCGCAATCACACTAAGATCGTGGGTAATGAGCAAAATCGCCGTTCCGTATTCATGACGAATTTGATTCAAGTGCTCAAGAACCAGCTTCTGATTGTGTACATCTAATGCGGTTGTCGGTTCATCTGCGATGATCAGAGGCGGATGCATACAGGCAGCCATAGCAATCATGACACGCTGGAGCATCCCCCCGCTTAATTCAAAAGGGTACTTACTCAGTAATTGATCTGGATGCGGCAGGTTCATTTTCTCTAAGGCTTTAATTGCCTGGACCCGTGCCTGCCTTTTACTGACAGCTGTATGCCGGCGGATTGTTTCAATCAATTGATGTCCAATCGTCCATACAGGCGTAAAGCTATTCATTGGATTTTGCATGATATATGAGAGATCTTTGCCACGAATAGACCGCATATGCTGTTCACTCAAACCGATCAATTCTCGACCTTGTAGAGTGATACTGCCAGTCACTTCCGTTGTTTTTCGATCAAGCATGTTTAAGATCGACATACTTGTCACCGTTTTTCCGCATCCGCTCTCACCAATTAATCCAACAATTTGACCGTGCTTTACCTCAAATGCTATTTCCTGAACGAGAGAAATGGTTCCTTGCGGCGTTTTCGTATGCACATGCAGGTTCTCTATGTTTAAAATAGACTCTTCCATCTGACTCATTCCTTTACACACGACGTTTGATGCCATATTTCTCTGAAAGGGCTTCTCCCAGTAAGTTGAATAGAATGACCACAGCCATAATCACAAGACCCGGATAAAGCATCAGCTGAGGATTTGTTTGAATATAAGATTTTCCTTCATGGATCATCGCTCCCCATTCAGGCGTAGGGGGCTGAACCCCTAAGCCTAGAAAAGACATGGCGGAAATGTCCATAATCGCCCAGCCCATTTCAAGTGTGCCCACAACTGCGAGTGGCGGCAGTACATTCGGAATCATATGCTTTCTCATGATATTCCAATGGGAAGTACCACTAATCTTCGCAGCTGCAATAAAGTTTTGTTCCTTTAAACTAAGCACCATCCCTCGAAAGACGCGGGCGTAATACACCCACTGCACAAGCATCAAAGCCAGCACCACTTGAGAAAGCCCTGGTCCAAAAATACCGACTAATCCGAGGATCAGCACCAAATTTGGAAATGCCATGACCCCGTCGCACAATCTCATCAATACGTGATCGATCCAGCCGCCTTTATATCCAGAAATCAGCCCTACGATTAAACCGATAGATAGAGAGGAAACAAAGATTAACAACGCACATCCTAGTGAAATACGAGCACCATATAGAATACGAGATAAATTGCATCTTCCCAATTGGTCGGTGCCTAGAGGATACCCCCATGAAGAACCCTTTAGCTTCATTGCAAGATTAACCGCCGCCGGGTCATGCGGAGCGATCCATGGTGCACATATCGTCACAATGAGCAGGAGACCGAGCAGCACCACACAGATCGAGATCATCTTTTGATGATAGAAGAGGTGTTTTACTTTTGTCATCATGGCTGGCGGCCTTCCTTTCTAGAAATACGGGGGTCAATGAGCAGCTGAAGAAGATCCACTATCAAACTGCTTAAGATAAAGATACACGCCGCCATCAACACATAAAATTGAATGACCGGCAGATCCCGGTTAAAGATCGCTTCAATAAAAAATCGTCCAAATCCAGGCCATGAAAAAACAGCCTCTACAATAATAGTCCCTGTGAGCAGCTTGCCAAGATTCACGCCAAGTCCTGTCAGCATCGGTGATATCGCCATTCTGAAGACATGTTTGAACATAATCGATTGTTCCTTTAACCCTCTCATTCTCGCATATTGAACAAAAGGCTCGTGAAGCGTCTCACTCACACTCGCTCGCAATAATCTCGTATACATCGCAATTAACGGCACAGCCAGTGTAATGGATGGCAGTACAAGATGTTCCCATGTACCAACACCTTCAACAGGTAAAAGATCGAGTTTCACTGAAAAAAAGAAGATGAGCAAATACCCCAAAACAAAGGTCGGGATAGATGCTCCTAGGAAGGAAATCAACCGGCTCATATGATCTACAACGCCGTTTTTTCTCAAGCCGCTGAAAAAGCCCAGTGGAATACTGACACAAATTGCGATCAGCAGACTAGTGAACGCCAATTGAATCGTCGCAGGTATTCGATAGATCACCTCATCAAGCACAGGCTGATTGGTCATATACGACCGCCCAAAATCAAGACGGACGACTTTTTCAATCGTATGAAGGTACTGCATGTAAAAAGGTTCATCTAAACCAAATTCACTTCGTTTTTGGGCTAATACTTCATCAGTAGGCTGAATATGAGCCGCTGCTAAATATGCCTCCGCTGGATCAACTGGTGACAGATGAATCATGCCAGTTGTGAACAGTGTGGCTAGTAGAAATACAGGAATGATGGATAACATTCGTTTGATGATATAGCGGCTCATTTGCTTACCTTCCTTCTGTTACTTCAGCTTGATGCCTGTGAAAGGGTGTTCATCGCGATTCGCAGGGAAATCAAAGTCCTTCACATCTTTTTGATAAACAGCTGTCTTTTTAAAATAAGAGATTGGCACAATCGCCCCTTGATCTTGCAAGGAAGATAAGACGGACGAATAAAGTGCTTTGCGTTTGTTTTCATTTGTTGTTGATGGAATCTCTGTCATTTCTTTGATCAGCTTATCTTTATTCGGATACGCTGAGATCGCCTCTTTGAATCCAAAACCATCTGATGAGACAACGTTCATAAATGTATGCGGATCATACGGCGCTCCGTAATTGCTAAAGAAGTTCATATCAAATTTGTTCGCTTTAAACCGCTGAACCTGCGTCGCCAGCTCGACACCTTCAAGTTTGACACCAACGCCAATGGCTACCCATTCTGCCTGCAGTGTTTCAGCCATTGTTTTTTGAATCGATTCTGCTGAGTCATACATCATACTAAACTCAAGCGTTTTTCCGTCTTTTTCGCGTATGGTTTTTCCTTTTGGAAGCGTCCAGCCTGCTTCATCCAGTAAAGCCTTCGCTTTGTCCACATCATATTGGAAAGATTTCACCCGGATGCCTGACGTATATGGCATGTTTGTCGGCAAGATGTGATCTGCTACATCCTCTAAGCCAGAGGTCACACCTTCCACCAATGATGTTTTATTGATCGCATACTGAAGGGCGTGACGCACTTTCTCATCTGACAGCTGATCGACTTTTGTGTTCATGACAAGCTGTCTTGTGGCTACAGGCTCTGACATCTTCGTTTCATACTTGCCGCTCGCCTCTAGTTGTTTAAAAGCATCAAGGCTAATCGTTCCTTCTCCGTAAAGTAGATCTACATCGCCTTTTTCAAATGCCATCACTCTTGTTTCGGCATCTGGAATGACCTTCACTTTGATTTCTTTGACCTTTGGTTTCTCTCCCCAGTAGTGGTCATTTCGTTCAAAAATCGCGTAATCATCTTTTTTGTACGTCTTTAATACCCAAGGACCTGTTCCCACTGGTTTTTCGATTCCTTTTGATGTATCTCCGTTTTTCGGAAAACCTGCTTCTCCTAGGAAACGAACGGGGCGCACAACAGCTAACTCTTGAACAGTTGGATAATAAGGCTCAATTAATGTGAGTTTAAACGTTTGCTTGTCCACTGCTTCTGTCTTTTTGATTTTCTTTATGACACCTAACCAGCTATGTACTTCTTTGTTTTTTAAAATCGTATCAAAATTCTTTTTCACAATGTTCGCATTAAATTTAGATCCATCTGAGAACGTGACATTGTCTCTAAGATGGAACGTATACACCTTGCCATCCTTGGAAACATCCCATGATTTTGCTAATTCAGGTTTAAGCTTTCCATTTTTCTGATAGCTCACCAATGGTTCGTAAATCATGGATTGGGCAAACAATTGTGATGGATTGTATATGTGTGGATTCATTTCGCCAATATCTCTTGGCCATGCCATGGTGATCATATCAGGATGATCCTTGTCTCCACCTGCTCCATTATTTGCTTGAGAACAGCCTACTAGTAAGAAGATCAGTAGGATAGGTAATATTGTATTTATTTTAATTTTCGGAAAATTACTCCAAATCGACATAAGTTGGTTGCTCCTCCTAATTGATGCTGATAATCATTTTCATTTTAAGGAGGAAGGACTCTGTTGTCAATATCATATTTGAAACGAAATAACAATATATATTCCTTATTATTCCACAAATTAAAGGATTTGTTAAAAAGAGAGGCAGGCTGCTGATGAACGAGCAGCCTATGAGGAGGGTAATGCTTTCTTTTGCAGGGCGTTGTACAGTGTATCAATGACCAGCTCCTGTTCCGCGTCTGTCATGCTTGTACCAGATGGCAGGCAAAGACCTGTCTCAAATAACAACTCAGATGCAGGGACTTCATCGGCTGTTGTATAAAAAGGATAACCATGAAAGAGCGGCTGCTGGTGCAGTGGCTTCCATACACGCCTTGCTTCGATCTGCTTTTGTTCTAAAGCATCTATCATCTCTACTGGAGACATCTGTGCATGATGATCAATGGTGAATGTGGTCAGCCAGCGGTTTGATGTGGTTTCTTGATATTCTGGCATAAATTGAAGGCCTTCAATATCGGCTAAAGCATCTTGATAACGCTCGAAAATGCGGCGTTTTTGCTGAACACGCTCCTCTAACACTTCCATTTGTGCAATTCCTACACCTGCGAGCAGGTTACTCATCCGATAGTTATATCCCTCCTCTTGATGTTCATAGTGTAGGGCATGTTCTCTTGCCTGTGACGCGAGAAATCGGCAGCGGTCGATGGCTGCTTCATCATCACTGACAAGCATTCCGCCTCCTGATGTTGTAATGATTTTATTTCCGTTAAAAGAGTACACACCGAACCTGCCCATTGAACCACTTTTTCTTCCTTTATATATACTGCCTAACGATTCAGCCGCATCTTCAATGATTGGCACATCATATGCCTCACACACCGCTATGATTTCATCCATTTTCGCACTTTGTCCGTATAAATGAACGACAATAACCGCACGGGGTCTTTTCCCAAGTCGTTTTGTTTCAGCAAAGGCTTTCTCTAACGCCAGTGGACACATATTCCATGTCTCTTTTTCTGAATCAATAAAAACAGGCGTCGCTTGTTCATATAAAATAGGATTTGCACTGGCAACAAATGTGAGAGTGGAACAAAAGACCATATCTCCCTTTTGAACGCCAAGGAGTTTTAAGGCAAGGTGAATGGCTGCTGTTCCTGAAGATAATGCCGCTCCACACTTCACGCCTGCATAATCCGCGACCACTTGCTCAAATTCATTTACAAGCGGTCCTAATGGTGCAATCCAATTGCTTTTAAATGCCTCCTCTATTTTCATCTGTTCTTTTCCACTCATATGAGGAGGAGATAAGTAGATTCGTTTCCTGTCTCTCATGATTTCCCACCTTCTCTTCGATCTTTGATCTCAATTGCAGGAACGCCTACGGCGACTTTCTGATCATGTATATCTCGGGTCACTGCCGCTCCTGCGCCGATCACTGCCCAGCTTCCAATGGTTCTGCCAGGTATGACAGCAGCCCCAGCTCCAATATGAGCACCCTCTCGCACAGAGACACAACCGGTGAGCACGGCTCCCGGGGATAGGTGCGTAAAGGATTCGAGAAAGCAATCATGCTCCACGATAGAACCGGTGTTGATAATGGCATGCTCACCAATCACTGCATCTGCTTGCACAACAGCCCTTGCCATCACAACCGTTCCCCGGCCAATCTTCGTTGACGAGCTCACAACTGCCTCTGGATGAATCAGTGTGGCAAATGCCCTCTCTTCAAATGCGAGACGTTCTTTGATCCTCTGTCTGATTTCATTTTGCCCAATGGCAATCAGCCATTGCATATCAGGTATTTCACATCTTACCTTTTGACTCATAGAAACCGGACCATACAGAATACCGGTTTGAGTGTCAGCTTCCTCAAATCGATCGTCTAATACCGCACACAATGAGTAATCAGGATGCAAAAAAATCAACTCCTGAATGACCTTGCTGTGTCCGCCAGCCCCTATTAAGCCAATGGGCTGCTCTTTACGTATCGGTTCCTTTGAATTTTTCAGCTGTTGCATGATTTGGCTGCTGCACCCCTTCTGTTTTGATGACTTTCAGTAAGGTCATCCATAAGATTTTTATATCGAGCCAAAACGATTGGTGCTCTACATACCAGAGGTCATAGGTGAATTTCTCCTCCCAAGAGAGAGTATTTCTCCCATTCACCTGGGCCCATCCAGTGATACCAGGCTTCACAAGATGACGCTTCGCTTGCTCCTCTGTGTACATTTGTAAATACTCCATTAAAAGCGGTCTTGGTCCAACGAGACTGATTTCCCCTTTGAGTACATTGACAAGCTGCGGCAATTCATCAAGACTGAGCTTGCGAATAAAGGTGCCGGTTTTTGTTAATCGAAGATGGTCTGGAAGCAGTACGCCATGTTCATCGCGTTCCTCGGTCATCGTCCGAAATTTATAAAGCATAAACGGCTGTCCGTATAGACCAGGCCGCTCTTGTCGAAACACCACAGGAGCTCCGATTTTCCACCTAATGAGTCCATAGATGAGAAGGAAAAGGGGGCTGCCTGCGATGAGCAGGGTCAAAGCCACGACCACATCTATTATTCTTTTCATCATTGCTTCTCCTTTCCACACTAGCGGGAGACAGCCCGTTCAATAGCAGCTTGTTTCACCTTACGCATGAGCTGTATCCGCTCTTGTTTTGTTCCTGCAAATTGATACAAATAGCCTAAGTAGAGAACGAAACATATTCCGCCAATACAAAATAGCTCCCACCATCTCGTCACATCATACACAGCCTGAATGCCGGCACAGATCCCCCATATGAACAGAGTCCCAAACAGCGGAACGACTGTATGTTTGTAAAAGATGGTGCTTTTCTGTTTCGTGATCTTGGCTGTATACAATGGGAGAAAAACGATATTTTTCATCAATAAAACAACGGCCCCTGCTGATGCAATGCCATATAACCCGAGCTGAAGTAGGTGAGTCAGTCCATAGGCGAACAGGACATTGGAACCGCCTAATATGAGTGTCACAACCGCCGGCACTTTAAATCGGTTAAAGGCAGTCGGTACATAGGTCAGCGGTAAAAACATCAACGTGAAACACAAATAAGCCGCATGAATCATCAGCAGCCATTTCAGTTCCTCAAAGGCTGGTCCAAGCCATAACAGCATGAGCGGACCGGCAAGACCTCCTAACAGAGCTGCGGGGAATGCCACAAATAAACCACTCCATTTCATGGCATTGGCGGCGTATTGAATGAGCCCCTGCTCGTCTTGGTTTGAATATAATTTTGTGATCGTTGGCGCAAACACAATCGCAAGTGTCCCTGCAAGGGTGCGCAATAATAATGGAAATTGTAAAATGGCGGCATACTGTCCAGTCGCTTCTGCTCCAATCAGTAAGTTGGTCATCAATAAATCGATTTGTAAAAACAACAAAATGCCCATTTGCTCAAATGAATGCCACACCCCTGATCGAACCAGCGTGAGACTTGAAGATAAAGAAACGTACCGCCACTTAAACGAAAACCAAGGAATGAGTTTCTTAAAATAATAGAGACCCATTCCCAAAGCGGCGAGACTCCCCACAATGGCTGCAAGTGGAATATGCCAAATGGCTGGTGTTGTCACGGTAAATAACAGCACAATCACAAGCGCCCTGCCAAACATCTGAATGGCCTGTCCAACACTCGATACATATAATTTGTTCGCATAAAACGGTGCCGCCCCAATACCAGACATGACGAAATTGAGCATAAATAAAAGACCCCCTAACACAAAGGCGATCTGTGTATCTTTTGCAAGATGAGCAGGCACATGGAGCCAGTCAACCAGCTGCTGAGACATGAATAGACAAAATAAAAAAAGACAGATGGATAAAAAGAGAGAACTGACAAAATAGGAAGCGAGATAGCGCTGCGCTTGTTCCATCTCTCCTTTATGAGCCGCAACAGAAAAAAAACGCACCACCACAGCACTTAATGAAGCCGTAATGACCGATAAATAATTGATCATATTTTGCGTCAGATGAATCAGACCAAACGCTTCCACTCCAAGTGTATGAACAATGTAAGGCGTTAAACAAACAGACATCAGCATCATCAAGATAAACGTCATCACATTTGCACTGACATTGTAAAGAAACGCACGGTTCATGGTGATTTCACGCAGTGTTTAAGGGCCTTCATCCAGCTTCCTCTCCCTTTTGTCCGCTTGTTTTCATATGCTGATGAATGGCCTTTTTCACCGCTTCCTCCGTTGGTTCCTTCAAAAGGGTCATAAATGGCAAGTGCGCTACCCATTCATATCCTTCCATGACTTTATGATCAAATGACCTGATGACAACACACGGTGTATGTGTGATCGCACAAAAGATCATGCCATGCAGTCGATCTGTCACGACGACTTGTGCCTGTCTCAACTGCGTCCATAACGTGGATAATTCCTCTAAACGAGTCGTTCGATTCACTCGCTTACCAATGGTCGTTGTGATAAAACCAACTTGATCATACGTTTCTTTGATATGCTCCTGCAGCTGTTCTCGTTTCTCTTTCGTGAGATACGCCTCCTTATCCTCACGCAGACAAAGCAGCACTCCTTTACGGGTTTGACTCTTTGATGTTTCGTCTAATGTCAGGACCATATCAGGCTGTTTCCACACCTCTTTATTAGGAAAATGCTGCTTCATCCATTGATAGGTGGTTTGATCTCTTGCCATCAAAAGAAGCCTCGGGTGTTGCTGATATGCTTGAATGGCGCGGCGTTCTTCTCTTTTCCCTCTCTTTGTTTCTGTAAAATGAGCAGTAGCGGGCAGCTGAATGACGGGATAGGACTTAAAGGCGTTCATGATAAATTGTCTTGTCCATTCTTCATATCGGTATAAATCGCCCATGTTGCCCCCGCCGATGATACAGACAATGTCCTCTGGGTGCCGCGCGTGCTTCAGCGGACGTGCTAGACGATACATCTCCTGCATGTCTACTTCTATGATTTGATAGTCTGGAAAATGCTTTTGTAAAAAACAGCAGCTCGCATAGGCAATCGCATGATCACCTAAGTTGTCATGTGCCGGTAGCAGCGTGAGAATGATCTTCTTCTGATGACGCAGCTCTGGCAGTCTTTGGCGGCTCAACCTATATTGAAGTGGATACTTGACCTTTAAGAGCAGCCACTCTGCGGCATGTGCTTTTAATTGCTGGAATGTCACACTCATCACCCCGATTTTCTCGTTTGATATTCAATCCATTTTTGATAGCTTGAAGCTGCGGCAGAGAGCGGATACACCCACTGCAGCCTAGCAAGGAATAAGATCATTCGCTTTCGCACAGTCAGCTTCGATGGTTCCACTTGTTTCACAGCCTTCTGAAAAGCTTCATGTGTCACCATTTCACGCATATGACCAAGCTTTTTTTGAAAGGACAGGGAATTTTGGCTCTTCCATTCATTGAGCATACAATGCAGCGTATGATTCACGATAAAAAAACAAAAAGCCTTCTCATATGGTGTCAGCTCATCATGCTCTTTTAAAAACAAACGCTGCGTGTCATAAAACGCCAGTCCATGCTGAAAATACTGCTTTTGATATCGCTGGACAATGGATGACAAATGAACCCGGTAATAATAAAGCGGCTCATGAACAAAGGCAATGACACGTGATAAAGAAAAACAGCGCAGCGTGACATATTGATCTTCAATATTCTCAAGCTCACCTCTCAACGGAAAACGGATATGATGCTTTTCGATAAACGCCCGCCGATACAGCTTATTCCATGAGAATCCCGTGATCTCACCATGTAATAACGATTCTATTAAACTTGTTTTATCGGCTTCCTGCTGAGCTAACAGCGTCGTCGGTATGATCCGTTTTGACTGTTCAAACTGAATCCAATATTCACTGATAACAAGATCGGCACCGGTATTTCCGGCTTCTTGATATAAAGCCTCACAGTATTGAGGAGCGAGAACATCGTCTGAATCAACAAAGGCAAGATACGTTCCTGTTGCTTCTTCTATGCCCCTGTTCCTCACCGCTCCCAGCCCTTGATTGGTTTGGTGAATCACCCGAAATCGCTCATCACGCGCAGCAAACGCTTCAAGGATGTCTCCACTGTGATCGGTAGATCCATCGTTAATGAGGATGACCTCTATATCTGAAAAGCTTTGGTCTGCAATCGATTGAAGACACTGCTCCACATATTGACTAGTGTTATAGACTGCGACCAATAGACTGATAGCTGGCATGACAGCAAGCCCCACCTTTCTTCAAATCTACTTTGTAAAAATCGTTCGGTACGGTAAAACAGAAGAATCAAACGGCATCAGCATGATGCTGTACAAAATATAGCAAACCGCAATTCCGATATACATAAAGAAATTGGTTCGCTGATCAAAAATCCGTGTGAAATAAGGCAGTAAAATGAGCTGATACAGACCAAAGTAAATATGAAATCTTGCATAAATGACATCCTTCGTTGCAAGGATGCCAAACAAAAATCCAAGCAAGCAAAAATTCACAATATAATCACTCTCTGGTGTCAGCTCACGAAGTCGTTTTCGACAAAAGAACGCAAGCAATAACGGCAAAATCAAGACACCAATTTTCGTCACATTCATTCCATTCGTATTCGTTGTCAGCCACTCCTCGTAATGACCATAAGAACTCCCTTGCAGCATCACCACAAACACGGAGACAAAGCGGTCATACAGAGCGGTTAAGCCTAGAAAAATCATACATAACACAAGCATCATCCAAGACCATGCCTTTGTTCTGACGATGAAATAGACTGGAATCATAATGAGTGCCGAGGAATGAAACAGCGCGCATACAAGCACGAGCGGAAAATACCATTTCCACTGACCTTTGATGACAAATCGGATGGCATAAAAAAGAATCGCCGCCACCATATACTGCCGCATGCCATTAAACGAAGCGTAATAATGAAATGTGCCGAGAAATAGCAGCATACTAAGCTCAAATGGCCGTCCATATCGCACAAGTGTTTTGATAATAAAAAAATAGGTGATGATCCCAACTGTGATATACATGATTTGCGGCTCATGTGACAGTTGATTGAGCATCCACAAGATCAATGTAAAGCCCGGATCAGTGGCGGCCTTGTCTACACCGAATCCGAAAATATGCCAAGGCTTGTCATAGTTGACGGAGAACTCATACATTTGTCCATAGGTGACGAAATCAGTTCCTACTTTGTAACGTATGCCCGCCACAATACAAAGAAATAAAAACGGAAAAAACACCAGAAGCTTGTTCGGCCGCCAGCCGCTTTGTATGGTATCATCACGTCTGCCATAAAATGCAGCAAAGCTCGACCATAAATAGACCATGATCATGTTCACCAAATAAACCGCCATCTGCCAATCCTTCCTTACAATCCATACAAATTCATCACACGGGTGATGTTCTGTTTCACATCAAATCCTCTAAGGCCAAGCTGAGAAATAATCGTCTCCTGAAGAGGAGGGTCTGCATGGTAGGCTTCTAGTATGGCTTTCATCCACTCATGTGCTGAATCTTGCAAGGATTTCCTTTTCACAAGCCCACAGCCTAAATCGACTTCCTTTGTGATATGATCTGAAATCACACATGGGAGTCCAGATGCCTGCGCTTCCACTAATACGAGCGGAAGACCTTCAAACAAAGACGGCATCACAAACACATCAAATGCTTTCATATACTGCGGAACCTCTGAGACAACGCCCGTAAACACAATGTCTTCCATTAATCCTGCTTTCTCTGCATACGATTCAACCACTGCCCGGAGCGGCCCATCTCCTATGAGAACTAGCTGAAAGGAGACCCCTTGTTTTTTCAGTGTCTGCGCTAATTCGATGAAAAAAACATGGTTTTTCTGCTCATGAAATCGGCCAATATGTCCAATGATCAGTTTTCTCTCGTGAAGATGGAGGTCTTTTTTCATCTTCACCTTCGCTTCTGGCTCCAACTGAAAAAAAAGGTTCAAATCAATCCCATTTGGCAAAATGTCCACTCGTCCATCGTGCATTCTTTTTTGTCCAAATAAAAAGACACCGGCATCTTCACCGCATGCAACAAGCTTCGTAGAAAAGGCAAAGATCAGCTGACGAAATCCTTTGAGCATCAAATGATCCACCCGGCTAGGAGACTGTTTCCAAGCCGTATTATGTGAATGGCAAATGCGTATCTTCACACCTGCCAGTTTCGCAGCAAGGGCAGAAAAGCCCGTTTGAAAATCTGTATGTGCATGCACCGCCTGATAAGGTCCCGTTTGCTTAATCGTCTTCGTCAACGTTTTGACAAACGTCCATGGAGAGGACGCTCCAATACTTGGGACATAAAAAATCCGCCCGCCAAGCTGACGAATTTCCTCATCGTAATCACAGACATTCTCCCGGTGGGTAACGAAATCAAATTGAAGAACATTTCGGTCGATTGCACGATAGATGTTCATGATCATCGTTTCTGCTCCGCCTCTGTTCATTCCGCCCACAACATGAAGTACACGCTTTGGCTCATTCATCCCGAATCGTCCTCCTTTTCACCATAGATCCTCCAAGTTTCCGCTGATGATAAAACCTCATGATCTTTGGTGACATACAGGCACGGATGACCGGCTTAAGCGCAAAGAGATAATCAAACGGCGACAATTTCAATTGCTTGCATGCTTTTAAAACAAGCCAGGCATTATCCATTGAGTATCGGAATTTCCGGCGCTGAAAGGCCGCTTCATCCTCCCTTACAAGGTATAAGGGCTCTTGCAAATTAAAGCCTTTTCTCCCCGCAGCAAAAAAACGAATCCACAGATCGATATCTTCCATCCGTCTGGTTGTTTTGACAGAACGATAGCCATTTAAAGCCTTGTAGGCTGACGCTCTCATCATAATCGTCCCATGACAAAAAGGCGTTCCTCTTGCCAGCACCCTTCGATCAGGCTCTGAGACAAGTGCTCGAACGCCCTTCGTCCCTGACTCATCAAACACCGTCATCGCCGTACCAACTACATCATATTCCGGATGTGCATCAAGGAAACGAACCTGTTTTTCTAATCGTGTAGACACCGATATATCGTCGCCATCCTGTCTTGCAATCAGTTCTCCATTCGTTTCAGTGAGACAACGATTTAAACTGGCGGCAAGTCTTTGATTGTGTTCATTTCGGATGAGGCGAATTCTATCGGGTTCACGCATGGTATAGTGCAGCACTTTTTCATAGGTGCCATCTGTTGATGCATCATCACATATGATGAGCTCCCAGTTTTCATAGGTTTGACGGAGAATCGATTCAATGCTTTCTTCTACTGTCTCTTGGCAATTGTAAACACCCATGATAATCGATACTTTCGGCTGACGCATGCTCACATCACCTTCTCTTTTTGATCCATATACGTTGTGTAAATTTCCTCCATAGCACTTACCGTCTGCTCCTGTGCAAATGCGTGAGCCATAGAACGTCCCGCTTTCCCCATTAGGTGAAGCTGGTCCTTTTTATGATAGAGCTGCTGTAAATAAACGGCTAAACCATTCACATCATGCGGTTTGACTAAAAAGCCGTTCACTCCATGTTTGACGAGCTCACAATGCCCTCTATTTTCTGTTGCAATCACCGGCTTTTCAGCAGACATCGCTTCAAGAAGATTCATCCCAAGTCCTTCTCTCAAGCTGGTTGATACACATACATCGCTCATATGCATCCAATCTTCGATGTGTTTGCAAAATCCCGCAAACTGTACATGTTCCTCAAGATTCAGCTGACAGACCAGCTTTTCATAGGACGACCGACTTGTCCCTTCTCCAGCAAATACAATTTTCACTTGTGGTATATTCCGATACACCTGCGCGCAAGCTTTGATGAGCATTCCTTGATTTTTATTGTCATTTAATTCACCAGCACACAGCACGATAAAATCTTGCGTGGTAAAACCATATGCTTTACGAAGGCGGTCTTTTTCTTTGTCATCAACTGGTGCAAATCGCTTCATATCGACACCCATACCGGGAACATAATGCACAGCCGCCTTCTCTTTTGACAGACGATCGGCTCTTTCATAGTCTTCTCCATTAATGGTGATGAGTGCATCTGTATATTGAACGAGCCATCTCTCAACTGGATAATAAAGCAGCCAATTTTGAAGCGGTGCCCCCTTCCAAAAGTGAAAGCCATGCGCTGTGTAAAGAACTTTCGTCCCTTTTTTGCGTGTTGTTTTCGCCGCTAGCCTGCCAATGACACTCCCCATCGGTGTGTGACAATGGATGAACTGATAATGCTCTTTTTCTAAAAGCTTTTTCAGCTCCACATAAGCAAGCCGATTTTGCAAATGAAAAGGGGAACGCTGAATCGGAATGGAATGCGCTTGATCCACATACGGCAGCTCCAGCTGGCCATTTGCCGCTGTATGCACTTCCCATCCTTGTTCCTGAAACCACCTGAAATACGGGAGATGGAACGCCTTAAAATGATAATCAACCGTTGCGCAAAACAAGACTTTTTTCTTCATTAGCAAGTGGCTCCTCCTCTCGTTGCATCGGTTCAGGCAATACATCATGCGACTCAATGGCGGCAAACAAGGCCTGTCTTAATTGATCGTCACTCATCATGTTAAATTCGTGAATAAAGCGGTTCAGCACATACGGATCACCATCCAAGGCATGGCCGATATGGATTTTCGGGAAAATTTGCTCCTGTGCTTTTTCATGCTGGTTGAGTAACTCCTCGTACATTTTCTCTCCGGGACGAATACCCGTAAATGTGATGGGAATCTGGTCTGTGGTGTAGCCTGAGAGGTGAATGAGGTTTTCTGCGAGGTCGACAATTTTGACTGGCTCCCCCATATCTAAAACAAAAATCTGCCTTCCTTCTGCTAGTGCACCAGCTTGAATAACAAGCCTTGATGCTTCTGGTATCGTCATAAAATATCTTGTCATGGCTGGGTGCGTGACGGTCACTGGCCCGCCTTTTTCAATTTGTTTTTTAAAGATTGGAATGACACTCCCCCTGCTCCCGAGTACATTCCCAAACCGGACGGCGACAAATTTCGTTTCACTGCTTGCCCCCATTTGCATAATCACCATTTCAGCAAACCGCTTTGTGGCTCCCATCACATTGGCAGGGTTGACCGCTTTGTCAGATGAGATGAGGACAAATGTTTCAACTCCGTGCTCATGTGCAGCTTCTGCCACATTTTTTGTCCCGATAATATTGTTTTTCACCGCTTCTTTCGGGCTAATTTCCATGAGCGGGACATGTTTATGAGCAGCGGCATGATAAATCATATCCGGCTGAAAATGACCAACGATTTCACTCATTTTTTGTTTATCTTGAATATCCGCAATTTGTGGATATAGGCGAATGCTATCTCCATACAATTCTTTCAGCTCTAGTAAAATAGAATGAATGCTAAATTCTCCATGTCCCACAAGCACAATCGCCCGAGGGGCAAATACACAAATTTGACGACAGATTTCTGACCCGATAGACCCGCCAGCTCCTGTCACCATAATCGTTTTTCCTTTTAGGTGAACGGATAGACGGCTTGTATCTAATTGAATCGGCTCTCTTCCAAGCAAATCCTCTGGCTGTACATCCCGCAATTGATTCAGCGCATGGGTTCCTTTTAAAATCTGTTCCATTTCCGGCATAATCTGTGTTTTGATTCCAGTCGCTACACATTCCTTATACAGTCCTTTTAATGTGTGACTGCTTTTGGATGGAATGGCGATAATGATTTTTTGAATATCCATCATCACAACAGCCGTTTGAATATGTTCTTTTCCCCCAAGAACAGGCAGCCCCATAATTTCAAGCTTATGCTTTGTTTTGTCATCATCAATGAAAGCGACCGGCTCAATATGTACATCACTCGACTGCTGAAGCTGACGAACGATAATGGTCCCGGCTGATCCAGCGCCAATGATTAGTGCCCGCTCCTTTTCAACTTGATACCGCTTCGCACCATCATGAAACAGCCTGGATGCCATACGAGATGCACCGATGAATAACACATGGAAAAGCCAGACAATAAATAAAAAGCGAAATGGCCATGTCTGCACAAAAATGTACAGCATCGTCATGGAAAATAAAAATGAACACGCAAAGGTCTTCATTAAAGAAAATAGCTCTCTAACCCCTGTATAGGCCCATACTTGCTTGTACACGTGAAAAATATACGAAAACAAATGGTGCCCGATCAGTAGACTGAGCGAAGAAATGACGAGCATTTCAAATGTATATACGGTTAACGCTGCCTCTTGAACAAATTGAAAGCCAAAAAAGACGGCTACTAAAATGAGATATGAATCTAGTGCCACGATGATTGATAATCTTTGGGCGTAAGTCAACGCTCCTCCCCCTTTTTAAAGCATCACTATTCTTACGTAAAATGGGCATCAAACCCGTCCTCACATCCCACTACCGATGACGAGCATCTAAGGCATATGTCATGCCCACAGCAGGATCGAGTGCCTCCGTTGTTAAAGATTAGGAGACATCACCTATCAATCTCTTTAATACATATAGTGCCTTCCCTTTTTCACTTTCTTGCCATTTAGCATCGCCCCAAGCAGTTTCCCTGTCGTCCCCTCTAATACTTCTTTTGATTTCTTCACAGCGGCAATCTTCGTTTTACCGCTTAAAACCACAAGAATGCTTCCATCCGTTCGGTTCGCTAATATTTTGGCATCGGCTACAGGCAGAAGCGGTGTGGAATCAACAATCACCATGTCATACTGCTGCTCAATCTCGTAAAATAGCTGCTTCATCACAGAGGAGGAAAGCAGCTCAGCGGGATTTGGCGGAATGGTCCCACTCGGAAGCAGCTCTAAATGCTCAATCGGTGTAGGCAAAATGGCTTCCTCCAAAGTGCAATTATTTAATAGCACATTGGTCAATCCGGTGTGCGGACTCAGATCAAAATATTCATGAATAGCTGGTTTACGTAAATCAGCATCCATGAGCAAAACCCGTTTTTTCTGCTGTGCAAAAACAGCTGCCAAGTTTGCAGCCGTAAATGATTTTCCTTCCTTCGGCAAGGAGGATGTGACCAATATCGACTTCAGCCTCGTTTGAATCGACGTGAATTCGATGTTCGTTCGGATCGTTCGGAATTGTTCCGCAATGACAGAGTGAGGATTTAATACAGAAATGCAGGATAAATCTCTTTTTTCTCGTTTTTTCCTCTTAAAAATCAATGTTCTGTCCTCCCGTTATGACGGACTGCTTGTCTTTTTTTGCCCTCCTGTCTGCATGCATCTGATAGACACTGCCGAGCGACGGCAATCCGATCTCTTCTCTTATTTGATGTGTTCGTTTTACCGTATCATCGAGTAAATTCATTAAGAAAATGAGTGTCATTCCCCCTAATACAGAGGCGCCTAGTGCCAGAACGATGTGAACGAATTTACGTGAGTTCATTAGTATCGTGTTGGACAGCTTGGCTTCAGACAAAACATTAATGCGATCCATATTCATGGTTTTTTTGATTTCTTCTTGCAACACCTCTGTGGCTGTATTCGCAATGGCTACTGCCTTCGCTCGGTCCTCATCTTGTACAGAAATATTTATGACCTCTGACTCATTTTCTGTACTTGTGGCAATTTTGTGTTTTAATCCTTCTGCCGATTCTGTAAGATTGAGTGTTTCTTTTACTTTTTCAATGACAATTGGACTTTTTAATAGGACTTGAAAGGTACGTGTATATTGAAGGTTCATCTGAATATCGTTTAAATTCGCTTGTGCATCACTGCTTCGTTTATGAACAAGAATTTGAGTGGTTGCCTGATATACAGGAGTCGAGACATAGAACTGATAGTAGGCTGAAATGCCCGTTACGATCAGGACAATCAGGATCAGAAGGGCCATTTTCTCTTTTATGACAGAAAACAGCTGCTTAAAACCTATATTCTCATTCATAGATACCTCCCGATTTCATCATAAAAAGGTTATATATGGTTTCTTTTTGTTAATGATTGGATTATAAAAGATAATACCCGCAAAGAAAAATGTCATAATAGGTCTTATAGTTCTTTTTAAAGAACGAAATCGTTCGTTTTCTTTTGTTTACTTCCTGTTTCTTACGTTTTTGAATTTTATAAAGAACAATTTATTTCTTATAATGAACGAAAAGGTCACAGAACGATTCGCCGGGGAGAAGGGAGATCATATATCGAATGATAGGCAAGGTGATACGAATTTACCGAAAGAGGAAAGGATACTCAATCCAGCAGTTGGCTGAAGATGCCCATGTCTCTAAATCGTATTTGAGTAAAATTGAGCGTGGTGTCCACCGTAATCCATCTGTCCAGTTTTTAAAAAAGGTATCCTCATCACTAGACATTGATTTACAAGAGCTGTTTGATGCAGAAACGATGATGTTTCATTACGCTGAGGGCGGTGAACAGGAGTGGCGGGATCATATCGTTCATGCCGTCCAATCCGGCATGCCTAAAGAAGAACTGTATCAGCTGCTCCAAACCTACAGAAAGGAGCAGGAAGGAAAGACGTTGCATGTCCATCATAGAAAGCTGACCGACTCAAATATGTCAGAATGGAAGCGTCTCATGAGTGAAGCAAAGGCCATTGGCTTAACCATCGAGGAAGTGAAAGCGTTTCTTACCAATATGGGAGAACACCGGGCGTAAGCCACTGAGATCAAACCAATTTGCGGGGAGAGGCGCTTGTCGCTTCGATGAAATAGAGCCTTTTTATATGAAAAGGCTCTTTTCAGTTTATGGACAAAGGGCTAAAATGAACTTTATTTTAGCTCTTTGTCTTCTTTTCAGCGTGATAGCAGTCTAGGAAGGACAGCTACTTTTGCGGAGCGAATTTGACATTCGTGAGTACCCGCGCAGGACTGACACCGAATGCGAGGGTTTCTCTACACGCTGAGAGCCTTTTTGCATGAAAAGGCTCTGTTTTCTATTATTCTTCTTTTTTCGTTCGTGCTTTTTTCGTAATATCATTGTTCTTCCAATAGGCCCATAGTGATGTGATGCCAAGAAAAGCTAACGTAATGAATTGCTGCACACCTTCTTCATCAATTGGAATTGGGCTTTTTCCTGCAGCAGTGAGAGCGCTGTTCACAAGTGCCAATAAAAGCAGCACAAGCCTCGCAATAGTGCCTGCACTAATTTTTTGAACCTTCAACTGTAACCCCTC
This sequence comes from Bacillus sp. GbtcB10, assembly GCF_019091365.1. Lineage (NCBI taxonomy): Bacteria > Bacillati > Bacillota > Bacilli > Caryophanales > Bacillaceae > Bacillus > Bacillus sp. GbtcB10. The sequence goes on from NZ_JAGXJP010000002.1 coordinate 330,414, forward strand.
CCCTTATCCTTTCATACGGACGATACTGCTCGTTCCCTCTCATATGTATGCAAAAAGCGCATGAATAGAAGAATGAATCAAAAAAAGAGACATCATTCCTAGATGCGGAATGATGCCTTGATTTATGTGCTGTTTATTTAGAGAACATCTTTTTTGCTTCATCCATTGCCATTTTGTTGCCTAGAGCTGAATAATCAAGCCATGGCTGATCGGCAATCGGATACACTTGGTTTTTCTTTACGGCTTTTAGGCCTTTCCAAATCGGTGTCTGCTCTAACTGTTTGAATGCCTGCTGCGCCTTATCATCACGGTTCACGACAACAAAAATAGCATCTGCATCAAAGTCAGGAAGCACTTCTTGAGAAATGACTTCAAATGGACGTTTGCTGTCCAGCTTTTTCACACCATCTACAGGTGTCAGTCCTAAATCATCGTATAAAATTGGCCCCATCGGACGTTTCATACTAAATACTCGAAGCTCTTTTGCTGTTACACGAATTGCCATCACTTTTCCATTTCCAATCTTTTTCTGGATAAGTGATTTGACTTCTTTTGCTTCTTGATTGTAGTCCTTAATATATTGATCGGCTTCTTTTTCTTTATTGACGAGCTTGCCGATTTTTTTTAAATGATCACGCCATGTGCCATCATTTAAATTAAACACTTCGGTTTTGGCGATTTTCTTGTATTTTGATAAGTCTTGTCCAGCCAGTTCTTCATCGACGTAAATGACATCTGGTTTTAAAGCAAGCAATGACTCCATATCAGGATCTGCTGCGATGCCCAGCTTTTTCGTCTGGCTGAGCTGCTTCTTCGCATGTGGAAGGAAATCTTTTAAGTCTCCCCCTACAACAGAGCCAGCAGGTTTTATCCCGAGTGCTAATAAATCATTTGTTAAATGAATCGACAAGGATGCAATCTTAGGTGTTCCGTTTTCATCTTGATTTGTTGTCTTCTTTGTTTCCTGTTGACCACAAGCGGCAAGAATCAAGAAACAGAGCGTTAAACCAAACACAAGTACTTTTTTCATGATGAGTTCCTCTTTCTTATTTTGTTTTTGTTAATAAATAGAGAAAATAAGGTGCTCCGATAAAAGCCACAACCACACCTGCTGGGATGGCATTTGGGGCAAATATGGAACGTCCGATTGTATCGGCACTGACCAGAATCAACAGCCCAAGCAGGGCACTTACTGGTAAAAAATATTGGTGCAGTGAGCCGACAAGACGCCTCGCCAAATGAGGTGCAACAAGGCCAATAAAACCAATTCCGCCTGTCATCGATACACTTGCACTCGCTAGACCAACAGCTAAGGTGAGAAGAAAAAGTCGTTTGCGCTCTACACGTACTCCGACACTTGAGGCAACGGCATCACCTAATGTTAACGCATTGAGTGTGCTGGACTGCATGAGCGTAAGCGGGACAAGACATACGATCCAAGGCAGGAGCGCAAGTACATGAATCCAGTCTCTTCCCCATACATTTCCCACAAGCCACCTTGAAGCGAAGGTATATGTATCTTCATCCAGTTTCAATGACAAATATAACGTCAATGCACTAAACCCCGCAGCTACGGCAATTCCAACAAGAATCAGCCGGATAGGTACAAGCCCTTCATGCCTGTCGTACGCAAGAAGAACGATGACTGACGCCGCAAGTAGGCCTCCACCAAATGTAAAGAGCGGAATGAGTAAAGATGGATTTCCTTCTAGTACGTGAAAATACGTCACAAAGATGATTAAGCCGAATGCGGCTCCTGCATTCAGACCAATAATCCCAGGATCAGCCAGTGGATTGCGGGATAAACTCTGCAAAATGCCACCTGCGATGCCTAGACCTATTCCAGCTAGTATCGTCACGACGATTCGAGGCAGACGATAATCAAACAGCACCGTCTCACTTTGGAAATCTCCAAAGCCAAATAACGTTTTGACGACAACGAGAGGACTGAGTTTCAGCGTGCCGGTATTTAAACTATACAGCACGACAGCCGCACTCAGACAAAGCAAAACGGCTGTCACGACAAGAGCACGCCGTTTCTCTTTCATGACAGGTTCCTCCCTTCTTTTCTGGCAATATATAAGAAGAAAGGAACACCAACAAGTGCCACCATGACGCCAATGGCAAGCTCTCTTGGCGGATTTACTGTCCGGCTGGCAAGATCAGCGAAGACGAGAAGCATTGCGCCTAAAATCGCTGACATCGGAATGACGAAACGATAATTGACCCCAACCAGCTTTCGTGCAATATGCGGAATGACAAGCCCGACAAACCCAATAGACCCAACCGCCGATACAGAAACGCCTGCCAGCAGAACCGCAGCTGCCATACCTAGTATTCGCACTTGCCGGGTTTTCACCCCTAAATTCGCAGCTACATCTTCACCAAGTGATAATAACGAGAGGGATCGTCCTAATAACATCGCCCAAACGATGACAATGAGAATGACTGGAGCAAGGATCATCAGCTGCGGCCATTTGACACCTGCCACACCCCCTGCATACCAAAAAGCCAGATCCTGACTGAGATCAAAGTAAATGGCGATACCTGAGCTTAGCGCATGCAGCAATGCGGCAACAACAGCTCCAGCTACAGTGAGCCGAAGTGGGGTCAGCACGCCGCCAGCCGCCCCAATGGCAAAGATCAGCAGTGTACTGAGAACGGCACCAAAAAAAGAAAATAACATCAATGCCGAATAAGGCATTCCTGGAAAAAAAGCAAAACAGAGAGCAACTACAAACATCGCACCGCCGTTAATGCCTAATATCCCCGCATCTGCCAGCGGATTTCTTGTAATGCCTTGCATGAGCGCACCTGCCACAGCAAACGCCGCTCCAACAAGCGCCGCTCCTAGCACACGAGGAAGCCTTAATTCATGAATGATCTGCTGCTCTGTTACATGAGACTGATAGTCAAACACAGCTGTCCAGACCGTTTGCAAAGACAATGACTTTGCACCGTAGGAAACAGCCAAAAACATAGCCGCCAATAAACCAATGACAGCTAGAAAAAACAATAAAAAGAACAAAATAGGTGATGATCGTTTTTGTTGAGATGTTCGCTTATCCGGCAAAATCGGTGTCATCCTTTTCTTCATTAAAAGTCAGTTTGAAAATGAGAATCATAATCATCAAAATTATAGCCGTCAGCCTCTGAAAAATCAATGTACGGCTCATTTTTTTAATTATTGAAGGTATTGGTAGACGGCAAATAAGAGAATTCTTTCCTTCTGCTTTTTCTCGTTCTGAAAGACCTATCAATTTTTACAGTATTTTAATAGGAAAATAGTTGACATTCCGCATGAAAATCCCCTAAAATTACAAAAGTAAGTCAAATGTTATAAAAATATTACAAACAGATGTCAAAGGAATAAAGAATGACCCGTCATGAGAGGAGAATTGAAAGTTGTGTCAGTAAAGGGAAAATGGAGTATCATCCTATTTGCGCTTGCCATCGTCATTGGAGCAGTTGCATTCTTTCAAAATCAGCAAGCAAGCGGTACAGAGAAGAAAAATGTGAAGCAGGATACGAATTATAAAAATGTTGAAATTGTCACTCTTGTAAATGACGGGAAGTTTATGAGATATGCGGTGAACTATCCACTTTTTCATCAAAAAAAGCTAGATGACAAGATTCAAAGCTATGCGAATTCAGCATTAGAGCATTTCAAAAAGACATTTAGTGAAGCAAAGGACATTGATGAAAACAAACGGTTTGAACTGAATATTGACTATGACATGGTGCACTATGCAAAACAATCTGCGGCCATTTATTTTACGACCTACACATATACAGGTCAGCAAAATGGAACCACTCATCACGTCACAATCAATTTCGATTTTCAGAAAAAAGACTTTCTTGACACAAAAGATTTATTTCAACCAAAAAAGGACTATTTGAAAAAATTATCCTATATTACATACACGGAGCTTAAAAAAGATAAAACCTTGTCTAAGGATCTATCACTCCTTCAAAAAGGAACAGCCCCTACTGATCAAAACTTCAGTCAATTCGCCTTAAAAGAGAAATATATAGAGTTCTATTTCCCAGCTTCTCAAGTAGCCGCGAAGGACTTAGGTCCACAAACGCTGGCGATCAAAAAGACGCTACTAAAAGATATCTTGAAGCCGGAATATATGAATAAGACCAAAAATCAGAATGAAATCAAAGAACCAAATCCAAAAAGAAAAGCCGTCAAGCTGCCGCAAAAGCCAAAGCTTGATCCGAATAAAAAAGCCATCGCACTCACATTTGATGACGGTCCAAACCCAGCCACAACTTCAACCATTTTAGCAGCGCTGAAGGAAAATAAAGGACACGCCACCTTTTTCGTATTAGGAAGCAGGGTTCAGTATTATCCTGGAATGCTTGCCGACATTTTAAAGGGCGGAAATGAGATCGGAAACCATTCATATAACCATCCTTTATTAACGAGACTCCCTCTAAAAGAAGCGGTCAAACAAGTAAAAGACACGCAGAAACTGATTGAAAAGGCCAGCGGTTATACTCCTACGCACTTTAGACCGCCATATGGAGGAACAAATCCCGACATCAATCAAGCGGTTGGCATGAACGTTTCATTGTGGGATGTCGATCCTGAAGACTGGAAAATTCGCAACAGCCAGCAGATCACAAACCATGTTCTCTCACATGCAGCAGATGGCAAAACCGTACTCATGCACGATATTTATGACAGCTCTGCTCGAGCAGCAGTGAAGATCATACATGAACTGACCAAACAAGGCTACCAGCTTGTCACAGTCAGCGAACTTGAACAATTGAAAAAAGAACGAAACGAACAGACCCCTGTGCAGTAAACACAGGGGCTTTTTTTTATGACTCTAACAACTTCTTTCTTTTCAACAATGCTTGAAACATCTCTTCAAGCTCACGAGAAGGCTCGATGCTTAAACGACTGAGCACTTCAGACAGCTGCATATCAATCAGCAGGAGCTCTTCTTCTTTCTTTGTAGCAGCTGGCTTTTCTTCCTTTTGTTTATATTCTTCATAGGTGCCATCAAAGCGTTCAATGGTCCCCTCGTGCACATGAAGAATACGAGTAGCCACCTGCTCAATGAGCCTTCTGTCGTGGGAGACAAACACAACTGTGCCCGGGTAATCTTTTAAAAGTCCTTCAAGCGCTTCTACTGCCGCAAGGTCTAAAAAGTTCGTCGGTTCATCAAGCATCAGAACATTGGCATCACTGACGAGCAGCTTGGCAAGCATCGTCTTCACCCGTTCCCCGCCGCTTAATACGTTCGTCAGCTTATACACATCGTCTCCCCGAAACCCAAGTCTCGCTAAAACGGTGCGAACGACAGTCTCATCTTGAATCGCCTGTTCCAGTGCATTTTGTAAGATCGATTCATCTAGATTCAGTCCTGAAAGATCTTGGCTGAAATAACCAATCTTCACGGCTTCTGAACGAAAAATCCCGGGATGACCGTTTACAAGCATTCGGAGAAATGTCGTTTTACCGCTCCCATTCTTCCCAATGATCGCGACTTTGTCTCCGCCTCTCACTTCTACATTCGCCTTTTTCCAAAGGACTTTATCTCCTGCCTTGCCATCTACATGTTCGACACGAAAAATGGTGCGGCTTGCCACTTCCTTCATGGTGTGCTGCGTCATTTGAAGAGGCTGGGCTTCCTTTACCTTCTCCACCTTTTCTAATTTCTCCATTCTTGTTTCAATAGATTTGGCTGTTTTTTGAAGCTTTTTTTGCTTGTTTGCATAATAAGGCTTTGCAATTTTAGGCCCCGAGGATTTCAGCTTTGGAGATGGCTTTGTCGCTTTGTCGGCTTTTTTCATTTTCTTTTGCAGTGCATGTTCTAACTGTTTTTTCTTCTGGGTATACGCCTCGTACGCCTCCACTTGCTGGCGATGTTCGAGTTCTTTTTGCCGGGCAAAATCGCTGTAGTTGCCTTTGTATGGTTTGAGTTTCCCATCCTCCAATTCCCAAATGTCTGTACATAACGCATCTAAAAAAGCACGGTCATGCGAGACGACAATCAGAGCACCTTGATGATAACGAAGCTTTTCTTCTAGCCACTCAATATGCTCCGTATCTAAGTGAGTCGAGGGTTCATCGGCTAATAAAAGGGCAGAAGGCCGGCTTAAAGCTCTTTCAATATAAGCTTGTGTCATCTCTCCGCCACTTTGTCTGCCATCTCCTGTCTTTAGTTGAGGAAGCAGCGTACAAGTTGTAGTGTGTGCAAATGTGCCGCTGTCTGGTTTTTCCCTCCCCGCCAGTACATGGAGCAATGTAGTTTTCCCACTGCCATTCGTTCCCACAAGGCCGATTCGGTCCCCTTGATGAATGGCCAGCTCCTCTATATCAAATAACAAGCGATCCTTTCTAAATACTTTTAATTGGTGGGCTCTCAGTAACATCCAACCCTCTCCTTTCGTATCAGGAGACATGAAAAAGCCTCCCATTCTCAGAATAGGAGGCAAAATGGTGTACAAAAATAAGCGTATCGATACAAAATGACATGCGGTTCATCAAATGAGCACACATATCCCCCGTATCCATCACTTCAATCTTTGATTCCCAAGCTGTACCATCCTATTCCGAAGCTAAAAAATGAAAACGCAGCAAACATAGCAACACATATCGTTTGCTCACTGCCTTCGTTCTTTCATTTTGCTTACAGGTCATAGGATTAGTACTTCATTGCATTGGGTCACCCTTCCGTCGTTTGTTACGTATACGATAAAAGATTGGTTATTTTTTGTCAAGTTGAAAAGGCATGAGTGAGTCTATTAGCTTGAGCGTAAATGGATGAGTCGCTTCAAACAGCTGGTCACTTTTACATTCTTCCACAAGTTTTCCCTCATGTAAAAAAAGAAGTCGATCACATAAAAAAACGGCTGCCTCTAGATCATGGGTAATCATGAGAATGGTCATATCTAACTCTTGCTTTAATGTCTCAAGAAGCTCCAATATTTGAACTTGGACAGAAACGTCAAGTGAGCTAAGGACTTCATCTAAGATGAGAATGGCTGGATTCGTCGATATGGCTCTTGCTATGCATACACGCTGGAGCTGACCGCCGCTTAGCTGATGAGCATATTGATTTAGCAAAGACGATGGAAGTCTTACTTGCTTGAGCAGGGACAACACTTTTTGGTTCACATCCATGTTTCGCTTTATTATTTGCATGGGTTCTGCTATGATCTCTTTCACTGTAAAGGAAGGATGGACAGAAGATAGATAATCCTGAAAAACAACACTCATTCCCCCCCGGTTCATCTTACGCCATGTATGAGCTGGCCATCCACCTATCTTTATCTCTCCGCCGTCTAATGTTTCTAAACCAAGCAGCGTACGTGCTATTGTACTTTTACCACTGCCGCTCTCACCGACTAACCCGACACATTCACCCTCTCCAATCTGAAATGAAACCTGAGCTATGCGTGCTATGGATTCCTCTTTATGAAAAAAGCGCCCTTTATCTTCTCCATGTTTAAGTAGTTGATTTGCTGTGATCAGCATGGGAATGCCCTCACTCTCTTCTGCTGCCTCAGTGCTTCAAGGGGTGCCGATAAGCGAAGCCTCGTTTCTAGTAAATGCCTCGTTTGAGGATGCTCAGGTGATGTAAATATCTCTTTTGCATGACGATGCTCAAGCATCTCCCCTTGGTGCATCACCAACAATTCATCAGCGATTGCCTGAACGACGCCTAAATCATGCGAAATGATGATCAAGGCAGCTCCTGTTTCTTCTTTCAGCGTCTGTAATTGCGTGATGACTTCACGCCGGTTATATGCATCTAATGATGCTGTAGGCTCATCGGCAATGATCACGTCAGGAGAAAGCATGATCGTAATGGCAATCATGACACGTTGAAGCATCCCTCCCGACAGCTCATGAGGATATTTTTTCATTAACATATGCGAATTGTTTAAATGGACACGTTCTAGCCCAGTAATCGCATGTGCTGTTCCTTCTTTGCCACGTAAGCCCAAATGCCGCTGGAACGTTTCAAGTATTTGATGACCAATTGTTTCAATTGGATTGAACGCATTCATAGCATCTTGTGGAATGTAGCCAATTCGCTTTCCTCTCCACTGCTGTGAAGTCTGACTTGTCAATTTTTCACCGTCAAACAAAATGGTCCCAATCATCTCTAGCGAAGGAGGGATAAGGCCAATTAATGCTTTTGCAACGGTTGATTTTCCGCTTCCACTTTCTCCAATAACGCCTAAACAACGTTGTCTATGTAATGTAAACGTGATATTTGCCACTAAATCCTTTTGTTGAATCGGATCATGTACGGACAGATTTTTTATCTCGATGAAAGGCAAACCGTCTCCCCCCTTTTTTGTTGGTAAGGTGCATGGCAGGGTTCATGACCTGCTGAAGACTGTCTCCTAAAAAATTCAGTGCCATGACCACAAATAAGATCGCAAGTCCAGGCGGGAGCATGTGAGCCGGGTGCGTCACCATGACATTCTTCGCCTCGTTGAGCATCATGCCCCATTCCGGTGTAGGTGCACTCACACCTAATCCAAGAAAAGACAGAGCAGAAATATTTAAAATGACCCAGCCTGCGTCAAGTGTAGCAAAGACAGCAATCTCTCCTGAGATGCGAGGAAATAGATGTTTTCGAAGGATATAAAAAGGTGAACCCCCAGATACTTTCGCAAACTGAACAGATGGTTCATTCGTATATTGTAGGACTGACGAACGAATCATCCTTGTATACCAAGCCCATTTTGCAAGGACATTGGCCAAAATAATATTGAAAAGCCCAGGTCCCATAATGCCCAAAACGGCCAAAATCATCACCTCTGCTGGAAATGACAGCATGACATCACATATTCTCATTAGAGCTCCATCAACTTTCCCTCTAAAAAAGCCAGCCATGAGTCCAAGTATCGTGCCAATGAGCATCGTGATACACATTGTCAGCACGGCAGCAAGCATCGTTGTCCGAATACCATATAAGAGCCGCGACAATACGCATCTCCCCAGCTGATCCGTTCCGAGCGGATATGTTAGACTCACACCGGCATATTTTTGAAGAATATTCGTGTCAGTTGGATCATGTGGCGCTAGCACTGGTGCAAACAGCCCAGCTAATGTGACAAGTGCCAAAAACCAAATAGACAGAATGGCTATGCGATCTTTTCTTAATCGATTCCATCCAGGCAAAGTTCTCAGACCTCCTTTCGCAACTGCGGATTCATGATCATTTGTATGACGTCCGCGATAAGGTTGCACACAACGAATAGAATTCCCATCACAAACAAATAGGCTTGAATCATAGGGAAATCGGCGTGAAAAATAGCTGTTACACACAAACGGCCAACCCCTGGCCAAGCAAAGAGATTTTCAATAATGACGGTTCCTGCAATGAGCTTTGGTATTGACATACCGAGTGCTGTTACCGCTAGTTGAAGGGCATGTCTCATCACCTTCAATTGAATGGTTCGTTCCTTTAAACCACGAGCTCTTGCATAAAAAACAAAGGGCTCATGCTGAAACTTTAGGATTTGATTTCGAATGAGTCTCACATAGGTCGATAAGTAGCCAAACGATAGAGTCATCGCTGGCAAAAGAAGCGATTTAAACCCTTCCATTCCACTCGTGTTGACCCAGTTAAATTTGACTGAAAAAAGCCAGATAAATAAAATGCCCAACCAAAAACTAGGCATGGAAGCTGCAATAAACACAAATGCTCTCACGATTCGATCCAACCATGTATGTGCCGCATATGCACACACCATTCCGAATAACAAACTCAGCACAATAATAAACAAAAGGGACATCCCTGCAAGCTGTAAAGTCGCAGGAAGTGCCTCCATCATCAGGTCAAGTACAGGCTCATGTGTGACATAACTACTGCCAAAATCACCTGTTAATCCGTCTTTAAGCCATGTGACATAGCGTATGAAAAAAGGTTGATCTAAGCCTAGCTCTTGACGCATAGATTCAACCATCTCTTCCGTTGGGGTTACTTGGTTCACACGTAAAGCGACCTCAGCTGGATCACTCGCACGCATCGCAAGTAGCACAAACGCAAAAAACGTAATGAATACAATGAGCGGCAAAAGAAGCAATAATCGTTTTATGATATAGCGTGTCATGTCTCAGCCTCCGATTTATGACGAAAAATACATTCGATCAAAGGGAATTTCATACTGAGATACATGAAAATCTACACCTTTGAGGCGCTTATTATAAACGGCCTTTGTCACAGAATAGGAAATAGGGATATACACATTTTCATCATGAATATACGTCAAAATATCTCGGTACATTTGTGCCCTCTTTTGCTCATCCGGCTCCACCAATACTTTCGTAATGGTCTCATCCAGCCACTTTTTCTTTTTCAATCCTAACTGAGCTTGATAATCAGCATGGGATGCAACACGGAATGAAGAGACGTATGTTTGAGGGTCATAAGGAAGTCCCCAAGATAGAGAGTACATAAGATCAAACTTTCCTGTTTTTTGACGATCTAAAAATGCCTGTTTTTCTTCACCTCTAATATCCAGCTTGATTCCAACCTGCTTGAAGTCCTGCTGAATCGATTCACTAATCGTTCTTTCACCTGCATTATCCGAATTATAATAAATGGTCACGCTGAGCGGCTTGTCTTTTTGATAGCGATAGCCGTCTTCTTTTAGCTTCCAGCCTGCCTCATCTAATAATGCCTCTGCTTTCTTTTTTTGATAGGTTTTCTTTTTAAGCGGAATATCTGCGTAAGGGACTGATGGGGCGAGCAGTGTATGTGCCACCTGTTCAGTTCCATTTAAAATCCCTTCTGTAATCATCTCTTTTTGAATGGCATATTGAAATGCTTCTCTTACTTTTGGATCTTGTGTTATTGGTTGATTGGAGTTGATCACAATAGATCTTGAACCAACAGGAGGACTCACAGTCACACCATATTGACCAGCTTCTTTTAAAGCCTGAAATGAATCTCCATCAATCATGTCACCATCTGCTCCAAATAAGAGATCAACCTCCCCTTTTTGAAGAGCGAGTAAAATGGTTTGATGATCTGGCATGACCTTCCATTTCACCGTTGAAATCTTTGGATTCTTTCCCCAATAGTGATGATTCACTTCAAAAATGGCATATTGATTTTTCTTATGTTCCTTTAACACATAAGGACCTGTACCTGCATAACCTTTTACGCCTTTTGATGTGGTGCCATCAATAAAGCTTTTGGGAGAAATAAAACGGAATGGACGTGTTAAACCAAGTTCTTCTAATGTTGGATAATAGGGCTCCTTCAATGTGAGAACAAAAGTATGTTCATCTACAGCCTTTGTGGATTTAATTTCTGACACGAGATTGAGCCAAGCATTTTTTTCAATATTTTTGACAACTGCATCAATATTCATTTTGACAGCCTTCGCATTAAATGGCTCACCATCTGAAAAAGTCACGTTTTCTCGAAGATGAAATGTGTAGGTTTTTCCATCTTTAGAAATATCCCAGCTTTGGGCCAGGGCAGGTTGAATGCCTTTTTCCGTATTCACAACAAGCGATTCAAACACCATATTTTGAGCGGCCATCTCCCCGCCATATAGATGGGGATTAATGTCTCTTATATCTTTTGTACTTGCATACACCAGTTCATCATCTTCTCTTCCACTTAAACTGGAAGAGGTCTTATTTTCAGAACAAGATGCCAATAGAAAACAAGCCATGACTGAAAACAGCATCAAGGTATATGTCACAAAGGACTGCTTTTTCTCGTCCTTTTTCTTTATGTAATCAGGTTGATGATTCATATGTACTTCCCCCAAATGTTCATTTTATCGTAATCATTACGATTATTAATCGAAATGATTACGAATTGAATATTAGCATACAGATCTGGGAAATACAATGGCTTTTTTCACCGAAAAAACAGACTCATGATTGAGTCTGTCAGGTTGTTGACAAAGAGCTAAAATGATCTTTATTTTAGCTCTTTGTCTTCTTTTCAGCGTGAAAGAAAACCTTTGCAGTCTAGGAAGGGCGAGCACCAGCGCACAGACCTGCGGGCGAATTCGAGGGTTTGTCTACACGCTGAGAGACTCATGATTGAGTCTGTTTCGCTTGCATAAACTGATCAATGACACGTAATGCTTTTTCTGTTCCTCCTGCTGTTTGGAAACTTTCTTCAATCTTTTCAATCCCAGCACGATATGTGTCACTTCCGAGTACACTCTCTACAGTATCTCTCAGCTGTTTTGCTGTCAGCTGGTCTTTATCGAGTGCACGAGCAGCAGAGAGATCCGTCAGTCTTTTTGCCACCATCGGCTGATCTTTGTCAACCGGGATGACAACCATTGGAACATGATAATGAATACCTTCATTGACACTGTTCATCCCGCCGTGGGTCACAAACACATCTGTCAGTTCAAGGACTTCAAGCTGCGGCACATAAGGCTCGATAAGAAAATGAGATGGCGCTTCTTTTAGGAGAGACATGTCGATTTTTTCACCAGTTGCGAGAATCACTTTTCCATCAAAGTCGGCAAAAGCATCAATACACATATTAAAGAATGCTTCAGTATCTCCAAGAACCGTTCCCATTGAAATAAAGACGACCTTCTCTCGCTCAAGCGCTTCTAACGGGAAATCATGCTGGTCAGCACGTTTTAGAAAGCTCGGTCCAATGAAGACAAACGAATCATCCAATGCATCAACAGACGGCTGAAAATATTCACTTGTATACACCATATTCAGTTCTCCGCGGTTTTTCATGAATTGCATCAAATGTGTTGGCTGAACGCCAAAACGTTCATGTATTTCTTCTAACAGATGAGCCGCCTTCTCATCTTTTCTGTATAAAGGTGTATCAAAATGCGCCTCCTGCAGCACAAAAGAAGGATTTGAACCAATGCCTGGAATTTGTAAGTAATCCCGCACAAGCTCACCTGCTCCAAACATATCAAAATAGACCAAATCAAATGAATGCTGTTGAGAAAGAGTTTCCACCACTTCTAAAATGTCTAATGACGTTTGCAGCATGGCATGGAAAAATGGCTGCATGGACTCTAAATCGCTTTCTTCGACACTTAATGTGCGAATATAATCTGGATGTATATGTATGTGAGCGCCTAAGCGTTTGATCCGCTTTTGATAATGTTCAGTTGTGACCACATGCACTTCATCACCTCGATCAACAAATGCTCTTATCATTCCTAACATTGGGTTCACATGTCCTTCAGCTGGGAACGTAATCATTAAAACCTTCGCCACAAGAATCCTCTCCTTATTGTCAATTCTCTACCATGTTAATCTTATACAGTGATCGGGCTCAACAAATACGCCTGAAAAGGGGATAAATGAGACTTATGGCTAGTATTTTAAGAGGATAGCAGAAAAAAAGACAAAGCCTCCTGTTTAAGTGCTTTGTCTTTTTTCTATTAATTTTTGAGCAGCATTTGTTTAAACGCAGCAGACTGTTTTTCAATTGAGATTGGATCAGCATAGATAAATTCTTTGATTGAATAGGATAAAACATGTCCTTGTTTCACTGCTTTATTTTTCTTCCATACACCGCTACCTGTGATATCTAGATTAGGTGCTTTTCCATCCTTTGTTGGTACAAGTAAATAGTCACCTGTATACTCATTCATCTCTTCTAATGAAATACCGAGATACCCTTCTTTCGGAAGAGCCTTATCCGCTTTTTCAGGCAGGCTAAATCCATACCCTTGATAGATGACCTCCCCACCGCGGCCAAAGTCTGTACCAAATAAGTATACCTGCTTAGGCTGCACATCCATAATGGAGAACGTCTTGTCTTCACCAATTTTTGCTTTGACCTCTTTGCCGTCTTTTTTCAGTTGCTCGTCCATTTCTTGTATTTGTTTTTTCGCTAACGATTCTTTTCCAAGAATCTTTCCGATTTCAATATGCATCTCTTTGAAGCTATGCTCACTTGTTGTGAAAGTAATTGTTTTTGCGATCTTTTTATATTTCTCAACTTGATCATTTTGTGAATAAGCAATGATGAGATCAGGCTTCAGTTTGGCGATTGCCTCCACATTTTCTATCGGCACCCTCTTCACACCTGTTTCATCTAAAAAGGATGATTTAGGATAAACATCTGTCATGCCAACAGGTGTCACACCTAACTTTTTAAAATTTCCAAGCTGCGCTGTTAACACAACAATACGCTTTGGCTTGTCAGGAATGGTGATCTTTTCACCCGTTTCAGTTGTATATGTACGAGTATTTGATTCTTGTTCTTTATTGTCTTTCTGCCCGCAAGCCACCAACAATACTGCCAGCAGACTCATAAGCCAAATCATTTTTTTCACTGACGAAACCACCTTTAATTGAGAATGATTATTAATTATAACATATATAGATGTAAAGTTTTAGAAGTGAACGCCACAAAAAAACCCCTCTCTTAATGGAGAAGGGTTTGAGAGACCTTGTTCTATCGTGAACTAGGTCGAGCATGAACTCGAAGAACGTATAATTGACATTACTTGAACCAACACGATGGATGGTTATTTGAATTGAGGACAGTTATTCAAACATAGAAATTTTAGGGTCTTTATCGTAACAGTGAACAAGCATAGCGTGTACTTGCCCCCTATGATGATAAACATGTGCTAAAATCTCTAACAACCATTCATACCTTGTATATGTCACACCCCAATAGGAAGTGGTACGAGACAGTAGCTCTGCGTCCGATAATTTCATATAATGATTTTTTAATGAATGAAAATTAGTCATTAAGCCTTTTTCTATAGACTTTACAGTTTTATATGATACATTAGCATAAAATGTTTCCATCTCTTCTTGGGTCGCCTCATTCGCAATACGCCAGTCAGCTTCACAAATGATCGCAATGTGTTCCAGCAACTCTCCGATAGACTGCTTATGAGGTGTTGGTCTTTTTTGTAAATCAGTTTCTTCTAATTGCCTTACTATTTTTATCAATGTTTTAACAGCTACTTCAATTTGATGTAAAACACTTTCACAATTCATTAGTGCCTCCTTATGAATGAATTCTGCCCTTTTCGTTGAACAAGCTTTGAGAATATTGATGAACTGACTTTATACTCCAATAATAGATTAAGTTGACTTGATTGCCTATCATCAAGAAAATTTGTCTTTTTAACAATATTAATCTGTGTTTTTCGATACAAAATGAACTCTCTAATAAATAGTGAAGTTCCTCTCAATTTACTCACACAATACCACTCATAAAAAAACAAAAAAACCCTTTATTTCAAAGGGTTTTCAAGTTCTTTCATAAATAATCCATCGGATACTCAAGACGCGCTCGGAGGGATTCGAACCCCCGGCAGACGTGGTACCGGAAACCACCGCTCTATCCAACTGAGCTACGAGCGCACGATATGTTTTTTAAACGTCAGCATATCAAATTATAAGGGAAATGCTGCAAGAAAGCAATGATTAATCACTATCCCTGTCGATGCATTTTCTTCATTCCCATACATATACTCATATGATGGTTTGAAGTGGAAGAGTTTTGGGGAAAATGGATAGGGGTATTTGATTTTAGGTCAGCATTTTGTTTGACCTTTATTGACCAAAAATGTATCATTGAATTACATACTTACCTAAAAGGTGAAGGAGGAACATTATGAATTTAATACCTACAGTCATTGAGCAAACAAATCGTGGGGAAAGAGCTTACGACATTTATTCTCGTCTTTTAAAAGACCGTATTATCATGCTTGGTTCTGCGATCGATGACAATGTTGCCAACTCCATCGTATCACAGCTTCTCTTCTTAGAAGCCGAGGATCCAGAAAAAGATATCTCTATCTACATTAACAGCCCTGGCGGTTCGATCACAGCTGGTATGGCCATTTATGATACGATGCAATTTATTAAACCAAAGGTATCAACTATTTGTATTGGTATGGCTGCATCTATGGGTGCGTTCCTGCTTGCTGCTGGTGAAAAAGGTAAGCGTTATGCCCTTCCAAATAGTGAAGTGATGATTCACCAACCACTAGGTGGTGCGCAAGGTCAAGCAACAGAAATTGAAATTGCGGCAAAACGAATCCTTTCTTTACGCGATAAACTGAACCAAGTACTTGCTGAACGTACTGGTCAGCCAATTGAAGTCATTGAGCGTGATACAGATCGTGACAACTTCAAAACAGCGGAAGAAGCACTTCAATACGGACTCATTGACAAAGTCTTGACCCGTAATACAGAAGAACAAAAATAATCACAAAACAAACCGTCTGCTCTTTGAACAGACGGTTTTTTGTTATGCATCTATTTTAAGACAGCTCCGTCCATTTCTGCTGAAGAGACGGTGTTTGATAGGAAGCCATCTGTGAAATCAATTCTTCCGGTTCTCCAGAGGCATGTAGCAATTGAAGGTGTGATTCATTCGAAAAACCTTCCTGTACACTAAACTTCACCATGTCTATGAGCGGATTGAAATAGTCATTCACTTGATACAATCCGATTGGCTTTTGATGGATGCCAATTTGCGCCCAGCATAGCACCTCAAATAATTCTTCATATGTACCAAAACCACCTGGCATGGCAATAAACCCATCGGCCAGCTCGCTCATTTTCGCTTTTCGTTCATGCATCCCTTTGACTTCAATGAGTTCAGTGAGCTCTTGATGCACAACTTCTCCTCTAAAAAGCCCTTTTGGCATGACTCCGATCACTTGCCCGCCGTTTTTCAATACCTCATCCGCTATAGCTCCCATTAAGCCAATTCGTGAGCCACCGTATACAAGGCGGATTCCTTGCTCTGCCATATAAGCCCCTAGCTCGACAGCTTTTTGTTTGTAGATGTCATTCACACCTGGATTCGAACCAGCAAACACACAAATCGTTTTCATCAAAACAGCTCCATCTCTCTCTATGATTTCTTCACCCACTCATTCTACTATAATTCATTGTAAAGAAACAGCCGCTCTATCTATATATAGTGTAAAATCAGAAGGTGAACACCATATAAGGAGCTGTATAAAGAGAATGCAAACAACTGAAATGGAAAAATGGATCAAAGATTTCTACAAAATGAGAAATTGGACAGAATACGGGCCGTTTATCAGGTTAGGTTTCCTGATGGAAGAAACAGGTGAACTCGCTCGCGCAGTCAGGGCGGTCGAAATTGGACGCGATCGACCTGATGAGAAAACACAGGAGGACGCCGCGTTAAGGAAGGACCTTATTGAAGAAATGGGAGATGTCTTAGGAAATCTACTTGTTCTAGCTGATCTCTATGATGTAACAGTAGAAGAGGTCTTCTCTTCCCATCAACAGAAACTCACACAACGGTTTTCTAGTGAAAAAGAGCAGGTAAAAAGCACGTGACCGACATGTCACGTGCTTTTTTTAGCCTTTTATAGCTGCTGTGGTGAAATATCATCCGTTCGTTCAAAGAAATGCTGCTTTCCAATGTGATGGAAAAGACCGGTACGATGCAAAAGCTCTTTTGGCTGTGATTGAAGCCCTACAATCATCAATTTTCCATTGTGATGCTTTAAACGATTAGAAATGTTCATCAGAACCGCTTCTGCTGAGGTGTCCATATAATTCACTTTGTTCATAAGCAAAATGAGTGTTTTCGGCTTTGTCTGAACATGATCCAAAATCGAATTTTCCAATGAATCGGTTGTACCGAAAAAGAGTGGCCCTTCAATCGAATACATACTAATCCCTTTCTGATCGGTCTCCCTTTCTAAGGCAGCTGCGGTTTCGATTTGAGGAACAGCAACATTTGAGGAAATATTCGTTGTCTGGCTCATTTTTTTGATAAAGGCGATAAACGCTAAAATGAGACCTGCAGTCACCCCTATAATCAAATCACCGATGACCGTTAGCAGGAAGGTCACGACAAGCACAAGGGAATCCGCATTTTTGACTTTGACAATATTGATAAACTCCTTTTTCTCACTCATATTCCACGCCACAAACATCAAAATCGGTGCCATGGCAGCAAGTGGAATCATCGATGCATATGGTGCAAATAACATTAAGATGAGCAAGACAACGACACCATGCACGACTCCTGAAATGGGGCTTGCTCCACCATTTTTAATGTTTGTTGCCGTACGAGCAATCGCTCCAGTCGCTGGGATCCCTCCAAAAAGCGGTGCCGCCATATTGGCAATTCCTTGTCCGACGAGTTCTTTATTGCTGTCATGTTTAGAACCTTTCATATTATCAGCTACCATCGCGGACAAGATCGACTCCACGCCGCCCAAAAGCGCAATGACAATAGCCGGCGGCAGCAAATAAATCATTTTTTCAATCGTCAATTCAGGAAAAGCGAAAGTTGGCAGCTGACGAGGGATTTCGCCATATGCAGAGCCGATGGTTTCAACTTGTCCTTGAAAAAAGAGAACAGCTATAAATGTTGAAACGAGTAGACCTAATAGAGCACCAGGTATTTTGGGAATGTATTTTTGTGCCGCCAAAATCACGATGAGCCCAACAATCGCTGTGAGAATGGCGAGACTGTTTGCGGTACCGAGATGGACCACGATTTCTCTCATATTGAGGAAAAAGCTTTCATGTTTTTCAACACCCTTTAATCCGAGGAAGTTGGCAATCTGTCCTGAAAAAATAATGACAGCAATGCCGGCAGTAAAGCCGATGATAACCGGACGAGGAATAAATTTCATGAGCTTTCCTAGTTTGAATATTCCGAATAAGACAAGCATACAGCCTGCCATAAAACCAGCAATGAGTAAGTTTTCAATACCGTACTGGCTGACGATCCCGAATAAAATTGGAACAAATGCCCCGGTCGGTCCGCCAATCTGATACTTTGAACCACCAAACAATGAAATCAAAATGCCGGCAACGATGACTGTGTATAGTCCGTATTCTGGTCCGACACCAGATGCAATGGCAAAAGCCATGCCTAAAGGAATTGCCACAACTCCCACGACAAGCCCAGCGATTAAATCGCGTCTAAACTTTGATGAATCATAACCTTCAAATCTTCCATAAAAACGCATGGTATGTGTTGGCCTCCTTCAAGTATGTGTAGATGATTTAGGTATATTGCGGGTCGATCTGTTTATCTTTTATAACGACATCCAGCTTTCCTGTTGCCGGATGAATCACTAGTCCATGAACAGCTACATCACTTGGCATGAGCGGGTGCTCTTTGACTAATTTCACACTTTGGGATACGCTCTCTTCCACTGAATCAAAGCCTGTCAGCCAGCCCTTTAAATCGACACCTGCGCTTTTCACAATGCTCAAACACTTTTCCTCAATTCCCCGTGCTTTTACCTTTTCAAGTAAAGGGTCTGCCGCAAGGCCTGCCATTCCGCATTCATGATGGCCGACAATGCATACTTCCTCTGCTTTCAGCTCATAAATGGCTAGTAAAATACTCCGCATGACACTACCAAATGGATGTGTGACGATGGCTCCTGCATTTTTAATGATTTTCGCATCACCGTTACGAAGCCCCATGGATTGCGGTAATAATTCCAACAGGCGTGTATCCATACAAGTTAATATAACCAATTTCTTCTCAGGAAATTTTCCCGCCTTGAAAGGCTCATACTGTCTCTCTTTCACAAAATCTGCATTGTGCTGAAGAATCTGTTCTAATGTTGATCCCATCCTGTCATCTCCTATCTTTTTTAAGTGATTGTAACGCCTTACCTGGCCTCCTTTTCCCTTGTGTGTTCTCAAGCATAGAGAAGAAAAATGATAGAAAAAAAAGAAAAAAATGAGAAAACGATGAGAGAATATGTAAGCATTTTCTCTATTTTGCTCTTTGTTCCGCTTCAGCACAGGGGATATGCGGCTTTTGCTTACAAACGATGGCTCACATTTCACCAAAAGACGATGAAAAGGTTTAGTAGAAAATGACCGTCCCGTTTAATACACTGCAAATATAATAAATTTTCTATCAAAAAGTCTCGATCTATTTTCCAGTTTGTCAGATTATCTCCCGAAACATCTAGCATTTTTCTATGACTCATCTACTAATCATTCGTTTTTCTACATCATAAAAAGACATCAGATGGCCATGTCATTTACTCTTTCACTATAAAAATCTCTCCTTTTCCGTTATTTCAGTATATTAAATATTGAGCAGCTCATATTCAAACGTGTACTGCCAAAATGGTTGCTTTATAATAAAAAGAGAAAGATGACCATGTGAAAGGAGCGAGTTGATGATGAAACCACATATTTTTGTCGCCAAACCCTTACCTGCCACTTTTGAAGACATGTTAAAAGAACATTGTACATACGAGGTATGGCAGTCAAAGGACCCGATCCCAAGAGATCTATTATTTGAGAAGCTGCAGAAGGCTGATGGCCTTTTAACATCAGGTACGAAAATTGATCAAGATTTATTAGATCATGCACCTCAACTCAAGGTGGTAAGCAATAATTCAGTCGGCTATGACAATTTTGATCTAGAAGCCATGAGACAAAGAGGCGTGATTGGTACGCACACGCCTTATACACTCGATCATACCGTTGCTGATCTTGCCTTTTCGCTCATTCTCTCTTCTGCGAGGAGAATTGCCGAGCTTGATCGTTTTATCCGCAAGGGAAAATGGACAAAATTTGTTCAAGAGGAAGATATATTCGGCATTGATGTCCATCATCAAACGCTTGGGATCATTGGGATGGGACGAATCGGTGAGCAAGTAGCCAAACGAGCCGCTCATGGTTTTGATATGAACGTCCTCTATCACAACCGGAGCCGAAACGAGAAAGCCGAATCGGCCTATGGCGCTGTATATTGTGCACTGGATGACTTGCTAAAGCAAGCTGATATCATTGTGTTAATCACACCGCTGACTGATGAGACGTACCATATGATAGGAGAGCGGGAATTGAAATTAATGAAGCCGACAGCTTTATTCGTGAACATCTCCCGAGGAAAAACCGTCGATGAGAAAAGCCTCATTCAAGCACTGCAGGAAGGGTGGATTAAAGGAGCTGGTCTGGATGTGTATGAGCAAGAACCGCTTCAGGAAGATCATCCTTTCAAAGAGATGGACAATGTCACGCTTGCCCCGCATATCGGTTCCGCTACTGAAACGACAAGAGATCTTATGCTGAAACGAGCCATTCATAATGTTCTTCATGGAATTGACGGTAAAGCCCCTGTTGATATTGTGAAGGAGCTTGCCTCATCTTAATTGAAAAAAGGCGCAGGGAACTGCGTCTTTTTGTTTACGTCATCTAGAGACAGTAGGTCAAAAAGCCTCATTTTTTCCAATCTCCTGATTCTTTACATTCTCTTCATATGCCGGTGCTATAATATGAGGTAGACAAGCATCAAGAGGACGGCATCCCATTTCCTTTTGAGGAGGATCAAGATGAAAAAAATAAGTTCGATTTTTACTCTGTTCGCTCTGATTGCTGCCATTCTGTTTTCTGGATTTATCCCGCAGCAAGTCCATGCAGAAACACCACTTACACCCACAGCCACAAATGAGACTGCTTCCGTACAGCTTGCACCAGACCTTCGTACCCTTGCCGTCATTAATACCTTTGATGGTGTAGCAGATTACTTAATCCGCTATAAACGACTACCTGATAATTACATCACCAAATCACAAGCGAGCGCCCTCGGATGGGTGGCATCAAAAGGAAATTTAGCTGAAGTCGCGCCGGGCAAAAGCATCGGTGGAGACGTATTCTCTAATCGGGAGGGACGCCTTCCATCAGCTAGCGGCCGTACATGGCGTGAAGCCGACATCAACTACGTATCCGGTTTCCGTAATGCTGACCGCCTAGTATACTCAAGTGACTGGCTCATTTATAAAACAACCGATCACTATGCGACATTTACGAGGATTCGTTAATCATTGTAAAAAGACTGCCCTAAGTCAAAAGGGCTGTCTTTTTTCATATTGTTTACGGAAGCAGTTTTTGTACGTACTCCTCAAACGGTTGTGAGAGTGGTTTCTTCGATACTTCTTCCTGTTCATGTATCGTGACATGATCTTCTGTCACGATCACACGACCTGTTGGTGTCAGTTTGGATGCAAGCGGCCTTTTGTTAAAAGGAGAGGCTTCATTTTCATAAATCTCATGCCTCAATTGCACAAGTGTATCTTCACCGACTTCTTTCAATGTAAAAGCATAACCTGTTTCAGCACCCGCTCCCCTATCCAATTGGAGTAGATGGGTTCCTTTTTCTGTTTCCTCTGCGTTCACTCGAAAACGAAGGGACGGTGCTTCCACCCATTCACCTGTAAAAGGGACGGGCTGAAGGGGTAAATTCACACCAAATCCTGCATCAATGAGGTATCGCTCATGGTGATGTTGAAGGACGATGGCTACATGCGTTCCATCCAGTGCCCACTTCTCTGCTTCTTTGTTATATACGGTCCCTTGAACGAGCTGTACAGCGAGACCTGCCTCTTTTAAGACATAATATAAGAGCGGATTGAGGTCATAGCAAAGCCCACCTCTGCTGCCTTCCAGAAGATGAAGCTTCAAACCTTCTTGATCCAAAGCATAAGCGTGTTTACCCACCACAGATCTATTTTCAAAAGGAAAGGTATAAGCCATCTTCCTTAGTAAATCAGGCAATTGTTCAAAGGTAATGGACGAAGCTTCGTATCCAATTTTCTGTAAAAAGGCTGATTGAATCACAACTTTCCCTCCTAAAAAAACTGAGCCCTTGAAGAGACTCAGTTTTCTTGATTGATAAAATCCGTTAACGCATCGATGGCTTCTTGTTCATCTGCTCCATCAGCTATTAGTTTGACGGTGACCCCAGAGCTGATCGCAAGACTCATCAGTCCCATAATACTCTTCGCATTGACCTTTTTCCCATCTTTCTCTAGAAAAATATCAGCACCAAAACGATTGGCTTCTTGAACGAACAAAGCAGCCGGACGTGCCTGCAAACCCGTTTTCAGCTGAATTGTGACCGTTTTTTCCACCATATGATCTGCCTCCCTTTTTTATTTCCCTATTTGAGTGTAACAGCTTGTCCGTTTCTTAATTGTTCTGCAATTTGATCTAGCTTTCTTAGACGGTGATTAATGCCTGATTTGCTGATCTTGCCGCTTTCCACCATTTCGCCAAGTTCCTTTAATGTGACTTCTTGGTAGTCAATACGCAGTTGCGCAATTTCACGCAGCTTATCTGGCAGAGCGTCTAATCCAATCTTTTCGTCAATGAATTGAATATTTTCAACCTGGCGCAGTGAGGCACCGATCGTTTTATTCAAGTTTGCTGTTTCACAATTGACGAGCCGGTTCACAGAATTCCTCATATCTCGGACGATGCGCACGTCTTCAAAACGAAGCAATGAGTTATGAGCACCCACAACACTTAAGAATTCCGTAATTTTCTCCGCTTCCTTCATGTATGTGATAAAGCCTTTTTTGCGTTCAAGTGTTTTACTATTAAGATGGAATTGATTCATGAGCTCACAAAGGGCATCATTATGTTCTTTGTATAGTGAAAAAATCTCAAGGTGATACGAAGAGGTTTCTGGATTATTCACAGAACCTCCTGCTAAAAAAGCACCTCTCATATAGGAACGCTTGCAGCATCTTTTCTTCACAAGTTCTTCTGAAATGTTGCGTTCAAATACAAATTGTTCACCTAATATCTTTAGGTCCTCTAAAATGGTTTTCGCTCGTTCTACCAGTCTGACAATATACACATTATTCTTTTTTAATCTCATTTTTTTACGAACGAGCAGCTCCACAGTCACATCGTATTTCTTTTTCAAAAGGGTATAAATACGTCTTGCAATGGCTGCGTTCTCTGTCTGTATATCTAAAATCAATTTTCGATTAGAAAAAGATAATGAACCGTTCATACGGATGAGGGCAGAAAGCTCTGCTTTTGTGCAGCAGTCCTTCACTTCCAGATTAGTCAGCTCTTTTTTTGTTTCGGATGCAAATGACATCCTTGCCACCCCCATTCCTATTTTTTCTGATGCAGCAAATCGACAAGCAGCGCAGCTACTTTCAGCGTATCATGACGAATCACATGTTGGTCATATGTAATGATTTCCCCAGGGATGACTTCTAGTCCCATGGCTTTGAGTACATCTGTGTCGAATTGTACAGGCTGCGCCTGTTCTTCTGCATATTTTGCTTTGATTTCTTCTGGAATTTCTTTATTGTTCACAAATATCGTATCGATAAATGGTCGGTCCATATGATCGTTTAGTGCCTGCACATGATCAGCTGCACTGTAGGAAAGCGTTTCCCCCGGCTGTGTCATGACATTGCAAATATAGACTTTTTTCGCCTTAGAACGAATCACTTCTTCGCCAATATGCGGTACAAGCAAGTTTGGCAAGATACTTGTATACAAGCTGCCAGGTCCGAGGACGATCAAGTCGGCTTCACGAATGACTTGAATCGATTCTGGGAGCGGTTCAATCGTATCGGGTGTGAGGAACACTCGTTTAATTCGCTCACCATAGGTTGGGATTTTTGATTCTCCTGTTACCACTTGCCCATTTTCTAATTCAGCATGAAGAACAACACTTGAATTCGCTGCTGGCAATACTTTTCCTCTCACATTTAAGACCTTGCTCATTTCTGTGACGGCATGAAAAAAATCACCGGTTATATTCGTCATAGCCGCAAGAATGAGATTGCCGAGAGAGTGGCCTGTTAAGTCATTCCCTTTATTAAAACGGTGCTGAAATAAATCTTCTACAAGCGGTTCGACATCAGAAAGTGCCGCAAGGACATTCCGAATATCGCCTGGAGGCGGAATATTCAAATCATGTCGCAGTCTGCCTGAGCTGCCTCCATCATCAGCAACCGTTACAATAGCGGTAATATCCACTGGCTTTGTTTTTAGCCCTCTGAGCAAAACAGATAAGCCAGTGCCTCCGCCAAGAATGACCACCTTTGGAAGTGTCGTCATCTATTTTCTGCTTCTCTTTTCAATGTCCCGGTGAGTGACATGAGTATAGTAGTCATTTTTAAAATACTCCGATAAGTAGTTCGCTAGCGTCACTGATCGGTGCTGTCCACCTGTACAGCCAATAGCGATCACCAGCTGACTTTTCCCTTCTCGTTTATAGGACGGAAGCATAAAGCTGAGAAGGTCGATTAATTTCTCTGTGAACTTTTGCGTTTCACTCCACTTCATGACATAGGAGCGTACTTCTTCATCATTTCCAGTCTGTGGACGCATGCTCTCAATATAGTAAGGATTCGGCAGAAATCTCACATCAAATACAAGATCAGCATCAATTGGCAAGCCGTACTTAAAGCCAAATGACATCACATTCACTGTAAACACTTGCCCCTGATTCGTAGCAAAGTGTGTGACAATCTTTTCTCGAAGCTGTTTCGGTTTCAAATCCGATGTATCAAAAATCATTTGAGCTCGGCCTTTTAACTCTTCTAACAGATCGCGTTCCATCGCGATTCCTTCGAGCGGCAAACCTGTTGTCGCAAGAGGATGCGAACGTCTCGTTTCTTTGTATCTTGAGACAAGTACCTTATCGTTTGCATCTAAGAATAATATTCTTGGTGTGATCCAACCAAGATCACTCATTTCATCTAAGGCTGCAATTAAGCTATCAAAGAATTCGCGTCCGCGCAAATCCATCACAAGGGCCACCTTGCTCATCTTTGAATTGGATTCCTTCATAAGCTCTAGAAACTTCGGTAAAAGTGATGGCGGTAAGTTATCCACACAAAAGTAACCTAAGTCTTCAAAGCTTTGGATGGCAACGGTTTTCCCCGCACCTGACATCCCTGTAATAATCACAAGCTGAATATCATCTTGTTTGTGCGTATTCATGCCTGCTCCCTCTCCTTCTTTATGAAAACGGTTCATTTATTAGTCTCCTTGAGGATCTAATCGATAAGCAATCAGCTCAAAGTCTGGTGTATACGTAAAAGTGCCGTGGAGAAGTCCTTTCCCTTTCAACATGAAGTCAAGAATATGGGAATCTCCTGGAGCCATCGGCAAGCTGGGTACATCTTTTACATCATGCCATTTTAAAATGCCTTCCTCCGACTCTGATACGTTTTTTCCTGTAAAGGAATCTGCCATAAAGGTGAACATCATCCACTCTTGAACGATTTGATCGCCTTCTTTTATGATAAAGGTAAACACGCCTTTTAGCTGCGGATTTAAAATATAAATGCCTGTTTCTTCTCTAAATTCTCGAACGACTGAATCCTTGACCGATTCTCCGCTCTCCATTTTGCCGCCAGGTGCTACCCACCAGCCTCGTCTTGGCTTTTGCAGCAAGAGAACTTGATCTTCGTGATGCAGCACACAATTGGTTACTCGTTGCATCAGCTGTCACCTACTCTTTTATGTCTTTTTCTTATTATACAGGTTCATCATGACTCCCACAATGAACATGCCCGTTCTTCACTGAAAACAGACAGGTTTTCGTATGAATATGGCGACGGGCACTTTCTCTATTCTTTATTTTACAACATGTAACGGTTCTCCATGCGTCATTTGTGAACATCTCGTGAATTTCTGATTTTAAGCAAAAAAAAGGACACGGATTCACATCCGTGCCAAACATGTATTCCTTATAAAAGGGGGTCAATTACTAGTTTTATCATAACGGATAATTGTTTCACCCGTGTTACATTCCAGTTAAAAGCCCGTGACGCAATATTAAGGATTTACGACAGCTGTTTATTTCATTGCTTTTAGCTTTTCAGCAAGCTCTTCTACATAATGCTGTGCACTCTGTGCTGCAATACTTCCATCACCTGTTGCTGTGACGATTTGACGAAGTGTTTTCTCACGAATGTCACCAGCTGCGAAGATTCCTTCAACTTTTGTTTCCATTCTTTCGTTTGTCTCGATGTAGCCCTCTGCATTTGTAATCCCTAGATTTTCAAATGGTTTAGACAGCGGCAGCATACCGATGTAGATAAAGACGCCGTCTGTTTTGAAGTCTTCTTCCTCACCTGTCACGGTATCAATTAATGTCACACTGCCGACTTTCCCATTTTCTTCATTGATTTCTTTAACGGTTTTGTTCCACATAAAGTCGATTTTTTCATTATCAAATGCACGTGCTTGTAAGATGCTTTGGGCACGAAGTTTGTCGCGTCTATGGACAATTGTGACTTTAGATGCAAAGCGAGTGAGGTAAACACCCTCTTCTACTGCTGAGTCTCCTCCACCAATCACGACAAGCTCTTTGTTTTTAAAGAAGGCACCGTCACATACAGCGCAGTATGATACGCCGCGGCCGCCAAGTTCTTTTTCGCCTGGTGCACCGATTTTTTTGTATTCAGCACCTGCCGCAATAATGACAGAGCGTCCTTTGTATTCTTTTGAACCAGCTTTGACGATTTTGTACTCTTCACCATCTACAATTTCTTTAATATCGCCATACGCATACTCGGCACCGAATTTCTTTGCATGCTCAAACATTTTATTTGAAAGTTCCGGCCCTAAGATGCTTTCAAAGCCCGGATAGTTCTCGACATCTTCCGTATTCGCCATTTGTCCGCCTGGAATTCCTCTTTCAATCATCAGTGTTGAAAGATTTCCCCGTGATGTATAAACAGCGGCTGTCATTCCGGCAGGACCCGCTCCAATGATGATCGTATCGTAGATTTTTTCTTCTGACACAACTGTCACTCCCTCTTCAATTGCTGCTAGCATTTCTTATTAGAATGCCCTTGGGTGATGCTTCCATTCATGACAGAGAGCATCATTTCCACTCTTAGCTTTTATTCCTTACCCATATCCTATTAAATCTGCGGATAATAAGCGAATCATTTGCTCATATCTTCAAAAAAAGAAAAAGCTTCCTTAAACTGCTGTTTAAGGAAGCCTGTTTACGGTTATATAGTAAGTAATGATTTATTCAACGACTCTTCTTACAACGCCTTTGAATGCTTTTTTCCAGTAAACGTTGCTCATTGAGTCAACTGAAACACCGCGAGAGCTGTTATCGTTCAAGAATGTACCGTTTCCTAAGTAAATACCAACGTGGCCATTTACTTTGTACGTATCAAAGAACACAAGGTCTCCGCGTTTCATGTCAGATGCACTTACAGCTCTTCCTTTACCTACAAGCGTATCTGTTGTTGTACCGCCAACTGGTCCAAGGTTGATGCCTGCTGATGCAAATGCCCAGCGAACGAATGAAGAACAGTCAAAACGACGTGCGTCAATATCGGCTTGTGATCTGCCGCCGCCCCATTTATATGGAGATTGTCCTACAATCGTAGAACCTGTGCTGATTGCACCTTCGATTCCGCCTACGTTATTGCTAACAGGTGATCCACCGCCAGAAGATGGCTTTTTGCTTGGTGAACTGCTGTTGTTGTTATTATTTGAAGATCCACTGTTATTTGAAGAAGAACCGCTGTCATTATTAGAGCTGTTGTCTTCTGCTTGAACACTAGCTTGACGTTGCTGTTGTCTTTGTGCTTTTTCTTCTTTTGCTTGTTGAGCAGCTTCTCTTGCTTCTTTTTCAGCTTGTTTTTGAGCAGCGATTGTTGCGTCTTTTTCAGATGCAATGCTGTTTGCCTCAGTGTTTAACTCGCTGATTTGAGAAGAGGCACTTCCTTTTTGCTTTTTCACTTGCTTGAATAGCTTGTCTTTCTCATCAAGCTGTTTATTTAAGTCTGTTTGAAGTGTTTCAAGCTTTGCAAGCGTCTTTTGAACATCTTCAAGCTTTGTGTTTAATTCGTTTTCAGACTTTTGTAATTCCGCTTTGTCTCTTTCTTGTTCTTTAATGATTTCGCTGTCTGCGTTGATTAATGTAGATACAGCACCTGCACGGCTGATGAAATCGCTAAAGCTTTTTGCTCCTAGTAATACATCTATGTATTTCGTAGAACCACCGCTTTCTTGAAGCGCACGTACACGCTTTTTCAAGAATTCGTTTCTTTCTTCGATACGTTTTTCTGTATCAGCAATTTCTTTTTTCAGTGCTTTGATTTCTTTTTTTGTTTTTTCGTTTTCTTTTTGTTTTTCTTCGATTTGATCACTTGTTTTTAAAGCTTTTTCGTCAATTTCTTTTAGCTTTAGCGCAAGTGCCTCTTGTTTTGCCTCAAGCTTTGAAAGCTCTTCTTTTTTCTTTTGAAGATTCTTGTTTACCTCTGACTGCTTGCTGTCTAGTTCTTGTTTCTTTTGTTCAAAGTTCTGTGCATTTGCTTCATGAGTAAATGGAATAAATAAACCGCTCGCTCCAATCACCGAAGCTAAACCGAAAGTAATAAACTTTTTCACGTATAGTTCCTCCTTTGACAATTTCCCAAGCGACATGAGAAAGCAGCAAATTCTCTGCGACCAATCTGTGCTTCCTGTGTCTTTCTTCCTGATGATTCAGTCAGATGTTGACCAGATTGTTTCTATCACTAGGTGTTGCATTATGTATAGTAAAATATTTAAATATATATCTTTGTTTTAATCCACGAGTTTCATTATACATGACACATCGACAAAATGAGCTAATATTTTTATTACATTTATGTTTCAAATAGATGTCGAGATTGTCATACTTCGCCAAATCCTAGCAAATCCCACCTTTTTATCCAAGAAAAAAGCATGACCTTTTCGGCCATGCTGCTGTTATCTGATTCTATTTACCTATTCAAACCATGAACGCACAAATAACATTCTCATATTTTGACAGCGTTTGAACGCTGATCTGAAAAGAAGCTGCGATCTCTTTTTTGCTGACAGCTGATTCTTCTTGTTCATTCATCCATAGATAATAAGAAGCTGCTGCCCATGCAATGGCATTTTTCTTCTCTACGCCTGAAGCGCGTGCTTGCTGAATAATATGGAATAACCAAAAATATGGCATGTGGCTATCAGGCTGCACCGCTTCTTCCAAAGCAGATGCCGCCTGTTTTGCGAAGACCGCATCTTCTGAAAACGATCGTTCTTCCATTTGATCTTCATATAAAAGTAACTCAATAAACTGCTGTTCAAAGGCCGTTTTCGCAGCGCGGGAATCAAGAACAGATTGCAAGACGTCACGTTCACCTTTTTGTTTGCTGACATAGTAGGCAGTGAGTCGTTCCTCAATTGAAACCATTGGCTCAGACTCCTCTGGTTTATCTTGCCACGGCTTGATTTCATCTGCATCAATATCTTCTTCCACCATCTTATCCCAGACGGTTTGCGCCAGCGTTTTGTGGCCCGTATAATAGGCTGCACTTGCAAGCCAGTATAAAAACGTACTATCACCTTGGAAACCTGTTTTATACAAAGAATAAAGCCATTTAAATGCCCATTCAAATTCTCCAACAAGGGCAAATGTCGCGCCAAGCTTATAACGCTGTTCACTTAATATTGGATACACGTGCGTTAATTGCTTCGCTAACAAATTGACCTTTTCTTCTTCTTTTTCATAATGATAGAAAACAAGCTGATTACAAAGGGCATGCAGATTACCGGGATTTTCATGAAGGACCCGGTTCAACATTTCTTTTGCCTGATCGATTTGGCCAGAATAAAAATAGGCCAAAGCGAGATTATTATACGCTGACCAAAACTCTGGATACTCAACAATCATCTGTTCCAGCATCTCGATTGCTTCATCCAGCCTGCCGCTTTCTAGCAAATGGTTGGCTTGATCCTGCTTTACAATCAGATCATCCTGATCATAAGGAAAATCTTCATCAACATCGTCACTCATATCAAGCAGATCGAGGAGATCGTCATTTTCATCTGCAAATTCCCCGTCTTCTTCCAGCGCAGCATAAGCAGTGGCGCATCTATATGCCTCTTGAAACAAACCGAGATTCGCATAATTATTGGCTTTAAAGTAGTGACACTCTGACATGTTCTCATCCAAGTGTTCAAGGATAAAATCAAGCAGTTCATTAGATTGTTGGTAATGACCCATTTCAGTATAAATAATGGCAAGCTGCGACAGCATTTCTACATTTTCAGGCTCAAGTACGATGGCCCGCTGTATCAACTTACTTGCCCTAGACAGATTTCTTTCTCTATATGCTTTTAGACCTTTATGAAAAAAGTAATGCCCATCTTGGAATAGCTGGACGACTTGTGTGTGATTATTTTGAGAAGTGTATTTACTCACCGATACCCTCCATTTCGAACAGTGTACCGTGTGTAGTATAACATACTTCATGAGTCGTCACATAGAACAAAAGGAAAGGAAGGATTTGTTTTTCATTTAAAAGCAAAAAGCCGGGGGTACCCCCAGCTTTTCATTCCCCTTGATGGCGCTTTTTCAATACCTTTAATACATCATCAAGAGGCAGCTGCTGTTCACGTAATAACACAAGAAGGTGATACAGGAGATCTGCTGTTTCCCATTTCAATTCTTCTTGATCACGGTTCTTCGCTGCAATGATGACTTCAGAAGCTTCTTCCCCTACCTTTTTCAGGATTTTGTCGACTCCTTTTTCAAAAAGATAGGTTGTATAAGCTCCTTCTGGCATTTCCGTCTGCCGCTTTGCAATGACCTGTTCCAGTTCATTTAAAATGGCAAAGCGGTCTTGTTCTCCCCTTTGCTGTTTCACGCCCTCTTCTGAAAAACAGCTATAGCTGCCTGTATGGCAGGCTGGGCCGCTTGGTGTCACTAGAACAAGCAGGGCATCTTGATCACAGTCATAGCGAATAGATGTAACACGCTGGGTATGTCCAGATGTGGCTCCTTTGTGCCAAAGCTCATTTCTCGACCGGCTAAAAAACCATGTTTCCCCTGTCTCTAATGTTTTTTCATAGGATTCTTGATTCATATACGCCAAAGTAAGAACTTCTTTGCTTTGAGCATCCTGTACAATGGCAGGAATGAGACCTGCATCATTAAAGGTTAATTCGTTTGCCTGTTTCATCTTACCTTCACCCCGTGTTCTCTCAAATATGTCTTCACTTCTTGAATGGAGGTTTCTTTATAATGGAAAATAGAGGCTGCGAGTGCGGCATCAGCTTCACCTTTTGTAAAAGCCTCCAGC
Organism: Bacillus sp. GbtcB10; assembly: GCF_019091365.1. Classification (NCBI taxonomy): domain Bacteria; kingdom Bacillati; phylum Bacillota; class Bacilli; order Caryophanales; family Bacillaceae; genus Bacillus; species Bacillus sp. GbtcB10. The sequence continues at coordinate 362,247 of NZ_JAGXJP010000002.1, forward strand.
ATATGCTGCGCATTGCCAGCACCTCCTGAAGCAATAACTGGCACTGTGACTGCTTCTGATACAAGCCTCGTCAAACGATGCTCAAAGCCCGTTTTCTCACCATCGGCATCCATGCTAGTCAGCAAGATCTCGCCTGCTCCTCTTCGCACGGCTTCTTTCGCCCAGTCACTCACTTCTAAATCCGTTTGACGGCGCCCTCCGTGCGTATAGACCATGTATGCTTGTTTCTCTTCATCGTATTTCGCGTCAATCGCAACAACGATGCACTGTGAACCAAAAAAGTCGGCTCCTTCTGTTATTAGTTCCGGTCTTAAAACAGCCGCTGTGTTCACAGACACCTTGTCTGCCCCCGCTCTTAATATACGCTTCATGTCATCAAGGTGGTTAATCCCGCCGCCCACCGTGAACGGGATAGCGAGAGTGGATGCCACTTGTTTAACCACATCCACCATCGTTTTTCGGCCTTCATGAGAGGCAGATATATCTAGAAAGACGAGTTCATCCGCACCTTCCTCGTCATAGATCTGCGCTAATTCGACCGGATCACCAGCATCCTTCAAACCCAGAAATTGGATCCCTTTGACCACACGCCCTTCCTTTACATCAAGACATGGAATGATTCGTTTTGTCATCATATGCTGTCAAGCCCTTCAAACGCTTCTGCTAAAGTAAATTGCTTTGTGTACAGCGCCTTGCCAATGATGGCACCAGACACACCTGTCTGTTTTTGTGCTGACAGCTTTTGCAGATCACCTACTGCACTGACACCACCTGAGGCAATGACTTGTTTGCCAGTTGCTTCTGCTAATCGAACCGTACTTTCCACATTTGGACCAGACAGCATGCCATCCATTTGAATATCCGTGAAAATGAAGACCTCTGCGCCTTCCTTTGCCAGTTCCTGACCAAGTTCCTCCGCCTTCACTTCCGACGTTTCAAGCCAGCCTTCAGTCGATACAAAACCGTTTCGTGCATCAATGCCAATGGCGATTTTCTCCCCATATTGCGCCAGCATTTTTTTCACAAAAACCGGGTTTGACACCGCTGAACTGCCAAGAATGACTCTTGATACACCATTGTTTAAATAAAATGCAACATCTTCTTCTGTCCGAATGCCGCCGCCAATTTGGACATTCACATCTAATGAGGAAGCAATCGATAGCACATGCTCGTGATTCACGCGTTTTCCTGCTTTTGCGCCATCTAAATCAACGAGATGTATCCATTTCGCTCCTTCATTTGCAAACCGTCTCGCCATGTCTAACGGTGAATCTCCATAAATGGTTTCTTGGTCATAGTCTCCTTGCACAAGTCGTACACATTTGCCATTTCTCATATCAATTGCTGGATATAATGTAAAATCACTCATTTGCTCACCCTCTGTTCGTTTGCTAATTGAATAAACTGTTTCAACAGTGCCATTCCTGTTGTACTGCTTTTTTCAGGGTGAAACTGCGTTCCAAACACATTCCCCTTCCCAACAACGGCAGGTACTTGAACACCATAGGGCGCACTTGCCAATAGGTCTTCTGGATTCATGCCGCTCACATAATAAGAGTGAACAAAGTATGCAAATCCTTCCGGCACACCGTCAAATAATGGTGACGGCTGGTGAAATGCTAGCTCGTTCCAGCCCATATGAGGCACCTTCAGCCTTTGTCCATCCTGATCACGATCCTTCAAAAGAACGACACGTCCTTTTAAAAGGCCTAGCCCTTTTGTTTTTCCTGCTTCTTCACTTTCTTCAAACAACAACTGCATGCCAAGGCAAATGCCAAATAACAGCTTTCCTTCCTGCACGACTTGGTGGATAAACGCCTCAAGTCCTGTCTGTCTTAACAGCTGCATCGCATCACGAAATGAACCGACTCCTGGCAAAATGTACGCATCTGCCTTTTTCAGCTCCTCTGCTTCAGAAGACACGATATAAGACGCTCCTGCTCGTTCCAGTGCTTTTGATACGCTAAACAAATTTCCCATTCCATAGTCAATGACGCCAATCATTAGAGCATCCCCTTTGTCGACGGGATCCCTTTCACACGCGGATCAATGGTTGTTGCTTCATCTAAGGCGCGTGCCATCGCTTTAAAAATGGCTTCAATCATATGGTGGGTATTGGTTCCATAGTGAACGATCACATGCAGATTGATTCGTGCTTCAAGGGCAAATTTCCAAAGAAACTCATGAACCAGCTCCGTATCAAAGGTGCCGACCTTCTGACTCGGGAAATCCGCTCTCATTTCCAAATGAGGACGATTACTTAAATCCACGACGACTTGGGCGAGAGTTTCATCCATTGGAACAAAACTAGAGCCGTAGCGCTTAATTCCTTTCTTATCCCCGAGCGCTTCTTTCAACATCTGCCCAAGCACAATGCCAATATCTTCTGTTGTGTGGTGATCATCGACATCTGTGTCTCCTTTTGCATCTACAGTTAAGTTAAAGTGTCCGTGCTTCGTGAATAAGTCGAGCATGTGCGTCATAAAAGGGACATCGGTCTGAATATCCGCTTTTCCTTCACCATCAATCTCTAGCGCTAACGAAATGTTCGTTTCATTTGTCTGTCTCGCTGTTTCCGCCTGTCTCATTTTGATTCCTCCCGCTTTCTCGCTTCAATCGATCTTGCATGTGCTTCAAGCCCTTCTAATCTTGCAAAAGCCGCAATGCTTTCCCTATGTGTTTCGAAGGCTTCTTTGCTATATGAAATGATGCTCGTTTTCTTTTGGAAATCCGTGACACCAAGCGGACTGGAGAATCTTGCCGTCCCGTTTGTTGGTAGCACATGGTTCGGTCCTGCGAAGTAATCCCCTACCGGCTCTGGGCTGTAACGCCCTAAGAAAATTGCTCCAGCATGCTTGATTTGACCAAGTAGTGATTCTGGATACGCCGTCAGCACTTCTAAATGCTCTGGGGCTAACTGGTTCACGATATCAACTGCACGATCCAAAGATTCTGTCACGTAAATATAACCATGGTCTTGAATAGATTGTGCTGCGATTGATTTCCTTGGCAAATTATCAAGCTGCGCTTGCACCTCTGCTTGCACTGCTTCAGCCAATCCTTTAGATGGTGTCACCAAAATACTAGATGCCAATGCATCATGCTCTGCCTGTGAAAGCAAATCAGCTGCCACCTCATGTGCAGTTGCCGTTTCATCTGCTAAAACAGCAATTTCACTTGGGCCCGCAATCATATCAATGTCTACTTGACCAAATACTTCCCGTTTGGCAAGTGCTACATAAATGTTTCCTGGACCGGTGATTTTATCAACAGGCTGGATACTGTCCGTTCCATATGCAAGAGCGGCTATCGCCTGAGCACCACCCATTTTGTACATTTCTGAAATGCCCAGCTCCTTCGCTGCTACTAGTACAGCGTCAGATAGACGACCGTCTTTTCCTGGCGGTGTCACAAGGACAATTCGCTCAACGCCGGCAACAAGTGCCGGGATCACATTCATTAAAACAGATGATGGATAGGCGGCCGTTCCGCCTGGGACATATACACCGACCGCATCGAGCGGTGTTACTTTCTGACCTAGCATTGAGCCGTCCTTTTGGTGATAAAACCAAGAGGAGGTTAGCTGACGCTCGTGGTATGTTCGAATATTCCGGATCGCCGTTTTGATGATTTGGATCATCTCCGGGTCCAAACGTTCGTAGGCTTTTGTCTTTTCATCCTCCGTCACAAGTGGCTGTTCAATAGAGACACCGTCAAATTGCTTCGTGAAAGACCGTACGGCTTCGTCACCATTTTTTCTCACTTCTTCGATAATCCGCTGAACAGCCAGTCGCTGCTCTTCCGTTCCTGTATCTAGAGAACGCTTGAGTGAGAGAGTGTCTGTCTCACCTTCTTGTATGTAGGTGATGTTCATGATGTTTCCTCCCCTTCTCCTTCGATGATTCTTGCCAGACGCTGCGCCATTTCATCGATTACCGCATCCTTCATTCGATAGCTCACAGGATTGACAATAAAACGTGACGTAATGTCACAAATATGTTCCGTTTCGACAAGTCCATTTTCCTTAAGTGTTTGACCGGTGGAGACAATGTCAACAATTCGATCGGCAAGTCCGATGAGCGGTGCTAATTCAATGGAACCATTTAGCTTAATGATCTCCACCTGCTCACCTTGTTCTCTAAAATAAGAAGAAGCGACATTTGGGTACTTTGTGGCCACACGCGGCGCGACACCGCCCCAGCTGGCTCCCGGCAAGCCCGCTACAGCTAAATGACATTTGCTAATGTTTAAATCGAGCACTTCGTACACATCCCGTGCTTCTTCAAGCATGACATCCTTCCCTGCAATGCCCACATCTGCTACACCGTGCTCTACATATGTCGTCACATCCATTGGCTTCGCTAAAATAAAGCGGAGATTTTCTTCCGGCACATCAATGATTAGTTTTCTTGAATCTTCGAATTCCTCCGGCAGCTGATATCCAGCCTGTCTTAATAGCCCTGCTGCCTCTTCAAATATCCGCCCCTTTGGCATTGCCATTGTCAACACTTTACCCATTTTGCTCTTCCTTTCTAGCGCCGATAAAATAAGTCACTTGCTCAAATGCCTTGGTCATGGCATCGATATTTTCAATACCTGCTAAGTCTTGGAGAACAATCCTTTTGCCCTTTGTCCGCTCTTTTTCTGCAAAATCAAATGCTTCAAGCCGCTGTTCTTTACTAAAAATCACAGCCTCTTGGGGCTCATTTATTTCTTTTGCGTCGAGCGCTTCAAGAAGACGGTCTAATCGAAGTCCGAAGCCTGTAGCGGGTGCGGGTGCATCAAAGTGAGCAAGCAATTGATCATACCTTCCTCCACTTCCGATCACAGACCCAACATGATCTGCAAATACTTCAAACAAAATCCCCGTATAGTAGCTCATATGACTGACCATGCTTAAATCCAAACGGATATATTCTGTACAGCCGTAATCTTCAAGTGTCTCCCACAGCGCCTTTAACTCCGCCAGCACTTCTTTGCCCTCTTGTGAGACCACAATTTCTTCAGCCTGCTGGGTCACTTCTTGACCGCCGCGCAGCTCTAAAAGCTGGAGCAGCCTTGTTTTATCGATGGATGAGAGAGGCAATTGTTTGACATGCTGCCTGTATCCCACATAATTCTTTTCATATAAAAATCGGCGCAATACGTTCGCCCGCTCTGTATTCCCTAGTACATCTAAAAACAAGGTCTCAGCCAAAGCCACATGCCCAATCGCAATTTTGAAGGATTGAAGTCCGGCATTTTTTAATGCAAACACAACAAGCGCTATGACTTCAGCATCTGCACTAATCGAACCATCACCGATCAATTCAATACCGACCTGCTCAAATTCAGAAGGTCTTCCGCCTTCTCTTTCCTGTGCCCGAAACACGTTGGCTGCATAACCGACTCGAAGCGGATATGCCTGTTCGTGAAGCTTTGAGGCCGCCACTCTCGCAATTGGTCCCGTCATATCAGGTCTAAGCACAAGGGTTTGACCATTTTGATCAAGAAGCTTAAACAACTGCGTATCTGTAATCGCTGATTGAACACCGACTGTATCGTAAAATTCAAGCGTTGGCGTTTCCATTAAACGATAACCCCAACCATTCATGACCTCTGTTAAAGAATGCCTAACCCTTTTCTTCGTCTCATACAATCCTGGTAATGAATCTCGCATACCATATGGTTTTTCAAACATGAACATGTTCCGCACCTCCAACACATTAAAACAAAAAATTCCGAATCCTTTAGTTCGCTAATATGATAATATGCTAACAAAATAAAGTGATTAAATCAATCATTTTTATTTTCCCCTTTTTTCCTTAATCATTTGTTCATATATTACATTAAAATGACACCTAATCCTTTTTGATCTCTTTGCTTTAGGAACATGCTATAATACTTAAAAATATTGAATAACACAGGAGATTACAGTGAAATTCATCCAGACATTAATCTTAACTTTGTTGTGCGCATGTCTTGTTTATTTCGGCTTTATTTTCATTTCACAATTCGACCAAGTCAAGAAAACAACGTCACCGCAAGAAGCCAAAGAAAAAGAAAATGATACCGCACTAGCAGCAGAAGAAACACGTTCTACGAAAAAAACAGAAACGACACATTCTAGTTTAAAAGGAAATAAAAAAGCCATGGACGTCATCCTCTTTAATCAAATGGATGCACCAAAGCTTTATAACGGATGCGAAGTCACGAGCTTAGCCATGCTTCTTCATTACAGCGGCTATGAGCATATAACGAAAAACGCATTGGCAAACGAGATGAAGCGTGTCCCGCTCAATTATGAGAATGGCTTAAAAGGAGACCCTCATGACGGGTTTGTAGGCGATATGGAGAATGGGCCAGGTCTTGGTGTGTATCATGAACCCATTTATCAGCTTGCGAAAAAATATGTAGGTAATCAAGCCGTTGACTTAACCGGCAAGCCAGTCAAAAAGGCCATCTATCAATCACTTGAAAAAGGTTATCCTGTCTGGGTCATTACCACTTCGACCTTTGCCAAAACAGATAATATTGAAACATGGAATACACCAAATGGGAAAATAGATATCAGCTTTAATATGCACAGCGTGGTCATCACTGGCTATGACAAAGATCACGTCTACTTAAATAATCCATACGGAGAGAAGAATCAAAAAGTCGATCGTGAACAGTTTGAGGATTCTTGGAAACAGATGGGCAGCCAGGCGATTATCATTAAAGCATAAAACCCCGCTAAATAGCGGGGTTTTTATATTCTTATTCTGCTTCAGAAACCACAGTAAAACGTTCTCCAACATGAGCAGCTTGTTCTATCTCATCGACAAGCGCAACGGCGTAGTCAGCATAACTCACATAGCTGTCACCCTTCGAATTAACGATAAGATGGTCTTTGCCTTTCACATAAGCACCTGTCCGTTTGCCTGCTGGATTAAAGAAGGCTGCTGGACTTAAAAATGTCCATTTTAATCCTTCGGTCTTTTGAAGATCTTTTAAGTTTTCTCCTTGGTGTGAAGCAGTAGCAAAGTATTCCTTTGGAAACTCCGGTGTGTCCATCAGTCTAGTTGTTTTGGCCTCATCTACAAATAAACTTCCAGCGCCTCCCACAACGATTAAACGCGTTTCTGGTGTCTCTTTTAAGAGATGAATGAGTTTTTTTCCTGCTTCTACATGAAGGTGCTCTTGTCCTGCTGGGGCACCAAATGCATTTACGATCACATCAAAACCTTTGACGTCTCCTGCCTCTAAGTGAAAAACATCCTTTTCTAAAACAGCTGCTGATGAATTGGTCACTTTTTGTGCATCTCGAACGATTGCCGTTACTTCGTGCCCTCTCGATTGAGCTTCTTTTAAAATGTGTTGTCCTGCTTTACCTGTTGCGCCAATGATTCCAATGTTCATGTAAATTCCTCCTACAATATATTGTTATTTTGATCACTTAAGATGTAACCGAAATGGTTACAACAGAGGTAAAAAAAATTGAATAGATCATCCAATTTTTTTGATTAAAACCTGCGTTAATTCACTTAATTTGATCTCAGCAAGCACTTGCTCCATCGCACTTTGAGCACGGCACAAAATTAATTCTAGTACAGCTTGAATATTGGCACCGATCGGACAGTCAGGGTTTGGGCTTTCATGAATTTGAAACAACTCTCCCTCATCCACCACTTCAACCGCTTTATACACATCGAGCAGTGTGATGTCATCCTCACTTCGGTTCAATTGAGAACCGCCTTTGCCAAGACTCGTTGAGATTAGGCCTGCTTTTTTGAGCTTACTCATGATACGGCGAATCACCACTGGATTTGTATTGACACTTCCTGCGATATCCTCCGATGTCTGTAAAGAACCTTTTTCAAGTGATAGCAAGGCCAGAATATGGACAGCGACAGTAAATCTGCTGCTGATTTTCATGTTTTCTCACCTCTGTTGTAATCATTATAGTTACACCATGTTAGAATGTCAACAAAAAAGTCTGCCGAGCTACTCAGCAGACGAAGATTGACGTGCTTCCATTTCCTCTTTTGTATATATCATCCGCATTGGATTTCCTCCAACAAAGGAGCCTGCCGGAACATCTTTGTTCACAAGAGTTCCCGCCGATACAATCGCACCATCACCAATTGTCACTCCAGGTAGAATCGTTGAATTTGCTCCAATTAACACTTCATCACCAATATAGACTTCCCCAAGCCTATACTCTTTAATCAAATACTCATGGGACAGAATGGTTGTGTTATAGCCAATCACACTATTTCGACCGACAGTGATTTTCTCAGGAAACATGAGATCGACCATCACCATTAAAGCAAACGCCGTATCCTCCCCGACTTTCATTCGAAGGAAGGTGCGATAAATCCAATTTTTCATTCCCATAAAAGGCGTATACCTTGCCAGTTGAATAAAGATAAAGTTTTTCACAACCTTGAGAAAGGGGACCGTCCGATAGACTTGTCTAAGCGAATTGACCCCTTTGACAGGATAACGATCTGTTTTTCTCAACTTAATCAGCTCCAACAATCGCCAAGAGATCACTCATTTTCTGCAGCATATAATCTGGGCGATGCTTTAACAGGGCTTCTTCTCCCTTAATAGACCAAGCAACACCTGCTGTTTTCGTCCCTGCCGCTTGACCAGATAAAATGTCGTGATAATTATCACCAACCATGATCGCCTCATGCGGATCACTGCCGAGCTTGGATAATGCCAGTTGAACTGGTTCTGGATGCGGCTTTTCATTTTGTACATCATCAAGTGTGACAATGACCTCAAAAAATGGCTCCAATCCAGTCAGCTTTAATCCCATTAAGACCGTATCACGGATTTTTGTTGTCACAATACCAAGCTTAAATCCCTGATCCTGAAGAATTTTCAACGTGTCTAACACCGTCTCATACTCCGTCACAAGCAGATCATGCTGTTCATGATTAAACGTTCGATACATCTGGATCATATCATCTGTCAGATTCGGATCCATTGCAGAGAATGTATCAAATAATGATGGACCAATGAAATGAAGGATATCCTCACGGCTGTATTGACCAGGGTAATAATGATCAAGCGTATGCTGAAATGAAGCAATAATTAATTCATTTGTATTGATTAATGTGCCATCTAAATCAAATAGCACTGTGTTAATAGTTGATTGGTTCATATAGCTTCCTTTCTAACAGCTGCATGTTCCCGCCTCCGCCAAATATAGCTGATGGCAGCTGTCAATAAAATAGCAGAAATAAGGCGAATAAGAAGAAGCGGCCATACTGGAATACCTAATGGAATGAAAATGAGTGTATCTTCGACCACCGCATGACACGCCACAAGGAAAATGAAAGCAAGCGTTAAATCCTTTTTGCTGACACCGTCCTCTTCCACTGCCTTCATCATGACGCCTGCCCCGTAGGCAAGACCAATGGTTAAACCAGCCACCATCGTCATAGACGTATTTTCTTTCATTCCAAGCATTCTCGTAAAAGGAGACAGCCACTTAGACAGCGTATGGAGCCACCCTAAGTCTCTCATGAATTGAATGATGATCATGAGAGGAATGACAATACAAGCCAGCTGCAACACACCAAGAACAGCTTTCTGTAAAGCAAGAAGTACGATCATATACCAGCTAGAAGGCACATCAGCCGACTGAGCAGCTGTCAGCAAACCATATTGCGCCGGCTCCTCGCCTCCCTGCCAAACGAGGTGAATGACAACTGCTGACACGACGGCAAGACTGATTCTGACTAGCAAAATGATAGACACCCGCAGCCCAACCTTCGCCGCCACCGTTGATTCGATGATCAAGTTGTGACAAAAAGAGAGCATGACCGCTAAAATGAACACTTCCTTCACAGGCAGCTCTAATGTCAAGATGGCTGCAATACCCGCATACAAGTTCAGCATATTTCCTAAAACAAGCGGAATGGCCGCTTCCCCTGAAAGACCAAACAGACCCATAAATGGACGGATGAATTGTATCATCCAATCCATCACAGGTGTATGCTGCAAGATACTAACGAGAATGGTAACCGGAAAAATGACTTTTCCAAGTGTCCAAGTTGTCGATAACCCTGCTTTCAAGCCGTTTTTCCATGCCTCCCTCATCTTTTATCCCCCTTGCTTAATTTGATGAGTTGTTCTCTTTATACGGTATAGATGCATATCCTTTGATTCTTCTAAACACAATCAACAAGATAGCCACTGCAAATATAGCAATTGAAATCATCTGTGCAATTCGAAGGTGCTCAGTCAGCATTAAGCTGTCTGTTCTCATTCCCTCAATGAAGAAACGGCCGATTGAATACCAGATTAAATAAGACAAGAACATTTCGCCTCGACGCAATGATGTTCTACGTAATAAGATTAATATCAAAACGCCTGCGATATTCCATAATGATTCATATAAGAACGTAGGGTGATAGTAGGTCCCGTCAATGTACATCTGATTAATAATAAACTCAGGCAGGTGCAAATTTTCTAAAAAGGCTCTTGAAACAGCCTCACCATGCGCTTCCTGATTAATAAAGTTCCCCCAGCGCCCGATGGCTTGCCCTAGTAAAATACTAGGCGCTGCGACATCGGCAATTTTCCAAAAGGACACCTTCCTCACTTTAGTAAAGACAATCGCTGTCAGCACCGCCCCTATTAATCCGCCATGTATGGCAATTCCGCCATTCCAAATCTTGATGATTTCATTTGGGTGCTGCTGATAATAATCCCATTCAAAGGATACATAATAAATTCGTGCACAAATAATGGCGATAGGAATGGCAAATAAGATGAGATCAATAAACATATCTTTATTGATGCCTCTTTTTTCACACTCCCTTAATGCGAGCCAGAGTCCAAGCAGCGCTCCGACCCCAATAATCACACCATACCAATGAACCGAAATAGGTCCGAGCTGAAAAGCAATCGGATCAATTGGTTGAATTGCTTCATTCATATAGACAGCTCCTATTCATCCTGGCCATTGTCTTCAATGACATCGGCAAGTTTACTTGTAAATTGTTCCGCTGCATTATGTCCCATTCGTTTCAATCTGAAATTCATTGCAGCTACCTCGATGATGACCGCTAAATTTCGTCCCGGACGTACAGGGATGGTCAGCTTTGGTACATCTGTATCGATGATTCGCATTTTTTCTTCCTCAAGTCCTAAACGGTCATACTGTTTGCCTTGTTCCCAAAGCTCAAGGTTCATAACAATCGTAATTCTCTTATAGCTTCTGACAGCGCCCGCTCCAAATAAGGTCATCACATTAATAATGCCTAATCCACGGATTTCTAGAAGGTGCTCAATCAGCTCTGGTGCACTTCCAACTAACGTATCCTGATCCTCTTGCCTGATTTCCACGCAATCGTCTGCAACCAGCCTGTGTCCTCTCTTCACTAATTCTAAAGCCGTTTCACTTTTACCTACACCACTTTTTCCAATTAACAGCACACCTACACCATATACATCCACGAGTACGCCATGAATCGCAGTCGTTGGTGCAAGCTTGCTTTCTAAGAAGTTCGTTAATCGACTCGAAAGTCTTGTCGTTTTTAAGCTTGAGCGTAAAACCGGCACTCCATTTTCGTTTGAAGCTTCGATCAATTCCTTTGGTACTTCACGATCTCGTGACAAAATGATGGCAGGGGTAATATCTGTACAAAGAGACATCATTCTCTGCTTTCGTTCGCGTTCTGGGAGCTGTTCAAAAAAAGAAAGCTCTGTCTTCCCTAAAAGTTGAACTCTTTCTTTTGGGTAATATGTAAAATATCCAGCCATTTCAATACCTGGTCTGGAAAGATCACTGATTGTAATGGGACGATTAATCCCTTCTTCCCCACTTACCAGTTCAAGATGAAATTGTTCCATTATGTCCTTCGTACGAACTTTCGGCACGCTTCTTCCTCCTTTTATCGCAGGCGTTTCAGAAATACAGCTCTATTTTATCACTTTCAATGATGAACCCAAAATAGTATTTTATCCTGATCCTGTTTCTTCACATTTACTGGTATAGACAACTATACTTAAAAAAGGTAAACTGAATCTAACGACGAGAATAAGGGGGCACAATCATGAGCAGTTCTTTATTGCTCTCCAATATTCATATTGTGACAAAGACAGAAATCATTGAAAACGGTTTTGTCGGTTTACGCGATGGCAAAATCGACTATATTTCAACATCACCGCCGACAGGAAATTATGAAAAAGTATATATTTCCCGGGAAAACTTTTATTTACTCCCCGGAATGATTGATATTCACATCCATGGGGGATATGGTGCAGATATGATGGATGCCACACCAGAAGCCATGAATACACTTGCTGATCACTTACCCGCAGAAGGAACGACAAGCTTTTTAGCAACAACCATTACACAAAATCACCAAGAGATTGAGCAAGCACTTAAAAATGTCGCACAGTGGAGACCCTATAATAAAAAGCAAGCTGGAAGTCAGGCACAATGTTTAGGCATTCATCTAGAAGGTCCTTTTATTTCTAAAGATAAAGCTGGAGCGCAGCCTGCTCAATGGATTACACAGGCTAACCTTCCTCTTTTTGAGAAATGGCTGAGTGCATCTGATCAGCTGATTCGAATTGTCACTTTTGCACCTGAGGAAGATACTGATTTTGCATTTCTTTCCCTGCTAAAAGAAAAAAATATCATTCCTTCTATTGGACATACAAATGCTCCTCATGACATGATTGAACTAGCAGCAAAGCACGGCGCGCGTCATGTCACGCATCTTTATAATGCGATGAGTTCATTTCAGCATCGTGAGCCAAATGTTGCAGGGGCTGCGCTTACAAACGAAAAGCTTTTGACTGAGCTGATTACAGATGGCATTCATTCACATCCTCTTTCCGTAAAGCTTGCGTATTTGGCAAAGAGTAGTGAACGTTTGATCATGATTACAGACTCAATGCGTGCAAAAGGACTTGGAGAGGGAACCTACGAATTTGGCGGACAGACTGTGACAGTCAGCGGTGAAAAAGCATTGCTGGCAGATGGAACACTTGCAGGATCGATTTTACAAATGAAAGATGGGGTCAAACGTATGAGACAGATCACACAATGTGGATGGACAGAAATTGCTCAAATGACCTCAACAAATGCAGCCACTCAGCTCGGGATCGATCATCAGCTCGGTTCGATCGAAGTTGGAAAACTGGCAGACTTGGTCATTTGGGATGAAGCTGGCGAACTCATGATGACGATCTGCCATGGACAAATCGTTTATGAAAAAAAGGAGGCCACACACTGATGAACATCATCGAATTTGCAGATAAAGATCAATTAGGAAAAGCAGCAGCTGCTTTCATTGCACGTACCATTGAATCAAAAACAGATGCGGTTCTCGGTTTGGCAACTGGCGGCACACCAATCGACACTTATAAAGAGTTAATTCAGTTGCATCAAACAGAACAATTGTCTTTCAAACAAGCAAGAACAGTGAATCTGGATGAGTACGTGGGAATTGATCCAAATCATGAAAATAGTTATATGACTTACATGAAGCGTCATTTATTCGACCATATTGATCTCCCATCAGATCAATATTTCCTCCCCAATGGTGCTGCTGCTCACTTGGAAGAAGAGTGCTTAAGGTATGATCAGCTCATTGAAGATTTAGGGGGCATTGACCTTCAGCTACTTGGTATCGGACAAAATGGACATATCGGGTTTAATGAACCTGGTACTCCCTTTGACTCAAAGACGCATGTCGTCCAATTAGATGAACACACTCGCCAAGCCAATGCAAGGTACTTTTCTTCTATAGATGAGGTACCTACACATGCCATTACAATGGGAATTGCAAGCATTCTTTCAAGTAAAAAAATTCTCCTTCTCGCATCAGGAAAATCAAAAGCGGACGTGATACAATATTTAGAACGAACAGAGATTCACCCAGGCTTCCCTGCATCTGCTCTGAAACTTCATGAAGATGTGACGATTTTTATTGATCGAGAAGCTGGTTCACTACGCTAAACACGAGAGGATTTTCACATGTTTATTGATAAGCAGTCACCTATCCCCATGTACCATCAGATTATGGAGAACTTGAAAAAGCAGATTGAGGATGGAACGTTAGCACCTGATACACTCATTCCTTCTGAAAGAGAATATGCCGAACGCTTTGGTATTAGCCGAATGACTGTCAGACAAGCCTTATCGAACCTTGTGAACGAAGGATATTTATACCGGCAAAAAGGAAAAGGAACATTTGTTAGCCGAAAGAAGTTTGAACAACCGCTTCAGGGCTTAACAAGCTTTACAGAAGATATGCGTCAACGTGGGCTCAAAGCTTCAAGTCAGTTGATTGATTTCAAAAAAGTCGCATGCCCAGAGCACTTGCTGCAATCATTACAGCTGTCGAACAGTGAAGATGTCTATGAATTAAAACGAATCCGCCTTGCAAACGATGAACCAATGGCTATTGAAACGAGTTATATTCCTGAAAAATTTGCTGGCGAGCTCACAAAGGAACATTTAACTGGATCTTTATATGAATATATAGAAGCGAACACAGGTCTAACCATCGCCCATGCCAAGCAGGAGCTTGAAGCCAATGTTGCTTCAAAGGAAGAAGCTAACGTGCTGTCTATTTCATTAGGGGACCCTGTTCTCTCCATTGCAAGAACAACTTATTTTCAAAATGACCTTCCATTCGAGTATGTCATGTCCGTTTATAGAGGGGATCGATACAAGCTCACTCACACAATGGAAAGATAAAACTGTGCTCCTGAAAGCACAGTTTTTTATTTCCTAAGAAATGTTGATTGATCATCATTTTTTGTATGAATTTTCCATATAGGCGAAATCGCTTTCCCTTCGAAACGGTCTTTTGCGACAGTGTACCAATAATATTCTTGATTTGGCTTTAACCCTTTCCATTCAAAGGTTGCTTTTTTACCACTTTTCACACCTTTGACTTCTCCAAGAAGAACGTTTGTGTAGACATTCAATTCAAAATAATTGGTTTTAACGGATTTCATTTTAGGTGTTAAATCGACATCAATTGAAAATTCATCTTGATCTCCATACGTTTTTGGATCATAAAAATGTTCTTGATTCAAGTAGGGTGAGTATGTGGTGAAATGAAGCTGATTTTTTTCTTGATCAGCAGTGATCAGCCGCATAAAACCTTGACCGCCTTCAGGACCTGACTGGTAATCTGCAAGGATTTGATATACTTTTCTGTCCACTTTTCCATCATGATCATCGTCAATCTCATCTACTTTTCGACTGGCTCCGTGGTAGTGACCGCTAAATACTGCGACAATATTCGGGTGACGTTTTACCACTTGATGGAAGATCAAATCTCCAATTGGGCTTCGATTGCCGCTCACTAACAAATACTCATGGAAATTTAAAATGACAATGCGATCTGGATGTTCAGAAATGACTCGATTTAACCAGTCAATCTCATTTTGCTTGATCCCCCAGCCCATATACACCATCATATAATCATTGCCACCAGCAGAGATAAGATCATAATGACCTCGATTGTTTTGATAGGATTCACCGTAATACGGCTTGTCTTCAAAGCGTTTTGCTCCAAAGTATCTCCCATATTCCCTATAATGGCCGTCTTTGTGTCTGACATCATGATTACCAGCTAATACACCGTAAGGAATCTGATGCTGATCTAACACACGCATAAACGTATCGGCACGATTCCATTGCTTATCCTTTGAATCATCCACAATATCACCTGTATGGAACACATATTGAATATTTAATGGGTCCCTTTGATCTCTGATCCACTCGACCATTTTTTTGAAAATATGAGGATAACTTCTGGCATAATATTGAGTATCAGACATCCACACCATCTTATAAGGCTTTAACGTCTTACTGATCTCATCTTGTACAAGCAAATCAAACGTTTGATTTTTCATATACTGTCTGACTGACAGCAGCCCTTTCAGGTAAAATTCCTTTTCATCCTTGGCAAAGTGATGAGTGATTTTATCCCACTTTTCTTGCTGATGATTCCAAGCGTACATCGTTACCTTTCTCCCTGATAATGAGCTTCCTTTCCATACAGCCTCGACAACATCCTTTTCACGTACATCGTGATGAACCTTGATTTGAAAGCGATGATAAGGAAAATGCTGTAGATCTTTCGTTTCCACTGATTTACCATCAGCAAATGCAATGCGATTTCTTTCTCGATCAGAAAAAATCATTTCCCCTGTTTCATTTAAATGTTTTGGCGGCTCTGTTTCCGCTGCATATTTGAAAATCTTCATGGACGGATGCAGCGATGTATATTGATAGGCACGGTAAAAGGAGTAATCTAACTGATCATTAGTAGGATCATTGGTTAGCACTGTTTGCTTAGATGATTCCTTTTTTGTCCTATCTGACACTCTCTCTGGCGTTTCAGGGTGTTCATGTACCGTCTTAAAAACCTTTTTCAAAGTTGATTTGTTTCCAGCGGCATCTTTTGCTTTTATCTTCAATGTGTGTTCTCCAGGTTCTAATTCGCTAGAGGACGTTTGATAAGGCAAAGAGATCGGTTTTCCATCTAAATATGCCTTCATCTCCGCTATGTCACTCCAACGATCCGTCACCTTTGCCTTTAACGTAAAGACGCCTTTATATTGGTCATTTGCCTGTATATTACTCTTGATTTTCGGACCCGTATTATCGACTTTCACACGTACAGATTGAGATTCGTCTGCGGTTTTAGCCTGAACAACATGTACTCCTTCTTTCAGCCTTCTTGTATCCCACTGAATATAGCTTGAAGCATATGCCTGCTTCGGGATTTGAAACTGAAATGCTCTCACCTTCTTAGCGCTGCCATCGTCGCCCATTTTCCATTCCTCATGCTGGCTCGCATTTAGAGGCAGAATTTGAGTTCCATTCGATAAAATCATCTGGACATTTTTCAATTCAAAATCATCGTGATTTTCTCCAGGAAATCGGTCAAACGGCGATGACTTCGTCCCAGCATGGAATGATATCGTTTGTGGACCTGCCTTTTCTAAGTGTTTTTCTGGTATTGGTATCGTATAGGTGCGATACACTTTTGTCGAATCATCAAAAATGGAAAGTAAGTGCTTACCTATAGACACACCATTCTTAAAATATAAATTTGTCCCTTTGACATCAAATGCAAGATATGGATCTGCTTCAAGTGCAGGGAATACTTGTCGAATCGGTTTTCCATCTATCATTAATTGTATGCTTTTTTTCTGATCTGCTGTTGCTTTTAAGTGAAATACGCCAGAAACCGTATCTCCTTCTTCTACATTCAATCGAAGGCCGTGAGCTTTGCTTACTTGTTCCACATCAATTGTTTTTTTCATTGTCATTGCTTGATTTTCGCCGTCAGACGCTTCAATCTGATATTCCAATCGATCTTTACCGATGAGCTCAGGTGAATAAATAATATAGTGAAACAGCCGATCATTATGATCCTTTTGAAGCAACACCTCTTTAAAATCTTCATGACGATTGGTTCGATATCGCAATTTGACCGTTTTGACGGACTGATCATCCTGCACATCTGCCCTCATTTCAATGCCTTCAGTTGGTTTTATCGGTTGATTGTCTGTCATATCTTCGATCACAGGTTTATGAACATCTTGTGATATTTCTTTTTTTTCAGTTGGAATTTGTGCTTTTAACACTTTTCCGGGTGTTGGCTCTTCCTCCACTTTCGAGATCAGCTTCATTTGTGTCGTACCATCCATTGGATACTTGAACAGTAACGATCTGTGCTCGCTAAACAATGAAGGCTTTAAACGATAGGATGCCGACGATACCTCTTCTCCTATATTTGTTGTGATAGAAACAAGGCGGGATTTAGAATTGGACAATCCTTTACTCTCAATGACCGATAGATGCTCGCCCTCTTTTAAATGACTTTTGTACATCGCATTAAAGTCCGCTACCGTTAAATGCTCCTGTCCTTTTTTTCTAAGCCAAAATACGTACGGCTTTCCAGGAGAAATGGTGATAGGACTTGTGTGGAATGAATATATATCATCCATCTCCACGCCTTGCGCTGGATTGCGATAGCGAAGCTGGTAATGTCGAAGTGAAATGGGTGCATGAGTTGTGTTATACACCTCGATGAATTCAAAAGCATCCTTGCCTTTGCGGTTTTTTGAATTCACGACGATTTCTGTCATCAATAGCTCAGGAATTTGTGAGAGATCCTCTTCAAATCCGTTTAAGTGAACTGCTTGTTCGGTTGTTTTGATGACAGACTTCTGCGTCAGGAATTCTGTATAGTAATGAACTGTTGGATTCCACAATTGATCTGGCGGGATTTTCGCTGTGAATTCTGGTTTCATCCCCGGCAATCGTTCCATTGGGATCAATCGATATCCTAGTTCATCACTCTGTTTATAGTACAAGTTTGCAGACAAAATTTGCTCTGACTGACTAATAGATGCCCTAAATTGAAGATCACGTTTTTTTCCTTGAACCGGACGGACATCTACTTGAAATTGATCAAAGATAAAAGGTGAAAAGGGCTTATTTCGTATGTTCACTTGTGTTTGTGTCAAAGATCCTGCTGAAGCAGGCTGACTGAAACAAAAAAGAATGCTCAAAAAAAGCAAAAGAATGATTTGTCTGCTCACATTCACCATCGTGCACCGCCTCCCTTCGGATATTGTGTCTCCTGAAGACGGTTTTTATGACAGATGGAACGGGGAAACGATATAAATTCACACAAAAAAACCGTTAGCTTTTTTTCGCTAACGGTTCCACGATTCCTTTCTGTATGAGCAGATGGAAAATGGATAAAATGACAGCCATCCAAATGGCCGTTCCAAACCCATCAATGTTAAAACTATCTCCCATAAAGCTTGAGGTCATCATCAGTGTGATGGCATTAATGACAAAGAGGAACAATCCTAGTGAAAGTACTGTCACTGGCAGCGTTAAAATGATCAAAAACGGCTTCACTAAAATATTGAGCAAGGACAAAATAATACTTGCTACAATCGCTGCGCCAAAGCCTTCAATATACACACTACCAAGGCCTGGCAGAATGCCTGAATCAAAATATCCAGCAATGACGATTAAAAGTAATGCATTGACGAAAATACTAACGATCCATCTAAGCATTTAGTTAGTGCCTTCTTCCGGAACAACAAAATACCAGATGAAGTAGATCAAGAAGATCGGCATAAATGCTGTCATAAATCCGATGATCACCGTTAAAATACGAAGCAGGGATGCATCGACACTTAAGTATTCAGCAAGTCCACCGACAACACCCGCTATTTTTTTATCTGTCGCTGAACGATAAAGCTTCTTCATGTAGAATCACTCCTTGTCTGATTGGTGCTTTACTTGGATTGAGCCTGTTTTTGTTTCTGCAAAAATGGATATATTGTGCTCCGCCTGTTGATTGGCTTTGATCATTTTCTCTTTTTGCAGCGTTTCATTTTTCTCTTTAATCATATTTGCATCAAGCAGCTCATGAGAGATCGATCCGAGATTGCTTTTCAGCTCCGCAGTCACTGCACAAGCACGCGGAATCTGAACGTCCACACTGCCTGTTGTCGTTTTTGCATAGATCGAACGGCATTTCTCATCTGACAGCTGAACAGCAATGTTCCCATTGAAGCTCTGTGCATCAATTGATTCACTTTTCCCACGCAGGTCAATGAGCCCATTAATGGTTTCTACTTCAATCATACCACACTCGTGATCAGCCAGTTTGATTTGTCCATTTGCTGTTTCAATTCCGACTTTTTCTGCTTGTAAAGAGGCAAAAGAGACGACGCCATTTGTTGTTTTTGCAGCCAGTTCTTTTGTCTTTAGCTTTTCCCCGCGAATCGGTCCATTAAACAGTTTGACTTTGATTTTATCGTATTGGATACGTGGTACATACAGGGTGACATTGACCTTCATGGTCTTCTTTTCAGTTCGGATAAAAAATTTGTCCCCTTCAAGCCCGCAATCCAGATGTTGAAGAAATTGCTGTCTTGCCTGCTCTCCATCCTCTGCACGGTAAATTTTCGCATGACACTCTGCCCGAACATCCCCATCATCCCAAGGCATCAAATTGAGACTGCCGTTTGCCAATTGAATATCTAAATGAGACAGTGCCGCGTCTTTGAATTGAAAAATGTGTTCAACGTCGACGGACTGTCCAAAGTTCAAATCAAGATCTACATCTTTGACCTTTTTCACCGCCGAATCTAACCATCCAAACAGCTTTGCACCGAGGTTTTCAGTACCAGTTCCTTTATTCTCTGTGCCAGCTTTTTCTTCATGAAAGGTATGATCAGCCGTTGATTTTTCTAGTGAAATGGACTGATTTTCTTCTAATTTTTCAAGCAGCGTAATTGCTTCTTTTGCAGATAATGTCCCGTCTTCTACTAATTTTAAAATGCGTTCTTTTTCATTCATACAAAGCCCTCCTACGATTTGATGGATTGAAGCACTTTAATACCTTGAATGATATTCCAAATGACAGAGATCAAAAAGCCAATGGCGACTAAAAAGGACAGGATGAGAACGGTGAACACTGGGATGAGTGAGTCGCTTGCCTGTGTCGTCAATAAAAAGGGGATAGCTCCAAAAACCAGCAGCACACACGCTGCGACTGGCAAAACATGTGACCACAATGCACGCAGCGAATGCCGTTTCGTTTCCTTTTGATCCACTACAAAATATGCCACGATCGGTACAATAAACGGCATGAAAAATACACTAAAATAACAAATAGATGCAATGATCGACTGATCTCTGTTCATATATATTCGCTCCTTCATGATGAAAATTCCTTTCTAACTCATACGTTTATGGCGTATAAAAAGTTTCAAACTCATTCGATTTACATATGACCTTAGACACAAATTATTTCTTTTTGCACCTAAGTGTAGATTCTTCATGGATTACCCTTTAAAATATGTTGAAAAGATGGTGATTATCATTATAGGGGGTAATTATTTTGACAGATCATCATAATGCTAACCACACGGCACAAACGCTTTTAGACCTTATACAGAAACAGAAAAGCATGAACAGCGATATGATCAAGGAGCTAGAGGCCATTCATCCGTCTCATCCGAAGTATGGTGATATCCGTTATTTAAAAGTACTGCTCGATAGTAGCAGCACTCATATTTTAAAGGATTTAACGCACCTCAGTAACTTAATGCCAAAGGAAGATGTGCAATAAAAGGAAAACCCCTCTTTTCCGAGGGGTTTTTCTTTATGAGGATGTCACACTTTCTGTTTCTTTGACTAACTGTTTCATTCGCTCACGATCACGCTCTAAAATCGGTTTTAAGTATCGACCGGTGTAAGAAGCTTCTTCTTTAGCAATGTGTTCAGGTGTTCCTGAAGCAATAATCGTTCCTCCACCAGCACCGCCTTCTGGTCCTAGATCAACAAGGTAATCGGCAGCCTTAATAATATCAAGGTTGTGCTCAATGACCAATACCGTATCCCCGTTTTCGACCAAGCGCTGGAGCACTTTTAACAACCTAGCAATATCATCCACATGAAGACCGGTTGTCGGTTCGTCTAAAATATATAAGGATCTTCCGTTTGAACGGCGGTGAAGCTCAGATGCCAATTTCACGCGCTGCGCCTCTCCACCAGACAATGTCGTGGCAGGCTGCCCAAGTGTAATGTATCCTAATCCAACATCAAAGATCGTTTGCAGCTTCCGCTTAATTTTCGGGATATTCTCGAAAAATTGAAGTGCGTCCTCTACCGTCATTTCAAGCACATCGGAAATATTTTTCCCTTTATACGTGACCTCTAGCGTCTCGCGGTTATAACGTTTCCCGTGACACACTTCACAAGGCACATATACATCAGGTAAAAAGTGCATTTCAATTTTAATAATGCCATCTCCACGACACGCTTCGCAGCGTCCACCTTTCACGTTAAAGCTGAATCGCCCTTTTTTATAGCCTCGTACCTTCGCTTCATTGGTTTGCGCAAACACATCCCGCACGTCATCAAATACACCTGTATACGTAGCAGGATTGGATCTTGGTGTACGGCCAATTGGGGATTGATCAATATCAATGACTTTGTCTAAGTGATCCATTCCTTTGATTTCTTTGTGCTGTCCTGGCTTCGCTTTTGCTCTGTGCAGTTTTTGGGCAAGGGATTTCAATAAAATTTCATTCACAAGTGTACTTTTCCCTGATCCTGACACACCTGTCACAGCGGTAAAGACACCTAAAGGAAACTTCGCATTCACGTTTTTAAGATTGTTTTCTTTTGCCCCTTTAATTTCAATGAATCGGCCGTCAGGCTTTCTTCTCTCAATCGGAAGCGGGATGAATTTCTCACCAGATAAATATTGTCCAGTCAACGATTTTGGGTCTTTCATGACTTCTTCTGGCGTTCCAGCTGAAATCACTTCTCCTCCATGAACCCCTGCACCTGGTCCAATATCAATGAGATAATCAGCGGCAAGCATCGTATCTTCATCATGTTCTACGACAATCAGTGTGTTTCCGATATCACGCATGTTTTTCAATGTCCCAATCAACCGGTCATTATCCCGTTGGTGCAGACCAATCGATGGTTCATCTAAAATATAAAGAACGCCTGTCAGTCTTGATCCGATTTGTGTCGCCAAACGAATCCGCTGCGCCTCCCCGCCTGATAATGTGCCAGCAGACCGGCTTAATGTCAGATAATCTAACCCCACATTATTCAAGAAGGACAAGCGCTCTTTGATTTCACGTAAAATGAGCTGGGCAATCTGCAAATCTTTCTCAGACAACTCAATTTTCTCATAGAAATCAAGGGCATCAGATACAGACAAATCGGTCATTTCTCCGATATGTTTGCCATTGATGAGAACCGCAAGCGTTTCTTTTTTCAGGCGATATCCTTTACAGGTCGGGCATGGCTGATTGGCCATATATTTTTCCATTTGCTCCCGAATATAATCGGAGCTCGTTTCCTTGTAACGCCGTTCAATGTTACGAAGCACACCTTCAAACTCGATTTCATTTTCACGGACCTGGCCAAAATCATTTTCATATTTAAAATAAATCAGCTCAGAGCCGCTGCCATATAAAATTTTATCAAATAAATGCGCCGGAATATCTTTTACTGGAATATCCATGTCAATTCCATAGTGTGTACATACCGCCTCAAGAAGCTGCGGGTAATATTGTGAGCTTTGAGGCTCCCATGGGGCAATGGCATGCTGACGTAAAGTCAAATCCTTATTCGGAATCACAAGCTCTGGATCTACTTCTAGTTTAGAACCAAGCCCATCACAGCTTGGGCAGGCACCGAAAGGACTATTAAACGAGAACATTCTCGGCTCAAGTTCCCCAATAGAGAATCCACAGTGCGGACAAGCATGATGCTCACTAAATAACAGCTCCTCTTGTCCAATCACATCAATCATCACACGACCTTCACCAAGTCGGAGTGCCGTTTCAAGAGAATCAGACAACCGTGCAGCCACGCCTTCTTTCACGACAATTCGATCAATCACCACTTCAATGGAATGCTTTTTATTCTTTTCAAGCTCAATCTCTTCTGACAGGTCCTCCATCTCGCCATCAACTCTGACTCGAACGTAGCCCTGCTTCCGAATTTGATCAAGTACTTTCACGTGTGTTCCCTTACGTCCAGATACGATCGGAGCAAGCACTTGTAGTTTCGTTCGTTCTGGATACTCTAAAATGCGGTCTGTCATTTGCTCAATCGTCTGTGATGTAATTTCGATCCCATGAATAGGACAAATCGGTTTTCCGACTCGAGCATATAATAGACGCAAGTAATCATAAATTTCTGTAACAGTCCCAACGGTTGATCGAGGGTTCCTGCTTGTCGTTTTCTGGTCAATACTAATCGCTGGAGAAAGCCCTTCAATCGCATCTACATCTGGTTTGTCCATTTGACCGAGAAATTGACGTGCATAGGCCGACAGTGATTCAACATACCTACGCTGACCTTCTGCATAAATGGTATCGAAGGCAAGCGACGATTTTCCCGAACCAGATAAACCCGTAATGACCACTAGCTGATCGCGCGGGATATTGACATCAATATTTTTAAGGTTGTGGGCTCTTGCCCCTTTCACCTCTATTCGTTCCATAGCCATCAGGCATTCATCCTTCCGCTTTTAGCTCTAGCAATAGATCTCTTAATTCTGCTGCTTTTTCAAAATCAAGCGCTTTTGCTGCATCTTTCATTTCCTTCTCGACGTTTTCGATCACTTTTTCTCGTTCTTTTTTGCTCATTTTTGACAACTTTGGTGCTGCTTTTGTTTCGTATTCTTCCGAATCCTCATGTACTTTTGTTGCCTTGATCACATCTCGAATCTTCTTATGGATCGTTTGCGGAGTGATACCAAATTTCTCATTATACGCTTCTTGCTGCTCACGTCTCCGCTTTGTTTCTTGTATGGCAATGTCCATTGATTTCGTCATATTGTCTGCATACATAATCACTCGGCCTTCTGCATTTCTTGCAGCACGGCCAATCGTCTGGATGAGGGATCTTTCTGAACGTAAAAAGCCTTCTTTATCCGCATCTAAAATCGCCACGAGCGACACCTCTGGAATATCCAAGCCTTCTCGAAGAAGGTTGATCCCTACAAGCACATCATATTTTCCGAGACGTAAATCACGAATAATCTCAATCCGTTCTAGTGTCTTAATTTCTGAGTGCAGATAATTGACCTTGATTCCGATTTCTTTCAGATAATCTGTCAGATCCTCAGACATTTTCTTCGTTAAAGTCGTCACAAGCACACGCTCATTTTTCTCAACCCTTGCATGAATTTCCCCAATTAAGTCATCGATTTGTCCTTCAATCGGACGGACTTCAATGATTGGATCAAGCAAACCGGTTGGACGAATAATTTGTTCCACGACCTCTGGCGTTTTATCAAGCTCGTATGGGCCCGGTGTTGCGGATACATGCACAATATGGTTAATGTGCTTTTCAAACTCATCAAATGTGAGTGGTCTATTATCAAGTGCTGACGGCAGACGGAATCCGTGATCAACAAGCACTTGTTTTCTTGCCTGGTCCCCATTGTACATGGCGCGAATTTGCGGGATGGTCACGTGTGACTCATCGACAACAATCATAAAATCATCCGGAAAATAATCAAGCAATGTGTAAGGTGTAGAACCAGGCGGACGTAAGGTGAGATGTCTTGAGTAGTTCTCAATCCCTGAACAAAAGCCCATCTCTCTCATCATCTCTAGGTCATACCTTGTCCGCTGCTCAAGACGCTGTGCTTCAAGCAATTTTCCGTTTTCACGAAGCTTTTCCAACTGTTCCTCAAGCTCTTTTTCAATATTAATAATCGCTTTTTCCATCTTTTCTTCTCTTGTGACGAAGTGAGATGCTGGGAAAATAGCAACGTGGTCACGATCACCGAGAATTTCTCCAGTGAGAGCATCTACTTCACGAATACGTTCAATTTCATCACCGAAAAACTCCACTCTGATACAATGCTCATCTCGTGAAGCAGGAAAAATTTCAACGACGTCTCCTCGAACTCTGAAGGTTCCGCGCTGAAAATCTATATCATTACGAGAATACTGAATATCCACAAGCTTACGCAGCAGCTGATTGCGTTCAATTTCCATTTCAGTTCGTAAAGACAGCACAAGCTCTCTGTATTCTTCAGGAGAACCTAAGCCATAAATACAGGACACACTGGCAATGATGATGACATCTCTCCGCTCAAATAATGAGGATGTGGCGGAGTGCCTTAGCTTATCGATCTCATCATTAATGCTGGCATCCTTTTCAATAAATGTATCAGTTTGAGGAACATACGCCTCAGGCTGGTAATAATCATAATAACTCACAAAATATTCAACAGCATTATTTGGAAAGAATTCCTTAAACTCGCTGTATAATTGTCCGGCAAGTGTCTTGTTATGCGCAATGACAAGGGTTGGTTTGTTCACTTCTTTGATCAGGTTGGATACAGTAAAGGTCTTTCCCGTACCTGTAGCACCTAACAGCGTTTGATGCTGTTTCCCCTGATGGATGCCCTCCACAAGCTTTTCAATGGCTTTTGGCTGATCCCCTTGGGGCTGATAGTTAGAAACTAATTCAAAGCGGTCACTCACATCAAAGCCTCCGTTTCGTTACGAAATCTATCTAATGAATATATTATCATAAAAGAACACAAAAATACGAACTAAAGTTCGTGTCTGACTTGATTTTTATTTCCAATACAACCATACCCTCTCTGCCGTGGCTCATAACCCTCTAAAGAAACCTTCCTTTCAGTATGGAACATTTTGGAGCGAGATATTCGATCAGCAGAAAAACCACAAAAAAGAAAGCTGCACTCACTAGAATCGTAAGCACAGCTCCTGCAATCAAAAACATTTTCTTTTCATCAAGAGGGATCACATCAATGATGTTTTTCAGCCTTCTCTCTTTTTTCGACTTCTTTCTTGGCCATAAACAATGCCCCGGCCACTAAAGAAATAATATCTAATCCTACGATAAAGTAGGTTTCTGTATAGCCTTTCATATACGAAGCAAATAAAAGCGCTGCTGTTAATGCAATGCCAACGTAATGATTATAAGTAACCTTTGAAAATAAAATAACGAGCAAGAAAGGAAAAACAAGTGCAAATATGGCTTTTGTAATCACAAAAACCCTCCCTCTACATGGTCTACTCCCTTGATTATAGTAAAGATTGGCATAATGAACAATTCACAGTTTTCGATTTCAGCTTTTTTTCTTCTCGGGTGAAGACTTTTGATATAGATGAGGAGGAAAATTAGTGAAAACGTCCCCTTTCTAAAGATAGGTCTTTACGTCTTTGACAGTTACATCCAATAAATTCTATGATGAAAATGATAGTGCGCACTATCATTCAAAAAAACAAAAAGAGACAAATGAAACCATTGGCTATTTGGATAAGGGGGCATTCCCATGTATTCAGTATTATTTCATGCGGCTGAAGAATCCGCATCACTCGCAGGGGCAAAAGGCGTGAATTTAATTAAATTAAACAATCACGGACTGCCAGTTCCAGATGGATTTATTATTAAAACGAACAGCTTTGCAAGCTTTCTTTCATATCACAATTTCCATCCAACTGATCAAAATCTTGCCCGAAAAATCACAGAAGCTTCGTTTCCTTCACAAATGGAGACAGAATTACTTTCATCCTTTCAATCATTGTTGAAAACATATCCATCCGTTGCAGTGCGATCCTCTTCTGTTGCGGAAGATCTCGAAGGCGCCTCCTTTGCAGGTCAATACGAGACCTATTTAAATATCAAAACAAATGAAGAATTCTTGCAAGCCGTCAAAGAATGTTGGTCGTCTTACTTCGCAGCAAGAGTCACAGAATATAAGGAAGAGATGATTGAGAACGAGGAAGAGATGCCGCTCATGGCTGTTGTTGTACAAGGATTGATCCATTCTGACATCTCTGGTGTCATCTTTAGTGAGAATCCTGTATCAGGAAAAACAAACGAAGTCATGATGACTGCAAGCTATGGACTAGGAGAAGCCATCGTCTCCGGTCTTGTGACGCCAGATACATTTATTGTAAACAAAGAAACGTACTCTATTGAAAAATCACTAGGAACAAAAGAAGTGCAAATTGTCCCCTGTCAAGAGGGCGTCATTGAACAACCCGTAGGTGAGGAGATGGCTGGCCAATTTTGTCTTCGAGATGATCAATTGATCCAAATCACGAAAATGACAAAACAAGTAGAAGAACTTTATGGACATGGAGTAGATATCGAATTCGGCATGTCAAATGGTACTTTTTATTTACTTCAAGCAAGACCGATTACTGCTGCTTTTACCAATACAGCAAATGGCTCCTCAGGTGCAGCCTTTCAAATGAAACCTGAAGAGCTGCAAGACTTCTGGATTTCAATGGACGATCATATGCCTGGACCCACAAGTCCTCTTTTTTCAAGTTTGATCATACCTGCTTTAAAAAACGGGATGAAGAAAATCGGAGAGAAGTATCAAGTACCAGACCTTAATATTAAAGATATCAAGCTTTATAGAGGCCATTTGTATTCTTCACCGTCTATGCCAGAAGCAGAAGTGGTAGCCGAACCAGTTTTTGACGAGAGCCTATTCGAACTGTTTCCTCGTTTAAGCGAAAGAATGTATCGCATTTTAGAGCAAAACTTGTTCCCATTATACGAAAAACTTGATCGGCAAATCACTCAATCGCTGACAATTGATGAAGCCATTAATGGCTTTCAAGAATTAAAAGAGATTTATCTAAGAGCGTATGACGACCATTTTGACATTGTCATACCTCAAGTCATTCTATCAGGAATCATTGAAGACATGCTTGTCTCATATGCTGGCGATCAAACACAAGTCGTCCTGTTGCATGAAATGATGATAGGTGTGATGAACAAGTCTCTTGAAACAGATCAAAAGCTATCTCACTTGGCAAAAGACGTCCTTCAAGATTCGGAACTTCTTCAGGCATTTACCGATCATTCAGCGAATGCTGAACTATTATATGCACTCAATCATACAGAAAAAGGGAAAAACTTCATTTCCAAAGTAGAAGATTTTCTCCAAGTCTATGGTTGGCGGTCTGTTAAAAGCCATGATTTCACAGAGGAAACATGGGTGGAAAATCCTGAATTTGTCTTGGACATCATTAGAAACAACATTCGGTACCAATCTGATTTTGATGAAGAATTTGCACAAGCCGTGATCAAAAGGCAAGAAACGTATGAACAGTTTATCAGTCAAGTGACAGATGAAGCGTTTAAAACAAAATTTGAGGAACTTTATCATTTTGCACTCCATGCAGCCAATATTCGAGATGATCATCACTTTTACATTGATGCCATGTTAGATGCAAAAGCGAGACTCTATCTCTTAAAAATTGGTGAACTTCTTGTTCAAAAAGGAGCGATCCCTCATCAAGAAGACCTTTGGTATCTTTACGATGATGAAGTACTCAATGCGCTCACAACTTCGACCACATACGATTCGATCATTCAGCAAAGAAAAATTGAAATGAAGGAAAATGAATCCATCCAACCACCAGCTTATACAGGAACGCCTTCTGAAGCTGAATTACAGCAAGTAGAAAGAATGCTCGGTTCGCTAAGGGAAAATGAAAACAACACAGACGATGCAATCTATGGAATTGGTGCATCTAGCGGCATTACTTCTGGAAGAGTCAGAGTCATTACATCTGCTGATGAATTTTCACAATTTGAAAAAGATGACATTTTAGTTTGTAAAACAACGACACCTTTATGGACCAGCTTATTTAGAGACGCAAAAGCAGTCATCACCGATTCTGGCGGCATTTTGTCCCATTCCGCTATTATCGCTAGAGAATATATGATACCGGCTGTCCTAGGTACACGGATCGCAACTGAAAAACTAAAATCCGGTGACCTCGTGACAGTAGATGGAGCCAATGGGCGTATCCAGTTATTAAATCAGCATTCACGGGCATAGTCGTCACTGTTTGAATCATATTGGCGGTCACAGATTTTATCGGTATACTTACTTTGTTGCAAACACATTCATAACCTGAGGTGAGTATGCTTGTTAAAATCAACAAATCAACGGATCATTCGCGCAACAATGGAATTATTGTCTGAAAAGGGCTATCAAAAAACAACGACAAAAGAAATTGCGACAAAAGCGAATGTAAGTGAAGCGACAATTTTTCGTAACTTTAAAAACAAACGCGGCGTGATTGCTGCCATTATGAAAATGAAATCAACACCGACCAAAACCCTTGAAGCAGAATTTAAAGACGATTTATACACCGATTTAAAATTTCTCGGTAGCTATTTCCTTGAAGATTTGACTTCAAAAAAAGAATTTATCTATATCAGCATGAGAGAACCCGCTATGTTTAAAGATTTAACAGACCATGAAAAAATTTATCCTCAAGAATTGAGAGACATGCTGATTCATTATTTCAAAAAAATGGGTGCTCAGCATCGTGTATTAGAAGGAAAAGAAGACATCTATGCAGATATATTTATTAGCACGTATTTTGGCTTTTTCATTCAACAGCTAGAGCAAGACATTCAGCTTGTTTTAACAAAAAAAGAAGACTTTATTGAGACATGCACACACATTTTCATGAGAGGAATTTCCCCCACTTAATTGGGTGAAATTCTTCTTTTTTACAAAGGTGGTAAACACATTGAATCTTAAAAAAGAGAACTTGATCATTTATTCTTTGCTGCTTGGAGCTATTTTAGTTCCAGTCAATTCAACCATGATCGCAGTCGCTCTATCATCTATATCAACTTATTACGATCAATCCATATCAAACATTACTTGGGTGGTCACGATTTATCTAATTGTCATGGCAGTCACTCAACCTATTGCGGGTAAGCTGGGAGATATATACGGCCACCGCAGCATGTATTTAGCTGGTGTGATACTCTTTTTGATTGGCTCCATTGGATGTGCTTTCGCACCTAATCTTGCTTTTCTTATTAGCTTCCGATCAATTCAAGCGGCAGGCGGAGCTATATTAACGCCGAACAGCATTGCTTTAATTCGTGCAACAGTATCACATGAAAAGCTTTCTAAAACTATGGGTTTTTTCGGTTTTGGAGCGGGAATTGGTGCCGCACTTGGACCTTTTATCGGCTCTATTCTCATTCAGAGCTTTGACTGGCATTCCATTTTCCTAGTGAATATACCATTTTTGATTCTCACACTTGTGACAGGCGTTTTTATGATTCCGAAGATGAAACATACACGTTTACAAGCCAATGTAGATATCATCGGTTCGTTATACTTAACAATCGGGATCGCCACACTCATTTTGTTTACTAAAAGCCAAGTATTAAACGAATACATGATCTATGGCGTTCTAGCGGTCATTTCCATTCCTTTATTTTTCAAACACGTACGAAAAGTTACAAATCCCATCATTGATTTGACACTATTTAAAAACAGTACTTTTACGAACGCTAACCTTTCTATCATGCTTAGTAATTTTGTGATGTACGCGATTCTTCTCATCATGCCGCTGTTTATGGAGCAAAAACTCGCGCTTTCTCATACACAAAGCGGGATTTTCCTTTCGATCTTTTCACTCTGTATGTCTATTAGTGGATTACTCGGAGCAAAGCTCCATCCAATAAAAGGTGCCAAAAAAATGATTCGATTTTCATTTCTATGCCTTACTTTATCCGGTGTTATGCTGATCACACTAAGCAGCTACCCAAATTTACCACTCCTTATCATCACATTAGTCGCTGGGGGGATCTCATCAGGTATTGGCATGACTAGCATGCAGATGGCTTCTTTAACATCTGTTGATCAGAGTTTATCCGGCTCTGCATCTGGGATTTTTTCTACCTTTCGATATTTCGGAAGTATCATTTCATCTACTTTAATTGGTATATTAAGTGGTTTTCAATCTTTATTTATCGTATTAATGGGCGCAGGTATTCTTGGTTTCCTCCTCTCTCATCGTCTAAAAACGAAACCCACTTCTCATTCATCTGAACACTCTGCTTAATGACTCCCTTCGCTCTATTTAGGGCGGGGGAGCTATGATTATTTGTTACTGTAACCGATTATGGATACAATGATCAAACTGTGAAAATGATCTTTTACTCATGAAAAAATGTCATATGAATAAACGAAAAAGAAATTTCAACTTTCATTCAACTCTACTTCCCCACCTAAAAACTTCTTTTCATATCTTCCAGCATTCATAACTTCGATTTTTTTTCACAATTTTTGTGTTATGCTTTTTGAAAATAGAGCACCAAAGGAGCAGAAGGATGAAACGAGTGAAATATTTTTTAATATGCTTGTCAGCTCTACTATTTTTCCTAGCAGGCTGCGGAAAAGACCAGCAATTTACGCCACCTGGCAGCTCTCAATCAATTGCTGTCATTTCTCAACTAAAAAAAGCCTCCTTTTCAATCGTTGATTTACAAAAAAATAAAATTGTCTCTTCCGTTGATTTAAAACATCCTCTCACTGATCTTGTTCACATCAACAAAGACGTGATCATTGCATCAAGTAAGGAAGGACAATCTCTTATAGAAATCAATTTAAAAAAAGGAACAGCAGCGGACTATATGGATATGAATAAAGGTCTGACTTCACTTGCGTATGATGCGGATACCAACACTTTACTTGTGACCGATTCAGAGAAAAATGTCGTTTATTTTATCGATACAGTGCACAAGAAAATAAAAGCAACTGTGAAGACCGGGACATTACCCTCTTCTATGGCGTTGTCTTCTTCAGGAACGTTGTTTGTTTTAAATGCAAAAAGTCATTCTGTTTCAGTCATTGATATTGAAAAGAAAAAAAAGATACGAACGATTTCCGTCCTAGAACGGCCATCTGGCATTCATTTTGATGGGCATTCCATTTGGGTTGGAGGGCACGGTAAACCGGGCACATTAAATAAGAGCATTTTTGCTTACGACCCTAAAACAGGTAAAAAACAGCGAGAAATCAAACTAGGTGTTATGCCAGTCGCATTTTTTTCAGAAAAAAACTCTTCTACTTTATATGTATTATGTCATGGAGACCACACACTATATAAAGTAAATACCGAGAAAAACAAACTGCTTTCCTCTGTTGAGACCGGTCAAAATCCGAATTATATCACTGCTGATTCCTCATCTATATATGTCAGTAACTTAGATGACAATTCAGTATCCGTCATCGACAAACATACATTTATGTTGAAGAACCGACTGAACATCCCAGCAGGACCTTATGCTATCATGTTGGAGGAAAAGAAATGAAAGAACAGATGAATATTTTAATAGTAGATGATGAATTAGATATGCTTGAGTTAATCGGATCCTTTTTGCAGAGACAAGGCTTTCACGTGATAACTGCAAATAATGGCACGGGCGCCTTACATCAGCTTGAAAAAGAGGCCATTGACCTTGTTGTATTGGATATTATGATGCCAGATATGGATGGATTCGAAGTCTGCCAGCGCATCAGGCAAACCTCCCAAATCCCCATTTTATTTTTAACAGCTAGAAGTTATGAAGAAGATCGCATTAAGGGGCTGGAAATTGGAGCAGACGACTACATCATGAAGCCTTTTAGTCTACGTGAGCTTGCAGCTAGAATTGAAACGACATTAAGACGAATTAGAGGTCTTTCTTTAAAGCGCAGTCGAATCATGATTGGTGACTTGGAGATCGATCAAGACGGCAGACAAGTCTATCTCAAGCAAAAGCCCATCAATTTAACAAGAAGAGAATTTGATTTACTTATGTTTCTTCTGCTCAATCAAGGCCAAGTCTTTTCCCGTGAACAGCTCTATCAAAAATTGTGGGAATCACACTCACCTAGTGGCTCTTTAAGAACAGTCGATACACATATTAAAACACTAAGACTGAAATTAAAGGAAGCGGAACGGTATATTAAAACCGTTTGGGGTGTCGGCTATAAGTTTGAGGAGGACAAATGAAGCCATTATCTATTAAAAGGAAAGTGCTTTTCTTAATCCTTTCAGTTATAGGCATCGTTGCTGCCTCAGCTCTTGCCCTGACTTATTACTTATACCAGCACTTATATATAGATAAACAGATTGACTCTTTAAGTTTACAAGGAAAGAAACTGGCAGAAATCTATCACAAACACGGGAAAGACACATATTTTACTGACAGAATGAAGTGGGCAAATGACTCAAGTCAGGCAAGTGTTATTTTTACTGATGATCCTATGGAGCTTTCAAGCGGTATTCCTTTTGATACGAATACAAACGATAACCTCATTACGTTTAAAGAACGCCAAAAGCTTCTTCAGGGGAAAACAGTTGTGTTAATTAGAGAACACCCCCAGTTTCATCAAGATATTCTCGGGATTGCCATCCCTGTGTTCTCAAACAAAAATGATTTATCAGGAACCATTTTCCTCTCTATGCCTTTATCTGATGTGTATGAACCGTTTGTTCAAATTCGATTAACGCTTGGCATCTCTATTTTAATTATCCTGCTTTTGATTTTCTTTATTGGATATAAAAGTTCTAATAAAGTCGTAAGGACGATCAATCAAATGAAAGAAATTGCAATGGAAATGGAATCTGGTGATTTTTCAAAACGCATGGCTGTGACCAAAAAAGGGGATGAGTTAAATCAGCTGAGCCGTTCCTTTAATAAACTGTCCTCTACCTTAGAAAAAGTTGAACAACATCGCAGAGAGTTCCTTGCCAATGTCTCCCACGAACTGAGAACGCCTTTAAGTTATATGAAAGGCTATGCTGAAGGAATTGAAGAAGGCATTATTGATCAAAAGAAAGGCATGCAGATTATTCAAGACGAATCCACACGATTAAGCCGGCTCGTCCATGACCTTCTTGATCTCGCACAGTTAGAGGGGGAATCTTACCCACTAACGATGGAACCAATCGTCTTTGCGCAGCTTATTCATGATGTTCTTGATCAAATGACATTCATTACTAGTCAAAAGGGAATCTCGTTCAACCGAGAACTCGAAGAAGATTGTATTATTTATGGTGATAGCGATCGACTTGAGCAAGTCGTTCGTAATTTATTGGACAATGCCATCCATTACACGCCATCAGGAAAATCGATTTCGATTGAATTATTCGTTCACCAACAAACTGCTGAATTGAGAATCACAGATGAAGGCAGCGGAATTCCAAAAGGAGATCTCCCTCATGTTTCTGAGCGTTTTTATCGAGTGAATAAAGCCCGCACAAGAAAAGATGGCGGCTCTGGTCTTGGACTAGCCATTGTTTATCAAATTATAAAAAAACATCGTGGCACGTTCGTTCTTCAATCTGAACAAGGCCTAGGTACGACCGCTGTTATACAATTACCAAGTGCAGAGAGCACTGAAACTCCGCCTGTCTCCTCATAAAATAAGATGACATCTTAAACAAAACAGCTCTTTTCTAGAGCTGTTTTTATTCAACAGAAAAATAAAGAATTGGCCTTTTTTTATTAACAATTTATTCATATTTGCTTGTTACACTTTTTTCAAGTTAAGAAAAAGGAGTGACAAGCTTTTGATTAGACGCTTTCAGAAATTTGATCTTTATTTATTTTTCATATTGATTTTATCTGCCATTTTAAACATTTATAACATTTGGAACGACGATACGGTGAACGCTTATTATACAGCGGCGGTCACAAGTATGATGCAAAGCTGGCATAATTTCTTCTTTGCTTCG
The DNA here is from genome assembly GCF_019091365.1 of Bacillus sp. GbtcB10. Lineage (NCBI taxonomy): Bacteria > Bacillati > Bacillota > Bacilli > Caryophanales > Bacillaceae > Bacillus > Bacillus sp. GbtcB10. The sequence goes on from NZ_JAGXJP010000002.1 coordinate 397,332, forward strand.
TTCGATCCCTCAGGTTATGTCACGGTGGATAAACCACCGCTCGCCTTCTGGCTGCAAACGATCAGCGCCAAAATTTTCGGCCTGCATGGCTGGAGTGTGATCTTACCCCAAGCTTTAGCTGGCATTGGATCTGTTTATTTAATCTACCGCCTAGTCAAACCTACATTTGGCCAGGCTGCAGCAAGACTGTCAGCACTCATTATGGCGTGTACACCAATCGCAGTTGCTGTATCTCGTACAAATAACATTGACAGCTTACTCGTCTTTATTCTTTTACTCGCAACAGCCATGATGTTCAAGGCTGTGAAACAGCAGAAAGTGCTTTGGGCGATTGCTTCTTTTGCAATGATCGGTGTCGGTTTTAATACAAAAATGCTACAAGCGTATATGATTGTACCGGCTCTCGTCCTGTTTTACATCATTGCCTATCGAACGACATGGAAGAAAAAGTTGTTATCGCTGATGATTTCAATGATTGTTCTTTTAGGTGTATCTGCTTCATGGTCTATAGCGGTTGATCTCACTTCCAAAGACAATCGTCCTTATATGGGATCAAGTCAATCGAACTCAGCACTAGAATTAGCCTTTGGTTACAATGGTCTGCAGCGGTTGACTGGTCAACAGTCTGGCGGAGGAGGCGGCACAAATCAGGGTGAGGGACAGCCACCTTCACAGCAGGGTGATCAGCAAAATGACAATAATTCATCCACCATGCCTCAGCCGCCATCAAATGGAACTCAAAACAACTCAGATAATTCAAACCAATCATCCAGTCAGGAACAGCCTTCAATGCAAGGACCACCAAGCAATGCAAACGGCACAACACCACCTGATATGCCTTCAGGCGGTAATGGTGATGGACCGCCAAATGGCGGGGGCGGAAAAATGGGAAATGGTTCTGGCATGTTTGGAACAGGAACAAAAGGGCCATTACGTCTGTTCCAATCTGAACTGTCCGATCAAATCAGCTGGCTGCTTCCATTTGCGCTCTTTGGTGCGATTGGTATCTTCTTCTCGACAGCCTTTGAAAGAAGACGTCTCAATACAAAACAAAAAGAAACACTATTTTGGTTAGCTTGGCTTATACCTGTTGCTGCATTCTTCAGTGTAGCTGGATTTTTCCATCACTATTATTTAATCATGCTGGCACCGCCAATTGCTGTATTAGCAGGAGCCGGATGGGTTTCTATGACTCAATTGTTTCAAACGGGAACTGGCTTTAAAAAATGGCTACTGCCAATTGCGATATTCGTCACAACCGCATTTGAAATCTTTATCCTATCCACTTTTACAAGCACGATCGGTCTTGGACTAAGCATTGCAGTCGGTATCATTGGTGTTGGAAGCACCCTTTCTCTACTCTTGGTAAAAGGGAAAGAAAAACTAAAACAATTCATGTCTCTCATTGCCATCCTTGGGATGCTGATCGCACCACTATACTGGGCAAGCACACCTCTTCTTTACGGAGGAAACAGTATGCTGCCAGAGGCTGGTCCTCAGCTTGCAACTTCAAGTGGCAGCATGAGTTCACAAGTCAATGAAAAGCTGATCAGCTATCTTGAGAAAAACAATACGGGAGAAGAATTCCTATTCGGGACAACAGATGCAACCACTGCTTCGCCTTACATTATTAAAACAGGAAAAGCTGTTATGGCATTAGGTGGATTTAGTGGATCTGATAACATTCTCACGCTTAATGAATTCAAACAGCTCGTTAAAGACGGCAAAATCAAATACTTCTATCTTTCTGGTATGAGAGGCGGCAGCTCTGACATTCTTACTTGGATTCAAAAAAATGGCAAAGAAGTAACTGCTTCTAAATGGCAGAATAGCTCTACATCCAAAACGAACCAGCAAACAGGCAGCCAACAATCCGAACAAAATGATCAGTCAAATGGACGAATGGGCGGAATGGAGAGCGGTACTCTTTATGAACTATCCGTTGATTAATTCATCTATTAAAAGGGAGGAACGATGACTGATGGAAAAGAACATACAATACTCTGTTGTAGTCCCAGTGTATAATGAAGAACTTGTGATCCATGAATCGTATCAGCGCCTCAAGACCGTCATGGATTCGACGGGAGAAGCATATGAGCTTCTCTTCGTCAATGACGGCAGTATGGATCGAACAGCTGAACTGATTAAAGGGTACTGCCAGACTGATCCGCATGTGAGACTTATTGATTTTTCTCGTAACTTTGGGCATCAAATTGCCATTACAGCGGGAATGGATTATGCAAAGGGAGAAGCTGTCGTAGTGATTGATGCGGATTTACAAGATCCACCTGAATTGATTTTAGACATGATTGAAAAATGGAAGGAAGGCTATGAGGTCGTATACGCGGTCCGCACGCAACGAAAAGGCGAAACAGCTTTCAAAAAGTACACGGCTTCCCTTTTCTACCGAGTGCTACGTCAAATCACCGAAGTAGATATTCCTATTGACACCGGCGACTTTAGATTGATGGATCGTAAAGTGTGTCATGAAATGAGAAAAATACGCGAGAAAAACCCATTTGTCCGCGGATTAGTGAGCTGGGTTGGCTTCAAACAGATTGCGGTAGAATATGTTCGGGATGAGCGGTTGGCAGGAGAAACAAAGTACCCTCTCAAAAAGATGCTCAAGCTCTCGATGGATGGGATCACATCTTTTTCTTATAAACCTTTAAAGCTGGCCAGCGTGGCAGGCATTGTCCTTTCAGCTATTGGCTTCATTTCGATGTTTCTAGTTTTATATTTAAAGCTTTTTACTAACAGCACCATCACCGGCTGGAGTTCATTAATTGTCATTCAGCTATTCTTTAGCGGGATCATCCTCTTTATGTTAGGCATGATCGGAGAGTATATCGGCCGAATCTACGATGAAGCCAAGGACCGGCCGCTTTATATCGTCAGGGAGAGCTATGGCCTTCAGGCAAAGCCACATCCCGTTCAATCCCCTGTCCACTTCAAGCAATATAAACAGCATTAAAAAAAGCGTGCGAGACCCTTCAGAAGGTCCTGCACGCTTTTTAATAGATTAGACGGCTGTTTCAAACCGTTTTCTGTTAATAAAGAAAGAAAGTGTAATGATTAAATAAATACCCATGGTGACCAGCGTTTGAACAATTGGTGTATTGAATACAACGCCGACAAAAATGGCCATGATCGCAATAACGGAAAACCACGTTGTGAAAGGATACAGCTTCACGCGATATCCGCCTGGCTGTGCGACGCTTCGAGATTTCAAATGACCGACGGCAATGATAAACCAGATGAATAGAACTGTGTAACTTAAAGAGCCCATCAAGTAATTAAACGTTTGACTTCCTACAAAAAGAGAAATCAATACAGCTGCATACAAAGTAGATGTACATACAAGGATGGCTCGAACAGGCACCTGCTGTTTTGACAGCTTGGAGAATCCTTTCCATACACGGCCATCCATTGCCTGTGTATAAAGCACCCGTGATGAAGCATACAAGCCAGAGTTCATAGAAGACAAAATCGCTAGTAAGATAATACCATTCATGATGTCACTAGCATATGGTACTCCGATTGTTGCAAACACTGTCACAAATGGACTTACTTGCTCATTGTTTACTTGATTCCAAGGGATTAAGCTGACAATAATAAAGAACGGCAGTACATAAAAACCGATGATGCGTACAAACGTACTTTGAATGGCCTTTGGGATGACTTTTTCAGGGTTTTTTGTTTCTGCTAACGTGACCCCAATCATCTCCGTCCCACCATATGAATACACGACAACCAGCATTGCTGCAATTAATCCGCCAGTACCATTTGGGAAAAATCCACCGTGATCCGTTAAGTTAGACAATCCAGGTGCTGCATGCTGTCCGAATGAGACAAATAGCATGGTAAATCCAATGATAATAAATAAGATGATGACAGCAATTTTAATAGAAGCTAACCAATACTCTGTCTCAGCAAACATTTTGACTGAGCAAACATTAATGATTGTGACTACAAGTGAAATGATTAACACAAGCATCCAGATTGGCACTTGTGGGAACCAGTACTGAATAAAGATGGCCGACACAATCGCTTCTGCTGCAATGTTCAGCACCCACATCTTCCAATAGATCCAGTCTAAGAAATAGGCCGGATATTTTCCTAACACAGGTTCAATCAAGTCACGGAATGTTCTTGCTCCAGGTCGTGCAACGGTCATTTCGGCAAGTCCTTGCATAATAAATAATAAAATAAGACCACCAATCATGTATGCCAAAATGACAGCAGGACCCGCAATATCAATGGCAGAACTGCTTCCTTTAAACAGACCAGCACCGATGGCACCGCCAAGCGCAAGCATCATAATATGCCTTGATGTCATTGTTCGTTTTAACTGCACATGTTCCTTTTCCATTTTCTATAGCTCCTTTAAATTTGAATCTTCAGACAAACATGAGATAAAAGCATATAAAAAGGCCAGCCATCTCCTGGAAGAGACGACTGACCTTGCAACCGCGTTACCACTCTTATTGATTCAGCCATGGCTGAATCCAACTTAAAACCCGATAACGGAGGTCACACGTAAAGACTTACTATTCATTCAGTCTTACCGCTCTTTGAGCGAGTTCAATGATTCGTTTTACTGCGTTGCACCGACCCGCAGCTCTCTTAAAAAACGGATGTTCATTTACTATTCTCAAGTCAAAGCGTTTATAGTCAAATTTGTATATTCGTCAAAGATTTTATTTTTTAAATATACTGACTAACCACGCAATTGTCAACAGCCTTTTTCAGACAAACAGCGATTAACGAATCCAAACAGCTACTTCATCCATCGGGCGACGTGTTTTGCCGCGTTTTGGCTCAGTGACACGATAACCAAAGGCTGCCATGACAGAGATGTCGTATTGACCATCTTCCAGTAACCCTTCTTCTTCTAAGATACGATGGATGTGATCGTAGCTAAATCCTTCAACTGGGCATGAATCAATGCCGATCTGTGCCGCAGCTGTCATCATGTTACCTAAGGCAATATACGTTTGTTTTGAAGCCCAATCAAATAATGTACGGTCATTTTCTAGTAGATGAAGATCATTCTCTTGGAATTCTCTGTAGCGCCCCTTGACCATTTCAAACGTTTCGTCTGTCATTCCTTTGATTTGCTTGTTGATGTATTCTGCATATGCTGAATCATAGCGGGCATCTGTTCTTGCCAAGATGATCACAAAATGGCTGGCAGTTGGAAGCTGCTTTTGCGCTCCCCATGTATACTCTTTTAATTTTTCTCTAAATGCTTCATTTTGAACAACGAGGAACTTCCAAGGCTCAAACCCTACAGAGCTTGGAGAAAGTCTTCCTGTTTCTAAAATAAATGCAAAATCATCCTCTGGAATCTTTTTCGCTGGGTCAAACTCTTTTGTCGCATGACGGAATTCATACGCCTCAATGATTTCTTTTTTTAATAGCTCTTTGTCTCGCATGTTATTCATCCTTTCTAATGAACAGGTGTGTTCCCACAATCCAATTTCTTTCCATTCCCTCGTAGAAATTGTTATGATAGGAAAACAAACAACCCGAATGTGTGATGTCTATCTCTATGGTAAAAGAAAAGCTTCCATTGATTCAAGTACGCACATTTTTGTTCGTTAGGCACAAACATGTTCGTTTATGACCATTTTCGTTTAAGAAAGGAATGTTGAGATGAGTGTACCATCCAATCCAGTCAGTATTGTGAATCATGGCTGTCCCGTGTCTATCACTACAAATGTCATCGGAGGGAAATGGAAAGGCGTCATCCTTTATCATTTGACTTGCGGTCCAAAGCGTTACAACGAAATACGCCGGCTTCTGCCAAGAATTTCGCAGCGTGTCCTGACGTTGCAATTACGAGAACTTGAACAAGACGGGATTGTTCACCGTGAAGTCTATGAGGAAGTTCCTCCTCGTGTCGAGTATTCACTGACTTCTCTTGGAAATACGTTAAAGCCCATTATCTTTGCCATGCGTGAATGGGGTGAATCCTATGGGAGAGAAACGCGCCCAAAAGAAAAAAGCTGCCATCTTTAGCAGCTTTTTTTAAGATGAAATCGCCGTTGGCTCTTGCTGTGAATCGTCCTTCACAAACAAGATACCAAGCTGGTGATGCTCCCCTTCGTAAGAGGCGCGTTTCTCAAATCTTGTCTGACCATTGAGACCAATGATCTCAAGCTTTGTCAGAGCACGATTGGTTTGTAGTGCTTCATAAAATTCTGAAACGGTTTTGATCTCGATTCCATTGACCTTTGTAATCATTTCTCCGATCTCAAGCTTTAAATCAGCCGCAGGGGTATTCGGAATGATACCAAGCACCATAAGCCCTTGATTCCGCTTAGAGAAAAAGAATGGTGCAGCGTTGTCATTCACCCTCTGCTTCCATGATAAAAAGGCTCTTCCTGCAATCGCTAGAACAACAGCTCCCCACGCAATCGGCTCAAACCAAATACTTGCCGCACCTACTACAGCTACAGCTAGACCGAGCATCATAATACGGCGTGACGTAATTTGAATACTCACAATTGGCAGCGATCCTTGAATACGCTGGCCAAAGCCGATGATGTATGGGATCACAATAAATGAAAAGCTTTGATCGTGCACTTGAAGCACAGGCCACCATGGCAGAGAAGAAGTCCATTCACCTGCCGGCATCAGCAAAACAAGTGGTAGAAGCCACAGACGGTTTGCTCGCTGCTGGCCGATCAAGAGTCCTCTCGCACTCATCACCATTGCAGGCGATGTACGTAAATGCGCCGTTCGATAGGCTAAGATGCCTTCGGTCATTAACAGTAGTCCTAACAGGATCACAACGGCTGATGCATTCATCATTGAAAGCTGCGGCAGCCAAGAATGGCTCACTTGAACAGACATCAGTCCAAATGCCGCAATAAAACTGAAACCGAGTGTGTATGCAGACGAAAGCGCACTCGCCTTAAAGAATAAAGAGAAAACGATGGTCATCGCTGCAATCAGCACGATGAATCCAGGCGGAAGGGAAATCCCTAAGCCTACAGATATGATCGATAGACAAATTCCTGGAACCCATCCCTTTGAATATGTAAATTTCAGTTCATCGTAAACATCTTCTATTCTTGTTTGAAACGCTTTTCTCTCCCGCTTTACGCGGATGTAGCCATATAATAGGCTGATTAATATCATAAAATAAAAAAGAGGATGGATTAAAAACAGACCGACCGCTTTTAATCCGGCTCCCATCCACTCCGAGCTCATTATCGTTCACCGCCCAAGTCAAGCATTTTCTCTTATTCTATCAAATAAATCGATGCTTGACATCAGGTTTATTTCTCCTGATTCATCCAAAGTGTGACATTCGACAGTGAAAAATCTTTTAAATAGTGATTTACATCTACATCTAGTATGCCGCCGAGAAGCTGCATGGACCTCTTGATGTCGGTTAAGTTTATACCAAGTCTCTTATGATTATCCATTAAATAATTGAAGTATATCTCAGCACAGTCTTCATCGATCTCGTCGACTGATTCTACCGTTGTGTAATTGACCAAGTACCTGCTTAACAGCATGAGTAGACTTAATGCCTTTGTAGCCGAAAACGTCACATCTTTCGTACGACTCTTAAGCTCCTCTACCAACTCGTAATATTTTTTCTCTCTCACAATACTTGCCCTTTTCAATTGTGTACCCCCATTTACTAGTTCTTTTAAGAAAAGCGCAAACCTCGGTACAGCTCAATGCTTAAGCTGAATATCCGCAAAAAATAAAATATTTAAAATGAGTGCTACTTTTTATTGTAAGAATTATTTATGTAACATACAACTTTCAAAAGTTTCATTTTCATGACATGTTTAAATCAACAGAAAGTCTCTTATATAAATATGTTATCGGGTAAATTCGAAGGAATGTTATGTTTTTTGTAAAATAAATGAATATATTTCTCGATATAATATATTTTTAAGAATAAATTATTACATGTTCGTAACACTTATGAACCAAAAAAAAGAGGCATTTATTCGCCTCTTTATTTTTTGAGATATAGTGCTTTTAGTGCAGTTTGCAGCTGAAGATCATTCTTTTCATAAGATTTCACTTCATCTACCATCTTGTTCATCATTTTCGCTGTCTTTAAATCAATCACGCCTGATTTTTCGAGATTGTATGTGCTTTGAAATGCGAGTACAGCCTTTTTCGTTTCTTCGTCAAAATATCCATCTACTCTGCCAGGGTCAAATGATAATCCTTTTAACAATGTCTGTGCTTGTCTGACTTCTTCATTGTTCATATCAAGCTGAAGCGGTTCTTTCAGCTGGAGCGGGCCAACGGTGAAGTAATCTGGTTGATGAATCGCAATGGTCGGCACAACGCCTTTTTTGTGAATCCAATTCCCTTTCGGTGTCAGCCACTTATACAGCGTTAATTTAATGTTACTTCCATCTCCCATTGGTACCGCCTGCTGCACAGTTCCTTTACCAAAGGAAACGTCACCTACCACTTCATACTTCCCTGCTTCTTTCATGGCACCAGCCAGAATTTCAGAAGCGGATGCACTTCCTTTATCAATTAAGACATTGATTGGGTATGGTTTTTGTTCTTTTCGTTTTGAAAAATATCGTTTTCGATCGCCATTCCGTTCTGCAATTTGAATATATGGCTGATCCTTTGTGATAAAATGTTTCAAAATGTCTTCCACACTTTGTAGATAGCCGCCAGGATTTCCTCTCACGTCCAGCACAAGGCCTTCCATGCCCTTTTTCTCGAGCTTATTCAAGCTTGCCGTGAAATCCTTCGCCGTATCTTCAGAGAAGCTAGAGATCGCGATATAGCCTGTTTTATGACCATTGACCTCTTTCATTGAAGCCGTTACGGTTTCAAGCGGGATTTCTTCTCGTTTGATATGGAATGTTAACTCTTTTTCAATTCCATTTCGTCTGATTTTCAAGGCGACAGACGTTCCTTTTTTCCCTCTTATTTTCAGTACAGCATCGTTTAGGCTTTTTTCTTTCATCGTCTCACCGTCAATGCTGATGATTTCATCTTTCGGTTTCAGACCCGCCTTTGCCGCAGGGGATTTTTTAAAGGCAGAGACAATGATAATCTTTCCTTCATCCATTCCAACTTCTGCCCCAATTCCTTCAAATGAGGAATCAAGTGAATCCGAAAATTGCTTTGCGGTTTGCTTGTCCATGTATACTGAATACGGATCATTTAAGGTTGAAAGCATTCCTTGAATGGCACCTTCAAGCAGCTTTTGACGATCCACTTCCTCTACATATTCATTCGAAATGAGGTCATAGGCTTTCTCAATTTTCTCCATTCCGTTTTCCTTCGCTCGATCACTTGATTGAGCTTGTCCAGCCACTGCAGCAGCCGCTTTCGGTGACTCCGCTTGAGTCGCCTCTTTATGCGTCATAACCCCTGCACTGATGATGAGAATGACACTTGCCATGATGGATGCGATTTGTTTTTTCATATTTGGCCTCCTTCTTCAACTCTTCCTGATGACCTGAGTTATTATATGCCAGAAGAAGGGATTTCATGTAAAGACATTCTCCTAGGGAGGCTTGACTAATCATTTCATTAGGTGTAATTTTTATTTTGTTACGATCGAGAAGGAGTCTTCGCTATGTATATTATATTGACGATGCTTTTATTAGGAATTTTACTAGGGTTTGTAGGAGCTGGCGGGGCTGGTTTTGTCATCGCATTGCTGACGTTAATCTTTGATGTACCAATCCATACTGCACTTGGGACATCTTTAGCTGCTATGGCATTTACGACTTTATCTGGTGCATACAGCCACTACCGAGAAGGAAATATTCAGCTCAAATCAGGTTTGATTGTCGGTGCACTAGCTTGTATTGCTTCATTTGCCGGAGCAAAAGTGGCTCCTTTTATTCCAGAGGATAGCCTGCACTATTTAACAGCTGGTATGCTCTTTTTATCTGCTGTTTTTATGATGATCAAATTGTTTGTCCTAAAAGAAGATGCTGAACAACAGCCGCTTTCTTCACGCCAATTGCTGATCAGGGGCATTATATTAGGCCTTGTATCAGGGATGCTTTCAGGGATGTTCGGTATCGGATCAGCACCATTTATTCAAGTGGGGCTTTTGATTTTGCTGAAGCTGTCTATTAGACAAGCTGTTGGCACAACGATGCTAGTGATTATTCCAATCTCTATTGGCGGTGGAATTGGTTATATTTCAGAAGGCTATGTTGACTTTATCCTGCTCGTTCAGATCTTAATCGGTACCGTATTAGGAGCTTTTATTGGGGCAAAATTTACACGCCTTGCGCCGAAACCTCTCTTAAAATCCGCTGTGCTTTTAACACCTATTATTGCCGGATTACTGCTGTTATTTTAATTTCATCTACATGAAAAAAGCCGATAACATGCTGTTATCGGCTTTTTGTCAGCGGATATATTGCGCTGGATTGACTGCATTTGATTTCGCGCCATTCCATAATCCTTTATGAATTTCAAAATGAAGATGCTGGCCATAAGACTGACCTGTGTTGCCCATATATCCAAGGAATTGACCTTGCTCGACTCTTTGACCTGTTGACACACTTCTTGTTGAAAGATGAGCGTATACCGTTTGATACGTTTGGCCATTGATGTTATGTGTAATGAACACCACGTTCCCATAACTCGACGAGTAGCTTGAGTTCGTGACTGTTCCAGATGCGGCTGCAACGACAGATACAGTGCCTTTTGCAGCGATATCTAATCCGTAATGCTGTCCGCCAGAACGTCCGCCAAAGCCTGATGAGAAACGGCCTGCAGCTGGTTTAATGAAACCTGAGCTACTTGCTGGTGTATCTGACACTTGATCAGATCCTCCACTTGGTGCAGGTGCACTTTTTTCAGCAACTGCTTGTTCTGCTTTCTTCGCTTCTTCTTTTTGACGACGTGCCTCTTCAGACTTTACCGCCGCTTTTTGATTCGCTAAAATTTCTTGTTCATTTTCAAGCTTTCCTAGTTCATCATGTGCATGTTCTTTTTCTTCCGTTACATGACCAAGGACTTTTCCTTTTTCTTTTTGCTGTTTAGATAGGTCCTTTTTCAACGTTTCAAGCTCTTTCAAAGATGTTTCAAGTCCACTTAGCTGTTTATTTAGCTCTGCTTCTTTTTGCTCTACTAGCTCCAAATCATTTTCGTGTTCTGTAATCATGTCTTTATCTGCTTCGACAATGGTTGTAACAGCTCCCACACGACTGACAAAATCACTAAAGCTACGAGCACCTAGCAGCACATCTAAATAGTTGATTGTACCGCCACTTTTTTGCATAGAACGAATTCGATCTTTGAAAATCGCTTTTCTCTTTTCAATTCGCTCGTTGATGACTTCAATCTCTTTTTTTAGTTTTTTGATCTCTTGTTTCGTCTGTTTGACCTCTTTTTCTTTTTCAGCGACTTTTTCAGTTGCGGCACTTACTTTTTGGTCAATTTTTTCAATTTCTTGCTTTAGCTTTGATTCTTTCTTTTCAAGCTTTGCCAGTTCTGATTTCTTTTTCTTCAAGGTTGATTCAGTCTTCGATGTTTTCTCTTCAATTTGTTGACGTTTTTGATCTAGGTCTTCGTATGCGAATGCACGATTTTCGTTCCCTGGAATGTATAGCCACGTTGTTCCAATAAACGCTGCCATTCCAGCCATCATCAGCTTTCTTTTCAAAACGATATTCCCCTCCCATGACAACTGCCTGCATGAAGAGTCGACCGGATGATTTGGATCAACCGGTCACATCTTCTATAGAATCCTCGAGTGCTGCCATCAATATAAATAGATTTATACTTTCAAGAATTTACGGATGGACGTTAAACTTCCCCACACACCGATAATGGCACCGATCAATAGAAGGACCAGTGATACTTGATAGACAAACGGATTGTATGGAAGCATTGAAATAAATGAACCTTGTACCCTTGGCGCCACCCAGCCGACAGCATATTGATACGTGCCAAGCAATACAGCGATTGGTATAATCGAGCCAAATACACCAAGTAGTAATCCTTCGATGAAGAACGGCCAGCGGATAAACCAGTTCGTTGCACCTACTAGTTTCATAATCTCAATTTCTTTACGTCTAGCAAAAATCGTAATTTTGATCGTATTGGAAATCAAGAACATCGCTGTAAATAAAAGCCCAATAATAAGTGCGATGCCGACATTACGTGCCACTCCGACAACATTAAAGAGTCGGCTGACCTCTTCTTTTCCATAAGTGACTTTATACGTCCCTTTTAGGTTTTCTAATTTCTTCGCTACTTTTGGTGTATCGTGGGGATCTGTTGTTTTCACAATAAACGCATCATTTAATGGGTTTTCTTGATCAACCAGTCCCATAGATTGTCCATTTTCACCAAAGCTTTTAATCAGTGCTTTTAGTTCATCATCCTTGGATGAATATTTCACATCACTGATTTCAGGAATCTTCTCAATTTCTGCTTTTAATTCATCCTGCTGCTTTTGATTCGCAGTTAAATCGATGAGAACTTTTACTTCTACTTCTTTCTCAGCGTTCGATGCCATGTTATTCAAGTTGAGCATAATAACAAGAAAAACCCCAACTAAAATCAATGTGACAGTGACCGCACTAATTGATGCAAATGTCATCCACGTGTTTCTTCCAAGTGAACGGAAGCTCTCACGTAAATGCCGCGAGAGAGTTTTAATCATAAATTCCGTACTCCCCTCTTGCTTCGTCACGCACAATCATTCCATCTTCGATTGCGATGACGCGTTTCTTCATGCTGTTTACAATCTCTTTGTTGTGTGTCGCCATGACGACTGTTGTTCCGCGGTTATTAATCTCTTCCAGTGTCTTCATGATTTCCCATGAAGTATCTGGATCAAGGTTTCCTGTCGGTTCATCTGCAATGACAACCTCAGGATGATTGACGATCGAACGAGCGATCGATACACGCTGCTGTTCACCGCCGGAAAGCTGATCTGGAAATTGACGAGCTTTGTGCTTTAATTGCACCAAATCAAGTACTTCAAGCACTTTTTTCTTAATAATACTTGGCTGTTCACCAATGACTTCAAGAGCAAATGCCACGTTCTCAAAGACCGTAAGACTTGGAAGCAGTTTGAAATCTTGGAATACTACGCCAATTTCTCTTCTCACATAAGGAATTTCTTTTTCCTTCATCGAGCCTAAATCTTTGTTATTAATTAAGATTTTCCCTTTTGTTGGCTTCTCTTCACGATACATCATTTTAATGAACGTGGATTTACCAGCACCACTGGGACCAACAACATACACAAACTCTCCTGGATGGATAGAGACATTGATTCCATTGATCGCCTTTACACCATTAGGATAGATCTTATAGACTTCCTTCATTTCAATCATGTAATCACCTAATCTTTTCTTATTCGCTGTCAAACAGCTTATCATGATGTTCTGACACTTCTCGTCAAAAAACGTTATGTATGGTCACGCACATACCCTTCGATACGCACAAGCAATTTATGTCCTTTTCATCCAAAAAGATGAAAAAATTGAATCGTCTAAATTTCAACAACTCCAATTATACGTCATGAATCGACGCAATGGTATTACATTTATATTTCAAAACTTATAAATAAAAGGTAAATAGAGCAACCAAAACCGAAAAACATGTCTTTTTACCCTTATTTTTTAAATAAAATTTAATATAATACGTTTTCATACTATCCAAAAGTCTTTTTCTACAAATAGAAAATAAAAAAACCTTGTCGATTAGACAAAGGTTTTATTTTTTCTCTGCAAGCCATTTGGCGACTTCTTTTGCTTGTTTTTCATCTACCATTCCGCTTGGCATAGATCCTTTACCGTTCTGGGCAATATCTGCAATTTGGCTTTCATTATATTTCTTCCCGACTTCTTTCAGGCTTGGGCCGCCTCCGCCAGATAAGTCTTTTCCATGACAGCCAATACAGTTTTGTTGATAAATCTCTTCACCACTGCTCACATTTGAAGCACTTTTACTGCCTTCTTTGTCACTGCTGCTTGAATTTCCTCCACAGGCCGCAAGTACAAAAAGCATAGCGACAAAAAGAAGCGTTAATCCGCTCTTTTTCATGTATTTCCCTCCCTTACAATCATTTGGTCAACGTTATTATATCCTTGTTTACGCCCTTTTAAAACCCTCACCAAGCACCTCTTTTGCATCCATGACGATGACAAACGCTGATGCATCGATCGCTTTTACCACTTGTTTCAACTTTGTGAATTGTGACTGCCCTACAACACACATTAAAATAGGCCGGTCATGGTCGGTGTACCCACCTACTGCTGATATCTTCGTTACACCACGATCAATTTGATCAAACACCGCCTGTCTGACCTCATCCTCATGACCCGTAATAATCATGGCCATCTTCGAGTGACTAAAGCCAGCCTGCACGACATCAATCGTCTTACTAGAAATGAACACTCCGATCACAGCGTACAGTCCTTCTTCAATCCCAAAAACAGTCATGGCCGCCAAAACAATCAAACCGTCCATCATCGCTAAACAAGTACCTAACGTCAGCCCTGTATATTTATTGATGATTTTGGCCGCAAGAGCCGTTCCTCCCGTTGAACCATTGCCGAGGAAAACGAGCCCAATTCCGATCCCAATCACTACACCGCCAAATATTGCGGCAAGCAGTGCTTCATGGGTGACAGGAGCAATGTGTCTTGTTAAGAACACCATTAAAGGTAAAAAGACAGAACCAACGAGCGTTTTTATCCCAAATGTTCCACCTAATAAATAAAAGCCTGCGATAAAGAGCGGAATATTGAGACCCCATTGTACATATGCAGCTTCAAAACCGAATGACTGCATAATGGTACTGATTCCACTCACACCGCCAGCAGCAATCTGATTTGGTAATAATAACGTATTAAAGCCAACCGCCACGATGGCTGATCCTATTAAAATAAGTACATAATTTTTCACTTCAATCCAAAGTTGAGAATGTTCCTGCTTCATGTCTTTCTTCCTCCGTTACTTCTGAATGCACACCTATTTTAAGCCCTCTCATTCAGATTGTAAATAACAGCCAAATGCAGTGCTAATGGATTAATACTTTATCACACAGCCGGATCAGCGTACTTGCCGTTTGGCAGAAGAGTAAATGATGGTATATTTAATATGTACATGAGAAAGAAGGGACATACGATGAAGAAAATACTGAAGATCACCGGTATTACATTACTTGCACTCATCATCTTAGCTTTTGGTGCTTTCTATACATGGAGCCGCTTTACATATGGACCATCGGAAGCGTTAAAAAAGCAGATGAAGATTGAGCAAGTCGATCATAAAAATGGGGTATATTCATTTGAAGCATCAAAAAGCGATACTGGCATCATTCTCTATCCTGGGGCAAAAGTTGAACCTCTTGCGTATGCCTATATTGGGAATGCGCTGATGAAGAAAGGCTATTCGGTCTTTATCCCAGACATGCCATTTTCCTTCGCAATATTTAATACGAAGAAAGCAGACGATATCCTCAAAAGTCATCCGGCCATCAAGCATTGGTACATTGGCGGACATTCGCTAGGCGGAACAGCTGCTGCTATGTATGCAGAGAAAAATCAAAGCAAGCTGGACGGCCTTTTTTTCCTTGCCTCCTATCCTGCATCAGATGATTTGAAACAGGCTTCCTTGCAAGTATTATCTATTTCAGGCGAAAAAGATGGTCTCGCAACACAAGAAAAAATCAAAAAATCGAAAAAGCAGCTACCTTCTCAAACGGTGTACCATGAGATAAAAGGCGGTAATCATGCTCAATTTGGCATGTATGGCAAACAAAAAGGGGATCAGCCTGCAGACATTCCAGTCCTCACGCAACAAAAAGACATCGTTCAGACGATGCTGGAATGGTTAAAACCAGCAAAAAAGCTCCCGTAATGGGAACTGCAAGATTGTTTACAAAGGACTAAAATGAACTTGATTTTAGCCCTTTGTCTTCTTTTCAGCGTGATAGAAAACCTTTGCAGCCCTAGGAAGGACGAGCATCGGTGCGGAGCGAATCTGACATTCGTGAGCACCGAAGCGCAGGACTGACACCGAATGCGAGGGTTTGTCTACACGCTGAAGCTCCCGTAATGGGAGCTTTTCATTTTTTATGCCTTCGTCGCTTCTAAAAACTCTTCAGCATCTGCCACAGCCAGTGAAATGGCCTCTTCCCAAAATGCTTTTTGAGTAAGGTCGACACCTAGGTGCTTATATGCCAAATCTTCTACAGTCATTGACGCTGTATCTTTTAATAGCGCAATATATTTCTCTTCAAATGATGCCCCAGCCTGCAATGCTTTTGCGTAAATACCTAGCGAGAACATGTACCCGAAGGTGTAAGGGAAGTTATAAAACGGGACACCTGTAATATGGAAATGCAGTTTAGACGCCCAGAAATGCGGATGGTATTCATCTAAAGAGTCACCAAAGGCTTCCTTCTGTGCTTCTACCATCAACTCATTCAAGCGGTCAGCTGGCACTTCTCCTTGTTTGCGCTCTTCATAAAAGCGTTGTTCAAATAAGAAGCGTGATTGAATATTCATAAAGAATGCCACACTGCGCTGCAGCTTATCCTCTAGCAAACTGAGACGCTCTTCTTCATTGGCCGCCTCTTTTAATGAAGCATCTGCCACAATCATTTCTGCGAATGTAGACGCAGTTTCAGCTACATTCATCGCATATTTACGATTCAACATCCGAACATCCTGCATGACTTCCTGATGGAACGAATGACCAAGCTCATGTGCTAGTGTCGCTACATTGGATGGAGTCCCTGAGAAGGTCATAAAAATACGTGATTCTCCGCTATCAGGGAAATTCGTACAGAAACCGCCCACTCGTTTGTTTGGGCGATTCTCAGCTTCTACCCAGCGTTCATTAAAAGCTTTTTCAGTAAAAGCAGCAAGCTCTTTTCCAAACCCTGCGAAATGCTTGATAATAAAAGCGGCTGCGTCTTGATAAGAATAGGTTTTTGTCTCACTTCCAATAGGCGCTCCCACATCAAACCAGCTTAGTTTATCAACCCCAAGCATGTCAGCTTTACGTTGTAAATAATCAATGAATGGCTGTTTATGTTCATCAATGACAGACCACATTGTATCGAGCGTCTCTTGTTTCATCCGGCAAATATCAAGGGGCTCTTTTAATATATGATCCCATCCTCTGGCTTCATATACTTGTAGACGAAAACCAGCGAGATGATTGAGTGTGCTTGCAAACAAATGTTCATCCTGTGTCCATGCATGTTCTAAATTATGATAGACGGCTTTTCTCACTTCACGGTCTGAATCATCCATCGCATTTTCTGCTTGGCCTACAGAAATCATTTGTGTTTCACCATTTTGCTCAAATGGAATGGTAATTTTGTTCACCAAGCTAGAATAAAGTTCATCCCACGCATGATACCCATCTACTGCTAGTTTTTGAATGAGTGTTTCCTGTTCAACAGGCAGTTGATCTTTCACATGTTCTCTTCGTTCATTTAATATGTAACGAACATCTGAGAAAGCGGCTGAATCCATTAATTCTTCCCACTGGCTAGTAGGTATCTCAGCAAGTGATTGATCAAACCCTGCTAAAATGGTTCCTAATTCAGCTTCCAGCTTGGCAATAGACCCTCGGAGACTGCCCGCCTTCATATCCTTTGTATTTTGAGATTGTAGACAGGATACAAATGAACCTGCTTGTGCTAATTTTTTATATGTGATTTCATACGTTTCAAGGACAGCTGTTAACTCTTTTTCAATTTGTGTATCTTCTTTTGAAAAGGCATCTACCTTTTGTCGTAACTCATCTAATAGCTGCTGTATGTGCTGTAAGTATGTGATAAATTCTGATGAAGAACTGCCTCCTTTAAAAAAGGCATCTAAATCCCACGTCTCTTGTAATGGTTTTAATCCCAAATTATTTCCCCCTTTAATTGCTAATTTCATCATACAAAGGATATAGAGTCAGTATGGCATATGTATTCCTTTATATTCATTATATTTTCTCACAATTAAAAAAACCCGGCAAGAAGCCGAGTTTTTATGATAATTTTGAACGTAAATACGCATCGATAAAGGAATCTAAATCTCCATCCATCACCGCTTGAACATTTCCCATCTCCGTGTTGGTACGATGGTCTTTCACAAGAGAATATGGGTGGAAAACATACGAGCGAATTTGGCTTCCCCAGCCAATTTCTTTCTGTTCTCCTCTGATTTCATCCAATTCCGCCTGTTGTTCTTCGATCCGTTTTTGATAAAGCTTAGATTTCAGCATTTTCATTGCACGTTCTCTGTTTTTGATTTGGGATCTTTCCGTTTGGCACGTCACGACGACATTTGTTGGGATGTGTGTGATACGAACCGCAGAGTCCGTCGTATTGACGTGCTGCCCCCCTGCACCACTTGCACGATACGTATCCACCTTAATATCCTCTGTACGAATATCGATATCAATTTCTTCATTAAATTCTGGCATGACATCACAGGAAACGAAAGATGTATGTCTACGGCCAGATGAATCAAATGGAGAAATACGGACTAAACGATGGACACCTTTTTCTGCTTTTAAGTAACCGTAAGCGTTATGTCCTTTAATCAGCAATGTCACAGACTTAATTCCCGCTTCATCCCCTGGAAGATAATCAAGGGTTTCAACCTTAAAGCCTCTGCGCTCTGCCCAGCGGGTATACATTCTGAGGAGCATCGATCCCCAGTCCTGTGATTCCGTTCCACCTGCACCCGGGTGAAGCTCAAGAATGGCATTGTTTTTGTCATACGGTTCACTTAAAAGAAGCTGCAATTCAAACTCGTTAAATTGTTTTGTTAAGTTCTTCAGCTCTTTTTCAAGCTCTGCATGAAGATCCTCATCGTAGTCTTCTTTTAATAAATCATGCGTCATTTGCAGCTCATCATGAGATTCACTGAGCTCATGATATGTATTCACATAATCCTTCAGTGCATTGGCTTCATTAATGACACCTTGCGCTTTTTGCTGGTCATTCCAAAAGTCAGCCTCTGACATCGTGGCCTCAAGCTCTGCAATTTTCGCTTCTTTTGTATCGAGGTCAAAGAGACCCCCTAAAATCAGCTAGCCTGCTAGCCATATTTTCAAGCTCTTGTCTAATTTCTACTAATTCCATATCCTTCACCTCATAGATGTATGGGGGCTGACATGAATAGAAAGAGGTTTTCACCTCTTTCCATTACTTATTCTGTCTTCCCATGACAATTTTTATATTTCTTGCCGCTTCCGCAGTGACATGGTGAGTTTCTTCCGATATCCACCACTTTACGCACCGGCTTTTTTTTCACTGTTTTCTCCTCATCGCCTTCTTGAGGCTGATGAGCAGTTGTTTGTCCTTGAACGACTTCTTCACGTTCTAGGTTGTTTTGGATTTCTGATTTTAGCACATATTTAGCGACGTCATCTTCAATTGAAGCGACCATATGCTCAAACATCGCAAATCCTTCCATTTGATACTCACGAAGCGGATTGGTTTGTGCATATGCACGTAAATGGATTCCTTGACGCAACTGATCCATTGCATCGATATGATCCATCCACTTCGAATCTACTGCACGAAGAACGATGACTTTTTCAAATTCACGCATTTGTTCATCGCCAAATGTCTCTTCTTTTGCATCATATTTCTCTTTAATCCGCTCCATGATGAATTCGGTGATCTCATCTGCTTCTTTACCGAAGATATCTTTGACCGAAATGGCACCTTCATCTAAATAGTTCGTGTTGATTAATTCAACAAGACCATCTAGTTTCCATTCTTCTGGAAGTTCTTCTTTCGGCGTGTAAGATCCAACAGCCCGCTCAATAGACGATTGAATCATATTGATCACAATCGATTTCAAGTTATCAGAATCGATGACTTCAAAACGCTGTTTGTAAATGACTTCACGCTGTTGACGAAGAACATCATCATATTGCAGAAGCTGCTTACGGGAATCAAAGTTATTCCCCTCAACACGTTTTTGAGAAGATTCAACAGCTTTTGAGACCATTTTACTTTGAATTGGAGTAGAGTCATCCATACCGAAGCGATCAAGCATCGCCATTGTCCGCTCTGCACCAAATCGGCGCATCAATTCATCTTCCATTGAGAGATAGAATTGAGTAATCCCTGGGTCTCCTTGACGACCAGAACGACCACGGAGCTGGTTATCGATACGGCGTGATTCATGACGCTCTGTCCCAATAACAGCAAGACCGCCTAGTTCTTTCACACCTTCGCCAAGCTTGATGTCTGTTCCACGTCCCGCCATGTTTGTCGCAATTGTGACGGCACCTTTTTGTCCAGCTTCCTCAATAATTTGTGCTTCACGCTCATGGTTTTTCGCGTTTAACACTTGATGAGGGATGCCTTTATTTTTAAGCAGTTTTGAAATCAATTCAGATGTCTCAACCGCAACAGTTCCGACAAGAACCGGCTGTCCTGTCATATAACGCTGTGCGACGTCTTCAGCTACTGCTTTAAATTTGCCATCCATTGTGCGGTAAATTAAATCAGGTCTGTCATCACGCACAACCGGTTTATTGGTTGGGATTGTGACAACCTGCATATTGTAAATGTTACGGAATTCCTCTTCTTCCGTTTTCGCTGTACCTGTCATACCAGATAGCTTTTCATACATACGGAAGTAGTTCTGGAACGTAATGGTTGCAAGTGTCATGCTTTCATTCTGCACTTCAAGACCTTCTTTTGCTTCAATGGCTTGGTGCAGACCTTCACTATAGCGACGTCCTTTCATTAAACGTCCTGTGAAGGAGTCAACGATGACGACTTGGCCATCTTCCACAACATAATCAACATCTTTTTGCATCGCAACATGTGCCTTAAGAGCCTGCGCGATATGATGGTTAAGAGCGACATGTTTGACATCAAACAAGTTCTCAATGCCGAATGCTTTTTCCGCCTTCGTCATTCCGCTTTCCGTCAGCTGTACACTTTTTGTTTTAATATCATAAGTGAAATCGTCTTCTATTTTTAACGTACGAACAAAGGCATTTGCTTGTACGTAAAGTTTCGTCGATTTTGCAGCTTGTCCAGAAATAATAAGAGGTGTTCTCGCTTCATCAATTAAGATGGAGTCAACTTCATCGATGACGGCATAATGAAGTGGTCTTTGAACCATTTGCTCTTTGTACAGCACCATGTTATCTCGTAAATAATCGAACCCAAGCTCATTGTTTGTTGAATACGTGATATCAGCAGCGTACGCTTCTCTTTTTTCATCTTTGTCTAAACTGTTTAAGTTCAAGCCAACCGTTAATCCAAGAAATTCAAAAATCTTGCCCATTTCCTCTGCATCACGGCTTGCCAAATATTCGTTGACTGTCACAATGTGGACGCCTTTTCCAGAAAGAGCATTCAAATAAACAGGCATCGTTGATGTCAACGTTTTCCCTTCACCTGTTTTCATCTCTGAGATATTCCCTTCATGAAGGGCAATCCCCCCCATGAGCTGTACCTTAAATGGGAACATTCCTGTCATGCGGCGTGATGCCTCGCGAACCGTTGCAAATGCTTCAACCAAAAGGTCGTCTACAGATTGTCCTTTTTCAAGTTTTTCTTTAAATTCGATCGTTTTATTTCGTAAAGCCTCGTCAGATAATTTTTCAAAATCTTGAGCGAGAGCTTCG
The DNA here is from genome assembly GCF_019091365.1 of Bacillus sp. GbtcB10. Taxonomy (NCBI): domain Bacteria; kingdom Bacillati; phylum Bacillota; class Bacilli; order Caryophanales; family Bacillaceae; genus Bacillus; species Bacillus sp. GbtcB10. Next base: position 418,941 of record NZ_JAGXJP010000002.1, read on the forward strand.
ATTTCATTTGCCTTTTTTTCATATCGGCTGATCGTACGTTTCGTAGGATCAAACACTTTGTTTAAGATTCCAAGCATATAATAACGCTCCTCTATTTCATGCAATTTTTCGGCATGTCCAAAAGTTTGACAGGTCCATATTTACCTGCATTTATCATACCATACCTTCCTTGATTTCCAAAGAATTTGCAATGATTTAGCACAAAAAACCCGCCCCTAATGAAGGGAACGGGTTTACTTTTTTTAGGTCATTTTCGGATCAAAAGGAACGAATGATTAAGCGTTCGGCTCAATGAGTCCGTATTTACCGTCATTTCGGCGGTATACCACATTGGTCAAATTTGTCTCAGCATTTGTGAAGACAAAGAAACTGTGACCTAACATGTTCATTTGGAGAATGGCCTCTTCGCTATCCATTGGTTTTAGATTGAAGCGTTTTTGTCTGACGATTTCTGTTTCATCAATTTCTTCGTCATCTTGAACTGCTACTTCGGAAGCACCGTTTCCTCCAGCAAATAAATGCTTTTTCGCACCTTGCTCACGGAATTTACGGTTCACTTTCGTTTTATGTTTTCTAATTTGACGTTCTAATTTACTGGTTGCTAGGTCTACTGCATTGTACATATCCTCATTATGCACCTCTGCTCGAAGTGCTAGATCAGTCATTGGAATGGTAACCTCAACTTTAGATTCTTGATCGTTGTAAAATTTCAAGTTCACGTTGACTGAAGCATCAACATCTGACTCAAAATAACGCTCCAACTTTCCAATTTTTTTCTCGACATGATCTCTTAGTGCAGGTGTTACTTCGATGTTTTCTCCTCGGACATTGTAATTCATGTAAAGAACGCCTCCTTTAAAATTAAGGATATGTAAACTTATTTCTACTTTTCCCTCCTTTTCTCCTGCTCAAACGTAAAAAAAATGTGAATTTTTATTGAAATTTGTCGAATCCTGCGGTGCTTCAGCTTTTACTTGATAGGTGATGAATATATATTCGATTGATTCTTGAAAAAGACCATGGCGCTGTTAAATCTTGAAAGATGAAATAGATGTTTTCAGTGATTGAGACAAAGTTTTTAAATCTTCCGCAGCTGCTTTCATTTCCTCATTCGCCGCTAGTGATTCTTCAACAGCCGCCGACATGTACTCTGTCTCCTCAGAATTTCGCTTGGCTCCTTCTTCTATCACACCAACTGTTTGAGAAATTTCTTCTGTACTAGCTGAGATTTGCTCTGTCGTGGCAGAAAGCTCCTCTGCTTTCATCGAGATATCACGGATGGATTCCAGAATTTCTTGAAAGCTCTGTTCAGACAATTGCGATACTTTCACACCTTCTGCTACATCTCGTTCCACTTTCGTCATAGATTGAGACGATCTTTCAGTATCTTTGTTCACGTTGGCGAGTAACTGACTAATTTGATCAGTCAGCTGACTTGATTCTTCCGCCAGCTTTCTGACTTCATCTGCAACAACCGCAAAACCTCGTCCATGTTCCCCAGCCCTTGCTGCTTCAATGGCTGCGTTTAAAGCAAGTAAATTTGTCTGATCTGCAATGGCATGAATATTCCCCAGCAGGTCTTGAATGCCGGTAAACTGTACTTGTACATTGGCCATTGTAGAATGATGTTCATTCACAGATTCCTTAATAGAACTCATTTGTTTCACAAATTGTTGAATGAGGGATGCGCCCTCTTCAGCCTTTTCAGTCACTGAAATTGAGTGACCCGAAACATCAGACGTATGTTCAGCCGCATTATGCATACCAGTCGAAACTTCTTGAATTGAAGAAGCTACTTTTCCTACTGCATCCGATTGTTCACGTGAAGCTTCACTGACCTGTTCAATCGAGCTAGACGTCTGTTCACTAGCCGAAATGGTTTGACTGATGGTTTCTTCAAATTGAGTAGCTGAATCGGCTAATTGCCTTGACCCGTTTTGCACCTGTAAGATGAGCTGACGCAAATGAGCGGTCATTTGGTTAAAAGCCGTACCGAGCTGGCCAATTTCATTTTTAGAGGTCACTTCAATCTCTTCAAGTGTGAGGTCACCATCTGCCATTCTTCTTGCTGCATGTGTGACAGAGACAATCGGTTTTGTCATACGATGAACAAACCTTGTGCCAATGACTAAAAAGCCGACTATAATCGCTGCGCTAACGAGAATAAGCGTCAGCAATAATTGGTTACTTTCTTCATTGAGCTGACTGATTTTTTGATCCCGCTGTTTCAATTGTGTTTGGGCAAATTCTTTTGTAAAGGTATGTATTTCTTGTTCGATAGGTTGTAATTCTTGACTGAGGCGGGTGTTGAATTCTTTTTGATTGTTAGTATTCAATGAGATAAATAGCCTTTTCGTGGATTCATAGTAAAGCTCATTCTTCTGAGAAATCTTTTCTAACAATTTTTTTGCTTGTTTGACTGTACTCAGTTTTAAAGCATCACCTGTTTTTTTATTAATATCAACATAGGTATCTTCAATATTTTGTGAGACTTTCCTATCCTGCACAACCACATACGTTTTAATTTGTGCTTCCTGTTTTTGCAGCAGTGCTTCTAATTCCAGCGAGGTCTGGTACAGCTTCACTTCTTTGGTGAGAAGTGCTTTATACGATTGATCTGTTTTGTAGTAGATAAAGCTAGAAAATCCTAAAATACTGACAAACAATATACATATGACAATAAGCCCAAATAAAAATTGATTTTTTAGTCTCATAAATTCCTCCGAATGGTCTGAATTGAACAAAAATTAATGAATGACATACGGCCTCATACAGGCATGTATTTCATCCATCCACTTTCTATATTCAGGTATAAAATATGATGTAAGGAATGACTGGAAGTGATTTGAAGGGAATGTATAGAAAGCTAGTATATCGAAACTTAAAAAAATTTGGTCAAACGATCGAATCGTCTTGGCAAAGTGCTCATTTTCAATAATTGAAAGCAGAAGCGGGTGTGTTGTCTCTAAATGAAAGAAGGCATGGATCAGATCATTAAAGATCCGATCCCCTTCTGTTTTAGCGAAATCCTTCTCAATTTCATCTAAATATTTTAGACTCTCTTCTATCGTATATAGAAGGTCATAATATGTGGTTAATAAAATATAGTCATCTGAACGATACGCCACAGGTCTCACCTATTTATTTCCGTTTATCGTAGTATACGCCGTCACTTGTCATGGGCTGATACGGATTTTGATAATTCAGCTGTTTTGTTTTCTTACGTTGAATGGCTTGAATATCTGCCTTGATCCCATTTTGAATCTCCGTTAACTGCTTGGCCATCAGTTGATCTGTTTGAATGATTTCTTTGATTTTCTCTTTTTCTTGGACGGAAAGCTCATGTTGAATGTCTCTCATTAGTTCGTCTCTCTCAACTAAAAAAGCATCAAAGTCTTCAACGAGTGTTTCGCTTTGCGGGTTGGCCTCTATTTCCGCTGCCATTTTTAACGTTTGGTCATGCAGTTGGTCCACAATACTCATAGAGATCCCCCAATAGAGTGGTGACGCCCTTTTCGATCGGTTTGAATGACTTCCTTCCAAGCATCTCGGAAATCAGTCACATATTGCTCTACTTCATTCAGGATCTCTTCGTCATTTTGCAGATTGGCTTCAATCAGTCTTCGATAGATGTAGTCATACATACTTGCCATGCTCTTTGATACATCATACGTACGATTTAAGGTGACATTTAATTCTTGGATGATGTTTTGAGCCTTTTTCAGGTTCAAGTTTCTCATTTCAGCATCTTCTTTTTGAATGCCATGCTTTGCTAGTCTAATAAACTTTAAGCATCCTTCATAAAGCATAAGCGTTAACTCGGCCGGTGTTGCGGTCTCAATAGAATTTTTCTGATAGGCGGCATAAGGGTTCTGAATTGCCATATGTTATAAACCTCCAATTATTGTCCAAGCAGTTGAGAAAGATAGCCAGATTGGTTGTTTAGCTTTTGAATCGCACTATCCATGGCGTTAAACTTTTTGTAGTAACGAGCTTCCACCATTTTTAAACGATCTTGGAATGTACTCATTCGTTGGGTCAAAGAATCAAGGTCCTTACCAAGTCCGTATTCTTTTAGCTCCATTGTTGTACTACCAGCTTTTGTTTGAATACTCTTTGTATAGGCTGTTAAAGAATTTTTGACACGATAGATGATTCCTTGTTCTTTATATTGCTGCTGTGCTTTGTCTTTGTCTTTAGAATCGACATTTAAAGAACCAGAGATAAACATTTGACTGACCTTTTGTGGGTCTTCTCCAATGGCTTTTCTTAGTTTTTCTTCATTAATTTCAAGCTTTCCACCATCTTTATATTTCGATGATGTAGTAATGCCGATTTGGGTGATTTGAATTTTATTCGCATCGCTTGTCGTAATTTCGGCATAAAAATCACTTCTTAATTTAGCAGTACCTGATCGTAAAATAGAATCACTTCTCAACAAGCCCGACTTAGCTGTTGTTTCCCATAGCTCGACTTCTTTGTCAGACATGGCTTTTTTCTCTTCAGCCGTTAATGGATAATAGTCTCTGTTTCGTTTTTCATTCACTTTACCATTGACCTGTTCAACAAGTTCATTGTATTTATCAACAAATTGTTTAATTTTATCAAAGATGGCATCGACATCTGTTGAAACGTTCAAGCTGACAGGCTTATCTGTTGTTCCTTTCAGCTCATATGTGATACCAGCCTGCGTGAAGGTATTATTGTTATTTTCCATTTTGAGACCATTAATTTCGTATTGCGCTTTCTGTCCTTGAGTGGTGGCAACTAATTTGTTATCTCCATCCACTTGGAAGCCTAGTTGCGTTAAAAATGAAGCAGAATTACCATCTGCCGCCTTAATACTGACACCTTCACCAGTCGTACGCGAAGTCAGAGCGATCGTATCTACGTAGTTGGTTCCATCAAAGATCTGGCCTTTATAAGCCGTGACACCAAGTTGAGAGCTGTTCAATTTTGTCACGATTGTATCAAGGGTATCTGTATCAGTGGTATTAATGGTCACTGTTTTTGGTGTTGTAGAATCTGGTGTCGTCACCTCAAACGTAAACGTACCGTTTGAAGCAGTAAATCCAGATGTACTAGAAGATTTGAATACGGATGCTGTCGCTAATTGGGTCACATTAATCGAGCCAGAAGAAGCATTTGTTGAGCCAGTTGCTGTGACAGCAGATTCATTTGAGCTTGTCACCTTTTTTGCGCCATATGTACTTGGACGCGTTAAGTTTAAACTGTTGATCAAATCATCTAATTCTTTGACCTTTGAATTGACCTCGCGGTAGCTGTCTCTTTGCCATTCAAGTGTTTGTTTCTGACGTGTCATTTTATCAAGTGGTGCTTGCTCAGTTTTCATTAGCTTTGAGACGATTTCATCAATATCAAATACATTTGAAAATCCAGTAATTCGATTAACCATTGTTTATGATCTCCCTTCAATTACATTCTTTTATCGACAAATAAACCGACAATCTCTGTCATTGCCGCATAGAAATCAAGCCATTCTTTGGAAGGAATCTCTCTAATGACTTCTTCGGTTTGGTTATCTACGACTTTGACATAATATTCATTGAGTTTTTCATGCAATTCAAATTGAAGATGAAATTGAGTAGGTTCAATCAGCTTATTGGCTCCTTGAAGCGTTTTTTCAATTTCTTCTTTTGAAACGACTTTTCCATTTGCTTGTAAATCGTTGTTTGCATTATCATTCTGATGATTCGTAACACGGGTTTGAAATGCATCAATCAGTGGCTCTATCGAAGTCAACTTACCAACAGACATAGTTATTCAGCTCCTGTGCTTTGATCTATCTTTTATATCGGCTTTGAATTATTAAATTAAATATAGATGGCCCGATTTGTTAAAGTTTCATATAGATGGTGTACTTCTACGGTTTCACACGGAGGAGGATAGACAAATAGGATAAAAAAATCCTCACTTTTTTTGTGAGGATAATTGAGAAAGTAGATCAAAGGACAAGCTAGCAGCACGGCTGTTTTCTTCTTGAATAGACAGGTATACTTCCTTCCTGTGAATATCAATATGCTTAGGAGCCTCAATTCCGACTTTTACTTGGTCGCCTTCAATCGCAATAATTTTAACTTCAATATCGTCGCCTATTTGAATCGATTGATTTAATTTACGAGATAGAACTAACATGAGGAAGCCACCTCTAGCAAATGTTTTGTATGATAGGCTGAATCATGCAAAATGACCTGCTTGGCTTTCATGTTTTTCCGATTTACAATAATAGGCGCTCTTAAATTGGCTGTCGTTTTTTCAATAGAAGATCCCATTGTTAAAATAACCATGACTTCCACATCATTGGCATCTTCCACCCCAAGAATGTCTACAACCGATTCTTCTAAGTCAAATTCATATTGATTGAAGAACAAAAATGGGCTGCTGACAATAAAGCCTAGTTCCGCATTTTCCAAAGATTGGAGAACTAAAAATGGGGATTCCTCTGATAAAGGTAAAATGACAAATTGTTTTTGATCCAGAAATCCTGGTATCCCATTAGAGAAGTGAATGATTTGCTCCTCTTTAATCGTCACTTCACCATGGTATTTTGTTTGAATGATCATAATTCACGACCTTTTTCATTTTTCTTAACTATACCTTATCACCATTTTGACCTGTTTCGTCAACTTCTATTTTTAATTCTGGGTATTGTAACATATCAATATGAACTTTACCTGGCTGGTAGTTAACAATTGGTTTATGAGGTGTTGCCTCTATAATAGCTTTTTGCGGCTCCACATCAATTTTAAGTTCAGATGGCTGATAGTGAATTTTCACACTAAAAAATGAAGGAATCACACCGATGTTGAATTGTTTTGCTGGAGGACTGCCATTGATTTTCGCAAACTCAGCAATCGCATTCCCACCATTCTCGATCTTGATGAGTTCACTTCCTTCTTCCGCTCTACGCCCCATTCCTTCTCCAATCGCACGTTTCCCCTCCGCAGCCCATTCCTCTGAACGTCTAAAAATCGACTTAATATCCATATCGGCAAATGCCTCGGTTTGATCTATGGTTAATTTCGACGGTGTCCTTGTGATATTCATGACAGCTCTTGGCTGCTGAATCTCAAGCTCAGCTCTTGGCTGCTCTACTTCTTGCCTGGAAGGGGTTGTCGACATTTGCAGCTTTGCATAAGTTTGCTCCATTAACAATCTAGGGATTTGCATAGGTTCACCTCCATGATGCAAAAAAGCACCCAACGGATGCTTTTTCTTATCTTAAGAAATCGACAAGGGATGGCTGAATCACTTTAGCTGTCGTCGCTAAAGCAGCTCTATTTACAGTCTCTTGTTGAAGAAGATCAAGAATGGCTTTCTCACTTTCTACATCTTCGGCATCTGATTTAGCCTTTTTCAGCACTTCAAATTGCGAAGTCAAACGGCTCCCGACTAAGTCGATACGATTGGATCTAGCCCCAAGATCTGAACGCTCAGCACTCATCACTTCTTTAAACTGATCGATATTTCCTAATGCATCATCAGAATTTGTAAACGTTCCATTTTTTAATGAGTTTTCTAAATCAGTCAGCATTTCAATGACATTTTGACCACTGGCAGATTGCCCACCAAAAGCTGAAAGAGGATTTGAATTCACATTTAATGTGATTCCATCAGAAATGTTCGATTGAACCACGTTTGCATCTGTATAGTTTTCAAAGTTAAATGTAAACGTACCATCTGCATTCTCTACAACTGGTTTAACATTTGTATTCGTCCCATTAAAAACAAACTTACCTAACATCTGCGTGTTCATTGCATCAATGATTTGATTCTTCATCTGACCAATTTCCACTCCGATAGCAGCTAAATCTTCTGGCTGTTTTGTTCCATTGGCCGCATCGAGTACTTTATCTCGTATATTTGACATGATATCAATGATTTCAGTGACACTTGTTTCAGATGTATCAATCCAGTTTCGTGCCTCATTTAAATTAGTTTGGTATTGCTCATTTCGAAACATGGCTGTACTATACTGAAGACTTTTCACTGCTGCAACAGGATCATCGGACGTTTTTGTGAAACGTTTTCCAGACTGTGCCTGCTCATTAATTTTAGAGAGTTTTTCATAACTTTTACTAATATTTCGAAGTGAATTTTGAGAAATCATACCTTGCGTGACTCGCATCAGTTACCCTACCTTCCTACGACTCCCATGCCGTTTATTATTTTATCTAATACTTCGTCTTGTAACGTCATAATTCTTGCAGCTGCATTATACGCATGCTGAAATTGGATCATGTTCGTCATTTCTTCATCAATAGATACAGAACTAGTTGACATCCTGCGTTCATTGGCTGAATTCACAAGAGCTGCTGAACTGCTTTCAAGGGTCATGTTCTTTTTAGCTTGTATCCCCATTTCAGCAATAACATTCTGATAGTAATCCTGAATCGTAGTGGTAGTTCCGCCGATTGGCAGCTTTAAGTTTTGAATATTAGCTAATTTCGTAGCATTCGAACCATCACCTTGCGTTTGATTAAGAGATGCAGCAATGTTATCTGTCGATGCTAAAATCACGTCACTCACTTTGATACGTGCTGCCAAGCCCTTATTCAAATCATTGTTATTCTCAATATCGAAAAAGTCTTGTCCACTTGTGCCATTTAACGTGTACCCTTGCTTATGGACGTCGTTAAAAGTATCCATAAATACTTTTGCTACTTCATCCAGCTCAGCAAGCATATCCGGGTACATGCCTTTTTCAGCTCCATTAGACATATAACCATACGCCTCAACAAGTGCTTTTACTTTACCATTCACTTGTAATTGATCAGCTGCGATGGTTGTCGTTCCAAATTGGAGTGAGTTAACAAGTCCTGTCGTATTATCATAGGAAAGTTGTAATTCAGATTTTTCATTGGTAATGCCATTTAAAATTGCACCAGCAGATTGTCCATTAGCACCGATAATGTCGATGTTAACGGTTCCTTCAGCAATTTCCAGAGCATTTCCTCCAGAAGGGTTGTAGCTCACTTTAATATCAACAAGTGAGGAAAGCTGATCTATAAGAGCGTCTCGGGTATCATAAAGATCATTGGGAAGATAACCATTTGGCTCAACTGTTGCAATCTGTTTATTCACTTCATCAATTTGAGTTAATAGGGTGTTCACATTTTTTGCCGTTGAATCGAGTTCAGTTTTCAAATTCTTTTGTATCGTTGTTAAAGAAGAATTTAGCAGGCGGAATTGATCTACTAAAGCCTGAGCACTTGTCTTAACAACTGTACGGGCTGAAGCAGTATCAGCATTTTTCGATTCTGATAAGACTTGTAATGATTTCCAGAGATTATCAAAGGCTCTATTCAAGCCTTCATCTGTTAAATCATTCATCACTCCTTCCATTTGTGAAAGAGCATCAGACTTCGTCGCATAATAAGACAGGTTATTGTTATGATCTCTATACTGAAGATCTAAAAAGCTGTCTCGAATTCTTTCAACAGTTCCAACTTGGACACCTGTCCCCATTTGGCCGTATGTCTTGCCATCATAAACTGAAATCACTGGGTAAGGATTCTCTGCTTTAAAGGTAACTCTCTGTCTTGAGTAGCCATCAGTATTTGCATTGGATACGTTGTTTGATGTGACATAAAGCCCTGCACGCTGGGCTGTGATTCCTCGTTTTGCCGTTTCTAGTCCCATGAATGTAGAACCCATAGATATCCTCCTTGTTTACGCCTTTGAATCAAACAAAGCCCTATGCTGTTTAGGCTTTGAACTCTCAAGACCATTTTGTCCGTAATTCATATTTTCTTTGTTAGGATTCACAAGATCGAATGTCAGTGAAATAAATTGAAGTGACTGCTGAATAAGCTGTTTGTTCAGTTCGTTTACATCTTTCAGTTCCACCATGATGTCATTCAGCTTCTCATATAACGAAATAAGCTCTTCTTGATCCGTTCCTGTAGCTTTTTCGATACAAGCGGTGATTGTCGGCGATTGATCACTTTGTAAAAATTGAACTGCTGCTTCAATCCGCTTTTCTTCTAATTGTGAAATGGCCTGAATATATTTTTGCTCAAGGTTCAGAACCTCTGAAAGAGCATCGATCTCGTTATTTTTCAGCATTTCTGTTTTATTCTTAGACAGCTTTAGAAGCTGTTCATGTAATCCGTAGAGACGGTGCAGTTCTTCAATCATTATTTTTACTGACATTCACGCTACTCCCTTTTGTTATTGTTGTTTATAAAAATTCAACATTTTATCTGCAATGCCTTTTGTATCTACTTGATATGTTCCGGCTTCAATGCTTTTTTTAATTTGGTCTATTTTATCTTGACGTTCTTTCATGATATTCGGCACCTTTTGCATTTCGATTGCCTTTTTAGAAATTTCGACTTTGTCAGTTGATTTTGCTTGATTCGATTGCAACGTTTGTTTCTCATATGTTTTCTTGTAAGGATTTACTGGTTGTGTTCCATATCGATTAATTTTCACGGGATTCCTCTCGCTTTCCGTTACAGTCTGTCTTGATTCTATCCATTTTATCGACCAAACTGCAACTTAGTTTAGGGAATCAGTCGTTTTTAGGATTAATGGCATAATAGGTGTCTTTTTTCCTAGATTCAATCTCCCTTTTACGCTCTTCTTCTTGGTCCATTTGGCTGATTTGCGTCTTTATATCCTTTTCACAATGGCTACACAGCTTGTTTTTCCTGATCGGTTGGCCGCATCTTTCACAAGGATAATTGATATTCGGGAATTGACTAATTTGAAGTCTTTTCAAACGGATAAATTTCAGGATTAATTCTTCATCAACTTCTGTTGCGTCTACTATTTCAGCAATGGTTGATTGTCTATTACTTTGCTTACGCAAGAATTTATAAACGATATCAAAAGAACGTTCTTCTTCTTCAAAGCATTTGTTACAAACCGTTTGGATGGTGGTTTTTAAAAATAACTGATTACATTGTGGACAGTTTGCCAATTGATTCATAACCAAAACCCCTTACGTTATTTTCTTTTCTTAATATCGGTTGATTGTCATGATTTTTAACTACGAATCAACGTAAAAGAGGAAACACTTTTGGCGCCTGCTTCTTTTAAAATTTTTGCTGCATGATAGACTGTCGCCCCAGTTGTATAAATGTCATCGATTAATACGACATCCTTTAGAACGATCGGGTTTGACTGCCTTAATTGGAACAAATTCTGTTGATGTAAACGTTCATTTTTTCTTTTCTTAGACTGCTTACTTTGATGTACTTTTATAAGTGGCTCCAATATAGGTCCGCCAATCATGGAAGCAAGCATCATTGACTGATTGAATCCTCTTTCCTTTAATCTCTCTTTACTCAAAGGAATTGGGACAAGGACCGGTTCTTTGATTGAAAAAGAACGTTTAAACGCTGACTGTACATCTTTTTTAAATAGATCAGCTAAAGCCGTATCACCTCGAAATTTAAATCGAGCTAGAATATCTTTCATAAAGTCGTTGTAAGCATAAACAGATCGATTCATCACAAGAATCTCAGCAAAATCCCATCGTTTATTCCACCTTGAACAATCCTGACACAATTGATCATTTGATTGCGCTCTTCCGCATTTGGGACAAGTAGGACCTTGAATCTTCATCAGGTGGTTCTTACATGCTACACATAAACGATCTTCATTTAATAGTAGGAATGATTTCCATGTAAAAGCAGCCACAAAATGGCTCTCACAAATTGGACAAATCAACGATTTTCTTTGTTCAACGGCAAATGATTTTCGCACCTTGGATATGTAGTGACCGTTGAAGCAGCTTCTGTCAGAATGACGAGCATCGCCGTATTTTTCTGTTTATCCACCATCTCGGATTTACTGTAGGATATTTTATCGATATCTGTTATATATTGCGGTTTCACTTGATTTAGAGAAATGGCTAATACATCTTCTATACATTTTTCACAATGACAAATCATGTTTAATTGGTTGAGATATTGATAGAGAATTTCTTTAAGTAGTATTTCTTTTGCGTTGAGTAGCATATTTTGTCTCTCCTGCCATTTGTGTTTTGTGAATATAATGTACCATGATTTAGTTGAACCCACACTATTTTTCAGAAAACTCTTTTTCAGCTGAATTATTCATTTTTACGATATGTTTCTTTGCTTGTTTCATACTTCTCGTTAAACCAAAATGAAAAAAGTACACGTCTCCGTTAAAAAAATCTGGATGTCTCCCTGTTCTACCAGAAATTTGGACAAGTGCACTTTCTGTAAAAATAGGAGATTCCGCACCTAATACGCCCACTTGAACATCTTGAATGGTAACGCCTCTTTCTAGAATAGTTGTTGTAACCAATACATCGTACCTATGATCTCTGAAATGCTGGACTTTTTGCTTCCTTTCTTGATCATCCGCAGAAACACCCTGTACATTTACATCCTGAACTTGAAGAATATGAGTTACCTTCTTCATAGTAGAAATAGAAGGAACAAAGAGTAACACTCTTTTTTTCTTTGTGATATGTTCATGCAGCCAGTTCATTGTAGATGCTGGAAGCCGATTTCTTTTTAATCTCTTTTTCCAATCTCCAACCCATTGAAATGTTGGGACAGGCAACGGTTTTTGGTGGAAGCGCAGAGGAATTTTGATCGCTTCTAATTGTCTACGAGCAACATCCTTTTGCATTTTTTTAGATGGTGTGGCACTTAAGTAAATTCTAACTCCTGTTTTTTTCATTGATTTTAAAACAGCAAACTGAAGCCGTTCATCCATTGAATAAGGAAAAGCATCGACTTCGTCTACAACGAGGACATCAAAAGCGTTTTTATATCTCATTAGCTGATGGGTTGTAGCGATCATAAGCGGTGCCATTTGAAATCTTTGAGAACTCCCGCCATAAAGTGCAGCTATATTCAGTCCTTGAAATGCCTTTCTCATTCGAGGTTCAAGCTCAAGTACAACATCGGTTCTAGGCGTCGCAATACAAACACTCATTCCGTTATTTAACGCATATTTTATTCCGTGAAAAAGCACCTCCGTTTTCCCCGCACCACAAACAGCCCAAACGAGCAGATCAAATTTGTTTTGGATTGCTTCTACTAGCCTATCGGACGCTCTCTTTTGCCCTTTAGAAAGCTCTCCCTGCCATGTTAATTCAACTTGTCTTGTTTCTTTCTTTTGTGGACCCGTCCATTCGTAGAGAAAGCCACATTCACTTACTTTTCCCAGCATGATGCAGGATCTACAGTATACACATTCTTTTTTACATGTTTCACACGGAGAGATGGCAAAGTAGCGCTTGTTTGATACACCGCACCGGCAGCAGATCAAACCACTCGCCACCCTATCGACAGCAGGTGTTCTATGGATAAATCCTTGATTCTCCAGCCACTCCAATTCGGACTGTGTACATTGACATTCAACAGGAAGAAGGTGCCTTGATTGTAGCTTGTGACTGAGTTCCATTGCTTTTTCCAGATTCAATTTCACGCACTACCTTTCCATTCATGTTGACCCATTATGTACAAAGAGAAGGCCTTTCGTCTAATTGTAAAAATAGAAAAACAAATCCCCTTTTCCATGAGAAAAGGGGATTTTGATATCTATCTGATGATCCAGCCAAGTGCTAAAGAGCCTTCGCCTAGATGAGTGCCAATCACGGCACCAAAGTAGCTTTTATAAAATTCAACATGAGGATACTTTTCTAATAAGTGCGCAATTAATTCATCTGCTTCTTCTTCTCTATTACCATGTATCAGAGTTGCTCTCATTGGAACACCACGTGATGCATCTTCATCAAATAATTCAAAAATACGTGAAATGGCTTTTTTGCGTGTACGAATCTTCTCAAAAGGGACAATTAGCTTGTTGTCAAAATGCAAGATAGGCTTTACCTTTAAGAGGCTTCCAATAAAAGCCTGAGCACCATTTAATCTGCCGCCACGTTGTAAATGAGTTAAATCGTCTACCATAAAATAAGCTCTTTGATTTTCTTTCAGATAATTGAGATGGGAAATCACTTCTTCTGGAGAAGCACCACCTTGGATTTTTTCAGCAGCTTCTAACACATAAAAACCTTGCGCCATACAGCTAGTCTCTGTATCAAACGGATAAATGTCGATTCCGTCAACTAGTTCATTCGCTGAGGCCGCACTATTGTATGTTCCACTAATTCCGCTTGACAGATGTATACTAATCACAGCATCATATGTTTCACTAAGTTTTTCATATAATTCTATAAGTTCACCGAAAGCAGGCTGAGAGGTTGTTGGAAGATCTTTATGTTTCTTGACTTCTTCATAATATGTCTTCCAATCCATTTCTACTTCTTCACGGTATGATTCAGTACCAAAGATGACATTCAGAGGGATCATATGAATATGATGTTTATCACGTAGTTCTTGTGGTATATAAGCAGTACTGTCTGTTACAACGGCTATTTTCATTCTTAAATACCTTCCTTATCCGTTAAGTTGCTTTTTAAAAAAGAATGATCATTGTTTTTCACTAGATTTATAATACTAATCAAAAAAGCTTGCCTAATCAATAGGCAAGCCCGCTATATCCGAAAAAGACTCCTTACCTGCCTATCATTGCTCTCTAACTTGAATGTGAGAGAACTAAAAACAGGCGAAAAAGGAGTACTTGTCCGGAACATTATCTCATTTCTACCCAGCCGTTTTTAATTGCTACAACAACAGCTTGAGTACGGTCATTTACATTCATTTTTTGCAAAATGTTACTCACGTGGTTTTTGACTGTTTTCTCACTAATAAAGAGCGACTCACCAATACCTCTATTGCTCTTTCCGTCAGCTAACATTTGAAGAACTTCACATTCACGTCTTGTTAAGATATGAAGTGGTCTGCGAATTTCAGGATATACCTCGTGCTGTGGATGTGCTGAAACGCCGCTTGTTGCTAAGCGTCGGAATTCATTTACTAAGTTATGAGTGACTTTCGGATGTAAATAAGAGCCTCCGTCAGCTACTACTTTTACTGCTTCAATGAGGGTATCTGCATCCATTTCTTTTAACAAGTAGCCTCTTGCTCCTGTTTTTAATGCATGTGTCACATAGTTTTCATCGTCATGAATAGATAGGATAATGACTTTTGATTCGGGATAAAGCTCTACTAGCTGTTTTGTAGCCTCCACACCATTTACATTCGGCATATTAATGTCCATAATGACAACATCCGGATGATAGTGTTCTACGATACGTGCAGCTTCGTCACCGTCGTCTCCTTCTGCAACTACTTCAAAAGTAGGTTCAAAATCTAAAATCCGTTTGACACCTTCACGGAATAATTGGTGGTCATCGATAATTACAATATTTACTTTAGTCACAAGCTACGCCTCCCCATGTTTATTGTTCTACACCTGAACTTTATGGTCAATATGTCTTTTGTCTCTATTTTACAATTTTATTTTGTAATGTTAACGGTACTCTAATCATGACGAATGTCCCTAGACCTATTTTTGAGTCTATGGTCATTTTACCTTCTAGTAAGTCTACGCGCTCTTTCATACCTAGTAACCCAAAGGATTTGTTTTTATTTGTTTTAACATCCTTCATATCAAAGCCTTTTCCATCGTCTTTGATAATTAAGGTTACAAAGTCTTTCGTCACTTCAACCTTCACAGAGATTTCTTCAGCTTCAGAATGCTTTAAAGAGTTTGTGACAGCTTCTTGAGCTAGTCTAAATAGTGCCACTTCAAATTGAGAAGCAATTCTTTCGCTTTCTGTATCACCTATGCACTGGAACGTAATTTTGGTTTTTCCATCATATTCTTCAATTGTGTTTAAGTATTTTCGAAGTGTCGGAATGAGACCCAAATCATCTAAAGCCATCGGTCTTAAATCATAAATGATTCTTCTCACTTCGTACAGTGCATTTCGCACATTCTGCCTTAGACTTCTAATTTCTTTAAAGCCTTCTTCTGTTCCACGGTCTCTAAAAATCCGTTCAATTAGCTCTGAACGCATCATCACGTTTGCCAGCATCTGAGCAGGTCCATCATGGATTTCTCGTGATACCCTTTTGCGCTCTTCTTCTTGGGCTTCAATAATTCTTAGTCCAAAATCTTGTTTTGCCTGAGCATCTTCAAGTAAAACACCGACCTGACGTAAATCTTGGTTCAAGTAGTTGAGGACGACCGTGATCTGGCTCACAAGCGTTTCTGAACGTTCAATGACGTCTTGTAAGCTTAACAATCGTCTTTCGAGATCATCTCTTCTTTCCCTCAGCTGTTTTTCGCGCTGCTGGATCATGGTCAATTCTACTTGCAGGTTATGTGCTTTTTCATAGGCTTCTCGTATTTCTTCTTCGCTGAATTTGTTGAAGTTTCTGCTGACCTCAGATAATCGATTTCTAGCATGTCTCGTATGTACTTCTAGTTTATCCCCAAAATCAATTACTTCGTTGACTTGCTGTTTAATTTGCTTAAGCTCTTCTACCAGGCTTTCATATTGTTGACGGGACTGTTCGCCGATTCTAAATACTTCGTCCTTACTGCCATCAACTGTACTTAGCATTTTCATGATGATTGAATCCAATAACTTCGGATCCATTTTAGGTGTTGTCATGGCTTTTCCCTCCCGTAACAGTGATGTCATCTTTTTTTATTATAAATGTCATTGATCTGCATTTTATGTCGAATTATAATGAAAGAATGCGTATAAATCATGAAATTTTTATGACGACCCTTTTTCCGCTCCTATCATCATAACAAAATACGCTGTAAAATTCTAAAACCAATGCAAATTTTCTCTAGCCTTACAATTTGCTTGTCAGGAGGGTATGTCTTTTGCTGAACCGCTATCTCACAGTCAAAAGCCGTGGCGAGCATGAGATCGTCATTGAAAAATCACGTTTTATTTGTCATATACAACGTGCTGTCTCAGAAGAAGAAGCACAAGCCTTTATACAATCCATAAAAAAACAACATTGGAACGCCACTCATAATTGTTCCGCCTATTTGATCGGTGAACATGATCTGATTCAAAAAGCAAATGATGATGGTGAACCAAGCGGTACGGCAGGGGTACCAATGCTTGAAGTGCTAAAAAAACGCAAGCTGAAAGATACAGTTGTTGTCGTCACTCGTTATTTCGGCGGTATTAAGCTAGGTGCCGGTGGATTAATTCGCGCGTACGGAAAATCTGTGTCTGAAGCAATTAATCATGTTGGTATGGTAGAACGCTGTTTAATGCGTACGATGCACACAACAATAGATTATACATGGCTTGGAAAGGTAGAGAATGAGCTTAGAGCCTCATCTTTTCAGCTAAAAGACATCCATTATGCAGAAGATGTGATTTTTGAAACGTATGTAGAAGAAACACAAACAGAGCAGTTCATTGAATGGATGACTGAGTTGACTAATGGAAAGAGTGTTACTAAAGAAGGCGAATTGATTTATTTAGAAAAGGACGTTGGTCCGATAAAGGAGACAGATGAATGGCACAACGAGTAAAAGTGCGTGTACGAAAGAAAAAGAGTAAGAAGAAAAAGATTTTCAAACGGATTCTGGTCTTATTTTTGCTTCTCTTCATCTGCATGGGCGGATTTGCAGTTTATAAGATTGTGAATACACTCCAAGCTGCTGACAAAACTTATGATGAATTAGAGCGCGGGGAGAAATCGAAACTCCGTGATGCTGTCATTGATATAAAGAAAAAACCTTTCTCTGTCCTATTTGTTGGCATAGAGGATTACGCCACAAATGGTGATCACGGCCGTTCAGATTCACTCATCGTCGCAACGATTAATCCTCAGGATAAAACGATGAAAATGGTCAGTATCCCCCGTGACACACGAGTACAGCTTGCTAGTGACACTACGGGAAATAAAGTAAAGATCAATGCGGCATTTGCTAAAGGCGGTAAAGACGAAACGATTGAAACTGTCGAACAATTCTTGCATATCCCAATTGACAAATATGCAACAGTGGACTTTGACGGTTTTAAGGATGTCATTGATGAAGTTGGGGGAATCGATATAGACGTTCCATTTGACTTCAATGAAAAAAGTGACGTCAAAAAATCGAAAAAGATTTACTTTAAAAAAGGGAATATGCATTTAAACGGGGAAGAGGCACTTGCTTACGCGCGAATGAGAAAACAAGATCCACGTGGTGATTTCGGGCGTAACGATCGTCAGAAACAAATCTTACGTGCCATGATTGATCAAATGGCGAAACCTCATAACATTGCAAACGTGGATAATATCGCAAAAGAAGTAAGTGATCATATAACAACCAACTTCCGCATCACAGAAGGACTTGCTCTACAGCAAATTTACAGTGGTTTCAAAGGAGACGATACTGAAACATTATCTATTAAAGGATCAGACCTTTATCTAGGACCAAATCGAACATACTTCTTTGAGCCAGATCAAACCAACTTGGCTGAGGTGCAAAATGAGTTAAGGACACATTTAAAGCTTCCTGCTGAGTCATCATCTGAAACAGATTCACAAACAAATCCAGCCTCTGGTGAAACAGGAACAACTGATACCACGACTCCTTCGAGCAATACAACAGGACAATAATAAAAACAGCCCGCCTTCCGAGGAACGGGCTGTTTTTTATTGTCTTTTGACCATACGTTTGTAGAATTTCGTAAATGGTTTAAACTCTTCGTTCACCAAACCAGTGACTTCAGCGATAACTTGCATAAACATGACCAGTAAAAAGATAATGATCAATGACAGCCAAATGGTGGCACTTGTCAGCAAAATCGCGCTTAAGCTGAAGACTAAACCAATCATGTAAATCACAATCACTGCCATTCGATGTGATAAGCCAAAGGCCATCAGTCGATGATGGATGTGTGATTTGTCAGGTGCTGAGATAGGCTGTTTATTCAATATTCGTCTTATGATCGCAAAGGTCGTATCAAAAATAGGCACACCTAAAATAATTACAGGGACAACAACACTAAACAAAGTAACACTTTTGTACAATCCTAAAAGTGACAGGACCGAGATCATATAGCCTAAAAATAACGACCCTGTATCACCCATAAATATTTTTGCTGGATGGAAGTTATAAAAAAGAAAACCGATGGTACTGCCAATGACGACAAGAGATAACGAAAGAATCAGGATCTTGTCCGCAGAAAATGCCATGACGGCAATCGTGGTTAAACCGATAACCGAAATTCCGGCAGCCAGTCCATCTAATCCGTCAATTAAATTGATCGCATTTGTAATCCCAACAATCCATAGTACAGTCAGGGGATACGCCATCCATCCTAACTCCAGTCGATCTGTTAAGAAAGGAACTGAGAAAAAGTCCATTTTTAAGCCTGTGCTCACGATTAAGCAAGCAACGAGAACTTGCACAAGAAATTTAAATTTTGCACTTAAATTATATTTATCATCAAATATACCTAAAATGACGATGAGTACAGCGCCAACTGATATAGCTGTAATTTTATTATGTAGAAACAGCCCGCCTGCTAGTGCTCCAGCCGCTACCCCAATAAAAATCGCCAAACCGCCCATTCGAGGCATTACTCTATCATGAACTTTTCGTTTATTCGGCTGGTCCACTGCACCAATCTTAATTGCAAACTTTTTGACGATTGGTGTCACAATTAAAACTGTAGCCAGAGAGACAAAAAACGCTAATAAGGCGCGTTCGTAATCCATAGGTCAGTCTCCTTCTAAATTGAAATCTGTATTTTGTATATTGGCCGCTCTTTCCATTATACAATTGAATATAGGATGATCACAAGCTCCCCCTAAGAAGAAGAAACAAATAAAAACGCACAATCCTGAATGAATTATGCGTTTTCTTTAATATTCGTTAATTCCACCATGTTTGTGAACAGTGCGTGCCAATCTTTTTTCATTGCCCGGCTTTGTCTTAGATGTCTGCATGTCATGTCATCTTTTTTACTGATCACTTTCTGGCAGGCTTCTACGAAGAGAGCTGGATCTTCGCCCTCTACATATTCATACACATCATTCTCTTTTAGCCTTTCCGTTGATGGAAGATTTAAACCAACAACAGGGATTCCGGCAGCTAAAAATTCATACAGCTTGAGCGGAAAAACCGCTTGATTGTAAGGAGACTGTTTGTATGGCATCATCCCTACATCAATTAATTTCATATAAGCAGGCACTTCTTCTGGTGCGACTGCTCCTGTCCATAGGACATTGGGCAGTTTGAGTGCATGCTGAAAAGATGGATCTCCATTCGTTCCATCCGGACCGACAAATAAAAATGTCCAATCTGGCTGCATGCGAGCAGCTTGAGCGATCAAGTCAAAATCGAGCTTCGGCTTGATCCCACCTATAAAGCCAAGAACCGTTCCCTCTCTTCCCTCTAGCACGTCTTCCCTGCTAGGGAGGTTGCTTTTTGCAAACACATCATACTCGACGCCATTTTCCACTGTAAAGACATCTTTCGGTTCACCCATGAGCCTTTTTTTGATTTGATCATGTAAGTATTGTGAAGAGCATGTAATGCTGTGTGCATATTTAATAATGCGGTTTTCTGCTTTTACAATGACTCGCTGTCTCATATAAGAAAGAATGTTGTTTTTTCCGCTGATGGGCTCTCCCCACAGGTCACTGCAATCATACACAATATGTTTCCATTCAAATAAAGAAGATAAGAGCGGAAATCCCGGAAACGTATACCATAAACAGACGGCTATGCCCTGCTTTTCTTCTTGACGCAAATGCTCAAGAAGAGGAGATAATTTATGAAAATAAAACATATCTTGATAACGGCCAAAGCGAAAAAACTTGCTCTTGAGCACATCAGGAATGGTCATTTGCTTCATTCGATCCGTTATAGGCTGAAAGGGAGTTGAATGACGAGTGGAAGATGGGCATACCCAGATGACCTCTTTCGTTTCTGGATCAGATGCAAGAAATTCCGCCAGTCGATGCCGTCTGTACCTTAAGCCATCGTGGCCCCATTCTCCCGTTGCGACAATCACATGTATGATCGAGTCTGCTTTCACCTTTATCACCTTTTTTCCCTTCTGTTTATAAACGCTTTTTGACAGCATTTGTGGCATAGTGCATAAAACACCAAGATGCTTTCACAAAATGAAGCTGCTCAATTTCTCTATAGACAAACCATGTTTTTTTCGCTGCTTTCCACTTGTTACTAGAAATCGAGTTTCCCACGATGCGATATTCACTGAGCGGCTCACTCATTCCATAGGCAGTAAATCCTTTTTTTAAAATAGAGAGCCATGTGGCTAAGTCCTGCCTTGTTCGAATGTTTGGCATTTCCACGTGTCCTACTTGTTGAAGATCGAGCATCACCGTCAAACAGCCGATAATCGTATTTTTTAAAGCTTCATTGTAGTTCAACTGAGCCGGCGCTGTGACGGTTTTTTGTAACGGCTCTCCATTTTCTGAAATGATGTCATATGCCGTGAAAGTAAAGGCATGATCATTTTCTAACATAAACTTGACCTGCTTTTCGAGCTTTGTCTGTTTCCAAATATCATCGCTATCTAAAAAAGCGATAAAGCGGCCTTTCGCCTGTTTGATGGCTGTGTTTCTAGCAATAGCGGCTCCCCCGTTTTCCTCTAAATAAATGACGTTGATTCTGTCGTCCGTCTGACTTAATTCCCCTAACAACTTCCTTGTGCCATCTGTTGAGCAATCATCTGCAATGATCAGCTCCCAGTTGGAATAGGTTTGGGCAAGGACGGAATGAACTGTATCCGTTAAATAACGTTCCGCATTATACGCCGGTGTAATAATTGATACTAACGGTTGATTGTTCACCTAAGACTCATCTCCAGTTCATCATTAAGATTCTTTGAACACTTCAGGTAACACCACAAACATAAGCGAGATGCTAAGGCCAATGACAAGTCCAAGCAGTGCTCGTTTTTTCGCTGACATCCCTTTGTTCCCTTCATCAAGTACTTGGGCAGGATCGACAATCTTTGCCTGCTTCATCCCGAGCTTTGTCGATTCCAATTCATATAAAAATCGTTCTTTATCGACTTTGGAGTCATTGCTGACAGATTCATCTTCAAGAGCGGATAGTCTTCTTTCAATGACTTGCTGTCTTTTCGTAAATAAGGCTTTGTCCTGCTTTAAAAATGTATCTGACACTTGTTTCACTACCGCCAAAGCTCGAGCTTGATCAGCATCTGTAAACGACAACTGCAATTGTGTATCGGACTGGTTCGTGAGAATCAAACGATTTTTCACATCCTGCCTTTCTTCTTCCTTTACATCACGGAGTGCTTGATTCAGAAATGCATCACTTTTTAATAGAGATGTCACTTCTTCCATATTGTTATACACACCGTCGTCATATTTCCCAAGCGTCAAGGTCACAGCAGCTGTGTAACTAGACTGTTCTACTGTCCCCTTGGCAAAAAAGAAACCAAAAGCAGCCAATACAACGGGCAGCAGCACAAGCCATACGATATATTTTTTCATTCGCTTCCCTATTCTTAACATAAAACCAGACATGCTCATTCTCCCAACATTGACGTATTTGCTTTTTCACTAGTGTAGCCATACAAACTCAGCATCACACGTTTGCCCACGGCTTGAAGCGCTGTTTATTTTTCATGATATTGACCGCTGCGATCACTAGACCTAGAAACACCCAGTGGAAATATAAATTCGAGACCGAACTCGGACTGATACTTGAGACGAGAAAGCTCAGCATGGCAGCAAATAGACCTTCAATGATCATCTTGGCTGATCTCGTGTCAGCCAATT
This sequence comes from Bacillus sp. GbtcB10, assembly GCF_019091365.1. Taxonomy (NCBI): domain Bacteria; kingdom Bacillati; phylum Bacillota; class Bacilli; order Caryophanales; family Bacillaceae; genus Bacillus; species Bacillus sp. GbtcB10. Next base: position 441,611 of record NZ_JAGXJP010000002.1, read on the forward strand.
GGTATTGTTTGTACAGTGAGAACATGAGATAGGCATACACTGAGATATAACCTAGCATGACGGCAAACCCAAAATTCGTCATCACCTCTAGCAGCCAATTGTGAACTTCGACGACCTGATCTGTATCAAAGATAGAAAAGTGAGCTAAGTAATAAGACACATTGCCCGCTCCGACTCCGAAGCCATATGAATTCGTAAAGAAATGCCAGGCGTTTTTGATTAAATTCGCCCGGGCAATGTTGGACGGAAGTGGTTCGCTAAAAGAATGAGCGACCTGAGAAGCGAGAAACAAGTCATCAAAGACAGAATAGATTTTGGCTGAAAAAATGGCGATACAGATGATACCAAGCCCGCCTGCTGCCATGATGGACCACTTTTTTAAAAAGCGAGGCATCAGTAGCCATACATAGATGACCGCTCCAGCTAATATGCCAAGCAAGCTGGCGCGCGATTCTGTTAACAAAATGAGATACAGCGCTAAGATGGCTCCTAGTAATCCGAACGCTTTGATATAACCATTTTTCATTTGGCGCATACACGCCACATATAAGAAAAAGCTAATAGATAAAAACGTCGCAAAGTCATTTTGGTTAAAGAAGACAGCCGTAGGATAGTGCTGTTTGTACGCTGGTCCAAGATACAATGAGGTATTCGGTAAATGATTCAAGGTCAAGTGATTATAGAACCCGATTCCCATCACAAATACAGTCATGACTAGCCAAATACTATAAAAAGTCACGATCTGATCCATTCGCTGAATGTACATGACTACAAGAAAGACAAAACCCATTCCCATCGCAAGAAGAGACATATATTTCAGGCCGTCTGTGACCGAATGAGCCCAAAGCAGTGAGATGAGCCCGTAAAGAAACCATGCAGCGAAAAAACCAAGAATGCCTTTAACACGAATTTGCTGCCACTGGGATATGTACGTTCCTTTGTCTCTCATCCGCCATATGAATAAAGCAAAGACAGCCAAGAGCATGATGCGGTAGAGAAAGAGACTAAAGAACCCAACACTAATAGAGAAAAAAGCATTATTGAGAAATGTTAATGCAATTAAAAGGTAAATGGCTGACATGAATATGTGTTCACCATTCATGTAGAGCTTCATACATATAGCAGCCGCTATGAGCACCACAATCAAAACCGGAATGACCACCATCTTCTTTAACCCGATAGGCTGCGTGGATGCCATTTGTACAAGCCCGATACCTGCTGCTAATAACATACATCCGATCATGATTTGCCATGCTGTTTGTTTCACACTCATACCTATTTTCCTCCTAAGCAACCCATCCGATTTGAGGGATTAAGCCTTTACTTCCTGTTCATAGTAGGAAATGGTACGAGCCAAACCTTCTTGTAAACTCACAACAGGCTCCCATGTTAAGACTTGTTTCGTTTCCTCATTTTCCAATGTACTATGCACAATATCTCCTGCACGCTGAGGCTTATAAATCGGTTCAAGATCTGATCTTGTGACTCGCTTCATCGTTTGAAACAGCTCATTCACCGTGATGGAATGACCACATGAAATATTTAAACAAACGTTTGATTGAGCGGTTAAAGCTGCAACATTCGCTGCGGCTAGATCGCCTACATAGATGAAATCTCTTGTTTGTTCCCCGTTTCCGAAGATGAAAGGTGCCTCATGCTTTGCAAACTTATCAGAAAAAATTGAGACAACACCGCCTTCACCACGTGCGTCTTGGCGCGGACCATATACATTGCTGTACCGCATAATACAATAGTCCACATCATAGAGTGATTTTGCCATGTGTAAGTATCGTTCAACTGTCAGTTTCGACAAGCCATAAGGTGAACCAGGCTGCAGTGGATGAGCTGTGTCGACCGGCAGATAGACTGGGTCTCCATAAACTGCTGCCGATGAGGCAAACACCACTTTCTCTACCCCGGCTTCAGCCGCTGCTTTGATCACATGCAGCGAGCCTTTAATATTGACCTCTTCGTCGTAGACGAAATGTTGAACCGAAACGGCTACACTCACTTGCGCTGCAAGATGAATGATATAATCTGGTGAAATGTGTTTGATCAAATCGACCGTTTCTGATTTTGTGACATCTGCTTCAATGCATTGTACGGATAGATGAGCGATATTTTCCTTCGATCCAGTTGAAAAGTTGTCAAGAACGATGGGCTCATAACCTTTCTCTAATAAAGCCTCTACCGTATGAGATCCTATAAATCCACTTCCCCCAGTTACCAATACTTTCTTCATCCAAGTTCCCCCTATTATTGTGCCTTCGATACCAATTCTGTTTCCCATACGCCTGGGCGGCCGATGGACTGGTAAATAAATCCTCTCTCTTTCATTTCTGCTGGATCAAACAAATTCCTTCCATCAATTAAAATGGGAGAACGAAGCAGCTGCTTGATCTGATCTTTATCCATCTTCTGTACGTCATCCCATTCCGTTAAGATGAGACAAGCATCTGTATCTTTCACTGTTTCATAGAGATCATTGCTGAAGACCGCCTGCGGGCCAAGCTCTCTTTCTGCTTCTATATAAGCAATTGGATCATAGGCTTTGACAAAAGCTCCGAGCTCTCTCAGCATTGGGATAATATCTAGTGCTGGTGCTGAACGCATATCGTTTGTATTTGGTTTAAATGCGAGCCCTAAAACGGAAATCGTTTTTCCTTTAATATCACCGAACACACTCATCAGTTTGCTGACAAGATGGGCTCTTTGGTGGTTGTTTGTTTCAATGACAGATTCGATCAGCTTGAACCGGTAGCCAGCTGTTTCGGCAATTTTGAGAAGAGCCATCGTATCTTTTGGGAAACAAGAACCACCAAATCCAATGCCTGCTTTTAAAAATTTATGCCCGATCCGGCTGTCTAACCCAACGCCTTCGCTGACTTTTTCCACATCAGCACCAACTCTCTCGCAAATGTTCGCAATGTCATTGATGAATGAGATTTTTGTGGCGAGCATGGCATTTGCCGCATACTTAATCATTTCTGCACTTTCTAGATTGGTCTCAACCACTTCTGTTTGAAACGGATCATGCAATTTTTTAATGATCGTGGATGCATGTGCACTTGTAGAGCCAATCACCGCTCTCTCCATATTCATCGTATCTTGAATAGCTGAACCTTCCCGCAGAAACTCTGGATTGGAGACGACGTCAAATGGATATTTACTGCGTGAAGCCTTTTGAACAATGGCTTGAACAAGACGTCCTGTTCCAACTGGCACTGTGCTCTTATTCACGATGATTTTGTAGCCATTCAGGTGTTCCCCAACCGTTTGAGCCACAGCTTTCACGAATGTTAAATCCGCTTCCCCCTGAGGTGTCATTGGTGTTCCTACCGCAATATAAATAATCTCTGATTCTCGAATTGCAGCGGGAATATTGGTTGTAAAACACAATCTTCCCTCTTCTGTATTCTTCTCAATCAATTCCTTTAAGCCCGGTTCATAAATTGGAACGAGACCGCTTTTTAAGCTGTTGATTTTTGATTCGTCGATGTCACAACATATGACGCGATTTCCGATATCAGCAAAACAAGTACCCGATACTAACCCGACATATCCTGTTCCAATCACAGCAATTTTCTTCAACATGTTTCATCCTCTCAGTAAAAGCATATTGGTCGTTCCAAACTGTTTATCTATCAGTCTTTGCACATTTCATCCTGTTTAAACGGTGGATGTTGATTGATTCAGCACCTTTTCATATTGCTGAATCAGGAGCGTAGCATTATGTGATGATGAATAATCTGTATGGACGATGTGGTGAAGATCGTTCTTCACTTGCTCGTTCCATCTGTTTTCATAAAGATAAGCGTGAATCGCTTCTTTTAGCTGACTCGTTGAACGCGGTTCAATGAGCAGATGTTGATAGGTAGAAAATAGTGATGGGAGACCACCAACCCGTGTTGCGATGACAGGCAGTTTTAAAGCGAGCGACTCAAGGACGACAGTCGGCATTCCTTCACTGTAGGATGGAAGGGCAAACAGGTCAGCTGCCATTAAATAATGTTTGACTTGTTCATTCGGCACCTGCCCCGGGAGTATAATGGATTCTCCCGCCCGTTCGGCCAGCTCCTTTGCGAGGGGGCCTTTTCCGACAAAGACGGCTTTTACACCCTCCATCCCGCTGACAGCTTCCGCTAATTCAAGCAAACCTTTCTCTTTGACTAAACGGCCGACAAAAACGACGAGCTTGTCGTGAAGCGGTAAACCAATCTGCTTTCTGATGGCTGTTTGATCCTCTGGTGTTCTAGAAAATGACTTGATCGGAATTCCCAGCGGAAGACATTGTGCATCCACCTCTGTCATGTCATGTGTTTTCTTTGCCAGCTCTTCACTCACTGTGAGAACAGCAGACGCCTGTTTTACTGCTGCTTTAAAGGCTGCAAGCGCCCCTTGGCTATAGGTTGGATAGACGTTCACATCACTGCCGTGTAAGGTCAGAAGATAAGGGATGTTTGCTTCCTTTTTGATCACAGCTGCTGCGCCGCCAGACGGCATGGCAAAGTGCGCATGGATGAAATCCGGTGACAGTTCATAACGCTCCATTGCGCGCAGGACAGAAGCTGCGATTCGTTTACTCGGCTGAGCCCATTTTAGCTGTCCAGGCAGCGCTGTATAGAGCGGTCTGTAAACCGGCACGCCGCACCTCACTTCCTGCTCGGGAAGATCTTTTCTCTGACGATAGGAAGCTTTAAGCATCCGTAAGATAGGCGGATTGACAGGAGTAGGACAAATCACGCTCACTTCTACGCCTTTTTTGACCAGCTCCTGCACTTGCGTTTCATGGAAGACGCCTTCACTTGGATGTTTTTCACTAGGATATACACTTGTCAGCCATAGCACCTTCATGACGAACGACCTCTTCTCCATAATTTCCCTGCCATCTGCGGATACATTTTGACAAGTAGCAAGCTATATAAAGCCGCACTTAAACCAATCGTCAGTAGTAATTGAAGCAGTATATCCGCTGATATCAGCTTCATCCCTTGATGAACAGCCACTGCGCAGCCGGCCATTAACAACGTCATGACAGCAGGCTTTACGAGTGATTTTACATACACCTTCATATCTAGCTGAATGACATAAGCCATCAGCCACCTGCCGACAATGAAGTTCAGCAGGCTGACCCCTGAGTAGACCCAAGCTACAGTCAATAGACTGCCAGTATGGACTCCTGCATATAAGGCGCATCCATATACGATGAGCATGCCTGTATCCCAATAAAAAGCTAAGTCAGCTCTCCCTTTTGCAAGAAGGATGGAACCATTTGGATTCATCAGCACACGAAGTAGACCAACAATGCACAAAATATTCAAAACCGGGACCGCCACTAGCCATTTCTCTCCAAACACCACTTCTATAAAGCTATCTGATACGGCAGCAAGACCGATGAGTAGTGGAAAACTAATGAGTGCAAGCATATTCGTCATGCTGAGGAAGCCCTCACGCAGCCTAGAGTGATCACGCTGACTTTTTGCGAAAACTGGGAAAGCCACTCTCGTCACAATCGGGTTAATTTTCAGCACCGGGATTGTGACGATTTGATAAGCCAGGCTGTAAATCCCTAATGCTTCTGCTCCAAGGAACCGTCCAATTAAAATCATGTCGATATTTGAGCCTGCCCGATTGACGAGCCTTGACGAAAGCTGGAAAGCCCCGAAGGAGAAAAACTCTTTCACTTCCCCTAATGCGAAAACGGGTGCTGGGCGCCACTTCTTCCAATAAGCCGCTGCATACATGAGACCTTTTCCTGATTGAAGCAGCACTTGAGAGACCACATAGGCCACAATTGGATTGATAAAAAAGGCTAGGATAAGTAGAACAATCAGCGAAATGATCGTCGCTATCGTCTCAATCGTACTTAAGGTTTTAAAGGCTAAATCTTTCTGCATCATATATTGGTATTGCTGACCAATTGGTGCAATGAGAAACATGATTGATAATAACTTGAGCAAGCCTTCCAGCTCAGGTCTGGCATAAAAGGCGGCAATCAAGGGACTTGCAAGGATCAATACACAAAACAAGAGAATTCCCGTCAGCAAGTTGATCCAATATAATGTAGATAATTGACGTTCCGTCGTTTGTTCCTTTTGAATGATCGCAGCACCGATACCTAGATCAAGTAAAATCTGTGTAAATATTGTGACAGTTGTGATCATGCCAACGAGTCCAAATTCTTTCAGTGACATTACGTTTCCTAAAAAGGCGAACTGTGCAATTTGGATGATGGTAATGATCAATGCGGACAAGCTTGTCCATTTTGCTCCGCCCAGCAGGCGATTTTTCATACTTGCCATTTCTCTTCCCTACTTTACTTATCTGGCTCCGTCACCAGTCACGATGACTTTTAACGTTTTTACCATAATCTTCGTGTCGAGAGAAAATGTCAAGTTTTGAATATACTGTAAGTCATGTGATAATTTTTCACTTGGACTCATTTCATATCCCCCATTTACTTGAGCAAGACCAGTCAGCCCTGGCTTCACTGTCAGTCTTTTTGTAAAGCCTGGAATCGTCCGATTAAATTCGGCAGTAAACATAGGTCTTTCAGGACGTGGACCTACAATACTCATTTCTCCTTTTAACACGTTGATAAATTGCGGCAGTTCATCAATTCTTGTTTTTCTGATGAATGCCCCCACTTTGGTGATACGAGGGTCATTTTTTTGCGCCCATTTCGCTCCTCCGCTTTCTGCGTTGGTTCTCATCGATCTGAGCTTCCATAATTTAAAGTAGACACCGTCTTTTCCGACCCTTTCCTGCATATAAAAGGCTGGCCCTGGTGTTTCTAGCTTAATTAGAAGGGCAAACAGTAAAATGATTGGCGTACTCAACATCAATCCGATGAACGAGAACACGACATCTATGAAACGTTTTGCAAATAAATATCGAACCATATGTTCTGTTAAAGCAAAAGAGTGGTTTCGTCTCACTTCATATTCTCTGTAAAGGTTCATCGCTTTCTCTGCGCTCACTGACCTGCACCTCACCATTCAAAGTAGTTGTTGTGTAAAGAGATGTTCTATGAAAGTCAGTTTAGCAGAGCAACATTAAGCAAATGTAAATGGGCTGTTAAGTCTTGTAAAAGTGTGTTAAGAATGTGCCCTTATATCAAGTTATGCCCTTTTAAACGTAAAAAAGACCCGCATTTCTGCGGGTCTACGTGTCTTTTTTTATTTTGCCTTTACGGATTCGATCGTCTTCAGTCTAAGCGTTCCGTTTGCATCTTTTGTATAAGTTACTTTCACTTTTGATTCTTCTTTTAGGCTGTTCACTTGTTTAGAAAATGTATTTCCGAATTGAATGGCTACTTCTTTTCCATCAATGTTGACAGCAATTGTATGTCCATCAGCCAAACCGACATATGTGCCTTCTTTGGTGACTTCATTTTTCTTCGTTGTAGATTCTTTTTTTGTTTTAGATTCAGCTTTTGACTGATCATTTGTCGTTTCTTCTTTTGTGATTTCCTTACTTGAGCTTTCTTTTGCATCTTCATCAGATTGACCTGCTTGGTCTTCTGTTTGAGCAGCTGTTTCTTTGCTTTCATCATCTGCTTTTTCACTTGCAGACTTGTCTTCCGTCTTTTCGTCTGTTGCATTTTCTTTCTTTTGATCTGCTGCTTCAGTTGTTTCTTTTTTGCTGTTATCCGTATTGTTATCGTTTGACTGATTTGATGTGCCGCATGCTGTGAGCATTACTCCTAGAAGTAAGACTAAAAACGGCATTGTGATTAATTTTTTCAAGATCGTCACCTCTTCATGATTTGTCGATTTGCTGTCATTGGAAGGCAAATACGTGAAAAATCCACCCTCTATGTTTCGATTATAACAAAAATAACCTGAAATGAAATGTATTTTTAACTTGACATATCATTCATCCGATCTATTTTATTCAAAATATTGAGATACACCTGCTGCGATTCCTGAAGCCAGCCGCTCCTTGGCAGTCGTTGATTTTAATATACTGGCATCAATCGGACTGGTTACGAACCCCGTTTCAAGCAAGATGCTGGGCATTTTTGAATACTTGATCACGTAGAATCCTGCTGTCTTCACACCGCGATCTCTTGTGCCAAGGGCTTTCACCATCTGGGGCTGTACCTTTTGTGCCAGCCTTAAACTATTGGCCGAAGCATACGTCGCATCATAATACGTTTCTGTTCCATTTGCACCGCTATAATCATTTGCATTGGCATGGATGCTGATGAACACATCCGCACCAGCCTGTGATCCTTTGCTTACACGTGTTTGCAAGGAATCAAATGTATCAGATGTTCTAGACATGACCGTCAGCGCACCCGCTTGTTTGAGCCTTGCTTGCAGTTTTAACGCGACATCCAGATTAACGTTTTTTTCAAACAGCCCATTTCCTACCGCTCCAGCATCCTGTGCACCATGACCTGGATCAATAAAGATGGTTTCACCTAACACATGATTTTTCAGCTGTGTGATCACACTGGTTCGTATGGTTGATGTTCCGCCCAACACTGTAAATGTTGAAATCTTTTTAGACCCAATGACACGACGAATCGCATCTGGCACAGATTGAGCATCTGTAAGAAGAAGGGTTTGCCCTTGCTTGGCTGCCGTACTTGCCGCAGCTGCCGCATCGGCATATGCATAGCCGTTACTCATATACGTTTGGGTTGTCTTCATCGGGTATGTTTTCGCAATTCGGGCTGCCACTTCATACCGATTAGCTCCACTGATTCTCACGGGTGATGGCAGCTTTTGATAGGCTGCTTGATTGACACTTGTTTCCCCGCCAATCACAATCGTCCGTTTCACCGCTTTGCTTTTTAATAGATTGGCTGTTTCCTGCCGCAGCCCTTTTGCATCGGTTAATAAAATAGGAAAGCCTTGTTTTGCAGCATACGGAGCAATCGCCACAGCATCTGCATAAGCAGAACCATTCACAATCACAGCTGTATCAACACTCTTCATTTGCTTAGCAACGTTTGCCGCCAAATCATATCGATTCTTTCCTTGTATTCGCAATACGGATAGATTCATTGCTTTTAGCTGCGCTACGACTTTTTGCGAAATGCTTGCGGTTCCGCCAAGAATGATGACACGCTTCGTTTTCAACTGCTGAAGACCTGACTTAGTTGCACCTGAAAGACTGCTAGTATTCGTTAACAGCACTGGGGCTCCTTGCTGAAAGGCATACGGCACAGCACTTAGCGCATCAGCATAAGCATCACCGCCTACTAAAACAACTGTAGGTGCTGTCGACCAGCCACGTTTTGCAGCGTTAACTGCCACCTCATATCGATTACTTCCCTCAATCTTCGATACATTGTGCTGCGCAAATGCTGATGGTGCATATAAACATAGTGAAACCACAATTAAAACAAAACATTTGATATAAGAACGCATGAAGTCAACCTCCTTGGTTTTGAACCCTTCATCATGGAACCCAGGAAACACTTCATGTACTTTTGAAAAAAGGCTGCCGAGAGTCGTTTCTCGAGCAGCCTAAGAGGTGTATCTTAGGCACCCCTCATCTGTATGTTTTCTTATCTAAAATAGCCTGAAACACCGCTTGAAATACCTGACGCCAATCGATCTTTATAAGTAGCGGATTTCAAAATATTTGAATCAACTGGACTGGAAACAAAACCAGTTTCTAAGAGAACACTTGGCATCTTAGAATATTTAATGACGTAGAAGGCAGCTGTCTTCACGCCACGGTCTCTTGTGCCTAATGCACTGACCATTTTAGGCTGAATATTTTGCGCAAGCTTCAAGCTGTTTGTTGCCGCATATGTTTTGTCATAATACGTTTCAGTTCCATTTGCACTGCTGTTATCATTTGAGTTCGCATGGACACTGATGAAGATATCTGCATTTGCTGACGCACCTTTGCTCACCCGTGTTTGAAGACTGTCGAATGTGTCTGATGTTCTTGACATCGTCACAAGTGCACCTGCGTTGTTTAACTTTGTATTTAGACGTTTGGCTACATCTAAGTTTAAGTTCTTCTCATATAATCCGTAGCCTACCGCTCCTGAATCATGAGCGCCATGACCTGGGTCAATGAATACTTTTTTGCCAACGACAGGATTTTTCAATTGATTCACGACAGTTGGTGTCACTGTATTTGTACTGCCAACGACAGTAAATTTGGTGATTTTTTTGCTGCTAATCGTCGCTCTTGTTACCTTTGGCAGCGTCTTTTCATTCGTTAGGAGCAATGCTTTGTTTTGCTTTGCTGCAATTCCTGCCGCAGAAGATGAAGTGGCATAGCCAAACCCTCTTCCTACATAGGTATTATTTGTGCTCATATTGTATTTTTTCACAATATTCGCAGCCACGTCATAACGAGTAGAGCCTTTGATTCGCGTTGGAGATTTTAATTGATTATAAGCTGCTTTTGTGACGTAATTCTCTCCGCCTACGACAATGGTTTGTTTCACATTGCTTGCTTTTGCAACAGAAGCGATTTCAGAACGAAGGCCCTTTTTATCTGTATATAGAATTGGGAACCCTTTTTGTGCCGCTACAGGTGCAATGGCAATTCCATGTGCATAGAATGACCCTTCAACCACAACGACGCCAGCTGGCGTTTTCATTTTTTTCGCGATATTTGCCGATAGCTCATATCGGTTTTTTCCTGAAATACGTTGTGTAGAGATGCCCATTTTCTTTACTTGATTGACCACGTTGTTTGACACACTTGATGTGCTGCCTAAAACAATAACTGTCTTCGTTTTTAAAGCCGTTAAGGCTTTTTTTGTATCTCCAGAAAGGCTTGTACTATTTGTGTAAAGAACTGGTCCATTTTTTTGATGTGCCAGTGGAATTCCTGCTGTTGCATCTGCATATGCAGTTTTCCCCACTAAAACAACTGTACTTGCTGTTCCCCATCCTTTTTTCGCTACGTTTGCTGCTACAGCATACCGGCTCCCACCATCAATTCGGGAGACCGAGTTATCTGCTGAAGCTGTTGGAACAATAACGAAAATGGCGATGAGGCTGAGGATGGCTGTTTTGATCATTGAGCGCATCTTCTAAGTCCTCCTTTTATTCTTAATAGTTTGTTAGTTTTGTACCTGGATAGTAGAACGAAAGTATGGAAGAATACGAGTTTCCAGATTCAGCTCTAGCTTTGGCGCCGTATTGACTCATACCAATGCCGTGACCATAGCCTTTTCCTGAAATCGTGAAATCATTTGTATTATTCTTTACTGACGCAAACGTACTTTTCACCTTTGTTGCGCCCATGACTGTTCTAAACTCTGTCATTTTCATACTTGCCGTTGTACTTTTGTTCACTGTATACGTACCTGTTTTGTTTTTCAGATGGTAATTCAGCTTGATTGAAACGGTCTTCGCACGCTGACCTTTTGTTTTTCCTGAGAATGTCAGGCTTGAAATAGATGCAATTCTCATGTCAGATGCAGCTGTTTCTTTATTTTTCAACAGCCATGATTTTAGACCAGCAAGGTCGGCAGCATTGGCTTCTTTTGCCTTAGACCACTCAGAAGCTGCTGTACTTGCAGTCAACGTAGTACCTAATTGCTTTTTAGACAACTTCAGTGTCCACGCATTGACAGGATCTTTTGTGTCTTTTTTGGCGACTAAGTATGGCAGTGCATTCCCCCACACTTCTTCACTCGCCTCAGTGTATCCGCCATTACTAGAATAATAGGTGGCTGAAATAAGTTGATTGTTGTATTTCAGAACCTTGCCTTTTGTGGCATCCACAGCTTTTGTCGAATTTGTGTACCAGTTATATCCTCCATATACTTGGAAGGCTGTTGTATCAGGTACGACTTTTCCAATACTTTTCACTGAATACGTTCTAGCGGCAACAGCTTGTGCTTTTAATGCCTCAACATGCCAGCTTGCAGGCATTTCGTTTGGCACAACACCTTTTAGATAGTCTTCAAATGGAATATTTTCATTAGTCGGCCTGATATATCCTGATTCAATAGCAAAGTTGACGTTACCTAAGTAAGGCTTCCCTGCGATTTGAAGGACATTTTTGGTTGAATATTTCTCAGGAACAACTCTTACTGTGTTATATGTCTTAATGCCTTTTAATGAAATTTTTCCGTTAGAAATATTCAATTGGTAGTTTTGATTTTTTTTCAGATAGACTTGTTTGGCTAAAGAATTTTTTAAACTATCTGTAATCGCACTTGTGCTACCAGCAAGATGGTAAGCATATGTACCTTTTTCTTTCAGCAATGCTTTTAATGACGCTGTGACAGAATCCGGCTTCACATACACAACGGTACTGTTAGATTTTGCAGCCAATTGCGACAAAGGCATTGCATAAATATAGCTAGAGGCTTTTGCCAAGTACACTTTATCTGCATTAATGTTTAATTTTTTAATGATATTCACAGATAATTCATAGCGATTGGCACCGCTGATTCGTGTCACCTGTGAGGTTTTCTTGATTTGATTTTCTACTTTTTGTCCCGTACTTTTTGTACTGCCGATGATAATGACTTTACTTGGCATTTTATATGACGGAATGGAATCTTTTTTTGTTAATAGGATTGGGTATCCTTTTCTCGATGCATAGGATGCAATTGCAATCCCATTCATGAATGAATTCCCGCCGACAACAATTGCTTGCTTATAGTTACCCATTTCTTTGGCGATTTTTTGGGAAATTTCAAATTTGTCTTTCCCACTAATGCGTCTCACTTTTCCATACTTTTTGATTGATTTCTCAGCAGCTGTTGAAATACTTTTTGTATTCCCGACAATTAAGATGTTATCAGGATTCATTTTTTTCAACTGATTTTCGGTTGTTTTCGTTAGCTTTTCAATGTTCGTGTACAAAATTGGGGCGCCTAATTTGTATGCTAACGGCGATACAGAAATGGCATGATCAAAAGCATCTCGGCTCACAATCACAACGGTTGAAGGATTTTTCCATCCTGCAGAAGCAATACTATTGGCTACTTCGTAACGATTTTTGCCGTCGTATCTTTTCGTCACAGCGACATTTGATCCTGATAGTTTGTATTCCCCCGTTGTTGAGAAATCCATGCTGTTTTTGTTTCCGATATAATTAGACAGTTTTACTGAAATTGTCGAGCTGGCCATGGCAGACTGAAAAGGTGCAATTAGTAGTGTCAGTGTCATGAGAACGATAAGTGTAATGCCTGTTTTCTTCAATTTTGTTCATCCCGCCCATCTTTTTTTACTTCTGTTTTTCAATCTTTTGAATTTCTTTTTGACCTTTGTCATTGATAAAGTAAGAGATTTCTACTTTGTCACCTGGTTTAAATTCATTTAATACATCTTTAAAATTATCCGTAAATTCATAGCTTAAGGTCGTATTCACTTTTTTTACTTCGACTGTATGTGCATCAGCCATTCCAATAAATTCAGCTTTTTCTTCCAGCACCTGAGGAGTTGAACTGCTTGTCTTGTTTTCTCCTGAGGATTGCTCAGCCGTTCCACATGCTGTGAGCAAGATACCGAGTAGTAGTATTAAGAACGGTAAAACGACGATTTTCTTCATTTTTTTCACCTCATGTCTTTGTATCGTCTTATAACTTAATATTTTAAGGTAAATTTAAGGTTTTTTGAAACCTTTTTTTTGTTACAACGTCTATATCTAGGTTCAGAGTAAAAAAATAACTTGTTTATCAAGATTCGTAAACCTATAATCATGGAAGAATCATAGAAAAGGTGAGGGACATTATGAGAGCTGAGAGAAAAAGAAAGAAAAAGAAGGTTCTTTGGATTGTTTTATCGATTATTGGCTTATTCGTATTAGCCACTGGCGGATACGCGTATCATCTTTGGAATACAGCCGCATCCACTGTCGCAGGCATTCAAGAGAACTTAAAGAAGTCAGATAAGCGTGACAAAGATGTCGATTTAAGTAAAAAAGACCCGATCTCCATTTTAGTCATGGGTGTCGATGAAAGAAAGAATGACCGAGGCCGTGCAGATACATTAATATACATGACTGTGAATCCGAAAACGAAAACAACTGAGATGGTGAGTATCCCCCGTGATACGTATACAAAAATTGTCGGAAAAGGCACAATGGATAAAATCAACCACTCCTACGCTTTCGGCGGTACACAAATGGCTGCAGATACAGTAGAGGAACTGCTTGATGTACCTGTAGATTACTTTGTAAAAGTGAATATGGAAAGTTTTAAAGACATTGTGGATACACTTGGCGGCATTACGGTGAACAGCACGTTTGCTTTCAGCTATGATGGCCATTCATTTGGTACAGGAGAAATTAACCTGAACGGCGATCAAGCCCTTGCCTATACAAGAATGAGAAAGCAAGATCCTAAAGGTGATTTCGGCCGTCAGCAAAGACAGCGTCAAGTCATTGAAGGCATCATTGCAAAAGGCGCTAACATTTCATCTATTACGAAATTCGGCGATATGTTTAAAGTCGTTGAAAACAACATGAAAACGAATATGTCCTTTGACGACATGTGGACGATGATGAATGATTATCGTGATGCAAGACAAAATGTGAAACAGCACGAGCTGAAAGGTACAGGCGCAAGAATCAATAATATTTATTACTATCAGCTTGATGACAGCAGTTTAGCGAAAGTGAAGAAGGAATTGAAGGATAGTTTGGAAGCTTCGTAAATAAAAAACACCTTTTTTGAGAAAGGTGTCAGATTGTTGACAAAGGGCTAAAATGAACTTTATTTTAGCCTTTTGTCTTCTTTTCAGCGTGATAGAAAACCTTTGCAGTCTAGGAAGGACGAGTACTGACGCGGAGCGAATTTGAATTCGTGAGCACCAGCACGCAGGACTGACAAAGAATGCGAGGGTTTGTCTACATGCTGAGAAGACTACAGAAATGTAGTCTTCTTTTTTTATGATTGGAATGGGGCTGGTTTTTCATCACTTAAACCATAACGATGGAGAAGCTCTTCAACAATTCGTTTCGACGCTTGTCCATCACCATAAGGGTTAGAAGCCTTCGACATGTTATCGTACTCTTCCCGGTCTTCTAACAGCTCTTTTGCCATCTGATAAATGGTTTCTTCATCCGTTCCTGCAAGCTTAAGCGTACCAGCTTTCACGCCTTCAGGACGTTCTGTTGTATCACGCAGCACTAATACTGGCTTTCCTAAAGAGGGAGCTTCCTCCTGCACACCGCCTGAATCCGTTAAAATAAAGTGCGACGCAGCAGCAAAGTTATGGAAATCAACCACTTCAAGCGGCTCAATTAAGTGCACACGATCAAGATCACTGAATTCCGTCTGTGCCGCATCACGAACAGCAGGATTTAAATGGACAGGGTATACGACTTGAACATCTTGAAATTCTTCTACAACACGGCGAATCGCTCTAAACATGTTCTTCATCGGCTGACCAAGATTTTCTCTGCGATGAGCCGTTAACAAGATCATTTTATCTGTGCCTATTTTCTCTAAAATAGGGTGTTGATACTGCTCTGTAACCGTTGTTTGCAATGCATCAATTGCTGTATTTCCTGTTACAAAGATGGTCTCTTCTTTTTTATTTTCAACTAAAAGATTCTGCTTTGCCTCATGTGTCGGCGCAAAATGAATATCGGCTATATTTCCTGTCATTTGACGGTTCAATTCTTCTGGAAACGGTGAGTATTTATTATGTGTTCTTAACCCCGCTTCAACATGACCTACTGAAATTTGGTGATAAAACGCAGCCAAACTTCCTGCAAAGGTTGTTGTTGTGTCTCCATGTACAAGCACAATATCAGGTTTTTCCTGTTGGAATAATTGATCTAATTTCAACAGTGCATTTGATGTGATTTCAGATAATGTTTGACGTTCTTTCATAATATTTAAATCATGATCGGGCGTAATATCAAAAGCTTTCAGCACTTGATCAAGCATTTGTCGATGTTGAGCCGTCACAGTAACTGAAGATTTAATTTGTGGATGTTTTTTTAGCTCAAGGACAAGGGGTGCCATTTTAATCGCTTCAGGCCTCGTCCCGAATACAGTCATTACATGTAATGTTCTCAATAGTCGATGCCTCTTTTCTTCTCATTTTATGAGTCCATTATACAAAAATTATCTACAATTGATAATTGAACTTCATTATAGCTTAATAAAATATCTATACAAAACATCAATCATGTTTACAAATTTATCTTAAAATTATTTTAAACATCACAATAGAGTTTGACTCCTTTTAAAAGTAAGATAGAATTTAATAGTAAACTCTGTATATATACAAAAGGAAGGTGCAAAGTTCATTGAAAAAAGTACGTAAAGCCATTATACCAGCTGCCGGTCTAGGAACACGTTTTCTTCCTGCAACAAAGGCCATGCCTAAGGAAATGCTCCCTATCGTAGATAAACCAACTATTCAGTATATTATTGAAGAAGCTGTTGATTCAGGCATCGAAGATATTATTATTGTGACTGGGAAAGGGAAAAGAGCTATAGAAGATCATTTTGATTTTGCTCCCGAACTAGAAAGGAATCTAGAAGAAAAAGGAAAAATAGAATTACTAGAAAAAGTAAGGAAATCATCTAATATTGCAGATATTCATTACATCCGCCAAAAAGAACCAAAAGGTTTAGGACATGCCGTTTGGTGCGCACGCAACTTTATCGGTGATGAACCCTTTGCTGTTTTATTAGGTGATGATATTGTCCAAGCCGAAACACCTGGACTTCGCCAGCTGATGGATGAATATGAAAAAACCCTTTCGTCCGTGATCGGTGTTCAGCAGGTAGCAGACAGCGATACGCATCGCTATGGAATCATTGATCCTCTTACCCAAGAAGGACGCCGCTATCAAGTGAAAAACTTTGTTGAAAAGCCGCCGCAAGGAACAGCACCATCCAATTTAGCCATTTTGGGGCGCTACATTTTCACGCCTGAGATCTTTATGTACCTTGATCAACAAGAAATTGGTGCGGGCGGAGAAATTCAGCTGACAGATGCCATCCAAAAGCTCAATGACATCCAGCGGGTATTTGCCTATGATTTTGAAGGAAAACGATATGATGTTGGAGAGAAGCAAGGTTTCATCGAAACGACGCTAGAGTTTGCCCTTCAAGATGAAGAGCTAAAGAAAAAACTCATCCCATTTATGAAACAGCTTCTTGAAAAAGAAGAAGTGAATTAAAAAAGCTGCCGGCATCGGCAGCTTTTTTATTTGGTCGCTGAAACGGTCAGCGTATGCTGTTCATTATCAATGACAAACAGGTTATGTTCGCCCTTTACTGCGAACTTCGTTTGTTTCTCATTCATCCAGACATTCTGTTCTGTCAGTCCAAGTGTTGAAGGAGAGATAGGCATGATCTCGCGGAACACCATCGTATTCGCCAGACCATTTTGAATCACATAATCGGTTTTCTCAGTGGTCAGCCGCTCAACGGTATCACCTTGCTCACTTTTGACCGAGCTAAGTGTTTGCATTCTTTGCTTCAGCACAGACTCTTCTTTTCCAAGGAAAGAAAGTAAGTACTCATACGAACCCGCAGATGCGGGTGATACGTAGGAATTGAACTGTGCTGGTCCGATAGATAATGGTTTCAATTCATCTGCGTTTTGTAGCGCATCAGGTTGCACATAATACGTCTCTGATGCTGTTTTGATTTGAACGACTTGTTTATTTTTAGCCACAGCCTTCACTTCTTGTCCAAACGATAATGTGACGTCTGCCTTTTTTTTCATGGCCCTGTCTGTATAAACCGTCATTGGATCTGCCTTAACTACAGCCTGTTGATCAATCTTTTTCATATCATCAGAGGCACCTTTCGTCTCATGGTTCGTTGATTGGGGCGCCTCTGTTTTACCTGAGGGAATTGCACCAAATGTCGCCAGTGTACGCAGCGGACGATCCGAAAACATAGAAAGGGCAAGTAAGATGGTTAAAACAGCTATTATGGTCACTTGAAAGGCTGGTCCAAAAAATGAACGTCGTTTCCCACTTTCTTTATAACGGGTGACTTTTTCCGTCTTTTGAACGCCTTTTCTACCTTCCTTATGTTCCATTTGGTATTTTTGTTTCTCTTTTTTGGAAAGCTTGTTAAACCAGTCAACAAACTCCTTATACTCTTTCACGACCTTTTTCGTTTCATCAAACATACGAAGCTCACCATAATGCATCCAAGCAACCCGATCACAGATTTTTTGAATTTGACTAATGGAATGACTGACAAAAAAGATTGTCTTCCCTTGTTCTTTGAATTCTGTGATACGATCCACGCATTTTTGATAGAAGGTTTGGTCACCAACGGACAACGCTTCATCAATAATCAAGATATCTGGATCGATATGCGCTGAAATGGCGAAACCTAGACGTGATTTCATTCCGCTTGAATAACTCTTCACGGGTTGATCAATAAAGTCACCGATATCCGCAAACTCTACGATTTTTTCATAAAGATCGTCAATTTCCTTATTTGTCAGACCCATCATTAAGCATTTTAAACGAATGTTGTCTTTACCGCTTAACTGATTGTTCAGCCCTGCAGCAATGGCAATTAACGATGGCTGACCGTCCATATCAATCTCACCGCTTGTCGGTGGAATGATTTTCGCTAGAAGGTTCGACATTGTGGATTTCCCAGACCCGTTGATCCCTACAAAACCAATCGTCTCTCCTTCATAGACATCAAACGATACATCACGAACGGCAAAGAAACCTTTTTCATTTTTATTAGGTAAAAACAGCCCTTTAATCTTATCCGACTGTTTTTTATATAGGACGTATTGCTTGGATACGTTTCGAAACGAAACCTTTAGTTTCATCGTATAATCTCCTTACTTTTTAAAGAAAATCGACAAATTTATCCCTAAATTTCATATGAAGCAATGAACCGACTGTTAAAAGAAGAAGCGTAATCAACCAGAAATAAAGTGTATATTTCACATCATGGAAGAACCATTCTCCCTTTAACAAGCTATTTCTGAAACCATCAATAATGTAGAAAAGAGGATTTAATCTTAAAATATCCCCTATCCATGCTTTGTCTCCAGTGAGCTTTTCTGAGATATTCCAAAAAATCGGCAGCAAAAAGAAAAGTAAACGTGTCACTGATTGTAAAAGAAATTGATAGTCCCTTACGAGTACACTAATTGTTGAATTAAACAAACTAAACGAAAACATAAACGCGATCATACATATAAGGTAGTAAATATATTGTAGCCAATGCGCGTCAGGATATATGCCATAAGAAATCAGCACAATCAGATAGACACCCATCATGACAAAATAGCTGAACAAATTGGACATGATGACCACAGACGGCAGCGCACTAATCGGAAAATTCATTTTTGATACCATATTAATGCGTTTAAACACACTGTTTGATCCATCAAGGATCGTCGGACTAATGAAGAACCACGGTATTAATCCAGCAAGCATCCAGATGATAAATGGAATCTCCATGCCTCCAATGATAATTGGCTGTCCTCCGCGAATGCCTAAACCAAAAACAAACCAGTAAGCCAGCATTTGAATCAATGGATTTAAAAATTGCCATAAAACACCTAAATAATTCATCTGATATTTTGATTTTGTTTCATAAACAGCAAGTCGCATAATCAGCGGAAATGAGCTGATTTGCTCCTTTAATATCGTCAACATTGCGTTCATTCTAATCTTCCTTAGATATAAGTTTTTGGAATTACTTTTTTTAAAAGCACCGCTCATAATTGTACCAGAAGTTGAGGAATATTTCACTTATCAGGAAATACACATCATAAACAATATAAAAAGGAGGAAGCTACTTCCTCCTTTTTAAAATTAAACTTTCAATCTTGATAAGAATCGGGTAATATTCGTTGAACTTTTTAAAGAAATGTTTCCTTTGGCCGTTTCGTATATTTCTACCTGAAAAGGTCTTAAGTTATACCTATTATATAGTCTATCTGTTAATAAATTTTTTCTTAATCTAAAGTGACGATCTTGCGAGCAGTAAAAAAGGTCATATGTCTTAAACCCTTCAAAGAAATGTTCCCATTTAATATTGAACTCTGTACTTGATGTTCTTTTCAGAAAAATTACTTCTCTTGTTATTCGATTTTTCAAATAGAATGTCCCTGTTTCTATTATTGGCTTTTCTGCTAATATAGAAACACCTTCATCATTCAAAATCAATTGTTCTACTTTTACATTTATATTTTCAATAGATAGGTTTCCGTTAATAGTGAAAAAGAGATGAAAATTAGATTGATTGCAATGATTAAGGGCTCCCTTGTACATTTGCTTAGAAATTCTAAATTTATCTTCTTTGTCGTTTCTTTGAACAATAAGATAAATATCATATGTTGCAATTTGATTCAAATCTTCTAAAGAAAATTCCGCATTTAATTGACCAACATCATTTGTAAATGTATTGATCAATTTTTTTTCCGATAAATTATGTCTTGACTCAAAAGAAAGAAATACCTGAGCATCATTAAACGTTTTTGGTATATCGATATCTCTGAATATAATTTTTTGACCATCAACATCTATATGATTTATTTTGATAAATTCTTCTTTTAGTACTTTAATTTCAAAGAGTTCATCCGGAATATTGAGACTTTCGTTTCTAAAAAAGGGAAGGGCCCAATAGTATTTACCATTCTCTTTTAATATATTTCCTTTTTGATTACCAGCTAAATAATATATTAATTCCTCATGAAGCTCATTCAAAATAAAGTAGATATATAAATTACTAGTAATCCCTAAATCATTGTCAAAGATATTATCAATCTTTTGTAAAATCGGTTTAATTTCTTTATAAAATACGTGCCTAAACTTTTTATCCCAAACGATATTTTTAATCGGAAAGAACAAACGTTCAATATTTCTTTTAAGAAATTCATTTAAAAGCTCTTTATCACCATAATTCTCGAAATATTCTAATTGATATTTAAGTGATTCTATCCGATCTTGAAAGTTTCGTAAATCACCATTTAATTGAGTTATTGACTTTTGAGTTGCTTCTTCTCCTCTTTTTCTCCAAAGATAAACAACATCCGTAATGATTGATATTTTTTTCGCATATAAAAATGCCTTATGAACCATTGGGCGATCTGCATATAGCATACCTGGAGGCATAAAACATTGATATTCAAAGATCAACTCTCTCCGAAATATCTTGTTCCAATAAAATCCATCATAAAAAACATCAGGATAATCTTTTACTTTCTCGATTAATTTATTCTTTTGCCAAACTTCTCTTTCCTTTTTATAAATAATTTCTTTTTGAAAACCGTTTATTAAGATATTAGGCCTTCCTATCACAATATCAGACTCAGTTTTCTTTGCTTCTAAATATAATTTTTCATAGGCATCAAGAGGAAGAATGTCATCTGAATCCATGAGCGTAATGTATTCTCCTGTTGCATATTTTAATCCGTGATTCCCCGCATTGGCGCCCCCACTATTTTTTTGATGAATTACCATCATATTTGAATATTTTTTTTCATATTCATCTAAAATTTCGGCACTATTATCAGGACTCTCATCATTTACTGCAATAATTTGCAAATCTGGCAATGATTGATTAACAAGTGAATCAAGGCACTCCTTCAAATAGTATTCTGTATTATAAACCAATACAACAACGCTTAGTTTATACTGACTCATTCGATAGTTCACCCACTTGATTCGTCATTCTTATGTTGACTTGATTATGAAAATTGTCCAAAACTATTTTCATGATGGTACAGATTTGTTCAACTTCACTTAAGGATAGTTCTGTGTACATTGGCAATGCTAAAATTCGATTACTAACATATACTGCTACTGGCGTTTCACTTGAATCAAATGTATAGCAACCGAAGTCATTACAAAGAGGATAGAAATATTTCCTGGTAAACAAATTATATGCTTTCAATTCTTCATTTACATAATCTCTCATCTCTTGATTTTCTAAAATTATTGGAAAGTATGAATAGTTGTGATGGACATTATCATCAATTGCTACAACATTAATTCCTGGTATCTCAGATAATTTTTCTTCATATTGATGATAAATTTTTTTTCTTGTTATTATATCTTGATCAATTTCTTCCAAATTCACTAATCCCATAGCAGCTTGGAATTCATTCATCTTTGCGTTAATTCCAATATAATCAACTGTTTCATTTGAAGTAATACCAAAATTTTTCAAAGCTTTTAATTGTTGAATTAATCCTTTCTGTTTAAAACAAAGAACTCCACCTTCAATCGAATGAAAAACTTTGGTTGCATGCATACTAAACATAGATGCATAGCCAAATTCTGCAATCGGTTTACCATTTATTTTAATTCCAAAAGCATGTGCTGCATCATAGATAACAGGTATTCCATAATCCCTTGAAATTCGATCTAATTCATTCACATCACAAGGGTTTCCAAAAACATGCACTGCTACAATTGCTTTTGTTTTTTCAGTAATGAGTTTTTCAATATGATTGATATTGATATTGAATGTATTTGGTTCTATGTCACAAAAAACTGGCTGGAAACCTGTATTTTTTATTGCATGAACTGTAGAAGCAAAAGTAAAAGGTGTTGTAATCACTTCACCCTTTTCTTCTATTGTTTTTAAAGCAATTTCTAATGCTAAGTGGCCATTGGTAAAGAGTTCAATTTGGGGTGCCCCAAGATATTCTTGAAGATTTTTTTTAAACTCTTCATGTAATGGACCGTCATTTGTTAACCATTTATTCTCCCAAATACTTTTTATCTTATCCGTGTAATATTCAAGTTTTGGAAGTTTTGGTTTTGTCACATGAATTGGCGTTTGAAATTTAAATTGTCTTATCATTTAATTTCTCCAATCAATTAATGCTTCTATCGAGTCTACGTCAAACACAGGGATGTCAATTGCTTTAATTTGATCTCTTTCGCTAAAAGAATCATCAATAAATATAGAAGGTATTTGATTATCTACAAACTTTGATTTCATATCTTCTTTTTTTAGATGAATGACACGATCAAAAAGGTTAATGTGGATTCGAAGCTTTTCCAAAGTTTCTTTGATATCATTGATATGCTTTGTAATTAGGATAATTTCCTTCTCATTATTAAAACATTGATATAAAAATAACATTAAATGAGGATTAACTTTATCTTTATACGTAATCGTATCATCAAAATCCACGTACACTCTTTGATAAGAGTATTGAATGCTAAATCGATTAATCAAAGCCCTGTCTACTTCAAGGTTCACACCGTTATCTTCTATTTTTATATCAAAATCCATTCGATCATATAAACTCAGTAAAGGGAAGTTTACACCTTTGTTACGATATAATGCCATAGTTCCTGCAATTCGCGGTGCCACTTCTAACAACTTGTATTGACCGTTCACATCTTCTTTAATTTGAAAAAACCAAGCTCCTCTAAATTTAAGATGTTTATTAATTTCTTGCGCTATCTGTGTTGTTTGCTCATCCATCGGTAACGTGGAAGAGTTTACACTTATACCACTCTTAATACGCTTTCTTTCACGTCTCCCAGTATATTCAAGTTCTCCATTTCTATTTGTAAAGCAATCTATTGTATATTCTTTACCTGGGAGATATTCTAGTATTAATAAGTCGGATTGATTATTTTTATAAAACTCCAGCTCTTTTTTATTTCTTGCAAGTGCTACTCCTTTTGATCCTTGTCCAACATCTGGCTTTAAGAATACGGGGAATGTATCTACATCATCAACCTTTTCATACATTTTTGGAACAAAAGATTGTTTTTCAAAAAATTCATACGTTTTCTTTTTCGATCTTGAAATCTCACAAGTCAATTGATCTGATGTTATAACTATGGCATGAAGTCGCTCTCGATTCTGTGCTAAATTTAATACCACACTATCATGTGCAGGGAAAATAAAATCAATTTCATTTTCTTTAATTATACGATTTAATTGATCAATAAAGCCTTCGTCATGGATATTTGGCATACCCTCTATATAATTCTTATATACATACTTACCATGATCAGAGACGCTGGAAGCACCGATCAATTCAAAGTCTTTTGAGTACTTAAGAGAATTGTGAATCTCCAAGCCAATCTCAGAACCACATGGAAACACTAGAACTTTTTTCATTGTTACCTCCAATTATTTTTTGAATACTGTTTCGATAACTAATTTAGCTGAATTTCCTGTTTCCAGGCTACAATAATCTTGGAAAAATTCATTATATTTTTCTTCATATTCTTTTTCCACACGATGAATATTTTTTATCGCATCAAATAACTCTGTTTGTTCCTGTAATACTGGACCTGGCAAGTCCTTGTACATATCTAAGTAAAAACCTCTTATCTCCTGTTTATAAAGTTGATAATCATAAGCATAGAACAATATCGGCTTTTTGCTATTTGCATACTCAAAAAACACAGAAGAATAATCCGTGATTAAAATATCACTGACTAAATACAATTCCTGAATATCATCATATTTAGATAAATCAATGATTGAAGAATGTTTGCTTGGATTAAGCACTAAATAATCTGAAATTAAATGGTGCATTCTTAAGATTAATACATAATCATCACCAAATTCATTCTGGAACTGATCTAAATCGAATTGTATCTCAAAGGAATGGTTCCATGATCCATTGGATTCATTATCTCTCCAAGTTGGAGCATACAATATAACTTGTTTTTCCTTAGGAATACTCAACTTTCTTTTAATGGATTCAATTTTTTCTATATTATTCGTTTTATAAAAAATATCATTAGATGGATAGCCATTTAATATGATCTCTTTTTCAAACTTAAAAGCCCGCTTAAAGATATCACCAGAGTATTTATTAGCTGCCAATAGAAAATCCCAATTACGAGATTCTAAATAAAAATTTTCCCTAGCCAATTTTTCAGGACCATCTACTTCTATGTCATAACCCAATCTTTTTAAAGGCGTTCCGTGCCATGTCTGGATATACACATTACCTTCTCTTTTCCGATGTACCGGGAAAATAATATTGTTCACCCAATATTTTGAAAGCGCCAGGTATCGATAATAATCTTCTTCTTCTCTACTTACTACAATTGGGTTTCCTGGTAATTTCGATTCTCCTTGATAAGACCATACAAATTGATACTCTTCACCATATCCATTTTCCAATAAGTATTCATATATATATTTTGGATTTCCTGAGTAACTTTTTCCTAAAAAACTTTCAAAGAAAATCATTTTCTTATGAATTGGATGATTATCACAAGTATTATTAAAGATAGTTTTACCTCTAGCGATATTGTATGTCTTAATATATTGTTCATTATCAGTAAACCAGCATGCTAAGCTCTCTTTTCCCATAGTTACATATATAATAAGCTTGAAGTTATCTTTATATTCATTATTTAGTAGATACCTATCTTCTTCTCTTGAGAAATCATTATAACCTGTCATATCTACTAGTTCCTTATAACAGATTCGTTTCTTATCATCCCTTATTTGCAAAAAGAAGTCCCATCTGCTATTGAGATCCAAATGTTGTTTTAATTTATCTATCAAAATAATTTTTTTAAAAATATATTTATTCTTTTCTTTCTGAAAATCTAAAGAGTAGCCATATGACTTGTTATTGTCTCTTCTTACTGCAATTAATTCTAATTGTCTAACTGAATATTCATCTGAAAATTGGATTACTTCCCCCTCAATATAAAAGTTCGAGCCTACACTTTTTAAATTTTTTATATGCTGAGTAAAAATATTTTTTTTATAATCAAAAGATAGATTTCCGTTTTTGGTTTTAAAACTTTTTAATTTTAAGTTCAAATCCTCTGAATATGATGTAAACCCTTGATTATTTATGCTAAATACAGTTCTCTTACGAAAATATTTACTATAAAATTGAAGAGTAATATACACATCCAAAGTTCCATTACTATTAAGATCTACAATATCTTGAAGATTAAAAACAGAGATGTTTTTTTTAATTTTGCTCTTTAAAAATCTGCCACTCTCACGATCTTTCAAAATTACATATTTATTAAATAAACTAAAGCCTAAATGATTAACAACTAAATGGAGTTCTTCTTTTTTAATTTGGATTTTCACTTTATGTTTACTTATTTTTGACTTTAATATTTTAGAAACTAATTTTTTAATTTTCATTTTTAGTCTTCGTAACCTCATCTCAATTACATTTTTCACAATAGCAATAAAGAAAAAATTCCCCATTCATGGTGTTGAATAGGGCTTTTCAAAAATAAAATATTACTTTACTGTATTGTATGCTTTTTGATAGTAATTTTTATACTCATCGTCTATAATATTTTTAAACCATAGAGAGTTATCTAAATACCAATCAATTGTTTTTATAATACCTGTTTCAAAATGATATTTCGGCTGCCATTGGAGTTCTTTTTCTATTTTTGTTGGATCAATCGCATAACGTCTATCATGACCTTTTCGATCTCTAACAAAGGCTATTAAGTCTTCGGTAACCGTGTGATCTACCTTCTCATTTAAATAAGTTATGATTTTTTTCACAAGGTCAATATTTGTCTTTTCGTTATGTCCGCCAATATTATATACTTCTCCAAGTTGGCCATTTTGAATAACTAAGTCTACAGCACTGCAATGGTCTTCAACAAAAAGCCAATCCCTAACGTTCAATCCATCTCCATAAACAGGGATGCTCTTTTTTTCAATACAGTGATGAATAACAAGTGGTATCAATTTTTCTGGAAACTGAAATGGTCCATAGTTGTTAGAGCATCTTGTAATATTCATAGGGAATTTATACGTATCAAAAAACGATTGTACCAGTAAATCACCCGAAGCCTTACTAGCTGAATACGGACTATGAGGATCTAAAGGTGTTTCTTCTGTAAAATACCCTTCCTCACTCAATGAACCGTACACTTCATCTGTTGAAATCTGAATAAACTTTTTTCCTTCTTTATAAGAGTCTGCATCTGTTTGCCAGAATTCTTTAGCTGTATTCAAAAGATTCAATGTACCAAGCACATTGGTTTCCACAAATACTTGCGGATTTTCGATACTTCTATCTACATGAGATTCAGCTGCAAAATTCACTACATAATCAATTTCGTTATTTTCAAAAATTTCACTCAATAATTCCGAATCCTTAATATCACCTTTAATAAATTTATAATTCACGAAATGTTCATATTGAGATAAGTTTTCAAGATTCCCTGCATAAGTTAGTTTGTCTAGATTTATAATTTTTATATCTGTATACTTGTCTAACATATATGATATAAAGTTAGAACCAATAAAACCTGCTCCACCTGTAACAAGGTAAGTTTTCATTATTCTCTCCTTTGTAACTTCTATTTAAGAATGACTTCTTTATTTTCAGCTAAATCTAATAAGTATTTGCCATATTCAGTTTTCGTTAATGGTAGAGCTAAACGAGAAAGTTGTTCTTCATTTATATACCCTTTACGATAAGCAATTTCTTCTAATGAAGCGACATAGAGCCCTTGTCTATTTTGAACTGCCTCAATATAATTACTTGCCTCTAGTAAACTTTTATGTGTACCAGTGTCTAGCCAAGCCATTCCTCTACCCATAATTTCCACTTTCAATTCACCATTTTTCAAATAAAAATCATTAATAGAACTAATTTCAACTTCCCCTCTTGCAGAGGGTTTAACATTTTTTGCGATTTCCACCACTTTATTATCATAAAAATAGAGACCAGGTACCGCATAGTTTGATTTAGGTTGGCTAGGTTTTTCTTCAATGCCAAGAACATTTCCGCTATTATCAAATTGGACAACACCGTAATCCTCTGGATTCTTTACATAATACCCAAAAACAAGCGCACCTGTCGTTAGTTCTACTGCTTTGTTTAGGATTTCAGTTAAACCTTGTCCATAAAATATATTATCACCGAGCACAAGACACACATTATCTTGGCCTATAAATTCTTCTCCAATAATAAAAGCATCTGCAAGTCCTTTAGGTTCTTTTTGTACCTCATAACTTATTTGTATTCCTAAAGTTTCTCCCGTCCCTAGAAGACGTCTAAATTGTTCTAAATCATCTGGGGTAGTAATAATAAGTACTTCTTTAATACCACTTAGCATTAGAACTGATAGTGGATAATAAATCATTGGTTTGTCGTAAATGGGAACTAATTGTTTAGAGATACCCTTTGTAATTGGATAAAGCCGCGAGCCCGTACCACCAGCTAAAATTATTCCTTTCAAGATGATCCTCCTATGAAAAAATACTCAGAAAAGCCTTAAATCCTAAGAAATTATTTGTTTTTTATTTGAATATCAGCTTTATAATAACATATACCTAATACAAAGTTAATAGTTAAAATTCGGTCCTAAATTACAATTCTAAATAAATAAACCAAAAAAAGCACTATTAAGGGATTCACTCTTAGGCATGAGGATCCCTTAGTAGTGCTTCTCAATATTCCTTTTTAAATACCACTTCCACCACTCGCTTCGATGACTTTCCACTCTCTAGATAGCAGAATTTTTCATAAAACGGTGCGAATGAAGCTGGTAATGTAAAAGTCGGTTGTTCTGTTTCTCTTACCCATTCAATGACACTTGCTGTCTCTTTCACAAGCGGCCCAGGTGCTTCTTGTTCAAAGTCGAAGTAGAATCCTCTGAGCTTGTCACGATATGTTTCGATGTCTGGTACATAGAACAGCATCGGACGTTTAAGGTTTGCATAATCAAAGAACACGGAAGAGTAATCTGTAATGAGTAGGTCGGAAATCATATAAAGGTCTCGAATGTCTTCGTAATGAGAGAAGTCATAGGCAAAGCCTTCATATGGTCCGAGATCAAAGTTTTCCGCTACTAAATAGTGCATACGAAGGATGATGATATATTCTTCTCCGATTGATGCTCGTAGCTCATGCAGATCAAGATCTAAATCAAATTTGTACTGCCCTTTTTTATAAAATTGATCGTCTCTCCATGTCGGTGCATATAAAATCAATTTTTTATCAAGTGGCAAGTTCATTTTTTGTTTGAGCGCTCTCATTGTTTCGTCATTGTTTTGATTGTGAAGGAAATCATTTCTCGGATATCCTGACTCAATCATGGTCTTTTGGAATTGGAACGCACGGGTAAAGATTTCGGTCGAGTATGCATTAGGAGAAATCAGATAATCCCAATTCGATGCTTCTTTCGTGAAATTCTTTTTGTACTTCTTCGTGTTTGTTCCAGGCATATGCACTTCGTCCATGTCCATCGCCAGTCGTTTTAATGGCGTGCCGTGCCATGTTTGTAAGTATTGGGTGTGTTCTGGTTTTGGAACCCATAGCGGCAAACGACTGTTTACGACCCAATACTCGGCTCTTGCCATTGCAAAAATCCATTTCAATGACAGACGATTGATATAGTAGATGCCCTTTTCTTTAAATGGTGCTTCATGCCCTTTTTTAACACTCCAGATCAGCGTATATTCAGGGTGATTTTCTTTCATATATTCATAAATAGCACGCGGGTTACAGCTGAATTGTTTTCCATTAAAGCTTTCAAACACAACAGTTTTCTTTTTGACGGACAGCTTACTCGCCAGCTTAAAGGTTGTTTTAAAGGTTCTTGTTACAAGACGATTTCGAATTTTTTTGATTTTCCCAAATTGCTTTTTGAATTTCTTCCACTTGCTTTTCACGTAGTACTTAGCACGTGTCTTCATGGTGTAATCATTAATTCGAATACCAAGGGTTTGTCTTTTTTTCTTTCTGTACACTTCATAACGAATTGGTACGTCGTCTCTTTTATGAATTTGAACAAGCCCTTTGAGTTTGTTTGAACGATCTCCAAGTACCAAAGAAGCAGTTGTTAATGTTTCCTCCACTCCGTTGACGTCGCAAATAAATTCTAGATAAAAGCGGTATATAAGACGTTT
Organism: Bacillus sp. GbtcB10; assembly: GCF_019091365.1. Taxonomy (NCBI): domain Bacteria; kingdom Bacillati; phylum Bacillota; class Bacilli; order Caryophanales; family Bacillaceae; genus Bacillus; species Bacillus sp. GbtcB10. The sequence goes on from NZ_JAGXJP010000002.1 coordinate 471,360, forward strand.
ATTTAAAGAATAAGTTAACTCCTCTAAAGGAACTTCTGCTGAAAATTGATACAGTTGTGGTGTTTGATGGTCGTCACGATATTGAATGACTTCATCTTTTTTATGTGTCATCTTGACAGGAAAACGATGCTCAACTGGTTCCTCACCATTTTTCTTCAATAGAAGCTTTACTTCTTTGATCTGATAAGGATGCTCTGCACTTAGAACGCCTGCATACCCAGATAAAGATAGCGTGCATTCTTTGTTGAGCTCGATATGATGGAATTTCACAACTTTGAGCTCCCGTTTGATTTTCAATGAAGCATTGCCTTTGTCTGTACGATATGGAATAACATACAACAGCGCTTCTTTATTTTCTAAAAATGTCAGCTCTGGCGTTTCAATTTCCATTTTCAAACGACGTTTATAATATGGTGTTTTTTCTTCTATTTCGGAAGTCGCGCTGGTATCCGCTTCTTTTGCGTCTTCATCCTCTTCTTCCGAATCAGAATCATAGGCTGAGTCTTCAAGCTCGTCTTCGTCCTCTTCTTTGTTTGTGCTCAGATAGTCCGTGACATACAAGTTGTATGTCTGGCCTTGCTCTAACGCAAGCGGAAGCGATGCTTCACTCAGTACCAATTTGAATAGATTCCCTTCTTGATGAACAAGCGGGAGGAATAGTTCTTGTTTTGAGACCCTTTCCCTCATAAACAGATAAAACTCTCTATCTGCTAATGGCATGTCATCGTAGATGCGAACGAGCATTTCCAATTTTTCATGATGATTTTTTAAACCTTCAACGACACTCTTCTTATGGATTCCCTCTTCAATCATTAATCGTTAATCTCCTCTGTTCAAAAATCTTACCGTTATTTGTATCATTATTTTACTTTCCAAGAATAGTTCCCCTGTTTCGTTTGATACGACCAACCATCAATTGAAGATGGTTTATTGGTAAGGAGCTCTCCCTCTACTTCTAGACGTTGCAACACTTCTTGAAGTTCTTCTGTTTTAAAGCGGATGTAAAAATCCACAAATTTTGTTTGGTTGGTTTCGATGTTTTTCTTTGTTTGAAAATGACCAATTGGGAAACTGACTTGATCATTCTCATCAATTGTTTGAGAAATGATTTCAGCTCCATTCACTCGATCATATCCTGCAAAATCAATTTCCACATGATCCACTTGGCTCATTTCGTCTGTCATCTTAAGCTGAAGATGAAGAACATGGTGTTCAGAGCTAAGATCATGCAGTACCCATTTCGTGCGATCCACGATCTTTCTCAGCTCATCTTTACGTATACGGTTTTCCAGCATCTGATGAAGTACTGTTTTCCAAGCTGACATTTCATCAGAAGGCACATGGTAGAAATAAGTTTGTTCTCCTAAAACCTTCTCAACATCTTCTTTATGCTTAGTATCGCCAAAGAAGACGGCATCCACTTGCTGTTTTCTTATTTGTTTAAATAATTCTCCATATTGAGAATTGATATGGAGCGGATTTTCCTCATAATGGGCTTCATGCACAAAAGCAGCATAATAAGTTGATTCCGGTTGATTTATTTTAAACAAGTGGCGGTCCTGGTCCCGGTCCTCTGTGACCATCAGTTTTAACCGGTCATTTTGTAATTGAATGCTGGATAGCCATTGTTGTTTTATATCCGTCTTCTTTGTAAATGTTTGAATTCCTGTACTTTTATACCAATTTATGTGCCGAACTGGATTCTTTTTTGCATCACCAGCATAGATGATCTCCATAAAAATGCTGCCATCGTCCTTGATCAATTCCTCTAAATAGAGGGCACCTGTATGAGGAACAAAACTTTGAACTCTGCGTAAAGCTCCCTGCCAATTGTATTCTTCTCTCTTCAATAATTGTTGCTCTTCATTATATTGATCAATCATACAGATTGGGGAAGAAGGCAGTTCATATCTCGTCACCTGAATGGTTGATGTATCTGCCGGTATGACTGCTTCATTAATGGATTGAGGTACTTCACCTGCAATAAACTCCGAATAATATCTTTTACTTCCGCTCTCTGGCAGAATGTAATGTTCAAATACATTCAGGATGTCAATTTGAGGATGAAACGTCTCCTCCAAGCGGCGAATACGGTCCTTCACATTTACATCGAAATTCAAAGTTAAAATCGAAGTATGTTTATGTTTCTCAGCCAATGGCTCTATTCTTGCTTTTAAAGACTTCGTTAAGCCATCTTCCTCATTTGGTACGTCACCTACAATAAAGTAGTAGTCCATATCAGGAATTTCAACTAATGCCATCGTTTCATTTTGTTCAGGTTGATCCAATGTATCTTTAACTTTTTTCTTCATCCAATTTTGAAACAAAGAAAGCTCTCCTTAAAATTCATGATAACTCGCTCATTGTATTTCACATGAAAAAGCACTTCTCACCAAAAGATAAGAAGTACTTTTTTCATCTATTAAAGTCCAGCAATTTCTTCCTTAATTTGAGTTGTCGAGATACCTTCTGTTCTCTTCAAGTAAACGACTTCGCAATGCTCTTTCAAGAAATCGAATTTACCTTCCCAGTCATCTCCCATGACAAAGACATCAATGTCATGTTCTTGTACATCGCGGACTTTTTGATCCCAGCTGTTTTCTGGAATAACTTCGTCTACATAACGAATAGTTTCAAGAATCAGCTTTCTATGCTCGTAACTGTGATAAGCTTTTTTTGATTTTTGTAGATTAAACTCGTCTGTAGAGATGGCCACCACTAAGTAATCTCCGAGCTGCTTTGCACGTTCTAGCAGCTTAATGTGCCCCCAGTGTAATAAATCAAATGTACCGTAAGTAATAACTTTCTTCATTGCAAACATGAACTCCTTTCTTTCATCCTTATTCGTCTGCTTCAAGCAGTAATGTTATCCGTAATCCTATTATCATCGATCATTTTTTCGCTCTTCGGAACTTCATTATATCACAACGCCTATGAAAGGTTAAGAAAATGTAAAGACAAACTATTTCCAATTTATTGGGTGCAGGAGTAGAACACCGAGAAATCAATATTTCACAAAGGATCGTCCATATGAATTAATGAAAATGTCACGAAATTTAAAGGATTGTAAAGTTATTGTTAATATTTCATGGAGCAACTGTGATAAAATGATGAGTAGGCGAAGAATGAATTTACAATGAACGTTTCATAGATAACAAAATGAAAAAGGAGGTCTGAACAATGCAAACAGAAGTGGTCTCTAACCTTTCTTATGTAAATGGTGACTTAGATGAATTTATTAACTATATCAACCAGCATCATATTTCCAAGAGAAGAGGCGCCATGATTGCGACAGTGAATCCAGAGATCGGCTATGCTGTCATGAAGGATGATGCATATCATCAAGTCGTTTCTTCCGCGGATTATGTACTGCCGGATGGTGTAGGTGTTGTGTTGATGTCACGCATGACGCAAAGTCCATTGAAATCAAGAATTGCAGGTTTTGATGTGTTTATGTCTATGCTTGATCTCGCAAACAAGCAATCTAAAAGTATCTTTTTATATGGGGCGAAAAAAGAAGTGCTTGAGGCTGTCAAACAGCGAATTGATACGGAATATCCGAATGTGGTGATTGCAGGCAGCTGTGATGGTTATCAAGCGGATAAACGGTTTGTGGCAAAACAAATTGCTCGTTCAAAAGCAGATATGGTGTTTGTTGCTTTAGGTTATCCAAACCAAGAGAACTTTATTTATGAATACCGTCATTTGTTCCCGCAAGCTGTTTGCATCGGTTTAGGCGGAAGCTTTGATGTATTTAGCGGAACGGTGAAGCGTGCACCACGCTGGATGATTAAAACAAATACGGAATGGCTGTACAGACTCATTGTCAATCCGTGGAGATGGAAACGAATGCTGAATATCCCAAAGTACGCTTTTGCCGTATTAAAAGAAAACAAAGGGAAAAAGCGCTACTATCCTGAGCAAGTAAAAGATCAGACGAAGCAGCTGTGAGAGACTGATACATGATGAATATACACTCAATGATCATCTCATGCTATGCAGCTTTTGTTTCTTTTGCTGGATGGCTCATGAGCGGCGTGAAACCTCGTGACAATCAGGTGACGCTGCTTGTTTCATTCCAAGAGAATGCAGCTGCTCTCATCGATACTTATCAACAACAGGCGAATATGACAATGAAGCTCACTGTCCTCTATACGAAGCATGCTTCCGTGATAGAAAAGGACGTGCCTCATGTGTCATTTCGCTATTTTCATGAAAAAAATCCCTTTCATCTCATTCAATGTATCTATACGATGCTAAAAAGCAAAGTTGTCGTCACAGATAATTATTTTCTGATGACAAGTGTGCTAAGAAATAGACCTTCTACCACTTGTATTCAAGTGTGGCACGCCAATGGTGCTTTGAAAAAGTTCGGTCTTGAAGACGCTTCAAATCATCACCGTAGTTCTCGTGATCTGCAGCGTTTCAAGCGGGTCTATGCGTCTTTCGATTATATCGTTACTGGCTCAGATCACATGCGCGAGATTTTCAAAACTTCATTTGGCGTCAACGACGATCGTTTTTTGCCAACAGGTGTACCCTTCACAGATGCGTACTATGATGAGCGCCCTATTTCCTTTCAGACGGATATTTTTCCAAAAGGCAAAAAAATGCTGCTGTATGCGCCGACCTACCGGGACTTTGCAATGGACGGTCTTGTCTTACCTTTTTCTAAAGAACAATTGCAGAGTGAGCTGAATGGCGACTATATTCTGCTCGTCAAACTTCATCCTGCGGTGAAACATTTAGCCAAAGCAGAAACAGATGGTGAGTGGATCTTTGATGTGTCCGATCAGCCGCTCTTTCCATTGCTCTCTGTATGCGATGTCCTGATTACAGATTATTCGTCTATTGTGTTTGAATATGCGCTGCTCCAAAAGCCTGTGTTGTTCTTCACTTACGATCTAGAGACTTATCGCACAAAACGCGGCTTAGTCGAACGTTATGAAGACATCATTCCAGGAAAGGCTTGTGTCACTCAAGCTATGCTCTTAACGGAGCTTAAGCAGCTAAACGAATCAGCCAATCAAGACTTATTGAAAACCTTTGCTGAGGAATGGAACCAATATTCAAAAGGAGAATCAAGTCTACAGCTTCTTTCCTTTATTGAACATCAGCTCTTACACAAAAAACGTCCGGCTTCTCATTAAGAAGCACGGACGTTTTTTTATTTGTTATACACGGGGATATCATAATACAGCGTATAGTTATCAAGTAAGTTATACAAACTATACATACGAGTGACCTGTTTAGAAGCCCAGCCAATATCTGTTGCATATTGGTGAGTCGCTGTCGCAGACCACCGCATTTTGTAAATGGTATCTTGTTTGTATGTGGCGTTATTGATGTAGCTGTTGCCAATGAATTTTGCCCCGCCAATAATGGCTGCCTCTGGTGTGAACCATTGCTGTTCATACGCATACTTTGCACCGAGGTAATTCGGGTTACTGTCATATGCACCAATGCCATACATGTTGTACACGATTCTATCATTAAACTTCGTACCGTTCGCTAAAATGGAACTGCCGTTGCCTGTTTCCAGCAATGCATGTGAAATGAGATAGATTTCGTTAATATGATACGTTTTTGCTGCTGTGATAAAGGCTTGTCCTTTTCCGGCAAGAATCCCTTTGCCTGCTAAAATCTTCGTATTCACTTCAGTCGGATTGAGATTTGCAGCTTCAGAGAGTTTGAGAAATTGAAAATAAGATTGAGTGCCCTCCGCGATATTCGCTGGGTCTACATATTTTAATACTTCTGCTGAACTCGCATTTCTCCAGCCGAGGCTGATCTTGATCCAGTTGCCTTCTTTTCCAAGCTGCTTCACTTTTGTCCCTTTGTTCAGCTGTGCGACGATGTTGCTAGCCGAACTTGAATCAGGTGTAGAACGTACATTTAGCCCGTCTGTATTCACTGTGGACGTCGCTGGGTCTACATATGTCGCATAGACATAGGCTGCACCATCTGTCTGCGGTGACACCTTCATTTGTTTGTTTACCATCTCATTGACTGTGAGGTTATAATTCGTCTGCATCACCATTGGACCGTTTTTGATTTTTGTCGCTGTGGCTGTCCAGCCGTATTGGCTTTTCACAAAAGCAATGGCCGCATTCGCATTTGGTAACCCTGTAAACTGCTGTGTGATGTTGATTTTATATACCGGTTTTGTCGTTGTTGTATAAGCAGCTGGTTCATTTCGCTTTTTGAAGAATGTCATGCCTTGGTCTCTTAAGGCAGCAGTCGAAATGACCCCTGTTTTGATCTGATATTGACCATAATCAGTTGCTCCCGTTTTTTGAGCGGCTGCTTTCATTTTTTGTTTGGTTAAATAACTTAAGGCTTGATTCAGTTTTGTCTGATTCACAGTCGCCTCTGTCGTAATACGGTATTGCTTAACAGCTTCTGTTAATGTTTTTGTACTGCTGGCAACTCCATTTTTCTTGATGATCTCTTGCGCTTGCTTTACTTTGCTTTGATCATATACAGGGGTTGTCATTAGGCTGTATGCTTTACTGACGGCTTGTCCCTTGCCTGTTGTGATGCTGCTTGTCACCTTTTGTGCTTTTAAGTATGCAGCACCTTTATTTACTTTTGTCTGATCCGTTGCTTGATTCACAACAAGTCGATACGTGCTGTCAGATGCTTTGCCTGTTTTTTTCGTTGTGGCGGATACTTTTTTCTTTTGGAAAAATGCCGTTGCTTTTTTCGCTTGATCATCGCCCAAAAGATTCCCAGTCACTACTTGATATGGCTGTGTAGAGGAGATCTTTTTAGACGTATAGCGCCATTTCTTTTTCTTGAAAAAGGCAACTGTTTTTGCGTAAGTTGTGTCATTTAATTTATTGAGCTTTACGATATAATTTTTCGTTTTTCCTACTCGCTGCACAGTCCCCGACGCACCAGCTTGTTTCTTAATCTGAGCCGCCGCTGAGGCTGCTTGCTTATTGTCTTTGAAATAGCCTGATTCCATGCTATATACATTTTTAACAGCTCCAGCCTTCTGAATCTTTCCGCTGATTTTCGCTTCTTTTTGCAGCTGGGTCAGAAGGGTTTGCGCTTTAGACTGATTCGTTTGTGCAGCAGATGTGACGATGTAATACGGTTTGCCTGCTGCTACCGTTTGGAGTACTGCTTTTAAACCAGATTCCTTTTGAAAACCTTGCAGGATGGTATTTGCCTTACTCTGTCCGACCATATTGCCTGAGATCAGCTGATACACGGTGCCAGCTTTGTTTTCGGTTTGATATGTACTAGTGACTCCAGCCTGTTTTTGTAGTTCGGTTTGAATATTTTTGACTTTCGTTTCAGAATCAATGGCTCCTGAAATGACCTGATAAGATGGTCTGCTTTGATTGATAGCTTCATACGTGCTATTGAGTCCTGATGTTTTCGTCAGCTCGAGCGTCAGTTTTTTCGCCTGACTTTCATCGTTGATTGGATCAGATACGATTTTCTGTAAAGGAAGGCGGTCACCTACTGGAGACACCGTACCGCTCATGCCTAACTCTTTTTTTAATGCAGCGGCACTTGCATTAGCTGCTACTTGTGAGTCATATCCTGAGGCAGTTAGCTGATAGGTCGATGTATTTCCTGACGTTTGATAAGTGGCTGTCCATTTCTTATCCTTTTTCAACGTGTCAACCGCTTTTTTCACTTCTGCTTCTGTTGTAAATACTTTTGAGGTGCTAATCGTATAAATGGATTGATCGACATAGGAGGCTGCTTGCACTTCTTTGCCTGTGTGTAATGTCATACCAAAGGCAGCTGCGAGTAACATAATCTTGATGGTTTTTTTCACGGTCCCTGTCCCTCTCTTAACTTTGCATAATAGTCTACTAATCTCTTTATCGACAAAAACACCAGACTTTTTTAACAAAATAAGCTTAATATATTTAAATTCACCTATGAAAAGTGACATTTTTGGGGGACTTTCACCTCAATACATCATCTTAAATTTACTTTAAAGATATAGTGATTTCTTAATTTCCCTTTAAAGGTATGGTATCATTTAGTATCATTTAGCATCATTAGAATTTATAGAAATTTCAAATTCACTTGTATTTTATATCACAACGAATTTCTTGACTTTTTCAATAGTAATCTCCAAAGGAGTCATAATGATGAACAAGAAAATTTTTAAACGTCAGAAAAAAATATTAAAACGAAAAATAAAATTTTTGAAAGACCCTTTAATGAATTTTATAAAGGATAAAAGACACCAAAGAAACAATTTATATGCATACTATTATCAACGTTTTGATGTTGTTGAAAAAACCGTACTATATGAATCTAGAGACGGAAAAAGTATGACCGATAGCCCATTAGCCATTTTTGAATATTTGTTACATCAGCCTCATTTCAAAGACTATACACATATTTGGTCAATTGATGATTTTGAAATATTAAAACCAATTTTAGATAAGTATACCGATTATAAAAACATCATTTTTGTAAAGCGAAATTCTAAAGATTATTTGAAATACTTAGCAACTGCAAAATATTTAATAAACAACTCTACTTTTCAACCATTTTTTATATGTAAAAAGGAACAAGTCTATATCAATACATGGCATGGCACACCATTGAAATATATGGGCTTTGATATTCCAGGAAACCCTGCACATTCTCAGAATGTATTGAGAAATTTTTTGAGCTCAGATTATCTCATTAGCCCAAATGAACATACAACAAGTATGTTTATAAATAGCTATAAGTTGAAACATCTTTTCTCGGGAAAAATTATAGAAGAAGGGTATCCAAGAATTGATTTAACGTTGAATACTGATTCCCTTGAATTTAAAAAAGATCTTCACTCTTTTGGAGTAGACCTTTCTTTAGACAAAAAAACCATTGTATATGCACCTACTTGGAAAGGGACAAGTGTAGGTAAAGTTAAAAACAATTTAACTCAGATCACTTCTGACCTGAATTACTTACATGAACGCTTTAGTCAAGAATATAATATCCTTCTTAAGCTTCATCCATTTCTGTATCACCAAGCCAGTCAATCAGCAGAATTACAAGGTCGGCTGATACCAGACTTTATCGATACAAATATGCTGCTAAGTGCGACCGATTTATTGATTACTGACTATTCAAGTATATTTTTTGATTTTCTAGTTACAAATAAACCCGTTCTTTTTTATATGTGGGATGCAGATGAATATAATGAAGAGCGAGGCATGTATTTTAATCTTAAAGACCTTCCTGGTCCCCGCCTTTATAACATTAAAAATTTGGCAGATTCGATTGCTCATATAGAAGACATAAATTCACAATTTAAACGTCAGTATGATCAATTTAAACATGACTTCACAAAACATGACGATGGTAAAGTGACTGAGAGAGTTGTTAAATCTATTTTCAACAATGAAACGGAAGACATCCGTTTCATCAATGCTCTTCATGAAAAGAAAGAAAAGATATTGATTTACCCTGGGGGAATGAAAAATAATGGTATCACTTCCTCTTTCATTAATTTAACACAAAATATTGATTATCATAAATATGATGTTAGTTGCTATATGAGCACACCAAACTCCAAAGAGGTATTAAATAATATTGCAAAAGTCAATAAAAATGTCAGGTTTATTTTCAAGCCAGGCCTACCTGTCTACACTTTACAAGAAGTTTATAAAGATAAATTCATTCATAATCGTGGAGTAACCAGTAAATTCGGGGAAAAGCTCTATCCACAAGATGCTTATTCCAGAGAATTTAGTCGCCTTTTCGGAAAATCCACTTTTGACCATGTCATTGATTTTAGCGGATATAGTTTATATTGGGCTAAATATCTCGTTTCTGCAGATGCTAAAACAAAAATATGTTTTATGCATAATGATCTTCTCTCTGATAGCGAAAGAACGATCAATGGTAAGAAGCCTCATAAAATAAATTTGAGAGGTTTATTCACCATATATCATAAATTTGATAAATTGGTCAGTGTTTCTAAAGGCACAATGGAATTGAACAAACAAAATTTATCTCACTATGCAGATGAAAGTAAGTTTGATTATGTGATGAACTCAATCAATCCAGACAAAATATTAGGAATAGAATTACAATCTGGTGACCAAAACACATCAAGCCTTATCCAATCGAATAAACCTTTTAAATCAAGAGCAAAAATTCTAAGCAGCAAACATGATAAAATCTTCACTACGTTAGTAGAAGATAACCTGTCCACTTTTTCAAGCAAAGAGTTTGAAAACAATGTAGTGATGATTACAAGAAAAGCTGTAACAAAACAAAACGAAGTTTTATATAAGTTCTCTTATGAAGATCATGTTGTGGGATGGCTAAATAAAGATGCTTTTAAACTTCTTCCAGATAGTATTATATGTGAAGAAGAAGTTCATAAATTAGCATTAATCACCAACCCTAAACATAATGATATTTGGACGAAACCCTTTAAAACGAGGGGAATTAAAAAGGTTTCTTCGAGTCACCCCTATAAGAATATTATGGTAGAGATAGACCGAGAAGCTAGAACTGAACGTTCACTCTACTGCAGATTCTATATCAACAAACAACTAATAGGCTGGATAGACTCATCTGCACTAAAAATACTGAAGAATTATGAAGTAAATAGTGTTCAATCTGAGGAAAAGCAAGTCATGATGGAAAAAGAAATACAAACATTATTGAACAAAAATTACCACGAACATGCAGAGTTTATTCGCTCATTGCCTAATAGAACACTTTTAGAAAGAAATATAAATAAAAAAATGAAAATTGTCCATACAGAGAATCATACAATATGGACAAAAGCATATCCAAATTTCGGATATGAAGAAGTTTGCAGCGCTGAGTTATATAAAGGTGCTATTGTGACTGTACACAAGAGCCATAAAACAAAAGAAGCGACATATTACCAATTCTCTTTAGATAAAAAAGTGATTGGATGGTTACATGTAAAAGCGTTTAAAACATTAGATCATCAAACTATTTTAAATCGTAAAGAAGTGAGCTACTCTGCTTCTCTTCATTTGAACGAATTTAAAATTTATAGCAAAACGAACGAAGATACTAGGTTTAAAGTCTTGAAAGATTTTTATCTTTACAATCAAAAAGAAGTTGATATTACAGAAGAAATTACCACACCTATATCAACTTACTGTTCCATAGTGTTTAATAACGAAAAAGTAGGCTGGGTAGATAAAAAAGCGATTGAAATTCTTGAAGTTCGAGGGTTTGAAATAGGAAATGAATTTGTTCCTTACCCTTCCAAAAAACACTATAATTTTGTTAATATGGGACGTCTGTCTCCAGAAAAAGGGCAAGATAATTTAATTACTGCTTTTAAACAACATTTAGAAACAAATGCAAACAGCAGACTATATATTCTCGGCGATGGTCCTCTTAAAAATGACCTTCTAAAGTTAATAGACGAATTAGAATTGCAAAACTATGTGTTTTTAGTTGGCCAAGTTGAAAATCCATTTACCGTCCTAAAAATGTGTGACTGCTTTGTTTTATCATCACACTATGAAGGCCAGCCAATGGTACTTTTAGAAGCCATGACGTTAGGAATGGATATCTTGGCAACAGATATTATTGCAAATCGAACAGTTTTAGAGAATGGCAAATATGGTGCTTTAGTCAATAACAGTGTCGATGGACTTGTAGGAGGGCTAAATAACTTTAGTAATCATACAAATCCTGCTTATGCTCCATTCAATTATAAAGAGTACAATAAAAAAGCAATGGATACTTTTTATAAAGTGTTAAATTAACTAAAAAAGACTTTCAAGCTCTATTCCATGCTTGAAAGTCTTTTTCTTTATATATGTGACACAATCAGTTCACAAGATCCTTCAATTGTGAAGTTCCCTGTTTCAGCAGGCAGGATAAAATGGGCTCCTTTTGGCAGCGGATATGTATGCCCATTATGCTCTAAGGACCCTTCCCCATTAATAACGCTGCACAGCAAAAACGGATAATCTTGCGATAGCTCTACTTTTTGATCAATTTCCCATTTATACACAGAGAAGTATTCTGCTTCTACAAATGTTCTAATGGTCACCCCTGGACGAGTTTCTACTGATTCATCTGCATAACCGTCTACATGAGGAACCGTTGTGACATCAATGGCCTGCGTGAAGTGAAGTTCACGTTCATGGCCATTTTGGTCTTTTCGTTCATAATCATACACCCGATAGGTCGTATCTGAACTTTGCTGCGTTTCAAGAACCAGTGTGCCTTCACATAGCGCATGAATGGTACCGCTTGGCACATAATAAAAATCGCCCGGCTTAATTTTCACTCGCCGCAAAAGGCCTTCCCAATCTCCGCTGTTCATCATGGTCACAAGCTCAGTTCTCGTCCTTGCATTATGACCGTAGATCATTTCTGCGCCTTCTTTGCAGTCAATGATATACCAGCACTCTGTTTTTCCAAGCTCGCCATTTTCATGTCTTTCCGCATAATCATCATCTGGATGAACTTGAACGGATAAATCTTGGTTTGCATCTAAAATTTTTGTTAAGAGCGGGAAGCGATCGCCTTCAATTCCCCCAAACAATTCTCTGTGATTGTCCCATAGTTCGATCAGCGTTTTCCCTTTATATGGACCGTCTTGCACGACACTTGGTCCGTTTGGATGAGCAGAAATTGCCCAGCATTCTCCCGTTTGATCAGAAGGAATATCATAGCCAAATTGATCCCTTAAGGCTGTACCTCCCCATATTCTCTCCTTCAATTCAGGCAGTAAAAAAATTGGTGACTGCTTCATTCAGGATGACTCCTCCCTTTGCTACCCTTTGATAATCCTTGCCTAGCATGATGAAAACTAGCAAGTCTCAACTTTTATTATGACGCTATCTAAAGAGAAGTCAATCCTTTCAGTACACCAAATGAAAACGATAACAAGAAAATCAATTTACCCTTTGACAGAGCCTGCAAGAAGCCCTTTCACAAAGTATTTTCCAAGTAGAATATAGACCAAAAGTGTTGGCAGCGCAGCCAAGATGGCACCTGCCATTTGAACATTCCATTGCACAATTTGACTGCCTGATAAATTTTGCAGTGCAACCATGACCGGCTGATTCTCTGCTGTGGTCATAGTGACCGCAAATAGAAACTCATTCCACACATTTGTGAACTGCCAAATGGCAACCACGACAAACCCTGTGATGGAAAGCGGAAGAATCATATGTCTGAAGATCCCGATAAATCCGGCCCCATCCATCTTCGCTGATTCAATCATTTCATCAGGAATGCTTACATAAAAATTGCGGAACATGAGTGTTGTGATTGGCAGGCCATATACGACATGAACAAGCACAAGTCCCGGAATGGAGTTATACAAGCCGATTTCACGTAAAAATTGAATAAGTGGAATGAGGATACTTTGATATGGAATAAACATACCAAACAACATGAAGGTAAACACCACTTCTGATCCTTTAAAGCGCCATTTAGACAGCACATAGCCATTCATCGCACCTAATACAGCTGACAATAAGGTAGCAGGAATGACTAGATAAAGAGAATTCATTAAATTGGGTGATAACTTTTCAAAAGCGATTTTGTAGCTTGAGAAATCTAGTGTAGATGGGAGCGACCACATTCGCTCAAGGGTCACTTCACCTAATGGCTTTAAGCTTGTGACGAGCATGACATAAACAGGCATGAGAAAAAACAAACTGCACAGTATTAATAAAGCATAAAGAACTGGACGGACAAACCCTCTTGCGATCATGATGAAGCCCCCTTCCGACTAGACAGGAGATACGGCACGATAAAGACCGCAACAGAAATCAGCATAACGATCGCAATGGCGGCACCACCTGCATAATGGTTTCCTCTAAAGGTCATTTCAAACATATAAACACCTGGCACATCGGTGACAAAGTTTGCACCTGGTCCTGTCATCGAGTAAATCAAATCGAAGATCTTTAAAGAAATATGTGCCATGATAATGACGACACTCGCTGTGATTGGTTTTAACAGCGGGAAAATGATTTTCCAGTAGATTTGCCACTCGGTTGCGCCATCCATTCTAGCAGCCTCTCTCACTTCCTCTGGAATACCTCTAAGACCAGCCAAATACATCGCAAGTGAGAACCCTGTCATCTGCCACACAGCAGCGATGACAACTGCAATCATTGCTGCCGGTACACCAAACTCAATTTTCCCCCAGACAAATCCAGCTAAAATGTTCGTATCCGTGTACCACTTGGGCTGGATGCCGAGTGTTTTTAAAAACAGATTCACCCCAGTTGATGGATTTAGGATCCATTGCCACACAACACCTGTGACCACAAAGGAAAGGGCCATCGGAAAGAAGAAGAGATTCCGAAAAAGTGATTCCCCCTTGATCTTCTGGTCTAGTAAAATGGCCAGTACAAGCCCAGAAGCAATGACTGCTCCAATAAAGAATAATGTAAAAAAGACCGTGTTTCGAAGATCTGACTGAAAGCGAAAATCTTGAAACAGCATGACATAATTTTTCATACCTGCGAAAGAAAAATCAGGAACAAGCGAGGTCCAGTTCGATAATGAAACATATCCTGTCCAGCCAATAAATCCATAAACAAAAATGAATAATAAAACAGCTGACGGTGCTAAAAATAGCAGGGCAAGCAGCTGGTCTCCATTCCATTTTTTCCGAACACGTTTCACTTTTGCTGCTGGTGTTTTTGTGATCGGCGATGTGTCCATGCGCATGAAGCTACACTCCTTTTTTTAAAAAAGAGGCGGTGCCTAACGGCCGCCTCTTTCATCTTTATTTCATTGAATCTTTTAAAGAAGAAACGAACTGACTGCTGTCTTTTTGTGTCACGAAAATATTGACGGCTTGGTTCGCCTTCGTGACAAAACCTTCTTCAGCAGCTGAGCCATGCGCAAGAGACGGTGCCAGCTTTGACTCTTTAAACGCCTTCATTGCTGATTTTCCGTATTCATCATATTTTGATACATCTGCATCCACACGTGCCGGTATGGACCCTTTCAGCGGATTAAACGCATCCTGTCCTTCCACAGATCCTAAGACAGATAAGAATTTTTTCACGTTTTCTGGCTGTTTGACACCTTTCGGCAGTCCGAATGTATCCGTGATAACCATAAAGCTACCCTCCGTACCAGGAGTTGCCACGTATCCAAAGTCTTTATTCACCTTCAAATCTAAATCATTCACAAAATATCCTTTTGCCCAATCGCCCATGACATTCATTGCAGCTTCCCCTTTTGCCACGAGTTGTGAGGCATCCTGCCAGTTACGCGAGCTATGATCGTCGTTGACGTATTCGAGCATACGTCCAAAGATGTCTGCCGCTTCCTTCACTTTTGCATCATCCATTTTTAAGTCGCCCGCCCAAAGTTTTTGATAGTCATCTGCACCTAGTACACCTAGAAGAACGCTTTCAAACAAATGAGTCGCTGCCCAAGGTTCTTTATCCCCCAGCGCAAGTGGTGTAATCCCTTTTTTCTTTAAGGCATCGGCTGTTTTGAAAAATTCATCAAACGTCGTTGGCGGCTCTAAGCCCTGATCTTCAAATACTTTTTTGTTATACCAAAGCACATTGCCTCTATGAATATTCACTGGAACGGAATAGATTTTCCCGTCTTTGCTCACAAGGTCAATCAGTGATTCTGGAAATTTATCCTTCCAGCCTTCTTTCTCATAAAGGTCATCCAGCGGCTCCATTTTACCTGCGGCTACCCAGCTCTCATTCAGCTCTGCTCCCCCGTGTACTTGGAAAGTAGCTGGCGGATCATCTCCTTGCATCCGGCTTGTTAGAACAGCCTTTGCA
The DNA here is from genome assembly GCF_019091365.1 of Bacillus sp. GbtcB10. Lineage (NCBI taxonomy): Bacteria > Bacillati > Bacillota > Bacilli > Caryophanales > Bacillaceae > Bacillus > Bacillus sp. GbtcB10. Next base: position 487,115 of record NZ_JAGXJP010000002.1, read on the forward strand.
TTCGTACCAGCGCCACCAGCGACAGCTGCATTTTCAATTGGAATGTCTTTATTTTTCTCTTCAAACAATTGAATGAGTGCCTTCAGCCCGTCTTCCTCACCTGCACCAGTCCACCAAGAGAAAATTTCTAGTTTCTCCGCTCCGCCCTCTTTTTTTGCATCTGAGTTCGTCGATGAACTGCAAGCAGAGACGACCAGCATACAGAGTGCCAATAAAGTAAAGCCTAATTTAAACTTCATCATGGATCCCCCATCCCTATTTTGTAAGCGTTATCAAAATAAGTATACTGGCAGATCCTTTCCTTTTTTCAGGCAAACTTCTTCACTTTTTTATGAAATTCTTCATTTTTTTACGACCTGTTTTCGATATTCCTTCGGTGAACAGCCAACCATTTTTTTAAACACACGACTGACGTAATTCGGATCAGTATATCCTGCTTGATAGGTGATTTCTTTTAAACTAAGCGAACTCTCTTTCAGTAGCTTCTTCACTTTATCCATTCTACAGGTCGTCACATATTCTTTAAACGTCAGACCTGTCTCATCCTTAAAGCGTTTGGTGAAATACGTCGGGCTTAAATCAACATAGGCGGCCGTTTGCTCCAGCGTAATATGTTCGCAAAAATGTGTTTGAATGTATCGTTTCGCCCGTTCCATATCATTCACCGTCTGGGTTCTTGCTTCATACAGATCAAATAAATGTTCACAGCATTGGCGGCATTCTGTTTCTGTTGTGATAGCTAGAATCGGCACATCTGCACGAAGTCGTGATTTGAGTAAAATGAGCAGCTCTTTCACATGAGAAATGGTTGCCCCTTCTAATTGGAAGGCATCATAGTAAGCAAGAGCATCATCTCTTCTCCCTTCTTCTAGTGCCAGCATCATGTCATCGGCAAGCTCAGGCAAGTTGATCAATACGTAAGATTGTCTATCTGTATAGTAAAAGCCATAACGAACCGCACCGTCATCTTTTTTTCGCTGATAATAGGAAAGCTTCGCTTCTGCCGCACTTTTCTGAAGTTGAAGTGGATTTGAGACAGGATGACCCATGCCAACAATGACAGGGGAATGCTGCGCGCTTGTCATGGCAGCGCGAATGGCTTGCAGTACATTCGCCTTTAGATGACCAGGTGATTGACGGCAGTAAATCAAGCATGTGAACAGCTCACCGCTCACTTTGATAGGCACTGCTTGAAAAAGAGCAGACTCCTGCAAATGATTCAGGAGTTGATCCCCGCCTGTCCGCTGAACAGCGATCACTAGACCTGCTTGAAAATCCTGAAACAGCCGCTCAAACGCTGTGGAGGAATAAGATTGACCGTTCACCACATGAGCTTCCAGCCATTTTGACTGCTGATTGACTTTCTCCGCCTGCCGCAGGGAGACCTCCTGCTGAATTTCTGCCGCAACAGAACGAATCGCTGTAATGGTTTCGTCTTTATCAGCTGGTTTGACAAGGTATTGTTTGACCCCTTCCTGCATGGCTTGCTTGGCATAATCAAACGTATCGTAGGCTGTCAGCATAATAAATTTAGTATGAGGACAGCTTACTTTGATCTGTTTGATCGCTGTGAGTCCATCCATGCCTGGCATCTGAATATCCATGAGCACAAGGTCAATTGACTTAGACTGCGCCAATTCCACCGCATTTTTTCCATTCGCAGCTTCCCCTGCAATATGACAGTCTGGCAGCCATTCGGTCATGAACTTACGCATCGCCATTCGTTCAATTTTTTCATCATCCACAATCAGCACGTTCAGCATGCTCGTTCCTCCTTGATTGGTATTGTCAATTGAATGGTGGTCCCTTCGTTTGGCTTTGAATCAATTTGAAGGGCATCCTGCACTCCGTAAAACAAACGCAGCCTCGACATCACATTTCGAAGACCAATTCCTGTCGAGTGACCTTTACTATGTGTGTCTTGATGATCTTCTTCCTCTTGCGATAGCAATCTCTTTTTCTCTTGATCACTGATGCCAAGTCCATTATCCCGAATCCGAATCATGACAAAGCCATCATCTCGATCAATAGAGAGCTCTACAAGCCCCTCCTCCTCTTTTGGTTCTACCCCATGAATAAAGGCATTTTCGACAAGCGGCTGCAATGTGAGGCTCGGAATGTGAACAGATAGACACGACTCATCTATGGTCGTTTTGCATGTAATACGATCGGAAAATCTTGTTTCTTGTATATGAAAATATTCTTTTACCACTTTCACTTCTTGTTCTAACGTAACAGATGCGCTGAGAGGAGATAGAGAATACCGCATCAGCGTAGAAACGGATTGTATCAATCTCGATGTCGCATCAGCTGATTCTAAGTACGCCATACGTGAAACGATGTTTAATGTATTAAATAAAAAATGTGGATTCATTTGATTTTGCAGTGTTTTCAGCTTCATGTCTTTAATTTTCTGATCTAAAGCGGCCTTTTGCTTCATCTCTTCAATCATTACCTTCATCTCTCGCCGCATTCGCTCAAAGGCATGATTTAACACAGAGATTTCGTCCTTTGATGACACATGCAAATTCGGACCATCAAAATTTCCTTCTGATACTTCTTTGGCACTTCGTGATAGATGAACGATCGGTCTTGAAATTCCGCCCGCAATGATATAGGCCATCCATAAAGCGATACCTATCGATAATGTAAACAGACATAGAGTAAAAAGCGCATACGTTTGATGTCTTTTTTGAAGGGATTGGTAGAGTACTTGATACTCGGATAATTCATCATCCAAAAGAGTCATTGTCTGCTCTTGGATATAAGAGGACACGGTTCTTACTTCTTTCACACTTGCAGCATATTCTTTGATTTTCCCTTCTTTGACATGATTCATTGTCGCATCACTTTCGTTTATGAGCGTCCGCATCATATATCGATATTTTTCAATGGAGGGGATGGCGGCATGAAGCCCTGCATCTTTGAGTAATGTTTGATCATATGATGTCATTTTCTGTTTTGATTCAGCATACCCCTTGGCAAACGCCTGATCCTTTTCGATGGCAAAGGCGTTGACCTTTTCATACATCGTTTTTGCTTCTGTCGAAATATCATTCAGCAGGAGAAAGGAACGAAAGCTCTTGCTATATTCTGATGTGATTTTTGAACTGCTCCAATACACAAAAAAAGCGGCCACATTACCAAGGAGCACAAGAATTAAAAATGCCAATAATAATTTACTTCGTATTTTTCTCATGGCTGAACCCCCTGTGGTCTTTCTGTTTGATGAAGGGGCAGGTCTCCTCGCCGAATCACACTCGTCCCTGTGTACTGAAGCGGTTCTTGTTTATCCCCTTGTTGCAAACGAACAAGAGATTCAACCGCTTGATAGCCCATTTCATAAGGGTGCTGTACAACCACTGCATCAATTTTCCCATCATCCAGCGCTTGAATCGTATCAGGCAGAGTATCAAATGCGAGCACATAAACATCTTTAGATGAATGATATTGCTCTGTTGCTTGAATAATGCCGACACCGTCTAATGCACTTGTTCCATAAAATGCGGTGAGCTGCGTATGATCATTTAACAATTTATACGCAGCACCGGAAGCACCTGATTTCGTAATCGCCGACTCTTCTATTCCAGCAATATGAATGCGTTTCTCACCAGAAACGGCATCTCGAAACCCCTTCACGCGAAGCTTCTGGTGAATCGCATCAAGCCGTCCCGTCACAATGCCCACATACTGTTCACCTTTTGTATCGGCGATGAGTGCCTGTCCGGCGATAAAGCCAGAATAATAGTTATCTGTTCCAACATACACTTGACGCTTGCTCCCCTCTGCATCGGTATCGACTGTGACGACATCTATACCTTTCTCTCTTGCTTTTTGAAAGAGCGGTTTGTATCTCTTTGCATCAAGCCCTTGCGTCATAATGCCATCCACATGACCAGCAATTGCCATATCAATGGTTTTCAGGTGATCATCCAAATCAGCCTGCTTTGGACCTAGGTATTCAAGATACACCCGATGAACTTCCGCCGCATCAGCAGCTCCCTTTTGCACCAATTGCCAATATTCATTATCAAGTTCCTCTGGTACAAGAACAAAGTGATATTGATAAGTTGATACCGCCTCATCGGAAGCGCTTTCAATTTTAACTAAATCTTGACCTAATATAGATAAAAAAAGAACAGATACGACACAAAATGTGAGAAATGCGCCCATTCCGAACAACTTCGACCATTTCATTCACATTCTCCTCCTTCCATTGTTGCCGCATAAAAAAAGAGCTGCTTATAAAAGCATACTCTCTCGACCTCTATAATTCCTTTGTCATAAATAAACTGTTCGGATCTTCTTGGTATGAACCAAAAGGCGGACAATATTGAAATCCAAAACTTTCATATAATTTTCTTGCCGGTTCAAAGAAAGCAATCGCACCTGTTTCAAGGCTGACTCTTTTATACCCCCGCCGCTTCGCCTCTTGGAGAAGGTGGGTCAACAGATGCTTCGCCACCCCTTTTCGCATATGGGCTGCTGCCGTCCTCATCGATTTGAGTTCACCATGTTCACTTGATAGCTCCTTGATGGCTACGCAGCCAAGAAGCACCTCTCCATCCCTTGCACTCCATACTGTGACATCATGTTTTTTCAGATCGTCTAACGGAAGGGCATGAATGCTTTCTGGTGGTGAATGTTTTTTCATCTCTTCTAAATGAGCTTGAATCAATTGTTCAATTTGACCATCTTTTAGTTCATCTTGTTGAATGTACATATCGACCTCTCCTTTATGCTCATTTTATGTGAAAAGAAGCGCCTTCCCATCTTTTATGTCAGATAAACGAACAAACAACCGGCAGTCATCAGCCGGTTGTTTGTTTATGTGAACTACATGATGGTGGAAGAAAGAACAGCCTGTAATTCTTCTGCTGTACTGCTTTCAAGCTGGCTGCCGACACCTACTGCCACGGCTCCTGCTTCAAGCCACTTTGGCACATCGACTGGATGAATGCCTCCTGTTGGGATGAACTCAATCTCTGGAAACGGACCTTGCAAATTTTTCATATAGGACAAACCGAAGGAGCCGCTCGGAAAAAGCTTTAACACGCTGTATCCATTTGCTTTTGCCTGCATAATTTCACTCGGGGTCAAAACACCTGGCACGTAGAGTGTATCGTGAAAAGATAGGTGCTCTCCGATAGTAGGAAGATATCCAGGGCTAACGATGAATTGAGAGCCGGCTTCAATGGCTGATTGTGCCTGCTCAAGCGTTGTAATCGTTCCGGCTCCGACAATCAAGTCGTCGTCATGCTGGTAAGATGCAATGATCCGCTCTGCATTGGGCGTGGTATATGTCACTTCGATGGCCCGCACCCCTTTTTTCTTTAAACGACCAATCATCTCTATCCCGTCTGCTTCACTACCTGCTCTGACCACCGCAATGAGTTTACAAGCTGCGAGCTTCTCTTTAACGCTCATACTTGCTGACTTTCCCATACCTTTCATCTCCCTTCATATCGTGTCGCCTTTGATATCGTTTGGCTTCTTTTATAAATGCCTGAAGCTCCTCACGAGTCGGCAGTCCCTCGTGATCTCCTGGGGACATGACTGCAAGTGCTCCAATGGCATTGCCTCTTGCAACCGATTTTTCATATGATAATCCGTCCAGCAGACCGCTCATCACTCCCACTGCAAATCCATCACCAGCTCCGACTGTATCCACGACATGAGACACATGGAAACCATCCACTACACCTTGGCCGGATGCACTTTTGAAATAGGCTCCTTCCGCTCCCAGTTTAATGACCACAAGCTTGACACCTTTTTGTAAATAAACATCCGCAATCGCTTCCGGCTCATGACATCCTGTGAGTCTTTGACCTTCTGCAAGCCCTGGAAAAAACCAATCTACTTGAGCAGCCATCTGGTTCACCGTATGAATCATGTCTTCTTCCTCTTCCCATAGTTGAAGTCTAAGGTTCGGGTCAAAAGAAATGGTTTTTCCTGCTTTCTTCATTTCTTTAAGGGCATGAAAAGAAAACGCTCTCATTTCACTAGACACAGCAGGCGGGATTCCGGTCATATGAAGATGTCCTGCCTGATGAAAATACGTGGACGGGAAATCGCTTGCGTTTAATGTGCTCGCAGCAGAGCCTTTTCGGTAATACGTCACATCAGGGTCTCCATCGATGACTTTTGATTTCAGCAATATCCCTGTTTTGGCCCCATCATTTGAACGGAGCACTGCCTTCGTATCGACCCCTTCTTTTTGAAGCTCTTCTAAAATAAATGTACCAAGTGAGTCCGCCCCGACCTTGCTCATCCAGCCTACGCTAAAGCCTAATCTTGCCAAACCGACCGCAACATTACTCTCTGCACCAGCAAGTGCTTTTTGAAACGTATGCACTTGGTGAAGCTCGCCAATTTCTTTTGCATAAAACATCGCCATTGATTCCCCAAATGTGATCACATCCAATGCTTTCACTGATTTCTCCCCTTTCTTGGTACCGGTTTCAAAACAGTTGAAAAAGAGAGAGCATGCACGTATGTATACTCTTCTCTGCCTGACGTTTATAAAGATTTTCTCACAATGATTTCTCCATCAAGTTGAATGGTCTGGGGTGCACTCTTATCTCCTTCAAGACGCGTCTTGATTTTTTGCATCGCCGCTTTCCCCATCTCATGAGATGGCTGCGCCACCGTAGTGATGCCTGGCCCGATCAGCTTATACCATTCTGTATCATCAAATCCGGCAATGCCTATCTCCTCAGGAATCTTCACCCCAAGATCGACGAGTTCACTGATGAGCTTCAGCATGAGTAATCCATTGCCTGCTAAAATCGCTTTTTTCTGATGGTTTGATTGTAAAAAACGACAAATCTCATCTCGCATTTGTTCCTTTTGCTTTAAATTGATTTCTGCAATCATAGGTGTCTTATGTTGACTCATGGCCGTCTGTTCATAGGCTTCTTTTCGTTCTTCACGAGGACTAATCCCATCGACCGGCTCAGTAAAGAAAGCGATATGTTCGTAGCCTTTTTCAACCATTTGGTGAAGTAGACGAGCCGTGATGTCACGGTTATTCGTTGTGACGGTATCGACCTTGAGTTCAGGTAACTTACGGTCAACAAGAACAATCGGTACACCATTTTGCTTAAAGTCTTGCAAAATGTCATTGTTTTGACCGGTGGTATTAATGATCAGTCCTTCAATATAATGCGCATTCAGCTTCAGAAGCATTTCTCGTTCTTTTTCTGGACGATTATCTGTGTTGCACACCATGATGCTGTATCCATATTCATCACAAATCTCTTCCACACCACGAAGTGTCGTAACAGAGAACGGGTTCGTAATATCAGCCACAATAAAACCAATGACCTTGCTCTTTCTTACTTTCAATCCTTGGGCAAGCTGACTCGGACGGTAATGGAGCTCCTCAATGGCTTTTTTAATCTTTTTTACCTTTTCAGGAGAAATTTCATTTGTTCTGCCATTGATGTATCTGGATACCGTTGATTTTGAGACACCTGCATATGCTGCAACTTCGTTAATGGTGACTTTCGTTTGCTTTTTCTCTTTCATACAAAAAACTCCCAAGATCGATCTTCTCATTTGTTTCGAAACCGATTTCAAATAAACTTAAAAAAAGCATACCACAAGTTCAGCTGTATCAGAAGATTTTTTTCATAAAAATGAAGAAAAAAAGCTTTTATACAAATAAAGAAAGCGATTACAAATTAACGGTTGACGCCGCTCTCTTTTTCCTCTAGAATTTTCCTTGAAACCGATACCAAATAAAATAATCATATGTTTCAGATGGAAAGGGAGGCTTATCTCAAATGGAAAATCGTTATGCTGTACATCCTGAGCAGGTCAAGCGTTTTACAACAGAGGAACTTCGTCGTCATTTTCATATTCCGACACTTTTTGTCAGTGGTGAATTGAAGCTGTATTATTCGCATGAGGACCGTGTGGTGATTGGCGGTGTTATGCCGACATCAGAACCGATCAAGCTAGATGCCGGCGACTTTTTACGTACAGAATATTTTCTTGAAAGACGGGAAATTGGCATTGTAAATGTCGGCGGCCAAGGTACGGTTACAGTCGATGGTGAGTCATTTATGCTGGAGCATAAAGATTTCTTATATATTGGACTTGGACACGAACAGGTACAGTTTGCTAGTTCATCAGGTGAGCAGGCCAAATTTTATCTTGTGTCAGCCACCGCTCATAGAGCGTATCCGACACAAAAGGCTGCGATCGCTGAATTAACACCGAATCATTTAGGGGAAGCATCCGCCTCGAACGTACGGAATCTGTATCAGGTCATTCATGCAGATGGCATCCAAAGCTGCCAGCTTATGATGGGCATCACTCAGCTTGAAACCAATAACACATGGAACACGATGCCTGCTCATATACATGACCGGCGGATGGAAGTGTACTTATATCTTGATATAGAGGAAGACGCACGTGTCTTTCATTTTATGGGGGAGCCATCTGAAACGAGACATCTCGTTGTGGCAAATGAAGAAGCCGTCATCTCACCTGCCTGGTCCATTCATTCAGGCTCAGGTACAGCAAATTATTCATTTATTTGGGCAATGGCGGGAGAAAACTATACGTTTAAAGATATGGACTTTGTCCCGATGGACCAGCTGAGGTAATGAGATGACGTCGACATCATATGTAGCGTCCCTCTTTTCCCTCGAAGGCAAAACAGCTCTTGTCACAGGTCCTGGAACTGGTATTGGGCAAGGGATTGCCGTAGCGCTTGCCCGTTCAGGTGCAGATATCATCGGCACCTACCACCATACGCCGCTTGATGAAACAAAAGAACTTGTCGAACAGACCGGCAGATCATTTCATGCGATTCAAGTAGACTTTTCAGATCCTCAGTCCGCAAAGCGGGATGTTGATGCCCTTTTAAAGCAGCATTCAATTGATATTTTGATTAATAATGCTGGGACCATTAAAAGAGAAGAGGCCGCTCAATATTCAGAGGAAAACTGGCATACTGTGATGGATGTGAATATCAACAGTCTCTTTTTCCTCACGCAAAAGGTCGGACAGCAGATGCTGAAAAAAGGGCGAGGGAAAATTGTCAATATCGCTTCCCTTCTATCATTTCAAGGTGGTGTCTTTGTTCCCGCTTATACAGCAAGTAAGCATGCTGTCGCAGGTTTGACGAAAGCTTTTGCAAATGAATGGGCAAGTCAGCATATTCAGGTCAATGCGATCGCACCTGGTTATATTGCAACCAATAACACGCAAGCCATTCGTGACGATGCGAACCGGAATGAAGAGATTCTGAAACGAATCCCCGCTGGACGCTGGGGACGGCCTGAAGATCTAGCAGGTGCCGCCGTCTTTCTCAGCTCCCCTGCCTCTGATTATATGAACGGTCATATTTTAGCCGTAGATGGCGGCTGGCTGGCGAGATAAACATGTGAAGAGAATTCCTATTTTAGGGGATTCTCTTTTTTCTATTTGCATAATTCTTCTCCTTCCGAGTCACTCTATAAAAAAAGACATGAGGGTGAGGTATTATGAAAAGTCGTATTGAACAAGATATAGAGTCCGTCATTCAGCGTGTCAAAAGCTTTGCCGGCAAAAGTGATGATATCGTGTTCCACTCTTTTTCATTTGGTCCTTCCGCTGTCTCTGCATGTCTCGTGTACGTTGAAGGACTCACAGAATTTGAGATGCTTTCCAAACAAATCATTTCACCTATGCAAAAGGAACTGACCATCACCAAGGTCGACCACACCACACTTTCTTCCCTTTCTAAAACGTTCTTTGGTATTCAAAATGATGTGCTGGAAGATATGAACCTTGCCATCGAGCAGTTATACAGCGGCAGGGCTATTTTATTTGTGGATAGGGCCACTCAAGCGCTTGCGCTCCATACGAATCTTTTTCAATTTAGAGAAGTAGAGGAGCCGCAATCAGAAGTCCTTGTAAGAGGACCCCGGATTGGATTTATTGAAAATCTTGAAAAAAACACGGCATTGCTTCGTGAAAGAGCAAATGATCCGAACCTTGTCATTCAAAAGGTAAACATAGGAACTCGCAACAAGAAATCTGCTGCTCTTGTGTATGTTCGTGATATCGCAGACCCCAAACTAGTAGATGATGTATTCTCTCGTATGAAGCAAATCAAAATGGATGATATTCCTGAGTCCGGCTATATTGAACAGTTGATTGAAGACAGTCATGTCTCTATTTTTCCACAGATTCAAAATACAGAACGTCCTGATCGGGTGATTGCCTCTGTGCTCGAAGGAAAGGTGTCTATTTTGCTCGATGGGACGCCGTTTGCCCTCATTATGCCGATGACTCTCACTGCCTTGATGCAATCACCGGAGGATTATTATCAAAGATGGACAAGTGCGACTCTTTTGCGTTTGCTCCGTTATATTGCCGTGCTTTTGACGATCTTTTTACCGGGACTCTATATCGCCCTTGTTTCCTATCATCCTGGTTTATTACCAACACGAATGGCACTGACCATCGCAGGCAGCCGGCAAAATGTGCCCTTTCCTCCTGTAGTGGAAGCCATTTTGATGTCGTTTACGATTGAACTGCTGCGGGAAGCTGGACTTCGTCTTCCTAGGGCGATTGGGCAGACGATTGGACTGATTGGCGGCGTCATTATTGGACAGGCGGCTGTCCAAGCCAATATCGTCAGTGCCTTAATGGTCATTATTGTGTCTCTGACGGCACTAGCCGATTTCACTGCTCCATCATATGATTTCAGCTTTCCCTTACGCATCCTGCGGTTTATGGCGATCTTCAGTTCAGCCATGTTTGGATTATACGGCCTCATCATGTGTTATTTATTTGTACTTTGTCACTTGATGCAGCTCAAGACCTTTGGTTTTGACTATTTCACACCTGTTTTGTCTTCACCGTTTTCAGATTTAAAAGATACGTACGTTCGTTTACCAATAGGGCTATTTAAATCGAGACCGAAAACAGCCAAGACAAAAAATCTCAAAAGACAAGGAGATTAAACGATGTACAGAGCTGAGAAGCTATCATTGTTACAAGTCACCATTCTGTGCAGTTCTACAATGATAGGCGCTGGAATTTTAACCATTCCACGCAGTTCTGCCAATTCAGGATTCCCTGATGGCTGGATCATTGTATTGATACAGGGAGTCATCTTTGCTTTCGTTGCTTTTTTGCTAGGTTGGATTGCGGAGAAGAATGCACCGGATACCATTTTTGAATCGAATACAAAAGGAGCCGGTGCATTCTTTGGCACGATCTTTAACCTAATGCTGATCGGTTATTTACTAGCCATTGTTGGCTTTGAGGCGCGTGTACTTGGGGAAGTGGTTCAATTTTTCCTGCTGCAATCGACCCCGATGACCGTGATTGTGATGATTTTTTTACTTGTGGCCACCTATCATTTAAAAAGCGGAATTTTTCCGGTAGTGAAAATGGTGACATATATATATCCGATGACCATGATCATTTACATTGGGCTCATGCTGTTTAGTTTGAAAATATTTGATTTTGATTACTTACGCCCGGTAATGAATCACGGTTTTAAAGATTTTAGTAATTTGTTCTCTCAAACATTTATTCAATTTACAGGCTTTGAAGTCATTTTGTTTGTCGTACCGCTTGTCTATAAGGACAAATGGCCAAAAGCGAAATGGGCCGCAGCGATCGGGGTGGGAATCACCTCTCTTGTGTATTCTCTCACGCTTTTTGTTGTGATCGGTTCAATGACGGTTGGAGAAACGAAATCACTCACCTGGCCCACTGTCTCACTCATTCAAGCGCTAGAACTAGAAGGGGTCTTCATTGAACGCTTTGATATTTTCTTACTGACGATCTGGACGTGCCAGCAGTTTATTTGTATGCTGGGCTTTTTCCAATTTGCGATTAAAGGCTGTCAAACGGTGTTTAAGACGACCAATTTAACGAGACTGCTATGGTTGCTGTTTTTGCTGACCTCAGCTCTCTCTCTTTTTCCGAGAAATATCAATGAAGTCTTTTACTACTCGACTTTACTCGGCTATGCATTATTCGTTGTGTTAGCGATTCCTTTTTTAACAGCTGTTCTGCTCATGATACGTAAAAAATGGGGAGGTCGATCTGCATGAAAGGACGGCGTTTATGGCTCACCTTTCTGTCTTGCTGTCTTTTGATTTTATCGACAGGCTGCTGGGACTTAAAGGATATTGAGAAATTATCGTTTGTGCGCGGTGTTGGCATTGACGAGGAAGATGATAACGGAGTCAAACTTACCTATCAAAACCTTGTCCCTAAAATGGGCGGAACACAAGAAGCAGATTCCCCTGGCTATGTGAATGTCGTCTCAAAGGGGAAAAATGTACTGGAAGCAGTCAGCAATGTCGCTTTGAAGGACCCGCCGATTTACAGTGATCACCTCAAAATCTTTTTGTTTGGCAAAAATCAAGCCGAGCATCATGATATTCAAGGAACACTCAACCACTTTATACGAGATGATGAGGTTCGAAGAAGCAGTTACCTCTTAGTGTCACGCCATGAGGCATCAAAAGTCATCAATCAAAAATTAAAATCACAACAAAGAGTTCCAGTCGAGCATATTTTTGAAACATCAAAAAACCGGAGCTTTAACGGGAAGATTTTACTGCCAACACGTATTGGCCGAGCGTCGGATTACTTTCAGATGGGTACAAGCTTTCTTGTCCAAAGTGTGGATGTCGTAAACGGAGAACTCACCTATGATGGTGCAGGCATTATCCATGGAAAAACACGAAAGCTGATAGGATTCATACCAGCAAAAGATGTCCAATCTTTAAACTGGGTCATGAATCGCATCTCAGGCGGAGTCGTACCCGCCACCTACAAAGGCTTTCCGATTACGTATGAAATCAAGAAAGCAAAATCAAAGATTGAACCCTATCTGAAGAACGGAAAGATTTCCTTTAAAATTAGTGTACAAACAAACGGAAAACTATCAGAAGATCAATATCCCCCTGAAAACTCATACGATGAGCAATACATCAAACGATTTGAGCGCATTTTTGAACGCAAAATCAAAGAGCGCATTCAAAAAGCTGTCCACCACATGCAAAAAGAAGTTGGCGTTGACCCGATCCTTTTAAATCGGCAGGTGCGCATCAAGTATCCAGACTTTTGGGATCAGCACCGTAATGAATGGGATACACTATTTCAAGAAGTAGACATTGCATATGACGTCAAAGTTAGCATTTTGAACTTTGGTGCAGAAGGCGCAACGAAAAGCTTTAAATGGTAGCACAAAAGGCGGTCATCCGCCTTAGATGGTTGACAAAGGGCTAAAATGAACTTTGTTTTAGCCCTTTGTCTTCTTTTCAGCGTGATAGAAAACCTTTGCAGTCTAGGAAGGACGAGTACCGGAGCGGAGCGAATGAAGGATTCGCGAGCACCGGCGCGCAGGACTGACAAAGAATGCGAGGGTTTGCCTACACGCTGAGGCGGATTACCCGGAGGGGGAACCGCCTTTTTTACGTGCAACGATCAAAAGCTGATAGAGCGTCACTTGATCAGATAATGCTTTTGTTTGAAAGCCAAGTGACTCTCCTACTCTCGCCACTTCGTCAAAAAACAATTGAACGTTTTGATCAATTGGCACATTGATCGGCTGTTCAATCACGCGATGAAATAAATGGTCTGGAAAGAGCGCCCGCATTGTGTTTGGTGTGAAAAATCTCATATGTGTTCGATCTAAAATCCCCACATCTTGATACGTAAAATCACCTGCCAATAAAGGCAGCAGTACTTCCGCATGCATCATATTAGGTAAGCAGCAAATGATCACGCCACCTGGTTTTAAAGACGCATGCGCTTGAGCAATCATCTGCCATGGGTCTGACACATGCTCTAACACATCAGAAAAGATCACAGCATCAAAAAAAGCTTCTTTCTCTGACCAAGGATACGCCTCCGCTTTTGTCTCAATCACTTCTTTGTAATACGCCTTTGCCATCTCTGCTTTTAATGCATCCGCCTCTACTCCGTACATGTCAACGGACTGCCGGTTAATCAGTTCAAGTCCTGTCGCCCCAGCACCACAGCCAACATCCAGCACACATCCGGCATCCTCAGGGAGCAGTGCTGCAAAATATGGATGGGGCGTTATCAGGTTTAAATCAATGCCCCATTTATCTAAAAAACGAAGCCTGTTCTCCGCAAACAACGTAGAGATGTTCGTTTCTTCATTGGCATTGAAGGTAGCATGACCGTGATGATGCACAAAAGAATCATGGACGATTTGCAGCTGATACCCCTTCAGCAATGAGCGCAGACAAAGGTCATCATCCTCAAATGATCCATATACAAATCGCTCATCAAATAACCCTACATCCTCGATCAGCTCTCTTTTGACCAGCAAACAAAAACCAACAAGTCTATGCACATATGTTCTTTGACCTTTTTTCGAAGCCGTATATGCCTTCGCAAAGGCAGGAAGCTCCTTCACATCTGTGTAAGATGGCTGAACGAGCTGAGGACCACTCACATAATTGGAGACAGGGCCTACCATGCCAATACGATCTGATGCAAAAAGGGCTTCTCTTAAAGGCAAAAGCCAGTTTTCGGTCACAATCGTGTCGTTATTTAAAAAAAGAAGACTATCTCCTGTTGCTTTTTTCGCCCCTTGGTTACAGCCCTTGGCAAAGCCTTGATTCTTCTCGTTGTCAATCAACACGACATCTTCCAGTTGTCTCACATATTCCTTTGTTCCGTCTGATGAAGCATTATCCACGATAATGAGTTCATATTCATCAAGCCGAGTATGCTTCTTGATACTGTCGATACATTTTTTCGTTAGGTGCAGTTCATTGTACGTCAGCATCACAATGCTCGTTTTTCCTTTCATCTCATTTCCACCTTTCGCCCGCCTGTTCCATATGTATGTCATAGGCAGCACGTTCAGAAGATGAGTGATTGTCCTTTCTTGATTAAACGTTTGTTTAACAAAGGGCTAAAATGAACTTGATTTTAGCCCTTTGTCTTCTTTTCATCGTGATAGAAAACCTTTGCAGTCTAGGAAGGACGAGTACTGGTGCGGAGCGAATTTCACATTCGTGAGCACCAGCACGCAGGACTGACAAAGAATGCGAGGGTTTGTCTACACGCTGAGACCAGCTGCCTCATGCAACTGGTCTTTTTTCAAACCGTTTCCCCTTCGTCATTCACGACGGCACGGTTTCTCTTTTTTAAATCTTCTTCAATCTCTTCAAGACTTTTCCCTTTCGTTTCTGTGACTAAATATTTCACAAATAAGAAGGCACCTATGCCGATGGCTGCATAAATAAGGAAAAGGTTACTGATGCCAATTGCACTTAACAAGGTTGGGAATGTGAGCGAGATGATCAAATTCCCTGTATGCAGTAGGAAGGTCGATACCCCCGTACCAATTCCCCGGACATGTACTGGGAACAGCTCCGGCAGCATCACCCATACGACCGGGCCCCAGCTGACAGCAAAAATGACGATGAAAAGTCCTAAACATATAATCGTTGTCCACCCTGCAGCTGTTGATCCCTCGAAAAAACGATTGACCACTGCTAGAACAATCAAACTAAGAACCATCCCTACATTTCCAAATAGGAGTAACGCTTTCCGCCCGACACGATCAATGATTTTAATCGCAACAAACGTCATGACGACATTGACTGCACCAATTCCTACAGTTCCTAAAATGGCTGCTGAATCGCCAAAGCCGACACTTGTGAATGTTTTTGGTGCATAATAAATGATCGTATTTGTCCCAATAAACTGCTGTAAAAAGGCTAAACCGACACCAGCAATTAAAGCGGGGCGCACCCATGGCTCGAGTAATTCCTTAAGACCACCTTTTTCTTCACTTTCTGCTTTTTGAATATCCGCAATTTCGTCTTCAACTTCTTGCTTACTTTGTCTAAGTTTTGACAATATTTCTTTCGCCCGGTCCGCCTGTCCTTGGACAAACAGCCAGCGAGGACTTTCTGGCATAAACAAAATACCACATAACAAGAGCACAGAAGGAACAACGGCAATTCCAAGCATCAGACGCCATGCCTCTGCATCTGCTAAAACGTAGTTCACAATATAGGCAAGAAGAATACCAAATGTGATCATGAGTTGGTTTAATGAGGAAAGTGCCCCTCTTGATTCCTTTGGCGCGAGTTCAGATAAATATAATGGAACAATCGTCGTCGAGCATCCGACAGCAAGTCCTAGCACGATTCGGAATAAAACCATGACCTCCGTATTCGGTGCAAGGGCTGTTCCAAATCCGCCGATAATAAATAAAATGGCTGCGGCGATTATCGCTTTTTTCCGTCCGAATTGATCTGTCAGTTTTCCAGAAAGAGAAGACCCGAGCATCGCCCCGATTAAAATCGAGCTGACTACAAGTCCCTCTGTAAATGCATTTAAACCTAAATCCTCTTTCATAAATAAGATAGCGCCAGAAATGACACCTGTATCGTAACCATATAAGGCGCCGCCAAGTGCGCCGAAGAAATAAAGCCACCCATTCCGATTTTTCATGATCATAACCCCTCTTTTATCTATGTAATGACTGGATGTTTCTCTATGAAAAATCATTTTCCTCACTTCCTGTCATTTCAAACATTTCGATGTTTTATGACAAATATATTTCATTTGCGTATCATTGAAACTTTTTTAGATAAGGAAACGTCAATTAAGCGTTAGTGAAAAAAATGTCGCACTATATCCCGTTTTAAGGTATATTTGTTTTAGTTTGTAAGCAGGAAGAAGGACATCTTTACTATAAAATCATAGCGAGGGTTTAAATATATGGATCAAACAAGAAGTAAACGCAAAGGCAAAAAGCGTTTAAAACCATGGGTGAAAGTCACTCTTTTTATTTTTGGTATTCTTTTACTGACAACCGCTTCTGTCACCGGCTATGCCTACTATAAAGTGACATCGGCTGCGAAAAAAGCACAAGTCTCTCTAGACCGCGGTGCACAATCTGTCAAACGGATTGAAGCATTTGATCCTGGGAAAGACAGCTTTTCTGTCTTGCTGCTTGGCATTGACAGCAGACCAGGCGAAACCGTCAAACAAGCACGAAGCGATGCAATGGTATTAGCGACAGTAAATCGTACGAATAAAACCGTGAAATTATTAAGTATTCCAAGGGACTCATATGTTAATATTCCAGGTCATGGTTATGACAAAATCACACATGCACACGCATTTGGTGATGCAGACCTCACGGTGAGTACAGTTGAGAATTTACTAGATATCCCTGTCGACTTTGTGATTGAAAGTAATTTCAAAGCATTTAAGGAAATTGTGAACGAATTGAATGGTGTTTCCGTTAACATTAAAGATGAATATGTTGTGAAACAAATTCTTAAAGATACAAAGGGCAAAGTTCAGCTGCAAACGGGTACTCACACACTAGATGGTAATCAAGCTCTCGCTTATGTGAGAACAAGAAAAGCAGACAGTGATCTCATGCGTGGACAGCGTCAAATGGAAGTTTTAAAAGCCATTTTCGATAAATCAAAATCAGTAACGTCTATTCCGTCTTATGACAATATCATAGATACTCTAGGTGATAACGTCTCAACTAACCTGTCAATGAAAGAACTAGTCGGTCTTTTCCCACTACTCACTTCATTGAAATCTGTTGATACGATTCAACTAAAAGGATCTGATTACCAGCCAAATGGCGTTTATTATTACCAATTGGATCAAAACCAACTGAACGAAGTCAAAACGGAATTGAAGAAACAGCTTGAATTATCATAAAAACAGAAAGCGTCCTTTTGGGCGCTTTTTATGTGTTGAAAAAGGTGTTTGCCCTTTTTCTTCTTTTAAGCGTGATAGAAAACCTTTGCAGTCTAGGAAGGACGAGCACCGGAGCAGAGCGAATTTGACATTCGTGAGCACCGGAGCGCAGGACTGACAAAGAATGCGAGGGTTTGTCTACACGCTAAAAGCGTCCTTTTGGGCGCTTTTTCTTATATCCTTGATCAATTGACCATTTTTGTTTAGCCTTAAAGAGAGGAATCCACGATCCGACTCTTTCATGAGAATGAAGGAAATCGTACATACTTTGAAGAGGCTATTGCATGAATGAAGGAGGATATAACAGCAATGAAAAAGATGATTGCGATTGATTTAGACGGTACACTCTTAAATACGAAAAGTGAAATATCCGCTCAAAACCGGCAAGCATTGATTCGTGCGAAGGAAGCTGGATATATTGTGACCATTTGTACAGGGCGCGCGACTTTTGATGTAAAAGAGCTTCTTGGGGATTTGGACATTCCCATTATTGCGGCAAATGGAGGAACTGTCCATACAGAAGGGTACAAGCTCTTCAGCAGAATCACCCTTGATCAAGAAGCTGGAAGACGTGCTGCAAAGGAATTAGTGGAACGGAACATTTATTTCGAGGTCTATACAGACGATGCCCTCCTTTCCCCATTTGATGGAAAAGAAAAGCTCAAAGCTGAATTTGATATGATCAAAAGCGCCAATCCTCATGAGGATGTAGCTGATTTATGGGAAGGGGCGATGACTCAATTTAAACAGTTTGGCATCAAACCTGTCGATGACATCCGTCAAATTTTTGAGTCGAATGAACCAACTTATAAATTACTATGCTTCTCATTTGATATGAATAAGCTGCAAGAAGCACGAGATCTTCTTTCTAAGATGTCTGAGCTCTCCTTGACCTCATCTGGAGAACATATCATTGAGGTACTGCCAAAAGAGTCAGGTAAAGGACATGCCCTCAAAAAACTTGCAGCCCATTATGGCGTAGACCCATCCGATATTTATGCGATCGGTGACAGCCCTAATGATCTATCCATGTTCGATGAAGCAGGACACAGGATAGCGATGGGGAATGCGGTGGATGTCATTAAAGAAAAAAGCACCTATATCACAAAAGGCAATCATGAAGATGGCGTCGCCTATTTTATTGATCTGCTTTTGCAGAATCAATTTCAAGAAAAAAAGACGCTTGTCTGATCAGCGCCTAGTGAGAAGTCGAGAAGTCCGATCCGAGCATTGATCGGGCTTTTTCTTTATTTTTTGATTCTAACGGCCGTCTCATATTTATCCTTCCAATACGTACTTGTTTTCATATTGGTAATGACAACGCCATTTGAAACCGTCACATGAATGACTTGATTTGAACCAGCATAAATGGCTGGCATCAACGAAGTCCCTTTAAAAAAGACAAGATCTCCTGGCTTTAGTTCCGATCGTTTCACAGGTGTGCCTGCTTTAACTTGTCCCGGCGCATAGCGAGGCATCTCAATTCCAAGCACTTCTTGATAGATATACTGCGTGAATCCTGCTGTATCAAAGCCTTGCTTTGGGCTCGCACCACCTTTTACATAGGGTACTTCTCCAATATACGTAGCGGCTTTTGATACGACTGGGTCTTCTTTCGCTAGTTTCAGCTCAGTTAATCGTTTCGCACCTGTCCATTTCTCACGCCAATACGATTCAGACAAATAAGAAATCGTCACACTTTCCGAACGGCTCGCATGAATAAAGCGGTCTCCTCCGATGTACATTCCTACATGTGAAATTCCTTTTTTATACGTGTTGCTAAAAAAAACAAAGTCTCCAGGGCGAATATCGTCTCGTGCTACTTTCTCTCCAACCATCCATTGCTGCTCAGCACTTCTTGGCAAATAAATCCCAAGTGATTTTTCAAATAAATATTGTAAAAAACCTGAACAATCGAATCCTACTTTTGGATCTGATGCCCCGAATACATAAGGGATTCCTAAATATTTCATCGCATCTTTCACCAGTTGATCATCCGACATCTCTTGGGAGACAGGCAGCCGTTTGACCGCATAGAACCGATCGGTCCAATATTTACTTTTGCTGACATCTGTTTTCACCACCCCTTGACT
This sequence comes from Bacillus sp. GbtcB10, assembly GCF_019091365.1. Lineage (NCBI taxonomy): Bacteria > Bacillati > Bacillota > Bacilli > Caryophanales > Bacillaceae > Bacillus > Bacillus sp. GbtcB10. The sequence continues at coordinate 506,953 of NZ_JAGXJP010000002.1, forward strand.
GAGTGTGATGTGGATCACTTGATCATTTCCAGCGTACAAAGCAACGTGTGTCGGGATGTCTTTTGTTTCTTCAAGACTGCGAAAATAGACAAGGTCTCCGGGCTTCGCTTTTCCCCATGATACGTTTTCACCGATTTGGTATTGATCGATCACCTTTCGCGGCAAATCAAATGCACCTGTTGTTTTGTATACATATTGTATAAAGCCAGAAGCATCAAAGCCCGTTTTCGGATCGATTCCTCCTTTATGATAAGGCGTACCTATCAGCGTTTCCGCTTGTTTTAAAGGAGATGTTGTTTGAGCAGACACCTCTGTTTGAGACATAAACAAGAGTCCTACAATGGCACATCCTCCAAGCAGTATTCCTTTCCATTTCATCCTCTCTTCCTCCTTTCTTTTATAGTTTCGACATGACCCCTTTCATTTTACACCTTTTTCCGTCAAAAAAGAGCACGCCTCGCGTGCTCTTTTCATCATCATTTCTTTATTTACTTGCTTCTGCTTTTGACTGCTTTTGCTGTTCGATTTTCTGCATTTCAACCGAGATCTTTTGTTTCTCATGATCGGTGAGGCTGTCACTAAATTTAAAAGCAGACATAAAGACAAAGACTAAAATTAACGCAACAAACGGCCAGCTTGCTTTAAGGAATTTCATTTTTTATCCTTCCCCTCGTTTTCTTTTAATGTTTGAACTTTATCAGAATGATCGACTTCAAAGAAAATATGTCCGTCTTTTTCTTTCCAATCCGCATTCGTGCCATTTGTCAGCATACGGATAATCGATTTTGATTCAAGAGATCCTGCTTTGACTGGAGCAGGTGTCGCTTCTTTGATGTACATTGGAACCACTTCAAATGTCGCTTTTCCATCTTCATTCAGATGATACTGAACAATGGCAGAATCACGTGTTCTTGACCAGCCTTGGTCAAAAATAAAGTTCCCCAAGCTATAGAAGATCGCTGTTCCGTTATAGACTTCCATCGGCTCAAGAACGTGCGGGTGTGCACCGATAATGATATCAGCACCAGCCTTTGACATCGCTCTTGCCAGCTCTCTTTGTCTGTCGTTTACTTCATTGTTATATTCCTGTCCCCAGTGCGCATGAACGACAACGATATCTGCCTTTTCAGCAGCTTGTGAAATCATCGGAATAAAGATAGATGGATCAGCTGGTAGAATACCTGCCTTGCGATTTGTTGCTTTAAAATCTTTTCCATATACATCTGTAAAACCAAGGGTAGCGATTTTAACGCCATTCACTTCTTTGTATGAAATGTTCTGCTTCGCATCATTGACGTTGCGCCCTGCCCCTGTATAATCCATGTCAGCTTTTTCAAAGGCATCAATCGTGTTATTTAAGCCTTTTTCACCGTAGTCTGCTGCATGGTTATTCGCAAAGTTTAGTACAGAGAAATTCAAATCCTTTAACGCTTGTACAGAATCTTCATCTGTTTTCAAATGAATATTCTTTTGTGCTGCCTGTTCCTTATCTGAAGCCACTGGATGCTCAAAATTCCCAGTTACATAATCTGATACATCAAAATACGGCTTCGCATAGCGGAACAGGTGCTGCTTTCCATAACGGTCTGTTACTTTCTCTACATTTCTTCCAAACATAATATCTCCGACAAACGAAGCGGTCAGGATGTTTTCTGGATTCTTTTCTACAGTTGGTACTTGTGCTTTCCCGATAAATGTAAATAGAAATGTACAAGCAATGACAATAGGTAAAGCAATCAGTACGTGTTTATTCGTCTTTTTCTTTTGGTTCTTTGTGATTTTCAGCAGCTTTTCCTGAAAGCTCAATTTTTTATTCATCATTGGACACACCTTATCTTAAAATAGATAGTAAACATACATGATGGCAAATGTTGCACCACTTAGAAGTAATGTGCTTCCAAGGGTAATCGTAAGACCTTGCTTTTGAATCGTATTCGCAATCAATCCAGGCACGATGATTCCGATTCCGCGGAATTCTGCTATTTCAAACGGAACCACTGGATAGAAGAAATCAAATATGAGCTTTAGGGCAATTCCTGTAATCAGCATCGCCGCAAACTTTCTACGTCCGTACAAAATCATAAATTTCGATAGTCCAAAACGAACGATCACATATGTCAGCAAGCTGACAGATAAAACAACTAAAATGAAGACTGGCTGGTTAAAGACGAGTGCCAGATAACCTGGAACAACCAACCCAGCTGGTACGATTCCTGTTTTTTCTGCAAAAATTAAACTGAGTAGAACACCTAAAATTAACGAGATATAAAGATCTGATCCGAACATTTTCTATATTTCCTCCTAGCTGACAAGCTGCTTAATTTTGTATTCTTGAATTTTTTCGATTAAAGGTTCAGCGGCGCCGTGAATATTGCCGACTCCATAAACCACTCGATTATGAAGCTTTTTCTCAAGCATGTTCATAATTTGTTCTGTAGATTGATATTCAAGGTTGTGTAAGTGGTCAGCCGGAATTTTCCCATCCTCAAATGCCTTCACAATTGGATCTGTCGTTTCACCAATTAAGACAAGATCACTTGCTTCAATATAAGGAAGTACATCCTCCGCAAACTGGATCGTTCTATCTACGCGATCCGCACGACAGTTCATGATAATAATCGGTTCATCTGTTGGATACCCAATTTCCTTCACACGCTTCCAAATGTTCAATGTAGATGCTGCGTCATTAGCCGCAAATCCATTTACAAAATGTCCAGGTGTTTTTGCATCCATTAATGGAAGAATTCTCATCGCTCCTGGATCAGGCGGCGCATTTAACATTCCTCTGAATGCCGTATCTTCATCAATTCCCAATGCTTGTGCAACACCAAGTGCAAGTGAAGCATTATCCGGGAACACCATATACTCAAATTTCCGTAAATACTCATCGGTAATCTTGGAATTATCTGCAACAATCACTTCAGTATTGCGTTTTTTCGCAATCTCTTTAAAGAAATCTGTATATTCACTATCCGTAATAACCAAGTGCCCATTGTAAGGAATTGTCGCTGTAAAGGCTTCAGCTATTTCATCAAGAGTTGGCCCCATCACATCCATATGATCTTCAAGAACGTTTACGATCACGCCAATATTCGCTTGAAGCAGCTCTTCCTGAAAGATAATTTGGTAATCTGGATTCACCGCCATACATTCACTGACGATGGCATTTGCTCCTCTTTCAACGGTTTCTCTCATAACTTCTTTCTGCTCTCCGATATTTGGTCCTTGCGGTTTCCTTTTAATCGGTTTCTCTTCTGGCGTATCCCAATAAATCATTCTTGCATCCGTTCCTGTTGTTTTGCCGACAGTTTTATAACCTGCCTCCATTAAGATACCGGTTGTCAATCTTGTAACGGTAGACTTTCCGCGTATACCATTAATATTGACGCGTACCGGCAGGGCATCGATATTTTTCTGATGACGCTTCTTTTCAATAAAGCCAATCCCTAACATGATGACACAGGCTATAACGATTAACCACATCGCTTATCTACATCTCCTTTTTTTATGAGTGTGATATGTAAATTCAATCAACAGTATATAGGTTCAGCATAAAATCACAATCGGTATTATGTAACATAATCTTTCACTTCCTCGTATGCCAAATTCCTCTAATCAGAAGGCGTATTTGCCTACCTCACGCTCAAATGAAAAGGCCAAAAGACGGACAAAATGACGGCTGAATTTCTGCTTCAAACAAGAGAAAGCGTTACCATCAAACAGTGAAAAATCTTTTGTCCTTTTCTCCCTAAATTTTTCGACAATTATTAAGATGTATTTTGAATCAATGTTTTAAAGTCCTTTCATCTCTACGAAATCAGTCATATCAGTGCTTTAAATGAATAGTGCGTGTTTTAGAATATTTTATATTTTTAAATGAACAGGTTAGAAAGTCATCCTCATTGGTCAGAACGCTATGTGTTGACCTATGACAAAGGTCACCTGTCAAAAAATCAAGTCATCTGCTTATTTTCAGGTCACAAAAAATTGGGATAAGATGTCAAAGATTAATCATTTTGTTATAGCCTCTCTTTACGATATTCACTCCTTATGACCTAAACAATGAAACATTATTCATTTCTTTTTATCAAGATTCATCATTTCTTAACATTTTTAATGTGATTTTGGTTGAAAGTTGTCGGTGCATGTCATGCTTTCCCCAAAGATGACGCATAAAATCATCTTCTCGGCTTACACTATGGTTAAAAAATCTGTGAGAGGAGGCTAAAGATGCCAAATACGAATGAGCAAACACGCTTACACTTTTTATCAGGCGGTTTTGAGGAAAAGATTCGGATTCTGAACAAAGCATTTCAACAAAGCGCTGATTTTGAATACCGGGAATTGATGGTGAATGAAACGAAATCAGTGCTGTTTTTTATTAAAACTAGAGTCGATGAAAGCAAATTAAACGACTTCATTATCGGCAACTTGCTCGGTCCTCCTGGAAAACAGGACTATGCAAAATCTCTTAGTTCACTCGAAACAGGTGACTTGACGCTGATTGTCGACAGCATTATTGCCGGAAGTATTGCCTTCCTTGATGAAAAATCCGCACAGATCAAAATATTTGCTGTTGGGCAGCCGCCGCTGCGTTCCATTTCTGAACCTTCTTCTGAAAGTATTATTGCAGGCGCACATGATGGGTTTGTTGAGAGTTTAGATACCAATTTATATTTGCTGCGTTCACACTTAAATGATCGAAAACTTGCAATCCAGTATCATAAGGTCGGTACAAAATCTGAAACAAAGGTTGCAACGGTTTATATTTCTGATATTGCCAATCAAGAAAAGATAGATGAGGTTAACAAACGAATTTCTTCTATTAAAGTAGACACGCTGCTTAGCCCCGGTTCTATTGTAGAGGCGATTGAAGATGATTCGTATTCCATCTTCCCGCAGCTTATTGACACAGAACGACCTGACAAAGTGAGATCTGCCATTCTTGAAGGAAGAATTGTCGTCTTAATGGATGGCAGCCCAATGGCTATCATTTTGCCTATTACGTTCTTTAGCTTCTTTCAATCACCAGATGACTACAATAGTCGCTGGATTCCAGCTACGTTTATTCGTATTCTTCGTTATATTGCCTGTATCATCGCTGTGATTTTGCCTTCTTTTTATATTGCAGTCATCGGCTTTCATTATGAGGTAGTCCCGGATGAATTAGCGATTACGATGAAAAATTCCATTATCGGCATTCCTTTTCCGCCTTTAATAGAAGCTATGCTGATGGAGATTACGATTGAGCTCATACGCGAGGCAGGTGTGCGTCTGCCAAAACCAATTGGACAGACCATTGGGATCGTAGGCGGTTTGGTCATTGGAGATGCGGTAGTAAAAGCTGGGCTCATTTCCAATGTTCTTATCGTTGTGGTCGCCGTGACCGCTGTTGCTTCCTTTGTTCTTCCTTCGTTTGAAATGACGTCTACCATCAGGATGCTGCGTTTTCCGCTCATGTTCATGGCATCGATGTTTGGGTTTATTGGCATTTCATTCGGTCTGTCGATCGTCCTGATGAATTTATGCCGCCTTGAATCACTAGGTGTCCCGTATTTATCTCCAGTAACTCCATTTAACTGGCAGGATTTAAAAGACACTGTGATTCGATTACCAATGTGGATGTATAAAAATCGCCCTGTTTACTTAAACCCAAAAAAGAAAGAGCAAATTGAAAATTTGAGAGGATGGAAAAATCAAGATGAAAAATAAAATATCTCCATCTCAAGCTGTCTTTTTTATCATTCAATCTCAAATTGGTGTCGGTATTTTAGCCCTGCCTCATTTGCTCATGAAAGATATGGGGCATGATGGCTGGATGGCTATCATTTTGGCCTGTTTTTTTATCCAAATCATCAATACCATTTTTATATATATCATTCACAAATACCCTGAGACATCATTTTTCGAGGCGTTAATTGAGGTTTTTGGAAAATGGGTTGGGCGAATCTTAGTGGCTCTTTATACAATTTATTTCGCCTCAGTCTGTATTGTCGTTCTATCTATTTTCACGAGAATTCTGGGTATATGGGTTTTACCACTTACACCCAATTGGGTCATCAACCTACTACTCATGATATCCATCCTTTACATCGCCAAGGAACAAATTACAGCGATTGTCAGATTCAACTTTATTCTGACTCCTTTTTTACTCTTGTTGTCTCTCATCATGCTGTATTCATTAAAAGGAACCAATATCGACTACCTTATGCCCTTTTTCCAAACGGACTTCTCTCAATTTCAGCTTGGATTGAAGGATGTTGTATTATCTATGAATGGATTTGAGATGATTCTGATCATCTCTCCACTGATGAAAGGCACCATTAAAGCGCGATACAAGGTCATGACCATTGCCAATATATGCACGACTCTTTACTACCTATTTATCACAGTGATTTGTTTTATGTTTTTCAGCCCGATTGAGCTTAAAATCATTCCAAATCCTGTTCTTTATCTGTTAAAAACCATTTCGTTCGGTGTGATTGAGCGGACGGATTTAATTTTTCTTAGTTTCTGGGTATTTGTCATTTTAGCCACACTCAGTAATTATCTTTACTTTTGTGCAAATGGCGTAGCAAGTATTCTCAAGAAAAAAGACCACAAAAAATACGTCTTTTATTTTGCCATTTTGATCTATGCGGCTAGCTGTTACCTTGCAACCGATAATTTTAGAATTCAGCGTTTTAATGATTTTACCACCATCGCTCAATATTCATTTATTTACACACTCCCAATCTTTATGGCCATTATCATCTTTATCAAACATCGCAAAGGGAAGGTGAAATCACATGCGTCATAAGTACATACTGACGTTGCTCATGTGTGTGTCTCTCATATTCATGCCTGGCTGCTGGGATCAGAACCTATTAAAGAATATCTCTCTTGTTTTAACCTCTGCTGTTGATCAAGGAGAAGATGACAATGCGAAGTACTCGATTACTTATCGAAAGGTGCAGCAGTCTCAAAGTATGGAGCAAGGAAATACTGGCAGCTTTTTAACCACTCTTCTCACAACGGAAGCACCTACTTTAAGAAAAGCAAGAACCAACTTCAGCCGGATAGTGGATCAAAAAATAGACATGTCGAAAATGCGGGTGATGCTGATCGGTGATGAATTTGCCCAAAATCGTCTTCTGCCCTATTTAGATATGTTTTATCGTGATCCGAAAAGCCCCCTCCTCGCAAATCTTGCCGTTGTTCAAGGGGGAACTTGTGAAGAAGTGATTAACTCGCTACTGAAGGAAAAGCTCATTGTGAGTGACTATTTAAATAACTTGATCACAACCGCATCACGCTCATCCCAAGTAGCACCTAAAAACATTCAAAGTATTCGATCTAAAATGCTCCAAACTGGAGAGGACTTCACATTGCCCTTAATCCATTTTGATCAATCGAAGAAATTAATCAGTGTAAAAGGTGTTGCCCTATTTGATAATGAGAAAAAGAAAGGCGAGTTGTACGGTCAAGATGCGATCTTGCTCACCATCATGGACGGAAAAATGGGCAAGTATGCCAACTTCACAAAAAAAGTGAGAAGCGACATGAAGTCAAAAGAAAACAATTACATTACGATTCAAGTCACTGATGTAAAGAGAGACATCGAGATTCTAAATCCTGATCATCGAAACTTAACATACTCACTCAAATTTGAATTTAATACTTCTGTCATTGAGTACCCAAAAGATAACCTTGATACTGACAAAAAAATTGAAATGCTCAACAAAAAGCTATCAGTCATTTTGACAAAAGAAGCAGAAAAAATTATCGCTGCCCTGCAAGATGCGAATTCCGATGTGCTAAGCCTCGGCAGAAAATACAGAGTCAGACATTATGATGAGTATATGAAAATGAATTGGGTCACCGATTATCCAAAAGTGAAGATCATTCCAAAAATCAAAGTGAACATTACTCAAACAGGCATTATTAGTTAAGAAAAGGAAGACGTCCTCTTTCTTTTCTTTTTTTATTTTTTTAAGATTGTTTTTTCAATGCTTTCGTGATAATCTATCTGTGTAAACGGTTACACATCAAAGAAGGGAGGCACTCCATTGGCTACAATTAAAGATGTTGCAAAAGCTGCTCAAGTATCTGTTGCGACTGTTTCACGCGTGCTCAACGATACTGGATACGTCCATATTGATACGAAAACCCGTGTGACACAAGCGATGCAGGAGCTGAACTACTTCCCCAATGAAGTGGCACGATCCCTTTTTAAAAGAGAATCAAGATTAGTTGGTCTCATCTTACCTGATATCACAAACCCCTTCTTCCCTCAGCTGGCTAGAGGCGTTGAGGATGAGATTCATGCACACGGCTTTCGGTTATTATTCGGAAACAGTGATGAAGATCGGGAGAAGGAAATGGCCTATTTACAAACCTTTAAGCAAAACCAGGTGGTCGGTGTCATCGCTGTCACAAACGAACCTGAATCGGATTTGTACAATGATGATGAACTGCCTGTTGTCTTCTTAGATCGTACCGTTCCAAATGCGCCTTCTGTGTTTGCAGATGCTACGGCAGGCGGGAAAATGGCTGCAATGGAATTAATCAAACGCGGCAGTCAGCAGATCACATTGCTAAAAGGGCCCGCTCATCTTCAAACGGCGCGGCAAAGATTCAAAGGCGCACTTGATGTTCTGACTGAAGAAGGTGCTAACTTTCATGTGATGTCTAACGCTTCTTTTTCTTTTCAGGAAGCCCGAAAAAGCGCCAAGGCTCTTTTCAAGCTGTACCCTGAAACAGATGGCATCATTGCCAGCAATGACATCGTCGCAGCAGCCGTCGTACACGAAGCGCTTCGTATTGGAAAAGCCATTCCAGAAGACGTCCAAATCATTGGATTTGATGATATTCCGCAAAGCGAACTGCTCTTCCCTTCTTTATCAACGATCCGGCAGCCTGCCTATGATATGGGGAAAGAAGCCGCAAAGCTGATCATTAAAGCCATTCAGAAACAGCCAATAGATCAAGCAGTTATTCAAATGCCCGTCTCTTTTATTGAACGAGAGACCACAAGAAAGGTGGATTCACAATGAGTCAAATAGTTGTCGTAGGAAGTTGTTCCATGGATTTAGTTGTTACATCGAATAAACGTCCTAGTGCCGGAGAAACCGTCCTAGGCGAATCATTTAAAACGGTCCCTGGGGGAAAAGGAGCCAATCAAGCAGTAGCAAGCGCAAGGCTCGGTGCAGATGTATATATGATCGGCCGAGTTGGTGATGACGCATATGGTCAGGACATTATGAGCAATTTGCAAGCACAAGGTGTTCGCACCACCTATATGAAACCGGTTACCGAAATGGAAAGCGGAACAGCTCATATCATTCTAGCTGAAGGAGATAACAGCATTGTTGTCGTCAAAGGAGCAAACAATGAGGTAACACCTCACTATGTAAAAGATGCTCTTTCTTCTCTTGGAGATATCGGAATCGTCCTTATCCAGCAGGAAATTCCTGAAGAAACAGTCGAAGCCGTCTGCGCCATTTGCAGCGAAAAAGGGATCCCAGTCATCTTAAATCCCGCACCAGCTCGCAAAGTCTCTCAGCAAATATTAGATCAAGCTGCCTATATCACGCCAAACGAACACGAAGCAGCTCTTATGTTTGATGGACTCACCATAGCAGAAGCTTTGCGCCAATATCCAAACAAATTACTCATTACAGAAGGAAAAAATGGTGTTCGTTACTTTGATGGATCAAAAGAAGTGTTGGTACCGGGCTATCCTGTGAAAGCCGTCGACACTACAGGCGCTGGTGATACTTTTAACGGCGCTCTAGCTGTAGCACTGACAGAAGGAAAATCCCTATTCGACGCACTTGCCTTTGCCAACTTAGCCGCATCTATCTCAGTCACAAAATTTGGTGCCCAAGGCGGCATGCCAGCAAGAGAAGAATTGGAGAATAAGAAATGAAGAAAAATGGTATTTTAAATAGTCATATCGCCAAGGTGCTTGCTGATCTTGGTCATACAGATACGATTGTCATCGCAGACTGCGGCCTGCCCATTCCAGAAGGCCCGGTCAAGATCGACCTTGCATTATCCATCGGCACACCATCCTTTCAGGAGGTTACTTCCCTCCTTCTTGAGGAAATGGCCGTTGAACACATCACAATCGCCAGTGAAATCAAAGAAGCCAATGAGAGAGATCATTTATTTCTAAAGAAAGCGTTCTCACATCCGTTAGATGAAGTCGATCACGAGACGTTCAAAGACATGACCAAACAGGCAAAAGCAGTGATTCGAACGGGTGAAGCCACCCCATACGCAAACTGCATTCTTCATGCCGGTGTCATCTTTTAAAAGGAGGAGCCACTTATGAACATTGAAATGCATAACATCCATAAGGCCTTTGGAAAAAACACCGTTCTCGCCGGGGTCTCCTTTGACCTCGTCACAGGTGAAGTCCATGCACTTATGGGTGAAAACGGGGCAGGAAAATCAACGTTAATGAATCTGCTGACAGGACTCTATTCCCTGGATCAAGGAACGATTCAAATCGACGGAAAAGAAACCGCTTTCAAAAATCCGAAAGAAGCCGAGCAGAACGGGATTGCCTTCATTCATCAGGAGCTGAATATATGGCCTGATATGACGGTACTCGAGAATTTATTTATCGGGAAAGAAATCTATACAAAACTTGGTCTCCTAGACACCAAGAAAATGAAAGCCCTCGCCCAAGCGCAGCTCGACCGATTGTCTGTCAACCTCTCGCTCGATCAAGAGGCAGGAAGCTGTTCTGTCGGACAAAAGCAGATGATTGAGATTGCGAAAGCGTTAATGACCGATGCGAAGGTCATCATTATGGATGAACCAACAGCTGCTCTCACAGACCGTGAGATTGAAAAGCTATTTCAGGTCATTGATTCACTCAAAAAAGAAGGCGTTTCCATCGTCTACATTTCTCACCGTATGGAAGAAATCTTCGCCATCTGTGACCGAATAACCATCATGCGTGACGGGAAAACGGTCGATACGAAAGCGATACCGGACACGAATTTCCATGAAGTCGTCAAAAAAATGGTCGGCCGCGAATTAACCGATCGTTACCCTGAACGCACACCTTCTACTGGTGATACCGTCCTAGAAGTGAAGCAAGCAACGAGGAAAGGCCGCTTTCAAGATGTCAGTTTTTCCGTCAAAGCTGGAGAAATTGTCGGTGTTGCAGGCCTAATGGGTGCTGGCCGGACGGAAATGATGCGGTCGCTCTTTGGACTCGATCCCCTGGATCAAGGAGAAATTTGGGTTCATGGGAAAAAGGCTGTCATTAAAAAACCAAGTGATGCAGTCAAACTTGGCATCGGTTTTATCACGGAGGATCGTAAAGATGAAGGACTGATGCTAGATGCATCCATCCGGGAAAACATCGGCTTGCCTAACTTAGACAGCTTCTCTCCAAAGGGGCTGATCGATAAGAAAAACGAGCAGGACTTTGTTGACCTGCTCATCAAACGACTCACGATCAAAACCGCTTCATCTGAAATCTCTGCACGCAGCCTGTCCGGTGGAAATCAGCAAAAGGTCGTCATCGCCAAATGGATCGGCATTCAGCCGAAGGTGCTGATTTTAGATGAACCGACAAGAGGTGTCGACGTTGGGGCGAAACGAGAAATTTATCAGCTCATGAACGAGCTGACGGATCGAGGCGTTGCGATTTTGATGGTCTCCTCTGAGCTCCCAGAAGTTCTTGGGATGAGCGATCGAGTGCTTGTCATTCATGAAGGAACTATCAGCGGCGAATTAAGTAAAACAGAAGCTACACAAGAACGAATTATGACACTAGCTACAGGAGGGAAGTAACATGAAACCACTTACTTCAAATGGACGATTTGACAACATCATGCAAAAGCTTGGGCCATTCTTAGGACTCATCATCCTTGTTGCCATTGTTTCTATTTTAAATCCGGCCTTTTTAGAACCATTAAACATTTTAAACTTACTCAGACAAATCTCCATTAACGCCCTCATTGCCTTTGGCATGACGTTTGTTATTTTAACCGGAGGAATTGATTTGTCTGTCGGTGCCATTCTAGCGCTGTCTAGTGCTCTGACTGCCGGCTTTATTGTATCTGGTTTGGACCCGATTCTTGCCATCATTGTTGGATGTATCATCGGTGCCATCCTTGGAATGATCAACGGTCTTTTAATCACAAAAGGAAAAATGGCTCCTTTTATCGCAACACTTGCGACGATGACGATTTTCAGAGGATTGACGCTTGTTTATACAGACGGAAACCCAATTACAGGGCTTGGCTCTAACTATGCATTTCAGCTATTTGGCCGTGGATATTTCTTAGGCATTCCTGTTCCAGCGATCACCATGCTTCTCACCTTTATCGTTCTTTGGGTCTTGCTTCATAAAACACCTTTTGGCAGAAGAACGTATGCCATTGGCGGAAATGAAAAAGCAGCCCTCATCTCAGGTATTAAAGTACCACGCGTCAAAATCATGATTTACTCATTAGCCGGCTTTATGTCTGCTTTAGCAGGTGCGATCTTAACATCTCGTCTCAACTCAGCCCAGCCAACAGCTGGTACGTCGTATGAACTTGATGCAATTGCTGCCGTTGTACTTGGCGGGACAAGCCTATCCGGCGGAAGAGGGCGAATTGTCGGCACACTCATCGGGGTACTCATTATCGGGGTCTTGAACAATGGTATGAACTTACTTGGTGTTTCATCATTCTATCAGTCTGTTGTGAAAGGGATTGTCATCTTGATTGCAGTCCTACTCGACAGAAAGAAATCTGCTTAAGGAGGCAGCTGCTATGAAAAAATATGTAATCCTGATCGTGACTCTCTCACTATTCATGCTTTCTGCCTGCTCGCTTGAACCGCCAGAGTGGGCCAAATCAACAAAGGATGGCAAGAAAAAAGACATGAAAATCGGACTGTCGATCTCGACTTTAAATAACCCATTCTTCGTTTCTCTTAAAAACGGCGTGACAAAAGAAGCGAAAAAGCTTGGCATCGAAGTTGTCATTGCCGATGCACAAAATGATTCAGCCAAACAAACGAGTGATGTAGAAGATTTAATTCAACAAGGGGTTGATGCATTACTCATTAACCCAGCCGATTCCTCTGCCATATCAACGGCTGTCGAATCTGCGAATGCTTCAGGCATACCGGTCATCACATTAGACCGTTCGGCAGAAAGCGGAAAGGTTGAAGCGCTCGTTGCTTCCGATAACATCAAAGGCGGCGAAATGGCCGCTAACTTTATCATCGACAAAGTCGGTAAAGGAGCAAAAGTGGCTGAACTAGAAGGTGTACCAGGTGCTTCTGCGACACGTGAACGAGGAAAAGGTTTCCATCAAATTGCAGACAAACAGTTAGATGTCACAGCAAAACAAGCCGCTGACTTCGACCGGACAAAAGGGCTCAACGTGATGGAAAACCTTCTTCAAGGAAACCCTGACATCAAAGCCGTTTTTGCCCACAATGATGAAATGGCGCTTGGCGCACTAGAGGCCATCCAAAGCTCTGGAAAAGACATTCTTGTCGTTGGTTTTGACGGTAACGAAGATGCACTCAACTCGATCAAAGCAGGAAAACTATCTGCAACAGTCGCGCAGCAGCCAGAGCTGATCGGTCAACTGGCAGTCGGCGCTGCGGACGATGTATTAAAAGGCAAAAAGGTAGAAAAAAATATCGCCGCTCCATTGAAACTAGAACAAAAGAAATAAACACTAAACCCCCGATAGCCTCGGGGGTTTTAGATGTTATTCCGGTCTCTTCAGTACAAATGGCGTGCCTAAATGGGCATAATCATTCCCTGCTAGGCGCGCAACTGGCTTTAATTCATTCGTAAAAATATATCCTTTTTCCGCATCATAGACGGATTCATCTAAATGCGCACACACCACCCGGCCAATGATATGATCGACTGTGATCTCCCCTTCATCATTTTGAAAGGTCAGATGTTTTTCCAGCTGACATTCAAAGCGAATGCGTGCTTCCTTGATTCCTGGCACTGACACCACGCTGCTCTTCACTTGATGAAGACCGGTACGAGTCAGCTCACTCTCTTCCTCTGGCAAAGTAGCAGCTGTTTCATTAATATCTTCAATCATCGCTTCATCACTCACATGGACAACAAATTCTTCCCTGTCGATGATATGTTTTGCTGTATCTTTCATCTCTCCTTGACGACGTCCAATAGAAACAGCGATCAGCGGAGGATGACCGCTGATGACATTAAAGAAACTAAATGGTGCAGCATTGACGATTTCTTCTTTAGAAAGGCTTGTAATAAATGCAATGGGTCTTGGAACGACGGAACCAGATAATACTTTATATGCTTCTTTTCGTGACAACTGATCCATTTGTAATGTAATCACTTCAGACATGCCTCCTCTTATATGTAACGACATCATACCATACCCCGTTCTCTCTTCCCTTATTCCGGCTCAGCACGATGGAGAATATGATGGACAAGATGAAACAATGCCGGATTATGATTTTCTCGTCTATAAGAAATGGTCCATTCCGCGAGTAGCTGCTCACCTTCAATTGACCGATACACCACATCTAAATTAAATAAACGCCGGGCCGATGTTGGAATGATAGCAATTCCGATTCCCGCTGTGACAAGACCAATGACCATTTGATATTCTGCTGCTTCCTGCACGATATTGGGTGAAAATCCGTACTTTTCACAAAGTAGGACAAAATGCTGATAAAGGGACGGCCATGATTCCTTTGATAAAGAAATAATCGGCTCATCACGAATATCTTCAATCGTGACCGCTTCTTTTTCCGCCAGCGGATGGTTTTTCGGAATCGCAAAAATACATTCACTTTGCTTCATTAAACGACTGACCAATTCTTCTTGCGGTGATGTAGGATGCAAAAAACCAATATCAATCTCACCATTCAAAAGCGCCTCAAGCTGCTGCGGGACAGAGAGCTGTTGCAGCTCAATACTGACAGAGGGGTACAGCTCTCTGAATTCACGGACAACTGGCGGCAGAATATCATATGTCGCTGTACCAACGAAACCGATGATAATCTTCCCAAGCTCCCCTCTTGCCGTATGCCGGGCATGATCAACGGCTTTATCAAGCTGATGCAGCACCCCCCGGACCTCATGTAAAAAAACCTTTCCAGCAGCTGTTAACTCCACCACCCGTTTAGACCGGTGAAACAAAGGAAATCCCAATTCTTCCTCAAACTGCTTAATTTGCTGACTAAGTGGAGGCTGTGTCATGTTCAATCGTGCGGCCGCTCTGCCGAAATGCAGCTCCTCCGCGACTGTGACAAAATACTGCAAATGTCTCAGTTCCATCCTTTCACTCCTCAAACACTTATTCGTGAAACATATTAAAACTACGTTAAACATATATTGGAAAATTTATTTTGTGAAATGTATAGTAAATCATATCATGAAAATATATTTTCATAAAAAATTTTACTTGCCGAAAGGAGTGCGGGGTAAATGAATTCTCAAACACAACCCCTAACAAAACGAGGAGCAGAGTTAATTGTCGATACGCTCATTGCCCAAGGTGTGACCCATGTTTTTGCGATTCCAGGCGCAAAAATTGATGCAGTATTTGATGTATTAAAAGACAGAGGTCCAGAGCTTGTGCTATGCAGACACGAACAAAATGCGGCATTCATGGCAGCAGCTGTCGGTCGTTTAACTGGCAAACCAGGCGTTTGTCTCGTCACATCAGGTCCTGGGGCATCCAATTTAGCGACAGGTCTATTAACAGCCAATACAGAAGGTGACCCTGTTGTTGCAATCGCTGGAAACGTCATCCGTGCGGATCGGCTCAAACGAACACATCAATCACTCGACAATGCGGCATTATTCAAACCAGTGACAAAATATAGCGTTGAAGTACAAGACGTAAACAATATACCAGAAGCCTTAACAAATGCTTTTCGCGCGGCACAAAGAGGTCAAGCTGGGGCAGCATTTATCAGCTTTCCACAAGATGTCGTGACCGAACACACCACACAAACACCAGTGTCTGCTCACCCTTCTCCAGAACTAGGTCCTGCACCGGATGCTCTCATCAGTTCGGCCATCGCCAAAATTCAAAATGCGCACTTACCTGTTGCAATTGTGGGAATGAAAGCTAGCCGTCCAGCTGCGGCAAATGCGACAAGAACATTATTAAAAACACTTGGTATCCCATTTGTCGAAACGTACCAGGGAGCCGGCGTTCTCTCAAGAGAGCTTGAGCCTCAATATGTGGGCAGAATCGGCTTATTCCGTAATCAGCCAGGGGACCTTCTCATTGAGAAAGCGGATGTGATTTTAACTATTGGCTTTGATCCAATCGAATACGATCCGAAGCATTGGAATTTGAAACCGCAGCAGCGTCACATCATCCATGTGGATGACATGCAGGCAGATATTGACCATTTCTATGAACCGACGCTTGAGCTTGTGGGCAATATATCTGAAACAGTGCAACATCTAGCCCACGACAGCGTTCCACTTTCATTATGCAAAAAGAACGTAGATCTCGTCACAGAATTACAAGAGCTGTTAAGTGATATCGAAAAAGCACCAGAAAGAGAAAGTCATTTATCACACCCGTTGGATGTCATTCATACGTTGAGACGTATCATCCCAGATGACACGAAAGTGACATGTGATATCGGATCGCACGCCATTTGGATGTCTCGTCACTTCCGTGTTTATGAACCGAACACGTTCCTAGTGAGTAACGGAATGCAAACACTTGGCGTGGCATTACCATGGGCGATTGCAGCCTCCATATTGAATCCAGATGAAAAGATCATTTCAGTCTCAGGTGATGGCGGTTTTCTCTTCTCCGCCATGGAATTAGAAACAGCCGTGCGCATGAAAACAAATCTCGTTCATCTCGTTTGGAACGACAGCACATACGATATGGTGGCATTCCAGCAGGAAATGAAGTATGACCGTACGTCTTGTGTTGAGTTCGGTCAGATCGACTTAGTGAAATATGCAGAAAGCTTTGGAGCAACTGGATTACGTGTCAACTCACCTGAAGAGCTTTCAACTGTCCTTCAAAAGGGTATAAACATAGAAGGACCCGTTATTATTGATATTCCGATAGACTATCAAGACAACCCAGACCTCGCCAGTCAAAAATGGCCAGAAGTCTTTCGTGAAAAACACACAACGAACGTCAGATAAGACTTCGATACATTACGTTAAAGGAGTGAGCGGATATGGGTATGATGCACCCAATGAATCAACAAAACAACACAATACCGCAGGACAAAAAGCAAGAGGTCTATCAAGTATCAACCATGACCTCCTTGCTGGAAGCCGTATACGATGGAGATTTCTCCCTATCACATATTCCCGAGCACGGTGATTTTGGCATTGGCACATTCAATCAATTAGATGGGGAACTCATCGGCTTTGATGGCGCTTTTTATCGACTGCGCTCTGATGGAACAGCCACACCAGTAACCGATCAAGATTATTCACCATTCTGCTCTCTAGCATTCTTTGAAACGGACATCGTTCATCGAATTGATGCACCGATGACGTCCAAAGAGCTAGAGGAAGAAATCGACCGAATCTTACCAAGCAAAAATGTCTTTTATGCGATCCGCATCGATGGGTCATTCAAAAAGGTTCAAACCCGTACGGTTGAAAAACAGGAAAAACCTTACGTTCCGATGGTGGAAGCAGTCAAGTCACAGCCTATTTTCGATTTCGAAAATATTCGCGGGACAATCGCAGGCTTCCGTACACCACAGTACGCACATGGCATTGCGGTAAGCGGATATCACCTCCACTTTATTGATGATGATCGAAGCGTAGGCGGGCATGTATTTGATTACACTGTGGATCAAGTGACCATCCGAATTTCTCAAAAACGTCACATGAATTTACACCTGCCAAATACGCAGGAGTTCTTCCAAGCAGACATTGATCGTGCTGACCTTGCACAGCAAATTGCCAGTGCGGAAAGCAGCCCAGAAAAATAAAATGAACACACCCCGGTGATACCGGGGTGTTTTTTTATACAAAAAGAAATATTATCTTCTTTTATTATTTCATTTCGTTAATAAATTAAAAATCAAACATTCTATTCGTAATAAAATATGATAGAATATCAACAGAAGAAAGGTGGTTATACGGTGGCACATGAATATCGCATTCCAAACTTAACATTAGATGAAAGGGATAAACAAATTCTTTCCTTATTACACGAGGACGGGCGTATGTCCTATACAGATTTAGGGAAACAAGTCGGCCTTTCCCGTGTTGCTGTACAAGCCCGTATTCAGCAACTCATTGAAGCAGGTGTCATTGAACGATTCACCGCTGTCATTAATCCAGCAAAGATCGGCATTCATGTCTCTGTCTTTTTTAACGTAGAGGTTGAGCCGAAATGTTTAGAAACAGTCGCCCTTCAGCTTGAGCAGGAAACAGCCGTCACAAGCCTTTATCATATGACAGGACCAAGCAAGCTGCATATGCATGGCATTTTTCAAAATGAACAGGAAATGGAGACGTTCCTGACAAAGAAGCTGTACCCGCTTGAAGGCGTCGTCAGTGTGGACTGTCAAATGCTCATTAAACGATACAAAAGCCGAATGGGCATGAAATTGTAGATAGGAGTTGAACCACTTGCAATCATATCTTGAACTCATGATCGCCATGGTGCGAACCGGTATTCTGGGATTTGGTGGAGGACCTTCTGTGATCCCGCTCATTCGCCATGAAGCGGTCGTCAAATACAAATGGATCAATGATGACGAATTTGGAGAAACACTCGCCATCGCCAACGCATTACCCGGACCGATTGCTACGAAAATGTCGGCATACCTCGGCTATCGATTAAAAGGTGTATCTGGCGCCATTGTTGCAACAGCTGCACATATTTTACCGACATGTCTCGCTATGGTGGCACTTGTTACACTTGTCAGCGTCTTAAGCTCTTCAGTCATCATTCAAAATATGATCGGTGCTGTGACACCAGTAATTGCCGTTCTGTTAGGAATGATGGCATATGAATTTGGACAAAAAGCGTTGAAGGGCTTCGGCATGATCTTCGGAATCGTCCTATTCCTTTTGGCATTTGTCGGTCTTCAAGTACTCTCGATTCATCCAGGCATCATTGTCATCATCTTTTTATGTTATGGTGCCTTTCATTTTAGACTGAAAGATCGCTGGAATCGAACAAATAAAGAGAAAGGAGTGTCTTCGTGATGCTGATTCTCTTTTTATTCTGGGCATTCTTCTTATCCAATCTGTTAGGGTATGGTGGAGGACCTGCCTCCATTCCACTCAATTATGAAGAAATCGTCAATCATTTTCATTGGATGACAAACGAAGGGTTCTCCAATATGCTCGCATTAGCCAACGCACTTCCAGGTCCAATCGCTACGAAAATTGCGGCTTATGTAGGCTATGATGTCATGGGATGGCCAGGCTTTATCGTTGCACTGCTTGCGACGGTCCTACCGTCTGCTATTGGATTGATTTTATTGCTAAAACTCATTGATCGTTTTCGCCAATCTTCTGTCGTCAAAGGCATGACTCTATCTGTACAGCCTGTCATTGCGATGATGATGCTTTTATTAACATGGGAAATTGGCGGAGATGCCGTGAAAGCCATTGGCTGGACGCAATCACTTGCCATTGCCGCCATTTCATTTTTCTTTATGACCAAATTCAAATTGCACCCTGCCTTTCTGATTGTGGCTGCATTTTTATATGGCGGATTCATTCTTCCGCATTAACGCAAAAACCGATAACACGTGAAGTTATCGGTTTTTCTCATTACATATAAATAGGAGAGACAGGCCTGCGCCCAATAGAATGATACTCGACACCAGCTACTTCTGCCGCTTCAAGCGTATGACAATTCCGGCCATCAAAAATGATCGGCTGCCTCATGAAATCTTTATAAGCTGAAAGTGGAAATGACTGAATATCCGCCCACTCAGTTAATATACAGACCGCATCAGCATCCTTGATCGCCTCTTCAATCGTTTGAGCAAAAAGGACTTGATCAGGCAGTTCTTGAGCTGCATTGCGAGCGGCAGCAGGATCATAGGCTACGATCTCCGCTCCTAATTGATGGAGCTGATGAGCGATCGGGATTGACGGCGCCTCTCTCATATCATCTGTATTCGGCTTAAAGGAAAGGCCAAGGAGAGCCATTCTCTTCCCTTCCAAGTTTTCTCCCATCCGCTCCTTCACACTTCGAATAAAACTTGCTCGCTGCTCATTGTTGACTTTGATGACAGCCTTCAATAGCTCAAAATCATGGGACACATGCCCTGCAATTTGGACAAGGGCATTAGTATCCTTCGGAAAACAGGAACCTCCGTAACCAATGCCTGCCCTAAGAAACGAAGTACCAATCCGCTGATCGAGTCCCATCCCTTCTGCAACTCTCTCAACATCAGCTCCTGTTTTTCCACAAATCGAAGCAATTTCATTCATGAAGCTGATTTTTGTGGCAAGAAATGCATTTGATGCGTATTTGATCATCTCTGCGCTTTTCCGATCTGTTCTCACGAATGGAATGTGGAAATCCGCATACATAGACTCTAGCTGATCTAATCCGTTCTTTGTTTCGGCTCCAATCACCAGCCGATCCGCTCGCAACGTATCTGAGATGGCAGAGCCTTCTCGTAAAAATTCTGGATTCGATGCGATAGATAATGGCTCCTTACGACCTAACACGTGATGAATCAAATGATCAATTTGATCGCCCGTTCCGACAGGCACTGTACTTTTCACGACAAGCACTGCGCCTGGCTTTGCTTGTAAGCCCATCTCCTTTGCCGCTTGAAAGACATACTGCAAATCAGCTTGACCGTCTGCCTGTTGCGGGGTACCGACAGCAATCATTAACACGTCAGCCTGCGAATAGGCTGACGCTCCATCAATATGAAAACGAATGCGTCCTTGCTCCATATTCCGTTTGAGCAGTTCTTTTAATCCCGGCTCGTACATCGGAGGATTCCCTTGCTTCAGCTGCATGACCTTCCGCCGGTCAATATCCATACATGTCACGTCGTGACCCGCCTCTGCTAAACACACACCTGTGACAAGCCCTACATACCCACAGCCTGCAATCGCAACCTTCATGTCACATCAGCTCCCCATACTCCTTATGCTTGTAATGTCATCGTATGCCGGGGATTTTCGTTCCATTCATAAAAGCATACAAAAACCCCCTGCTGAGAGAGCAGGGGGCTACTTTTATGAAACAAGGCCATTTCGAATATGAGCAATCAAATTTTCAAGCATTTCTTTTGTTGTGACATCATTTGAATTTTCACCAATATCATGAGCGTACATCAAAATCTTTAAAAACTCTTCTTGATTTAAACCCTTATTATCCATGTCTGTATCCTTTCGATTCCACTAATTTCATTATTATATGCTGTATGGTTGGTTTATGCAATACTCTAATACATCATTCGACAGCTTTTGAAATTTATGACCATTTTCATGAAAAACTTTTTTATAAATCACCATTGAGCTATAATAAAAGAATTGGAATCTTTTACTTGGTTAGGAGCGGATCAAATGCTTCAGCACAACATCAACGAAGAAGAAATCAAACAAACAGCCGAACAGATCAAAGAACTTCTTCCTGCAACAGATGAAAACAAGCAACTCATCAAAAAAGCATTGATTACTTATAGACAGGACAGCGTATATCGGCTCAAGCAAGAGTCTGATACCGAATGGTCAGCTTATGTACATGATGTCGTGGCAGCAAGAGTCCACCTTCATGTGCTGTTTCCAGTGAGAAGCAGCTGTTCATGTCCAGCTGATGGACTATGTAAACACATCCTCGCTGTTTTCTTTTCGCTATACGCTCAAGTAGAGAGTGTGACCGGCTTTACAGAAAATTGGTCAGAGAAGGATGAATTACAGCGCAGCAAAGAACTCATTCGCCAGCACTTCCAAGTGAAGCGCCCAGATGAACAATCACTTCAGAGCTGGCTGAATTTTTTCCAGGAGGAATTTCACCTCTGGCTGAAACGGACACCGAAGCACCAGCAAACACCACAACATTTGTATTACGGCTATTTATCGATCCTGAAAAAACACGCACCCACTTCACCTGAATTCAAGAGTTTGTATGCGATTCATACGTCCATCGATGTGTGGTTAAGGCTCCATGAGCTAATCGACCTCGGCCGCCTTGATGCCGAAAAAGACTTTTATTCAATGAATCCATATGTAGAACAGCTCATGAACACCATTTTTGATTCAGTGGATCATTTGAGGACATACGCCCTTTCCTTTTCCCTCGATCCGTTTCTTGAAAACACACCAACTGCCGTTCGGACACTTCTTCAAATCAGCGGACCTTTCCAGCATGAACGAGTTGCGGTCTTTATGGAAATGTGGGGAACTATATTAAATAGAGGGAAATGGGTCAAAAAAGAAACAGAATTACTCAAGAGCGCCCAACAGCAGGAGCAAACGGTTGAGCGCACCATTGGGCTGATGCATATGGATTATTTGCTAAAAGAAGACGAAAGACTTTTTCAGCAATTAAAATTGCTCAATGCAGATATGCTGCCAAATGTGCTCAATTGGCTAAAGGATCTCACAAACCGCAAGGACTGGAAGCGTCTCAAACTTTGGTATCAAGAGATCACATATGTATTAGAAGAATATTGCCAGCTTGACCTATCTTATAGAGAACTGCGTGGAGCCGTCAGCGATTTCTTCTTTTATTTAGATGCGTACTTTAAACAGACGAAAGATCATTTCTTGTATGAACGCTATCTCCAAATCTGTATGCCTTATGCATTTACTGAATATAGTCAGCTCTTATATGCACAACAACGCTATGCAGAATGGATTGAAATACACAGCCTCGTTGGTTTCTCCATCAGTGAATTGGAGAAAGAACTGATCAAACAGATTGCAAAGGAAGAGCCTGAAGCACTCATTCCTTCGTACCACCGGGAAATCTCACTGCTTCTCGATCAAAAGAATCGAAGTGCTTACCGGGAATCTGTGAAAATGCTCAAAAAACTGCGTACGCTTTATCATAAAACGAAAAAAAACGCGGTGTGGGAAAGATATGTACAGCAGCTGCAAGATTCAACGAAACGGCTGCGTGCGTTCCAAGAGGAAATGAAGAAAGGAAAATTAATTGATGACACGCCATAAACAAATTGTCATTCATGCAGAACAAACCGAAGATTTCTCTTTCACCATTTCAGCGCAAGCAGAGGACGGACAGCCTGTACCGCTAAATGAAATGAAGAGGCAGCTTTTCCAATGGCACGAATCATCTTTTTACGGAACATTCTTAGAAGATGTGAGCTTTATTGGCACACCTGCCTTCCTGTTAAGTCCTTGGATGACCGTTGAATTGCTAGGGAAAAATTCATTCAATACTTTCAGCCATGTGACGTTAACGGATGAAACAGAGCCGCTTATGAAAACAGCCTCAACCATTTACGAATTCATCGAGGATGAAGATTTTGTCCCAGATTTCGAGGCTTGGACAAAAGGCATGCTTCGCTTTAAAGACAAAGAAGGCCTGTTAGATGGCTACACAGCTGATTGGTTCTCCTTTGCCGTACAGGATTACATTCAATATGATGATGCCTTGCAGCACAAATGGAACCGAATGACTGCACAATCGCCTGCTCTTTCCTCCTTCCAAGGACATTTTTTAGATGAACAGGATTTCTTGGAAACGATCGGCTGGATTGATGATGAGACGCCTTTCACTGTCGGCTTGCGTTTAAATGAGCCTGATTTCGACGGGGATGATTGGAAAATTGAATTGTTTTTGCGTGATAAGAAAAACAGTGATCTGCATTTCTTTGAAGGCATCCGTTCTTTAAAAAAATCATGGCGTCCGTTTCAAGAAAAAATCACCAGAGAGCTAGAGCGGTTCGGTCAGATTGTCCCTTGGCTCTCATTTACATCTGGTACCACCCTCATGTCAGAAGAAGAAGCGTGGCTCTTCCTATCTGAAGCGAGTGAAACACTTGTGAACATGGGGATTGAGATCCTGCTTCCATCATGGTGGCAAATCGTCAAAGAAAGCACCATGATGCTAAAAGCACGGATTTCCTCCACACCACGAGGCGAATCGCACGTTGGAATGGATGCCCTTATGGACTTTAATTGGCGCTTTGCCACAAACGGGATTGAGCTGACAGAAGATGAGTTCAACGAGCTTGTTCAAAGTAAACGTCGTCTTGTCAATATTCGTGGACAATGGATTAAAATCGACCCGACCTTTATCCAGCAAATGAAGAAATGGATGGAGCGCGCTGAGAACGAAGGACTTCATATGTCGGATATTTTATCACGTGAACTTGCAGACCAAGAAGCCTCCTCTGAGTCGATTCCTGAGCTGCTAGACAGTTCAGCCTTTGCCCATATTCAATTTGAACTTTCGTCTCAATTACGAGGGCTTGTGCATCAGTTAAATGATACACAAGAACTGCCATCCTACGAGATGAGTGAGTCCTTTAAGGGCAAACTGCGGCCGTATCAGCAGCACGGTGTCAACTGGCTTCTGTTCTTAAGGTCTCATGGATTCGGGGCTTGTTTAGCTGATGATATGGGACTTGGAAAAACGATTCAAATGATCGCTTATTTCACCTATTTGAAGGAGCATCAACAAGACGCCGCTCCATCTCTCATCATTGCACCGACTTCCGTATTAGGGAACTGGCAAAGAGAGCTTGAAACATTCGCACCACATTTGAATGTCGCTCTGCATTATGGACCATCACGTCCACAAGGTGAGAACTTTACAAAAGCGTACGAATCAACAGATATCGTCCTCACTTCGTATGGTCTCTCACATTCTGACCGTGATGAATTAACAGCAGCCAAATGGAATACCATTTGCTTAGACGAAGCCCAGAACATTAAAAATGCCCATACGAAACAATCGAGAGCCATTAGGCAATTAAAAGGACAGCACCACATTGCCCTCAGCGGGACACCGATGGAGAACCGCTTGACAGAGCTTTGGTCTATTTTCGACTTCGTGAACAAAGGATATCTCGGCAGCCTGACCAGTTTTCATAAAAAGTTCGTCCTTCCGATTGAAAAAGACCGTGAAGAAAAAAGAATCCAACAGCTACAGCAGCTGATCAAGCCATTCTTATTAAGACGAACAAAACAAGATGAAGAAGTCGCACTCAATCTGCCAGAGAAACTAGAAGAAAAAGAATTCATCCCGTTATCTGCAGAGCAGGCATCTTTATATGAACAGCTGGTCAAAGATACATTCGAACATATGGCCTCATTAACAGGGATGCAGCGGAAAGCCATCATTTTAAGTATGCTTGGCAGACTCAAACAAATTTGCGATCACCCTGCTCTTTATTTAAAAGAGAGCGGAACAGATGTGAAATTGTTGAAACGTTCATTAAAAATGGATAAATTAGCAGAACTGTTAAAAGCCATACACGAACAAGGAGAAAGCTGTCTCATTTTTACGCAGTATATTGAAATGGGCAACATGATCAAACAGCTCGCCGAAAAGATGTTTGGAGAACCAGTTCAATTTTTAAATGGGAGCTTATCAAAACATGATCGGGACAAAATGGTGGAACGCTTCCAGAAAAAAGAGTTCAACATCTTAATTCTTTCTTTAAAAGCAGGAGGAACCGGACTAAACTTAACCGCCGCCAATCATGTCATTCACTACGATAGATGGTGGAATCCTGCTGTAGAAAACCAAGCAACAGACCGTGCTTACCGCATCGGGCAAAAGCGGTTTGTTCACGTCCATAAGATGATCACAACCGGCACGATAGAGGAAAAAATTGATCAAATGCTCGAAACAAAACAAACGTTAAATGATCAAATTATCCAAAGTGAAAGCTGGATTACAGAGCTGTCAACGAACGAACTAGAAGATTTATTCACGTTAAGTGCAGCCGCTCAATCATCGTAATGACAGCAAAAAGAGGACTTTTCTCAGGGCGTGATGAAAAGTCCTCTTTTTTTAATCTCATCTAAAGGAATGCTTAAATTTGCAGCTTTTTCAATGCAGATTTCACATTCATATACGTATTCAACTCGCGGAAGTCCTCTCTCATTTCTCCCATTTTCATTGCAAGATTTGGTTTAATACCTGTCACGATCAGTTCTGTGCCAGTCATTAAAATCAAATCGTTCAGCTTAAAGATCGCATCCGCCACAAATGAATCCACCTCTAATAAACCAGACAGATCCACAATAAAGTAATCGTCTTTGGATTGAGAGATATAAGTGGAGACTGTTGAGATGATTTTATCAAATCTTGGCGCTGTTAACGTACCTATGATCGGCAGGACAGAAATACCATCCTTCACCGGAACAATCGGGACAGAAATATTCAATACTTCATCAATGGATTGCTCAAGAAGCTCTTGCTGTTCCTTCTCTTTCGTAACATCCTTTTGCAGACCAACGAAATAAAGACGTTTCCCTTCATTTTCATCAATCCATAGAGGCGCCACACTTAACTCGTTCCAAAACATTTGACCGGATTTTTTATAATTTTTCAGCTGAACAGTGACAGCCTCTTTGTTCTCAATGGCTGTTCTAATTTGTTTGAGAGCGATTTGCTCAGTTTCATCTCCTTGAAGGAAACGACAATTCTTCCCCAATACTTCGGTTTCTTGATAGCCTGTCATATCTAAAAAGCCCTTATTCACATATATTAAAGGATTATCAGGTAAAGACGGGTCCGTCACCGTCAGGCCAACCTGAGTATAGTCTAAGGCTTCCTTGATTAAATGCAGATTGTCGGACTTATAAGATTCCAGCGCCATTCGTTTACTCTCCTTAACTTCCTTACAAGCGGGTTATATTCATAATTAAATTATATGATGTTCCATAGCGGGTGTAAATAGAAGTAGTTCTGAATTCCTCTTTTGTAGAATGCGCTTCATCCTATGTCATTTATACAAATCCATACGATTCAATTATTTCAAAAGATGTTGAATCATATGTGCCACACCATGTTCATCATTTGTTAACGTGACGTGATCAGCTAATTCTTTTATATCCTTTCTCGCATTCCCCATTGCAATTCCAACCCCAGCTGCCCGAATCATCGATTCATCATTTAAACTGTCTCCTACAGCCGCTGTTTGGCTTAATGGAATACCGAGCTTTTCTGCCAGCCTGGTTAACGCCTGCCCTTTCGACGCTTCCTTTGCACCAATTTCAAAGTTATGATCAGCCGAACTAACCAATGTTAATTCAGAATCATGTCCAAACGCATTCCATCCGGCTTTCAATCTGTCTTGAAAAAATGAGAAACCTAAGATGTTATAAAACGAAAGATTCTGATCCTCACGAAACAATTCTTGATATGTATCAATATAAGCAAAACCTGACTGGCTGTATTGAACTTCAGCCGCTTGCTCAAGAACACGCTGATCCGTTTCTGGATTTGCACTCTTTAAGCGGTCCATTTCTATCGCCAGAAGCTCCCTGCCGCGGTTTGGTGTGTAAATGGCTTCATTCGTAAACACTTCATAGTAATAATCACGCTCCTCAAGCCATGATAAGATGTGTTTTGCTTTTTCTTCTTCTAGAACAGCCGAATGATATACCTGACCTTTGGGATCATGAATCACAGCTCCATTTGCACTGATGACCCACGTATTCATCCCAAGCTGATCAAAAATAGATTTCACATCAAAATACGCTCTTCCTGTTGAAACGACAACCTCAATCCCACTCGCCGCTGCTTCCTTTAACGCCTGCTCGTTTTCCTGACTCACTTTGTGCTCACTGTTCAATAAAGTTCCGTCTAAATCCGTTGCGATTAATTGAATGTTTGTCATCGGTCTCTCCTTTTTTGCCTGCATTTTCAGTTGACCTTCCGTTTATCAAATCCATCATCATTATGAAATGAGTATCCACTATTTGCAAGGGATGATCGGCTTATCAATGAATATAAGAGTACCCGGTCACGCTACATGACCGGATACGCATAAGGGGATTCACAGGGGACACATGACTGATACAAAGAAACCTTGGTTCTACTATTACGCAGTGAATATGTGTACAAGACAAAGTCTATCAGCTATAGCTAGAGGGGGGCCGCGAGATGATAGACCTTTGCCTTTTGCCTCCTTTCCTTTCAGCTAACCCTAGTCTACTGAGAAATGGCACAAGAGACAAAAAACGAAAATGACAAAATCGTTCTTCAAATTCTTTATTTCCTCAATCATTTTTACTTTTTACCGCTTGCGTATAAAACATCATCTTATTTTGTTTGACGAAATACTTATTTTTCATAAATTGATAAAAAACATCTGAATGAATCCAATTACTAGAAGGCATGTGAATATAGTCAGACCCGTCCCACGCAAACCAATAAAAACAAAGCCTTCCATCATGAATTGACAATTGAAATTCAAAACAGTCCATTTGATCGTCTGTCACGTATTGAAAAGTGAGGGACTCCCCTTCTTCCATATACACATCACAAAATGAGAGAATATCTCCCCATGTATAGACCCTCACATTGCTTTCCTTTTCCTCACCAATATGTATGTTTCGAAGTTGATAGGACTCCATAAAACATCTCCTTTCACTTATATGCAGCTAGTTCTCAGTAGGCAGCGGTTTCATTTATACAGATGTTGTATGCTATAATGATACTTACGAATAATGAACGCTTGTGAGGTGATAAATATGAAAACCTTTAGGCTGATTGATTTAAAAATCGAACTTGATCCAAAGCAAGATAAAATGTCCAGCATTCCCCTTCGTGACGGCTTAATCATTAATAAAGAAGATGGCGAAAACCACTGGATGATCGAGGCACTGATTCCAAAGAAGCATAGACAAGTGTTTGAGGTGCTCTTCCAGCAGCATACAGAAGTAAAGATTCTCGTGACGATTACAAAAGAAAACAACCGCCCTGTTCATCTATCGGTCCAAGTCAAAAACATCGTTGCCTTAGAAGAAAACATATCTGTATTACTCGATGGTAAAATGATCACAAATCGTTACAGAACAGAAACCGAAGAAGTATTAAAAGACCTCGTCAAAGAGGGGCTATCAGGAGAAAAACTGCTGGATGCTTTTAAACAGAACACATAAAAAAGAGCGGGATGAGCCGCTCTTAGATGGTTGACAAAGGGCTAAAATGAACTTTATTTTAGCCCTTTGTCTTCCTTTTCAGCGTGATAGAAAACCTTTGAAGTCTAGGAAGGGCGAGCACCGGAGCACAGCCCTGACAAAGAATGCGAGGGTTTGTCTACACGCTGAGAGCGGGATGAGCCGCTCTTTTTCTATTGCACATCTTTCGATTGGCTTTGATTTTTCAATAAATCTCTAATCTCGGTTAACAACACTTCCGTTTGATCTGGCGTTTCAACCACTTCCTCTTCCTCTACCTTTTTCCGTTTTAATTTATTTAAATAACGAATAAAGATAAAAATGGAAAAGGAGATAATCAAGAAATCGACCACTGTTTGAATGAAACTTCCATACAAAATTTGAGCAGAACCGATTTTAATAGACAATCCACTAAAATCATGCCCCCCAACAATAATACCAACAAGCGGCATAATTAAATCATTCACAAGAGAAGTGACAATTTTGCCAAATGCTCCCCCGATGATGACACCGACAGCAAGGTCAATCACATTCCCCTTGACGGCAAACTCTCTAAATTCTTTCAGCATTGTTTATCACCTTCATCTTTTTTGTCTAATATGACGTTTTTTTGTCAAAAAAGCAAGTCCTCATCCGCTTTGGCTGAATGTTTCCATATAAAAAACGGTTCATACAAGATGAACCGTCAGACACATTACGATACTTTCGGACCGATAGAAAATGTCAGTTCTGCTTCACATGCCACTTCGCCATCTACTGTTGCAACTGCTTTTCCTTTGGCAACTGGACCGCGAAGACGTGTGACTTCAACCTCTAAACGTAGCTGATCGCCTGGCTTGACCTGTCTTTTGAATCGGCAGCTGTCAATCCCTGCAAACAAACCAATTTTCCCTTTGTTCTCTTCTTTACCTAACATGATGACCCCAAAAACTTGAGCAAGCGCTTCTACAATAAGCACACCCGGCATGACGGGGTATCCTGGGAAATGGCCATTAAAAAATTCTTCATTTACTGTGACATTTTTGATTCCAACCGCTCTTTTCTCACCATCAACTTCTAGAATACGGTCAACCAATAAAAATGGATAACGGTGTGGAATAATGTCTTGAATTTGCTGAGCATCAAGCATATCTTGATCTCTCCTTCTTTTCTATATCGCTGATCTTCATTTGATTCCTATTGAAGTATATTATGAATGCAATCATTTTTCAACGTTCAGCCAACATTTATGGTAAAAAATAGAATCTATCATTACCTATTGTCATGAAATATAATCCACTCTACACTCATCGTTTTTTCACAAATATGGTAATATATATTACATCATTGATTGAATAAGAGGGTAAAAATGAATTTTATAAGCGATAAATCCATTAAAAAACTTCTCCATTCGTGGTATACAATGCTAAAACATCGACATTTTTCGAAGGCTGAAGAGATCAAAACGTCCTTAACCAAATATAAACGTAGATTATCAAAGAAACAGGAGCTTCATTTACATTATCAGCTTATACTTTTTCGGCACCAGCTCTGGATGAACCAAACAGAAGACTTAGAAAAACTGAAGCATGAACTCATGCTCCACAATGATCAAATGAACGATCAACTACAATATTATTTTTACTTTTTTCTCGGTTTATACGAATCTTTAAAGAGCGATCAAAATGATGCCATTCATTATCTTGAAAAAGCAGAAGAAAAACTTCCCCTGCTAGACGATGAGCTTGAGGAAGCGGAGTTTCATTTCCGTACAAGTGGTGTTTATTATAACAACCGTTATTCACTGTTATCCATTCGACATGTTGAAAAAGCCATGGATATCTTTGCAAAGCACGGGGATATCCACAGCATTTATCGGTGCAAAATTGTGCTCGCACTTAACTTTAGTGATCAAAAAAAATATGAAGAAGCAGAAGCTATTTTTATTGAAATTATCGAATACGTGAAAATGATTGATGACCAAGAACTGCTTGGTATCGTGTATTATGACGCTGGTTTTATCAAGTCGAGACAGAATCGTCATAAGGAAGCACTAGAATACTTTAAAAAAGCGCTTCGGCTCCCAGCATACCGGAAATCTGCCCACTCCTATGTATCGTGTCTCTATGAAACTGTGCGTTCCTGCTTTAAAGAGAATTTAACTGATGAAGGAATGAAGTATATTCAAAAAGGGCTAAAAGAAGCCGTTGATGCCCAATTTGATCTATTAAGAATCAAGTTCCAAATTTTATTCCTTCTCTACAGCCAAACGCCCAAGGCAGATGAACAGATTGCTACACTCGTCACATGTCTTGAACGAAAAGAAGCCTGGATTGATCTTGAAGATCTGCTTGCAGATGTCTCAGATTTTTATAAAAAAAAGGGCGACTTTGAGCGAGCCGCCTTTTTTATCATGAGAGGCTGACATCCGCCTGCTCATTATCGAATGGTATTAATGAGTCCTAGCATCTGATCGCCCATCGTAATGGTTCTTGAGTTCATCTGATACGAACGCTGTGTTGTCATGAGGTCTGTTAATTCTTTAGACATGTCCACATTCGACGTTTCAAGTGCACCTTGCTGAAGTTGAATGGCCTGACGGTTTGCCCCATTCAGTGCCGTTAAAGCGCCTTGATAGTTGCCGTCGACTGAGAACAAATTTTCTCCTTCAGAGATGAGTGCTGAAGAATTATTCACTTGAACAACCCCAAGATTCACCTGCTGATTCGGTTGATTGCCTCGAGAAATAGCTGTAAGCCGGCCATTTTTATCGATAGAAATATCACGGAAATTCGCATTTAAGACAATCTCATTCCCGTTTTCGTCAAGAATCGGATGGCCTTCGCTTGTCACCAGCTGGACTTGATTCCGATTATTTCCTGGCTGTAAATAAAGAGAGCCATCTCTTGTATACCGGATGTTACCGCCAGCATTGACCTGCAAATACTGAGATGGCGCACCAAATGCAACATCAAGGTCACGGCCTGTTTCTTTAATAGACCCTTGCAATGAGTTAATGGATGCATTAACCATCGTACCAGTTCCAAGCCTTAAACCAGCAGGTGTCAGACGACTGTTTGCCACCTGCTCATTTTTTTCATCTACCTGATTAAACTGTTGTCTGACCAGCTCTGAAAAACGGGTGTTTTTCGCACGATACCCTGTTGTTTCACTGTTTGCGATGTTATTACTAATGATATCAAGCTGCTTTTGCACCTCGTTCATCGACACAGCTGCATTGATCATCGTTCTAAGCATGAGAATCCTCCTCTCTCTTTCATTTCTTCATTAATACACTCTTCCGATTTCATTCACTGCTTTTTCTAAACTTTTATCATATGCCTGAACCACTTTTTGGTTTGTTTCAAATGCGCGGTAGGCTGTTGTCATTTCTGTATATGATTTCGTCACATCAACGTTCGACAGCTCTGATACACCTTGGCTTAATGTATAGGACATTTGACCGTTATTGACCGCACTTGGAAGAGGCTGGTTATCAGCTGTACGGTATAAATCATTTCCTTCACGCGCAAGGTTTCTTGTATCCATTGCAACACGTACATCAATTTGTCCAAGGTTTTGTCCGTTTTCACTCACGGTTCCATCTGCGTTCACTTTGAAATTCTCACTTTGAACGGTAATCGGCTGGCCCGTCACGGAAAGAAGGGCACGTCCATTGATCGTCAGCTGATTTTGATCATTCAATGTAATGGAACTGCTTTTCGTATAACGAACGCCTTCTGGTGTATTCACAGCATAAAAAAGCGCTGACTTTTGATTTGTCTCCGGGTTGATGGGTACATTATTTTCTACTAATGCGATATCAGTTGTTTGATCCGTTGTTTTTAATGTTCCTTGTGTAAATTGGGGAATCAATTCCTGCATGTATGTTCCCGTATTAATTCCGCCGATCGCCGTTTGCTGCGGGATACTAAAGCCTTTGCCTGAAGATGTTTGGAAACGTCCTGATTCCATTCGGCTTAGCAACATTTCTGGAAATGCGCGCATGGCCCCTTCATCTGCTTTATAGCCTGGAGTATTCGCATTTGCGATATTATTTGAAAGCATTTCTGTCCGCCGCTCTTGAGCGATCATGGCAGATGTTGCGGTGTATAGTCCTTTTAACACGTGCTCACCTCATTCAAATTCTTTCACATGACCTAAAATCATCAGTACACAATCTTCTATGAAATATATCGGCATATTGGCAGGCTTCTTTAATAAAAATCCCCCATTCTTTCTAAAAAGAATGAGGGAAATCATTAGCTGAGTTTACGCTTTGGCAGCTTGTCCATATTATCAAGCATCACGCCAGTACCAACTGCTACACAATCCATTGGATTTTCTGCAACGAAAACTGGTACTTTCAGCTCTTCTGCAAGCAATTGATCAAGCCCGTTTAGAAGCGCTCCGCCACCAGTAATGATGACGCCGCGGTCAATGATATCAGCTGATAATTCAGGTGGTGTTCTTTCAAGAACTTGTTTCGCAGCCTGAACAATGGCAGATACAGATTCACGTAATGCTTCTTCTACTTCTTTGCTTGTGACGGTAATCGTTCTTGGTAATCCTGTCACCATGTCTCGTCCACGAATCGAAATCTCTTCGTGACGTGCGTCTGGGAATACCGTTGCAACTTGGATCTTAATGTCCTCTGCAGTTCGCTCACCGATCAACAGCTTGTACTCTTTTTTAATGTAGTTTAGAATTTCCAGGTCAAATTTGTCTCCAGCCATTTTAATAGAAGAGGCGGTTACAATGTCACCCATCGAGATGACAGCGATATCTGTCGTTCCGCCTCCAATATCTACGACCATGTTTCCACTTGGCTGAAAAATATCCATACCAGCACCAATTGCTGCTACTTTTGGCTCTTCTTCAAGAAATACATGCTTCCCGCCGCTTTTTTCAGCAGCTTCTTTGATTGCCTTCTGCTCAACAGATGTAATGTTTGTCGGGCAGCAGATGAGCATACGCGGCTTAGAGAACAGCCCTTTCACATTCAATTTGTTAATAAAATGCTTGAGCATCGCTTCAGTTACTTCAAAATCAGCAATTACGCCATCTTTTAATGGACGAATCGCAACAATATTCCCAGGCGTACGTCCAACCATACGTCTCGCTTCTTCTCCAACAGCTAATACTTTCCCGCTGTTTTTATCAAGAGCGACAACAGATGGTTCATTTAACACAATTCCTTTTCCTTTGACATGAATCAGTACATTTGCAGTACCAAGATCAATTCCAATATCCCTAGCAAACATCTATATATATCCTCCTTGAAAATCTGTTTCCATAGCAAATACCACATTCTGCCCTAATTATATATTCTATCATAATTTGCAGAAAAAAAGATATTTCTTTACAAAAGTCTTTACAAAATTTGTGGTTAGAAACTACCGATAAGAGGAAGATATATATATCATGTTTATGAACAAAGAACTAAAGCTTACTGTTTTACAGGCTCACCTTCTAAAATTTCTTCTTTTTTATACTTTAACTTTGTGGCTTCTCCCCCTCGCAGGTGACGGATTGATTTATGATAATCCAGTATCTCCTTCACTTCGTTAGCCAGATCTGGATTAATTTCTGGCAGTCTTTCTGTTAGATCCTTGTGTACAGTACTTTTAGAGACTCCAAATTCTTTCGCAATTACACGAACGGTTTTCTTTGTCTCCACGATATACTTTCCTATCTTGATTGTTCGCTCTTTGATGTAATCGTGCACACCACTCGACCTCCCTAAAATGGATGTGAGAAGTGTGAAATGAGATCCGTATCAATATTATCCATTTTCAGCGGCGCTTGTTCGTCTTAATTTCTCATCCATTAGGTAGCAAATGCCAAACACGATCCCTCACCTCAAACACTCTCTTTGTCAGGTTTGTAACAGTGTATTAGCATTGCATAGGGAATATGCTAAAAATGAAGATGGGACAAGGGATTTATCAGAAAAGACAAAACAAAAAATCATTTCGAGTGCCGAAAATTTTCACTTTACAAGCATCGGTGTAACACGTAAAATAGGAAAGGTGATTTTATTTACCTAGATAAATAATGAATAAAGGTGAGCCTATGGATACGTTAAACAGAGAGTGTTTACATCAAATACATCAAAGCGCGCGGCTGCTGTCTAAAAAAGCGAACGAAGCGCTTGCTGCTTATGACTTGTACATGTCCCAGTGGACTGTACTTTTTTGTTTGGATACATTCGGCCCTAAAACGCAAAAAGACATTTGGACCTATTTGAACGTTGAAGCACCGACGATTACAAGAACCGTGACGCGTCTAGAAGCAAACGGCTGGGTGAAACGAGTCCAAGGAAAAGACAAACGTGAGAATCTCATCGTCATGACAGACGATGCAAAAGCAAAGTTTAAAAAAATCAAACAGACGATGGAACAATTTGAAGAAGAATGTCTTTCAGATTTTACCTACGAAGAAAAACAACTCCTCCATACACTTTTACACAAATTATCAACTGAATAGGAAGTGACATACACCATGAACGAACGCATTTGGACAAAAGACTTTATCATGATTGTCCTGGTGAATTTATTTACATTCACCTCTTTTTATGCCCTTTTGACACTACTCCCCATTTACACAATGGATGAATTAAATGGAACAGAATCACAGGGCGGCCTCCTTGTGACGGTCTTCTTATTATCAGCAATTGTGACAAGACCATTTTCAGGGGCCATTATTGAGAAATTCGGCAAGAAACGCATGGCGATTTTTTCTTCAACAGCTTTTGCCCTGCTCACTTATTTATACATTCCAATTGATCAATTCCAAACACTTCTCATATTGCGTTTCGTGCAAGGAATCTTCTTCAGCATTTTGACAACCGTAGCAAGTGCTATTGCAGCTGATATGATTCCGAAACATAAACGAGGAGAGGGTCTTGGATACTTTGTGATGTCGATGAACCTTGCCGTGGTCATCGGTCCGTTTATCGCACTGAATCAAGTCGGAAAAGTAGGATTCCATTCTTTATTTCTTCTCTTTTCGATAATAGTCTCCATCGGTGCAGCTTTCACGATGCTGATTAGACAGCCAGAGCCTGAAAACGGCGGAAGTGTCATCTTTCGATTCACTTTTTCTCACCTGTTTGAAAAAGGTGCTTTAAAAACGGCAGCAGTTGGAATCATTATCTCCTTCTGTTACTCGCCGATCATTTCATTTATTTCAGTCTATGCCAATTCACTTCACCTGATGGGTGCAAGCAGTTATTTCTTCATCGTTTTTGCAGCTGCAATGCTTGGATCACGTCCATTTACAGGCAGACTGTTTGACCGAGTCGGGCCTCATATTGTGATCTATCCATCTATTGCTCTCTTTGCGATTGGTTTATGGATGCTGACCGCTACACAAACAGCCACCATGCTTCTTTTATCCGGCGCTGTCATCGGCCTTGGCTACGGCTCTTTGGTGCCATGTCTACAAACACTTGCGATACAGCACTCACCAGCACACCGTACAGGCTACGCCACAGCAACTTTCTTTACCTTGTATGATACGGGGATTGCCGCTGGATCCTTTGTCTTCGGACTGCTTGTCAGCTTCACAGATTTTTCAAATGTATATCTCATTGCTGGCGTTGTCGTGTTACTCAGCATGGGCGTTTTTTATTGGAGCGAACGAAAACCGCAAGAAGCAAAAGCACAAAAGGTTTCCCTATCAGAATAGGATACTGTTTTAAACTTCACTGAAAACATGCTAAAATATAGGATATTTCAAATGAACAGATAGGTCTTTTGAAAAATAGTTGGCGTTAAGCGAAAGTATAGGTGATGTTTTGAATTACGAATTGTTTAAAGTCATACACGGGATGGCTCATCATTCTGAGTTTTTAGATCAGGCCATGATTTTCATTACGAAAAAGGCCATTCTCGTATATGCCCTCGTCTTATTGATTTGTTGGTTTTTAGGTAATCACAAATTTAAGAAGCATGTCTTCTTTTCTGGTGTAACAGGCATCGTGGCACTCATCGTCAATTTTGCCATTACGCTGTTTTATTATGAAGAGCGGCCGTTTGTGGCGCACAAAGTCGACACACTCATCCCGCACTCAGCAGAC
This sequence comes from Bacillus sp. GbtcB10, assembly GCF_019091365.1. NCBI lineage: Bacteria > Bacillati > Bacillota > Bacilli > Caryophanales > Bacillaceae > Bacillus > Bacillus sp. GbtcB10. Next base: position 544,062 of record NZ_JAGXJP010000002.1, read on the forward strand.
GCTTCCTTCCCAAGTGACCATACAACAGGTGCACTGGCTCTTTCACTAGCCATTCGATCCCGTAATAAAAAACTCGGCAATATTTTGCTTGTTTTTGGATTACTGACAGGGTTCTCCCGCATCTGGGTCGGTCATCATTATCCATTTGATGTATTAGGCAGCTTGATCGTATCGATTGTGGTTGTCTTTATCATGAATAAATTATGGAAGTTCTTTGACTCTCCAATTGACCGTATCGTGACATTTTACGAGAACATTGTGGGCAAAATTTTCAGAAGGAAGCAAAAGGACCAAGGGTCAGACCTGTCCAACTCTTAAGCGGCTTGCGATAAAGTATGGAAGACCTCTCTTCTACTTTATCCCAGCCGCTTTTTTCATTGTTTGTTTTCCTCTGACCATACTCGAAAAATAAAGGCTGACGCTAATGCCGACAAGAGAAATCATGATCAATGTCCAGCCTAATTGGTCAAAATGAGAACCTGCAATTTCCTCACCAAACAGCATGCCAAGCACGGCAGATGACAGAATGGAACCAAGGTACCTGCATGTTTGAAAAAGCCCAGAGGTCGTGCCAATCATTTGTTGAGGGCTCGCTTTTAACATCGCAGCTTGAAGCGCAACATTTCCAATCCCGTAACTGAGTCCAAGCAAAGCAAGAACCAGTCCTTTCCCCCAGAATGGCGCAGGAATAAAAAAGAAAGTCATGGCGGAAGCGCCGGCCAGCATGAGCACAGCACTTGCCAAAACAGGATGCCGTTCATCGCCGCGATCTACCCACTTGCCAGTCAGCGGCGATACCATAATGCTCACTCCAGACATGCAAAGCATAAAGAGACCCGTCATCTCCACACGCCAGCCCAATTCATCCTGAAAATAACTTGGCAAGCCAAAAAAGAGACAATAGAAGAAAATATTTAAAATGATAAATTGCACATACACAAGTGAAAGCCGTTTCTCCTGCCTGAACATCCGAATTTGGATAAATGGCTCATCCACCTGATGCTCCCACCATATAAAAGCACCCGCACACACAAGACAGAGAATGCCCTGTACATACTGAATACCATCAGATAGTGATAATAAAAAAGAAAGCAAAAGGACAATACAAACTGTAAATAGCAACATCCCTGGCAAATCAAGCTTTCGGACAGTGTCTCCTATACGCAATTTTTTCTTCTTCTCCTTAGGAAATAAGGAAAAGCCTAGAAAAAAACTGATCAATATGAATGGCAGATTTACTAAAAAGATCGCCGGCCAGCTGCCGATCGTCATCAAAAACCCGCCAAGTGTCGGCCCGAGTGCTGTCATCGCTGAAGCAAAGATGGACAATACCGCTAAAGCAGAAGCTTGTCGTTCCTTCACATGATCCCGAATCAGTCCAACACCTGAAGGATAGATCGCACTGCTTCCAATCGCCTGAAGAAGCCGGATCACAATCAGCACCGCAAAAGTCGGGGCAAACGGCGCACAAATGGCTGAGACTGCCACTAGAACTAGTCCAAATAAAAATAAGGTTCTCCGGCTCATCACATGATCTCCAATTCGTCCACTCACCGGCTGCGTGACCGCGCTGGCCAAATAAAAGGTTGAAATGAGCCAAGATACCGTCGTAAACGACAAACCGAACTCATGCTGAATTTGATGCAAGGCTAAAGAAATCATTGAGGAATTCAATGGATTTAACATCGTGCCAAAAGCAATCGCCGTTAAAAAGACTTTTCGGTTGTTTTTCCATTTGATCATACACCCGCCCCCTTCTTTTGACATACACGTTCTTTTTTGTCTATCTCCTCGTTATTATGAGATTCATTTCCCTTTTTTACCCTAATCAATTCAAGTTCTCTCTCCGAAAAGCAAGACATACATTCTAAAAAGGGCAAGTGTTGGAAAAGCGCATATAAAATTGAGAATATGAGGAACAAATGGTAAGATGCTACACATATTTAAAAGCCTACTTTCTCCTTATACGGAGAACGGCTGAAAAGGAGGAGAAGCTTATTATTAAAAAAAGACGGTTTTGGGTCCCAGCCCTTTTCTCGGTTGCAGTATTACTTCTGTCTTCGTGCGGTTCAAATGAAACAAATGGGAACGGAGATAAACGTAATTCTACAGCGAAAGGGTCGCCGATTTTGGAAGATGGGAAATTTATTTTTGCAGCATCAGGTGAATTCCACCCATTCAGTTACATGGATGGAAACCAGATGTCCGGCTTTGATATTGATGTCGGCAATGCGATTAGCGACAAGATGGGCCTAGAGCCTGTACAGAAAAAATATAAATTCGCAGGCATCGTCGAAGGCGTCAAAGCAGGTAAATTTGATGCGGCCGTTGCAAGTCATACCATCAACGAGGAACGAAAAAAACACGTCCTTTTTTCTCAACCGTATTACTACTCCGGTCCGCAAATCTTCACAAGACCCGGCGCAGACATTCACAGTGCAGATGACTTAAAAAACAAAGAAATCGCTGTCTCTAAAGGTTCGTCCTATGCGGATATTGCCAAAGAACATAGCGGGCAGGAACCAAAATATTACGACAGTGATGTTGTCGCTTTAGAAGCACTAGCCAACGGCAAACACGATGCGGTCGTCACTGATTTTGCCACAGGGGCAGAAGCCATGAAGAAAAAACTAAAAATCGAAGCACAAGAAAGACTCGGGCAAAGTGAGCAAGCAATCGCTGTCTCTAAAGACAATAAAGAGCTCATGAAAGAGATCAATGATGCGATTGATGCACTCAAAAAAGACGGAACATTAAGACAAATTAGCGAAAAGTATTTTGACGAAGATATTACCGTCAAACAGGATTAAAACCACGATTGTGCGCCTTTCTCTAGGCGCACTTTCTTCAAATGGAGATGATTGTTTTGCCTACCTTATCACACTTTTTTCAAACGCTGATTGATTCTAGAGGCGTTTTCTTAGAAGGAATGCTGCTCACCTTACAACTCACTGTCATCAGTATTTTCATCGGCATGTTCATCGGGCTTTTCTTTGCCTTACTAAAAATATCCCGCGTAGCCGTTTTCGGTTATATCGCAAATGCCTATATCTTCCTTGTACGCGGGACACCACTCATTGTGCAGATTTTTATCCTGTATTTTGGGCTGACAGAATTAAATATACCCGACTTTTGGGCAGCCTCTATTGCGCTTGCCTTCCATAACGGTGCCTATATAGCAGAAATATTTAGAGGTGCGATTCAATCAATCGATCAAGGTCAAAAAGAAGCAGGACGTTCTCTTGGCATGGGGCGATTTCTAACCATGAGACGTATCATTCTCCCGCAAGCGATGCGGCGCGCCCTTCCCCCGCTCGGCAATCAGTTTATCATCGGCTTAAAAGATTCATCACTTGCTGCCTTCATCAGCGTCAATGAACTCTTTAACATAGCCACTACTCAAGGCTCCAACAGTTTTGACAACATGACGTACTTACTTGTCGTGGCTGTCTATTACTTAGTTCTTGTCCTGCTGTTAACATTCGCTGTGCAAACCGTTGAGAAGAAACTTTCAGTCAGTGATCATTAGGAGGAGAAGCATGACAGAATCAAAAGAGATCATTCGTGTTGAAAAACTGAATAAATACTTTGGAGAGCTGCATGTCTTAAAAGATATCGATCTCACTGTATATGAAAATGATGTCGTCGTCTTAATTGGTGCAAGCGGCTCTGGGAAAAGCACCTTGCTCCGTTGTATGAATTTTTTAGAAATAAAAAATGACGGTCAGATCATCATTGATGGCAGTCCCGTTCATCCAAAACGAGATCAATTAAACGAAATGAGGCAGAAAATAGGCATGGTGTTTCAGCATTTTAATCTCTTTCCGCACAAAACCGTGCTTGAAAACATCATCGAAGCACCAGTCATGGTGAAAAAAACAAAGAAAGCACAAGCGATAACTGAAGCCAATGTCTTATTAGAGAAAGTCGGACTAGCGGATAAAGCAAAAGTGTACCCTTCAAAGCTATCAGGCGGTCAAAAACAGCGCGTTGCCATCGCACGAGCTCTCGCCATGAAGCCCGATGTCATGTTATTTGACGAGCCTACTTCTGCGCTGGACCCAGAGCTTGTAGGCGAAGTGCTGCAAACCATGAAAAGTCTTGCCAAAGAAGGCATGACAATGGTCATCGTCACTCATGAAATGGGCTTTGCAAAAGAAGTAGCTGACCGAGTTGTTTATATGCATGAAGGACGAATCGTCGAACAAGGTACCCCATCAGAATTATTTGATTCTCCTCAAGAGGAGCGAACCAAATTGTTTCTCAGTTCGATTTTATAGGTCAAACGCCCTTTATTTTTCGTGATTCATGCACGTTTATTCTCATTTTTTACGAACTTTTCATCCATTTATATTGATAATGACCAAAAAACCATGTTAGATAAACTTACATGAATATGTTATATATGACTTTTCTCTCTATAATGAAGAATTAAGAAATCTATTAATTCTGAATGATTCGGGGGAATGCAGCATGCAAATGGGTGATACAGTATTTATGTTCTTCTGCGCACTACTCGTGTGGTTAATGACACCGGGTTTAGCCTTATTCTACGGAGGACTTGTGAGAAGTAAAAACGTGTTAAGTACGACAATGCACAGCTTAACCTCACTAGCCATTGTCTCTATCGTCTGGATCGTGTTTGGCTATTCACTGGCCTTTGCGCCAGGCAATGCATGGATCGGAGGCTTTGACTGGGTTGGACTAAAAGGCGTTGGCTTTGAACCTGGTTCATATAGTGATACAATTCCACATTCATTGTTCATGATGTTCCAAATGACCTTTGCCGTCCTCACAACAGCCATTATCTCTGGTGCCTTCGCTGAACGTATTCGTTACTCAGCGGTGGTCGTGTTTACACTCCTTTGGGTCACATTTGTATACGCTCCAGTCGCACACTGGGTATGGGGCGGCGGCTGGATTGGAGAAATGGGAGCACTTGACTTCGCCGGTGGAAACGTCGTCCACATATCATCCGGTGTGGCTGGTCTAGTCGTAGCCATTGTTCTCGGGAAGCGAAAAGAAGCGGCAAGTTCTTCTCCGCATAACTTGATCTACACACTTCTTGGTGGAGCTGTGATTTGGTTTGGCTGGTTTGGGTTTAACGTAGGAAGTGCCCTCACATTAGATAGTGTCGCCATGTATGCCTTTATTAACACCAATACAGCAGCTGCTGCAGGAATCATCGGCTGGCTGTTAGTCGAATGGATGATCAACAAAAAACCAACGATGCTAGGTGCAATCTCTGGAGCCATTGCAGGCCTAGTAGCGATTACACCTGCCGCAGGCTTTGTCACACCATTCGCTTCGATTATCATCGGAATCATCGGCGGGATCGTTTGTTTCTGGGGCGTCTATTCACTCAAAGCCAAGTTTGGCTATGACGATGCACTGGATGCATTCGGTCTCCACGGAATCGGCGGTACTTGGGGAGGCATTGCTACAGGCCTTTTCGCCACTACATCTGTCAATGATGGCGGAGCCAACGGCTTATTTTATGGCGATCCAAGCTTACTTTGGAAACAAGTTGTCGCCATCGTGGCCACATACGTCTTTGTTGCAGTTGTCACATATGTGATCATCAAAGTCGTCAACATCTTCTTCAAGATTCGCGCAACTGAAGAAGAAGAATCAGTCGGTCTTGATTTAACGATGCACGGCGAAAAAGCATATCAAGATTAAAGAAAAAGGGGTGTCTCTATGAGCAAAATGTATAAAGTGGAGATTGTCACACGTCCAGCTAATTTTGAAACATTAAAGGTGGAGCTTGGAAAGATTGGTGTCACCTCGATTACCTTTTCCAATGTGCACGGCTGCGGATTACAAAAGGGACATACGGAACTATACCGTGGCGTCAAAAAGGAAAGCAATGTGTACGAACGTTTAAAGATCGAAATCGTCTTAAGCAAAGTACCTGTTGAACAGGTCGTGGAAACAGCACAGAAAGTACTGCGTACAGGCGAACCAGGGGATGGGAAAATGTTTATATATGAAATAGAGAACACCATTAATATCCGGACAGGTGAAGAAGGACCTGCCGCCCTATAGCATCCCTCCGCCATATGGCGGAGGTTTTTTTAAAGACAGAAAAAAACCTCTGTGCATTTATCTACACAGAGGATCTGACATGACATTAAGATTGTTTTGTTTCTTCTGACTGACTGCGGTCTTTAGAGGAATCTGAAGACTTTTCTTGATCAGAGGATTTCCCCTTCTCATCAGACTTATCTTCAGATTTTTCTTCAGTCGGCTCTTTTGCCTTATCGTCAGCAGCAGGTTCCTTCATTTTGTCATCAGCTTTTGGCTGAGCAGGTTCTTTTGCTTCTTCCGTCACTTCTTGCGCTGCTTTTTCAATGGAAGAAACAGGCTTATCAATGAAGCTAAGTGGATTAAGCGCTAAACCTTCCATACGAATTTCAAAGTGAACATGGTTGCCGCTTTCAGCACCATATAGATTCTTACCAGAAGCCCCGATGACATCATTCTGTTTCACTTCATCGCCTTCTTTTACACTCACTTGAGACAATGATTGATAAACAGTAGACAATCCATCTTCATGTTCAATTTCAACAACGTGACCGAGAACTGGATCTTTTTTCGCCTGAACGACTGTTCCACTAAGAGCAGCTGTGACATCAAACACTTTGCCATCTTTATCTGCAAGATCAATACCTTTGCTTAAGGTATAGGTGTTATTATAGTTTACAAGTGCTGCTTCTTTTTCTTTTTGATCAGCATCTGCTTCATAGAACTTTTTCACGACAGAAACATTCTCAGAATTCTGGACCGGCATAGCAACATTTTCAATTGGCTTTCCAACTTCAACGGCATCATCACGCTGTTCTTGTCCTGTTTGATTTCCATCAGATAATTGGTCTTTCACATCTTTCGATACAGCTTGATACCAAAGAACGGCTGTTAACACGACCGCTGCGCTGACCAAGTAAATAGCAGGGAATACCCAGCGCTTACGGAAAAATTGCTGAACTTTTGTGATTTTGGAAGTACGTTTCTTTTCTTCCTCTCTCATTTTTCATCACCTCAGCAACATTCTGAACACTTTTCAAAAAATATATACACACGAAATCATTTTTCTTTTTATTTTGCGCAATCGCATCAATAATATGTATGATGAATGAAAAAAGATGGGGGTACATATGGTGAAAACTTTCAACCGCATGGCAACAGAAGATGACCTCAAAGAGATCGTCGATATCTACAATTCAACGATTGCTTCAAGAGAAGTAACGGCCGATACAGAACCTGTTACAGTAGAAGACCGCCGTCAGTGGTTTTTGAATCATTCAGAGAAACGTCCTCTCTATGTGAAAACAGATGAGGAAGGAAATATCTACGGCTGGCTCAGTTTTGAAACGTTTTACGGGAGACCTGCATACAACGGTACTGTTGAAATGAGTATTTACTTGAACCAAAACTATCGAGGAAAAGGTTTAGGGTCACTGTTCTTACAAGAGGCGCTCGAATTGGCACCCTCATTAGGCATCCGAACGTTACTTGCCTTTATTTTCGGCCACAACGAAGCCAGCATCAAATTATTTAAGAAGCACGGATTTGAGACTTGGGGACATTTGCCACGCATCGCAGAAATGGACGGCAATCGGTACGACTTAGATATTTTAGGAAAAGAATTATAAACTGAGCGTCTCTTGAAGAAAGAGACGCTTTTTTTATGAAGCATGCACCAACTGCTCAAATTGCTTCGCATTTTGAAGCGATTTTCTTTTCAGAATGATACCATGTTCATCAATCAGAAGCGCTTGCGGAACAACTGTTACTCCATACAACTCCATAATTTGTGATGAGCGCATATAAACAGCTTGCTCCGGCAGCAATTGAAGAAGCGAGGCATCATCGGCTTGTTCATCTCCATTAATAACAATCACATGAGCATCATCATGTGAAGTTTGAGGCTGCACATCAGACAAAATACTTTTACAAGTCATACAAGTAGAATTCACAAATAACAGCATCACAGCTCGCCCATTTTGCAAATACTCCTTCAAGATCACCTTTTCACCTACATGCGAATAACTGCGAAATAACGGAGCCGGGTCACCAATATCCGCTTCCTTCAATTCAATTCCATCAAGAGATTTTATTTTATTCATAAATCTCCCGATAAAACGGGCAAGCAAAAACACGACAGCCAGCTGGGCAATGACAATTAATAACACAATGATTAATAAAATATCTGTCATTTCATTTTATCTCCTTCTATAATTGATCCATCTGCAATCTGGAATGAGTCGATCCACTTTCGCTTCAATAGCACAATTTCTTGGCTGACCGCTATGATCAAACAGACAGCCGCTGCAATGAGAAAACAAATCATTTTCAACCGCAATGAAATCATTTCAACACTAGGATGTACATAAAATAACCCTGCCACAAGAGTAAGCATCAGCAGATTGCGAATCACAATCCCCCAATGCAGGCGATCGTTTTCCAGTAACCCTCCACAACCGCACGAAATATCACGATGCCCCCTCATTAAATTGAACGTAACCGCTCCAGTATAAATACATAACAGGGCTGTAAGGCCAATTGCAGGCAGGACAGACATGTTCCATATAAACAAATGAACCGTACAAACCAATTCAATCAACAAAAATAAATAAAACATAGGTGCCGCGAAAGAAGGCGGCAGCAGCCGATAAGCATTGATCTGCTGGACATGTGCCTTCTGTTTCCTTGCTTTATCGAGCCATGCACCCGCAAAAATGATTCCTAGTAAATAGACACCTATGAAATAAAAGACACTCACCTTACACCATCTCCTTTTGTTGAAATAGTTGAGATTGTGCCTCGTATAGCCTTCTGTATTCTCCCTGTAACGCCATCAGTTCATCATGGTTGCCCTCTTCAATGAAAGCACCATCTTTCATGACGATGATACGGTCTGCTAAGCGGGCCGCTCCCATACGATGTGTAATAAACAAAACACCTTGATCCTGCGTATGATCGAACAACTTTCGAATGAGTGAGATCTCCGACAATGGATCGAGAGCAGAGGTCGGTTCATCTAAAATAATAAAATCACTTTCTCTAAAGAAGGTTCTCGCCATCGCAAGCTTTTGCCATTGTCCGCCAGACAATTCATGTCCCTCTTCAAAAAAGCGACCTAGCTGCGCATCATATGTGTCTTCCATTTCATTAATTCTTTTCTCTATACCTGCTTGACGGGCGGCTGAAATCAACCGCTCTTCCTCTTCTATATCATCAATACGGCCAAACCCTATGTTTTCTCTCACAGTGAATTCGTACTTCATAAAATCTTGAAAAAGAACAGCCATTCTCGCATGATAGGTCTTTTTATGGATGGTGGAAATATCCTCTCCATTGACTTTGTGCATATTCTGTTGATCTGGATCGTATAAGCCGGTTAAACATTTGATTAAAGTGGTTTTACCGGACCCATTATCTCCTACTAATGCAATTCGTTCACCTTTATTCATATGAAAATGAATATGCTCAATCGCTGGTTTTTTCATATTCGGATAAGTAAAAGAGAGATTGTCTAATGTAATGGACTGGATATGCTCAATTCCCTGAAGCGACGCTGCCTCTTCCGTCTGTTCATGCATTTCCTCTTCTCTCTTTAGAAAAGCTCTCATTTCATCAACATATAGACTCGTTTCATATAAACTAGAACATTCCCTCGTTAAATCTTGAAACCCACTTTGAATGTTTTGTACAGCTTGTAGCACTGCAACAAACGTACCCGCAGCTAATTTTTTTTGAAAAATAAGAAAGACAATCAATAAACCACAGCACACATAGGCCAATGTCATGAGCAACCCGCCTGCCATCTCCCAGCGCACTTGGCGTTTCAGCAAATTATATTTTTCATCTGCACTTTTAACGTAGTGACCTCTCCACTTTTGAAGAAGATAATTCCCTATTCCATATAAACGAACTTCCTTTAAAGAATCTCGCTGTGCGACGAGATCAGATACATACATTTCTCTTCGATCATTAGCCGTTAACAAACGATTTAATCGATAACGTGCGCCTCCAAAGAAAAGTTCAATCCATAATACAGGCAAGGTAAACAAGAACAATATGACCGCTAAGCCCCAATGAATACCGATCATATAAATAAGAAGTGATACAACAGTAATCAACGCGCTCATCATTGTAAAAATACTTCTCACCATACTGAGAACATGCTGATGACTGTTCATCACACGTTGACTTTCATTGTAAAAGGACGGGTGCTCAAACGTAATAAACGGCAGTCTTATCGCTTTTTGAAGCAATTCACCTTTCAAATGCAGACCAATCAGATTTGTCGCTTTCTGTTGACTAAGCTGAAGAATGAATTGAAGTCCATATCCTAAAATCACAATGACCATTTGCAGTCCAAATAACCACAAAACCTTTTGGATGTCACCTGAAGACGTCATAAATAAAATAATTTCATTAATCAAAGTTTGAATAATCCAGACACTAGCCAAAGGCATAAAACCAACGATCACTTGAATGAACAAAGTTAAAAGAAGATAAGAACGACTTTTTTTCCAAGTATAGGAGATTGCATATAAACAATGGTTCACTGTACTCATGAGATGCTCCACCTTACACCATTTAGTATAATTGACATATTTTTGATATTTGTAATATGATAGCTTTGCGTAACTTCACTTTGAGAGGACGATATACGATGAATTCAATTTTTCTTATACAGCTCGCTCTTATGATTTGCAGTCTTCTATTAACGGCTGGAATTATCATCTATTTAAAACAACAGATGCAGCTTATCATCTTACCTATAGAACACGTGGGGCAGAAACTTGCGCATCCACTTCTCGAACAGCCATCACCCATTCACATGAATGATCTGCTGCAAACAAATCGTACACAACAATTACTGATCTTCACTGACACAGCATGTCCGCACTGCATTCCATCACTCGAACAATTCCTAGAAACAAAAAAGCAGCGTAAACTAAACGTTTCATTGAGTATTTTGTTGAAAAACGGGCAAAAAAAGGACCAAGAATTATATCGTGATAACGAAACAAACTTGCGAATTATTCCGGTAGACGAACAATTGATAAACGCATTCCAAATTCAGGAGTTTCCGTTCTACATCATGGTAGAAGACAATGATACCATCTCATATGCAGCACCTTTTCCAGACGGTCTTTATTCAAGACTAGCTGCAAACTAAAGATAAATGAGGCATGTGAAGAGCATCAAACACATGCCTCATTTTTTATTACTGTGAATTTGGCTGAACATCCTTCCCTTTTTCCTCTGCAGCGATTTCATTAGCTTCGCTTGAAGCGGATGTTTGTTCCTCAGCTTGTTCAAACTCACTGCGAGCTTCATTTGAAATGTCAACTTGATCACCGTGCTGATTCACAGTAACGGAAGAAGACCCCTCTTTTTGAACCTCTTTCTCTAGTTCCTTTAATTTAGAAACATGAAGCTCTAAATCTTTTCCTTGCTGAACTAAAGTCAGTTGTTGAAATAACGCCTTTCTCTCTTCTGGAGAATGGTCGCCTTGAACAATTTGCGCTGCTTGGGTCAAAAAAGAATTTGATGTATGGCCTGCTTGACGCTTATTTGACGTCTGCATAGCATTTGTTACTAATGAAATTGGAGTTATGCTCATGCGTTCACACCCTAATAAATAAGATACTTAGATTTAGCAGCCACATTTAACGCGTTCTTGGCTAGTACAAATCTCACCTGTATCACGATCCACATAGTAACGGAAAGTTCCAACGCCTTGAAGGAAACAAGTTGGTGCTGATTGACAAGAAGTTACCAATCTTTGCAAAATACATCTAGCAGCTGCAGGTTGAACATTGGTCATTTTGTTTAAAATTCGATCTAACATATGAATTCCACCTTCCAATTTTTATGGTAATACAATACAATAATAACCAATTGATAGACAACTAACAACATATTTTGATAAATTTTCTAATTACTTCAAACTACTTTTCTTATTTATGACAAAATTTTTCGATTACAATTGTAGTAATTGTTACTTTTTTCTTATTCGAAAATAATTTATTTATCCATAAAAGTAAATAAAAGATAGAAATAAGGTCAATTCACTCTTCCTAAAGTACTACTTGCTCAAGTATGATATAGAGTGAATACATAAAGGAGTGAACACAATTGCAACAAACTGAGAAAATCATTCAATCTCTTCATTCAATAACAAAGTGGGGAAAGGTTGGGAGCATCTTTCTCTATATTTCAGGTGGTCTATCCATCCTCAGTGGGTTTTGGCTTGTTCTTCCTGCTGCCATTGGCGTTTTTCTGATTATGATGGGAATTCATGTCCAAAAATCCGTGAAAGCAGCTGAACAATTGATTCAAGCGCCTGATACTTCTTACGAAGAATTATTGGAACAATATGCTAAGATGATGAAAATGCAGACACTGTTTGCCATTTCAAGTATTGCCGCAGTTATTCTCTCATTCATCGCTATCGTTTTGATGTTTATACTAGGCGGGCTAGCCTTTCTCCAAGAGCTTCCTACCGATGTCCAACAGTACGAAGATTATTACGAAGAAGAACTTGGTGACTTTTATTAATAGAAAGGGGTATCAATAAAATGCGATACCCCTTTTTTATTTGAGTTGGCATAGCCTTGATACTAAACTTGACAATCAGCCTTTATCATTTTAAAATACAAATCGTAATCATTACGGAATAAAGGAGGGTTATAGCACTTATGCGCGTGAAAATCACCTTAGCCTGTACAGAAACAGGTGACAGAAACTATATCACTACAAAAAATAAACGAACGAACCCAGACAGATTGGAGTTAAAAAAATATTCTCCACGATTAAAGAAATACACCCTTCATCGGGAAACAAAATAATTTTCGGGATTCAAATCGTAACAATTACTATTTAAGCGAGGCGGCATACAAAATGATTATGTTCAAAAGGACTAAACCAAATGGATAAGAGAATACCTGTCACAGTTCTAAGCGGCTTTTTAGGAGCTGGAAAAACCACGATATTAAATCATGTTCTACAGAATCGTAAAGGGCTAAAAGTAGCTGTTATTGTCAATGACATGAGCGAAATAAATATTGATGCAGAATTAGTTAAGCAAGGCGGAGAACTCTCTCGATCAGATGAGAAACTGGTTGAACTATCTAATGGTTGTATTTGTTGCACATTGAGAGAAGATTTATTAATTGAAGTAGAACGCCTTTGTAAGGCTGGGAATATCGATTATATTGTCATTGAATCTACAGGTATTAGTGAACCAATTCCTGTCGCTCAAACTTTCTCTTACATTGATGAAGAAATGGGCATAGATTTGACACGTTTTTGCAGATTAGACACGATGGTAACGGTGGTAGATGCAAACCGTTTCTGGACAGATTTCCAGTCAGGAGAAAGTTTATTGGATCGTAAAGAAGCAGTTTCAGATGATGATGAACGAGAGATTTCCGATTTACTTATTGATCAAATTGAATTTTGTGATGTGCTCATTATCAATAAATGTGATCTTGTATCAGCATCAGAACTAGATCGGCTTGAGCACGTGTTAACCAAACTTCAACCAGAAGCAGCCATTATTAGAACCTCTAAAGGTAACGTACAGCCTAGTGATATTTTGAATACTGGTTTATTCGATTTTGAAAAATCTAGTGCTTCTGCGGGCTGGATCAAAGAAATTAATGCTGGACACTCTCAGCATACGCCTGAAACAGAAGAATACCAAATCTCATCTTTTGTTTATGAAAGAAGGCTTCCTTTTCATACTGGCAGACTGAATGCATGGTTAGATCAAATGCCAGAGCAGATTGTTCGAGCGAAAGGATTTACATGGCTAGCGACACATCATGATTTAACCATTTTAATTTCACAAGCCGGAAAATCTGTTGCAATTGAACCAATCGCATACTGGATTGCTGCCTTGCCTGAGCAAGAACGATCACGGATCTTAAATCAGGAACCAGAAATTCTAGATGAGTGGGATGCAGAGTTTGGTGATCGACATACAAAACTTGTCTTTATCGGTGTAGATTTACCTAAAGCAGATATTATTCGTACACTAGATCAATGCTTACTCACACCTGAAGAATTTGATCAAGATTGGACAACGTTTGAAGACCCCTTTCATTGGAACATACACACTTAAACCAGGAGGGTTTTAAATGGCAAAGAAATCAAAAATAGCAAAAGAAAAAAAGCGGCAGCAGCTCGTTTTGAAATATGCACAATTAAGGAAAGAGCTAAAAGAAAAAGGTGACTATGAAGCTTTGCAGAAACTACCTAGAGACTCTTCACCCACTCGCTTAAAAAACCGCTGTGAATTAACTGGCCGTCCTAGAGGTTACTTGAGAAAATTTAAAATGTCTCGAATTGCTTTTCGTGAGCTTGCCTATAAAGGACAGATTCCAGGAGTGAAAAAATCGAGTTGGTAAAGATTGATTTGATCTTAGCATAGTTCCTGTCAATGTAAAGCAGGACAAAATGAATAAAAATCTTTTTTTCATCCTTACTCCGTCAATTTTGAGGTACAAAATAGCATTTTAAAAAAACAGCAGAATCTCTGCTGTTTTTTTATGGGGATGAGCTTATAGGAAAGATTGTCCTGATGTTAAAAGAAGATTTTCAACAGTGATTATACCATTTTCTCTTCTTTTCAAAAATCGATGATCATGATACTTTGTTGTCATTACCCGCCGATGTAGGACATCTCAACTTTTTTCTGATCTTTCTTTTGCTCTCTCTCAGCTGAATATTGATCCTGTCTGTTTGACCAAAGTTCCTTCAATATGTTCACTAGATATTCATCATTTTCTGAATTACGGATGAATCGTCTCAGATCAAAGCCCGATGATGCAAAAAGACAGGTGAATAATTCGCCACGTGCAGATAGTCTAGCTCTATTACACGATCCACAAAAAGCATCTGAAACGGAAGAAATAATGCCAATCTCTCCTGACCCATCCTCATAAAAATAACGCTTGGCTACTTCACCTTGATATCGAGGGGGTTCTGGTTTGATAGGGTATTTTGAATGAATTAGCTCCATAATCTCTTTTTTCGTCAATACATGCTTGAGATTCCATTTGTTCGTATTGCCAACATCCATGAATTCAATAAATCGTAGAATGTGTCCTTCTTTTTTAAAATAGGCTGCCATTGGTAAGATATCTTGATCATTCACACCTTTTTGGACAACCATATTGATCTTAATAGCAAGTCCAGCTTTTTTTGCAGCCTCTATCCCATCAAATACTTTTTGGATAGAAATGTGTCTTCCATTCATCTGCTTAAAACGATCTGGATTTAAAGAATCTAAACTAATGGTGACTCTATTCAGACCTGCTTTCTTTAGCTTATCTGCGTACAACGGTAACAGCGTTCCATTGGTTGTCATCGCGATGTCTTCAATACCTGGAATTTTTGCGAGTTTTTCTATCAAAACGGGCAAATCTTTACGCATTAAAGGTTCACCGCCCGTAATACGTAATTTCACCACACCTAATTCCTTTGCAAAAAGCGCAGCAAGTCGTTCAATTTCCTCAAAGCTAAGCAGCTCTTCTTTATCTAAAAAAGGATAATCTGGTCCAAAGATTTCAGCAGGCATACAGTACGTACATCTAAAATTACAGCGATCTGTTACGGATATTCTTAAATCGCGCAATGGTCGATGTCTTTTATCCAAAATACTGACCATACTTAGCCTCCTATTCTGTAATACGCTGATGATGAGTATAGATATTAAAAGATTCTCCTCTTACGAATCCAACTGTTGTTATATTTAATTCTTCTGCCATTTTAAGTGCTAACTCAGTAGGAGCTGATTTTGATATGACGATTGATACCCCTAATTTTGCTGCCTTCAACAGAACTTCAGACGATATCCGGCCGCTAAATACAAGGATTTTATCTCTCAGTGGGATTTTATGAAGTAAACAATATCCATAGATTTTATCCAACGCATTATGCCGTCCTATATCCGTCCTAGTGATGAATAGCTTTTCTGTATCACACAGTCCAGCATTATGGACACCACCAGTATGTTGAAATAACTGACTTTCCTCCTGTAAACATTTCATTAAATGAATACAAGTTTCAGCAGAAATACTGATTCGGTCAATGGCTGTTTTTGCCGTCTTCACATCTTGGAGAAAATAAAAATGTCTTCCTTTCCCACAGCAAGATCCGATCACTCGTTTTGTAAAATCTGAGGATTGGAACTGAGTTGAGTGATGTAAGTCAACATATGCAAAACCCATACTTTCATCTATTGTAAACCTTTTAATCTCTTTTTCAAATCGAATGACTCCTTCTGAAGCTAAAAAACCGATCACCAATTCTTTCAAATGATCCGGTGAACAAACGAGTGTGACAAACTCTTCACCATTCACCAGCACGGTTAAAGGGAATTCTTCTACAACTTCATCTGTTTTACATGTCATTTGACCTCTGCGATATTGGTGTATGCGTCGTTTCGTTTTAACAGAAGGATTCATGATCTGATCTTCCTTTCAACACAAATTTAGTTATATGAACCAGACGAATTGTGATATTATTTTAAAAAGTCATAAAAATGTAACATATTTCTATCTTATCAAACTTTTTGTTTGCTTTATATGGAGGGAACACAATGAACAAAACAAAAAACCGTTGGCTTATCGCTACAAGTGCTGTGGGGATTCATTTATCTATCGGATCTGTTTATGCATGGAGTGTTTTTACGAATCCTTTACATCAAACCTTTCAATGGTCATTAACAGAAATAAGCCTGACATTTAGCATCGCTATTTTATTTTTAGGTTTATCGGCTGCCTTTATGGGGCATTTCGTTGAAAAGTATGGGCCGAGGGCATCAGGGCTCTTCTCAGCTATTTTCTTCGGCATTGGGATGACTGGATCAGGGTTTGCTGTTCACATGTCTTCATTACCTCTCCTCTATTTATTTTATGGTGTACTCGCTGGAATCGGATTAGGTGTAGGCTATATTGCACCAGTTTCAACATTAGTCAAATGGTTTCCAGATCGAAGAGGACTCGCAACGGGTTTAGCCATTATGGGTTTTGGATTTGCTTCTCTGATTTGCAGTCCCATTATTCAATTTCTCATTGAAAAAGTTGATATTGCAAATACCTTCTATATTCTCGGAATCTCTTATTTTATCATCATGGTCGTTTCATCTCTTTATTTATCACCACCAACACCTGATGATGTCAAACAATTTAACGTGCTAAAAACAAGCCAAAGGAAAATTCCTCAAGATTTATCACAGCTCACAGCAAATGAAGCCATTAAAACACGGCGTTTTTATTATTTGTGGGTCATGCTCTTTATTAATATCACATGCGGAATTGCCATTATTTCTGTAGCATCACCGCTTGCTCAAGAAAGTGTTGG
Source organism: Bacillus sp. GbtcB10 (assembly GCF_019091365.1). NCBI lineage: Bacteria > Bacillati > Bacillota > Bacilli > Caryophanales > Bacillaceae > Bacillus > Bacillus sp. GbtcB10. The sequence goes on from NZ_JAGXJP010000002.1 coordinate 561,453, forward strand.
TTTCACGGCCGGTGCAGCAGCTACTCTTGTTGGAATTTTAGGTGCCTTTAATGGGCTAGGACGGATCGGATGGGCGTCTTTCTCTGATTATATTGGAAGGCCAAATACGTATACGATTTTCTTTACTATACAGCTCATTGCTTTTCCCTTACTTCCCTACTTAAAAGATCCGCTCATCTTTTCAATCGTGATGGCGATCATTTATACGTGCTACGGAGGAGGGTTTGCTTCAATTCCAGCCTATATCGGAGATTTATTTGGTACGAAGCAGCTAGGTGCCATACACGGTTATATTCTCACCGCTTGGGCCGCTGCTGGTTTAGCAGGACCTTTATTTTCCTCCTTTATTCGTGACATTACAGGCAATTACACACAAAGTCTCATGGTCTTCTCTGGCCTATTTTTCATTGCGTTTATCATATCTCTTCTCATTCGGAAGGATATTAAACAACTTCGTGAATCAAATCTTACTGCTCCTTCTTCTGTCACGGTCCGCTCTTAATATGAATTTGACAGAATGACAATCTACAGGTAATTTTTAGATATGAAAACGCTTTACAAAGTAATAGGAGGGTGACGATATCATGGGAAAAACAAAACACAAGGGGCCTATTAAACTCAACAAAAAACCCTCACCAAAGCTATGGGCCTCTTTTGCTCCTATGGGGCTTGGAAAAGTAAAACCGAAACACATTCGAGACACAATGAAAGTGGCATGGGAGAACAAAGATAACCTCCCCTATGCGTACCGTATATTGACTCAGGGCGTTTGTGACGGCTGTGCTCTTGGTGTATCAGGTTTATACGATCAAACACTAGCAGGACCCCATATATGCACAACAAGACTGAATGTGCTACGGCTTAACACAATGCCAGCTATTGATCCAAAATGGTTCGAAGATATTGAGCGGCTCAAACAAATGGATAGCACGTCTCTTCGAAAACTTGGGCGTATTCCTTATCCCCTGATTCGAAAAAAAGGTGAGAATGCCTTTACACGCATTTCTTGGGATGGTGCATTAGATCAAATCGCCGCTAAAATCAAATCGATTGATAAACGTCAGCTTGCTTTCTATTTAACAGCTAGAGGGATTACGAATGAAGTGTACTATACTGCGGCGAAAGCTGCGCGATATATTGGAACAAATCATATCGATAATGCTTCTCGTATTTGCCATTCACCAAGCAAAACCGCTCTTAAACGCTCCCTTGGTATAGGTGCATCCAGCTGTAATTACAGTGATTGGATTGGAACAGATGTATTGATTTTTTGGGGCTCTGTTGCAGCAAACAACCAGCCGGTTTCCACTAAATATATGTACGCCGCTAAAAAGAAAGGAACCAAGATCATTGTCATCAATCCATATAAAGAGCCTGCAATGGAAAAATATTGGGTCCCTTCTATCCCAGAAAGTGCTTTATTCGGCACAAAAATAGCGGATGATTTTTATCAAGTCAATATAGGCGGCGATATTGCGTTTATGAATGGTGTCATCAAACATTGGTTTGAAATGGAAGAGCAAGCGCCTCATTCCGCTCTTGACCATGAATTTATCCAAGCGCATACAACCGGCATAAAAGATGTAAAGCAGCATGTCGCTCAGTTAAAATGGGCGGATCTCGAAGCATCGTCAGGTTTATCTAAAGAAAGAATGAAGGAATTCGCTGTACTGCTTGCCAATGCCAATTCAGGCGTGTTTATTTGGAGTATGGGTCTCACTCAGCATCGTTTTGCAACTGATAATATATCACAAGTCGCAAACCTTGCCATGTTACGCGGATTTATTGGCAGAAAACATTGTGGCGTTATGCCTATTCGTGGCCATAGCGGTGTCCAAGGTTCAGGCGAAATGGGTGCCGATCCATTCGTATTGCCCGGCAGTGATTTTGATGAAGAGAATATTAAAAGAATCGAGAAGATATGGGGATTTGATATTCCAAAATGGCATGGTGACACGATTGGGCAATCATTTGAAAAAATGGCTCTTCCAAAAGAACACCCGCAAAAGCTGAAGATGCTGTTTACTAGCGGTGGAAACTTTTTAGAAACAATGCCAAATCCTGAAGCGATTGAAAAAGCACTATCCGAGCTTGAACTCCGTGTCCATCAAGATATTATTTTGAACACCTCTACACTGGTAGAAGCAGAAGAGACTGTGATTGTTCTGCCTGCAATGACAAGATATGAACAGCCAGGCGGCGGTACATCAACCAGTACGGAACGCATGGTGTATTTCAGTCCGGAAATTGAAGGGCCACGCATTGAAGAAGCCAGAGCTGAATGGGACATTTATATTGACCTAGCAAAAAGGGTTCGTCCAGAAGATGCGAAGCTGATTCATTTTGACCATGCTGAAGACATTCGTCGTGAGATTGCCATCGCAAATCGGAACTATGATGGGATCCAGCATTTGCGTCATAAAGGGGATGTCTTTCAATGGGGTGGCGCATGGCTTTGCGAAGATGGGGTGTGTCCAACACCGGATGGAAAAGGACACCTGCTCCCAGCACAGCTGCCCCAATATCGAAAAACTGAGGGGCATTTCAATATCACGACAAGACGAGGCAAGCAATTCAACTCTATGATTTACAGTGAAAAGGATGCCTTTAATGGCGGAAAGCGGCATTCTATCTTGATGAATGAAGAAGATGCGAAAGAGCTTTACGTCCAAGAAGGCGATCCTGTTGTCCTTTTCAATCAATATGGATCCTACCAAGGAGTTGCTCAATTCGGAGAGCTGAAACGTGGAAATATTGCAGTTTATTGGCCTGAAGGAAACGTGTTAATACCAAAAGGAGTTTACGAAAGCTATTCCCAGATTCCAGAATACAATACCACCGCGATATTAGAAAAAGCCGAAACCTTTCATGCAAGAAAAGATCAGCACTACGTGGAGAAACGGATTGATGAATTAGAAACGACTTTAAATTGATCCTTTATGAAAAAACAGCTGGGGGTTTCTCCCCAGCTGTCTATTCACATCTTATTGACCAAAAGAGTTCGCTTCTTTTTGAAGAATATGATTTAATTCTTCTGCATTTGCTGCTGGTTGATATTGTCCACCACCAGCTTTGGCAACAGATTTTAGACTTTTTGCTTCTTTTTCATTTACATCGAAGCCAATGATATTGACGATTGTGTCAATACCTTCTTCATGTAATTGCTTCGCTGCTTGTGATGGGCTTCCGCCACATGTTTCCTCACCATCGCTGACAACATATACAATATTTTTTCCTTCAGCTTGGTGATCTTCAAAATCTTGTTTCGTATCAGTTAATGCTTTGGCAAGTGGTGTCCAGCCTGTTGGACCATACACATTCAGCGCTTGTTGAAAGGCTGCTTGCTCATATGTTCCAAATCCATAAACTGCTTCGGAACTTGCACAAGAAACGGCTTTTCCTGCATTTTTATTCGTTCCTTCATGACCAAAAACACGAAGCAAGACTTGTGTATCTTCTGATAAAATACTTGCGAAACTTTGGATCGAGCGTTTTGCGATATCAATTTTCTTTTCGCCTTCAACTGATTGTGCCATGCTTCCGCTTAAATCAAGTAAAATCACCACGTGAGCAGGCTCCTTTTTCGTTACAGCATAAGCTGGTGAAGAAAGAAGCAGAACAAGACTCGCTAAAATGGTTAATATAATATTTCTTTTCATTAAAAAATCTCCCTTTTTTTCATTTGTACAGAAAAAGAGAAACGAAAGCATCAATCAATCGTTTCCCTTTTCTTCAGCAAGTTATTCGTGTAGTTTTAATGATTCTGCTGTAAGGATAGAACCCATTTCTTTCCCAGTGCTTGCTTGGTAGTAATGACCTTTACCAGCTTTAGCTACTTGCATCAATTGACCTTCATAGCCATCGTTAAAGTCTAATCCAATCACATTGACTACAGTAGATCCCTTTGAGTTATGAAGCTCTTTCGCTACTTTCACTGGATCTCCACCACAAGTTTCTTCACCATCAGTAATTAAGTACACAATGTGTTTTGTTCCTTTATGAAGCTGCTTATCTGCTTGCTTTGCACTTTCAAGAGCACGTGCAATCGGTGTCCAGCCATTTGGTCCAAGACCGTTTAGAGAGTTTTCGAAACTATCCTTTTCATAAGGCTGAACGCCATAAACGCCTCTAATGACTTCACATGATTGAGCTTTACCTGAGTTTTTGTTGTTTCCTTCAGACCCAAACAAACTCATACGGATTTTAGCATCTTTCGGAAGAGACTGAGCAAATTTAAATACCTCTTGTTTTGCTAAATCGAATTTGCGCTCTCCATCCACTTTTCTTGCCATACTTCCACTTGCATCAAGTAAGATGGTCACTCTTACATCTTTCTTATGTTTTTTGGCTGATGCTGCTTCTGCAAATACTGGTGAAGAGATTGACATTGATAATGTCAATACAGCTAAGGTTACGAGTGTAAATACTTTTTTCAACATGCTTTTCCTTCCTCCTTATGTATTTGATTGAAACATCTTAATCGTAAAATATTCTGTCTTGGAATGGTATAGGACTCGATCCCTTTTTCTCTTTCATCAAAATCACTAAAATTCTGTCAGATGTCTAGATATTTTCACCTAAAGACTCTTTTGTCACCCTCGTTTTCTCATTCTTTCGAGGGGCTTTGTATCGGCCATCGGTTCTTGTCGGGATGTAAATGTTTAAGATTTCCTGAGGTGCGTCTTAAGTCGCAATTTGTCACATTCTGTTCAAACCTCTTCACACATAAAAAAAGATGCCCCCATTTTGAGGCATCTTTGCTTTTATTTCTTAGCCATATATGTGTTCAGAAAGCGATCAGCTGATTCAATTTTTATCCCTTGATAATAATGTTTCACGATCGCCTCTACTTTTTTACCTGACTGTGCCATATAATGTGCACCATACTGACTCATGCCCACACCATGGCCATACCCTTTTGTCGTAATCACGATTTGCTGACCCTTTCGTTCCCATGTAAAGTCTGCAGAGTGCAATCCTAGTGATTCGCGAATGTCTCTGCCCGACAATGTTTTTCCATTAATGACGGCTTTGGCTACTTGATTGCCTGGTGTTCGTTCTACAATTTCTCCCACCTGCTGCTGGCCAAGGGTCACACCCAGTTTTTGCTGAAATTCGCTCACTGTGATGGTTTTCTTGTTTTGGAATTTGGGTGATTTTTCGTCCCATTTACTTGAGACGCTTTTCAAATAAGGGATTTCATTTTTCCAATAAGCTTCTGCATTTTCGGTTTTCCCATTACTTGTCGAAAAGAAGGAAGCATCAATTGGTTTTTCGTCATACGTCAGTACTTTCCCTTGTGTACTAGCAACCGCTTCTGTGACCTTTTTTAATTTCCAATTGTACGCTTTTCCCCAAATTTTCTTCAGTTCCTGTTTATTTTTGTACACTTGGAACATTTGAGTGTCATCTACAAGAGAACCTTGTGGAGATTTGACGGTTTTATCAATGATCATTTGTCTGACGATATACGTTCTAGCGGCGAGTGCCTGTGCCTTGAGCGCCTCAATTTCAAAATCGGCTGGCATTTCAGAAGCGACGACACCGATCACATACTCTTCTAAGGGGATGTTTTCTACCTGCTGATGCGCTGAACGGTAGACGGGAATGGAGACGGGTGATTGTTTCAATTTGACTGAACCTTTCACTTCTTTTTTAACTGATGGTTCTGCTGCTACGTGTTGGATGGCCGCTGGTTTTCCTTGGAACGTCGGCAACACGAGTAAGGTTGGAATCATTAAAATGATGATGCAAATTCCTGCGATTGTCCATATCATTGGTTTCATTTGGCTGCCCCCATTTGTCATTGAATCTCTTTTATCCTATGGGCAAGGACAAGCTAATATGACAGCTTCTTTCATTCATTGGACAAGTCTTTTGGTGATACGCTCGCGCTCTTCATCATTTGATTTACTGTTCGTCTTTATGAATAAAATTTAAAATGATTGGATACACTAATGATAAGCTTTTGAAAATGCAACCAGTCTATGATTCTAAAAAAAATCAGCATGCCCAAATGGACACACTGATTTCTTTTATCATTACGCGTTCAGATCTGATACAACTTGTTCTTGTGTCACATCTGCTGATTCATCATTTACTCTTTCAATGTCTGCACCGATTGCTGCTAGTTTTTGGTGGAAGTTCACATATCCACGATCAATATGCTTCAATTCAGTGACACGTGTATGACCTTCTGCCACTAATCCAGCAAGTACAAGTGCTGCTCCTGCTCTTAAATCAGTCGCTGCCACTTCAGCACCTTGAAGTTGAACAGGTCCATTGATAATCACAGAGCGACCCTCAATTTTAATATCGCCATTCATGCGGCGGAATTCTTCAGCATGCATAAAACGATTTTCAAACACAGTTTCTGTGATCATGCTTGTTCCGTTCGCACGAAGCAATAGCGCCATCATCTGAGATTGCATATCCGTTGGGAACCCAGGATGCGGCATTGTTTTTAGATCGATTGGCTTGAGCTCAGATGGTCCAATGACTCTTAAACCTTCTTCTTCTTCAATGATCTGAATACCCATTTCTTCCATTTTTGCCACAAGTGAAGTCATGTGCTCAGGCACAGCGCCTTTTACAAGAACATTTCCTTCAGTAATGGCTGCTGCCACCATAAACGTACCAGCTTCAATTCGGTCAGGGATGATGTTGTGTTTTGCACCGTGAAGTGTTTCTACACCTTCGATTTTGATTGTACCAGTTCCAGCCCCGCGAACCTTACCGCCCATGGCATTGATGTAGTTTGCCAAATCAACAATTTCAGGTTCTTTTGCTACGTTTTCTAAAATCGTCGTTCCTTCAGCCAATGCTGCTGCCATGATGATGTTTTCAGTTGCCCCTACACTTGGGAAATCCAAATAGATTTTTGCACCTTTTAAACGGCCATTTACTTCAGCCTCGATGAAACCATTACCTACTTGAATTTTAGCTCCCATTGCTTCAAAGCCTTTTAAATGCTGATCAATTGGTCTTGAACCAATCGCACAACCACCAGGTAATGCAACTCTTGCATGACCTGTTCTAGCTAAAAGTGGTCCCATGACGAGCACAGATGCTCTCATTTTACGGACGTACTCAAACGGAGCCTCAGTTTCTAGTGCATGAGATGCATCTACTGATACTTCGTTATTTTCAAAATGTACTTCTGCTCCTAAATGACGTAACACTTCATTGATTGTATATACATCGGAGAGCGTAGGTACATCACAAATTACGCTTTTTTCTGTACTTGCTAACAAAGATGCAGCGATAACTGGTAAAACGGCATTTTTTGCGCCTTCTACTTTAACTGTGCCGTTTAACTTTTGACCGCCGCGGACGATGATTTTTTCCAAGGTCTTCCCCTCCGCGTCCCAAATTCTCTATATTAATATTCAGTCGTTACGATTGGTGTGCCAACCGTAATCGTATGATTTTCGTTCATTTCCGAACTTCTGATGGCAATTTGAACATTCATTTTATCATTTGAAGTCATAATGAACTGTTCCCACTTCTCTGTGTAAGCGGAAAGCGACACAAAATTAGACTCAACGAGATACTCAACTGGTTTTGCTTGAAATTCATTTGCTATCATTTCAGCTTTTTTTTGCAAAACAACATCCATCATACCATTTACATGACCATCGAGACAAGTAAAAATCACAAATTTCTCTTGTAATATGCTTTTTGCATGACGTACGAACTGATCATATGTATGCTCCCAGGTATTCAGTGGGCGAGCACCTTTTTGCTCATATAATAAATACGACTTTTGGTTTGATTTTGTGTCGGTCTTCACGAGTAAAATTTTCGATAATGTATCATTTTTTTCATCTTTGTAAATTCCTGTGACTTTGGTGACATGTTTCTCTTTTTTTTCGGTCCACTCATACTGTCGTAGTTCGTCTTTCAAACGTTTCACTTTTTTTGAAAATTGTTCGGATGAAATGTCTATATTTTTTTTGGCATGAAGCGTCCATCCACTTACTTCGATTTGCTGGTTTTTCATACCTTCTGCTATTTGGGCGAGCTTGGATGTTTCTTCCGCCCGAACACCTTGAATCATCAGAACAAAAAAAAGAATAAATGCAAATAATGGCCAACCTTTTAAATACTTTCTCACTTGTCATTCCCCCTTGCTACAAGTGTTGCCGCAAGGAGGTCAATGCATACGTGGAAAAGTCATCAAAGGCCATATTTTTGACACTTCTTTTTACGTTCCCGCAGAAGGCAGTGACCAAACCTTTTATGTTAAAACATATAAGGGATTTGTCTGGAGAAATTTAAATAATCAAGGAAGAAATTGCTGACTGCCGATGCAATAGCAATCGTGAGCAGCATCATGAGCAATCTAGCTTGAATAATTTTTCCTTTTTTAATCAGTGGATCAATATTCACCGCAAGCAATGCCCACCACGTAATGGCGATAAAAAATAGGTGGATCACAATACTGACAATTGCTTGTTGTCCTACGTCTTCCATACACTTGAATCCTCCTTTTATTGATTTCTGTAAAGGAAAACTCCCTTTCATTATATCCTCCAAAATCGGAAAGATGAATCATTTGGAAAAAAGAGCTACATTTAGAGTGAATCCCCTCTTATTCTGATGCGAAGGAGATGATATACTGCGGTGGAAGGAGCTGATCATATTTGAAAGATTCTTTTCCTGACTTTGTTGATTTGTACGGAGAACTGGTTCCCTCATTTGAACATGAATGGGAAGCCATTGCTTTCTACTTTGATTATAGACAGACACAGCTAGAAGAATTAGCACAATTGTGTCATTTTCATAACATTTCTTTGGATTACTCAGAGGAAAGCCTTTATCAGTTAGAGTCATTATACTTCGATGCCTTCCGTCAGCAGCTTTTTGCTGAGTGGAAAATGCCTATTGATGCATTGGAAGCGATGTTGAGTGTGTACATGGGAGAGGTTGTCATCAAGCATCATTCAGATGCTGATTGGGTCGTGCGGCCTTATATGGACTCTTCGCATCAATACACCCTTGGCTTGCGCCGAAACAATAAAACGTGGCATAGTACGCATTTTTGCGAGCATTTATATCTTGAAAAGCAAGCATCTCATCCGTATGTGTCGATGTATCAGTCTCTCATGTAATCCTTAAAAAAATCCTTCTTATCGCAATGATAAGAAGGATTTTCTGTTTTATTTCCCTGCTACATTTAAACGGTTTAATGCCCGTTTTAATGCGAGTTCCGCCCTGCGTACATCACTTTCATTCGGGTGGTTCAAATGCTCTTCAGCACGCTGTTTCGCTGATTTTGCACGATCGACATCAACTTTGTCTGATGTTTCAGCAGCCTGAGCAAGAATGGTTACTTTTTCGGGGCGAACTTCAACAAATCCACCGCTTACTGCAACCAATTCAGTTGATCCACTATGTTTTAAGCGAACTGCACCGATTTTTAGCGGAGCAACCATTGGAACGTGGCCAGCTAAAATCCCAAGCTCACCGCTTTCTGCTCTTACACTGACCATTTCCACATCCGCTTCATACACTGGGCCGTCGGGAGTAACGATATTGACTTGAACGGTCTTCATGCTTTTACCCTCCTAAGGACCAGATTAGGCCTCTACACCCATCTCTTTGGCTTTTTCAACCACTTCTTCAATGCGACCGACTAAGCGGAATGCATCTTCTGGAAGGTGATCGTATTTACCAGATAAGATTTCCTTGAAGCCTTTAACAGTTTCTTGCAATGGCACATAAGAACCTTTTTGACCAGTAAACTGTTCTGCTACGTGGAAGTTTTGAGATAGGAAGAATTGAACACGACGAGCTCTGTGTACCACAAGCTTATCGTCCTCAGATAATTCATCCATACCTAAAATGGCAATGATATCTTGCAATTCTTTATAACGTTGCAATGTTTGCTGAACTTCACGCGCGATCGCATAATGCTCTTCGCCAACAATCTCAGGTGCAAGGGCACGAGATGTTGAAGCAAGTGGATCTACCGCTGGGTAAATCCCCATCTCTGTCAACTTACGCTCAAGGTTTGTCGTTGCATCAAGGTGAGCGAACGTTGTAGCTGGAGCTGGATCTGTATAGTCATCCGCAGGTACATAGATCGCTTGAATCGATGTAACCGATCCTACGTTTGTAGACGTGATACGCTCTTGAAGCTGACCCATTTCTGTTGCAAGAGTTGGCTGATAACCTACCGCTGAAGGCATACGTCCAAGAAGGGCTGATACTTCAGAACCTGCTTGTGTAAAACGATAGATGTTATCGATGAAGAACAATACGTCTTGACCTTGTTCATCACGGAAATGCTCTGCCATTGTCAAACCAGTTAGAGCTACACGCATACGTGCACCTGGTGGCTCGTTCATTTGGCCGAAGACCATCGCTGTTTTTTCGATAACGCCAGAATCTTTCATTTCGTAGTAAAGGTCATTTCCTTCACGTGTACGCTCTCCAACACCAGCGAATACAGAAATACCGCCGTGTTCTTGTGCGATGTTGTTGATCAATTCTTGAATCAGAACGGTTTTACCAACACCGGCTCCACCGAATAGACCGATCTTTCCACCTTTGATGTAAGGAGCAAGAAGGTCAACAACTTTGATACCTGTTTCAAGAATTTCAACTTCTGTAGAAAGTTGATCAAAAGAAGGCGCTTGTCTGTGGATTGGGTCTCTTTGCGCTTCCACACCAAGTGGCTCATCTAAGTCAATGTTATCTCCCAGTACGTTGAATACACGTCCAAGTGTTACGTTACCAACTGGTACTGAAATTGGTTTTCCAAGGTCTACAGCTTCCATACCGCGCTTCACACCGTCTGTTGATGCCATTGCGATGGTTCTCACTGTATCATCACCTAAATGTAGTGCTACTTCTAAAGTTAAGTCGATATCAACTTCACTTTCGCTTTCCGCTTTATGCGAAACTTTGATCGCATTATAAATCTCAGGCAAGTGACCGTCTTCAAAACGAACGTCTACGACTGGTCCCATGATCTGACTGATGCGTCCTGTTTTCATTGCATTCCCTCCTGACAATTATTTCTATTCTAAGGCAGCTGCTCCGCCGACAATTTCTGTAATCTCTTGTGTAATCGCTGCTTGACGAGCACGGTTGTAAGAGAGTGTCAGGCTGTCGATCAATTCTTTTGCGTTGTCTGTTGCACTCTTCATTGCTGTCATCCTTGCAGCATGTTCACTTGCTTTGCTGTCAAGAAGCGCACCGAAAATCAAACTCTCTGCATATTGAGGAAGGAGAACTTCAAGAATTTCTTCTTCAGAAGGCTCAAACTCATAAGATGCGGAACGTTTATTTGGTGTCGCTGCGGCCGAAAGGTCCGTTAGCGGCAATAATTTTTTCTCTGTTACTTCTTGTGAAATGGCACTGACGAAATGGTTATAGAACATGTAAAGCTCATCAAACGCTTCATCAGAGAACATTTGCACTGTACTGCTTGCTAATTCTTTAATATCAGCAAACGCTACTTCGTCTCCAAGCCCTGTTACTTCAGAAATAACTGGAATACCACGCTTTTTGAAGAAGTCGCGTCCGATTTTACCAATCACAATCACCGCATATTCATCAGCAGATTGATGACGAGATTGAATGGCTTGGTAAGCGGCACGTAAAATCGAGCTGTTAAAAGGTCCTGCAAGTCCTCGATCAGATGTAATGACGAGATACCCTGTTTTCTTAACAGGTCTTGAAAGAAGCATTGGGTGCTTAGCACTTGTTCCAGTTGCGATTGCCGCAACGACTTCTTGGATTTTCTCCATGTAAGGAACAAAGGACTTCGCATTATTTTCAGCACGATTCAGTTTCGCAGCTGATACCATTTGCATCGCTTTTGTGATCTGACTCGATTTTTTTGTTGACGTGATCCTTGACTTAATATCGCGTAATGAGGCCAAAGATTTCACCACCTTTTTTCAGGAATCCGTGTTCATTTACGTGAAAAGAGAGAAAAAGAGAATCTTTTTCTCTCGGAAAGATTACTAATTAGTTGCTTGGTGCAAACGTACGTTTAAAGCCTTCGATCGCTGTTTTCCACTCTTCATCAGCAGGCATGTTTCCTGTTTGAGAGATTGTGTCAAACAAGTCTTTATGGTTTTCTTCAATGTACATGAATAACTCAGCTTCAAAGCGTTTGACATCAGCAATCGCTACATCATCTAAGTATCCTCTTGTCAGTGCATAAAGAATCGCTACTTGTTTTTCAACTTTCAGCGGTTTGTTCAAGTCTTGTTTTAAGACTTCAACTGTTCTAGCACCACGGTTTAATTTGGCTTGAGTCGCTTGGTCTAGATCAGATCCAAACTGAGCGAATGCTTCAAGCTCACGATAAGAAGCAAGATCCAGACGAAGTGTACCTGCTACCTTTTTCATCGCTTTGATTTGTGCAGAACCACCTACACGAGATACAGACAATCCTGCGTTTACCGCTGGACGTACGCCTGAGAAGAAGAGATCAGATTGTAAGAAGATCTGTCCATCTGTGATTGAGATAACGTTTGTTGGGATATATGCAGAGATATCACCAGCTTGCGTTTCTACGAAAGGCAATGCTGTGATAGAACCGCCACCCTTTTCATCACTAAGCTTCGCTGCACGCTCTAATAAACGAGAGTGAAGATAGAAAACATCACCAGGGAATGCTTCACGGCCTGGAGGACGACGAAGCAATAATGAAAGCTCACGGTAAGCTGCCGCTTGTTTAGAAAGGTCATCATACACAACAAGCACATGCTTGCCGTTATACATGAATTCCTCACCCATCGTTACACCTGCATAAGGAGCAAGGTAAAGAAGTGGAGCTGGCTGTGATGCAGAAGCTGTGACAACGATTGTGTAGTCAAGCGCACCATGCTTACGAAGTGTTTCAACAACACCACGAACAGTTGATTCTTTTTGTCCGATCGCTACATAGATACAGATCATGTCTTGATCTTTTTGGTTCAGGATCGTATCGATTGCAACAGATGTTTTACCTGTTTGACGGTCCCCAATGATCAATTCACGCTGTCCGCGTCCGATTGGAATCAAGGCATCAATTGCTTTAATTCCCGTTTGAAGCGGCTCATGTACCGATTTACGATCCATAACGCCTGGTGCTTCACTTTCGATTGGACGTGTTTTGCTTGTTAAAATTGGACCTAGTCCATCAACAGGCTGGCCAAGTGGGTTCACAATACGTCCGATTAACTCTTCCCCTACTGGAACCTCCATGATACGACCTGTACGTTTTACGTCGTCACCTTCACGGATATCTTTGTAAGGTCCTAAGATTACGATACCTACGTTAGACTCCTCAAGGTTTTGAGCCATACCCATTACACCGTTAGAGAACTCAACAAGCTCTCCTGCCATAATGTTGTCAAGGCCATGTACACGCGCGATACCGTCCCCTACTTGAATGACTGTACCGACATCTTTTACTTCAATTTCAGATTGATAGTTTTGGATTTGCTGCTTTATCAGCGCGCTAATCTCTTCAGCTTTGATACTCACTAAGGTTTCACCCCTTCTAACGATTTTCGCCTGCAAGCTGACGTTCAATGCGGGAAAGCTTTCCGCTAACACTGCCGTCATAAATGCGGTTTCCGATACGGATTTTCACTCCGCCTATTAGATCCTTGTCAATCACGTTTTCAACACGCAGTGATGTGACTCCGGCTTTTTTGGCAAATACTTCAGATAAAGATTGAATTTCAGCTCCGCTGAGCGGTTTAACTGAATACACGATCGCATCGTCTATTTGTTTCGTACGGTTTGCAAGTTTCACAAACTCAGACGCCATTTCAGGAAAAATATTCGTGCGCCCGCGGTCAATCAGTAAATACATTGTGTGCAAAACATATGTCGAAACACCTTTGAAAGCTTCTGCAATCAGATGTTTCTTTTTGTCTGCCGTAATCTTCGGATGAACAAGAAAGTCATTTAATTCTTGGTCAGCCTTCAGAACTTTTTTGATCTCATTCAGCTCTTTTTCAGTTTCGTCTACTGCCGAAGAAGCAAGAACGATGTCAAAAAGAGCAGAAGCGTAACGCTTAGAGACAATAGTCACGCTCATCGGCTTTCGCCTGCCTCTTTAAGATACTCTTGGATCAATTTCTCTTGTGCTTGCTCATCAAGTTCTTTTTCAATCACTTTAGAAGCAATTAATACAGATAGTGATGCAACTTGCTCTCGCAGTGCAGCCACAGCTTGTTCTTTTTCTTTCACGATTTCAGTTCTAGCAGACTCTTTCAAGCGCTCTGATTCTTGACGCGCTGCTTGAATGATATCTTCTTTTTGTTTCTCACCAATCTTTTTCGCATTTTCGATGAGTGTATGTGATTCTTCGCGTGCTTCTTTTAATAAGACACGTTGTTCTTCAAGAAGCTTTTCAGCTTGAACGTGCTTTTCTTCAGCACTTGAAATTTCATTTCCTATATAATCTTCACGCTGTTTCATAATCCCTAATAAAGGCTTAAGCGCAAATTTCTTTAAAAGTGCAAGCAGGATGAGCATAGCGATCAGCTGGAATATGATATCTCCGGTGTTTAGACCTGCTCCTAAAACTACTGGTAACTGAGACATTTAGTACGGCAACTCCCTTCTTTAAATAATATGTTAAGAAACAAAACATAAAGGAATGGCGAAGTTTCGAACTAATCTGATCTTCGCCATTAAAATTCATATTAGAACGCTTCTCACATATTAACCAAAGAATGCCAAGAATGCGATAACGACAGCGATAATTGGAAGTGCCTCAACTAAAGCTACCCCGATGAACATAAGTGTTCTTAGTTCTCTACCAGCTTCTGGCTGACGAGCGATTCCTTCAACTGTTTTAGATACGATTAGACCGTTACCAATACCTGCTCCTAGTGCTCCTAAACCGATTGCAATTGCTGCTGCTATTAAATTCATTAAAAAGCTCCTCCTTTAAAATAACGTCCTTTTTGGACTCTCAATTTTTTAGTGTTCGTCGCTGACTTTATGGGAGATATACACCATTGTCAGCATGGTGAAGATAAATGCCTGGATGGTTCCGACAAACAAACTGAATGCCTGCCATACAATCATCGGCACGATGGCACCTAATGTACCAATGATACCTAGTGCAAGGTTTTGCGAATAGAAATTAGTCGCAAGTCCTGCAAGTAAACCAAGAAGAATCTCTCCAGCGAAAATATTTCCATAAAGACGCAAACCAAGTGTTAATGTGTTTGCAAATTCTTCAATAATTTTCAGCGGTACTAAAAGTGGGATTGGTCTAAAGTAGTCTTTTGTATATTCCTTGACTCCTTTTGCTTTAACACCATAGTAGTGTGTCAATCCCATGACCATAACCGCTAGTGTCATTGTGATTGCAGGATCAGCAGTTGGTGATTTCCACCATAAGTTGTGATCGACCGTAATCGAGAATGGCAGTCCAAGCATGTTTGAAACAAATATGTACATGAGTAATGTAACGCCAAGCGCTAGAAATGGGGCTCCTGTTTTCATGTCCATCGAACTACCTATGATATTTCGAACAAAATCAACGATCCATTCCATGAAGTTCTGCGCCTTTGTCGGACGAATAGCCAGAACACGAGTAGTCAGCACCGCTATGAGAAGAACGATGATACTAGCAATCGTAATCATGAGAACATTGGATAAGTTGAACGTTAACCCTAAAAATTCTGTAGTTTTTGAACTGTGACCCAAAGAGTATTCACCTCTCTTCCATAGTAGAACGTTTAAGTTGAATGAAGGAATCTATCATAATGACAGGATATATTGTCATTAATCCTATAACAACACCTGCCAGATGAACTTCGTTAGGGTAACGCCAAGCAATCGCTACTGCGAGAATTGCGTTGGCCCACCTGGCTGTACTTCCCATTGAACGAATAGATTTTCCTTTTTTAACTGCTCGATCAAAAGCATGCATTCTCCGAATAAGCAGGAATAAATTAAAGAAAGCAAAAATTGTGCCGATAATGAAACCAAGAAACAGTGGTTTAAAACCAGGCATGGCATAGCCAAACACAAAAATTGCCAATAAATAGAACATATATTTACTCTGTCTGCGGAAAATGACGTTTGGATCGTTCATTCATCTGACTCCCGATGAAAAATATTGTAAAAAAGGTGATAAATGGTGATGAAAACTGCGTAGAAGACGCTTATGATAAGCCGTCCTGTTTGAAAAAAATCAATCACCCATCGGTCTAATTGTGCAATCAGACTTGAAATCTTTAGATCTATGGGATTCTGCTTCATTCGCTGATACAAACCCTGATTATTAAAGGGTTCACAATGAGGATTAGTAGAGTGCTATAGGCTATGAAAACCTTACCATAATACCCTCGTTTAGCATACAATAGCGTCTATGATGTGTCAATCCGTTGAAAGTTAAAAAACTTTTCTATAATGAGAGAGCACACAAAATGTTCACAATTTCATCAAACTTTAGGAGAGATGTGACATTCATTCAAAAAAACTGCTAATGTTCAGTATACATTGATTTTTCTAAGAACGATATCAACCGTTTGTCATATTTTTCAAAAAAGCCCACATGCACGTTTGCATGTGGGCTTTTCATGAATCATTCTTATTTTGTTCCATACATACGGTCACCAGCATCACCAAGACCTGGGATGATGTAACCTTTTTCGTTTAACTTCTCATCTAATGCTGCAATGTAGATATCAACATCTGGATGATGCTTTTGCATTTCTTCTACACCTTCTGGCGCAGCAATCAGACACATGAAGCGGATGTTTTTCGCACCGCGTTTTTTCAAGCTGTTTAATGCTTCTACTGCTGATCCGCCCGTTGCAAGCATTGGGTCTACTACGATAAATTCACGCTCTTCCACATCAGATGGAAGCTTCACATAATATTCAACAGGCTTTAATGTCTTCGGATCACGGTATAAACCGACATGTCCCACTTTGGCAGCTGGAATGAGTTTCAAAATCCCGTCTACCATTCCAAGACCTGCTCTTAAAATCGGCACAACTCCGAGTTTTTTACCTGAGATCACGTTTGATTTAGCGACTTGTACAGGTGTTTCTACATCTACCTCTTCAAGCGGTAAGTCTCTTGTGATTTCAAATGCCATTAATGTTGCGACTTCATCCACTAGCTCTCTAAATTCTTTTGTTCCTGTATGAACGTCACGAATATATGTAAGTTTGTGCTGAATAAGCGGGTGATCAAATACATAAACCTTTGCCATTGCTTGCTACAACTCCTTTTCTGTCATCTTCCGGTGAACTTTGCACACTTCCTACAATTCTACATAAAAAGACATCATCTTTCAATATGATTCGCAAATCCTACAAAAAAAACCCACATGCCAAAAATAGGCAAATGGGTCTGCATCTTAATAATCTAATTCTTGATATAGAGGGAAACGAGCTGTCAGATCAGATACACGCTTTTTCGCCTCTTCTAATTTCGCTTCATCTTCATGATGTTTCAGCGCAAGCGCAATGATGGAACCGACTTCTTTCATCGCTTCTTGATCGAAGCCACGGCTTGTCACTGCTGCTGTACCTACACGTACACCACTTGTAACAAATGGTTTCTCTGGATCATAAGGAATCGCATTTTTGTTCACTGTGATACCAATTTCATCAAGAACGTTTTCTGCAATTTTTCCTGTAATGCCAAGAGAGCGCAAGTCGATGAGAACAAGATGGTTATCTGTTCCACCAGATACAAGCTGAATATCCTCAGATAAAAGTGTTTCAGCTAGTTGTTTTGCGTTATCAATCACGTTTTGTGCATATGTTTTGAAATCTCCGTTCAATACTTCACCGAAAGAAACAGCTTTTGCAGAGATCACATGCATGAGTGGTCCACCTTGAATACCAGGGAAGATCGATTTGTCGATCTTTTTACCAAACTCTTCACGGCATAGAATCATTCCGCCGCGAGGTCCGCGCAATGTTTTGTGAGTTGTCGTTGTCACAAAATCAGCGTAAGGAACTGGATTTGGATGAAGACCTGCTGCAACAAGACCCGCGATGTGAGCCATGTCCACCATAAAGTAAGCACCGACTTCATCGGCAATTTCACGGAACTTTTTGAAATCAATTTGACGTGGGTAAGCACTTGCACCCGCTACGATTAGTTTCGGCTTATGCTCACGTGCTTTTTCAAGTACATCTTGGTAGTCGATATGTTGTGTTTCTTTATCTACACCGTATTCTACAAAGTTGTACTGTACGCCGCTAAAGTTTACAGGGCTTCCATGTGTTAAATGCCCGCCATGTGATAAGTTCATGCCTAGCACTGTATCGCCATGCTCAAGGATTGTAAAGTATACGGCCATATTCGCTTGAGCTCCTGAGTGAGGCTGTACGTTCACATACTCAGCGCCAAAAATTTCTTTTGCGCGGTCACGTGCGATATCTTCTACAACGTCTACATGTTCACAGCCGCCATAGTAGCGTTTACCAGGGTAACCTTCTGCATATTTGTTTGTTAAGACAGAGCCCTGCGCTTCCATGACTGCTTCGCTTACGAAGTTTTCTGATGCAATTAATTCGATTTTGTCCTGCTGGCGTTTCCGCTCTAGTTGAATTGCTTTGAATACTTGTGCGTCTTGCTCAGGTAAATGTTTCATCAGCGAAATCCTCTCCAATCTATTTCCATTCGATGTTTTCACCATCTCATTGTACACGGTTTTTGAGTAAAATGTAAAAGTTTTTTTTGGAAAATCGACTTATTTTTTATGAAAACCCGAATATTCAAAGGGTTAAGCGTCTTCATCATTCAACATTATATTAGAAATATATCCGAACTATGATCTTGTATAAACGGCTCGTTCTCCGCCAATCAGCTTTGGACGAGTTTTTGCAAACGTCACATGTGCTTGTCCTAATTGATGACGGCTGAGACGGACCGGTACGGCTACCCGCTTTAAGTGCATGCCGATGAATGTATCACCGATATCAATCCCTGCATGCGCTGAAATGGATTCAACCAACACAGGGTGTTCCATTTGCTGATACGCATGCGCCGCCATAGAACCACCCGCCTGACGGACAGGTACAGCCGCTACAATCTCTAAGTTAAGCCGGTACGCCACCTCTTCTTCCACAACGAGGGCACGATTCAAATGCTCGCAGCATTGGAAGGCCAATTCGATTCCTGTCTCGCGTCTCAGTTGATCGAGCTCTTGAAAAATAGCTTCAGCAATTTGCTCACTTCCCGCTGTCCCAATGTGCTCGCCAGCCACTTCTGACGTACTGCAGCCAATCACTAAAATGTGGCCAGCTCGCAGTTCAACTGTTTGATGAAACTCTTTTAACATTTCAAGCCAATCTTGACCAATGTTCATGTTAAGCGCTCCTTACAAGTGCTTTTCTTCGTAATCAGCGATTTTACCAATCCGCACAGCATGACGTCCTGCAGTAAATTCTGTTGTCAGCCAAATGTGAGCAATCTCTCTTGCCAGTCCTGGTCCAATGACTCGTTCTCCCATCGCAAGAACATTTGTATCGTTATGTTCTCTCGTCGCCTTTGCACTGAATGTATCATGCGCCAGTGCACAGCGGATGCCTTTCACTTTGTTTGCTGAAATGCTCATACCGATACCTGTCCCGCAAATCAAAATGCCTCGATCGACTTCCCCGTTTGCCACCATATTGGCTACAGGAAAAGCATAGTCAGGGTAGTCTACAGAACCTGATCCACATTCACAACCCATATCAATGTATTCAATCTTTAATTCATCCATTAGTTGTTTGATTTCTTCACGAATATTCGTTCCGCCGTGATCGGATGCAATGGCTACTTTCATCGGGCAATTCCTCCTAAGGGTGAGTTAATCTGTCATGTCTTACATTCATTCTTTATTTACAGTTATATTTTAACCTCTGCCTAGTCATTTGCAAACAAAAGCAGAAAAACCGTTTGCGCAACGGTTTTACAGGTTGTCCATTTATGAGGATTTATGATCCTGTTTAAGCTTTTTAGCAAGTTGATACAATAGCGTTTCTAGTTCATCTCGTGTCTCCTGATAAATGGAGAGGCTCCCTCCAAATGGATCCGACACGTCACCTTCTGATCCTGTCGCAAATTCTTTTAGAGTGAAGACCTTGTCTTTCACATGAGCATATTGCTCCACAATCAACTGTTTATGCTGAATCGTCATGGTGAAGACATAATCTGCTTCATGAAGAAGTTCTTCTGTTAGTTTAGACGACGAGTGATTCAGTGGAATGCTTTTCTCAAATAATGCTTCGACTGCTTGAGGAGAAGCCTTCCCTGCATCAGAGGCGAAGATGCCCGCTGATTTTACAGTGACCTGTAAGCCTTTTTCATCTGCAATGGAGGAAAAAAGGGCTTGAGCCATCGGACTTCTGCAAGTATTTCCCGTACAAACAAATAAGATATTCATCTTTCGACCTCCTTTTCTTCTATTATATAGCATTTCATTCTACATGTTATGTAAGGAGACAGGCTAGAGCGGAAATAATAATTTGATTCCAAAGGCTAGTAAAATCAATCCGCCAAGCACCCCGCTGTATGAACCTACCCATGACCGAACCTGTTTACCGAGTAATAATCCAAGCCATGTGAGCATCATACTAAAAAAGCCAAACAATAAAATGGTCATCAACACCCGAGAACCGTAAATCCCCAGGCTTAAGCCAACGGAAAAACTATCTAAACTCACACTTGTTGCAAAAAGAACGAGACCGGCCCCAACAGGTGCGATAAATGGCTTATCTTCTTTTCGGATAGAAGCGATGATCATTTGCAGACCCAGCACCAAAAGCAGCGCCCCGCCTATATAGGTTGCTAGGAGCCCAAGCCAGCCAGATAAAAGCTGACCTGTTAGCATGCCAAAAAGAGGCATAAACATATGAAATATCCCAATGACAAGTCCAATATAAAGGATTTGGCGGAATCTCAGCTGAATCATCCCCATGCCGAGTCCAACCGAAAAGGCATCCATTCCAAGTGCAAAAGCCATGATACTGAGTGTCAGCAATTCCCCAGCTAGTTCATTCATGTAAATCCCCCTTGGACACGCATTCTCCTTTAACCTATGTTTGTCCAAGAGAGGATAGAACTATTTGAATGAAGAGAGAGTGCGCCCTCCTGCCGCTTTTTGCAGACGGTTCATGATCGCAGAACCAACTCCCTGCTCTGAGAAGGCTTCTGAAATGATCAAGTCTACATCCGTTTCATCAAATTGTCTCAGCACACGATATAAGTTTGCCGCAACCGTTTCAGGCTTTTCTCTCCATCCACAGCTAAAGATAACATCTGCCGCAAACCATTCCTTCTTTTCTTCTGTCGTCAGCACACCTACTTTTAGCCCTTCAGCTCGGTACTTCTGAATGTGCAGCTGCATGTCTTCATCACTCCCATGAAATATATACATTTGTGCTTCAGGTGCATAATGTGTATATTTCATTCCCGGCGATACTGGCGCCTCATCCTTTTTCGTCAACCCTGGATCCGTGTTGACCGTTCCTACGACCTCTTCTAATGCTTCTTTTGTAATACCGCCCGGCCTTAAGATCACTGGAATCTCGTCTACACAAGATACAACCGTTGACTCCACGCCAATACCTGTTGAACCACCATCGACAATGCCTGCAATTTTCCCATCAAGATCACTCGCGACATGATCCGCAAGTGTCGGCGACGGTTTTCCCGAACGGTTGGCACTAGGCGCGGCAATTGGCAGACCAGCTGCTCGGATGAGTTCAAGCGCAACAGGATGATCAGGCATTCTTACGCCTACTGTCGTTAAACCTGCCGTCACCTGCTTTGATAATGTGCCCGGCTTACAAGGTAGAACAATGGTGAGAGCTCCTGGCCAAAAGGCATCCATCAGCGCTGTTACTTTTTCATTTTCTATTTGCGCAAATTCATGAAGCTGTTGAACATCCGCAATGTGAACAATCAACGGATTATCACTTGGGCGTCCTTTCGCTTCATAAATTTTCTTCACAGCCTCTGTCTCTTTTGCATTTGCCCCTAGTCCATAAACCGTTTCTGTCGGAAAAGCGACCACTTCATTCTGCCGCAACAACAGAGCTGCTTGTTCAATTTGTGGATAGTATGTGGATAAATCCTTTTTTAAATCCACAGACCACCTTTTTGTATTTAACATCATACAAACTCCTTTTAAAAAAGATAAAACTGTTGATATATCTCAATTATCCTTTTGAAAGTATAAAAGATGATGCTAAATAAAACAAGCGTTGTCCACAATTTGTGGATAACGCTTGTTTTACAGTGGATAAGTATGTGAATAAGTCCGGTGTTTTGTGATTAACTAGCTGTTTTTTGCAGCACAACCGCCTGCTCTTTTCCCAATGACTCTTTTGCATGCGCAGATACCCACACACTTTCTGGGATTTCCTCTATAGGCGTAAAGCCCATCAGCGCTAAAAAATCATGCGAAGAGGAGTGATTGGCTACAACATAAAAGGTGTCCACACCTTGTTTTTCCCCTAGCGTTTGAACACTTTGGAACAGAGAAACGATATGCCCCTGACCCAGTTTATCTGATATCACAAGTGATCTTAGCAATCCTTCTTGTTCATTTAGTCGTTCAAGACCTAAACAGCCTGCAAGCTCACCGTCTGCATCTTCCATGACCACAAATGACGTACGCTCTGCAATCGTCACCCCGCCTTTTGCTTGGCCTTTTTCAAGAAAGGCATTAATGGCCGGGGCATCTTCTTCTGTCGCTATTCTTAATTGATAATACATGCTTTCACCTCTTTTTGTTCTCTTACTTCAACTCTATGAGGCAAAAACAGATTTAGACCTTTTTTAAGAGAAAAGACTAGAGACCCATTCGAACAGAAAGAATTTCACTTCACCCGTCTCTTCTTCTTTTACCACTTCATTGACAGATTCATTTGATGGCTCTGCGGCTACCTGCTCTTTATCATCTCCTTCTGGTGAGGCGATCGCTTCTCCGTTTGAAAAATCGATAAAGCAGAGAGGTGGGAATAACACACACCACCAATTGGCTCCGTCTCCTTCCCCTAACGTAATCAAAATGGCTTCATATTTCCCAGCAGGATAAACAAAGTTGCCATATAGCTTTGTTGGAAATGAGGCTTTTTGAAAGCTGACCGATACGGATTGATCAATGTGTTGTTCCTTTAATTTTGCTTTGGCAATACGATTGATGTCTGGAAGCTTTGAACGAATCACACGTCTAGCTTCTTCAATGGATGTGAGGTCTTTCACCCACTCCGTTATATTGGCATTGACCTCATCTCGAATACTTCGTTTCACATCTTGATCTGCCGACTGGTCACTGTTGGCTAAAATGCGTAAACGAATGGCTTCATCTGGAATCACAACAGGCTGATTGGCAGAAGCAGCCGCCGTCTCCTCTTTTCCAAGGTTTGCAAAAGCACCACATAATAATAAAAACATATAAAGACAAATCATCATTTTACTTTTGAACATGATGTGTTCCCCCCACTTTTTCTCTTCGCTACAAACATTGTGTCCAGGAAACTCATCTCGTAAACAGCAAAAATGATTTTTTTAATAGATTATGAGTAAAAAACAACTACATGAGGTGAGCGAATCAATGTTTTTTTGCATGCAAAAAAGCCATTCAACAACTTATGAACGGCTTTTTAGTGAGGATTGGTAATCGGAAGGGTACAGTCTCCCATCCCAATCTCGGCTGATTTTTAATCCCGAATCTGTTTTGATCACTGTCATTGCACCTTTTTTCTCAATTTCCTTTTTGACCTTTCCTTTATGGTCAATAAATTGAATGATCATTTCATAGTCAAATTCAATCCTGTCATCGCTTTCATCTGAAGGTGTAAACGTAATTTTTTTCAGTTTAATTTGACAATCTTGATCTTTTGCTGCTTCTAATACACTTGGAAACATGCTGTCTTGTGTATATTCTTGATATTCATGCTCGGTTAAATAATCCTTCAACTTCTCCTTCATGTCAGATAGGTCATCCGTTCGATTCACTGTGTATTGTGCTTTTTTATAGTTTTCCCCAAATGCTGCTGCTTCTTTTTTAAAGCTCGGTTTACCGCAAGCACTCACAATCAATAGTACACTGACGATGACCAACACCATCGCATACCTTCTGTTCACACCATTCGCTCCTTCAAAACAAATTTATGTAAAAAATCATGATCAGAATGTTCATTCTTCTATATATACGTTTCCCTTTTACCATAAGTTTCATCTTTACATAATAAAATAGTCCGACTTTATTCAGCCGGACTTCCGTTTTGAATGTGTGCGCAAACTGCTCGATCCTTTCCGTTGATGTCCTTGATGATATGAACATCAGCTGAAGGGAACGCCTGCAAAAGAAGCGCTTTTACATCTTGTGCTTGTGTATGTCCTATTTCAAAGACAACCACCGCTTGCTGATGAAGTACCTTGTGGAGATCACAGGCGATACGCTCATAAAACCACAGGCCATCACGCCCATCTGTCAGCGCATTAACAGGTTCATGCTTTGTGACAACCTCTGATAATCCATCCATTTCTTCTGCCGCAATATAAGGAGGATTGGAAATAAACACATCGACTTTGATGCCTTGAGACATAATCGGTTCAAGTAAATCCCCTTGGACAAAATGAACGTCTGCACCAAGCGCTTCTTGATTTCGCTTTGCTACTTCAAGTGCTTCATGTGAAATATCCGTCGCTGTCACAGTGAGAGATTCTTTTTCAAGAGCTAACGTAATCGCAATTGCACCGCTACCTGTTCCTACATCAACTGCTTTGAGCGGTTGATCATTAGGAAACACACGATTCATCATATTCAATGCCGCCAGCACCACTTCCTCCGTTTCAGGACGAGGAATCAGAACGTGTTTGTTTACTTCAAAAGGACGCCCATAAAAAAATTCAACACCCGTTAAATGCTGCACAGGCACTCCACGCTTGTGCTGTACTACGAACTCGCTGAATTGTGAATCTTGCTCCTCTGGCAGTGGATCATGAAAACGGGCAAGAAGTTCACTTCTGCTCCATCCAAGCACATGCATCAACATTAACTCTGCTGCGTTTTGGTCTCTGCCCGCTTCCGTTAACAAAGAAGAAGCCCATTTAAGGGCTTCAAAGATCGTTCGCTCTTTATTTTGCATTTTGAAGTTTTCTTGCTTGGTCTTCCATAATTAATGCATCAATGACCTCGTCAAGTTTTCCTTCTAAAATTTGATCAAGCTTTTGAATCGTCAATCCGATACGGTGGTCCGTCACGCGGTTTTGCGGGAAATTGTACGTACGGATACGCTCTGAACGATCCCCTGTTCCAACAGCAGATTTACGGGTTTGGTCATATTCAGCTTGTGCTTCACGCTGGAATTTATCATAAATTCTCGCACGCAAAACTTTCATCGCTTTTTCTTTGTTTTTGATTTGTGATTTCTCATCCTGACAGGAAACCACTACACCTGTTGGAAGGTGAGTCAAACGAACAGCAGACATTGTGGTATTAACACTTTGTCCCCCTGGTCCGCTTGATGCAAATGTATCCACACGAATATCTTTTTCGTGGATATCAATTTCAACTTCCTCCGCTTCTGGTAATACAGCAACTGTCGCTGTTGATGTATGAATACGGCCGCCTGACTCAGTTTCAGGAACACGCTGCACGCGGTGTGCACCGTTTTCAAACTTTAGTTTAGAATATGCACCTTTACCGCTAATCATAAAGATGATCTCCTTATAACCGCCAGTTCCAGTGACACTCGCTTCCATGACTTCCGTTTTCCAGCCTTGCATTTCAGCATAACGGCTGTACATACGGTACAGGTTTCCTGCAAACAGCGCAGCCTCTTCTCCGCCCGCTGCACCACGAACCTCCACAATAACGTTCTTATCGTCATTCGGATCTTTCGGAATGAGTAAGATTTTCAGCTCGTCTTCTAAACGTTCTGTTTCCTCTGTGAGCTCTGAAATTTCTTCTTTGACCATGTCGCGCATATCGGCATCGAGCTTATCTTCCAGCATGGCTTTCGCATCACTTAGCTGATCATATGCCGCACGATATTGTCTATATACCTCAACAGTTTCTTGAATATCAGATTGTTCCTTCGAATATTCACGAAGCTTCTTAGGGTCGTTCACCACTTCAGGGTCACTTAAATATTCATTTAGCTTTTCATAGCGTTCTTCAATTGATTTTAAACGGTCTAACATGGTCTTCACCTCTGTTTTGTGCGTAACAGTCTAATTATAGTATAGCGGGGTATGACAGTCAAAAAAATTTCCAAAACAATTGATTTTCTGCAATTTTTCACTAGAAAACACGATCTTTGGCGATTGGTTACTTGTTTTGTCTAACGTGAAGGAACGGATGCTCACGAAAGAGAATGGTACTTGTAATTGAAAAAAGGGAGGGCATTTGGTTTGAATACAAATGAGGTTGCAAAGGAAATTGGTGTATCTTCAAAAACCATTCAGCGCTGGGTCAAACAGCTCAACATCCCTGTCGCCCGGAATGAACTTGGACATTACGAATTTCACGATGACATTGTCCAGCTGCTCAAAGAGGTCAAACACCAAATGAACGAAGGTGTGATTCTCCATGACATTAGACTGCCGATCCATGAAGAAACCGCCCAGCAATTATCACCTGCTGTAGAAACTTCTGACTCATCAAAACGGATAGAAGCCTTAGAAGAACAAGTGAAACAGCTCCTTCAAGAGCAATCACACGTCAGTCATATTGAAGCGCGTTTTCAAGAAATGGAACGGAAACTCGCTAAGAAAGCAGATGAAGGCGTTTCCTACCAGCTCCTCCAGCACAGAAGAGAAATTGAAGAATTAACTGCAAAATTAGAACGCCTCACAGCCACATTGACAAAACCAAAACCATCAAAAGAAGAAGAAAAAGAAAAGGCACACCCCGAAATGAAAAAAAAGCGTGTGCTCTTCCCTCTGTTTCATTCATTTCGCTAAGAAAGGCTGCCTAACGAGGCAGCCTTTCTACTATATTATACGGTAAGTGCGATAATGATCGGTAGTGTAATGAGTGACATGATCGCACTGATCACAAATGCAGATGCTGTTTCTGCTTCCTGTTTCTCAAATCGAGTGGCGATCATGGCCGCAACAGCTGAACCTGGGAAGGCAACAAGCAATACAGCTTTTGTAATTTCATCCGCCGAAAGACCCATAAGAATGGCGATGAAATACATAAGTAACGGTTGTACAGCTACTTTGAGCAATGCGATACTGAAAGCTGGTAAGCTCAGTTTAATTTTGCGGATACCGACTGTGACACCGACTGCAAAGAGCGCAACCCCTGATGTCACACTTCCAATTTCCTCTAGCATTTCATGTCCGATGTCAGGAAGTTTAAATCCTAAAAGAACAAGAATGATACTTGCTAACGGTGCAAGCGCAAGCGGCTCAGATAAACCGTGCAAAATCGCTTTCGTCGTCATTTTTAGGAAACTTTCGCCGTCTTTGGCTTTTCCTTTTGTTTTTTCACCGACAGTTGACACAATAATAGCAATTGGATCAAGCAATGCATTTACAACTATTCCGGTAATAGCAATCGGAATTGCAACTTCTTGAGCCCCAAATAAACTGCCCAAGACCGGAATCCCCATAAATGCAAAGGTCGGTTGTGCTGAGTTTAATGAGAAAACAGATGAATCTGTTAAATCATATTTAAAAGCAAATTTCGTAACTAAAAGGATAATGATATAAAAGCCTACGATTCCGAAAATCAATGCAACGAAAAATGGAATTTGACTATAGAATTTATCTTTTGGTGTTGACAGAATGCTGGCGATAAAGTGCGCTGGCAAAGCATACTTTGTAACAAGTGTACTTACACCTTTTGCAGATTTAGCGTCATAGCTGCCGAAGTTCCCTGCGAACCAACCCAGCGCGATAACGAAAAAAATCGGTGCTAGGAGGATCAAAATATTTAAAAAGTCCATCTTACTATTCCTCCTTGAATCCTTTACATGTTTCTTATTTTATAGCGGCATTGCTTACATTACCCGAAACAATGCCGCGTTACACATTTTATTATGCTCTTACAATTTTTTTATATTCAGGAATCCACATAGCATCTTTCACAGCTTGTTCAATGTTTTCAGGTGTTTTTCTTGCGACACCATCTTTAATTGCTGCTTTTGCCACTTCAATAGCTACTTTGATAGAAACTTCTTGTAACTTATCAATGCTTGGAAGTAGACCAGCACCTGGTTTATCATGATCAACCATTTCAGCAATCGCATCCGCTGAAGCAACGAACATGCCTTTTGTGATGATTTTTGATTCCGTTACGATTGAACCAAGACCAAGTCCAGGGAAAACGAACGCATTGTTTGATTGTCCGATTTCATGTTCAATTCCGTTATACTCGACATTTTCGAATGGGCTTCCAGTTGCAACAAGCGCACGACCGTCTGTCCATTTGAATAGATCTTCCGGTACTGCTTCAGCAAGTGGAGTTGGGTTAGACATCGGCATGATCACTGGACGCTCAGTATGAGCTGCGATTTCTTTAATAATTTCTTCAGTGAATGCGCCGCCTTGACCTGATGTACCAATAAGAATGGTTGGCTTCACCTTGCGAACTGCTTCAGCAAATGAGATTTGTCCTTTTTCATCACGAGCCCAGCCTTCTACTTCATCAGAAGAACGAAGGTATGGTTTTTGGAAATCAAGCACTTCATCTTCAAACTGATCTGTTAGCAATCCTCTGTAGTCTAACGTCCAGAATGCATTGTTTGCTTCATCTTCACTTAGACCTTCAAGAACCATTGTGTCACGCATTTGATCGGCGATTCCGATTCCAGCAGATCCAGCTCCGAAAATCATCACACGGTGATCTTTCAATTGAGTACCAGTTTTCTTGACAGCTGCAAGAACACCCGCTAAAGTAATGGCACCAGTACCTTGGATATCATCATTAAAAGTTAAGATGTTGTCGTTGTATTTTTTCATGATGTTACGCGCATTTTTGTTTCCAAGGTCTTCCCAGTGAAGCAATGCTTTCGGGAAGAATTTAAGTGCTGCTTTTACATATGCATCAATGAACTCTTCGTATTTTTCACCTTGTACACGTTTGTGGTGGTTCCCGATGTACAATGGATCATTTAATAATTTTTCATTGTTAGTTCCAACATCTAACACAACTGGAATCACGCGGCTTGGATCAATTCCTGCTGCAGCCGTGTAAACAGCTAGTTTACCAATTGCGATGTTGATACCACCAACACCCCAGTCACCAATTCCAAGAATACTCTCAGAGTCAGTTGCTACGATGAGGTCGATGTCGCCTGCTGTTGCATGTAAGTTTTCAAATGCTTTCTCAATACCGTCAATGTTGTCGATTGAAAGGTAGACACCATGAGGTCTTCTGTATTCATGGCTGTATTCTTGAATCGCTTCACCAACAGTTGGTGTGTAAACAACAGGAAGCATTTCACGAAGCTTGTCCGTTAGAAGCTTATAGAATAATACTTCGTTACGGTTTTGCAAATCACTTAAGTATACGTTTTGACGAAGACGATCTGGCTGAGCTAGAAATTGCTTGTATGCTCTCTCTGCTTGCTGTTCTAAAGTCAGAACAGTTGGAGGAAGTAATCCTTCTAGTCCAAGCTCTTGTCTTTCTTCTTCAGAGAAAGCAACGCCTTTGTTCAACGTTGGAATCGATAATACATCTTTACCTGTCAAAGTGGTTTCGAGGTACCCTTCTTTTGTTTTCTTCACGTTGTTCATCAAAAACTACCCTCTTTCTAAAATATAAATAAAGTGAACTATTAATACAAAGAACGATCAAGGAGAAAAATCCTTAATCAAAAAAATTATGACAAGAAATCGAACTTTTCGTTTAAATGCTTTACACTACAGTTAGTCATTTTATGCCTGCTTATACCAAAACGCAAGCGTTGAAAATTAGATAATTTTTTCGTAGCGTTATTTAATTTATTTAAGTACAAATGATGGGTGTTCAGCCAAAATCTCGAAAAACGAAACACAGCGGCATTTGCTATTTTTTTAATTGTCAAGTGTTGTACCAACATCTAATTTTGGTACTTCATGGTGATGTCTGCATCGTGCTTCGTATGATTCCTGCGCACCTACTAAAATAATGGGATCATCATAGGATGCGGGTTTACCGTCGATCAAGCGTTGTGTTCTACTCGCTGGGGAGCCGCATACCGAACAAACTGCTTGAAGTTTTGTTACAAGCTCTGCACATGCCATTAAATGCGGAACAACACCAAATGGCTCTCCTCTGAAGTCTTGATCAAGGCCTGCAACAATGACTCGGTAGCCTTTATCAGCCAATTGAGTGACAATATCAATGATTGTCTCATCAAAAAATTGCACCTCATCAATGCCAATGACATCGGTTCGTTCTGATATGTGCGTTATTATGTCTTTTGGTGAGGTTACTGCAATCCCATCGACGGATGAACCGTTATGTGACACAACTGAGCTTGTGCTATACCGGTTATCAATCGCTGGTTTGAATATTTTTACTTCTTGTTTGGCAAAGGTGGCTCTTTTGGCTCTCCGAATCAATTCTTCCGACTTTCCAGAAAACATACTTCCGCAGATGACTTCAAGCCAACCGCTTTGTTTCATCACATACATAAGGTCTTCTCCCCCGTTTTAAAGTTCCATCAATCCACGTAAAAAAACAGGCAAGAACGGATTCCTGCCTGTTTATTGTATCTATTATTACTTAAGACCGTATTTTTTGTTAAAGCGGTCAACACGTCCATCAGCAGAAGCGAATTTTTGACGGCCTGTATAGAAAGGATGGCACTCAGAGCAAATCTCGATGCGTACCTCTTCTTTTACTGATCCAGTTTCAAACTCATTTCCACAAGCGCATTTGACTGTAGCTTTTTTGTAGTTAGGATGAATTCCTGTTTTCATCTACTGTCATCTCCTTCCGCCCTGAATCCAATTCGGAAACAGAGTTAATATCTCAGAATAAATTCTGAAACGCACATGATAAAATTATAACAGTGTAAGTCTATGATTGCAAATGTATTTTTTCAGGAAGCTATCTTCTTGATGCAGACATATTTGCTTGTTTCCACTCTTGCGTTAAAATATCGAAAAATTCTTGGTTTGTCTTTGTTTTTCTCATTTTGCGCATGAATTTCTCAGCGAAATCAGGTGTATCTGACATTGATTTTCTCATCGCCCATAGACGATCAAGATGCTCTTTAGGCACAAGCAGTTCTTCTTTTCTTGTACCGGAACGACGAATGTCGATGGCTGGGAAAATTCTTCTTTCTGCAAGAGAACGGTCTAAATGGAGCTCCATGTTTCCTGTTCCTTTAAACTCTTCATAAATCACATCATCCATACGTGATCCTGTATCAACAAGTGCAGTAGCTAAAATGGTCAAGCTTCCACCTTCTTCGATGTTACGCGCAGCACCAAAGAAGCGTTTTGGACGGTGGAAAGCCGCTGGATCAATACCACCGGAAAGCGTTCGGCCGCTTGGCGGGATGACCAGGTTGTATGCCCGAGCAAGCCTTGTGATGCTGTCCATTAAGATGATGACATCTTTTTTATGTTCAACTAGACGCATCGCACGCTCTAATACAAGCTCTGCTACTTTAATGTGGTTTTCCGGTACTTCGTCAAAGGTTGAGCTAACGACATCACCTGCAACAGATCGTTCGATATCTGTTACTTCCTCTGGACGTTCGTCAATAAGAAGAACAATCAGTTCCGCCTCTGGATGATTTTCAGAAATGCTGTTGGCAATTTCTTTGAGTAAAATGGTCTTCCCTGCCTTAGGCGGCGCAACAATTAATCCACGCTGTCCAAAACCAACTGGTGCCATCATATCCATAATTCTAGTAGACAGATGATTAGGCTGTGTTTCAAGAATCATTTGACGATCAGGGAATAGCGGTGTGAGAGCAGGAAAGTGAACACGTTCCTTTGCTGATTCTGGGTCGTCCCCATTTACCGCTTCTACATGAAGGAGGCCATAGTAGCGTTCATTCTCTTTTGGAGGTCGTACCTTTCCAGACACCTTATCACCATTTCTTAAATCAAAGCGTCTGATTTGTGAAGCAGAAATATAAATGTCTTCAGAGCTTGGGGAATAGTTAATTGGTCTTAAGAAACCAAATCCCTCTGACTGAATAATTTCTAGAACCCCTTCCATAAATAAGAGATCCTCTTGCTCAGCGTTTGCCTTTAAGATGGCAAAAATTAATTCTTTTTTTGTTAGTTTGCTGTAATAAGAGATTTTGTACTTTTTTGCTAACTCATACAGCTCTTTTAATTTCATATTTTCCAAAGATGAAATCGAAACATCTTTCAATATGGACACCACACTTTTCTAGTCAATGTATTTCATTACAAATGCATGACCATTGTATTTGATTAGCTTTTAATTCCGTTTTTTGTTGGAATGACCTTGCTCTCATGGTAACGCTCCCACTCGTTTTATCGTAAAGATAGGAACAATGTGAAATAGAGCTTTGTCAACATAGAGAAGGATAATGAGTATATCGTCATGATGCGGCAGTATTTAAACTTGTTGAAGCTTAAAAGAAGTAAATTCGCAGAAAATTTCGCAGCACTCTTTAGTTTTACCTCATTTGCAGGGAATATTCAACTTTAAAAAGAAAATGATATATATTTGACACCTATATGAAAAGCGGGTAAAGAATACCCGCTTTCAGATTACGGACGAATGACAAGATTCGGTTTTTTCTTTAAACTGTGTCTGCCATCGACGAATCGAACAGTACCTGATTTCGCACGCATGACAACACTATGTGTTGTTCCAACAGAGCCTTTAAATTGAACACCTTTTAATAACTCGCCATCTGTTACACCTGTCGCTGCAAAAATGGCGTCATCGCCTTTCACGAGGTCTTCCATTCTGAGGACTTTTCCAACATCCAGTCCCATTTTCTCACAGCGTCTCAGCTCTTCTTCACTTTGTGGAAGAAGCTTACCGTGGATTTCTCCACCAAGTGCTTTAAGCGCAACAGCAGAAAGGACACCTTCAGGCGCTCCACCTGAACCAAATAGAATATCAACACCTGTGTGATCAAATGCTGTATTAATGGCTCCTGCAACGTCACCATCATCGATCAGCTTGATTCTTGCTCCAGCTTCTCTCAGCTCAGCAATGATCTTTTCATGTCGCTCTCTGTTTAAAATTGTCGCAACAACATCTTCAATATCTTTGTTTTTCGCTTTTGCAACAGCACGAAGATTGTCAATGACAGGCGCTTCAATGTCGATGCAGCCTACCGCTTCTGGACCTACTGCGATCTTATCCATGTACATATCAGGTGCATTCAGCAAGTTGCCATGATCTGCAACAGCAATAACAGCTAAAGCATTCCAGCCGCCGCTTGCCACAATATTTGTTCCTTCCAATGGATCAACAGCGACATCCACGCGAGGTCCATATCCGTTTCCAAGCTTTTCCCCAATATAAAGCATTGGTGCTTCGTCCATTTCTCCCTCGCCGATGACCACAGTTCCCTTCATCGGAATCGTATCAAATACATCACGCATGGCACTTGTTGCAGCATCATCCGCTTCGTCTTTTAAACCTCTACCCATCCAACGAGCAGATTTTAATGCAGCTGCTTCTGTCACCCGTACTAGTTCCATCGATAAACTTCTTTCCATTTTTGTCCAAATCTCCTCTCACAGTCAAAGCCTTATGAATTTTGAAGTTCTTCTATTTCTTGGTCATTCAGCTTTTCACGCCAGATGGTTGCACCCAAGCCTTCAAGCTTCTCCTCAAGCATACTATATCCTCTGTCTATATGTTCAAGCCCTGTGATTTCGGTCACACCGTCTGCCATTAACCCTGCAACAACGAGACAAGCACCTGCTCGCAGATCACTTGCTTTGACCTTTGCACCTTGAAGCTGCGTTTGACCTGTAATAATGGCAGATCTTCCTTCCACCTTCATGTTAGCACCCATTCGACGCAATTCGTCAATGTGTTTAAAGCGGGCAGAGTAAATGGTATCTGTCACGACACTCGTGCCTTTCGCTTTTGTTAACAAAGCCGTCATCGGCTGTTGAAGATCGGTCGGAAAGCCCGGATACACAAGGGTTTTGATATCGACAGGCTTGAGTCCTTCATTTCTGCCAACGATCAGCATTTGATCGTTGCTTGTTTCAATTGTAAATCCCATCTCTCTAAGTTTCGCCGTAATTGATTCTAAATGAGTTGGGATCACATTATCAAGCACAACTTCATTCCCCATCGCTGCACCTGCAATTAAAAATGTACCTGCTTCTATGCGGTCAGGGATGATGGAATGCCTGCAGCCATGAAGAGATTCCACACCTTCGATCCGAATCACATCCGTCCCCGCACCTTTGATTTTAGCTCCCATGCTTGCAAGCAGTGTTGCTACATCAATAATTTCGGGTTCTTTTGCGGCATTTTCAATCACTGTTTTCCCTTCAGCTAGCACGGCTGCCAGCATGATATTGATGGTCGCACCTACACTGACAACATCAAGATAAATACGGGCTCCGACTAATTTTTCAGCGCGCAAATAAATCGCACCCTGTTCGTTTGTCACCTCGGCTCCAAGTGCTTCAAAGCCTTTGATATGCTGATCGATCGGTCTAGGTCCTAAGTGACAGCCCCCTGGTAATCCAATGACAGCCTGCTTGAATCTACCGAGCATGGCGCCCATTAAATAATAGGATGCTCGTAGTTTCTTCACTTTCCCATTAGGAAGCGGCATGCTGATCATGGAGGCAGGATTGACAACCATCTCACCTTTTTCAAACGTGACCTTTCCGCCAATCTCTTCTAACAGATCTCGTAATGTGTCAATATCTGAAATATGCGGAAGGCCTTCAATGGTTACTGGAGAATCAGCGAGAATCGTGGCAGGAATCAGTGCCACAGCACTATTTTTCGCACCACTAATATGTACGGTCCCGCGCAAGGGGTCACCGCCGGCAATGTTTAACTTTTCCATATTTGTCTCCCTTCTTAAAGAAGATCACTGTTGGAGTTATACTGTTTGTGGATGTCGCGCTTTAAAAGGTCTTGTCCAAAATTTAGCCAATATCAAGAGAAAGAATACAGGTTAAACGAAATTTGTCGGAAGAAAAATAATCGAAGCTTTGCGAGGCTGTGATGTTCTCTTCTTTGCACAAAACATTTCTTAGCGTATTTAAGGAAAACTGCGGCAAACGGATGCGTATCCGTCTGCCACAATCACTTATTTATTCCAGTCTGCTAAAAATTGCTCAATGCCTGCATCCGTTAATGGGTGTTTTGTCAGCTGCTTGATGACTTTCAGCGGCATTGTGCCGATATGAGCACCTCTAAGCGCAGCTTCTGTCACATGTTGCGGGTGACGAATGGATGCAGCAATGATTTGTGTATCTAATCCATGAACATCAAAAATGGTTTTCACTTCACTAATGAGATCAAGACCATTTTGGCCAATGTCATCTAAGCGGCCGAGGAATGGAGAGACATACGTCGCACCAGCTCTAGCTGCAAGAAGTGCCTGGTTTGCACTAAAAATCAACGTGACGTTTGTTTTAATCCCAAGGTCTGTTAACGCTTTGACCGCTTTAAGACCGTCTGTTGTCATTGGGATTTTCACTGTGATATTTGGTGCAATAGCAGCCAGCTCTTTTCCTTCTTCGATCATTTCTTCTGCTTTGAGAGAAATGACTTCCGCACTAACTGAACCTGATACCACGTCAGTGATTTCACGAAGGCGGTCGTGGAACGATACGTCCTTTTCTTTCGCTACTAAACTAGGATTTGTTGTCACGCCTGCTAAAATGCCAAGCTCGTGTGCCTCTTTGATGTCTGCGATATTCGCTGTGTCTACGAAAAATAACATAAATGTGCCACTCTCCTATCAATAAATTGTCTGAAATGTAAATTTGATTGCGCTTTCTCATGATATGGAGAAAACCGCCTGTGACTCAGGCGGCTTTCGGTTCTCATCAAATTATGCTTGGTTAGAAGAACCAAATTCACGCATTTTGCCGATAACAGTCGCTTTAATTGCGTCACGAGCTGGTCCAAGATATTTACGTGGATCATACTCTTCTGTTTTTGCAGCAAGTGTTTCGCGAACTGCTTTCGCAGAAGCAATTTGGTTTTCAGTGTTTACATTGATTTTTGCTGTACCAAGTGAAATCGCACGCTTGATGTCAGCAGTTGGGATACCTGTTCCGCCGTGAAGAACAAGTGGAAGTCCAGTTGTTTTACCGATTTCTTCCATTTCAGCGAAACCAAGGTTTGGTTCACCTTTGTATGGACCATGAACTGAACCTAGTGCAGGCGCAAGGCAGTCAATACCAGTACGTTCTACAAGCTCTTGGCACTCTTTTGGATCAGCATAAATAACGCCCTCAGCGATGACGTCGTCTTCTTGTCCACCAACAGTTCCAAGCTCAGCTTCTACAGATACACCGTGGAAATGTGCAAGCTCAACCACTTTTGCAGTTGTCGCTACGTTCTCATCAAATGGATGGTGAGAAGCATCAATCATCACAGAAGTAAATCCTGCATGAATCGCTTTTGCACAAGATTCAAAGCTTGAACCGTGATCTAAATGAATCGCAACAGGAACTGTTACATTATATTCTTCGATTAACGCTTTTACCATTGCGACAACTGTTTTGAAGCCGCCCATGTAGCGTCCTGCTCCTTCAGATACTCCTAAGATAACTGGAGATTTCTCTTCTTCAGCAGCTTGTAAAATCGCTTGCGTGAATTCTAAGTTATTTAAGTTAAACTGTCCAACAGCGTAACCTTTTTCCTTTGCGTCTTTCAACATTTCTGTCATTGAAACTAAAGGCATGATGAAAAATCCTCCCTATGTAGCTAATTTGCTTACTAAAAAAAGCTCTCCACCCTAGCATGACCAGAATTTCTCGCCATATGTAAACTTTCAAAGTCAGATCGCTTTCTTCTTCTTATCTAGAATACCAATTATTCGACAAATCGGCAACAGAATGACTTGATTCAATCATTTCCATCTAGCCATTTGTTTCGAGCGGCAAGTATTCTTTTACTGCATCACGGATTTCATCAATATCAAATGGTTTAGCAAAATGCGTTAATGCACCGAGCTCTTTAGACTCTTGAATCATATCTAGTTCGCCATAAGCTGTCATAATGATCACTCGAATGTCTTCATCAATTAATTTCATGCGTTTTAAAATCTCAATGCCATCCATTCCGGGAATCTTCATATCAAGCAGGACGAGGTTTGGTCTATGGTTTTTCACAATATCTAATGCCTGTAGTCCATTAGCGGCTTGAAAGGTTTGATAGCCTTCTTTATGAAACACTTCATTCAGCAATATTCTAATACCGTACTGATCATCGACAATTAAAATTTTCTCATTCATCTGTTACACCCCATTGCTTTCATTTTTCGCCATAAAAAGAGCTGTTGTTAAATAATTCTGTTTGATTTTCACATTTCCTTTAATTATAATAGTTTACTTTACGACATTTTCTGAGCATTTTTCCTAATATTCTCTTTATATTCTATTATAAAATGATCTGACAGAAGGAGGAAATGAGTCTTGTTAAAAATTTTCACTACCCAATTATCAGGTATTTTTTCACGTATTGGAGATAAGCAGGCCGAAGCGATCGAAGACGGTGCACGCCTTCTTGCTCAGGCCGTTGTCAGTGGCCATGCCGTGTATTTTCATGGCAAGAATGAACTGGCGGCTGTAGCCTTAGAGGCATCCGAGAGCAAAGAGCCGTTTCCGGGTGCGAAGGTTCTGCCGCTGGATCAAAAGGAGCGCAGCTTACTTCATCCAAGTGACAGGGTGCTTTTATTTTATTCAGATCCAGAAGATCAAGAGATTCAATCCCTTGTCAAAGAGCTGCACGAACAAGGTACACCTATTGTCGGTGTCGGCCCTGCACAAAAGGAGACGTCATTCATTGAAGAGCATTGTGATGTCCACATTGATTTTCAGCTCAAAAAACCACTTGTGCCTGCTGAAGATGGAACAAGGTTCGGCTATCCTGCACTGATGACCTGCTTATATGTCTACCATGCTCTATCGTTTACTGTGAAAGAAATCGTTGAGGAATATGAATAAAAAAACTGCCGAGAAGATGATATTCTCGGCAGTTTTTTGTTTTATTTTGATTCAGATGCCTGTAGTGAAGCACCAACGAAATCTCTAAATAACGGCTGTGGTCTTGTCGGTCTTGAAATGAATTCTGGGTGGAACTGAGAAGCAAGGAACCATGGGTGATCCTTCAGTTCAATGATTTCAACAAGGCGTCCGTCTGGGCTTGTACCAGAGAAGACAAAACCTGCTGCTTCCATTTGCTGTCTGAATTCGTTATTAAACTCATAGCGATGACGGTGGCGTTCGTACACGACTTCGTCATTGTATGCAGCAAATGCTTTTGAGTCTTCGTTTAATTTACAAGGGTATAGGCCGAGGCGAAGTGTTCCACCTAAGTCATCAACATCCTTCTGTTCTGGAAGAAGGTCGATGATTGGGAATGCTGTTTCTGGATCAATTTCAGCGGAATGTGCTCCCTCTAAACCTAGTACGTTTCTCGCATATTCGATAGATGCGACTTGCATACCTAAGCAGATTCCGAAGAATGGCACTTTGTTTTCGCGCGCATATTGTGTTGCAATGATTTTCCCTTCTACTCCGCGGTCTCCGAAGCCTCCAGGAACAATAATGCCGTCTACATCTT
The DNA here is from genome assembly GCF_019091365.1 of Bacillus sp. GbtcB10. Classification (NCBI taxonomy): domain Bacteria; kingdom Bacillati; phylum Bacillota; class Bacilli; order Caryophanales; family Bacillaceae; genus Bacillus; species Bacillus sp. GbtcB10. Next base: position 600,118 of record NZ_JAGXJP010000002.1, read on the forward strand.
GAGCGAAATCAGCCATATTTTCTGCTGTGACTTCTTCTGCGTTGATCCATTTGATTTGAACATCCGCATCAAATGCATAGCCCGCATGACGAAGTGATTCAACGACAGAAATGTATGCATCTTGCAGCTCAACATATTTCCCTACTAGACCAATCGTAACTTGTTTTGAAAGGTTTTGCACTTTATCAACAAGCGCCGTCCACTCCGTCATGTCCGCATCTTGACAGTCAAGCTTCATGTGCTCACATACAAGCTTGTCTAATCCTTGTTTTTGTAAATCAAGCGGAATCGAATAAAGGGTATCTGCATCCTGACATTCGATGACTGCTTTCGTATCAATATCACAGAATAGCGCAATTTTGTCCTTCATGTCTTGTGCCAATGGCATTTCAGTTCTGACCACAATGACGTTTGGCTGAATACCTAGACTACGAAGTTCTTTTACACTATGCTGTGTTGGTTTTGTTTTCAGTTCGCCTGCAGCACGGATGTAAGGAACAAGAGTACAATGAATGTACATCACGTTTTCACGGCCGATGTCACTCTTCATTTGACGAATCGCTTCAAGGAATGGAAGGGATTCGATATCTCCAACTGTTCCACCGATTTCTGTAATGACCACATCTGCACCCGTTTCTTTTCCGGCACGGTACACACGGTCTTTGATTTCATTTGTAATGTGGGGAATAACCTGTACAGTTCCACCTAAGTAGTCGCCGCGGCGCTCTTTCTTCAGAACAGTAGAGTAGATTTTACCTGTTGTAACGTTGCTGTACTTATTTAAGTTAATGTCAATGAAACGCTCGTAGTGACCTAAGTCAAGGTCTGTTTCAGCACCGTCGTCTGTGACAAATACCTCACCGTGCTGGTATGGACTCATTGTCCCTGGGTCTACGTTGATATATGGATCAAATTTTTGAATGGTGACATCCATCCCTCTATTTTTCAGAAGGCGGCCTAACGATGCAGCCGTGATCCCTTTTCCAAGTGAGGAAACAACTCCTCCTGTTACAAAAATATACTTTGTCATTTCGTATGCTCCTCTCTTTTTTACCCTTGCATGACTAGACATGCACAGCTTCATCCTTTTAGAGTGTATCCCTAAATCTCTTGAAAAATAAGAAAGCTCCCTTTCAAATAAATGAAAGGGAGCGTAAATGAACGTATCTTTACGTACTCTTTTTTAGAGAGCCCAAAATACATACTACATAGTTCGCTCTGGAAAGTCAAGACGGTTTTGTCCTGTTTTCAGGACCGGTTTGTGAGGGTTATTTGTCTTCCTCATCATCGTCTAAATCGTCTTCATCAATTTCCGTTAAGCCGTCATCATCTTCATCATCATCTTCGTCGAAGTCTTCTATCTCTTCATCGATTTCTTCATCATCTAGGTCAAGGTCCTCGTCGTCTTCAACAAGATCAAGATCTTCTTCAAGCTCGTCGATTTCTTCTTCCTCTTCAATATCATCGAAGTCTTCTTCAACGACAGCAGCTTTTGTTTTTTTCTTTTTCGCTTTTGTTTTCACAGCTGGCTGAACTTCTTCTTCGATTTGATCAACTGGATACCAGCTGCGAAGTCCCCATCTCTGATCACCTAACGAAATAAAGCGGCCATCTATATTTAAGTCTGTATAAAATTGAGCAAGTCGATCATCAAGATCAGATTTTTGTATCCCTTGCAAACGGACCATTTCATCTATTAACTCGGAAAACGTAATCGGCGTTTTGCTGTCTCTGAAAATTTCATAAGCAAGTTCAACTAAAGACATTTGTTTGAGCTGTTCCTGTGAGTATTCTTTCAAACTCAAGGTCAGACACTCCCTTTCTATTACATGTATGTATCCATTTATCAGTGAAATAATAAGTATTTATACCTTATTCTTACGACAAACCATACCTCTCATTATAAACAAATTAGGGGAGTTTATGCCACCTTTATTGATGTTAATTTTTGATTTTTTCACAAGAGGAGCCTCTAGCGGTCAATCATTTGTGCCGAATTGGCATAATTCATGTGTGAAGCACACGTTTTGCATGCTTTTTTGTCTTCTCTTTTGATGAATACAAAGTCATTTACTCTTCTTAAAAAAGGGGAATTATTCCTTCACAAAATGTTCACTTACGACGAATTGAAACAGAAATCTATAATAAATAGACTAATTTTGAGAGGTTGATCGAATTGCCAATGACAAAAAAAGAAGATATACAATTTGGTGTCTTGATGTGTTTTTGTATGTTTTCAGTGATGTTCTTTTATAACCTATTTCTAAATGGGCGGCTTGGACATATGACATGGTTAGAAGGTGTACTCACCTATGTGATCGGTTTTGCCATCACGTTGTTGATTGAGATGTGTATTGTTGGGCCTTTAGCAAAAAAAGCAGCCAGCCGTTTTGCCCCAAAAGGCAAGAAAATCTATTTTATTCTCACTCTTTCTATCTTTATCGTGTTTGGGATGGTGTGTCTCATGTCTTTATGCGGATATGTCGTTCAAAGCATCAGCACAGGATTTCAAACACAATCGATTCTATCTGATTACTTAACGATTTTCGGTCATAATGTCATGTTGGCGTTCCCTTTGCAGATGTTGATTATGGGACCGCTTGTCCGTTTTGTTTTTTTCAAATGGGTGAAATTAAAACAGACAGCAGCGGTTTAGTCGAATGGATAGGTTACAGCTGGATATTCTGAATGAGTGAAAAAACCAAAGGTACGGTGAATAAAGTGCCCGCAGACACGAGTACAATGAGTTTTCTGCGGCTGTTTTCTTTTTCTCCCTTCCTTTTTGGAGACTTTGAAAGCTCTGTGGAGACCATAATCCATATGATCATCGTGACGATTCCTAAAATGCCAATAAATGTTGTGTTCATCATGATAACCTCCATTCTGGTTTTTCCCAATTTTACCATAGTGATCAGGTGATATGAGATCATATTGGAGAGATTTCACATTTGATACAAAAACAGACCACCTCACATCAGGTGGTCTTTGCTTCGTTTCTACATATCTAGCAGTTTCCGTGAGATGACCAGCCGCTGGATTTCTTGTGTACCTTCATAGATTTGAGTGATTTTCGCATCACGCATGTAGCGTTCGACTGGGTAATCCTTTGTATAGCCGTATCCGCCGAAGATTTGTACAGCTTCTGTCGTCACCTTCATGGCTGTATCACCGGCAAAGAGCTTGGACATAGCTGATTCTTTTCCATACGGAAGCCCTTTCGTTTCAAGCCATGCTGCCTGATAGGTGAGCAGTCTTGAGGCCTCAATTGCCGTTGCCATATCCGCTAACTTAAAAGCAATGCCTTGCTGCTGAATGATTGGTTTACCGAATTGTTTGCGCTCCTTTGCATAATTGACTGCTGCATCCAGAGCACCTTGAGCAATACCAACAGCTTGTGCGGCAATACCGTTTCTGCCGCCGTCAAGTGTCATCATCGCTATCTTAAAACCTTCGCCTTCTTGACCAAGCCGGTTCCTTTCGGGTATACGACAGTCTTCAAAGATGATTTCTGTCGTTGGCGATGAGCGGATGCCCAGTTTGCTTTCTTTTTTGCCGATTGAGAAGCCTTGCGTCTCTTTTTCTACAATAAAAGCGGTTGTATTGCGGGATGAAGCATCCTGGTCAGTAACAGCAAACACAATATAATAATCCGCAATGCCTCCATTGGTAATAAAAATCTTTGCACCGTTCAAGACGTATTCATTCCCTGCTTTTACTGCTGTTGTTTTCATTCCGCCGGCATCTGAGCCCGAGCCGCTCTCGGTCAGTGCGTATGCGCCGATCTTCTGACCCGCTGCAAGCGGCTTTAAATACGTCTCCTTTTGCTCATCTGTTCCGAATGTATAGATCGGCCATGAAGCGAGTGATGTGTGAGCAGACAGGGTGACACCTGTAGAGGCGCACACTCGCGAGAGCTCCTCAACCGCTATGACATAGGCCAAATAATCACTACCAATCCCTCCATTTTCTTCTGGCCAAGGGATTCCCGTTAAACCAAGCTCTGCCATTTGACGAAAAATAGCCGGATCATACGATTCTGTTTCATCTCGCTCTGCTGCTGTTGGCTCCACTTCATTTTTCGCAAAATCTCTCACCATTTTTTGTATCATTTCGTGTTCGTCACTTAATTGGAACTGCATCATGAGCCACCTCACTTCATATTAGCTGTTTACAAATAACCAGCCTTTGTATTTCACTTGTTCCTTCATAAATCTCACAAATTTTCGCATCACGAAAGTACCGCTCTGCTCGGTATTGCTTCGTGTAACCGGCTAGACCAAGCAAATGGATGACTTCTGTACTAATATCAACCGCTGTTTTAGATGCAAATAACTTCGCCATCGACGCTTCCTTCGTGACAGGGCGATTGGCCTCTTTATAAGAGGCGGCTTGATAGACAAGAAGTTTTGCCGCTTCCAGCTTGGTGCCCAGATCGCCCAACCGAATGGTCGTTTCAAGGCCAGCTGGGTGCTGCTTTAAATACGTCACCGCCTCATCTAATGCGGCTTCTGCAATACCAAGGCTTTGAGCCGCAATGCCAATTCTCCCCGCATTTAAGCTAGACATGGCAATCCGAAAACCATCTCCTTCTGCACCGAGCAGCTGTTTTTTTGGAATTCGAACACCTTCAAAATGAAGTGTGACTGTTTTTGATCCATGCAGGCCCATCTTTTTCTCATCTTTTCCGATCGTAAATCCTGGTGTCCCCTTCTCCACAATGAATGCTGATATATTTTTCTTAGCAGAAGCAGGGTCTGTCACCGCAAATACAAGATAGACTTCCGCTTCACCGCCGCTTGTGATAAAAATTTTCGTTCCATTTAACACATAGTGATCGTCTGTGCGCTCTGCTTTCAACTGAATACTAGAGGCATCTGATCCTGCCTTCGGTTCAGTTAGACAAAAGGCGCCCAGCTTCTGCCCGGACGCAAGCTTGGGAACGTAGGATTCTTTTTGTTCAGTCGTTCCAAACGCCAAAATCGGCATCGTCACAACAGATGTATGAACGGATACAATGACACCGACGGTTGCACTTACTTTGGATAATTCATGAATCGCCATGATATAGGTTGTGAAATCTGCCCCTAATCCATGATACTTATCTGGGATCGGAATGCCTAAAAAGCCTTGCCGACCCATTTCAGCTAAAAGCGTTTTCGGGAACACGCCCTGTTCCATCGCTTCTATTTCAGGGAATACATGCTGGCGTGCAAATTCTGCTATTCGTTTTCTCCAAAGACGTTGTTTTTCTGTCAGCAACACATCCATCTTGACTCCCCCTATGAGTGGTCGTGGTAAGTGTAAAAACCTCTCTTTGTCTTTTTGCCCAGCCAGCCTGCGTTCACATATTTTTTCAAAAGAGGACAAGGTCGATATTTGCTATCTCCAAGACCCTCGTGAAGGGTATTCATAATAAATAAACAAGTATCGAGCCCGATGAGGTCGGCGAGACGAAGCGGGCCCATTGGATGGTTCATTCCAAGCGTCATGATGCCGTCAATACTTTCTACATCTGCCACGCCTTCATAAAGGGTATAAATGGCTTCATTGATCATCGGCATCAAAATGCGATTTGACACAAACCCAGGGAAGTCTTCCACTTCAATTGGGGTTTTGTCTAATGTCTTTGCGGTGTCAAAAACAAATTGGTACGTGGCATCATCCGTTTGTAGCGCACGGATTACTTCCACAAGTTTCATCACGGGAACTGGATTCATAAAATGCATGCCAATCACTTTCTCAGGCCGTTTCGTCACGGCTGCTAATTCTGTGATCGACAAGGAAGACGTATTTGTCGCAAATATCGTGTCATCAGGTGCAAATTGATCGAGGGTTTCAAAGATTTGTTTTTTGATCTTCATTTGTTCAGATGCGGCTTCAATCACTAAATGCGTCTGCTGTACATCCTTTAGATCTGTTGAAACAGCCAGTCGCTGTGTAATATCACGGACTGCCTGATGTGCCAGCTTTCCTTTTTCTGCTCGTTTCGTCAGTTGTTTGGTCATAGAGGAAATGGCTCGATGAATCTGCTCCTCTTCCGTATCATGGAGCAGGACGGTATAACCTGACTGTGCAAATACTTGGGCAATACCCGAGCCCATTTGACCAGCCCCAACGACCATGACGGTCTCTTCTATACTCATGACAATGAACGCCTCCCTTTTAATCCACCTTGATCATGATCGCATCACCTTGACCCCCGCCGCTGCAAATCGCCGCAATGCCGATCCCGCCGCCTCTTTGTCTGAGTGCATGGATCAAGGTCAATATAATACGTGTTCCGCTTGCTCCAATCGGGTGACCAATCGCGACTGCCCCTCCGTTCACATTCATTTTCCGCCGATCCAGCCCAAGCATTTTTTCGCATGCCAATGCAACCGCTGAAAAAGCCTCATTGATTTCAAACAAATCGATATCCTCTACTCGCTTCCCTGTTTTCTTTAACACTTTTTCGATGGCATAGGCTGGTGTTTTCGGAAAATCCTTTGCCTCTACTGCTACTTGCGCATGCCCAAGCACAACTGCCATAGGTTTTTCACCTTGCTGCATGGCGTATGTGTCTTTCATTAATAGAAGCGCACTTGCACCATCATTGACACCAGGTGCATTGCCAGCGGTGATCGTACCTGCCTGATCGAAAACGGGCATCAGTTTTGACAAACGTTCATATGACGTATCACGCCTCGGGGCTTCATCTTCTGAAATCAGCTGATCTCCTTTTTTATTCTTGACGGTAACGGGGATGATCTCATTTTTAAAAAAGCCGCTTTTTTGCCCCTCAATGGCTCGTTCATGACTTCTTAACGCCCAAAGGTCTTGTTCTTCTCGTGTAATGCCAAGCTCTTTCGCCGCCATGCTTCCATACTCACCCATATGAACACCTGTAAACGAACAGGTTAATCCATCTAAAATCATGGCATCTTGTACAGCACCATCTCCCATTTTGTAACCCCATCGTGCTTTTTTCAGAAGATAAGGAGCATGAGACATGGATTCCATACCGCCTGCCACGATCACATTGGCATCTCCCGCTCGAATGATTTGATCGGCTGTCGTGACACTGCGCATTCCTGAAGCACAGACTTTGTTGATGGTTTGCGTCGGAACCGACCAAGGGAGATCTGCATGTCTAGCTGCCTGTCTTGAAGGAATTTGACCTTGTCCTCCTTGAAGGACACTACCCATGATGACTTCATCCACTTCATGAACATTTGAGGCTCTTTCCAGCGCAGCTTTTATCGTCATCCCGCCTAATTCTGCAGCAGTCAAACGACTTAAAGTTCCACCTATTTTCCCAAATGGTGTTCTCGCTCCAGATACAATGACCGTCGTGCTCATTTCTTTCCCCTCCTATTTGTTACCGCTTACATAAATGCTAGACAGCTCATAAAATATCGGTGTCCACTGGCCGATGAACAGTCGATCCATCGGCCTGACACCTTTATGAAGCCTGCGTTCTCGTTTCGCCAAACACTGATTTTTCAAGAAGTTCTGCAACATCAAATGTGCCGACCTGCTCTTCTACTTCCTTCGCTTTCGTCCCATCCCCAAGCATGGTTAAACAATATGGGCATCCTGAGCTGATGATGGACGGCTGTACCTGTAAGGCCTGCTCCGTCCTCGCTGTGTTAATTCGAGTACCTGTCTCTTCTTCCATCCACATTAAGCCGCCGCCGGCACCGCAGCACATCCCGGATTCACGATTCCGTTCCATTTCTTTCAGTGTCACACCCGGAATGGATTTTAAAATATCTCTTGGCGGATCATAGACCTCGTTATATCTGCCTAGGTAGCAAGAATCGTGGAAAGTAATGACTTCGTTCACTTCATGAATAGGCGTTAATTTTCCCTCTTTTACTAGCTCTGCCAGTAATTCTGTATGATGGTACACCTCTGCCTCGAGCCCGAAGTCTGGGTATTCATTTTTAAATAAATTGTAAGCATGCGGATCGATCGTGACAATTTTGGTTACGTCATTTTTTTGGAATTCTTCGATGTTCTTTGCAGCAAGTTCTTGGAACAAAAATTCATTCCCAAGTCTTCTCGGTGTATCACCTGAGTTTTTCTCTTTATTACCTAGGATGGCAAAAGAAACCCCTGCTTCATTGAGCAGTTTTGCAAAGGCAAGAGCAATCTTTTGGCTTCTATTGTCATATGCACCCATCGATCCAACCCAGAATAAATAGTCGAAGGTCTGATCTGCTTTTTTCAGTTCTTTCACTGTCGGTACGTGCACATCTTCTCTTAGATCACGCCAGTTTTCTCTTTCTTTTCGATTCAATCCCCACGGGTTCCCTTGGCGCTCGATGCTTGTCATCGCACGCTGTGCATCTGCATCCATTTTTCCTTCTGTCAGTACTAAGTATCTGCGCATATCAATGATTTTGTCGACGTGTTCGTTCATGACAGGACACTGATCTTCACAGTTTCGGCATGTCGTGCATGCCCAGATTTCTTCTTCTGTAATGACCTCACCAATGAGAGAAGGATGATACATTGCGCTCGCCGCAGATTCTTCCGCTCCAGCTCCTCTTGCCTGCATCGCCAGCTGATTTCCTGTCGTCTGCTTGAAAGCAAGCTGCGGAACCCACGGTGTCTTTGAAGTAATGGCAGCCCCTTTATTTGTTAAATGATCTCTTAATCGTAAAATCAAATCCATTGGAGACAGCATTTTCCCCGTCCCTGTCGCCGGGCACATATTCGTACAGCGCCCGCACTCCACACAAGCGTAAAGATCGATCAGCTGAGATTGACGGAAATCTTCAATTTTCCCAACGCCGAACGTTTCTTGTGTCTCATCTTCAAAATCAATTTTTTGCAGTTTGCCTGGCGGGTCCAATCTGCTGACAAATACGTTGACCGGGCCAGCGATGAGATGGGCGTGCTTAGACTGCGGGACGTACACTAAGAACGTCAGTAAAATAAGAAGATGCACCCACCATGCGACATAGAACACAATTGTTGCTGCAAGTGGTGACAGCCAGCCCAGCAAGAAAGCAATGCCGGAAGCAATTGGCTCAGTTGCTGATAGTGAGTGCCCATGCCAAATGATGTTCATTCCGTTTCCCAGTAATACGGTCAGCATCAATCCGCCAATAAACAAAAGGACAAGCCCTGATTTAAAGCCCCTTTTTAAACGGACTAACTTCTCGACATATCTTCTATGGAACGCCCAAACCACCGCCACTAAAATGAGAAGTGTGACTACCTCTTGGAAGAACGTAAAGACACCGTAAAGCGGACCTAATGGTAGCCCGCTGTCTGGAACAAGTCCCTTCATAATAAAATCAAGGGCTCCGAACTGCACTAAAATAAATCCATAGAAAAACAGCACATGAATGATGCCGCTCTTCTTGTCCTTGAGCAGTTTCTTTTGCCCAAACACATTCACCCAAACACGTTCTAAGCGTTTTTTCATGTCTTTTTGAAATTCTTCTTTTTTGCCAAGACGAATATACGCCGCTCGTGTTCGAATGAGATAAATAAACAAATACACAGCGTAAGCGGTCACTGCCGCAAATGCAATCAAGTTAACAATTAAAAGGCTATTCATCTTGCTCCCCCTTTCATTCCCCAAGACCCACTTTGTTCCGTTTCCATGTTGTACCTCTATCATAAATAATGAATGAGTATTCAGTCAATATTTTTTGCCCATTTGGGTACACTATCGTCATATATAAAAAAGGAGGAACCTTCATGATCGCATGGATCATTCTACTCGTCGTCTTCGTCATTGTTCTACTCGTCAGGCTAGATCTTTATATAGGGAGAAAATATTTTTCTACCCATGCTTTTGAACGGTCTTTTGACCAAACAAGCGGCGATGCAGCCTTTTATCATGATGGCGAACCACTGTTTGATCAGCTTCTTACGGATATACAGCAAGCCTCTTCTTCTATTCATATGATGTTCTTTATTGTAAAGAACGACAAGATTGGGCAAAGGATTCTGCAAGCACTTAAAGCGAAAGCAGAGCAAGGTGTTTCGGTTTTTTTGCTCACTGATCGATTAGGCTCCTATCCATTTGATCAAACATCCATTCAGATGCTAGAAAAAAGCGGCATTCAATTTTACTTTTTAAATAAACCACGTTTTCCTTTTTTCATTTATCGCTTGAACATGAGAAATCACCGGAAGATCACGGTGATCGATGGGAAGATCGGCTACATTGGCGGGTTTAATATCGGCGATGAATATGTAGGGAAAAACGGCAGGTTTGGCATTTGGAAAGACTATCACCTGCGCATGACAGGACAGGTTGTGGCAGACCTCCAGCATGTGTTTCTGAATGATTTGTACCGCTCATCTGGTATTCAACAGCTGCAATACGAGGTTTTTCCTACACTGGAATCGGGAACATTACAGTGCACAACACGTGCGACGGCAGGTTTTTCTTTAGAGGCCTTATTTCTTCACGATATTCAACAGGCGAAAAAGCAAATCACCATCTGCACGCCCTATTTTATTCCATCTGCTCCTCTTCTAAGCGCCCTTCTTGACGCACGGAAGCGAGGCGTGACTGTCGACATCATCATCCCAATGAAGGCAGATCACCCGCTTGTGAAAGAAGCTGGATTTCATTATTTGAAAGATCTGATCGCTGCCGGATGTCTTGTGTATCGTTTTTATAAAGGGTTTTATCATGCGAAAGCCATTCTCATCGATCATAGCCGTTGTATGATCAGTACGGCGAACTTTGATAAACGAAGTTTGTTTTTCAACGAAGAAGTGGATGTGGCCATTGATGATCCCGCCTTCACCGCACATGTAGAGGAAAAGATTCGTGAACACATGGAAGTGTCAGAACTGATGACTGAAGAAAAATACAAACAACGCCCACTTCTCACGCGTCCAATTGAGTGGATAGGCGCCCTGTTCTCGTATTTTTTATAAAGGAGTTGACCTATGCGTTATCGATTTGGTTATGTATCCAACGCCGTCACTTTATGGGAAGCTTCACCTGCCAAGTCGCTGACCTTTGCAAGATACAGTAAGCTCTCAAAGGAAGAGAGGACAGAGGCTCTATTGCGAACGACGAAAGCCAACCTCGTCAATACATTAAGAACGCTTTATTTTGCGATTGCCCATGATATTCCGCTTTACCGTTTTTCAAGCTCGATTGTCCCGCTCGCCACCCACCCTGAGGTGCGGTGGGACTTTGTGACACCCTTTCACAAAGAATTTCTAGAGATTGGTCAACTCGTAAAGCGGCACGGATTACGAGTGAGCTTTCACCCCAATCAATTTACTTTGTTCACAAGTCCAAAGCCATCTATTACAGAAAACGCCGTCATTGATATGACCTATCATTATGAAATGCTTGAGGCCATGAAGCTTGAAAAGGAAGGCTATATGAACATTCATGTCGGAGGTGCATATGGCGACAAGGCATCTGCTTTACAGCGTTTTGATGAAAATATAAAGCAGCTTCCTGCACATATCAAGGCGAGAATGACGCTTGAAAATGATGACAAAACCTATACGTCATTAGAAACGCTTGATGTTTGTGAAAAGCATGGCATCCCGTTTGTATTTGATTACCACCATCACATGGCAAACAAAGATGATAATGCGGCGCTTGATGACATTTTGCCAAGAGTGTTTGACACGTGGGCAAACACTGGCATACCGCCTAAAATCCACTTATCCTCACCAAAATCAGAAAAGGCGATACGAAGCCATGCGGATGGTGTGGAGATGTCCTTTGTATTGCCACTTTTTCAAGCTTTAAAGCCGTATGGTCGTGATGTGGATTTTATGATTGAGGCAAAGAAAAAGGATCAGGCCTTACTCCGTCTTGTTGAGGAGCTGTCAGCGATCAGAGGCAATCGGCGGACGGGCGGAGGCACCATTGAGTGGAAATCGTAGAGAAAGGTTTACCTCTATCGCAACGGGGGTAACAAAGCTATTGTGAGAAAGTATTTAACAGGAGGATATGAAGATGTCACAAATCTATTCAATCCGAATTGCTGCGAAAGCATTGAATTTACATAAGCTTATTTCTCTATACGAAAAGTGCCAGCACGCTCAGCATCGTTTATATGTATATTCTAAAAAAACAATGTGCAACATTAAGAACATCGTAGAGCTAGAGACCTTTAGGCTCACTCATTTAGAATCAGACTATTTAATCGTGGTAGAAGGAAAAGAGGCACAAGACCTCCTTCAGCCATTTGAAAAAGAGAATGCTTCGTAATCGTAAAGAAAGGCAGCCTTAGGCTGACAAAGGGATAAAATGAACTTTATTTTATCCCTTTGTCTTCTTCTTTTCAGCGTAGTTGAAAACCTTTGCAGTCTAGGAAGGACGAGTACCGGCGCGGAGCGAATGTCACATTCGTGAGCACCGGCACGCAGGACTGACACCGAATGCGAGGGTTTGTCTACACGCTGGGGCAGCCTTAGGGCTGCTCTTTTTCTTATATCCATGCTTCTGTCAGCCAAACCTCGCGTGACGTTGCATTCATTTTTACTTGTGTACCGATTGGCATCGTGAGCATCGGATGCGTATGGGCACTGTCAAATTCTGCGATGAGCGGCCTCTTTGTATCTCCCAGTACTTCAAGTAAGAGATCGTGCGGCCTTTTGCCCGTTCCTTCATCATCAAACAGCTCATGTTTCCCTAAGAGGATACCAGATACCCGTTCAAACACACCATTTATCTTTAACAGAGAGAAGTTCTTTTCGACGATGGAGGCTGTTTTCATACAATCTTCAATGAGAAGGATATCGCCTTTTTGGATTTGAGGCATGAATTCACTTCCCCATATGCCATACATGGCATTTAGGTTCCCGCCGATCAGTCTGCCTTCTGCCTGCCCTTCAATGACGCACATCCACTCGTTTGGACGTTTTTCTTTTTCTCGTATTTTCTCTTCCCAGTTGATCCGTTCTTCCGTCCAGAAGGGCGGTTTTTTCACCTGATACGGGATGGGCTGCGGATGAATGAGAATGTCCTCGAAAGATTGATATGTATGATCGACAAATGGTTCAAACTCTCCAAAAGACGGCACAAGTGCAGGCCCGTAAAAAACAGGCAGACCCGTTTTTTCATAAGCAGCTAAAAGAATCGCCGTCGCATCTGAATAACCAATCATGATTTTTGGATGCTTTATCAGCAGCTCAAAATCAAGATAAGGCAGCAAACTATTCGAGTTCGTCCCCCCAATCATCGACATGATACAGGACAAATCTTCTCTCGCCATCAGCTCATTCAGCTCAGCTGCTCGTTCTTGAATCGTTCCCGAACGATAGTGATCCTCTTTCCCTGTTAATGATCCTGGTACCACAATGAATTCTTTTTTTTCAAGCCATTCCTTCGCCCGCTCATACCTAAGAGGCGAGGTGGAAGATGCTGGACTTGAGGGAGAATAAATACCTATTTTATCGCCCTTCTGTAAACGCCGAAGCCCCTTCATTCCATCAGATCCTTCCTACACGAGTTTTTACTATCCTAGCAAAAAAAGCCCTTTTTCAAAAGGGCCTCGATTTAAAAATAAAGTACACTTCAATTTAACAGCTTAAACAGGCCAAATATGATGACAGTAAAACTGATGACCAGCGTCGCAAATATCTCAATACGAAAAAGAGCCCAGCTTAATAACTGGACTCATTCAATCACTTCTCTTCAATGACCAAACTGCGCTTCGTGCAGTCTGCTGTATACACCGCCCATTTGAATTAAATCTTGGTGACGGCCTTGTTCTTCAATGCCTTCCTCTGTCACGACGATGATTCGATCTGCATGTTTAATTGTCGCAAGGCGGTGAGCAATGACGAGTGTCGTCCGGCCGACTGCCAGTTCGTTTAGTGCGTCTTGGATTGCTTTTTCTGTTTCTGTATCAAGTGCTGACGTCGCTTCATCCAAAATAAGAATAGATGGGTTTTTCAAAAACATCCGTGCAATTGACAGACGTTGCTTTTGACCGCCGGATAGCTTAACACCGCGTTCACCAATGACCGTATTCAACCCTTCTGGGAAACGCTGAACGAGCTCCTCTAAATGGGCACGTCGCACCGCCTCCCAAATGTCTGCATCACTCGCTTCTAGGTTACCGTACGCAATGTTTTCACGAATGGTGCCTGAGAATAAAAAGACATCCTGCTGCACAATGCCAATCTGCTGTCTTAAAGAGGACAAGGTCATCGATTTTGTGCTCACACCATCTATGGTGATGTCTCCTTCGTCCACATCATAAAAACGAGGCAGCAGACTACAAATGGTCGATTTCCCCGCTCCTGATGGCCCGACAAACGCAACAGTTTCCCCTTGTTTGATCTTCAAGTTGATATCCTTCAATACATGACTGTGCTCATCGTAGCCAAATGTCACGTTTCGATACTCAATTTCACCTTTCAAGCCGTAAATATCACGTGCTCCTTCTGTATCCTTCACATCTGGCTCTGTTTCAAGCAAATCGACATAGCTTTTAAAACCGGCAATGCCTTTTGGATACATTTCAATCACCGTGTTGATCTTATCAATTGGTCTGAATAACACATTTGTGATCAAGACAAAGGCGATAAATCCGCCTGCCGTTAATTGACCTTGAAGGACAAACCATGTACCTGCCAGAAGGACAAACAACGTCACAAGCCTTGTGAGAATATAGCTGATTGATCCGTTAACCGACATAATTTTATAGGAAAGAAGTTTCGCTTTTCGAAAGCGGTTGTTGTTTTCAGCAAAGCGCTTTTTCTCAAAATGTTCATTTGCAAAGGCTTGAACAAGACGAATACCGCCAATATTGTTCTCAACCCTTGCATGAAAATCTCCAATGTCATTGTTGAGTTGTGTAATTGCCTGTGTCATTTTTTTATTAAAATGAAGGGCTAACCAGATGATGACTGGCATAATCAAGAAGGTTAAAATGGCAAGCTGCCAGTTAATCATGAGCATGACGGCAAAGGCGCCAAGAATGGTCATAATCGCAATAAACAAATCCTCAGGTCCGTGATGCGCCACCTCACCAATATACATGAGGTCATTTGTCATCCGTGACATGAGTTTGCCTGTTTTGTTATTATCGAAAAATTTGAAGGACAGACGCTGAAAATGATCAAATAGCTTTTTTCTCATATCTGTCTCAATATTAATGCCAAGCATGTGCCCCCAATATGACACAATAAATTGCATCACTGAGCTGAGTGCGTAAATGACAAACAGCGCAAGTGCGGTCCAGGCAATGACCGTCCAGTTCCCTGTCGGCAGTAATGTATCAATGAAGTAATTCACGATCAGCGGGAAGCCGAGTTCCATGAGCCCAACGGCCACAGCACAAAAGAAATCTAAAAAGAACAGACCACGATAGGGCCTGTAATAGGCAAAAAAGCGTTTTAGCATATGTAAAAGAACCTCACTTCCTCTATAATTGATAATCATTTTCAATTATAGAGGAATCATTATCGAAATACTAGATCAGGAAATGATTTCTTCCCCTGGATTCCCTCACAATACACCTGAAAACAATCGCGCAAACGATTCCTTTAAACGTTCCTTTAAGCCCCTTTTATAAAAATGAACCGGCCCCATTTGCTCGCATTCTTTCATATCTTCCTCATAATGAGCCATCAATTGCTCGATCGGCTTCTTTGCCGCTGTAAAGACATTGACCTCAAAATTGAGCTGGAAGCTTCTCATATCGACATTTGCCGTTCCGACAGAGGCAAGCTCTCCATCTGCAATCATGACCTTTTGATGCATGAATCCTTTTTGATAGTGATACACCTTGATGCCTTCTTTCAAAAGCTCAGAAAAATAAGATCGTGTGGCGTATTGCGTGAGAAAGCCATCGTTTATCTCAGGCACCATCACACGCACATCCACCCCTCTTGTGGCCGCAATTTTTAACGCTGTGCGAATGGATTCATTTGGGACAAAATAAGGCGTCGCAATCCAGACAAATTGCTGTGCATTCGAAATGAGTGCGTCATATAAATCACTCATACTTTCCTTCATATCAGGTCCAGTCGGCACGACCTGTATGACATCTTCTCCTGTCACAGGATGCGGGGTGTGATACTTGGGATCATCAATTAACACTTCATCTGATACATACTCCCAGTCCAGCATAAATATGGAGTGAAGTGTCTGAACGGCTTCACCCTTTAACATCGTATGCGTATCACGCCAAAAGCCGATGTTTTCATCGCGTCCTACATATTCCTTCCCCACATTGAGCCCACCAACAAATCCTGTTTCTCCATCAATAATCACGATTTTTCGGTGATTTCGGAAATTGAATTTTTGATTAAAGAATCCGTATTTTAATGGCAGAAAAGGAGCGACCTTTATCCCCGCCTGCTTCAATCGTTTAATATCTTTTCGTGAGAAGCGAATGCTGCCAGCCGCATCATAGATGAATCGAACCTCTACTCCTTCTTTCACTTTTTCAATCAAGATCTCCATCATCCGGTGACCGAGAAAATCAGATTTGAACATGTAATATTCTATATGGATGAACGTTTTTGCCTTTTTTAATTCTTCAAAAATACGTGGAAAGGTTTCCTCTCCATTCTTTAAAATCTCCATATCACTATTTGTATTTACATGCATCCCTGTTGCTTTTTCTGTGTAATGAAAAAAAGCACGCTGATTATCGGTTAAACGCGTCTCATCCGGTTTACTCTCAAGCTCTGATATTCTGCGTAATTTTTCTCGGTTATACATTCTCTTTGATTTAAACAAATGTCCTTTGACATAAAGCTGCCCCGAGAACAAATAAAACATATAGCCGATGATCGGGAAAAAGATCAGTACATACATCCATAACAGCGTGTGCTGTGATGTCCGGTTCTCTAGCATAAGCGAGATAATACTAAATAAAATGATGGCGATATAACTAGCTGCGTAAAGCTGAAAACCCCACGCTGGAACCGGCCACCAAAACACCACATATGCCCCAAATATCATGAAATATAAAAATAGAAATTCCAGTCTCCTCTTTTTCACATTCTCCGCCCTCATTCTGTCTTTTTCTTTTCCATACCCTTTGCACAGCTTGTCTGAAACGCACGGTTTGCTGCTTTCTTTTAGCTTTTACAGACTGGAGCGTTTTGATCCGATATAATGGAAAATATGTGAAGGAAAGGACGAATGACTTATGTGTACACCATCTGCTTTAAAAAAGGGAAGCCACATTCGGGTAATTGCTCCAAGCCGAAGTGCCAGCATTTTATCAGAAGAAGGAATGGCTCAGGCGAAAACACGTTTAGAGGCATTAGGGTTCACTGTTTCTTTTGGACAACACGTGTTTGAATGTGATCTGCATTCCTCTTCTTCTATTGAATACCGTTTATCTGATCTACATGAGGCATTCTCAAATGATGAAGTCGACGGCATTTTGACAGCAATCGGTGGCTTTAACTGCAATGAGCTTTTGCCTTATATAGATTATGATTTGATCCGTCAGCACCCAAAAGTTCTTTGCGGCTACAGTGATATTACCGCACTTGCAAACGCCATTACCGCCAAATGTGACATGGTGACGTACTCAGGTCCTCATTTCTCCAGTTTCCAAATGGAACAAGGACAAGAGGAGCAGACAGCCATGTTTCAAGCGTGCGTGATGAGTAGCGAGCCATTTGATGTCACCCCTTCTACAAAGTGGAGTGATGATGCGTGGTATCTTGATCAAGCAAATAGGCAGTTTCATCCGACAACATGGGGGATTTATCAGGAAGGAACAGCTGAAGGCACCTTGTATGGCGGAAATCTTTGTACACTGAACTTATTGCAAGGGACACCCTTTATGCCTCACCTCAAGGATGCCATCTTATTTGTGGAGGATGATGACTTGGTCTTTCCTGAAATGTTCGCCAGAGACCTTGCCTCGCTCTTGCAACATGCCGAATCTATTAAAGGGTTAATCATCGGACGTTTTCAAAAGAAATCCAAGATGACAGAGGAACATTTGAGGTTCATTCTAGATAAACATCCAATGCTCAAACACATCCCGGTGATCTATGATGTAGACATAGGACATACACAGCCGGTCTTCACCTTGCCGATTGGCGGGAGTGCCGAGCTATCCTGCTACGACGGACAAATCCAATGGCGTGTTCATCCATAAATAAAACCTAAAAAGCACCCTCATTTGTTGGTGCTTTTTCTATGCCATCATTTCTTTTTAAAATTTTTTTAGAAAAAGTGATCCAACCCTTCATCCCCTTCGTTAAGTAGATGTAAAAAGAAAAGAGAGGAGGCAAAAACATGTTCTCTGATGTACTTAGCCAATTATTTGATTCTATCTCTAACATTATCAATACACTTGGATAATCCCATTAACGCACACATACTACATGCTTGCCGAAGGGAGGATACAAACTATGTTCTCTGATGTACTTAGCCAATTATTCGATTCTATTTCTAACATCATTAACACACTTGGGTAATTCCTATGACACGCACATACTACATGCTTTCTGAAAGGAGGATACGCTCATGTTCTCTGATGTACTTAGTCAATTATTCGATTCTATTTCTAACATTATTAATACGCTTGGTTAATGTTCAAAACCCGCTATCTCTCGAGAATAGCGGGTTTTTATATAAAGAAGCCCCGCTCATAAAATAGAGCGGGGCTTTGTGCATTACATTTTTTCCGGTGCAGATACGCCAATGAGTTTTAATGCGTTGGCTAGTGTAATTTGTGTCGCCTTCATTAGTGATAGACGTGCTGTTGTTTTTGTTTCATTTTCAACATCAATGACCTTCTCGGCGTTGTAGAAGCTGTGAAGGGCTGATGCTAGATCATAGATATAGTTTGTGACGCGGTGCGGAATACGTTTTTCTGCTGCTTCTGCTACAACCTCTGGGAAGCTGCCGATGATTTTCAGAAGATCGTATTCTTTATCGGATTGAATGTGAGAGAAATCTGCTT
Source organism: Bacillus sp. GbtcB10 (assembly GCF_019091365.1). Classification (NCBI taxonomy): domain Bacteria; kingdom Bacillati; phylum Bacillota; class Bacilli; order Caryophanales; family Bacillaceae; genus Bacillus; species Bacillus sp. GbtcB10. The sequence continues at coordinate 618,996 of NZ_JAGXJP010000002.1, forward strand.
TTTCAAGGTTTGGCTCGTAGCCTTTTTCTTCCCCTTGACGGAGCATGCTGCAAATTCTCGCATGTGCATATTGCGCGTAGTACACAGGGTTTTCGTTAGACGTAGAAATCGCTAAGTCTAAGTCAAAGTCCATATGTGTCGCCGCACTTCTCATCGCAAAGAAATAACGAGTGGCGTCTAAGCCCACTTCTTCAATCAAGTCACGCATTGTGACGGCTTTACCTGTACGTTTACTCATCTTCATCTTTTCACCGTTTTTGTAAAGGTGAACGAGCTGAATGATTTCGACTTCCAGTTTGTCCTCTGGATATCCGAGTGCTTGGATCGCCGCTTTCATTCGAGGAATGTACCCGTGATGATCCGCTCCCCAAATGTTGATGAGCTGGTCAAAACCTCTGTCCAATTTGTCCTTGTGATATGCGATATCTGGAAGCAAGTACGTGAAGCTGCCGTCTTTTTTAATCAGGACACGGTCCTTGTCATCACCAAAATCAGTTGAACGTAACCATGTTGCGCCATCTTCTTCAAAGACATAGCCTTTAGCGCGAAGTGTTTCTAGCGCTGGTTCGATTTTTCCGTTTTCATATAAAGACGTTTCAGAATACCACACATCAAATGGGACACGGAAATTCTCTAGGTCGACACGTAGTTTTTCTAGTTCATATTTTAAACCGTACTCACGGAAGAATTTCATACGCTCTTCTTCTGGTTCATGCACGAAACGGTCACCAAATTCATCCGCAAGTTTCTGTCCGATGCCTTTGATGTCTTCTCCTCTGTACCCGTCCTCTGGCATTTCTTTTTCAAGACCGAGCGCCTCAAAGTAACGTACTTCTACAGATAGAGCAAGGTTATTGATCTGATTGCCTGCATCGTTGATATAGTATTCACGGCTCACGTCGAAGCCTGCTTTATCAAGGATGTTGCAAAGAGAATCTCCTACAGCTGCGCCGCGGGCATGTCCAAGGTGAAGGTCACCTGTTGGGTTGGCTGAGACGAATTCGACTTGCACTTTTTGACCGCCGCCTGTATTCGTTTCGCCATAAGCCTCTTTTGCCTCAAGAACTGCCGGAATCAGTTTCGTTAAATACTGATTGTTCATATAAAAATTGATGAATCCTGGACCTGCAATATCCAGTTTTTCAATTGACGCTTTGCCTTTGTCAAATGCATTCACAATGTCCTCGGCGATTTGACGAGGTGCTTTTTTCGCAATGCGTGCAAGCTGCATCGCCATATTGGTGGAATAATCACCGTGAGTTTTGTCTTTTGGCACTTCCAAAAGAACATCCGGCACCTGGCTTTCATCAGCAAGTCCTGCTTTGACGACTGCCGCAATGATTTCTTCTTTTAACGCATCTTTGACCTGTTCTGCGATATTCATGAACGTAAATCCTCCTTATATGAAATCGATAATGTATGTAAATGCTTTTGATCTTCACCTGTCAGCATATCGTACGTAATGTGCAGAAGCCCATTGTCTACATCAAGATCAATGCCATGTGTGTGCACATCGAGCTGAAGTGTGCCAAATGGCATCGTGTAATGTGTCACGGTCGTTTCTCCAATGAGAAAGCGCTGCTTCATTTGAATTGCACCTGATCTCATGACAAAAATTTCTTTTTCACTTATTTTGACAACAGTTTTTACTTGACCCATTTCATGTTCTTCATGGTAAGTGAGATACGTTTTGTCATTCTTCTCTTGATACGTTCCAGTTGTTCGGAATTCGATCGTTTCAGCCGGTTCCGTCTCTGGTTTCATCACTGACTTTACATGAATTGAAATTTGGTTTTGTGTCATTTTGCACTTCCTTTGCTAAGACCCGTTTAACTAAAATAGTATACCATAATCCCGATTGCCTATCATCCCATCATTTCTCATCTTCGTGTGGATGAAACCCCATTCTTGATCTTCACCTGTCTCTTTAGAAAAAAAGAAAAATGAAGCTCACGCCTATCACGAGTCCAGTCTTGAGCCCTGCGCTTTTTCGATTGATGAGATAAAACAGTGCTTGGATACCTGAACTTGCCAAAAATGCCTGAAAGAAATCAAATGGGAGAAGATGCCCTTGCTTATAAACAAATAGCATAAACAGCGCGATGCCAGTGAGATAGAAAAAGCCTCGATCCTGAAACAGATGAACCATCTCATCCTTTGCCTCTTTTTTCGAGGTAAAAGTAGGCGGACTCGCTGCAAGCTCTCTTTTCAGCGTAAGAAAGCCTGCCGCTAACACACATAAAGCGAGTAATACCATCAATACAGAAGAAAACACGACCTGCCTCCTTTATCATGTCACCCATGTAAAAAAAGAGCTTGTCCATATGAGATGACAAGCTCCTCTATCAAGATGTTATTTCACAAATCCAAGCAGCATTTCTCGTAAAAGTTTGCTTGCTGTATTCGCCGTTTGATCGGAATGATCATATACAGGCGCTACCTCTACAAGGTCTGCACCGACGACATGCACATCAGAACCAGCAATGGCATGAATAGATGCCAGCAGTTCTTTTGACGTAATACCGCCAGCATCCACCGTTCCTGTACCAGGTGCATGAGCCGGGTCAAGTACATCGATGTCAATTGTCACATAAACTGGGCGGCCTTTCAGCTTTGGTAATACTTGTTTCAATGGCTCCAGCACTTCAAATTTAGAAATGTGCATGCCTGCTTCTTTTGCCCATTCAAATTCTTCTTTCATCCCTGAACGGATGCCGAAAGAGTATACATTTTCAGGTCCAATAAGTCCTGCAACTTTACGAATCGGTGTCGAATGTGAAAGCGGCTCACCCTCATATTCCTCACGAAGATCGGTATGTGCGTCCATATGGATGATGGCCAAATCAGGGTATTTCTTATACATCGCACGGAAAACCGGCCAAGACACAAGATGCTCTCCGCCCATTCCTAATGGAAACTTCCCTTTTTCTAAAATGCTGTCGACATACTCTTCAATTAAATCTAAGCTTTTCTGTGCATTGCCAAATGGAAGCGGGATGTCGCCAGCATCAAAGAATGGTACCTCGTGCAGTTCACGATCTAAATAAGGACTGTATTCCTCTAATCCAATGGATACTTCACGAATACGGTTCGGGCCAAAACGTGAGCCTGGACGGTAACTGACGGTCCAATCCATCGGCATCCCGTATAAAATGACTTTCGCATCTTCCCATGTTGGATGACTTCCAATAAACACTTTTCCTGAATAAGCCTCGTCGAATCTCATACAAGATTCCTCCTTTTACGCTTCAAAAAATGCGCAAACTTTCATTTGCGCATTTCTACTTCGCTTGATTTATTTGATTAAGTCGCTCACAAATTTCGGCAGAACGAATGCCGCTTTGTGCAATTCTTTTGTGTAATATTTCGTATCGATATCAAAGAAGCGGCTGTCTTCTACAGCAAGTGGATCATACTTCTTAGAACCGATAGTAAATGTCCAAAGACCGCTTGGATATGTTGGGATATTCGCTGTGTATAGCTTGGTAATCGGGAAAATTTCTTTTACATCACGCTGTACATTTGTAATTAACTCAGGTGTGAACCAAGGGTTGTCCGTTTGTGCAACGAAAATACCATCTTCTTTGAGTGCTTTTGAGATTCCTGCATAGAAACCTTTAGAGAACAAGTTCACAGCTGGTCCAACTGGCTCAGTTGAGTCAACCATGATCACGTCATATTCGTTGTCGGCTTCCGCAATGTGCATAAAGCCGTCTCCGACTTTCACATCTACACGAGGATCGTCTAGTTTCCCAGCAATTGAAGGAAGGAACTTCTTCGAGTATTCAATGACCTTGCCATCAATATCAACAAGTGTCGCTTTTTTCACACTTGGATGCTTCAGGATTTCACGAATAACACCACCGTCTCCTCCGCCTACGACAAGAACATTTTCAGGGTTTGGATGAGTGAAAAGAGGAACATGTGCCACCATTTCGTGGTATACAAACTCATCTTTCTCTGATGTCATCACCATACCGTCTAAAAACAGCATATTGCCAAACTCTTCTGTTTCCACCATTTCTAAATGCTGAAAATCTGTTTGTTCTGTGTGAAGGGTTTTGTTCACCTTCAATGTAATGCCAAAATTCTTCGTTTGCTTCTCTGTATACCAAAGTTCGCTCATTGTTCATCTTCCTCTCATCCAATAATAAACAAACATCTATTGTTAGCGCCTTTTATCGGCTATGACTATATCGATTGTCCAAGAAAAAAGTATAGTGGATTCGTATCAAATTGTAAAGAACCGCATGAGATAACTTCATTTTTAAAGCGCACCCTTGCAGTCGCCTGTTTAAAACGGTTTTCTTTGTCCCATACTGATAAAAAATCGTCAAAATGGGGGCTTTGCATGGACACAATCATGAGTAATAAAAAAATCCGCATGACCGTGAAAACGATTCGGGCCTGTTTTTTTATCGGCTTGCTCGCTTTTCTATTTGCAGGCACAGTCTTTTTGACGATTCTTTTACTTGCTAAGTGGCAAGGCGCTCCCTCTGTTCAAGTTCCCCAATCCACGACCATTTATGCAGCCGATGGGTCTAAACTTGGCGAATCGAGCTTTGGAGAAAAGAGATACTGGGTTCCGTTAAAGGACATGTCTCCTCATATACAGCAGGCAGTGGTCGCGGTTGAGGATAAAACCTTTTATCAGCATCACGGCTTTGATGTGAAACGAATGGCAGGTGCTGCGGTGGCAGATATTCGTGCAATGGCAAAAGTACAAGGCGCCAGCACGATCACCCAGCAATACGCACGAAATTTATATTTAGATCATGATAAAACATGGAAGCGGAAGTGGAATGAAGCCTTTTACACGATCCGCTTAGAACAAAACTATACAAAAGATGAGATATTGGAAGGATACTTGAACACCATATATTATGGCCACGGCGCATACGGCGTGGAAGCGGCATCCCGCCTTTACTTTGGAAAAAAAGCAAAGAACTTAACTTTAGCTGAGTCTGCCTTGCTTGCCGGTATTCCTAAGGGGCCTTCTCTCTACTCCCCTTATGTGAACGAAGAAAGAGCCGAAGCAAGAAAAAAGATGATCCTAAAGCAAATGCAAGAGGATGGCATGATCACAAAAAAAGCGGCTGCTGATGCCAGCAAGGAAAAGCTGTCCTATCGCCCGCTCAAGCAAAAGCAGCTGCAAGCAAAGCAGGCCCCGTATTTTTATGATGATGTGATTCGCGAACTGAAACAAACGCTGGGTTTAACCGAGGAACAAATTGAAACGTATGGTCTTCATATCGAAACGACCTTACAACCTGAATTACAAAAAATCGCTGAAAAGACTTTAACCAACATCATGGATTCTGAATCAGGTATCCAAATTGGCTTAACCGCCATCCATCCCCAAACAGGGCATGTGCTTGCACTCATCGGGGGAAGAGATTACGAGAAAAGCCCATTCAACCGGGTCACACAAGCGAAAAGACAGCCCGGTTCAACAATGAAACCACTTCTCTATTACATGGCTTTGCAAAATGGGTTTACACCAGCAACGGTGATGCGCAGTGAGGAAACCGTTTTTGAACTGGATGAGCAAGGAAGCGGCGCTGCTTATTCACCAAGCAACTATCACGGCTATTACGCCAATGACGGTATTACGATGCTTCAGGCTTTGGCTCTATCTGATAACATTTATGCGGTCAAAACCCATCTGTTTTTAGGAATGGAACAGCTCGTACGTGCAGGCAAGGCGTTTGGGATTCACGAAAAACTAGATCAAGTGCCTTCACTTGCGCTAGGTACCTCACCTGTCAAACCAATCGAAATGACCAATGCTTACGCGATGCTGGTCAATGGAGGAAAACGCGTCAAACCAACCTTTATTACGAAAGTAACGGACGCAAAGGGCAACGTACTATTTGAGGAGAAACAAAAACGAGAGCAAGTACTAGATGAAAAAGCAGCATTTGTCACCACTGACATGATGTCAGGGATGTTCAATGATCAATTAAATGGCTATACAAGTGTCACAGGACGTACCATTTCAAAAGATCTTACCAGAAATTATGGAGGAAAATCAGGGACGACAGGCGCTGACAGCTGGATGATCGGCTTCTCTCCCCAGCTCGTCACAGGTGTGTGGACCGGCTATGATAAAGGACGCACCATTGACTCGGTCAAAGAAACCGCCTATGCGAAAAAGATATGGGCTTCCTTTATGGAATCAGCCCTCTCAAACCAGCCAGCCTCCTCCTTCATGCCGCCAGACGGTGTAAAAGGCGTATATATCAATCCAAAAACCGGTGATCTCGCAGGCCCAGGATGCGAATCAAAGGTATTTACCTATTTTATAGAAGGAACGGAGCCGACCGGTGTCTGCTATGGTGCCGAGAACAAAGCATCTGAGCAAGACACGGCTCAGGATCAACAGCCTAAGAAATGGTGGGAAAAGTGGCTGAAACGTTAAAAATGGACATGAAAAACCCCGAGATCTGCATCTCGGGATTCTCCATGTCCTAGCTTTAACACCAGTTTACTGAAAAAACGACTGGAATTGGTATCCATTCATCATTCTTCACAAAAATTTCACAATTACTCAGGAACAGCCAATCCTTCTTTTAATTCATCTGTGGATGCTTCCCATAACGCCTCATTGTGACTCTTCAAGAAATCAGCGAGCACCTTTTTCGAACCATCATCCATATGACTGACAACGATTTTACGCTTCATGGATTTATCCATTAAATTCACATGCTCAGGAAGTGACTTATATCCTCTGCGGATCGAGCGGTCAACCGTCATTTCACAAGCTGTGACTCCTGCATAATATGGCCCCTCTTCTCTACGGTCAATCGTCACCCATACGAGCCAATACGGTTTTCCGTTAGGTACCTCTTCTTTGGTTTTTAAAAATTTAATTCCTTTTTCGACGGCACTTCTTGCATGCATCGCACCAATATCAATGACGGCTTCCTTTTCCTCCACATCAATGATGACTGGCGAGATATTATCAAGGCTGAGGGCACCTGCCCCAAAACCTCCATGCCCATCCGTTGCATCTGTTTTTTTAATGATATTAAAACCAATTGGTTTCTTCTTTTTACCTTCCATTCATTAGACCTCCTAAAGCAGCGGCTTAAAAATAAGATTGAACCAGTCAATAATTTGATTACGCATTCCGATCAACGGACCAAAAACAAACTGACCTAGCGGTGTGATGACGAAGATGAGGAAAATGATAATTCCATACTGTTCAAATTGCGTCATCTTTGCACGGATGCCGGGACTGACAACATCCTCAATAATACGATATCCATCCAGCGGCGGGATCGGTAATAAGTTAAATAGGAACAAAATCACGTTCAAGTTAATAAAGATTTGGAAGAAATAATCGATCCCCGGCTCAAAGCGCATGAGCGACTCCCCGCCAAATTTCTGAAGAAGCACATACACAAAAAAGCCTAGAAACGCCAACACCAAGTTACTTAATGGGCCAGCAATCGAGACGCAAATTCCTGCTAAGCGCGGGTTTTTGAAATGGTACCGATTCACAGGTACAGGCCTCGCCCAGCCAAACCCAGCCACAAAGATCAAGATCGTCCCGAAAATATCAAGGTGCTTCAATGGATTGAGCGTCAGTCTGCCTTGATTTTTAGCTGTCGGATCTCCAAAACGATACGCAACATATGCATGCGCCAGCTCGTGCATCGTAAAAGCCACAACAAGCGTAATGGCGACATATGGAATCAGTTCTAATGGATAAACAAGAAATTGGTCCAAAGGCATGAATCCCTCTTTCTTTCTATACAATGATTTACTTCATTCAGTATACTATAAGAAGTCCCTTAAACTAAAGGGAAGCGTAGCATGAAAGGAAAAAGGAGGTTTTCGCCATGCCAATTATCACCGTTCAAATGCTTGAAGGAAGAACAGATGAGCAGAAAAGAGCTCTTGTGGAGAAAGTCACAGATGCCGTTGTTGAAACAACAGGCGCAGGTGCAGAAAAAGTCTCTGTCATTATTGAAGAAATGAAAAAAGAACATTATGCTGTAGCAGGAAAGCGAATGAGCGACCTGTAAGCATATAAAAAGGACAAACACTTTTTCGGTGTTTGTCCTTTTGTCTCTTACCTTATCTGTACCAAGCTTTATTACGGTTCACTTGATTTTTATGAGCCGCATCGAAGTAATCGACAGTGTAAGAATAATCATAATTCATTAAGCAGACAATTCCGCTGCCTTGAGGGTCATGCGGCAAACCAAAGTTATGGCCGTATTCATGTGTAGCCGCTTTTGCTGTATTCGCTGTTCCTTGATCAAGGTTGACACTGAATGCACTTCCGCTCGGTGCACTATTGTAAACATAAGCGATTCCGCCAGCATCAAAGTTTGGATTTGCTGTAAATCCTGTGACAAAATCGTATCCTCTGCCATCAAAGCTGCGCTGAAGGTTGGACAAAATTTGTGATGCATTTGATCCTGAGGACGTCCAAGATCCTACGGCTTGTACGACAAAGTCCACATCATGATCACGGTTAAATGTCACATCCGCTTGCTCAATGATGCTGACAATGCGCGTCTGCCAATCACTATATTTCGCACGATACTGCGCATCAGCTACTGCATAGACGGTCACTTTCTGACTGCCTGTACTAGCTTTTGTTGAAATCGAATCTCCTGTATTTGCTTTAAAGGTTCTAGACCCTACCTGTTTACCAGACTCGTCTAAAATTTTTGTTGTCACATCTCTTTCAATAGGAGGTGCCTTCGTCAAATCTTTAAAATCGCTTGCCTTTGGCAACCCTTCACTAATATGTGTTTCGAACGGTGCATGACCATGATCATGCCCATGACCTGCACTTGCAACTGGTGCTGAAGCTGAACTTACCCCCGGTAACAAACTACCTACCAATAAAAATGACAAAAAGACTGAACGCTTTTTCATTCCTATCCCTCCTTTGTTTTTCACAAGGTTATATATTCACTGAAAATTCACCATTTTCCTTCTATTCAGTCAAAAACAGGGAATTGGATATACAGGAAGAAAGTCGAAACATGTCATTTTCACTAATTTTTCGGATATTTTGACACACATTTCATCAAAAAACAGCACTTTTGGTCTGGGTCATTTACATAGTAATCATCCGCCTTTTTCTAAAATGATGTCATAGACCCAGCCACATCATATAAGGGAGAAAAAATTGATATTAGAAAAGATAAAGTCAGACTTTACTGATACCAATTATACTTCTCTGCGAATCTCCCTTATGATGAAGAACATAAAAACAATGCTACTTCAAAACAGAAGGGACGATCCACATGTCTGAAAACAAGCACATACAATTTGGATTGATGTTACATGGTCCAGGAGGTCATATGAATGCATGGAAGGATGAATCCGTTCCAGCAGATGCAAGTGTGAACATTGATTATTATCAAGCAATGACAAAAAAGGCAGAAGCAGCGGGTTTCCGTTTTGTCTTTGTCGCAGATGGCTTATATATTCATGAACATTCAATTCCTCATTTCTTGAACCGATTTGAACCATTAACCATCTTATCCGCTCTTGCTGCGGTCACCAAACAGATTGGACTTGTGGGCACCGTATCCACTTCTTACAGTGAGCCCTTTACCATTGCACGGCAATTCGCATCCCTAGATAAATTAAGCAAAGGCCGGGCCGGATGGAATGTTGTGACTTCCCCACTTGAAGGCTCTGCTGAAAACCACATCATTCGTCCGCATCCAAGCCATTCACTTCGGTATGAAATTGCAGAAGAATACTTAAAAGTAGTGAACGGCCTATGGAGCTCATGGGAAGAGGATGCTTTTATAAGAGATCGATCAACAGGGGTTTTCTTCGATCGGGATAAACTGCACACATTAAACCATCATGGCAAACACTTTTCTGTCAAAGGTCCTTTGAATATCGAACGATCTGAACAAGGGCAACCGGTGATTTTCCAGGCAGGTGCGTCAGAGGCAGGAAAGGATCTAGCCGCAAAAGAAGCGGACGCAGTATTTACGAATGCAGACTCACTTGAGAAGGCGAAAGCATATTACCGCGACGTGAAAAATAGAGCCGCAGCGCTGGGCAGAAATCCAGCTGATATCAAAATTTTCCCTGGCATCCACCCGATTACAGGGAGAACAGTCGAAGAAGCAGAAGAAAAATATGAAGCCATTCAACATCTGGTCTCTATTGAAGAAGCCCTTCATTACCTGGGCAGGTTCTTTGATCACTTGGACTTCAGTCAATTTCCACTTGATGAGCCATTTCCTGATATCGGTGATGCCGGTTCAAACAGCTTTCAATCCACAACAGAATCGATTAAAAAAATGGCGAAAGAACAAAACTTGACCTTAAGAGAAGTCGCTCTACGAGTGACCACTCCCAAAAGTGCTTTTTTCGGTACTTATGAACAAGTGGCAGACCAGCTGATCCAATGGATCGAAGAAGATGCCGCAGATGGATTTATTTTTGGCGCGCCTATTCTAGCAAGCGGTTTATCTGAATGGACGGAGCACGTCATTCCGATATTAGTAGAAAGAGGATATTACGACCCGAATTATCCAGCTCATACCCTTCGTGAAAATTTGGGTCTGCCTATTAAGAAGAATCAGTTTCTTAAACAAACCGTGAAATAAACATGAAAAGAGGGGTTAGCTCAAAGGCTCCCCCTCTTTTCATGTTGGTTGATGCAGTCGATTTTCGATGAGATCAATGAATTGAAGTACGGCTCTTCCTGGCGAATCATTTGTTTTCCTCAATAGACCAACTGGCGGGGAAACATGAATGCCCTTTATCTCTAATACCTTGGTGCCTGGAAGGGTAAAGGAATGAGCAGTTCGTGTAAAAAGAGAGACACCTAATCCAGCCTGAACATAATGTTTATGGGACATGCTGCTCGTAATCTCTAACTTATTGTAATTGGTCCCAATGACATCGACGATTTGTTGTTCGATTTGAATACGGATGGGGCAATTGTGTGGCGTGAATAAAATGGTCTCATCCTTTAAATCTGTCACCTCCACTACCCTTTTTTCCGCTAATCGATGGGAAGACGGGACGAGCAGCACGATATCATCTTGAAAAAGAGGCTTATAGCTATTCTCCATCGAAGCTTCTGGTGCTCCGCAAATCGCAAAATCAATCTCATCATGAGAAAGTAAGGAACTCAACGTATTCGCATCCGCTACTTGCACAGAAAATTCTACATTCGGAAACCTTTCCTTGAATTCTGCAATAAGTGCAGGAAATTCTAAGCTGGCTGTAGGCTCAGAAACACCGATTCTAATGAACCCCGCAATGCCCACTTCTAAATCTTGGAGTGTTTTCGTCAATTTCTCATATTCATTGAGTAAAGAATTGGCTCTTTCATAAAAAAGCTGTCCTGATGCTGTTAACTTTAAGGTCTTCCCTCTTTCTAGAAGCTTCTCTCCAATTTCCTCTTCTAAATGTTTGATGTGCAAAGTGATGGTTGGCTGAGAATAATTCAGCGCTTCTGCTGCTTTTAAAAAATTTCCGTATTTCACGATCGTGGCAAAGGTGCGTATCGCTCGAATCTCCATGAAAACCCCTCTTCTCCCTGTATTTTAAATATCTGAATCGTGTATTTATGATTACTAATTATACTTTTCTATTGGTTTGCCTTATTATAATTTATATTATCAACTATTCCAAGTTGTTTAGAAGGAATTATCAGAAATGGAGGAGACGAATTGGCAAAAGTAACGATTATAGCAGGCGGGCATTCCGTCCAATCTCGGTTAACCGGTGTCCTGCAACACATCCATCATCGTTTGGCGTTACATGGGATTGATGTTCATGTCATTCAAGTCCACCAGCTTCCTAGCAGTGCCTTAATAGGAGCAGATTTTTCAAACGAAGACATTGTCAAAGCCATTGAGCTTGTGAATGAGAGCGACGGTGTCATTGTGTTAACACCTGTCTACAAAGCGTCTTTTTCCGGTATTTTAAAAACTTTTTTAGATCTACTCCCCCAGAAAGCGTTACAAGGGAAACCCGTTCTTCCCTTTGTTTTAGGAGGAACATACGGACATTTGCTCGTCATTGAATATGCACTTAAACCGATCATTCATCAACTCGGTGCAACCGTCGTTCAATCTGGCGTGTATGTTGTCGATCAACAGGTCTCAAAGCAGGATTCAGATAGCTATGTGCTTGATCCAGATGCCACAAACAGATTAAACCTCGCACTATCTCAATATCAAAGTCTAATAGGAGGAACAGCCAATGTCGCTCACCCTTAGTATTCTTGATCAAAGCCTCGTCAGTGAAAACGAGAAAGCAGAGACGGGTATTCAGCATACTGTCAGATTGGCTGAAGCAGCAGATCAGCTTGGTTATCACAGGTTTTGGGTGTCTGAACATCACAATAATTCTCAAGTGGCAGGATCATCCCCTGAAGCCCTCGCTGGTTATCTTTTAGCAAAAACGAACCATTTGCGAATTGGGTCTGGCGGTGTCATGCTTCAGCATTACAGCCCGTTTAAGGTGGCTGAAACATTTCATGTACTGGCATCACTAGCGCCTGGCAGAGTCGATTTAGGCGTTGGGAAAGCACCAGGAGGGTTGAACCTCTCGACACAAGCGCTTCAGGAAGATTATCAAGCGTCACGGAAAGACTTTTCTCAAAAATTAGTGGATCTCAAAACGTATCTTACTGAACAAGCAAATGAGTTAAATGCTCAGCCAATTCCTAGCGTATCACCCGACATGTTCCTTCTAGGCGGCAGTATTGAGAGCGCGGAATTCGCAGCAAAACTTGGGATATCCTTTGTGTTTGCCTATTTTATTAACGGGGATGACGCATTATTAAAAGAAGCAAGAGAGACTTTTCAAAAATTCAAGACACAGAACACCCACCAGCAATTTCTTCTCGCCATCACCGTATCTGTAGCAGAAGACCATGAACAAGCCCTCTCGTACATCAAGCAAAAGGAAACAGTAAAGGTCTCCTTTTCCGATGGAAGAAAGCTTAATGTGACGTCACTAGAAGATGCAGAAAAGCTGGTGAAAGGAACAAACAAGGAACACTACAACATTCACGTTCAAAAAACCGGTTATACCGCTGGCACAAAAGAAACCGTTCATCACCGGCTGACTGAACTAGCCGAGACATATGATATCAATGAGTTCATTGTGCTATCTCCGATTGTAGACATTGAGGCAAGAATAGCGTCTATCACATTATTAAAAGAAGCATTTGATCATGAACTAACAGCCAAAAACCAAATAAACCAAGAGGTGAGCGTCTAATGTCAAATAATCAAAAAATCATTTTATGGAGCAAAAATGGATGCAGCTATTGTCAGGACATTCAGTCCTATTTCAACGAACAGCACATTACTTATTCAACCATTGATGTAACAGAACATGATCATTACAGAAATATTTTAGAAGAAAAATACGGCGTCCGTTACGTGCCAGTAGTAGAAATCAGCCGTGATCCCCACGTGTATCAAGCATTGCTGAATCCAGATATCGATGCTTTACGAAAAGCGTTGAGCTGACATTACACACTACCCTTTTGATTGGAGGTTTGTCATGAGTCGAGATATTTTTCGCATCGCTACCGAAGAAGATGCACCGGCTTTTCTAGAATTGCTGTCCAGTGCATTTAAACCGCTTGGAGAAATGGGCATTGATTGGCCATCCACGAACGCCACACTTGAAATGGTCACAGAAAACATCAAACAATCCGTTGCTGTTGTGTTAGAACGAGACGGGCGGCTCATATCAACCATCACCATACGTTTTCCGTGGGAGAGCACTCAACCGGTTTCAGGCTATCCATTTGTTTGGTGGTTTGCCACAGCTCCTGATTTAGCCGGTCAAGGGATCGGAAATAAGCTGCTCGATTATGTAGAAAACACCTTGCTCCGGCAGACATTTAAAGCACCAGCATACACACTGGGTACTTCTGGCCGGAAACACCCCTGGCTTCTAGAGATGTACGAACGAAAAGGCTATACAGCATATATTGAACGTGAAGCCGATAATGGCGACTTAGGTGTATTAATGTATAAAGTCCTCATCCCTGAACGGTTCGATGCCGCCATATTAGGCGCACCGCCCTCAGAAGAAAAAGTCCAAACGACTTCAACATAGGAGGTGATTCAACATGGGGGAGTTTTTCAAATGGGAGTATGTCGTCACACTCTTCCCTAAAGTATTGTCAGCTCTTCCAACAACCTTACTGATCGTTTTATTTGCCACTTTGATTGGCAGTTTTCTTGGATTCATTCTTGCTTATTTTCGAATTGAGCGTATTCCCATCCTGCATCAGCTCAGTGCAATTTATGTCTCATTTATTCGCGGAACACCTATCCTTGTTCAAATGTTTATTGTGTTTTATGGCCTGCCTGGTGTGCTTGCAACAATAGGGCTTGATATCTCCATGTGGAACAAATTGATCTTTCTGTATATTACATATGGACTCAATACAGCTGGGTATTTTTCAGAAATATTCCGATCTGCCCTATCGAGTGTCCCAGCATCTCAATATGAAGCGGCCGCCTCGATTGGACTGACGAAATGGCAGATTTATAGAAGAACGCTTATTCCTCAAGCAGGGAGAATCGCCCTACCTAATATCGGCGTGGCCATTGTCAACTTATTACAAAATACCTCCCTCGCCTTTACATTAGGTGTGATGGACATGATCGGAAAGGTTCAAACATTAGGGGCTTTATACTATCGCGTATTAGAAGGATACTTTATTGCTGCCGTTATATTTATCATTTTAAGTATGGTGTTAGAAAAATCATTTGACCTATTGGAAAAACGGATCAATACACCGAAAACAAAAAAACAGCGTCAGACGGCATTGCTTCCCTTAAAAAGAGCCGAAGCGGCCTTTACTGTAGAAAAACGTGCAAAATAAACTGAGGAGGAATTTACATGAAAAATAACAGAATATTCAGTAATCATTACATCATCGGCCTGCTTCTACTTGGTTCATTGCTCCTTGCCGCCTGCGGAAATAATGAGCAATCGGATGAAATCAAAGCAGAAGCAAACAATAATGACCCAGATGCAAAAGAAATCGTCATCGGGACAGGGAACGCCTATCAACCCTTCGTTTACTTAGATGAAAACGGCAAATTAACAGGCTACGAGAAGGCTGTATTAGATGAAGTGGATCAGCTGCTGCCACAATATAAGTTTAAATATGAATCCTTTGAGTTTAAAAATATTCTGCCTGCTTTAGATGCCGGTAAAGTTGATCTCGCTGCACACCAATATGAAATCAATGACGAGCGTCAGAAGAAATATCTATTTGGAAAAGTTGGCTACACAGATTATACAAGCTATGTGGTGGTAAATAAAGCATCCGGTCATGACTTTCAAAGCCTGGACGATTTAGCTGGACACAAAGTGCACACCTCTACAGGAAGTAATTTCGCTTATCTTCTAGAGCAATATAACGCAAAGCATGATCGGAAAATTGACATTGTCTACGGGGATGGCGGGAACGAAATTTTAGTCAAAAACCTGCAGAATGGCACGGTCGATGCTGCCTTACTCACAAAGTATGACGTCAATAAGCTAAACAAACAGTTCAATGCTCATCTTGTGACATCCGGAAAGCCTGTAAACGTATCTAAAACGTATTATTTATACCAAAAAAACAATACGAAACTTCAAAAGGACATTGATCAAGCCCTGCAAAAACTGATTGATAACGGCAAGCTCGCTGAATTGTCTAAAAAAATATTGGGCGGAGACTTTACTACATCATAAGAAAGGAGCGATCTGAGTGGATTTTGACGTTGCTTTTATGTTTCAGGCCTTTGTAGCCGCACTTCATTATTTGCCAACGACGCTGCTATTAGGCTTTCTTCCGCTAGTATTCGGCTCCATCTTTGGCTTTGGTATTGCCCTTATCCGTTTTTATCAAGTGCCTGTATTGTCTCCATTGTTCAAATGGTTTGTGGCGATTTTTAAAGCCATTCCTGTTGTATTAATCTTGCTCGTATCTTATCTTATTTTTTCCGATTCGCTCGATCAATTGGCTGCATCTCTTTCGTTGCCCATCCGTTTTAGCGATTTAGATAGACGATGGATTGCCATTTTCGCCCTTTCTTTATATGCCGTCAGCGGGTTATCAGAGATATTTCGAAGCTCTCTTGCGTCCATCCCAAAGGGTCAATTTGATGCCGCTCTATCCGTTGGTTTCACAGGCAGGCAGGTGTTGCGAAGAGTGATCATTCCACAAGTCTTTCCCATCTCTCTTCCTTTACTGAACAACATGCTCATCAGTTTAATCAAAGCCTCTTCTCTCGTCTCTATGGTGTCTGTGGTCGATATTTTAAACGGCGCTTTAATCAAAGCCAATGTGAATTACCGTTATCTTGAAGCATACATTGCTGTTGCCCTTATTTACTGGGCTTTGTGTGCCTCTATTGAAGCCATCACTGCTGGATATGAGAAATATGTACACAAAAGTAAAAGGGGGCGGTTCGCATGATTCACATCAAACAAGTGCATAAAGCATTCGGTCAAAACCAGATTCTAAAGGGAATTGATTTAACGGTGGAAAAAGGCGAAGTCGTTGTCATTTTAGGTCCGAGCGGCTCTGGGAAATCAACATTTCTCAGATGCTTAAATTTTCTTGAGCGTGCGGATCAAGGTGAAATCAGCATTGATCAGACCACTGTCACATTCAATCAAGCAAAACCGAAAGACATTCTAGCAATTCGCAGAAAAACAGCCATGGTCTTTCAGCAATACGACCTGTTTATTCATAAAACAGCACTTGAGAATGTCATGGAAGGCTTAGTCATTGCCCGTAAACAACCGAAAGACCAAGCCTATGACACAGCACTCCAGTTGCTCACAAAAGTAGGGTTACTAGAGAAAAAAGATGCCTATCCGCATCAATTATCTGGCGGACAGCAGCAGCGAGTAGGCATTGCAAGAGCACTTGCATTGAATCCGGAGGTCATTTTGTTTGATGAACCGACCTCCGCTTTAGATCCCGAGCTTGTAGGTGAAACACTTGACGTCATTAAACAAGTGGCACAAACAGGCGTCACCATGATCATCGTCACGCATGAGATGAGCTTTGCCTATGATATTGCCGACAGGGTCATTTTCATGGAAGATGGTGTGATTGTCGAATCAGGCACACCAGAAGAAGTCTTTGAACAGACGAAAGAAGAACGGACGAAACAATTTTTAGCAAGATTTTCTTATCATCATTCCTAAAAAACAAGTCGATCCATGAGGTCGACTTGTTTCTGTTTCTATATGCGTGCAAAATAAAAACCAGTCTGTTCTAGCCATTGGCTATCACAAACTGGTTCTTGTCGTTAGTTCAATTCCTTCAACTGATCAATATAAGCAAGGGCTGCCTCAAATTCTTCGTCCGTATAGCGCTGCTTGCTTTTAATGGTGAAGACCTTTTCCTTTACCTCATCTTTTGGCAGATCATCAAAGTATAAAATCGTTGAGACAAGCTCTAGAAAACGAGACGATTGCTCATTCATCTGCTGCGTCAGCACTTTGAGGTCAGGCATGTCCACTTCACACTGATCGAGAAACTCTTTCCCATTGTCCGTCAGCGAATAACGATATTGATAGTATCCGCCCTTTTTTTCCTTCATTTCGTCCAAGAATCCAAGGTTGCACA
This sequence comes from Bacillus sp. GbtcB10, assembly GCF_019091365.1. Taxonomy (NCBI): domain Bacteria; kingdom Bacillati; phylum Bacillota; class Bacilli; order Caryophanales; family Bacillaceae; genus Bacillus; species Bacillus sp. GbtcB10. The sequence continues at coordinate 636,610 of NZ_JAGXJP010000002.1, forward strand.
GCTCTTCAATTCTGAGCGTCAACTCCTCTGAATAGGGGCCATAAAAATGAAAATCGTATTTCTCGTAAAAAGGCAAATCTAGCTTTTTTGCTATGTAAATCATTTTTTGCAGCTTCTTCCGTCCAACGATTTCCCCAGATTCAGAGAACACCTTCATCAACTTTGCATGCTCTTTCAACAAATTCCCGACATCTCCTTTTTCAGTACTTCCTTATCCCAATCCAAGCAGCTTCATGATCGCCTTCTTTTCTTCAGCTTTTTCCGACATATCTACAATTAAGTCCATCGGGAAATAAAGTTTATGATCGGTTCTTCGTTTACCGGAAATGGCGTCAACAATATCTGACTGTCTCGACAGTTCTTTAATATGACCACTTTGCGTCAAAAGGTGGATCGGCAGCCGCTCTTCTTCTTCGCCCGGTCTATAAAAGTCATAAGGCAAATCAGAGGAAGAATCGACCACTAAATAATAGTCAGGATCAATTCCTGCTTCTTTGAACAAAGCAGTCAGCTTGAAATATTTCGTCATTTCTTCGTTAGGATTAAACTCTGTATATTGGAATAAACGGCGGTTCATAAAACGGCGGCACAAATCAGCCAGCACGTGATCTTCTTCATCTTCCCACGCCTGAAAATAAAATAAGACAATGGATTCATCCAGCTTAATATAGTCCTCTGTGGTGACATTTCCTTCAAAAATTGAATAAAAATGAACCGGGGCATGTGTAAAAATATATCCCGTTTCATGCAGCTCTTTTGCACGATGGAGGATTTTTGTTAAAATGACTTCCGCACTGCGTGTCACTGGGTGGAAATACACTTGCCAGTACATTTGATAGCGGCTCATAATATAATCCTCTACGGCATGCATCCCGCTCTGTTTCATCACAATCTGATCTTCTCTTGGACGCATCACGCGTAAAATACGTTCCATATCAAAGTGACCATAGCTGACGCCTGTATAGTAAGCATCGCGCTGCAAGTAATCCATTCGGTCGGCATCAATTTGACTTGAAATCAAACTGACCACCTGTTTGTTTTGATACGTTTTGGCAATGACTTCTGCTACATGCTTTGGAAAATCGTCACTGACCCGGCGCAGCACTTCATTGACTTCCGTCTGCCCTAAAATGATATCTCTTGTAAACGATTCATGATCTAAATGAAAGACCTTTTCAAAGGAATGAGAAAACGGACCATGTCCAAGGTCATGAAGCAGGGCGGCACTCAGTACAAGCTCACGCTCCCCTTCATCCCATTCGGGTCTTCCTTTAAACACATCATCCACAATTCGTCTGACAATCTCGTATACACCGAGTGAATGATTAAATCGGCTGTGTTCTGCCCCATGAAACGTTAAATAAGTGGTGCCTAGCTGTTTAATTCGTCTAAGGCGCTGGAACTCTCTCGTTCCGATTAAATCCCATATCAATGCATCCCGTACGTGAACATAGCGGTGCACAGGATCTTTAAATACCTTTTCTTCGGATAATTTCCCTTTTGGATACGCCATCGTTTCGTCCCTCTTTTTTTAAGACGTGTTTCTATTATATCGGGTAACTTTTCCCGAAAACATCCTTGAATTTGCTGGCGAATGTGTTCTCATAGATTGAACGGACGTAAAAAGCCCGACCTGACAGGGACGGACCTCTTTTTAGGTCGACTGAACACATTCAGTGACATTTATTTGACTTTTTTTTGAACCTTTTCGAGTAACTCATCTTCTGTTGGTGCGGATAATGGGCGATTGTTCACAAACGCAAAAGCCTTTTTTCGTCCTGGACCGCAATACGATTGACAGCCAATCTCAATTTTTGCATCAGGGTCAACCGATTTAAGTCGAGGCAATAACGTTTTTAGGTTCGTCGCATCACAATCGTCACATACGCGAAACTCATTAGCCATGTTCTTACGCTTCCTTTCAATGATGAAACTTCATTCTATATGAAACAGTTGGACAACTAAGAGTGAATAATATACCACCCAACATTGTACATCGAAGCGACTGGAGTTGCAAGACGCATTGTCAGCACAGAGACGTATTCACATAAAAGCTAGTATTTTCCACTATCCTTTTAGCAAACTTGTATAAACCTTCTTCAACTTGGCTAATCTAATACCATCAAATCTTATGGGGGTTTAAACACATGTCAAAACAAAGACAAGATGCTTGGTCAGAGGAAAATGATCTCCTTCTGGCAGAAACCGTCTTACGTCACGTCAGAGAGGGCAGTACACAGCTGAACGCATTTGAAGAAGTGGGAGACAAGCTAAACCGTACCTCAGCGGCATGCGGATTTAGATGGAATGCTGTCGTGAGACATCAATATGAAAAAGCATTGGCACTTGCCAAAAAACAGCGTAAACAACGCATGCGTGCACTCGGCAATGGGCAACCTGCGAAAAAACGTTTGCTCTATCAGCCGCAAGTTGAAGAAACGATCACACAGGAAGAGTTCTCTCAAGAACTGGAACCTGCACAAGAAGAAACGTTTGCACCTGCAGCCGAAACAGCCGAACAGCTTCAGTTTGTGGATCAAAGCTACAATGAAGAGTTAGCTAGTTTATCACATTTATTGTCACAGGCTTCTCAAGTGACAGAGAAAAAGCTAGAAGCCAATCCATTTGGGCAGCGCCAAGAGTTAACCATTGAGGATATCATTGATTTCTTACGCCGCTATGAAGGCGATGGACAGCAATCAGCTGCCTTACGGATGGAAAACAGCCGGTTAAAACAAGAAAACAATGAACTTTCACATAAAGTGTCGCAGCTAGAAGCTGAAGTGAAAAAGCTTGAAAAGGATCAGCTCACCATTCAAGAAGATTATGAAACACTCGTCAAAATCATGAACCGTGCAAGAAAACTAGTTTTGTTTGAAGAGGACGACAGTGCCGCACCAACCTTTAAAATGGACCGGAACGGCAACCTTGAAAAAATGGCAGAATAACCAAAAAGTGCTCCCCACCTGCGGGAAGCACTTTTTTAAATATCCAAAAATAGCATCACGCTAAAAAGGACATTGATCAAGAAGACGAACATAAAAATATACCTAACTTGCCTCACCTGAAAATCACCAAAGATAAAAATATAAAGCCCTGCGATACCAAGCGTCAGTACAGGCTGAAGAAACGGCACGAAAAGCGAAATGCCGTAACCGGCTCCTATGATGACAGGAAGCCATAGTAAATAGAGGTAACCGCCATTTTTGGATTTCAAGAAACCACTCCCTCTCTTTCTTCTATCTGCTTGATTTCAGGCTGAACAAACTTGAGTCCGGCCATTGTACGTCTGCGTTTTTGTGATGTCCAAATCGCAATCGCCGGCTGATCCGTTAGAGATTCTGTGTCAATGGTGATCAGCACTTGCCCTTTTAATTCAATTGAATCTTCAAACTCAATTTTGCACCCAGATAAACTGATATCATGTATGATCACCGGCACCTTCTCTTCTAGTCGGTCCTCATAGGCGATCGTGCCTGTCACACCTTGCAATGGCCTTCTCATCCATTTGCGCCGCAGAGCCTTTGGTACCTTCTCCGTTTCTCTTAAAAAGCGGAGAAACGTGCGAACAGCATGAGATTTTTTCTCACGATCCGTCACCGCTACATGCTCTCGTGTGAATAAGAAACGGATCAGTGATAAATACTCTGATTTTTTTGTGTCAGTAAAAGCAACACCAACCATCAGCTTGTCTCCCTCTGGATAGCTCCAAACCACGTCACACGACACGCTTTCATTCTCTGAAAAAAATAATTGCGTTTGTCCTTGATAAAGAGAAGACGCTTGGTCCAATGGAATGGACAGACGCGCACCTGAATCACTCATATCTAGTAGAAAACAAGCTATCGACTGATCTTGATGATCAGAACGAAGATGCCCCTCTTTTTCAATGACAAATCGCTCTGATTTCCGATAACGCGGTCGATCAAACGCCACAAGCAGTGCCATGAATAAGCCTGCACCGTTATAAAGCACCCAAAAAATATTAATCAACATAAGATCAGCGTTCATCGTCCCATTTACCTTCACATCGTAACCTATTTTCACAAGGGCAAGCAATGAGAGCAGCAAGAAGATCAGATGGGGAATCATCGTTTTCAAATGAAAATGCCTTTTGTCCGTTTGAATTCCCTTCGGTGTCACCAGAAATTCAACACGTTTCTTCAAGAACAGTTCACTGAGTGCCACACCAGCTAAGTGGAATGCCATTGAACTTTCATAAATATGACTCCAAAACATACTTCTTTTTTGATTCGACACAAGTTTAAATGCTAAATACGAGCTAAAGAACGCCGGCAGCCAAAACATGAAAACGGACTGGAAATCTGCCCAGAAACTTTGAATACCAAACAATAAAAACAAAATCGGTGTGAGAATATAAATCATTTTAAACAAACCGTTAAACCAATACACAATGCCATCTAAATAAAGAACACGCTGCATCAGCGTTAAGCCGCGAACCTTCAATGGATTAAACTTACGGGCACACTGAATGTTCCCTCTCGACCAGCGATCTCTCTGCTTTAACAGATCAAGCCAGCTTTCAGGTGCCAGACCGACGGCTAATACTTCTCCGACAGACACAGATTTGAATTTCCCCTGAAGAAGCATTCCTGTTGCCATGTCTTCTGTAATTACTCCTGTAGCAAATCCGCCAATTTCATCTAATGCCGTTCTTCTAAATACCGTATTACTCCCAACATACATGACGGCATTAAACCGATCCTTACCAGCTTGGAGAGTTTGCATGAAGAAGTCCTGCTCATTTGGAATTCGATCTTTCGAGAACATATTATATTGGAAAGGATCTTCGTTATAAAACGCCTGTGGAACTTGAACAAACGCAGTTGCCCCATCATGAAAATAGGGCACTGTTTTTTCTAAAAATGAAGGAAGAGGGACCATATCTGCATCAAGTGTCAGAATCAGCTCTCCATCCGTTTGAGACATCGCATGATTTAAATTACCTGCCTTAGCAAATCTGTTATCTGTTCTTGTCAGATAATGAACACCAAACTCAGAAGCAAGCTGCTCTACTGCTTCCCTATTGCCATCATCACATAAATAAATTTGAACGCTTTCCTTCGGATAAGAGAGATTCAAACAACCTGCAACAGTACGTTTCAGCACCTCAATTGGTTCATTATATGTAGCTATGAAAATATCAACTGTTGGCAGCCTGTCAAGATCACTAATCATGACTTGTTTCCGATTTGAAGGCTTCCAAACCAGTGTATAAAACACAAGCAACTGGATAAACCCAATGCATTCACAGGCAACAAGCAAAATGCCCATGACAACATTAAAAGTACCTTCATGCGGCAATGTAAAGAAGAGGCGCCAGCAAATATAGGCAGCATTTGTTAACACACATAGCACAATGATGACTTTTTTCACAGTAGAGGCCATTGGCTGGATACGATATATCATATACAACAGAGACAAAATACAAAGCATAAACAGCGGGTAATACGTGGTGATGAATGACAAAACATTTTCCTTCTTTCTTATGTCATAAAGGACGATCACATATAAAATGTCATAGCAAAGGAGGGGATTCTTCCATTACATTGCCCCTCCATGTCTATATAAATCATTTCCACAATCGATCTAACTGATTTGAATAAAAATCAATGGCCTTTCGATAACTCAAAATAGCAGGATCGTTTGTCGTTTCAGTTAAACAGTTCAGTAATATTTCCATGGCTTTGTTATGTTCATTTAAATTATACAAAGTCATGGCATAAAACGTTTGAATGGCTTTATTATGCGGATAAGCTTCCATCGCATGGAGGAATATCTGTTTTGACTGTTCATATTCCCCTATGGTTCTGTATGTACTTCCTAATCCTAAAAAAGCATCTTCTCTTTCTTCTGAAGACAAACCTAGCTCAAGCGCCCTCTCATAAAAAAAGACAGCTTGTTTTTCCTTCCCTAACACATCATAGCTCCAAGCACATTGATAGTGAATGGAGGCATGATCTGGATACTCTTCTACAAGACGGATGAGCATGTCATTGGATTCTTGAAGATGTCCACTTTCTCGAAGTTCAATCGCTTTCAGAAGTTTCGTTTCCATTACATCACCCCTATTTTTAAGATGGCTGGAAAGATATGTTTACGAGAACACTTTCTCATTCCGCTCAATCATCCGTGTCATGTTCTTCTCAAACTCCAGTTGTTCCTCGGTGGTCAACCCTGAAGCGGTCAGTTGCTCGCTCAGCTTTTGAAGTTCTTCTAGTAAAAGACGCATGAGAAGCGCACAGTCAATGGGTTCTCCAGTTAATTCTGATAGGGATGCCATCGTATCAGGCTGTATATCAGGGAATACCGCTTTCACCTCATGCCGTTTATCCTTTAAGGCCGCCTCATAAAAACGGCGAATCAAATCAGCTCGTTCCCGGCCGCTTCCATCTGCACACAAATAGATCTGCACAGCGACCCCTCCGCGTAATCTACGCTGAGAAATGCCGGCAAATTTCTTTCCATTGATGCTTAGATCATAGCTGCCCGGACAATAAGATCCGACAATCTCATAAGCTTCAATGTCCACCTCATACAGCGACAGCATCCGGCGGATCAATTCCACCATCGCATCATATCCTCGGTCAATATCAATGCCCTTCTTTTGTTCCGCAAAGATTAAAGACACATTCAGTACGCCTTCATCCAGCACAACAGCAAGACCGCCTGAATTGCGCACAATCACGCGATATCCCTCTTTCGCAAGAAGCTTTACACCATCTTGGAGAAATGGAAGTCTTGTATCCTGAATCCCAAGAACGATCGTATTGTGGTGCACCCAAGAACGCGCTGTCGCTGGTGAGAGTCCTTTCCCGACCGACGCACAAAGCGTATCATCCATCGCAAAAGATTGCTTTGGGTCTACATAGAGACCAAGGCTCGATTGATCTATGATTCGCCATGTCGGCTGCGTCAATAACTCAATAGGTTCATTTTTCATGTCCTGCATATCCTCTCGTTCATAAACTGTGTTTATTATAACATGGAGGGAGAATGAGAGAGAAAAAAGCTCTATGACAAGGAACGTCACAGAGCTTTTCAACTGGATTTGGTTTTCTTGTTCTTCCTTTTCGAAATGAAATAAACAGCTGCAATCAAAACGACAGGAACCCCAACCACGAGGCATGCAGCGATCAATGTGTTCCACGGCAAATCGATCATCTCCTTAATAGACTAAACTTCTATGAAACAGCCGTGACTTACCCAGCTTAACAAGTCTTCAGCCACCAATTCCGCATGCTGAGGGTCCATCACACCAGCATCGACGATCCACACTTTTTTCTCTTCTTCTGCCTGCCGCATAAGAAATACTCGCCCGCCGCCATCGTCACCAATGGCTACATAGCCGCTGGCATAATGATGGACTTCCCATGTTTTATTGCGTTCTACTATGTCCTCAGTTCCGTATAGAAGAACATCGCCTTCGACGGAACATCCATTTGTCTGTTTCAGCAATGTCTTATAAGCATGGGGTAGCAGCATGTTTAGCTGGAATTCTGCCTCTTTGATGTTTATATCAGTTTCTGGTTTGTTGATGATTAAACATGGAATTTGGGTTACATCGATCATGTGAATCCTCCTCGATGAGTGCTATGTTTATAAATTTTTGATTTATCTTTAAATTTTACTTAACAGGTCACTCAACCCATACTTATATTCCAAATTATGAATTTCGACTTTTGCAATTCTCATCTATTAGTTAATCAATGCAAAGTAACTTTTGAAAGGCTTTTATTAGTCTGCTAGTAAATCTAGATAATATTTATCATCCTCTTGTATTTTGGTTAAAAATTCTTCCAAAGAATTAGCGATTTTTATATCATAATAATATATTGCGCTTTTATCCTTTTCATTCAATTCAATTGACATTAATGCTGTCTCATTTGCTTCAAAAAAGATTAATTTGTTATTCTCAAATTCATCATAGATTTCAATGTCAGGATAAAATTCAAAATCATTAGCCCTTAATCGAAAGTCTCTTACAGAATAAGGGTCCATGATGCGATTAGTGTTAAACTCAGACCCATTAATAAAACCGTAACCTACCTCTATATAAAAACGAATTAACTCCTTAGGAAACTTTAAATCAAGTTCCTTTTCAACATCTAAGATTTCTTTTTCAGTTACTAAAAAAAAACTATTTTCTTCGTTTTTCTTAATAATTTCATATCCCATTATTTTTTAACTCCTTTAAATAATGTATTTGCGGGTGAACCTGCTCCATGTATACCTGCTTGATGCTCATTTGGAAATTTTGCAGGATGCATATTCCACCACTCATGCTCTCCTCCAAAAGTATTTTCAATTATATGGTGAGCATCATACTTATCTCCTTTTTTTCTAATTACTTTACCAGTTTTTCCTGAAATAATATTCTCATTATACACTGGCCACTTTTGTCCAGTATTTCTTTCCCACTCTTTGATTACTTTATTTTTCACACTATCAAATTTCGCCCGATGCTTAGCCGTTTCTATAGGTGACATTTTGCTATACTCTTTATTTCTTAATGCTGCTTTCAAATTATCTATTTGGTTTTTAGGTAACTCTCTTCCTGTTCGTCCTTCTATATCTCTAACATATTTTTTTATTGTATCAGAATCTATCTTACTCCCTGTACTAGTAGTAATCCTCTTTACCGCACTCTTCCCTTGATCTATCTTAAAAACATATTTACCTATCTTCCCTATTTTCGCGATTGGGATAATTGAAGCTGCGGACAGAGCTTGTTCTGTGCTACTAATATTTTTGCTGGTTTCTGGGTCTTTGCCGGTGACGGCTCGATAACCGTCATAGATTCCGCTGTATTCTAGGATGATGTTTTCGGTTGTTGAGACAACTTCACCGTCTAATATGCGTTTCGCATTGCCACGGCTGCGGCTTTCTGGAATTTTGTCGACTTCTTCTATTTTTACTTCGCCGTTTGCGATATACGTTCGGATGATTTGTTTATTGGCGTAAACAGTGTATCGGCCGCCAATAAAATCAATATCGGATGAGTCAGTGACGACTTCATCTGCTATATCGAATTCTTTTAATTTTTTAATGCCTTTGACGTTGTATAGTTTACCATTTATGACCCTGATGTCTCTATGAATCTTGTTTTTCCCGTCCACAGCTTCCCTTTGCAATGTCGTAAGTGATGGATCGTTTGCTGTGACTTGTTGATTAATGTTTTTATGAGATTCGTCCCGAACAACCGTCTCCACATTCGCCTGTTGTTTCTCTCTCAGCTTCTTCAGCATGATCATCATCGGATGGTCTTTCGTGTTGTCTATTTTGTCATTCAATCCGCTGATCGTGCTGCTTATTTTTTCTTCTTTTCCATTTTTGAAAATAGACCCTTTTTGATAGCTCGTGATGTCGATTTTGGGACCGGTGAACATGGTGCTTAGCGTGTTGATGTATTGCTTCATTGTTTGCAATGCACTTGTTGTTTCATTCATAGCACTTGTTTGTTCTCTGTCAAAGGCATGGAGCAGTCCAATGGTTCTGGATGTCTCAAGCCACGCTTTTTGATAGCTCTGTTGAAAAGCAGACTCGTCTACGTGAGGCAAGTGAACGATATGACTGACCCTGCCGATCGCCTGGCTCACATCTGAAACAATGTCAGAAATCGCTCGCTCTGCTTTTTTTAAACCTGAATCAAGTTCGTGTTCAATAAATGCTTGTGATATAAAGCCGTGCTGATTTGATTCAAGTGTATGAAGTGCCTGCTTTGTTTGTTTGAGCGCAGAGCTGTATTCCTCAATGACAACCTGAAAAAATTGCAGGAAGGGAATATGGCATTCTGTATAAAAGGAGCGGATGGCTTGTCCCGCCTCTCCCTTTAGTGCGCCATCAAGTGAGATGATCTGTTGGATTTGTTTTTCTATGGAGCTAATCTGTTGTGATTGCTGCTTTAATGTATTCAGCGTTTGGTCAATTCCGTTTATTAGCGCAAAAGCATCAAGGGTTTTCATTGCGTTCTCCTTTATTTTCTTTTACTGCTGGAAGCAAGCGCCTTGTCCGTTTCGATCATGGTGTTCACCGCTTGTTCTGTTTGTACAAGTTGTTTCTGAAGAATGTCTATATAGGATGTACTTAATTCGTTCAACTGCTGATTGATTTTTTCTAATGTGTCTGCCGTCAGGAGCTGATTTCTTCCTTTGATGGTTGTTGGAAGTGTTGCATTCATTTGAGCGCCTGATTGTTTTGCATGCTGTAATACTCGTTTGACCTGACTGGCATCTATTTTAATTTCTCTGCTCATGTGACTACCCTCTTTTTTCTTCCAATTGTTTCTGCTTTTCTTTCTCTATTTTTCTTTCAACCGAATGAATTTCATGTTCTAATGAATGGATCTCTGATTTTAAGTCGCTGATTTTCTCATCAATTCGGTTCACTAGATTGGTCAGCTGTACACTTTTTATCTCTTGACTGGCGGATGCCATCTCGTCTCGAATGTCATCAAACGTATCTGCGAGATGGCCAAACCATGTATGTGATGTCAGATCTGGATGAGTCATTTTCTTGTTAGCATCTGCCAGAGCAGACTTTGCTTCTTTTATTTCTTTTCGACACATGTTCAGTTCTATGATTTGTTCTTTTTTTATGGATATGTCTGCCTTTAACGAATACAAGGCTGTTGTATAACCGATGATAGCTCCAGACATCGTCAAACACCTCTATTCCTCAAATAGTCCTCCGTTATGTTACCATTTACTAGCACAAGAGGCATATGATTGAAAACGAATTCACTAAAAAATGAATCGTATGTATTGGGTTTTTATACCTAATTCACATAAAAAAGCTGAATCCTTTGATAGGATCCAGCTTTTGATGCTTATTTTAAAGTTTCAGTGACTGATGCTGAGCCATGATCGTTACATGCAGCGTCTTTCTTCTCGGGGATATAATGGAGTGAAAACCCGACAAGGCTAAAAAAGGCACTTAACACCAGTGTTGGGTTTTTAAATAGGTTCGTACTAGCAATGATCATATCTCCCTTTTGCAAGAGTATTCCTAGTATTTGACCGAATACCAACAACGTTCCTGACGTTAGGAATAGGACAAGCAGCACTTTAAATAAGAATTCCATCAATACTCTCATCTGTTTCTCCTTTCTATACGGGAAGTATCTCCATTCCAATGAGCCAGCCAATGCCAACGATCGGAAGCATATAATAGAGGATCAGTGGGATAAAGGTTTTTTCTGGTCTGGCCCCTGCAAGACCAGAAGCGATAAATATGGACCCTGATGCAGGCGGGGAAGCCCCTTCTGTTGATGAAAAAGCAAGAATGGCAACTACAGCCACAACTGGGTCCACTCCAACTGAGATTAAAGCTGAAAATGAGACAAGGCCAACAGCTGTTAGTGTCGCTGTTGAAGATAGAGGGCCTGCCACCAGTGTGACAAGAACACCCACAATGAGCACCATGAGCCATTTCGGAATGGCAAGTACTGATGTGATTTGCTTCAAATCATCTGCGAGCCCTAATTCAGCAAGCACTTGACTAGCAGCCACTGCAAACAGCATCAAGGCTCCGATCGTTGTAAACTTAGGAATAGCCGACTTGAAAAACTGAGACCAATCAAGTGCAGACGCCTTTTTTCTTCCAATTGTTAGACTAATTAATATCATGAGAATCGGAATCCACGTAATTAAAGAAATTTGATCCATTGCCTCCGGTCCGATGTTTGGATTACTTTTTAAGTAGTTTGCCAACGGACCAATGGTGATCATGATAGGAATCAAGGCACCGAAAAAAATAAAGATCGACTTCCACCCTTGTTTCACCGCTTCCCAGAAAGGAAGAATATCATCTGGCGGCATGGCCTGAATTTTATTCTTTTTCACCAGAAGATACACCAAAATAAATCGGTATACGACTTGATACAGTCCTCCTATTAGAAGGGCAATATATAAATCTCCCTCAGATACAAGGGCGGCAACCGGGGCAAACCCAAGCATGATAAACATGGAAGAGTTCGGAGGCAGTGCCGCTCCAAGTCCGCCATTCCCTGCTAGAATCGTGGCCGTATGGGTCCGGCTCCACCCGGATTTAATCATCCAAGAGGCCGTGATAGAGCCAGTCGCAGCTGTGTTTGCAGAATTTGAACCTGAAAGAGCGCCTAACACTGCTGAACCTAACGTACTCATATAAGCCGCTCCACCAGGAAGTTTGCCTACAACCGAATTTAGGATTCGTAAGAGTGCATGAATTAATTCCAACTTTTCGATTAAATAGGCCATGAATACAAATGCGACAGCTGCATAAAGCACCTCATATGTGGATGCAAAGATTAAACCATCCCAGAAAAGTCTTAACGCATCCAATCCGCCAAATAATGTGGTTGCAATAAAGCCTAATAGCATGGCTTCTCCCATATTCCGTTTCACCATAACATTCCATATAATGATGACAGCTATGAACACAATCAACGCAATAAAACCCATATCGTTTCTTCGCCTCCCCTTTATTAAATAAAACGCTTACAATTTATTCCCCTTGCTGCATCACGTCAATGACTTCTTCCCAGCTAGCAGGTTTTACCCCGTCAAATCGTTCAGCAAAGTGAAAGTCTGCTAATCTCTCAAGCTTCTGTTGTGCTGCCCGAGACATGCTGGCATCAATCTCTGCTTCATCTAGCATTTCAATAGAGCCAAGCAGCTCAACCGCCCGTCTTTTTGCATGCAATGCACTCCCTGTCACAAGACGGTTCATGGTCTCTTCAAAACTTTTGCTATCGATTGTATCGCTTAGTGAAGAAATCACTTGATGTTCCACATTATATTTTTTGGAAATTTCCAAAAATTCAATCAAGAGACCGACAATCCCCTTCATATAAATGCTTCTGATTAGCTTTAGTGCCGAAGCATCTCCTGGCTGGTCACTAATTTTTGTGATATTCATGCCATAAGCATTCATCACTTTCATGAATTGGTCAACTCCACTGCCGCTTGCCGTGATCGGAACCTTGTGTTTGTTGATTGGAAGAGGCCCTAGCATGGCGGCATCTACAAATAGAGCTTCTTGCTTTTCAATTTCGTTTGCTACTTGTTTTTTGATGTCTGGTGTTGATGCCGATACATCGACATATAATTGATTCTTTTTCAAACTTCCCGATACGGATTGTGCCACTTCTAAGGTTTTATTCGCTGGCACAGCTGCAATCACAAGATCAGATTTCTCAATGACTTCGCTAATACTGCTCGTTAATTGAACGCCTGTTTGCGATGCTTTTTCTTTCAATGAGCCAGCTAATTTCTCATTTTTTAATAGGACATCATACGCATAAAATTGATTTAATCCTTCTGTTTTCAATCCCGTTGACAGCTCATATGCTGCTTCACCATATCCGATAAAGCCTATCTTCATCACAGATTCCCCTATCCTTGAAATTTTTTCATTCTGCCTTCCAGCCATGCCGGTGCTAAGAGACTGATGTCTTGTTTTCCTTCGTTCACATACTGTTGAATCGTTTTTAATCTCTGATGTTCATACGCTTGTTTCTCTTCCGCTAGTGTCAGCAGGTGTTCCGCCTTTTCCTTTGGAACGATGACGACTCCATCATCGTCAGCAATGACTAGATCACCTGGGGCTACTTTGACACCGCCGCACGAGATGGTTTGATTCAATTCCCCAGGACCATCTTTAAAAGGTCCGTTTGGCATAAATCCCTTACTGTAGATTGGAAAAGCCAGCTCCTCTAAAGAGAGTTTGTCGCGAACAAGCCCGTCAATCACGATTCCTTCTATTCCTACAGCCTTTGCTGAATGTGCCATCAATTCCCCTAAATAGGCATGACCCTTATGGTCTTTTCCATCCACAATCAGTACATCTCCTTCTTTAGCAGAGTAGATCGCTTGATGAAGAAATAAATTATCCCCTGGCCGTAAGCTAACAGTAAAAGCTGTGCCGACTACATTCATGCCTTTCGCAACTGGTTTGATTTGATGATCCATCGCGCCGGTGCATCCCATTACGTCTGACAGCAAGGTCGAGTTAAGCTTTTTTGCCCTAGCGATAAGATCATTTGACACGAAATGAACAGTACTCATTGTTTCCATCATCCCCTTTGAGTTATATTCATTACACTTATTTTTATTAAAGTAATATTTATTACTTTCGTGATATGATCATACCACCTCATTTTCAATTAGTAAAGCGCTTTCAAAAATAAAAAAATGAGTTCCACACGACTAATGTGTTGTGTGGTAACTCATTTTCGTTAACATATGATTGATTTGATCTAAACGTGGTTTTGTTCTTTCAGGATCATTCATCGCTAAGGCACTTAAAATGTAATCGACGATAAAGATAGCAGATACGACAGAGTTATGAGAGCCTACACTTGCTGAGGAACATGGTAATACATATTGTGCATATTTGGTTAATGGAGAGCTGTAGCTGTCTGTAATTAAAAGGACTTCCACCCCATAAGACTTCGCTGCTTCCAATAAATCCTTCATGCGTTTTGCATAACGCGGGTAGCTGACCGCTATAATGAAATCACTAGAGTTGAAATGAACCAAATCATCCACCCAATCACTTTGGTCTGCATCAATGTATTGGCAATTCCCCAATAACCGATTGATTCCGAGTGACAGATACTCACCAACAGGTCTTCCACTTCGAACACTTGTACACAAAACGTGGCGTGCGCTGGCTATTTTCCCAACAATCTGCTGAAAGGTTTCTTCCGTGATATTGTCTAGTGCGTACTGGATATTTTGAAATTGAAGTTCTACATGGTCATGCAAGAGCTTATTCTTATTTGAATGCTTAAGATTCGCTTCCAGTCTCGTTTGAGGGTCGGCTTTATGCTTCATAGCTGATTGAAGCTCTTTTTGGAACTCAGAAAAACCGGAATACCCCATCGCAGCAGAGAATCGCATGATCGTTGCTGTACTCGTCCCGACTTTTGACGCCAATTTATCTACAGTTAAAAAAGCGACTTCCATTGGATTTTGTACGATATAATCTGCAATTCTCCTCTGCGCATCGGTTAAAAGTGCGACCTTATGCTGAAGTTTATATATTAAATCCTCCATTATAGCACCTGCCTATCCTATCGGCTTTATCTACGATTCGTGTTTTCTTTTCACCCTTTATTGTACACATTTGGACAAAATAAAAAAACAGCCAGCACGAATCTATCGTACTGACTGCTCTAGTCGAGATGCTATTTTATAGTGCTTGAGCTGCTGTAATCAGCGCAAGATTGTAAACGTCTTCGGCATTACAGCCTCTTGAAAGATCGTTTACTGGCTGATTTAGACCTTGTAGGATTGGACCTACAGCTTCAAAGTTACCTAAGCGCTGGGCAATTTTGTAGCCAATGTTTCCAGCTTCAAGGCTAGGGAAAACAAATACGCTAGCATCGCCTTTGATGACGGAATCTGGTGCTTTTTTCGCTGCCACTGAAGGAACGAAAGCTGCATCGAATTGGAACTCTCCATCAAGAACAAGCTCAGGTGCTTTTTCTTTTGCAATGCGAACCGCTTCAGATACTTTGTCTGTTTCGTCTGATTTTGCTGAACCTTTTGTAGAGAAGCTAAGCATTGCTACACGTGGTTCGATGTCAAACATTTTTGCTGTGTTTGCACTTTCGATCGCAATTTCAGCAAGATCTTGGCTGTCTGGTGCAATGTTGATCGCACAATCAGCAAACACATATTGCTCTTCGCCGCGAGCCATAATGAAGACGCCAGAAGTTTTCTTTACGCCTTCTTTTGTTTTAATGATTTGAAGTGCTGGGCGCACTGTGTCAGCAGTTGAGTGTGCTGCTCCGCTTACAAGGCCGTCTGCAAGACCTTTATACACAAGCATTGTACCGAAGTAGTTTTCATCCAGTAATGCTTTTCTCGCTTGCTCTTCTGTCGCTTTGCCTTTACGTCTTTCGACGAAAGCTTGTACAAGATCTTCAAAACCTTCATATGTATGAGGATCATACACGTCAACACCATCAAGTGTAAGACCTAATTCTTTTGCTTTTGCTTCTACTTCTTCTTTCTTACCTACAACAATTGGCTGCAATACTTTGCCATCTGCTAGTTTTTGAACGGCTGTTAGAATGCGTTCGTCCATTCCCTCAGGAAAAACGATCTTAACTCCTTTACCTGCAACCTTTTCCTGAACTGTTGAAAAAATATCTGCCACTTCAATACCCTCCTTGATTTTACAAAAAAAGCGTTCTCTTTTAAGCATACTCTTCTTCTACATAAATTCAAACTACCAACTTACATTATAGCGCTTACAATTTAAATTCTTATTTTTCAAACTAATTAAATCAATTTCTAGAAAAGCGTTTTCGTCGTTCAAGTTTTGATCACATCTTCATTTGGACAAACTATGTTATAGTTGGAACAGATGGAAAACTGTAAATAGGAGTGAAAGAAATGAGCGAACAACATACAACAAATGAAGCAGCTCAAACACTAGATGGCTGGTATGCACTGCATGATTTTAGAACGATTGACTGGACAGCTTGGAAGCTGCTGACAAGCGATGAGCGTCAAGCGATCATTCATGAGTTCACAGGTCTATTAGAAAAATGGAAAACAGCTGAGCACCATCAGGCTGGAAGCCAAACAATCTATAGTATTGTCGGCCAAAAAGCAGATATTATGCTCATGATTTTACGTCCGACCATGGAAGAACTAGGTGAAATTGAACTTGAATTCAACAAGACACGACTAGCTGAGTTTACGATTCCAGCTTATTCTTACGTGTCAGTTGTTGAACTCAGCAACTACTTAGCAGGAGGCGGAGATGGCGGAGACCCTTACGAGAACCCGCATGTACGTGCGCGCCTCTATCCAGAGCTTCCTTCTTCTCAATATGTCTGTTTCTATCCAATGGATAAAAGACGTTCTGGCAATGACAACTGGTACATGCTTTCAATGGATGAACGTAAATCCCTTATGAGAAGCCATGGTTTAATTGGCAGAAGCTATGCTGGGAAAGTAAAACAGATCATTACAGGTTCTGTTGGCTTTGATGATTATGAGTGGGGCGTCACTCTTTTCTCTGATGATGTGCTTCAATTTAAAAAATTGGTTTACGAAATGCGATTTGATGAAGTGAGTGCACGTTACGGCGAATTTGGTTCCTTCTTTGTTGGAAACCGATTAGCAAACGAGCAACTAGCGTCTTATTTCCATGTATGATAAACTTTTAAGGCTTCGGATCTCTCCGAAGCCTTTTTATGTATTTGTTTAGAAAGGTGATCTCATCATGAAAAACTTCCCCATCGCTATTTTTGCGTTAACGCTCGGTGCGTTTTCGATTGGCATGACTGAATTTGTGATCATGGGACTTTTGCCAAATGTCGCAGATGATCTTCATGTATCTATTTCTGCTTCAGGTCAGCTGATTACCGGATATGCACTCGGTGTCGCAGTTGGCGGCCCTATTTTAACGTTATCAACTGGAAAAATGTCGAGAAAACGTCTCCTCATTCTATTAATGATTCTTTTCGTAGCAGGAAATGCTGTCGCCGCTGTATCGACTTCTTATGGTCTCTTGATGGCTGCACGTATTTTAACGTCATTTGCCCATGGTACCTTCTTTGGTGTGGGCGCCATTATGGCTGCACGGCTTGTTCCTAAGGAGCGAAGCGCAAGTGCGATCAGCTTCATGTTTACAGGACTGACAGTAGCCAATGTACTGGGTGTGCCATTTGGCACCTTTATCGGTAATCAATTCGGCTGGCGCATGTCATTTCTCGTCATTGCCATCATTGGTCTCATTTCCTTAATCGGTATTATCTGTTTAGTACCCAATCAATCGAAAGAAGAAGTATTAGATATTCGAAATGAAATATTGGTGTTGAAAAAGCCGCAGGTCCTCGTCTCCTTTGCGATGACGATATTCGGTTTTGCGGGTGTGTTTACCGCCTTTACGTATATCAGCCCGATCCTGCTGCAAGTGACTGGCTTTCAGGAAAACGGGGTCACCCTCATTCTTGTCCTCTTTGGGCTTGGGGTCACCATTGGGAATTTAGTCGGCGGAAAGCTTGCCGACTGGAAGCTGATGCCGAGTATTATCGTCACATTGATCTTGCTGATGGCTGTTCTGTTGTTATTCACATATACATCTGCCTTTAAAGTGCCTGCCGTGCTGACGATTTTTGTGTGGGGAATTATTTCATTTATTCTCGTTCCTACCTTGCAATACCGCACGATGAACATGGCACATGAAGCCCCGACACTCGCATCAACGCTCAGTCATTCTGCCTTTAATATTGGAAATGCCGGCGGTGCAGCGCTTGGCGGTCTTGCTATCGAAATCACTCATTTACAGCTTGTCCCACTCTTTGCGGCAGGTGTAACATTCATTGGATTGATCATTACGATCATGAGCTATCAGTCAGATAAACGAATCAAAAGGACCTGAGGGCAGGTCCTTTTTCTATTTCACCACGGTCATTTCTGGCTCTTCTATTTGTTTCACACGTTCCTGAATGGGATGGGTAAAGGAATGCTCTGATAAGACAATATGGGAGACCGTTTTTGTAAAGCCAGACACATCTTGAATAAAGGCTTCAATTTCTTCAAGAGAAGAAACAGACAGCTTAATGAAAAAACAGGACTGTCCTGCCACTCGATAAGCAAAGAACGCACGTGGATGCTGGTTCATAAATGTCACAAAACGCTGATACTCCCCATTTAATACGGTGACTTCCAGTAAACAGTCTATCATCAGACCCAGCTTTTTATAATTGACTTGAACAGAATACCCTTCGATAATCCCTGCATCCTCTAGTTTTCGCACTCTTTCTGCTACCGCAGGCGCCGATAAATTCACTCGTTTGGACAATTCCCTCATTGATAAGCGGGCATCTTCTCTCAATTCGTTTAAAATATGCACATCCACATCGGTGATTTTCATTCGTTACGCTCCTATCCCAAAATCGTTCCATTTGAAAAGTATTTTATGATGATACTTATGATACGAAATGTAAAATAAAACTAAATAATGGTAGAATTTATTTTAACGGAATTGAATGAAAAAGCAAGTATGGAGGGATCACTTGATGAAAGAATCTTTAGACAGCCAGGCTTCTAAAACTTTTCCCATCACACTTGCCATTGCACTCACACTTGGCGTTTTTGCGGCGGGATCGGAGGAACTGGTGATTTCACCACTGCTGCCTGATTTATCAAACTCCTTTCAGCACTCTCTTGATGTTCTCGCTCTTTCCATCAGCATTTATGGGTTAGCTGTGCTGGTTGGAGCTCCGCTACTCGTTCCTTTAGGGGACCGATATTCAAGAGAGCTGTGTTTGATAATTGGGCTGTCCTTCTTTTTAATTGGAACAGTGATGTGTGCTGCTGCCCCAAATTTGGCAGTGTTTTTTGCAGGCCGTGCTATTTCAGGGCTGGCAACTGGTGTATTCGTGCCAACAGCCTATGCTCTTGTGGGCGACCGGGTTCCATACGAATACCGCGGCAAAGTGATGGGACTCATTGTATCGAGCTGGTCTCTTTCTCTTGTCCTTGGTGTGCCCATTGGCGCCTTTATCGGCCAGAGTTTAAACTGGCGCTGGACGTTTTGGATCTTCGCTATGATGAGTCTCATTGTCCTGCTACTCGTCATCCTTGAATCAAGAAAACAAGTCAGAGCAGCTGATCCGAAGGCACCTCAAGCTAGAGAGAAAACAGGCTCTTTATGGGGAGCTTTGAAAATTGATCGCGTGCCTGCCTATTTGACTGTGACGTTTTGCAATATGCTTGGATTTTACGGCATGTACTCGTTTTTAGGTGCTTATTTGCAAAGTCTGTTTGATGGCGGACAATCAACAGCTGGACTTCTTATTATGGCTTATGGCGTCGGCTTTTCTATGAGTATGTTTACTGGAAAATTAGCAGACTGGTTCGGTAAAACCCGTTCCCTTGTCTTTGTGCTGGGTGGAATTGCGCTTGTTCTAGCCTTGCTTCCTTATGCGCCATTCTCGTGGATGTTGCTGATTTTCGCCCTATTTATTTGGGGGGCTATGCAAAGCTTATCTGTCACGCTTCTAAGCACCGTTCTAAGCGACTGCTCTCAAACCCATCGCGGCAAAGTGATGGCTTTTTACAGCCTGGCCTCCAACCTTGCTGTTATGCTCGGTTCCGCACTGATGGGACCCGTTTATGTCCATTTCGGATATCATACGGTAGGTCTTGTCTGTGCATTGATCACACTTGTTGGTTTTATCATCAGCTTCGGCAGCTATAAACGAGAACGTGCCTTACAGAAAAAACAGCCAACTACACTTGAAACGTAAGCACATTTCACTGCACATCTCGATATGTGCAGTTTTTTAGATCAATTTTTAATATCATCATATATTACATTTTTTATAAAATTTGTTGACAATTGCCAATTTTAAATTTTATAATCTAGTAAAAATTTGAAAAAGATTGGATGGTAAACATGATCCTAAAGAATGATGATGTGTTTCATTTCAAAGAAGAGCCTAGCCCTTCACCCAAGATGTTTACAGTCAACACACTAGGCCCTAAGGGGACAAGCAGTGAATACGCAGCAAAACATTTCATCTCTCAATCCACCACTACACTCGGCACTCATACGAAACTATCCCTTTATGACACATTCGAAACTTGCATTGAACATACTCTCTCTCAACCACTTCAATTTACTCTCGTTCCACACGCATATGAAGGCATCAAACACTTCTACATGAGACCAGATCTACAGCTTTTACAAATTTTCAGATGTGACACGCCCATGTATGGTTTGGCTGTCAGACCTGATTTCCCATTCCATGAACAAATGCTCCACCATTTAAAAATTGTCTCACATCCTGCACCTGTCAATTTAATTCAATATTTCATTCACCAAAATGCTGAATTTGAACTTGTTAATTCTACAAGTACTGCCGCGCAGAAAGTAAGGGACGGAGAATTTGATTTTGCTTTAACGAATGAGGTGGCAAGAGCCACATATGGCCTCATCTTCATTCGAACGTTTAAAAGTATACCCATGAGCTGGTCCATATTCGGAAAAGGAGAGATATAAGATGCAAACTGAACAAAAGACGCAAGAACGATATTTTCCTCAAGCGAAAAAATTAGAATGGGATAATGGCGTTATCCAATATTCCACTGTAAGAGGCGGTACGGAAGTATTAATTTCATACGTCCCTCCCCGCACGATCATTGAACCTCACGAACATCCCGAAGCACAAATCGGTATTGTGTTAAAGGGCGAGCTTCAAATGACTGTCGGCCAATCGACTCAACTGCTCACCCCTTTAGAATCAGCCTATATCGCACCACCGTTTGTCCCTCACGGCGCTTCAAATCTGACAGATGAAGAAGTGATCGCCATTGATATTAAGAGATTAAAGGATGACGAAGAATATACAGCTCCCCCCACTTATTTCTTAGACATTTTCAAAACACGGGATTTACTCCCTGGCATGGAAGTGACTTTTTTTGTGGAGGATTGGATGGAGCTGATGATTGCCAATATCCCTGGAAACGGCGGAGAAATGCCTTTTCATAAACATAGAAATGAACAAATCGGCATTTGCATCAGCGGAGGGTATGATATGACGATCGAAGGCTTTACAGAAAAGATGGAATTTGGCACCACCTATTTCTGTGACCCAAGGGAAGATCATGGGGCCATCAATCCAAAGCCAGAAGCTTCAAAGTCTATTAATCTCTTCTTCCCTCCCCGCTATAATCGCTTGAAGCCAAAGGCATCTAAGGTGAAGAAATGAAGCTGGACGGAAAAGTTGTCCTCATTACAGGAGGTGCGTCGGGGATTGGGCTTGCTGCCGTCAAGCTCTTCCTCGAGCATGGAGCAAAAGTAGCTGTCGCTGACATCAATGAAAGCAGCGGCAACCAACTCATTGAATCATTGCCGCATGAGCACCTTGCATTTTTTAAAACAGATATTACGAAGGAGTCTGACTGTCACCAAACCGTTCAGAGCGTGCTGAGCCGATTCGGTGCCATTGATGTCCTCATTAACAATGCAGGCATCGAAATTGTCTCACCTATTCATGAGATGGCACTGGAGGATTGGCATCGTATTCTTCAGGTCAACCTGACCGGCGTCTTTCTCATGAGTAAGCATACATTGCCGCATATGCTTGAAAAGAAGAGTGGAAGTATTATCAATACCGGATCTGTCGGAGGTCTTGTGGGTTGGCCTGACATTCCTGCATACAACGCAACAAAAGGCGGTGTCATTCAGCTCACCAAATCAATGGCCATCGACTATGCCGCTCATCAAATCAGGGTGAATTGTATTGCCCCTGGCATCATTGATACACCATTAAACGAGAAGTCCTTTTTAGACAATCACACAGAAAGTCTCGAGATCGTCAAAAAGGAAAAAGCAAAGGTGAATCCTATGCTACGGCTTGGAAAACCTGAAGAAATTGCTGGCGTGATGCTGTTTCTCGCCTCTGACCTATCCAGCTATATGACTGGAAGTGTCGTCACTGCAGATGGCGGTTACACCGCTAGATAAAAGGAGTGCTTTCATTGAGTAAAAAAACTGTACTTGTCATTGCTGACTTAGGAGGGTGCCCGCCCCATATGTTTTATGAAAGCGTGGCGGCATCATACCATATCGTTTCTTATATCCCAAGACCCTTTGCGATTACAAAGGGACACGCCGAGCTAATCGAAAAATACTCCATTGCGGTCATCAAAGACCGTGATTATTTTGAGACACACCCTTCTTTTGAACACCCTGATTCTATTTACTGGGCACATGATGATTATCCAAAATCAGAAGAAGAAGTTGTGGAAGACTTCATTCGAGTAGCTTCCTTTTTCAAAGCAGATGCAATCACGACCAATAATGAATTATTCATTGCACCGATGGCAAAGGCCGCTGAACGTCTTGGGCTACGAGGTGCCGGTGTCAAGGCAGCCGAAATGGCGCGTGATAAAAGCCAAATGAGGGCTGCATTCAATGCCTCTGGCGTCAAAGCGGTGAAAACTCAGCCTGTCATGACTTTATCTGATTTCCAAAAAGCCATTGAGTCTATCGGAACACCGCTCATTTTAAAGCCTACATATTTAGCCAGTTCTATTGGCGTCACCTTGTTTCATGACAAAGCCGGAAGTGATGACTTGTTTTTACAAGTACAATCGTATTTGGAAACCATACCAGTCCCAGACGCTGTCACGTATGAAGCACCGTTTGTCGCTGAAACGTATTTAGAGGGTGCTTACGAAGATTGGTATCAAGATGAAGGTTATGCTGATTATGTCAGTGTAGAAGGGCTGGTCGTAGAGGGCGAATATCTCCCTTTTGTCATACATGATAAAACCCCTCAAATCGGCTTTACAGAAACGGCTCATATCACTCCGACGATCTTAGACAATGAAGCAAAGCAAATCATCATTGAAGCAGCAAGGAAGGCAAATGAAGGGCTAGGTCTTGAACATTGTGCAACCCATACAGAAATCAAACTCATGAAAAATCGAGAAACTGGACTGATCGAATCAGCGGCTCGATTCGCTGGCTGGAATATGATCCCGAATATTAAAAAGGTCTTTGGCGTCGATATGGCCAAGCTATTGATTGATGTATTAGTTGATGGAAAAAAGGCTGTACTGCCAAAACAACTGCTTTCTGGACATACATTTTATGTAGCGGACTGCCACTTGTATCCTCAGCATTTTAAAGAGAGTGGGCACATACCACCTGAATCCACACATATCACCATTGATCATGTGTCTATTCCGCAGGAAGCATTCGTTGGAGATACTGCGATTGTCAGTCAATCATTCCCTGCCAAAGGGACTATGGTGGATCTTGATTTATTTGAAGCTTTTAATGGAATCGTATCTCTTGAATTAAAAGGATCATCCTCACAAGATGTTGCCGCGTCCATCCGCAACATTCAGAAACAGGCAACGATTCAGTTAATGGATGAATTAGTGAAGGGATAGAAAGAGAGGCTGCTGTGGTGAAAATGTTAGCATCTAAAATGATTGAACGGCTGCCTGAACAGAAATTCGGCACCGTCTTTGAAAAAATAGCTCAAAAGACAAAAAACGGAGCAAACATCATGAATCTAGGTCAGGGAAACCCTGATCTACCAACTCCTCCCCATATCGTGAGTGCCCTACAGGAGTCAGCGGGTGTTTTGCCATTTCAACAATATGCCCCTTTTAGAGGCTTTGACTTTTTCAAACAAGCCATTGCAGATTTTTATAGATCGGAATTCGGTGCTGAGATTGATCCGCAGAAGGAAATTGCTCTTTTCACTGGCGGAAAAACGGGGCTGTATGTCATGAGTCAGTGTCTGCTTGATCCAGGAGATATCGCACTCGTTCCCGATCCAGGATACCCTGAATATCATTCAGGCATTTTGATGGCGGACGCCAAGCCATACAGTATCAAACTTGAAGAGAAAAATGGCTATTTACCAGATCTCTCCTCAATTGATCCTGACATAGTCAAAAAAGCAAAAGTACTGTTCTTGAATTATCCGAATAACCCCACGGGTGCTGTTGCAAATGAGGCATTCTTTGAAGAGGCTGCTGCCTTTGCGGCCGCTCACGAGCTGTATGTTATTCATGATTTTGCCTATGGTTCATTTCATTATGAACAAACACCCGTGAGCTTCATGAATACTCCTCTCGGGAAAAGTGTAGGAGTCGAATTATATTCTCTATCAAAGACATTTAATATGGCAGGATGGAGAGTCGCTTTTGCTGTTGGAAATGAGGAGATCATCCAAGCCATCAACACCTTCCAAGACCACGTGTTTGTTAGTATGTATGGCGGATTTCAACACGCTGCGACTGCTGCCTTGCAAAGTGATGACTGCCATATTCAATCATTAAAGGCGATATACCTTGAACGAATCAATTTCTTCATCCGGCAAGCGGCGAAAAAGCTTGGCTGGACAATCGAACGTCCACCCGGCGCCTTTTATTTATGGGCTCCGATTCCTGATGACTTTGAACATTCTCATGCCTTTGCTGACTATTTACTCGAACATGCCGATGTTGTTGTCACGCCTGGAGGAGTATTTGGAGCCAATGGAAGCCGTCATGTACGCATTTCAATGGTTGCCCCGATTGAGGAGCTTGCTCTCTTTATCGATCGCCTGTCCATCCTCCCCATTCGATTTCATCAAAAAACCCGCCTATAGCGGGTTTTTTTCAGTTTATATACTTTTCATCGTTCCACCGTCTACGGAGATTTGTTGACCTGTGATATAAGAAGCTTCCTCTGATGCCATAAAAGCAGCCAATGACGCCATCTCACTCGCTGAGCCCACTCTTTGCATTGGGATACCTGATGCGACAGCTTGTACAGCCTGCTCTCGTGACACTCCCTGCTTCGTCATCATATTGCCGATAAATTGTTCATACCGATCGGTTGCAATAAAACCTGGATTTAAACAATTTACCGTAATACTAGACGACGCAAGCTGTGTCGCTGCATTTTTACTGGCATTAATAATCGCTGCATTCATCATACTATTCGTAAACATTTGTTCACCAGGTTCCTTCCACAGGTTCCCGACAATTTGAATGATCCGTCCATATTCATGTCTTTTCATCAATGCGGCTGCACGCTTCATTGTATCGACGTAAGCGATGGCTTTTTGGGAGAAAGCAGCCAGCATCTGGTCAGTTTCACATGAATCAAATGTATCTGGCTTTCCTCCTGGAATGTTATTGATCAGCACATCGAGTCTGCCAAACTCCTTTTCTATTTGTTCAAAGGCTTCCGACCTCACTGCTTCAAGAGACATATCTCCACAGAATAGAGACAGCGGTTCTTTTGTTTCTGTCATATCTTGAATGTGCTGTTTCGTCTGTTCAAGTGAGGCCATATTTCTAGAGTTGATGATCACCTTCATATCGCTCTGAGCGGCAAGTTTTATTGCGATTGCCTTTCCAATGCCTGTACTTGCCCCTGTTACAAATGCAATTCTTTTCGACAAACTCATCCACATCCCTTTTCATCAATATACATAAAATGACACATATAGAATGTATTTCAACAAAAAAAGACCTTTCTCCTGCGAAAGGCCTCTCTTCTCTATTTAAATGTCGTTTCCCAGTTAAATCCGATCGCCTCATCATTCCACGCAATTCTCTTCTCATCTGGGTTTTTTGGGTCGTACGATTCTGTTGTAAAATAAACAATCTGCAGCGGCGTCTCCCCTAATACGCGGTAGCCATGTGCAACTCCCTTTGGGATGAGGAGCAGCATCGGATTATCTTCTCCCATATAATACACATCGGTTTGATCCTTTGTCGGAGAATCTTCTCTCAAATCGTATAAAACGACCTGTGCATGACCTGCTGGGAAAAACCAAACATCGTCTTGTTTTTCATGATAATGAAAGGCTTTGATCACGCCCGGAAAGCTTTTCGACCACGACGCCTGCCCAAAGCGCTTCAGCATCGGTTCGTCATCTCGAATAAGCTCTGCGAAAAAGCCGCGATCATCACAATGTTTCATGAGTTTTTTCGTTTGTACACCATCAATCATGCTGCTCGAATCTCCCTTCTTTCTGCAAGTATTCGTGAAGTGCATCCTTCCAATGTCTTGGCTTCCAGCCTGTCGCTTCAATCGCTTGCAGATCTAAAACAGAGTAGGCGGGCCGAGGTGTTTGGAAACCATACTCTTCAGTGGAAATGGGTTCAATTGTCGTAGACAGACCGCTTGCTGCCACAATTTCTGTCGCAAAGTCAAACCATGAACAGCTTGCTCGGTTACTGACATGATAAATACCTGCTTTCTGGTCAAACAAGTGAATCAAAGCTTCTGCGGCATCCTTTGTATAAGTAGGAGACCCTAACTGATCATTGACGATGCGCAAATGATCCTTCGTTTCAGCCAGTCGAAGAATGGTATTCACAAAATTATGTCCCTCATGTCCATAGAGCCACGATGTCCGAATGATCTTCACTTCATCTGACACAAGATGAATCAATTCTTCTCCAAGTTTTTTACTCTTTCCATAAATGGTTTGTGGATCTGCTTGTGCGTCGATTTGATAAGGGGTATCCGCTTGCCCATCAAATACATAATCTGTGCTGACATGTAACACATCAGCCCCTACGTTCTTAGCCTCAAGCGCTGTATAGTAGGCGCCAATCCCATTCACAAGATAGGCTTTTTCCGTTTCTATTTCGCATTGATCCACAGACGTATAAGCAGCCGCACTGACAACAATATCCGGTCGGAAATGTCTCATTGCATGTCTGACTGCCTGTTGATCTGCGATATTCAGCATACTCCTTGTTAAAGCAATGACGGTGATGTCTTTTTCTTTCAGCTGTTTCGTCAATTCTTTCCCTAATTGGCCGCCTGCACCGGTGATTAAAACTTTCATCGGTCACCCTTCTTCACTTTGATCATATTTGGCACGATACCAATCGATCGTTTTTTCGATACCTTTTTCGAATGAAGTTGCCTGCATCCAGCCGAGCTCTTCTTTTAGCTTACTGGCATCAATGGCATACCGCCTGTCATGCCCTTTCCGGTCTTGAATAAACTCGATTTGGTCATGAGAGATGCCTAGATGTGTGAGAATGGTTTTGGTTAAATCAAGATTTGTTTTCTCGTTGCCTCCGCCAATATTGTACACCTGACCGGCTGTTCCGTTTTCTACTACTTGTTTTACGGCTCTCGCATGATCCTCTACATAGAGCCAATCGCGAATCTGCTGGCCGTCTCCGTAAATCGGAATCTTTTCACCATTGACCGCTTTTCTAATAATGGTTGGGATTAATTTTTCTTCATGCTGATAAGGTCCGTAGTTGTTGCTGCATCTTGTGATCATGGCGGGTAATTGGTGGGTGTGGATATAAGATTTCACAAGCAGGTCTGAACTTGCCTTGCTTGCTGAATAAGGATTATTCGGTGAGAGTGGTGTTTGTTCTGTGAAAGCAGGATCATCCGGCTCCAAATCTCCATATACTTCATCTGTGGAAATATGAATGAGTTTATTCGCCTTTCCCTTTAAGACCGCTTCAAGCATACGATAGGTACCAAGGACATTTGTTTGGATAAAGGGTTCTGCTGACTCAATACTGCGATCGACATGTGATTCTGCTGCGAAATGAATGATGGCATCATAGGCTTCATCAAATACTTGATCTAGTTCGTCTTGTAGCGTGATATCTCCTTGGACAAAACGGACATGAGGCAGCTTTGATAAATATTCCATCTCCTCTGGATGACTGGCATATGTTAATTTATCAAATACGGTCAGCCGGACATCGGATTCTTGAAGCAGCAGCTTCACAAAATTCAGTCCAATAAACCCTGCTCCACCTGTAATTAAATAAGACTTCGTCATTCGTATCCCTCTTTTTCCTTCATCGTTTCAAACATTTTTGTTGATGCTTCGTGGAGAGATTCATGAGTTCCTGCATCAATCCACCACCCTTTTAACATATCATAGGTCAGCTGGCTATTTGAGATGTAGAGATTATTCACATCAGTAATCTCTAGTTCACCTCGATCTGACGGCGAGATTTCCTCGATATATTGAAAGACGTCTTGATCATAAAAATAGATGCCCGTGACGCAGTAAGATGACGTCGGATGCTCTGGCTTTTCTTCAATTGATAAAATTCGGTGATGAGCAGGATCAATTTCTGCAATGCCAAACCGTTTTGGATCTGCCACCTCTTTCAATAAAACCTTGGCTCCGCTTTCTTGTTGCCTAAAGGCGTCGACAAAAGGGCGTAATGAATCTTCAAATACATTATCACCAAGCATCAGCACAAATTTTTCCCCTTGAGCAAAGGACTTTGCATAGGATAAACCATCGGAAATACCAGACGCTTCTGGCTGTACTTGATACACAATGTTCATCCCAAGTTCACGATCATCTTCCAGTAACTTTTGAAACAGCGGAATTTGTTCTTCCTGTGAAATCAGCATCACATCTACAATTCCTGCTTCTTTCAGTTTGAATAATGACCAATAAATCATCGGGTATGGACCAACTGGCAGCAAGTGTTTGTTGAAAATCTTCGTTAATGGTGCCAGCCGTGATCCCTTTCCTCCTGCTAAAATAACTCCCTTCACATCTACACATCCTTATGTTCTTTTTGGTGTGAATTCATGAGGTGTATAAGAATGTTTTTCACTCGTTCGATTCCTTTTCCATCAATGAGTGAACGTCCATTAAGATGAATGCTTCTGCGGAGAAAATAGCTGTCAGACAGTTTTTGAACAGCTTGCAACAGGTCTTTTTCTTCCACAAGGTCACCTAATCCAAGGTGAAAACAAGCGCCCTTTTGCGCAAACATGCTCGCTGTCACTGCTTGGTGGTCTACTTGCGATAGGACAATGCTGGGCACCCCGATACAAATTACCTCATATAACGTCATACCGCCTGCTACGATAGCCACATCAGCTTCTGATAAAAGAACCGGTAGTTGATCTGTATGTTGAATGAATTGGATATGTTCCGCCTCTACTTGCTCTTTGATGTGAGAGGCTTTTCCTGCGACCGCTAAAATGTCTAGGTGATTTGTTTGAAGAAGCGCCGATACAGCCTTTGATAACAGGCCGCACGGATCACTACCGCCAAGACTGATGACCACCTTTTTACATTCTTTCCGAACCTCATATGTGTCTTTGAATCGTTTAAACTCGTGATCTAACAATAAATAGGGCGTTCCATGATAATAAGCCGTGCCATTAAGCTGCTCGTGCTTCCCGTCCAGACCGCCATAAATGCCGTTTATGACCGTGTCTGCAAGCTGACAGGCTTCCTCTCTTTTTTCCTCAAATAAGACCAGCCTCGCACTATCGCAGGAGTCTTTGATCATTTGAAGAAACTGAAGATCACAATCAAGGACATCTATGACTAAAAGGTCAGGCTTTAGCTTTTTGATGTCTTGTTGGACCTGGAGAAGCGCATTAGACTCATGCACCATGTGAACGTACCACTCTGGGTGCGAAAGTATTTCTACACAAATCTGATCATTTGTATAGAAATATAAGTCGTTCCCTTCCTGAAGCAGTTCTTTTGCCAAACGTTTCATTCTGACGACATGCCCCATTCCTCTTAAAAAACCACCATAAACAACAATCATGATTTTTTTGTTCATTCAGCATCCTTCTGTCTCACAGATTGATTCAAACGAACAATGTCTGGATGTTGTTCACAGATGGAAATGAGCTCAGCTGTCGGCACAGCAATAGAACCACCAGCTTTCTCTAGTAAACGGGTAGCAAACACATAATCTTCTTCTGTATCAATCGTGAATCGATAAGCAGGATATGCAAGTTCTTTGGGCGGTGTGAATAATTGAAGGGAAAATTGCTCGGGATGCTTTCTGATATACAGCGTGACATGCTCACGTTCTGAATAAGTGAGGGGAAATTTGTCGATTTCACATAAAATAGATGCTTCAATCATTTCCCCGGAAATACCGAGTGGTGTTCCGTTCGTATATGTGTAATCAGCCTTTTCCTGTCTATGTTTTTCAAGCATTTTCGACAAAAGCGAAGGATCTATAAATGGATTGTCTCCCGTTAAACGTACAACCGTTTTAGGTTCAAATTGGCGGACAATCTGCGCAAACCGCTCAAGCACATCTGCCTCACTGCCTCGAAACACCTTATAGCCCTTTGACATACAATATTGAGCCAAATAGTCATCCTCTGGCTCGACCGTTGTGGCAATCATAAGGTTTTGCATTTTGTGATGGTAATCATCTGATTGCTTCACCCGCTCCACAATCAAATCAATCAGCGCCATGCCGCCGATCGGTTTCATCACTTTTTTGGGCAGTCTTGTTGACCCCATCCTAGCCTGAATGACAAAAAGCACATCATGCATCATCATGAGACTCCTGCTGCGTCAGTACGTCTTTCCACGAAACGCCTGTATGAGCTGGGATGTCTCTCACAGCCTTTGTGCCAAGTAAAATCGGCATATATCGCGGATGCAATCCCTGATTCTTTTGTCCAGGGCGCAGCACGGCTACATTTTCTGACGTGAGGGTCTCGCCCTTTGCAATGCCTTTTGTCGTAAAAATTCCTCGATACGCAAATTCTCGAATCTGCCCTTCAATGGCTGTTGTTGTTTTATAAGAACTGCCAAGAAGCTCCTCTGGTAATGAATGAACGTCTATTTCTGCTTGATTCCGCTGCTTTTCTGCCGCTCGAATGTGCTGAACCATTTCCTTTAATTCTTCAGGATCAAGAGCAAAGGAATGATCCGCTCCGGGTAATGTTTTATCTATTGTAAAATGTTTTTCAATCATTGCTGCACCGAGCTTCACAGCGGCTACTGGCGCTTCCGTCGGGTGTTCACTATGATCTGAAAAGCCAATGACTGCTTCAGGGAAAGCGGATCTTAAGGTTTGAATCACCCGCAGGTTCGTAAATGCTCTAGGCGCTGGATACTTTGCCACACAATGCATGATGGCGACTTGCTTATTTTGCTGGCTCGTAATCGTTTCGTATGCTTCATGAACATCTGCAATGGTGGCCCCAGCTGTTGAAAAAATGATCGGCTTTTGAAAAGAAGCCGTATGACGCAAAAGAGGCAAATGGTTGATTTCATAGGATGCCAGTTTAAAAGCAGGCGGATTCGTTTGATTCAATAAATCAGCCGATTCTTCGTCACACACGGTGCTTAAAAACATCAGTCCTTTTTCCTTACAACGTGTCAATAAGACAGGCAGCCATTCTGGCGGAAGCTCCATTTGTTCCACTAAAGAAAAAATAGACACTTCTTCTCCTTTGGCCGTTTCGTATAACCCCGGTTCCTTTTGATACATCCGATCCGCTTGAAACATTTGAAATTTCACCGCATCAGCCCCTGCTTCTTTTGCCACATCAATTAAAGCAAGTGCCTGATCCAGCTTTCCATCATGGTTAATGCCTGCCTCTGCAATGATAAAGACAGGCGCACCATCTCCCACTTTGCGATCTCCGATATAGAAATGCGCCATCTTACCTCTCTCCTTTTTTCGGCCACACATGGTAATACAAAAAGGCATTTGTTGTCCTAAATCCCATCTTTTCGTACAGCTGGATGGCTGTCGTATTATGAAGCTGTGTCCCCGCAGAAATGAAGTGATGCCCTCTGTCATGAGACACTTTCATCATCTCAATAAACAGCTTTTTTCCGATCCCTTTTCCTTGAACATCCGGTCTAATCGCAAAAAGCTCAAGCCTCATCTCATGACCCTTTGTCATACCTTGAATCAAACCAACCACTTCATCATTCACCTTGGCAACGAGGTTAATATCTGCGCGTCCAAGTAGGTTGTTTCTCATCCATTCCTGATAAAAATGCTGAACAACACGCTGGTCTAAATATGGGTCAAGGGCATAACGGCTTTTCACAAAAGCCTGATCACCTAGTAAGACCGCCTCATCGTAATCCTTTTCATCTGGCACACCCATCACCACATCTTGATCTGATAATGGCATCTCCATGAGGGCTGGCGGTGCCTCAAGCCTAGTGAGACCACCGACATAATACACATGGGATAGTTTTTGAACAATGCGGTTTTTTTCAAGATCAGCCGCCTCAAGACGTAAAAAGAAAAAATCACATTTTTCTGTTCTCATCCAATTGATGAATCTCTCCATCAATTCTTTAAAGAGCAGCGCTGATTCAGCTTCCACAAACTTCACATGAAAAATATGCTTGTCAAAAATGCCGCTCTCCCATTTGGACCATTCGTATAACAGCACTGCTTTGAGCTTAGCGCCGCTGACAAGAGCAAACTGCTTGAATCCTGCCATGCGTTCCGCTTCATGATCATATGTTTTCAGCCAAGCTGTCAGCACCTGATCGTCTATTGCATGAACGACTTTCATGAAGAGGCCCTCTTGTCTTTTAAAATTGACACGACTGCGGTGATGACATCCTGCACATCTTCATCTGTCATACTTGGATAGAGCGGAAGCGAGAGCGTTCGTTTGTAATAAGTGAGTGCCTCAGGGAAATCCTCTGGTGAATAGTTGTAGGTCTTCTCATAATATGGATGCAAGTGAACGGGAATAAAATGAACACTCGTGCCGATTTTATATTCCTTTTGCAGCTGATCAATCATGTCATCGCGTGTGATCAGTGCTTCTTTTGGATCAACTTGTAGCACATATAAATGCCACGCATGTCTTCCCTCATCATGTACAGGCGGTAAGATGAGACCAGCTTCATGTTGAAATGCCTGATTGTATGTCTTCGCAATCTGTTCTCTGCGTGTCTGCATCTCCTTCAACCGGCTTAGCTGAACGAGCCCTAACGATGCTTGCACGTCAAACATGTTCATTTTATAGCCCGGTTCCTCGACCTCGTAATACCATGTTCCCTTTTCTCCATAACGATTCCACGCTCCCTTGCTCATCCCGTGAAGCGCCAGCCTTCTGATTCTAGCCGCAAGTGCATCATCATTTGTCGTCAGCATGCCGCCTTCACCAGTCGCTATGTTTTTCGTTGCATAGAAGCTAAAAGCGGTCGCATCACCAATTGATCCAATCGGTTGATCGTGATAGGTCGTATAAAGGGCATGAGCGGCATCCTCCAGCACGAACAAATCATACTTTTTGGCAATCGCTAAAATTCGGTCCATATCACACGATTGACCAGCAAAATGTACAGGGACAACCGCTTTTGTATGTGGTGTAATGGCCGCTTCTAATTTCTTCGCATCTAGATTGAGTGTTGCCGGATCAATATCCACGAAAATAGGGGCTGCCCCCGTATGGATGATCGTATTGGCTGTTGCGCAGAACGTCAGAGGCGTTGTGATGACCTCATCACCAGCTCCAATACCTCTTGCCTTTAACGCTAAAAATAGAGCAGCTGTACATGAATTAACTGCTATCGCGTGCTTCGCTCCAGTCAGCTGCCTAAACTCTTCTTCAAACTGTCTAACTTTTGGTCCGGTGGACAACCAGCCAGACTTTAATGTTCCAATGACTTCATCAATTTCTTCCTGTTCAATAAAAGGCAGTGCATAAGGAAGAAATTGTGCTCTCTTTTGTCCCATATCGCTTGCACACCCCTATCTTCATCTCTGAAAATCCACGCCTGTTTTTGTTTTGAGCAGAGAAAGCAGAACATCGGTCGATTGTGCATGCGGATAATGTTCTTGAATGAAACGAGCCCCTTGCTGTTTCGCCAGCTTCATTTCTTGTTCATCCGATAAAATACGGATCGCTTTCTCGGCCAGCTCAATAGGGTTTTCCATGTGGCAGCTGCCAAGCGACTCGTAATAAGGGTATCTTCTGCCTTCTGTCATTTTTCCAATCAGTACACTCTTTTTAAAGAGCATTGCTTCCAGACCAACTGTTGATGTGAGCGTAATGACCATATCCATATACGGCAGGAGGTCATACAAGTCGATCTCTTTTTTAATTAATCTCACATGGTTCCCCGCGCGCTCAATCGCTGTATAGTCATTTAAACGATTTCGAGCGATTTCCCACGGGTGCGGCTTCATAATCAGCTGAATGTCTTTCCGTTTTGCAATCGTTTTAAGAACATCACCGTAAAAGGCTTCTGAAAACGGCTGTGTTGCCACAAGCACAGTCTTTTGGGCAGGGTTGAAGTTCAATTTACGAAAGACCACTTCCTGTTGAAGCGGTGTTCGCTCCTGCACCAAATCAAATCTCGGGTGACCTGTGATCTCCACCTGCTCAGGCTGACAGCCTTTATCTACATACCAGTCCTTTTCATATTTTCCAAACACTCCGTGGCAGGTGGTGAAAATCGGCAAAAAGGCTTCGTCTCCCATGAGCGCACCGTGCTGAAGACAAATACTTGTGAGATGACGCTTCACGGTTTGCAAGGCGAGCACACGGCTATAAGCATCCTCCGTCGTACCAACAACAACAGCTGCAATAGGCTGCATCTCAAATAGCGTTTCTATTTGGTCAATCACATCAATAAATTGCACAATGTCCTTCTGAAGCTTTTCTCTAAAAAAGACATTGCCAAAGACAGGATGCTGGGCGTAAGGTTTCAATAGAGCATTTGCTTTTTCAATATATTCAACATGGGCTTCTTTATTAACCTCTCCGGCTAATTCCGGCTTGCTGATCACCGGTAACCCGAAATAATCAGCCTTCTTCCAGCGCGCGAGCACCACTGTTTGGTTCGGATGAAACCGCGTGTAATTTTGTTCAGTAAAACGCAAGTGTTCAAAGTGAAGAAGCACCTTTCCATGACTCGGACGATAAGGGGTACGCTTGATCTGCTGTTTATGCTGATCAAAAAAGGGCTGAATGTCTTGCGGCTTTGGACAAGTCGTTGTCAGCTCTTCACCAAACGCTTCATCTTCCATACGTTCCCTCACTTCAGGACTGATGTATTGATAAAAATTACTGATTAACCCAAGGGGTATGTGGCGATAGGATAAGTCTTTCATCAGATTCACATACTCAAAGTACACTTGCCAATAATGATGAATATAATGCGACACTTAAGGTCACCTCCCATGTCTTTGTTTTAATATATGGCGGAGCTCCCTGCAGGTAGACTGCGGAGGAAGTGCTTGAATAAAATCGCTTTTCTCTTCTTCTGCCAACTGATAATGAATAGACTGTTCTGTGATGTAGTTTGTATCCAATACCTCATCAAAAGGGTAGAACGGATAAAAGTGATTTAATCTAAAAAAGAACCGGGCATCTCCTATTCGATAAAAATGCGGACTCTCGTCCCAGTAGGATCCAAACTCAGCACGAATCTTTGTTAAAATGGATGCACGATGTACAACCGAGCAGTGATCAATGGCACAAGGTGCATTCCACTGCACCGTTTGCGCAGGTCGAATCGTTTCCTTTACTGGCTCTTTTTCGCTATTTAAATAGATAACTTTTGAACTAGAATAGACAATTTCTTCATTCGGACGAGCATCTAAATATTTCGTGAGCTTCTCTAAACGGTCTGGTGCATAGACATTGTCATCTGTGGCATAGGAAATATACTCGCCCTTTGCCTGTTCTAATGCTTGATTAATGAGGACGGCATAGCGTGTTTTCGCCGTTCTTTCCTCCAGCGTTTTCACCCCGCTTTGGATAAAATGGACGCGTGGATCTTTACGGAAAGGCTCAATAGCAGCAAGAGTTTGTTCGTTTGATCCATCATCCATGATAAAAAGTTCAAGGTCTGACAAGGTCTGCTGCAGCACCGCTTCAATTGATCTGCCAACGTAGGCCGCTTTGTTGTAGCTCGTCATAATGACCGTTACTTTCGTCAATGTTTTCACCTCGGTCTCTTTTAAACTATGGTTATCATATGTGTCTCCTCTTAAAGAGACTGTAGAGTGACCTATTTTTTATAAAATTGGATTTTTTTCATGATCTATCTTTGAAAAACGTAAAAATTTTGGTAATATAAGTAATCATTTATGTGTATTAAAGGAGTAAAGAACATTGGAGTATATGAAGAGTGATCTCTCCCAAGAAGAGGAAGCAAAAGGTTTTTTTCGATTCTTTAAAATTTTTGTCGCGACAAAAACGATTATTCGCTCATATGAACATACCTCTATTCCCATGTGGCTGATGATACTCCTTGCAAGTATCGCTGGTACAAGCTGGATGTACGAAGGGTATTTTAGTGAGTATATGGGCAATCATATTCCATATCCTTTTATTCTGTTACACGGAGCAGGTTTTGGTATTTTAGTAGGCAATTTTCTTCTATTTTTCGGTTCATTCATTTTACAGTGGTTAGGACGACTGTTTTTTGGCAGTAAAGCGCCGTATCGAGATGTGCTCAAAGCTTGCACACTGACGGTCATTTTCCCTTCCACCTTATTTGCTCTTACTTGGATTTTTACTGTGGGGTTGCTTGGTCCGTATACATTTGTGAAAATCTCACCCTATTTAGACCAGCACTATGAAGTATGGTATTATCTCAGCGTTTTACCACTGGTTGATGCGTATACCAAAGCATGGATATTTGGGATGGCTGTTTTAGGCCTTGTTGCTGTGATGAAGCTGAGAATATGGCAGGCCTTTATCATTGCCATCACACCGATCGCCTTATTTTTTCTCATCATGACCCTTCTCTATGACGTGCAGCGGGCTATGAATTGGTTGATGTAAACAGGCATTCCTTAAATTGTTGGAAACCTTTGCAATCTAGGCAGTACGAATATGGGGTTTGTCGGAATACTGAGGAACTGCACAAAGCAGTTCCTTTTTTTCGTTCAATGTACATATTCTCTCTTCCTGTCTCATAGTGTGAAAGAGAAAAAGAATGCTATGGAAACAACAGGCGCTTTTCTGCCTTCTGTTTAGAACACCATGAGGAAAGAGGAGGAACGTTATGAAATTGAAAAATCAATTTGGGCAAGGTTCGGGTTTCGAAGGTCAAGATTTTCGCCAGCAACAATATGGAGCAAATCCGTATCCTGCGCAGCAGATGGGTTATTCAGTCCCTCCCCAAACGCAGGGTCAAATGCAAGGTCAAATGCAGCAGGGGTATTCGCCAATGCCGTCTACTGGTACTTCACAAGGAGGCCAAGGTGGGCAAAGTGGCGGGCAGCCCTATCAAATTCCTTCTGGACCGATTTATCAGCAGAATGTCACCGGTCAGCTGCCGCTTGAGCAGTCCTATATTGAAAATATTTTACGATTAAACCGCGGCAAAGTAGCCACGATCTATATGACGTTTGAGGCAAGTAAAGAATGGAACTCTAAGATTTTTAGAGGAGTCATTGAGGCCGCAGGACGTGATCACATTATCATCAGTGATAACAAAACAGGGACACGATACTTATTGTTAACGATCTATCTTGATTACATTACGTTTGATGGGGAAATTCAATATGACTATCCATACTCGATGTCTACGTATTCTCCGAGATAACCTCAAGTTCATATCAACAGCAAGGTGCAGACGCCCTTGCTTTTTTCTTTTGTCTAGGTTTTTGACACACCTTCGGGGGAAGGCTCATAAGATGCCTAGTAGTTTTTATTAAACGCCTAGAGGTGACATCAATGACTGTTGAGCTGGATTATACATCGCCGAATGTCAAATATTCATTTGATTTGAATCAAAGCCCCCTTGTGAAATATGACCAACACAACCTGATTAATGTTTTAGGAAAAAAACAATTAAATTCGCTCGATCAAGTATCTCTGCTGGATATATATTTGAGTAAAAGCAAAGTAGTAGAGCCTCATTATCATCAAAATGCTGCCGAGCTTGTTTATTGTATCGCCGGCTCTGCTGCTGTATCCATGCTGAACCCTTTTACAAAAAAGCTGTCCACCTACACCATTACCCCCGGGCAGGTAGCCAATGTGCCACAAGGCTGGTGGCATTACGAAGTCGCCTTACAGGACAAAACCCATTTGTTAGCCATTTTTAACGCATCGACACCAGAAGTCATCTTAGGTTCAGACCTTCTAACCCTCACGCCTTCTCACATCATGGCACATACTTATTGCATGAACGAAACGCAGTGGAAACAGGCGACGCAGCCTGTGAAGCCTGGTGTGTTTATCGGACCTTTCTGCCACCGGGAGGAAGAGGCACAAACTCACCCTGTCCCCCCTTCCCACTATGTACCTTATTATCAAGCACCTCCGAACTATTCTCCTTATTGGAGTTAAGAAAAAAACCGATGCCCCTATGAGAGCATCGGTTTTCCTAGCTTATAAATTTTTTGCTGCTGCAATCACTAGCATGATCCAAGAAGCGATAAATGCCACTCCGCCAATTGGTGTAATGGCACCTAATATCTTCACCTGAGTCAAGGCAAGCACATAAAGGCTTCCTGAGAAGAAAAGAATGCCTGCCAGCATCACCCAGCCAGCGGTCGGCACTAGGGAAACACCTGACAGCTTATCTGCCAGAAAGGCGACAATAAACAGGCCAATGGCATGGAACATCTGATATTGAACCCCTTTATTCCATATCTCAATATACTTTTCAGGAATTTTCCCTTCCAGTCCATGTGCACCGAAGGCTCCAAGACCAACCGCAAGCATGGCGTTAATGGCACCTAATATGAAAAATAGTTTCATTCGTCATTCTCCTTATCTCGTCAATTATGTTTATCATAGCGCGGGTCTTATCCAACATTCAACTTTCCTATGATGCTGACACGAGATTGTCGGATTTCTTCTTCTTTCGCAGCAGCACTTGATCGACCACAATTGCAATCAGCGTGCCAAGCACAAGACCATTGCTCAATAAAGAAATCAGCACAGGATGCATGCCTTTCAATGCCCCCTGCGGCACAAACATTGCGCCCACGCCTGCTAAAACAGCGATGCCAAGCACAAATCGAATGCGCGGGATGTCTTCTTTTTCATACTGATCGAATTCAGACATAGCAATCCCAATCATAGAAGAGAACACCACAAAGTTCACAGCCAGCCCCACAGGTGAAGGCAATGCAGAGAAAAAGCTCATCAATAATGGAAATAAACTAATGAGGACAATGAGCAGACTGCCAAGGAAAAATGGCTTTCTCGATGGAATTTTGGTTGTTTGTATAAAACCCGCTGCCCCTGAAATAGGAACAGGCGCAATCGCACCAATCAGTCCGCTCAGCAAATGACCAAATGCGGCGACAAAACCAGCCGGTCTGGCTCGTTTCCGCTCACGCAGTTCACCAAATGCCTTGACGGAACTTTCCACAATTCGAATACTTGCCAACATATTCACAATGAGTAAGATCGTAATAAAAAAGGACGTGACAAGCAGTCCACTGTCAAAGACCGGCATGCCAAACGGAAACAGTTTTGGAAACTCAATGATCTGCTCAGGAATGCGAACAGGCTTCGCTAGTCCGAGTAAAGCAAATAACAGCCAGCCGCCTGCAAGTGCAAATAACACAGAAAACTGTCTTAAATAATGCCATTTTGAGCGGCTGATCATGAAGGTGATGACAATAATCAAGATCGATAGACAAAAGACAAGCCCATCTACCTGATTTCCCCGATAGCCGATCCCCATCAGCCCTTTCATGATTGGCTGACTTAACTGCACAACAAGCAGCAGCAAATAAATACCTGTGACAACCGGCGTAAATAAAGACGCAAGCCAATTAATGATTTTAAAAAGACTAAAAATAAAAAAGAACGCAGCACTAAAAATTAACGCCCCTTGTAACGCTTGCAAGGTTTCAGGATATGTAGCAAAAATCGTCCCTGTCATGCCTGCATAAAGGGTATATACCCCCCACCACAGCCCTGCTGGACTTTCATTGATCGGCAGCATATGACCGCATAAACACTGCACCATCGCCACAAGTCCAAGTGAAAAGAATGTACTCTGAATCAGTTCCGCCGACTGCACTTGATTTAATTCAAATGCTTGTGCAATCGCAATCGGCACAGCAATAGAAGCTGCGATAAAAAATGCCATCCACTGAATGGCGCCCAAAAATAGTTTCAACCCGATCACCTTCCCTTTGTCGTGACAAGACCATTAAAAATCAAAAATAGAGTCACCGTTGCCATCTTTCTCTTGTTGACCCTCTTCTTTATGCTGAAATTTCTTTGCACCGCTAGTGCCCATCAATTTCTCTAGCATGGCTTGATCCGTAGACACAGCCGGTGCAGATGGTGTCTGTATAGATGGAGGTGGTGAAATAACCGAAGACTGCGGCATTTGCACCTGTGATGATGTGTCGAGAATGACATCACATAGTGAAGAAATGACCGCCGCTTGACGTTTCACCTCTTCATCATTTCCACTTTGTTTTGCTTTTTGAATGGCTTCCTCCATTTTTTGAAGCAGACTTGATATATGAATATTCAAGGGTAGACCCTCCAATCTAAAAAATTCGTTTTCCAACATTATTTTACCAAATGAACAAACCGAATGGGCTCATTTTTTCAAAGCTGTGTGCTTCTGTTCATCTGATTTGACCCTTACCCAAGATTCACACATAATAAAAAAGAAACAATATCGTCTTTGAAAGGACTGAAAGATGAGCAAACTCACTGAACTCATTCACAAACAAAAAAACGTGCAAACACCAGCGGTTCAAGATCGAATCCGTCTTCTTAACGATTTAAAAAAAGCCATTAAACATCATGAAAAGGACATATTACAAGCCTTAGCCCATGATTTACATAAATCCGAACAGGAAGCCTATACAACAGAAATTGGCATGGTATATGAAGAGATCAATCATACCGTCAAATATCTTCACAAATGGGCCAAACCATCTCGCGCGAAAACACCTCTGACCCATATCGGATCAAAAAGTATGATCATTAAGGAACCGTACGGAAGTGTTCTGATTATTGCCCCTTGGAACTATCCTTTCCAATTGGCCCTCTCGCCATTAGTTGGAGCCATTTCTGCGGGAAATGCCGTTACTTTAAAACCGTCAGAATTAACGCCGCACGTCTCAAACGTGATTGGCACGATTGTGGAAAGCGTGTTTCAAGAAGATCTTGCAGCGGTCGTTGAAGGCGGTGTGGATGTCAGCACAGAGCTTCTGAAACTACCTTTTGATTATATTTTCTTTACTGGGAGTGTAGCCGTCGGCAAAGTCGTCATGGAAGCGGCCGCAAAACATCTCACACCTGTCACACTTGAGCTCGGCGGAAAAAGTCCATGCATTGTCATACCTGATGCAGACATCAAGCTCGCTGCGAAGCGAATCACCTTTGGTAAATTCACGAATGCTGGTCAAACATGTATTGCACCAGACTATTTACTTGTTCATGAATCGATCAAAGAGGACCTATTGCGTGAAATGACGACCTGTATCCGAGACTTTTACGGGGACCAGCCTGAAACAAATCCGCATTTCGGAAAAAATGTCAGCCAGCGTCATTTTGATCGACTTTCACAATTTCTCTCTAATGGCACGATTGTGACAGGTGGACAGCGCAATGAACAAGAGCTCAAAATCGCACCGACCATTCTAGATCACATTACATGGGAAGACCCTGTGATGCAGGAGGAAATTTTCGGACCTATTTTGCCTGTCATCTCATTTGACTCTCTTCAAGAGGCAGCTGACATGATTAAGGCAAGACCGAAGCCGCTCGCTCTTTACTTATTTACAACAAATAAAGAAACAGAAGCTTATATTCTTGACAACCTCTCATTTGGCGGAGGCTGCATCAATGATACGCTGATGCATGTCGCCACTCCATACTTACCATTTGGCGGCGTTGGTGAAAGTGGTATCGGACGATATCATGGAAAGGAAAGCTTTTTCACCTTTACGCATGAAAAAAGCGTCCTGCGCCAGACCAATCGCTTTGATTTTTCTTTCCGCTATCCAAATGCGAAAAACGGACTCGACATTGTCCGTAAATTTTTAAAATAAACAGGACGAAGGGATTTTCCCTCGTCCTATTTTGATTCGATGTCCTTGATACACCAGTTGATTTCATCGATCCCCATTTGCTTTAAATAGGCGTTTACTTTTGAGAACGGACGACTGCCAAAAAAGCCGTTTCTTGCGGAAAAAGGACTTGGATGAGGTGACTCAATGATGTAATGCTTGCTTTGATCAATGCGTTCTTTTTTATTTTGCGCATGTCTGCCCCAAAGCACAAAAACGACTGGCTGATCTCGGTCATTCAGGACGTCGATGACGCGGTCTGTCACACGTTCCCAGCCTTTGCCTTTATGCGAGTTCGCTTCTCCTTTTCTTACAGTGAGCACGGTGTTTAACAGCAAGACACCCTGCTCTGCCCAGCTGACAAGCGAGCCATGGTTAGGGACCGGACAGCCGAGGTCATCCTTTAGCTCCTGAAAAATATTTCTCAAAGATGGAGGATGTTTGACACCAGGCTGAACAGAAAAGCTTAATCCGTGTGCCTGTCCTGGGCCATGATAAGGGTCTTGTCCCAAAATCACGACCTTCACATCTTCATACGACGTCAAATGGAGGGCACGATAAATGTCATCTGGCTTTGGAAACACGATCTGCGTATGATATTCTTCCTTTACCCACTCACGTAATTCCTGATAATACGGCTGTTCAAATTCACTTTTCATCACAGCCCACCAGCTATCATTTAAAAATGGCTTCATTGCGGTTGTCCTCCTTCTGTCTGCTGTGCCAATCTTGAGATCATCGGTTTTCCATCCCATACAATCTCACTCTCTGATTCTCGATTTTTCATCGCAGGTTCTTCTAATAGGACAGCAAAATTCGCTGTCGGCAAATCACCGAGCCCATGCTTTTCACTCAGGTCATCTAAGTAGTTCTTCCTTGTTTCACCAAGATCACTCGACTGATTGCCCCCACCATCAAAGAACGCATAAATCACACTGGCAGCTGGCACTCGTTTGGCTCGTGCATGCTGCGTAACACGCAGGAAAAAGTCCCAGTCCCAGTAGTGATGCATCGCTGGATCAAAATAGCCGATCTCATCATGTATGCGGCGTTTGTACATACTGCCAGAAGGAACGTATGTAGAAAAAACACGCATGTCCTCAATGTCCGCTGTATAAGCAAACAAACGTCTTGATACTGGAAAACGAGTCGCACCTCGTTCTTCAAACGAAACAATTTCCGCATCCGAAAAGACAAAATCAGCGTCTTCCAACGCCTTGCTCATACGTTCAATATGACAAGGTGTAAAATAATCATCGTCATCACTCAGCATAATGACGTCACCTGTCAGCTCCCGCACGCCAACATTTCTTGCGTTCACATGCTGGACATTCTCATCTAAATGAATCAAGCGGATTGGCAGCTCTGGATAGAGTTCCTGAATCACGTCCACTCGCTCTCCTGCATCATTTACGACCACAATTTCAAAAGGCTGTACACTTTGTCTCGAGATGGATTCAAGCAGTTCACACAATGCGCTCAGCCGGTTATGTGTCACAATTAGTAAAGAAATCTTCATATCGGTCTAACTCCTTTAATAG
Source organism: Bacillus sp. GbtcB10 (assembly GCF_019091365.1). Classification (NCBI taxonomy): domain Bacteria; kingdom Bacillati; phylum Bacillota; class Bacilli; order Caryophanales; family Bacillaceae; genus Bacillus; species Bacillus sp. GbtcB10. Next base: position 680,429 of record NZ_JAGXJP010000002.1, read on the forward strand.
ATTCGTCTTTTTCATTAAAACATAAATCGGCTTTCTTCTCATGATATAAAAGACGGTTTGATCGATCGAGAAAATGGGAATTTTTGATGAAAAGGAGTGATGATGATGGAATTTTTCACAGTTGAGAATAGTAAAGAAGCCAAACAGACGATCGAACAGATACAATCAGCAAAGGACGATGTGTTTGTGTTTGCGTATGACCCCGAACGCTCTGATACCGTTACTGAGTACACGGAAGCAAAGAGCATGACAGCTGTCGATCAAGGGATTTTAGATCAGATCGCCAATGTCATTCGCACCAGGGATGATGAACTGATGGCCAAAATCATGTCGACCGGTGCCGATCAAGAATTAGCCTTAACGCTTTTAGAGGAGCTAAAAAAAGGGAAATTGGTGATTTGTAAAAGATAAAGAATGAGGCGTTCCATGAAGAGTGGAACGCTTTTTTATGCCGTTTCATTGTGATAAATGGAAAAGCTGATTATAATAAGGGATAGAACAGTAACTGTTACACATCACATTGGAGGTTCAGCAACTATGTCTATGAATAAAGCACTCACCATTGCAGGTTCGGATTCAAGCGGCGGTGCAGGTATCCAAGCAGATTTAAAAACGTTTCAAGAAAAAAACGTCTACGGGATGACAGCTTTAACCGTTGTCGTTGCAATGGATCCTCATAACAACTGGGATCATCAAGTGTTTCCAATCGATACATCAACCATCCGCGCGCAGCTCTCGACGATCGTGGAAGGCATCGGTGTAGATGCGTTAAAAACAGGTATGCTACCAACAGTTGACGTCATTGAACTCGCAGCTGAAACGATCAAAACAAATGAGCTGAAAAATGTCGTCATTGATCCTGTTATGGTATGTAAAGGTGCGAACGAAGTCCTTTACCCAGAGCATGCTGAAGCATTGCGCGAAAAGCTTACACCACTAGCAACAGTTATCACACCTAACCTTTTCGAAGCAGGTCAATTAAGCGGCATTGGCGAAATCAAAACGATGGAACAAATGGAAGAAGCCGCAAAACGCATCCATGAACTTGGTGCAAAATATGTGGTCATCACTGGCGGCGGTAAGCTAAGCCCAGATAAAGCGATTGACTTGCTTTATGATGGACAAACCTTCGAACGCCTTGAAACAGATAAGATCGACACAGAATACACACACGGCGCAGGCTGCACATTCTCAGCCGCAGTCACAGCTGAACTAGCCAACGGCGCAGACGTGAAAGAAGCCATTTATGCAGCAAAAGAATTCATCACAGCTGCCATTAAAGGCTCTTTCCAACTAAACGAATACATCGGACCAACGAAACATTCCGCACATCGTTTGGACAAATAAAACAATAAAAACCGATCCGCCGCTTGGGTGAATCGGTTTTTTTGTTTATCGTAAGCTGAGTCTCTGTGCAAATAACCAATCTGTTAAGCCTGGCGTCTCATAAGCAGGCGTCCATGATGCATGATCATACCCATACTTGCTTGCATACTCGGTATAAATCGGTCTTCCACCAGCTTTTTGAATCGCTTGAATTGTATTTCTCGCATAACTGATAGGAATAATGGAATCATCCTCTGCATGAAATGCCCATATTGGCTTGTTCGCTAAAATTCCTGCCTTACTTGGATCTGCACCCCCCGCAATAGGAATCATCGCTGCAAACAAACGAGGATATGTGATGTTTAACTGATACGAGCCAAATCCGCCTTGAGATAAACCAGTCGCATAAATCCTTTTCTGATCAATCTTATAAGAAGTTAACACATGCTGAAGCACTTCATACGCTTTGTGTAAATCTGGTGAAAATTGAAACACATTTGTCAGGTCGATTTCATTTTGCGCGTTTCTTGTTAAAGCAAAACCCCCATCCACAGCATTTCGAGCCTGAGGTGCTAGTACGTATGCAGGATGTTTCTTTTGAACTTCAGGAGAAGCCCATAAAACTGCACCATCATTTGCAAGTAACTGCTTTTGATTATCAGTCCCCCGCTCCCCTCCTCCATGTAAGAACAGGACGAGAGGATAAGCTTTACCCCTCTTATGATTTTTCGGAATGTATAACCGATAAGGCATTCCTTGATATTCAAAAGATAAAAATGATGAGGCAATGTCCTCTCGCGTGACAAAACGATAATTGTATGTAGACGTAGCTAAGCGATGTCTATTTTTGTAAACGCTTACTTTTAAAGTCGTATCGGTATCGATATGAATAGGCTTTGTATATCGCTGACTTTGAGTTGTCGGCTGGCTGCCATCTGTTGTGTAATAAAGAGAAGCTTTTGGCACCTGGGAATGGAGTGCCACCTCTTGTGAGCGATAATATTGACCAGATGGTACGGAGGCAGTAGGTGTAAAAAATGATGTGTGTTGCGTTCGGGCAGATGAAACGGAAGGATGAAGAAAACTCATAGAAAATAGCACAATGATAAAGATGATCAGACATTTCTTGGTTGCATGGTTCATATCGTTCCTCCTGTATATGCTCAGATGAATTTTTATTTATTTTGTATCATGACAAAAGAAATGTCAACGCTTTCATTTAAATTTCTGAATGATCTGACTAAAATAAAAAAATTCACAAGTAGATATAAAAAAGACCTGACTGAGTTTCAGCCAGATTCATGAAGGGGTCAATCTAATTCTATCAATACACAAAGTATAAAGTTACCCAACTATCTATCGTTGCTAAATCAAATAGTTTCACCGATTTTGTTAAGCGTAAGTCTTAAATAATCTGTTGTAATAGCCTGCCCACTAGTATTCGTTAATCGAATTGTCTGTCCTGCAAAAATTGCACCTGTAAAACCGATAGCTGTTACTTCTTGACCAGCTGTGGTTCCCCTAACTCTACCACCAGCGATTGATGTAATACCATCGATTACTACATCAATTCCAAGAGGACCAGCTTGCCCAGCGACAGCAGAAACAATTGCATTTATATCATAATTACCACTTTGTTGTATGGTAAAAGTATCTGGTGCAGTAAAAGTTACATTATTCAAGAATTGAGTCCCTACTAGTGAGAAATTACCATCATTAGCAACAGTTTGAGTATCAGTATTAACAGTAGAAGCAGCGGCAGTTACTAATAGTATTGTAACTCCTGTGGCTCCTGTGGCACCCGTATCTCCTGTGGCGCCGGTCGCTCCGGTAGTACCTGTATCTCCTGTAGCACCGGTTGCTCCTGTTCCTGTTGCTCCCGTGGCTCCTGTCGCTCCCGTGGCACCCGTATCTCCTGTGGCTCCCGTGGCTCCTGTAACACCCGTATCTCCTGTGGCGCCGGTCGCTCCGGTAGTACCTGTATCTCCTGTAGCACCGGTTGCTCCTGTTCCTGTTGCTCCTGTAGCACCCGTATCTCCAGTAGCACCGGTCGCTCCTGTTCCTGTTGCTCCAGTTGCGCCCGTATCTCCTGTGGCTCCTGTCGCTCCGGTTGCTCCTGTATCTCCTGTAGCACCGGTCGCTCCTGTTCCTGTTGCTCCAGTTGCGCCCGTATCTCCTGTGGCTCCTGTCGCTCCGGTTGCTCC
>NZ_JAGXJP010000002.1:684058-764670 GCF_019091365.1 Bacillus sp. GbtcB10
TGTATCTCCTGTAGCGCCGGTCGCTCCTGTTCCTGTTGCTCCTGTGGCACCCGTATCTCCTGTGGCTCCTGTCGCTCCGGTAGCACCTGCATCTCCTGTAGCACCAGTCGCTCCTGTTCCTGTTGCTCCCGTGGCACCCGTATCTCCTGTGGCGCCGGTCGCTCCGGTAGTACCTGTATCTCCTGTAGCACCGGTTGCTCCTGTTCCTGTTGCTCCCGTGACACCCGTGGCGCCCGTATCTCCCGCAGCTGCTAACAATGTATAATCTGGAGACGTACCTGGCGTACCTGTTGGTGAAGCTGTATTCGCCACATACGTACTTCCATCAAATGTCACCACTTGACCTTCTGGATAGGTTGGGGCATCCGCTGGATCAAATGCTACGATACCAGTTAAGCCTACACCGGTCGCTCCTGTTGTACCTGTTGGACCTGCTGCACCCGCTGGGCCTGCTGCACCCGCTGGACCTCTCCTACCTGTCCGACCTTGAATAACACACACACACGGATCCTTTCCACAACATGGGTTTTTCCTTACTCTCTTACAGGTATCACACTCCCAACCGTAATCTTCATGCGAGTCATACCAACTTCCTCTTTTATTAGATGGACATGATTTTCTACAATGTCTACATCTTTTCATAAGATCACCTCAAGATCATACTATTAAGTAATATGATTTTGGTTCTGATCAATTAACCGCAAATACGTGATGTCCGTGACTAGTTTTTCAAGAGGGCAATCAGACTGAAAATTCCGATCCAGTATATTACCAGCCACTGCATAGGGCTGCCCATTCTTCTTACGGCTTTTCATTTTAACCCAGCATTGCCACTGGTTTTTCTGCATGATACGTTGAACAGTTTTATGGTTAATACGCATTCCCATTTTTAGTATGGCTGTGATTTTCCGATAACCATATCGATATTCGTGCTTTCGGCACAACGTGCCGACCTGTTTCTCTAGTTGTCTTTTAGAATGATTCTGAGTCAGATTCTTTTTCCATCTATCATACGAAGTGCGCGAGATGCCTAAATGGAAACAGATGTCCTGTACCGTCATCGTTTTGCACAATTCATCTACCAGTTTGATTGACGTTTCCTTATCAACTTCCTTTCCAATTCGTTGTACTTTTTTAAAACTTCATTCTGTTGACTCAAATAGCGATTTTCTGCCCGCAGTCTCTCTAATTCGGAAGAGTACTCGGGGCCCTTTCCATACATAGGAATATTGTTTTCCAACAGGTTGTTCGAACCGGTGTGTATCCCCAGCTTTATGCCATCTCACCCATGTCTGAACCTGCGTCTTATTCTTGATATTCAATTCCTGCATGATCTCTTTCATAGGTACGCCTGCCAATCTCATTTCCACAGCCTTCTTTTTGACTTCAACCGGATAACTCACTCTTGTCCCCATAGAAAAAACACCTCCATGTTTTATTTCGGATCACAACGATCTGTTTTCAAACTTGAAGGTGTTTTTTATTTGTCTCATCTTATGGGGTCAGTCCCGCACCCAGGTACACTCTTTCACCATACTTTTTTACCTACTTTTGCTGATCAGATTCTTTCGCCATTTTTCGAATAAAGGCTTCAATAGATTCAACAAATAAGGCATATTCTTTCATTTGTTTATACGTATCTGACAGCTTCTCTTTTAATTCTTCCTGCTCTAGAGAAGGTTCACCGAGAATAGATTGGACTTGAATCAGCAATTCTTTATATTCTTCACGTTTATCTTCAACATGATCTGCCATTGTCTCCAAGCGTTTTCTAGTCGTCGGCTGCTGTTTTGAATTCAAGTAAACAACCCCTTTTTGTCCTACCGCATTTGGATAAACGTCAGCCTCAGCTGTATATATTTTAAAATGATACCATAATTGAACCTGTTATCATATATGTAAAACGTCATCAAACCGCTTTAGGCTAACCTTGTATATACATGATATAGGCTTTAAGATACAGGCTGATCTCACTAGAAAAAAGCAGATCATTGATCTGCTCAGATTGTAGAGAAAGCCATGTTTTTCTACAATTTTTTGCGTAAGTATGATGAAGTGCTTTAATGAAAAAAAGTCTCCCATAAACCGAACATTTTTTGACAAGCAACATTTATTTTTTGCAAAAATGAACGACAGTTCCGATTGAGTTTATCCTCTTTCTTTCTATTGACAACTGTAAGACTAAGTATAATCATATGAAAATGGTTGATGTGATAAATGTGATCAGCTATCTTATAACTTCCATGCTTGTCATTTCCCAATCTTTATCAGATTTTAGTGATATCTCTTTAGATTCCTTGCTTTCAATATTATATTCAATAATTCTGCCAATAGTCCCATTCTTATCCCTGTCAGACATCTTTACCAATGCAAAAACCTTGTCATCTAAAATCTTAACATCTTCTAAATGCTCGTTATCTGATTTTAAATTAAGTGGAAGCTTTTCAGAAGATATCTCTTTGAGGTCTTTGTTGAATGTCTTGACTTCTCCTTCATAGGAGGCTATCGTGACTCTATCCTTGTCTACATTAGTCTTGTAGATAGTGAAGCCTTCATCCATGACAATCTTTCTTTTCGTATCTAGAGTTTTCTTGTCGAGTATAACCAACATAGAATTTTGCTTACTGTCAACGGCATCATTTACGGCAACCAACAATTCTTTATTGTTTAATGACTTCAAAGATTCATTGTTGTCAGGGAAGAAGACCGAGTCCATGTCTATCTCTTTTCGTTTTTCTTTATGATTTTTTGGGTCTATGGAAGACGCTATAACACTATCGTTATTATTATTAATAACGGCATATATTTTCCCATCTTCAAATACTGCCGAAGTCAACGACCCTTCAAGTTCAATCTGTTTCTTATCATCGCCATCTTCTTTCCAGTAGACTAATTCTCCTACTAAGCCATCCTCTGTAAAACCAACGTTAATGTCGTGTAAAACATACCCATTAGAGTAGTTAATAAAGAATGCACCCTCGTCATCTGTAGATTTTGAAAGTGATTTTGTACTCAAAGCCTTTACCTTTCCAGTCTTCTTATTTAAAGACACATGATAGTTAGACCTGTTGGATGAAAAGTAGATATTATGATTGCTCTGAGTAGATGAGGTAAATCCCACGCAGTCTTTCATTATTATACTCGACAATTTCTTTCCTTCATCGTTGTAGTTAACCATCTCGCATCCTCTGTCCATTGCTTGCGAATATATGATAGCAAATTTACTATCTTTCATATGGCTCAATTCTCCCTTAGGAGAGTCCCCCGCAGCCTCCTCTTTTTTTGAACATGCTGAACAAACAAGTGCTATGGCGCAAGCAAATAAAAATAACTTAAAGTATTTCATTCAATCATCTCCTTTCGATTTTAAACAAGCAAAGCAATCGGGGAAATCCCCGACTGCTTATTAACTTACTTTTTATGATAAAAGACCTTCGTGTTGTTAGAGTTTACTAATTCCATTGGCGACACGATTAAATCGTTTTTATAATGGTCAATATCGTGACCTTGATTTTTCCAGGCTCTCCAAGCTAATTGAGAGCAATAGAATTTTTTTGTAGTTTTCTTGTCAAACCAGTTCAGATTGTATGGCTTCTTTTGATTAGCTTGTTTTTCAGCATACTTAGCTGCATTTACATATTTGGTATTATTAGACTTCTTTACCCACAGCCCATATACCTTCTTTCTTTTTCCCCAAGTATTATTATAGAATCTAACTCCATGCTGTTTAATTGGACTCCAACTTTTGTGCCAAGACTCTACGGTATTTGTCTTAGTTCTCGACACAACAGCAGCATGTCCAAAGCCAAACGCCGAACTACCTGAATTCAAGTCGTAGCTAACCAATACATCGCCTTTAGTCCCTAATGCAGTAGCATTTGTATTCATCTTTTCTTTTTCTTCATTGTACTTAGGTAGATACTCGTCAATCACATCATCTTTGATATATTGTTCGATATCTTTCTGCGACTCTTCGAATATCTCTTCTGCTTTTGCTTCCGTAGAGACAGAATCATATTCCTTTTTGCTCATCTCTTGAAGTTCTTTAATCTGTTCAGAGGTCATTCCCTCTGCCTTCATTTCTTCTATTTCTTCTTTGACTCTTTCATCGTTCATAGAAGGAAATACATCTTTCGCTTGCGCATTTCCCTCCAATCCAAATCCAGTGAATAATACAGATGCCGACAACAAGGATGTGACAATAACATTATGTTTTTTCATATTACTACCTCCAATTACTTTTTAGCGTGGTCCACATTTACCATATTATTAGTTAATATGGATTATGTAAACATAAATAGAATTTTAAGGATATTTTAATATGTAATGAATTGACATGTTAATTTTGAGAGAATTTTTAAATTAAAAAAGAGACTATAATAGTCTCTTCTTCACACAGGTACATTTTCTTATTGTCTACTCGATCCAACATCTTGATAACTCTCTCGTAATGACAACCTGTTTCCTCTAATTCTCTCTTGAAACATCAATGTCTAGGAGTGGCTTTTTTTCTTTAGAATTAACCAAGGCGTAGCAGACGTAGACATTTTCTCTACTTGTTTAGCAGATCAATGATCTGCTTCTTTTTGCAAATGCCACGTCTTCAATTTAAGCTTCGTTTCATTTCTACCACTGATGGAGATTGATTTATTTCCCGGGGAAGGAAAGTAACGTGCAGTAAATACTTCCCGGCCTCCGTTGACAAAAATCTCAATCGATGATGCATCAATAAAGATATGCAAATCCTGTAATTCCTCAATTTCTACTTCACGAACTTCCTTTGTTCGATCTTCAAATCGATCTCGCTCTAACGTTAGTTTGCCTTCATCTTTATCATAAATGATACGAGCAGCAGCACGGATACAGCATTCAAACCCTTTTTGTGTTTCAATTTGATCAATGAATACCTCTGCGCTCGTCAAATCTTCAACAGGAATGGAATGAACAGATCGTTTAACGTGAAAAACATGCTCCTGCTCATTTGTCCGCATAGATCGAAGTTCACTTACCGGCTGTTGAATAAGACGTCCTTCATCATCTAAACGAAGCTCTCTCGGAATCGTCAAGCAATGGATCCATTGATAAGAGATGGTTGGATGATGCTCTTCCCCTTGATCTGGTACACCCATCCATCCCATTAAAATGCGTCTGCCCGATTCATCTTGGAAAGTCTGCTGTGCATAAAAGTCAAAGCCACGATCTAGCTCCTCAAACGCTCCATGCGTATATTGGTAGGTACGATCATCCAATGTACCAACAAAATAACCAGATTGATGTGTATTGTTGTATTTGAATCCATCAGGCTTCAGCCCCTGTGGTGACACGATCAATACATCCTGACCGTCTAATTCAAACAGATCTGGACATTCCCACATGTATCCGAAATGATCTAAACCATTCTTTCCACTGCCTGCAATAATGCCTTGAAACGTCCAATTGTCTAATGTATCAGATGTGAATAAGACAAGATGTCCTTTGAGATCTTCACTTTGTGCTCCAAGGACCATGTACCACTTTCCATTCCGCTTCCACACCTTCGGGTCACGAAAATGTGCAGTGAATCCCGTTGGCAAAGTCGCCACGACACCTTTTTTCTCAAAATGAATCCCATCCTCTGACACAGCTAAACATTGATATGTCTCACGATTTCCTTGCTCATCACGGACATTTCCGGTATACATCACATACATACGACCATCATCAATGACTGCACTGCCAGAATAACATCCATTCTGATCAAACCAATCACTTGGCGTGAGGGCAGCCTCTTCATGCTGCCAATTCACTAGATCGGTTGATGTGTAGTGACCCCAGAATTTTGCCCCATGTCCTGTTTTAAATGGCTGCCATTGATAAAACACATGGTAGACTCCCTTCCACTGAATCAATCCATTCGGGTCATTTAAAAGACCGACTGGCGGAATTAAATGGAAGTTCTGACGGTACACATCTTTTTTCACCAAATGCTCATAGTTTCGAATACGATCTGTTACCTTTTGACGAAGTGCTGCGTCCGTTGTTGTCATCACTGTGACCACTCCTTGATTATTTTTCGACTTCTTTGACTTTAAAGATGATGGTAAGAATAAATGAAACAGCAACAGCTATTAACATACCAATAACATAATTTACCACATTTTGTAAACCAAATGGGGCTGCAATGGCAATCATCGGAATCCCTGTTAAACCATAAGCGTTGGCGGCTACCTTCGTGAAGACGACAAACGCCCCGCCTAATGCGCCTCCGATCATTGCAGCAATAAATGGCTTACGATAACGAAGATTCACACCGAATATGACCGGCTCTGTAATACCTAAGAAAGCAGAAAATGCTGCTGGTAATGCGATTTCTTTTGTTTTTGCACGCTTTGCTAAGAAAAAGACCGCTAGCCCAGCTCCGCCTTGAGCGACGTTGGACATGGCCCAGATCGGCAGCAAATAATTCCGTCCAATATCATTTAGAAGTCCTGCCTCAATCGCATGGAAGCTATGATGAACACCTGTCAGTACAATTAAAGAATAAGCGCCTCCGAAAATCAGTCCAGCTAAGAATCCTGCATGGTCATAAACATAAGTGAGTGCATTCGAGATCCCTGTACCAAGCATTCTCCCTAGCGGTCCTACAGCAATAAACGTCACAAATCCAGTCACAATCACCGTCACAAACGGCGTCACAAGTAAATCAATACTGTTCGGCACAACTTTTCTTAAATTCTTTTCAATCACGCACATGATATACACAGTTAATAACACGGGAATGACCGTTCCTTGGTAACCAAGAAGCGCAATATCAAAGTTGAATAGATGCATATATTCTGGTTTTGCGTCTGTCAGTCCCCATGGATTCAGCAAGCTCGGGTGAATCATAATGCCCCCAATGACAGCTCCTAAATATGGATTTCCACCAAACTCTTTGGCTGCACTAACCCCAATTAAAATCGGTAAAATGATAAAGGCAGCACTTGAGAACATATCTAGCATTTGGAAGATGGCAGAGCTTGGATCAGCCCATTTAAAGGCTTTCATCATGCCTAATAGACCCATTAATAAACCGCTTGCTACAATCGCTGGAATGATTGGTACAAAAATATTCGATAGCGTCTTGGCAAAACGTGCAAGTGGATTCATTTTTTGCTTCACGGCTTCATCATGGCTGGCTGGTTTTTGATTCTCGTCGTCTGCCTCAAGACCCGTCTCACGAGCAAAAGGCTCATATACTTTGTTGACAGAACCTGTTCCAAATATGATCTGGAATTGACCCGAGCTTGAGAAGGCACCCTTCACACCCTCCAGTTCTTCAATGGCATCTTTGTCAATCAACGCCTCATCTTTCATCACCAATCGGAGTCGTGTGGCACAATGTGTTGCGCTAATGACATTTTCTTTGCCGCCTAATAATGTTGTTAATTCTTTGGCTGTTTTTTGATAATCCATGTTGTCTCCCCCTTTTTTTAAAACAAAAAAGACCTAAAATTCACTAACGATGAAAGGACATACACGTCCCCTCGTTACGCAAATTTTAGGTCTTGCCTGCCTGACAGTCACAATCCCACGATATTGGTTTTTGATTACGCTTTCATCATAGTATAAGAGCGTGACCTGCGTCAACCTATTTTTTCGAATCAAATGACCCATATACACTAATTAGAGTAGTGTGCATAAAAAAAAGCCTGCGGACAGGCACAACCTTTACACCAATTCGGCATCCTGCAGACGCTGGACATGCAGCGTGATGTAGCCGATCTCCGATTCAGGGAGATGAAGTCCATATTCTTTTTTCAGCAAATCAGCCAGTCCAAGTGCACACCGGTAAGCCGAATCATACTTTGTTTGGATAAAAGTCAGCATGTCATCGTCCATGATTTGAAATGCTTCATTCGATTCCAACCTGCCTAATGCATACCTCAAATGTGTCACAAGCCGCTGATATGAAATACTATCCTCATCAATCGAGCGCTCAAAAACGCTTTCGACATGCTCGATCATTTCTTTGATCATCGTTGTGTATTTGACCGTCTTCTTCATGGACTCCGTATTCATTTTGGCCGTATGAATATGAAGTGCCACATACCCTGCCTCATCGTCCGGCAGGTCAACCCCAAGCCGCTCCTTTACATAACGAATGGCATACTTTCCAATATCATATTCCTGCTTATATAAGACTTTGATCTCACCAAGCAATTTATTATATAAGACAATGCCTTTTTGAACGCGTTCAATGGCAAAGGATAAATGATCTGTCAGTGAAATGTGGATATGATCACTGAGCGGCATCATGAGTTCACCCTCTGCATAACTAATAATATGCTCTGCCACCTCAATATGCGCTTCTGGCAATGTCGCAAGAATTTGTTTAAACTTCTCATTTTCTTCACGCACAACAAAAATCTTCTCTATTTTTTGAACGGGAACGACGTCATTTTTCCCCTTCTGAAAAGCAATTCCGGGCCCCATCACAATTTTCTCCTGATCATCCTCCTTTACAACCACTGCATTGTTATTCAATATTTTATATATCTTCAAGGGGCATCCTCTCCCACAGATAACGTGTCTTATGTGGGATTTTACCCTGTTTCAACTTTTCTGTAAAGATAAGAACGGACCGGCACGAGCCTCTCTCGTTGTCTTTTCATCAAGCATCATCAGACTTTCTTGAAACGGCTTTTCTGTCCTGCGCTTCTTCTTCTTTTCATCTGCCAGTTTCTCTAGCTTTCTCTCATTCACCGCAAGAAAGAATCCTCCATCCACTGCTGCCACTTTCAACCCCTGCTTCTTCAGCAGCTCACCAGGATTCACAAGCACATTCATCACAAAACCAAACCATACACTCAACCAACTCTTCCATTTCTTCACTGAACATCCCTCCGATTTCCTTAGAATCTAGCAGTTCTAGCAAATTAACTGTCCCTATCATATCCCGAGAAAAAAGAGATGTTTGTCACAATCTGGGTGAAAAAACGAACTAGTTTTCAGAAGTTTTGTTGAAAAGTGCAGAAGATGAGCATGTTCCACAATGTTTCTTTGAAAATTTTATACACACACTATCCCAAAGATAAGCACATCTTATCAACAGGGTTTATCCACATATCAACACCCTCTTACTAGATTTTGTGTATGAGGTTTTTTTATTTTCCATATATATATCTGAATAATCGAGTTATCAACAGATTATTGTGCATAAGTGTGACTTTATAAACAAAATAGTTCTTTATGACTATGTAAAATAAGACCATTTTAGTAAAGGAATTGGTTTCATCGTATGGAATACTTAATAACGGGCAGTGAATCTTTCCTATTTATCCACAAAAAGAAAGGCTATCTCCCTAAATACACAGCTAGAAAGGGGAAAATTAATTGAAAAAAGTAATCTCTCGTTCTTCTGTTCTATTGTTCTCCACTATTTTTACCTTATCCACATTCTTTTCAGGTCAGGCTGCTGCCGCTCCATCGAACAAACAGGTGGAACTGGAAAAAGCAGAAATCTTCGGCGAAATCAATGTTAAGTCTAGAAAACACACCACTGTCATTGTTGAATTAAAGGAAAAATCCTTAGTTGAAGCCAAGCAAGAAGGCGAAGCACAAACAAAGGCCTCCCTCAAAAAATCTCGAACGAAAGTAAAGAATGCAGCACTCAAAAAGCTAGATAAAGCGAGTGTTCATCAAGAATATGAAAAAGTCTTCTCTGGTTTCTCTATGAAACTTCCTGCAAACGAAATCCCGAAACTGCTCGCAGTTGACGGAGTAAAAGCCGTTTATCCGGATGTTACATATCAAACAGATGAAGTGAAAAAGAAAAGCGTCCAGCTTCCAAATGAGGATGTCTCTCCACTCATGGATAAAAGCGCCCCATTTATCGGTGCACCAAAAGCTTGGGATGCCGGCTACTCTGGAAAAGGAGTAAAAGTCGCTGTCATTGATACTGGAGTAGATTATACCCACCCTGATTTAAAAGGAAACTTCGGATTATACAAAGGCTATGACTTTGTTGATAATGACTATTCTCCACAAGAAACACCAAAAGGAGATCCTAGAGGCGAATCGACAGATCATGGTACACATGTCGCAGGAACAATTGCGGCAAATGGACAAATTAAAGGTGTCGCAAAAGATGCCACCCTTCTCGCCTACCGTGTCCTTGGACCAGGCGGATCAGGAACAACTGAAAATGTCCTTGCAGGCATCGATCGGGCTGTCACTGACGGAGCCGATGTCATGAACCTCTCTCTTGGAAACAGTGTGAATAACCCTGATTATGCAACAAGCATCGCACTGGATTGGGCCATGTCTGAAGGGGTTGTTGCTGTGACATCAAACGGAAACAGCGGGCCAAACAGCTGGACCGTTGGATCTCCTGGGACATCAAGAGATGCTATTTCTGTCGGAGCCACTCAGCTTCCGTACAGTTTATACAACGTGAAATTCCCGAACTATTCAACAGCAAAAGTGATGGGCTACTATCAAGAAAATGATTTAAAAGCACTTGACCAAAAACAAGTCACACTCGTCCAAGCAGGCATCGGTGACGAAAAAGATTTTGAAAACATCGATGTCAAAGGAAAGGTGGCAGTGATTGAACGTGGAGCCATTGCCTTTGTTGATAAAGTGGACAATGCGAAAGCTGCTGGTGCGATCGGCGTTGTCATGTACAACAATACCGATGGAGAAATCCCTGTGGATGTACCAGGTCTAGCCCTTCCGACGATTAAGCTGTCAAAAGCGGAAGGAACAGCACTTGTTAAAGCCATTGAGGCTGGTAACAATACAACAACTTTCTCGATTCAATTTGTGAAAGAGTTAAGTGAACAAGTCGCTGACTTCTCATCTCGCGGACCTGTTGTCGATACGTGGATGATCAAACCAGATCTTTCAGCACCTGGCGTGAGTATTGTCAGCACCATTCCGACACACGATCCTTCTCAGCCATACGGCTATGGATCGAAGCAAGGAACAAGCATGGCATCTCCTCATGTAGCCGGAGTAGCAGCGATTATTAAACAAGCAAAACCATCGTATTCTACAGAGCAAATTAAAGCGCTGATGATGAATACAGCAGAAACATTGTATGACCCAAATGGGAACCCGTTCCCTCACAATACGCAGGGCACAGGCAGCGTTCGAATCATCGAATCACTTCAAGCGTCTTCTATTGTGTCTGATGCAAGCTATTCGTACGGCACTTTCTTAAAAGAAAAGGGCGTTCAAATCAAAACGAAGAAGTTCAAGGTAGAAAACCTGTCAAAAGCACCGAAAACCTATACCATTGATTACAAGTTCGATGGCAACGGCATTAGCACAAACGGCACGAAAAAAATCACAGTAAAAGGGAATTCCACAGGGTCCTTTACTTCCGCAGTACAAGTGAATTATGGAAAAACGAAAAAAGGAACGTACCAAGGCAGTATCACCATTCGCGAAAATGGCAGAAAGGTCACTGAAATCCCTACTTTATTGATTGTAAAAGAGCCTGATTACCCGCGCGTCACTTCGGTTTCCGTAGAGCCGGATAACCGTGCTGGAAGCTATGTTATTAGCAGCTATCTCCCAGGCGGTGCTGAAAATCTTGCATTCCTCGTCTACTCGACAGATGGAGAGTATTTAGGTGAAGCAGGAGTTTATCAACATGTTGATAAAGGAGAGCATCGTGTGAAATGGAATGGCACGATCAATAAAGGACAGAAGTTAGAAGCAGGTGAGTATACAATGCTTGCGTATGCAAGCCTGAAAGGCAAATCAGATACGGTTCAAACAAAAGAACCATTCGATATTTATCCTGAATAAACAAGAATCACATAAAAAGCCTTGTATGAGCCCATCAGCTCAACAAGGCTTTTCTATCATGTATGGAGGAAAGAGCAATTCATGTTGATATGGCTATGGATCGTTTCTTTTATGACAGCTTTTTTTCTCACGATCACCTTGGTTTATTTTTTTACCTTTTTACATGCAAAACAGCCTCGTCCTTTTCATCAAGCATGTGAACTGACTGTCTATACCACCTGCATTTATCCGCTTAGCTTGGCGGTGACAGCTGCCTTTATTCTCACCATGATGCTCCTCTATCCCTTTTATTGGCTGCGCAGACGGTAAATTTACATAAGTTATGCGTCAAAAGCTTCTTTTAATAAACGATACGATGTAAGACGGTCTTGCATGTGATGTGTGATGGTCACAGCGATCACTTCATCTGTACGATACACCTTTGCGAGTGCTGTCAGCTGCTGCTTCACAGAAGATGGTGTGCCAACAACCATTCTCTGTCGATTGGCTGCTACTCGTTTTTGTTCATATGGACTGTAGGAATAGGCCTTTGCCTGTTCAAATGAAGGAAAGCCTCCAAGGTTCTGTCCTTGTTCGTTAGCTAATAATGATAAATCTAAGCTAACAGCCAATTTTTCTGCCTGTTCCTCTGTTTCTGCACATAAAACGAAGACCGCAAGACTGACACGCGGCTCAGCACCAAATTCTGAAGGTTCAAATCGGTTGATATACTGCGACACAGAGTCTTCTCCGCCTTCTCCATTAATGAAAAGAGCAAACGTATAGCCTGCACCTGCTTTTGCGGCAAGCCGTGCACTTCCTCCAGAGGAACCTAGCATCCATACCTCTGGGGCAGTATCTACTTTCGGAGAAGCGGTCAGGTGAGGCAGCGGATAAAATTCATCGGCTAAATCATGTAAATACACCCTTAATTCTTCTACCTGCTCAGGGTATTGATCACCAAGTCGCTTCCGTTCTCCATGATGAAGGGCAATGGAGGAGATCGGCATACCTCCAGGAGCACGTCCAATGCCAAGATCAATTCTGCCCGGAGCCAAGGCTTCGAGCACTCTGAAGTTCTCTGCTACTTTATAGGCACTGTAGTGGGGCAGCATGACGCCGCCTGAACCAATACGGATATGTGACGTCACAGCTGATAAATGACCGAGAAGCACCTCTGGACTCGATCCTGCGAGCCGGTTTGAAAAGTGATGCTCTGATACCCAAAAACGATGATAGCCCCATTTCTCTGCCTGCTTCGCCAGCTCGACGGTTTGCTTCAGTGCCTCAGCAGGCGTCGCATCTCCAATCAAAGGAGATTGATCCAGTATACTTAATTTCATGATGTCGCACCTCTTACACAAATCCCCCTCTCTCACTCGAAAGGGGGATTTCCTGATTTATTTTCGATTAAAGCCCTTCTCTTTCACAAAATCTCCGAGGAAAGCACGTTTTGGCTGGCTAAAGCCTCGAAGCATTTGCTCAGACCATGTATCTTTTCTCTCACCGTTTGTTCGTTCTTCATAATATGATGAAATACGATCATCGTATTCTTTTAAATAACGATCCACATGAGCTTCGTCTTGCTGATATGTGTTTTCATGGTAGATCAGCTCAACAGGTAGCCGTTCCTTTTGAGATGATGGATTGGCAGGATGTCCTACAGCCAGGCCGAATAGCGGCAGCACATAGGAAGGTGTTTCAAGTAACTCGGATACTTCCTTCAGCTGATTACGCAGTCCGCCGATATAGCAGATGCCAAGTCCCATAGATTCTGCGGCGACACTGACATTTTGCGCAGCGAGCGCCGCATCAATCACACTGATCAGAAAAGCTTCAGTATTTTCAAGCGCCTCTTGATGGTTTTTCCCTGCTTTTTTTGCGATATAATCATGGCGTTTCAAGTCTGCACAGAAAACAAAAAAATGCCCATTCTTCTCAACGTATGGCTGATTTCCAGCCAGTTCAGCAAGCTTCGCCTTCTTCTCCTGATCTGTTACACCAATGATACTATACGCCTGTACATAGCTTGATGTCGAAGCAGCCTGGGCACTTTTGATAAGTGTCAACACTTCTTCCTCTGTCAGACGCTCATCTGTAAACGAACGGATGGACCGATGATTTAAGATGGTTTCTATCGTTTTATTCAATTCGAAGACCTCCTTCACTCCTACTATCATAAGACAAATGAATATTGCTTTTCAAAAGTTAGAACTCACGCCAAAAAGGCAGCCTACGCTTAGACTGCCCTTTACCCGTTTTATTTAAATAAATAACTTTGATATTTCGTTAATTGAACACTTGCATTATAGGCGATACCAAATCCAATCAGAACAGATAAAACAGAGCTTCCCCCGAAGCTGATGAATAAGAGTGGTATCCCCGTTACAGGCATGACGCCTATGTTCATGCCAATGTTCTGGAATGTATGGATGACAATCAATGCTGTATATCCTACACAGAAAAATGACGCAAACCGGCTATAAGGATGGATACGGTCGATCAGTACAACAAGCCTGTAAATCAGGAAGAAGAACATGATCACCACAAATGCGCAGCCGACAAAACCAAAGGCTTCCCCTATGATAGAGAAAATCATATCTGTCTGAGCTTCTGGAACATATACTTTTAAATTTTTAACACCGTTCCCGAAAATTTGTCCTGCCCCAATTGCCATAATGGCTTGCTCGACTTGATATTTATCAGATCCAGATGCATCCTGTGTCTGGGCTTGGTTGGCTGTCGAAGAACTATCAGGCAGCCAAGCGGTAATCCGGTTGATCTGATACTGCTGAATCCCGATCTTTTGTGCAAAATCAGGGAATAGAATAATCACGGCTAACACAGCGGCAACTAAGAGCACAACCACTGAACCGATGAGAGAGATCAATTTCCAGTTGACCCCTGATAAAAAGACCATGACAACGACAATAAACATACATACCGCAGCCGTACCTGCATCTTGCAAAAAGATGAGTCCGACTGGTACAGCAGCCACGCCGGCAATTTTTAATAGTAGGAAAATATCATCTTCTAATGTTCGTTTTCCTCTTGGGGTTGCCTTCCCAATGACAGAGGCGAGCATCATAATCAAACCAATTTTCATGAACTCTGAAGGCTGAAATGTTCCAATTCCCGGTAACACAAACCAACTTTTTGCACCATTTTTAATTGGAGCAAAATCATGACCTGCAATTTGTGCAGGAGCAATTTTTAAAAGAATTAAGAGCATAATGCCGCCTATAAAAATATATAGGCTTAACTTTTCTAATTGTTCCAGATCGAAGTAATTAATAGCCACAATACAGATGACCCCGACCATGTAGTAAATGATCTGTCTGGTCCATGCATTAGATCCATATTGCCCAAACTGTCCCGCAGCATAAATAGCGATGACACTGATGGCAAAGAAGGCTAAAAATATAAAAATCAAATCTCCTTGATAGTAAGGAGATGTATTCTGCTTGTTCATGAACTAACCACCCTTATTACAAAACATAAAAGCCCTTATTTATATTAGATTGAAATTTTCACAAAAGCAACTCACCTTAAATATGACGGAAGTGACACCTGAAAGGTTCCATTCTAATTTCAAAAAATGAAATACTTTTCATCCTAACAATAGGAAAAAATCCCTTTCCACTCTATCATGACAACCGATCATAAGTCCTTTAAAAAGATTATTTTACAGATTTTAAGGGGAAAATTCAATGACTTATGTGGCGATATGATAGGTGAACATCTTGCCAGCATAAGCTTAACTGAGGTATAAGAAAAAAACAATTTCTGCGGAATAAGGCCCATTTTCCAATTATTGAGTTTACTTCAAAGTCAATTGTGGTATAATATTTGTAACAAAATGTTCACAATATCTCCTAAAAACAGACACAATTGCATCCTGACCTCTCATTTGAATTGAACATCAACTTACAAAGGAGTTGGATACGATGGATATGTTCTTTGCGTACCTATGTATTGCAACAGCTACACCCCTGTTTTTATGGTTGGAAAACAGAAAGATTGCATTAGCATCTATTCCACCCATCATGATTATGTGGATTTTCTTCGGTCTTTACATGACAAGCAGTTTATCTCCAGCAGGACATACCTTCATGATCGCATTCTTTGCCATTAACGTGATTCTGGCTCACATTGCAGCTTTCCTCATCTATGGACTTCCATTCATTCGCAAAAGATTCAGCAGCAGATAGATATCGCATCATCAATTGGAAGCGTTATCACGATCAGCATAAAAACCACTCACCTATGAAAGATGAGTGGTTTTTTATTATTTCTCTGAATGCTCAGACTGCTTTGGCGCAGATGGTGAATAACCGTCTTTGCTGTTCTCTCCGTGGCTGTAGTGAGCCGCGAAGATCCAAACAGACCCGATGACGAAAATGATCGCACAGAACAGACCAAACAAAGTATTTCCGACTTGAACAGTCCCGTTCTCACTCTCTGTCATATGCATGAACATGAACAGCTGCAAGAATGCTTGAATGAAGGCAAAACCAAAGATAATCCATAGTTTTGCGGAACTGCCAATTTCAGCTCCGATAGCAATCCAGAATGCTAAGATGGTTAGCACAATGGAGAGAATGAAGCCGACTACGTGTTTCCAAGGGAAGTGTTCGTGCTCTGCTGAGGAATGTGTTTTTCCAGCCATATCACAAAAGCCCCCCTAATCCGATCAAGTACACAGCTGTGAAGATGAAAATCCATACAACATCAAGGAAATGCCAGTATAGACTTGAGATAAAGATCTTCGCTGCTGTTTGTGGTGTTAATCCACGTTTTTTAATTTGGAACAAGACACCTGTAATCCAGAAGATACCGATGGATACGTGTAATCCGTGAGTTCCTAAAAGAACAAAGAATGCAGACCAGTATGCACTTGTATGGATGCTCGCACCCTCATGTACATAATGGAAGAATTCGAAAATCTCAAAACCAACGAAGCCTGCACCTAGAAGCAGTGTCAGAATCGTCCAAATGACAACCCCTTTTGTACTTCCACGGCGCATTTCATGAACGGCAATCCCGCATGTAAATGAACTCACCAATAGCAGGAATGTCATGATCAATACAAGCTTCATATCAAATAGCTCAGCTGGCAAAACGCCGCCAGCTGTTCTGCCATGAAGAACAAAGTAGGTCGCAAAAAGTGTTGAGAATAACACGATTTCCGCGCCAAGGAATATCCAGAAACCAAGGATGTTTAAACGTCCTGTTTCAGACTGATATTCAAGCGGTGCATTTGCATAGCTGCTATCATTATGTCCCATTACTTCTGCGCCTCCTTATTCTTTTTCTCTGTTTCAATCACTTCTTCAACAGGAATATAGTAGCCATCGTCATATTCAAATGAACGTAAAATCATTGTTGCGAATACACCGATTAAGCCGATAACGCCAATCCAGTACCATTCAAATACAAGACCGAATGCACCAAGTCCGAAGAATGCAGACATGATCAGCGGTCTGCCTGAATTGTGCGGCATGTGAATTTTCTTGAATTCTTTTTCAGGATGAACGTCTACATTGTTTTGCTTCCAATGATGGAATGCATCTGGTGACGTCACTTCTGGAAGTGCTGCAAAGTTATAATGCGGCGGAATTGCAGAAGATGTCGCCCAGTCAAGCGTACGTCCTTCTCCCCAGCTGTCTCCAGACACTTCACGTTTCGCGTGTCTCCAGCTGTAGTAAATGTTATAGCAAAGGATGATGAATCCGATACCCATCATGAATGCACCAATTGTTGAAATAAAGTTTAGTGCAGTCCAGCCATCTTCTGGTCCATACGTATAAATACGTCTTGGCATTCCTTGCAGTCCTAAGAAGTACTGCGGGAAGAAACAGATGTTAAATCCGATCATGAATACCCAGAAGAACCATTTGCCGATTCGTTCGTTTAACTTGTAACCAAACATTTTCGGATACCAGAAAACAAGACCTGCAAAACAGGCAAATACAGTACCTGCGATTAATACATAGTGGAAGTGGGATACTAAGAAGTACGTGTTATGGTACTGGTAATCCGCAGCTGCCATCGCAAGCATAACCCCAGTCACACCACCGATTACGAAGTTCGGGATGAAACCAAGTGCCCAAAGCATTGGGGATGTAAAACTGATACGGCCTCGATACATTGTAAAGAGCCAGTTAAAGATTTTCACACCTGTTGGTACAGAAATCGCCATTGTTGTAATCGAGAAGAATGAGTTAACCGCTGCACTGTTCCCCATTGTAAAGAAGTGGTGAACCCACACAAGGAAACTAAGAACAGAGATTGCCACAATCGATACAACCATCGCTTTGTAACCAAACAACTGCTTTCTTGAGAACGTCGCAAAGATTTCTGAGAAAATACCGAAAGCCGGCAGGATAACGATATATACCTCAGGATGTCCCCAAATCCAGAAAAGGTTCGCCCAAAGCATTGGCATACCGCCCGCTTCGAGTGTAAAGAATGCTGAACCGAATAAACGATCGAATGTCATAAGTGCTAAAGCAACTGTTAAAACAGGGAATGCGAAAACGATAATGACAGACGTGATCAATGTTGTCCATGTAAACATCGGCATACGCATAAGCGTCATACCTTTTGTACGCATTTTTAAGATGGTCACCATGAAGTTAATACCTGTCATTAGTGTACCAATACCTGCAATTTGGAGCCCGAGCAAGTAGTAGTTCTGTCCAGGTCCTGGTGAGAAATCATTTCCGGCGAGCGGCATGTAACTCGTCCAGCCTGCACTTGGTGATCCTCCAATAACGAAGGAAATGTTGAACAGCATTGCTCCGACCATAAATGTCCAGAAGCTCAAGTTGTTCAAATACGGGAATGCAACGTCACGTGCACCAATTTGAAGAGGAACCACGACATTGATTAAACCAATTAAGAATGGCATCGCCATGAATAAAATCATGATCGTACCATGCGTTGTGAAAATTTCATTATAGTGGTTTGAATCTAAAAACGTATTATTAGGAAGCGCCAGCTGCGCGCGCATCATCAGTCCGTCTACCCCACCGCGGAAGAACATAATCACAGCAGCAAGGATATACATGATTCCAAGCTTTTTATGATCAACTGATGTCAGCCATTCTTTCCAGAGCCATTTCCACTTTTTGAAGTAGGTTAAAACAAACACAATGGCAATGGAAGTAAGAGCGATAGAAATTTGCGCACCAAGAATTAATGGGTCTCCAGTTACAAAAAACTCATCCCATTTTAAATGCATAACGGCCTCCTCCTTTCCTTAGTCAGTTTATTCGTTTTCTAATTTTCTTTTATAGTTCTTCACATTCTCGAAAGGATCTGTCTTGGAATGCGGAGAAACTGATTGGTAACCTAAACGTTTGCGTGCTTGGAGTGCATATTCAGAATCCTCTCCGTGCTTCGCAAAAGATAAATGTGTTGATGAGAATGTCTGCACATCTGCAGCATCAGGAAGCATCAAGTAGTCATACGTTTTCTTCGTTAACTTTGGTGCTTCTTTTTTCGTTTTATTTACCCATTTATCATAGTCAGACTGCGTCATCGCATTGACTTTGAATTTTTGCTGAGCAAAGCCTTCGCCTGTGAAGTTGGCGTTTCTTCCTTCATATGTGCCTACTTCATCAGCTTGAAGATATTGTTCCATTTCCATTCCAGCCATCGCATACTTCTCCCCGCCTAGCTGAGGAATCCATAGAGATGCCATTGTATCAGCGGAAGTGATTTTGAATAAAACCGGCTGATCTTTTGGAATGTTTAAGTAGTTCACTGTTTCAATATTTTCCTCTGGATAGCTGAAGATCCATTTCCAATCAACTGCTGTAGCATAAACGACAAGTGGATCTTTATGACTTGTTGCTTGAGGCGCCTCTTCCAAAGAGTAAATGGTTTTTACAGTTGGAACTGAAAGGGCAGCAACGATTAATATTGGGATCACTGTCCAGACAACTTCTAGAAGCGTATTCCCGTGTAGTTCTGGGTTATAAGAGGCGTTTCCAACGTCCTTACGCTCACGGTATTTAACCAAAATGATGGTAAACAGTACAAATACCGCACCAACGATAAAGAGCATGAATCCAATAGATAAAAGGATTAAGTCTTTTTGTTGTGCTGCGACTGGTCCTTTAGGATCTAAAACAGCGATATTGCTGCAACCTCCTAATACAAAAACACTCACGAGCATCGCTAATAAAAGCATAGGTTTAATGGCTCTGAACAAGAAGATCACCATCCTTCCTTAAATAATGTATAAATTGCTGAATAATTGTGAAAAGCCATCTGCCTTCGAAAACTTTTCTTCCCTTTGTAATGCTATCAAAATCTGTTGGAGTTAGCTCCCCTTTTTTCAAAAGTTCATTTATTTTTCAACAGATTTCTATTGAAATGTCATAAATTCGCCATAAATTTATATTATTGCACACACAATAAATTTCTAGGAATTTGAAAAGTTGAGAGTTGAAGGCAAAGGACAAACAATCAAGAACTTTGTCAAATTTAGGTTTACCACAATAAAAAAGTTTGGTCAAATTTCAATTTAACTTTATGAAATTTTATCTAGGTAAACAATTCTAAAATAGGTATCCCCATATTTAACAAAAACCTTACTCATTTTAACGCAAGTCGACAAGAAAAGAAAGTATCGATCCTCCCCCTATGCGCTGTAATGATTGGTAATGGTGATAAATGAGTGGAAACTCGCTAAAGACTTCCAGCAAAAAACCGGCTCATCGCCGGCTTCTCATTATTCGTCTCTCACCAAAATGTCTGGTCGTCTATAGATGCTTCCTTCATGTTCTATGTCTATATACGTCCACTTGCCTGTATAGGTTAAAAAGCGATTTCCTTCTTTCTCGACGACCATCGTATCTTCTGATTTCAATCCTGGTAAGGAAGGATTCCAAGTGAATACTTGATGAAGCTGGATCTCTTCCACGGATGAAGGAACTGCAATGATCTCTCTAGACACAAATCCAGTCTTGCCTCCTTGGTGAAGCTTTTTCCAGCTATCAGGAAAGCCTTCTTTTTCATATTGAGCAATGCCTGCCTTCAATACATCTCCAATGGTGTTCCCTGGACGAGTGGCCGCATTCATGACCGTGTCAATTCGCGCAAGCCTTTCTTTGTTTTCTTCAAGCTCCTTTGGTAGCTGTCCAAAGTAAACGGATCTTGTGACATTTGCCACGAGTCCATGCCGTTCAGCACAAAGGACAACCAGTGCATGCTTTTGAAGTGCTTTTTCTGTTGGGATCGGGTGGCGATATTGATGAATCCGGTCATCTGTCGCCACAAGCAGCACTTCTATCGTCATCCCCTGCCCAATCGCTCTTTGAGCAACAAGCGAAGCAATTTCATGCTCCGTCTGTCCTGGAACGATTTCTTGACAGACACTTTCTACAATAACCGCTGTGTCATGACAAAGGGTTTCGTATTGGCTGAGCTGTGGCGCTGAAAGGATCGATCGAACACGAGACAAATCGGGTTCGATCCACTCCACTCCTTCCATGTGAATGTCCGCACCGATTCGTTTGTCTTTTATGAGTGTTTGAATGTAAGGAGTCTCATCCTCAAACCAATCCATTGTGACGACTTGAAAGGGATGGTCAAAATACGCCATTTCTTCTTCAATGATTCGTTTTTCTTCCATTTGATTCACAACTAGAACAATGTCGTCTTTCAACACAAGTAGCTGACAAACGCCCTCTGGCGTGTTTAACACAATGTGGTTTCTTCTTCCTCCTGTAAGCCAAGAAAAGTTATTACGCTTTTGAATCAGAACACCATCGAGTTGTTTTTCTTCCATTAAAGTTCTTACCTGTTCAATCATCAACTCATCACCTGCCTGTATGGAGTGTTTGAACGAAACGTTTAAATGCTGTTTTCCCTTGCTCTGTTCTTTTAAACACACCCGCCTGCGCGAGTATACGAGAAAAAATGAGGCCGATTTCTTTTTGTAAAATGGTTTCTACGTTGTCCTTCGTAAAGGTATTCTCTTCGATCAGACGCTCTGCCCATGACTCGTGCTTCATGATAGGCGGACAGGCTTTGATTTCTTCAAGAGGGTTTTTGGATAGCAGCGCCGCTTTTAGCTGGCTTAATTCCGCTGCTAATCTTCCAGGAAGCACGGCGAGACCCATGACTTCGATTAATCCGATATTCTCTTTTTTAATATGATGAACTTCTTTGTGCGGATGGAAGATTCCGCCTGGGTGCTGCTTGTCTGTACGATTATTTCGTAGCACGAGATCTAATTCGTACTCATCCCCATGGCGGCGTGCGATCGGTGTAATGGTATTGTGCGGGGTCTCTCCTGTATGTGAGAACAGCCCCGCTTCTGGATCTGAATACATTTTCCACTCATGTAATATAAAATCCGCTGCCTCCGCAAGCGTCTGCTGGTCGCTGCTTTGAAGCCTGATCACTGACATCGGCCATTTCACAATACCCGCCTTCACCCTCGGAAACTTTTCGAGAGAAAACACTTCTTCCATCTTTGCTTTCGCCATCGGAAATTCATGAGCACCACCTTGAAAGTGGTCATGACTTAATATGCTGCCTCCAACAATGGGAAGATCAGCATTTGATCCTATAAAATAGTGCGGATATATAGATATGAAGGAAAGCAGACGCTCGAAGGTCTTTTTAGATATCTGCATTGGTTCATGCTCGCCCTTGAACACAATACAATGTTCGTTGTAATACACATACGGCGAGAATTGCATAAACCACGACTCATTTGTAAGTGTTACCGGAATAATCCGGTGATTCTGTCTTGCTGGGTGATTGATGCGTCCCCCAAACCCAACGTTTTCTTTACAAAGGAGACAAAGAGGATATTGCTTTTGACTAAGCTGTTTGGCTTCAGCGATCGCTTTTGGGTCCTTTTCCGGTTTCGATAGATTAATCGTGATCTCAAGCTCACCATCTTCTGTCGGTGTAAACCACTGCACATTTTTGGCGATTCTGCCTGTATGAATATAGTGGGCATGCTGCTGCATTTCATAAAACCAGCTTGTCGCTGCCTTTGGTCCGCAATGCTTGCGTTTCTCTTCAAACTTTGCATAGATGACACTCGGAGGCGCCACCAAGCAGCCCATGATTTTGGCATCTAATAAATCACGATACGTATCTGTCCCGTCAGGAATAAGACCTGTTTCAACTGCCCAATCGAGCATCGGCATTAAGATGTCTTCAAGGTCGCTGTCTCCTGAGACTGTTCTTGCCTCAGCATCATCGAGACCAAGCACCTCTAGCAGCCGGTTCCTTGTATAATCCATATCTAGTGGTGATATCAGCTCTTTATTAACCCCATATTGAATCAGCTGTTCTAGCTTTTCAAAAATATCAATCGCCATTCCCTTTGTCTCCTCCCCTGCCTGCTACACGTTACTCACTTTGATAGCCATCTGGATGTTTCTGAAACCAATCCCATGCACTTTGAATGATGGTGTGGAGATCTGCATATTGCGGCTTCCATCCTAGTTCTTTCAGCGCTTTTTCTGATGAAGCAATCAGCTTAGCTGGATCACCCGCACGTCTTTCTGCCACCTGTGCTGGAATGGCATGCCCCGTCACTTCTCTTGCAGCTTCTACGACCTGCTTCACAGAGAAGCCTGTGCCGTTCCCTAAGTTGTACGTCGCACTTCCTTTTCCTTCACGCAGACGCTCAACCGCTAGAATGTGCGCCTCTACTAAATCCATGACATGAATGTAGTCTCTAATGCATGTGCCATCCTCTGTTTCATAATCCTCACCGTAAATCATGATTTGATCACGTTTTCCTAATGCCACTTGCAAAATAATTGGGATTAAATGCGTTTCTGGCTGATGATCTTCCCCGACAATCCCTTCTGTATGAGCACCGGCTACATTAAAATAACGAAGCACAACATATTCAATACCATATGCCTGCTCAGACCACTTCAGCATTTTCTCAATCGCGAGCTTTGTTTCCCCATAAGGATTTGTTGGGTTCGTCTCATCCGTTTCAACGATCGGTACACGCTTTGGTTCACCATATGTCGCAGCAGTTGAAGAGAATACAATGCGTTTCACATCAAATTCATTCATCACCTGAAGTAAAGCCGTTGCCCCTCCGACATTGTTGTCATAGTACTTCAGCGGGTCTGTTACACTTTCTCCAACAAGTGAATCTGCCGCAAAGTGCATGACCGCTTCTATGTCATGCGTTTGAAAAACCCGTCTTAAAAAAGCATGATCCCTTAAATCTCCCTCTTCTAATACGGCACCCTTTACGACTGCCTCTTTATGACCTGTCTGCAAATTATCCACAATTACTACTTGTTCTCCTTTAGCCAAAAGAGCCGCTACCGCATGACTGCCAATAAAACCTGCTCCCCCACATACTAAAATTGCCATCAAAATTCCTCCTTCGTTAATTCTCTAGCGCCGCCTCCAATTCCAGCTGTGTAAAAAGAGGCTTGAATGCCTGTTTTTTCTTGATAAATCGCACCTGTTTCTTCTATAAATGAGTCCAGAAGCTCTTCTTTCACAATGCTGACGGTACAGCCCCCAAAGCCAGCACCTGTCATACGGGAACCAATCGCCCCTGGATGTTGCCATGCGGCTTCAGCCAGTGCATCTAGCTCAAGCCCAGTGACTTCATAATCATTCTTTAAAGAAAGGTGAGATGCCTTCATGAGTGCACCTAGTTCTTCCATTTTATCATCTTTCAGAAAATTTACTGCTTTCATGGTCCTCTCGTTTTCCGTGATGGCATGTCTTGCACGTCTTCTACACGTTTCATCTTGTATCAAATGATCATGCTTAGCGAATTCATCCTCCGTGAGCTCACATAAATGACCGATATCTAATTCTTTTCTAAGATCGCTTAAAGCAGATTGACATTCCGAACGGCGCTCATTGTATTTGGAATCTGCAAGTGTTCGTTTTTTATTTGTATTGGCAATGACAAGTGCCAGACCCTCTTGCCGAAATGGGCTGTATTCAAAGGAAAGTGTGTCACAATTGAGCAAAATAGCGTGACCATCTTTTCCAAGACTAATTGAAAATTGATCCATAATGCCGCAGTTCACGCCAATAAACTCATTTTCAGCACGCTGCGCAAGAAGGGCTAGGTCGATTTGCGTTACACCGAATGACGACCATTCATTGATCAAGACAGCCGTGACGAGCTCAATAGAGGCAGAAGATGACAGACCTGCGCCATTTGGAATATTGCCAGCATACACAATATCAAAGCCTTCTTTCACATCCATGCCTGCTTCGATAAACTGTTGGAATACTCCCTTCGGATAATTCGCCCAGCCGTCCGATTTTGAGAAAGCGATTTCAAAAAGGTCGAACTCTTTCACACCTTCTTCTTCAAAATTCAAGGAATACATTCTGACGCGTCCATCTGATCGTCTTGCTCCCGCAGCATATGTACCAAGAGTGAGTGCACATGGAAAGACATGGCCCCCATTATAATCTGTGTGTTCACCAATCAGATTGACTCTGCCTGGGGCGAAAAAATAGCGGAGTTCTTCCTGATCTCCAAATTGCTGGTGAAATGCTGCTCGTAATGTGTCGATCATATCCATTCCCCTTTTCTCTTCTGATAATCTTATTTTAGTTGCCCCGTCAGCTGAAGTTCAATGGTAAAAAAATCGTTAAAAAATACCCTTTTTTTGCTGTGAATGGTACGATGTGATATGAGGTGTAACATGATTCAAAATAGAAAAAGGTTGTTTTTTGCTGTGAAGGAGGGTTTCCAATTTGAAGAAGGAAGCATTTGCATTTCGTTTTCACCATTCTGATGTGACATTGCCGGCCCAAATCTGGTCTGTTGGCTGGGAAGTTCAATCATCTTCGTTATACAGCTGGAATGGCGTAGAGCGGAAGGATCAGGGCAAGTGCATCTTTCAGCTCACACTGTCTGGACACGGCATGATTGAAATCGGACAGAAACGATTCAAAGTATTGCCTGGACAGGCCTTTCTGGTGAAAAGCCCCAGTGCTTATCAATACTATTTTCCAGAAGACAGTGAACATTGGGAATTTCTCTATTTAACACTTTATGGGGAAGCCTGTGACCTTTGCTTTGATCAATTTATCGATCAAGGAAAGCAGGTCATGCGTTTTCATCCGAATTCCAAACCGATCCGCCTGCTAAAGAAGATTTATGATGAAGCCAGTGAAAGACGGATTACCAATCCATTTGAGGGGTCTAGCCTTGCTTATCAATTTGTCATGGAACTGTATTCATATTTGCCAAAGCTTGAGGGACAAATGGAGAAATGGCCTGAGCCCATCGTCCAAGCGGCCTTATTTGCAAGCCACCATTTTCACGAGGAGATTGGGCCTGACGATATGGCAGCTGCGGCACGTTTATCCAAAAGTCATTTTACGAGGGAATTCAAAAAGGCCACTGGCTTCACACCGATTCATTATTTAACCAATATTCGTTTAGAAAAGGCGGAAACGTTACTGAAAACAACGAAATACTCGATTGAAGAAATCGCCATACAGTGCGGCTACCGAAACGCGAATTACTTGAATAAAGTCTTTCGAAAGAAAATCGGCATGTCTCCAAAGCAACTCCGGGAAACAAGCGATGCATAATAAAAAGCAGCCGCTTTTCAATTGGCTGCTTCTTTTACGCTTTCGTCAGGTCAACACGAATTCTCCCTTGTCTTAAAACAATGGTCATTTGCGTATCAGGGGTCATTAAATTTTCTAAAATGTCCGTTGCTGTTTGAAGCGCAATGTCCATTCGGTTGATCTTTTCCTTTTCTTGCTCAGAAAATGCTTCTGGATGTGCGGTCATTTCCTTGACTAGCCTCAACACTTGTTCATGCTGCTTTTCTGTTTGTTGATATATGGCATCATATAATTCGTCTGGCCTGCTGCTCATTTCACATCACCTATCTTTTTCATGTGTTAAATCGCATCTTCTTTTGTTTTCTTGAAGACGAACCATTTACTGGCGACATAATTGACCACGACAATCACAAAGTTAACAAGAATTTTTGCGACGGTTTCGTTGAGCGCCATTTGGCTCACAAATAAAATCATCAACCCCAGATCTACACCTAGAGACATGAGACGGACACTAAAAAATGAAGAAAGCTCACGCATCAGGCTTTTTGTGTCACGAGCCTTTTGCTTGAAGACATACTTCTTATTGGTGATATAAGCAAAGAGCACAGCAAATACCCATGAAACAACCGTTGCTGTTTTGTAATCCATAGAAAACATCTCAACGAATAAATAGAAGCTGACTATGTTGACAATGGTTGTACACACACCCATGATCAGATACATGACAACTTCTTGATACTTTTGAAAAAGGCTATACATGTCTTTCTTCATTCCTTCTTGGTGAATTCTGTTTCTTTTAGAATACCATCTTAAGAAGAACTTCCCAAACGAACAATATGTGCGTCCTGTAAAGATGAAATTTGTTCTCGCTGATGGCATATGTCAACCTTATGGGTTTATATGAGTCAAATGATTTAGGTCTTTATCATTATTTTAATTTATAATCTTTTAACTGACTTTACAATTGTTTATTATGAGAAGTAAGAATTCAATATTTATGGGTTTTTTAGTCATTTTTTTAGGGACGTGGTAGGTGATAGATTTTACAAAATAGGTTAAATGTCATCATTTTTCGACAAAAATCTATTTTTGTACTCCATTCACATACACGTACAGTTACTAGACGGTTTGTTCAAGTCATTGGTTGCAGATGAATATGTCTTATTGAACTGGAGGATATTATGGATACGCAAGTGAAAAGAAGAGTTGACGAAGAGTGGGTTTATTTGATTCAAGAAGCGAAAAAAATTGGACTAGGCATCGAGGAAATACAAGCTTTTTTAACATCCAACGGTGATCAGAAGATGATAAACAAACCGTAATCAACGCCGTTATCCTTTGTCTTTCAGATTGCTTTGGCTAAAGTTCTAACCTGTCAATTGACCTTTTAAACATCCTTTCATGACGATACGCTACAATAATTGAACACCTCATCATACCAATCCCTTCCACTCAATGGGGTTCTGTCTTTCTATTTTTAGGAGGACAGTCCGTTCCCTGTTCTTTATATGACCCCTTTTTAGCTGTCATTCATGAAAATTGCCCATTTTCGTTATAAAACCAAGCTCCCCACCCATATATTAAGCATAAGACACAAGAAAGAAGAAAGGTGGGTGGCGCGTGAGTTCAGATTCCCTATCTTATTATCATCAAAAGAAGGATCAATATTATCACGGTGTGAACCCTGTGATTGTCCATCGTATTCGCAAGGAATGGACGTCTATCTTGGATATCGGATGCGGCACAGGCCAGCTTGGAAAAGTCTTAAAACAACAAGACCGTACCATATATGGAATTGAATCTTTTGAAGATGCAGCAAAGCAGGCTGAGAAAGCGCTGGATCATGTTTTATGCGGCAATATTGAACAGATGGCGCTGCCTTATCAGCATGAACAATTTGACTGCATCATTTTCGGAGATGTTCTTGAACATTTATTGGACCCTTGGGCCGTTTTAAAAAAGGTCAAACCTTTTCTGAAAAAGGAAGGGGTCATCTTGTCTTCCATTCCGAATATTGGTCATATTTCAACGGTTTTAGAATTACTGGCTGGGAGATTTTCTTATACAGATGCAGGATTAATGGATCAAACACATTTACGCTTCTTTACCCTTCACGAAATTCATGCCCTCTTTCAGTCAGCCGGGTTTCATGTTCGTGAGCTTGAAACCATTCGTGTACAACACCCTTCCTATACGGGCGTCATGAATGATCTACATGAATTACTCGTAAAACATGGCATCCGTTTTGATTTTAACGAGGCAGCGACAGCCTATCAATACGTGGTTGAGGCGGTTCAACTCAATGAGTAGCCCCACCATCTTATTTGTTTTATGTGTAAATGATGAGTCGATGTTTCAAGCTTGCTTCCGGCAGCTCGCTTCACTTCCTGCTCCGCACGGGTATCATGTAGAGGTTTTGCCCATTAGACATGCATCAAGTATGGCCTCTGGATACAATGAAGCTCTCACTCATCCTGCACAGTTTAAAATTTATCTTCATCAAGATACACTCATCGTCAAACAGCATATGCTTCTCGAGCTGATCCCACTTTTCTTGCAAAATCCGTCACTTGGCATGCTTGGGGTAATAGGTGCAGAAAGTGTGCCAGACAATGGAATCTGGTGGGAGAGCCATGATTGCAGAGGGAAAGTCATTGAATATCGGCACGACACCTATCAGCTACTGACGTTTGAATCTGGTCATCCACAGACAGAGCCCCAAGGTTATATCAAAGCTTCTGCTATTGACGGTCTTTTTATGGCAACACAATATGATATCAAGTGGCGTGAGGACCTCTTAGACGGGTTTCATTTTTATGATGTGTCACAATCTTTTGAGTTTGCACAGCAGGGATATGAGGTTGGGATTGCAAGGCAAGAAGAGCCCTGGTGTTTACACAAATGTGGAGATCATTTTGATGCAGAAGCATATGAAAAAGCAAGACAAACATTTCTTGCGCATTATCGGTAGAAAGCACCCTTTTCGGGTGCCCAGAATGTAGAGAAACTCATGTTTTTCTACATTCTTTTTTTATTTTCCACGTCATGATGTTAGGTGAGCATGAATGAAAATGCCTCCCACACATGTCTTGAAATGGCCTTTTGGTGCTTTTGAGATCTTGTGCAGCTTTCAAGAAAAGGACACGGAGCTCATACTTTCGGATCTGATTTGTAGAACCGATAACCTTTCCGATCCGTTGTTGTATATGCTTTTCTCTATTATAAAATGGGGAGATGTAAGTTTTAATGGGGACAATAAAGCTGTCGAGATTTTCTCGACAGCCTGACAGACCCTAAAGGTCTGTTTGATTCATCAAGTAGATAATCTAGAATCACGGGTTCCAAAACGAACATCAGGATTTTCACTAGAACGGGTTCCATTCCTCACAGCAAAATCGTTATCTTGTTGAGATAAAGTTATAAGAGGAAAATCCTCAGTAGTAACGCTACTGCCTGTAGCATTTCTTACAGTCAGATCAGTGGATTCTGGAGAAGTAGCATTTCTTGAATTCACATCAAAATCGACAGATGATAATGAGATCACACCTAGCAATGTTGAAGCACTCAAAAAACCAGTAAGAACCGTTTTAAAATTCATATGAACAGTCGCCCCTTTGGATTTGTTTTCGGGCGTACATCACTTTTTCATACATTTTTACAGATTCATCCATACGCCCATTCTCATTATAGTACCGAGCCGCTTCGAGCGCTAGGTCTTCCATGTATGGATAACCCCTCTCATTCTCTAATTTTTCCAATGAGCTCATGACTTCACTTAAGTTTGCTGTTTTTAAAAATAAAATTTCCAATACCATCAGTAACGATAAAAATAGATCATTTTTTCTATTCTTCGCTTCTTCCCAGCCTCTTTTGAAAAATCTTTCACCCTCAATAAATTCCTTTTGACTCAAATGAAATAACGATAATTCATAATAAACCAAAAGCAACTCTGTAGCATTAATAGGCTCTCCTTCTAGAATAACCTGATTAAAATAAGCTAGTGCCCTATTAAAATCACCTAATCCTTTAAAACAACACCCAATATTAAATAATGACTTCACAATCATTGGCTTATTAGACATTGCCTTAGATTTTTCTAAAGCTGACAATAAATGAGGAAGCGCCTTTTCTCTGCATTCAAAATCAATGAAATTACCTGCCATAACAGTTAGACAATTAATTTCTCGAATCATATAAAGGGAATTGCTCTTATGTGCCTTATAAGTATCATAAGAAAGACCAACGTAATACATAGATACGTGTGTCTGTTTCATGTGATAAAACACTTCTGATAATTTGTAATAAAATTCAGCTCTTTCTAACTCATCCCCTACTTGCTCCAGGCGCTTTTCCGCGCGCTTATAGAACACAATAGCTCTAATAAACTCACCTTTTTTAAATTCATACATTCCTTGAAAAAAATTAAAATAGTATTCAAGAATGGCTGACATCTTCTTGCCTTGTCCTTCTACAGCTTTCAAGTAATCCGATTTTTCAAGTGGTTCTTTAGAAGGCTGCACATAGTCTGTCATCAATTGATGACGGAACTCCATCAACTGAAAATAAAGAACCGCCTGTTCATCTTCTTCCATGACATCGATTTCTTTTCTAACCTCTTCTCTTAGCTTCTGAGCCTCTTTAACATTGAATCTTTTTATTTGCTTATACCATTCATTTATCTTGATCGCTACAACTGGAGACGGTATAGACGCCATCTACAATCCCCCTAGAAAACCAATTTTTAATAAATGTTAGCACAACAACTCCTAATAAAACCCTATTTACCCATTTATATGTAAAGTTTTCGGCATAGCGCAAGCACTTTTTAAGCAAGTAGGGCACAAGACATATCGGTTTTTATACGCAATCGCATTGGTGTTTTTGAAATAGGCGCCATGTATTTTAAATAACAAAAAAACAGGCTCTTTAGCCTGTTCTTTATTATCCAGTGATGACCATATTGATGAATGGGACACTTAGTAAAAAGAAAACAACAGCAAAAATAACTTTATACCCCATCTCTTTTTCTTTATTATTCTTACGTTTTTTCATATAAACAGCAAAATAACAAGCACCATTTAACATCATCAATACTGATATTACCGTCATCATAAATTCGCCTCCCAAATAAAAGAACCTAAATTGCGGTCACCGCAACCCAAAAAGAAATTTTCCAACGAATTCCCAAATGCGAATCAATCAATGATAGGATGAAAACATGTCAAAAAAGGAGGGAGCACTATGAATTATTATGCTGTTGTATTTTTTTACGCCGCCACTTAATAAAAGCCACTGAAAACACAAGAAGTAAAATCGCAATAAGCTTGAAAATAAAGCGAGTGAAGAAAGTAGCATCTTCGAACTCCGTTGCAAAGATACAAGCCCCTATGATTATCCCGATCATGCCTACTACCCAATTCCAAAACACATCAATCACTCCTCAATTAACTTTTTTTAAAAGAAAAGCATTTTTTATCCATATGTTTATTATTGCACAAAAAACAAGGGGGAAATATCCAAAATGAAAAAGTTCATAATCGGACTTTTAGGCCTGACGCTATTTTTAACAATTCCATTACAAACCGTAGCCGCAGTAACCCTAGAACCTCAAGAAATTAAAGAATCTTATCAAACTGAAATTGAAGGCAAACTACATACTTTCAATTCTGTAGTGAAAGGCAGCACTCAAACAATAACGATTGATAATGGTGAACAAATAGATAGCGTCTCTTATGACCGGGCAAAAGAAGAACTCCGTATTAACAATGAACTAGTAGACATTAAAGAATTTAAAGAAGTTGGATCAGAATTATTAAGTGAAGACGACGAATTTAACACAAAATCAAACAAAGATTATCAGTGGAGACTTGTAAAAACCTATAAAAACAAATTCAACGTTACTCTTGCTATTGTCGTTCTTGTGACAACAACAATTTTGGCATTACCGACAGGGACCGGTGCTGTTGCTGGCGCAGTCTTGACACTAAAAGCAATAGCCATACTCGCTACAACAGTAACTACAGCTTCAGGATCAACAGGTCAAAAAGTCTTTCATTACACATTCAAAACATACTACAGCCCGAAAAATGGTTACTGGAACAACAAATTTGTCCTATCTGTCTACAAAGATTCAAAGCGTAAAAAGCATGTTAAAACAGTTTCACATACGACACGTCTTGGGAAAAAATATTAAAAGAGAAGCAGGCTCCATCAGCCTGCTTCTCTACATGTTTATGTAATGTAATTCTTGATGTTAATATGCCAACGCATTATGACCTAAAATGTTTCATTTGCTAAATCGAATCTACAGACTATGTGACAATGGATATCACAGAGTTTTTTTCTTTGATCTTATATTTGATTTCCAGCTTCTTGTGTTTATTTTCATTTTCCCAATATTTATATCCACAATTGATCAGGCTAAGCACCCTTTTCGGGTGCCTTTTTTATGATATACTGTCATAAACAACCAGATCGGCTCATATGCATTGGAGTACCTTGTCCCTAATTCGTACAAAGGAGGAAACAATGGCAGACAAAAACGTTCATTATAAGAAGGTTGCCGCTTCAAAGGATTTTCGAAAACTTCTTGAGGAAAAACGCAGATTTATCGTACCGATGACGATTTTCTTTTTTCTCTTTTACTTTTCACTTCCGGTTGCTACATCCTACTTCACCTTTTTGAACACGCCAGCAATTGGAGCGATCACGTGGGCTTGGTTATTTGCCCTCACGCAATTTGTGATGACATGGGTTTTATGTGGGCTTTATGCAAAAAAAGCATCTCAGTTCGACAAATATGTAAGCGCTTTAAAAATTGAATCAAGAGGTGATGACGAATGAGTATGACCGCTTTTATTTTATTCATAGCGATCGTAGGGCTCACATTGGTCATCACGTATTTTGCTGCGAAAAAAACAAGCAATGCGAGTGATTTTTACACAGCAGGCGGCGGTCTGACTGGGTTTCAGAACGGCCTTGCCATTGCCGGGGACTATATGTCTGCTGCTTCATTTTTAGGGATCGCCGGCATGATCGCCTTAAATGGATTTGACGGCTTTTTCTATAGTATTGGTTTTCTTGTAGCGTATCTTGTCGTCCTTTATGTCGTGGCTGAACCGCTTCGAAATCTAGGAAAATATACGATGGCTGATATGATTGCTGCACGATTCAAACGCCCTGCTATTCGAGGCGTGGCTGCTTTTAACACCATCA
Source organism: Bacillus sp. GbtcB10 (assembly GCF_019091365.1). Classification (NCBI taxonomy): domain Bacteria; kingdom Bacillati; phylum Bacillota; class Bacilli; order Caryophanales; family Bacillaceae; genus Bacillus; species Bacillus sp. GbtcB10. The sequence goes on from NZ_JAGXJP010000002.1 coordinate 717,593, forward strand.
CGGTTTCCACTTTTTATATGATTGCGCAGCTTGTTGGGGCAGGTGCATTAATCAAGCTGCTTCTTGGCATTGATTACTGGATTGCGGTGCTGATCGTAGGTGTCTTGATGACCATTTATGTCGTGTTTGGCGGCATGATCGCAACAAGCTGGGTACAGATCACGAAAGCTGTGCTTCTCATGCTGGGCACGCTGATTATTTCGCTGCTTGTGTTTGCCAAGTTTGATTTTAGTCTGCTGAAGATGTTTGAACAGATGAAAACAGCGACCCCGCTTGGTGAAGCTTTTCTTCACCCAGGAAATAAATATGATGTGCCTTTAGAGACCCTGTCTCTGAACCTTGCACTTGTGCTTGGAACAGCAGGTTTGCCGCATATTTTGATCCGTTTTTATACGGTAAAGGATGCCATTTCTGCGCGTAAATCTGTTCTATCCGCTACGTGGATCATCGGGATTTTTTATTTAATGACGGTTTTCCTCGGCTTCGGTGCCGCTGCTTTTGTCGGAACAGATGCAATTACGGCAGCCGATGCAGCAGGAAACATGGCAGCACCACTGCTTGCACAGGCCCTAGGGGGAGATTTATTATTTGCCTTTGTTTCCGCTATTGCCTTTGCGACTATACTGGCAGTGGTCACCGGTCTCGTTTTATCCGCCGCGTCTGCCTTTGCTCATGACTTTTATAGCCAGATTATTCGCAAAGGAAAAGCGAGTGAACGTGAACAGGTGAAGGCGGCACGCTTTGCTTCTATCGGCGTGGCCATCCTTTCCATCATTCTTGCATTATTTGCGCAATCTTTAAACGTCGCTTTTCTTGTGTCACTTGCCTTCGCAGTGGCAGCAAGTGCGAATTTACCGTTGATTATCTTCACTGTCTTTTGGAAACGATTTAACTCAACAGGGGCTATCGCAGGAAGCTTAACAGGTCTTCTGAGCGCACTCCTGATCGTGTCACTCAGCCCAAGCGTCTGGGACCCATCAGGGGCAGCCATTTTCACAGGAGAGCCGCTTATCCCACTATCGAACCCTGGGATTATCTCGATCCCGCTTGGATTCCTTGCGGCTTACTTAGGCACCATTTTCTCCTCTGAAAAAGCAGATGAAGACACCTTTACAGAAATTCAAGTAAAAGCACACACAGGTATGCATATGGATACAGATTGATGAGAAAAAGCCGGCTGCTCTGCCGGCTTTTTCAGTGCAATTTCAAAACTGTATTCAATATGGGATAAATTGGCCTTTTAATCTCTCTTTATATCTTTCTAACTTGTCACATTTCCTCAACGTGATCAACGAACAGCATGTGATGATGATCAGCAGAATTTCATGAACTTCTCCTCTGTTATCAATGATTCTTTTCAACCCTATTACCCCCATAGACTTCAATTCTCTTGTTATTCTTATGTTATCATTTTAAACACATACTGGAAATTCACCCTACAAGGAAGAAGTGAAACATATGCATAAATTGTACTCAGCAAAATTATTATTTGAATCTCGCTCCTCAGCAAAGGTGAGACCGGATAAAATCTTTGAGGAACGAATCATTTTAGTGAGAGCAAAAAACAATCGAAAAGTGAAACAAATCGTCAAAGACCATTTTCCAGATGAGACATTTGAAAATGGAGATCATGGACAAACAACTACAAAACTAGTAGCCGTACTCGATATCTTTGAGCTAGTCGAAGACTTAGACGAAGGTCCCCTGCATTTAAGCGAAGTGTACAGCCGATATCTTCTTTTTGATCAAGAAACATCTGCTAAAGAAGCGATTGACGCTTATTCGTTAGACAAATAAAAGAAGTCTAAGCTACCAGTGTGTGAACTCAAATTGCTATACAGTTAGATAAGAGGGATAAGTGCACTAATAATGGTTGGGTAGATATATATTAGGAGGACTGTTGTGAAGAGGATAATCAAGTATGCAGTGATGATTTTATTTATGAGTGTATTTTTCTATTATTACAATATGTTTGTACCTAAAAACGTTCTGTACATTTTCATTGCATTTCCATTTTGTTTTGTTGCTATAAGTTTGATTGATAAGCTATTTACGGATAAATAAATCTAATAATAAGCAAGCCTCATGCTTGCTTATTATCTCATACTGTCTAATTAGAGGGGATAATATCCGCTCTGCCGGCTTCTTAATATCGCTGGAATAACTCTGGGTTTTTCGGGACGTTTTCTAAATAAACGATCTTTCCTTGATCATCCAGCTCCGCAATATCAATGCCTTCTGCTGTATATACACGACCGTCTGTTAACTTTCCGCAAACAGCCCAGTTTGTTTCATACTTCCCATCTTCACGTTTCACCCAGCCATCCCACATATGCTTAATGTCTTCATGTACGTGGAAAAATGTGTTCAAAAACTGTGTGAACGATTGGATGCCAGGCTTTTCAGCACCATTTAAGACAATCATGACATCATCTGAAAACAATGCCAACAATTCATTCATTTGCTCTTGCCCTTTTCCCGCTTCATCATATCGACGAAAATACGTATCGAGCACTTCCATCATTCATTCTCCTTTATTTACCTGTCATTTCGAAAACAATCGAACAATTAGATTGTACACAATTGTATCTCTACTGTCTATTTTTCACGTAGATAAGAAAAGATATGGATGAGTTAATCCATGTCTTTTACAGATGAAAGAGCTGCTTTCTCTGACTCGACGAGAGATGTTAGTTCTTCCGCAGCTTTTTTCGGATCAGCGCTTTGGCTAATGGCGCTGATGATGCTAATGCCATCGGCTCCCGCTTGGATGACTGGTGCCGCATTTTCATACGTGATCCCGCCGATGCCCACAATAGGAATGTGAAGACCGTGTTGACGTACTTCGTTGATTAAAGAAACACCTTGGACACTGCGTGTATCCTTTTTTGTTTCTGTAGGATAGACTGGACCCATCCCAACGTAGTCTGCCCCGTCCTTCATCGCTTGCCTCACTTCATCTAGATTGTGCGTGGACACGCCTAATATTTTATTCCCGATTCTTTGCCGTACGTCTAGTGCATTTGTATCTTCCTGCCCAACATGGACACCATCTGCATCAAGATCGATTGCAAGCTGTACATCATCATTTACGATAAAGGGGATATTCGCTTCTTGGCAAAGTGCTTGAATCTGCTGAGCGATTTTTTTCTTTTCTTCACCTTGAAGAGCACCTTCACCCTTTTCACGAAACTGAAACATCGTGATCCCGCCTTGAATGGCCTCTTTCACCACATCAAGCGGATGCCGGCTTGTATTCGCTGTTCCCATAATAAAATAAACCGATAATTGCTGTTTGATTAGCTGCTGATCAACCTTCGTCATGCAAAACTCCCCCTATTTTCCCTAACGTGATTACATCTTGACCATTTGTATTGGACAGCGCGTTTAGCAATTCGATTTGAAAGGTCCCTGGCCCTTTCTCATCTGTCTGCTGAGCTGCCTTTTCTGCAGCGACACCATAAAACAGCAGAGCTGATGCCGACGCATGAATGGGACGTTCCCCTGTTGCACAAAATGCCCCTATGACAGAGGTGAGTAAACAGCCAGTCCCTGTCACCTTGGTTAACCATTCGTGTCCATTATGAATAGATAGAACCTCTTCTCCATCTGACACGACATCCACTTTCCCCGTAATCGCCACAACGGTTTGAAGGGCTTTTGCCGCCTGCTTTGCTAAAGACGATACATCTCCATTTGCCCCTTTTGCATCAACGCCTTTTGACTGCCAGCCATTCACTCCAATTAAATGAGCCATTTCAGCAGCATTCCCTCTAACAACAGCGATGTCCACTTGCTGTAACAGCTGTTTCGCCGCACTCGTCCGAAACGTTGTCGCACCAACTCCAACAGGATCTAATAGAACCGGTACACCTTTTTCATTGGCCGCTTGTCCAGCAATGACCATTGCCTCCACTGTATCCTTTGTTAGTGTGCCGATATTCAGCACAAGTGCATCCGCTAATTGCGCCATTTCTGCCACTTCTTCTTTGGCGTTTGCCATGACTGGAGAAGCACCTAAAGCAAGCAGTCCATTCGCTGTAAAGTTCGTCACAACTTGGTTGGTGATATTATGGACAAGCGGATTTTCCGCTCGAATCTTTTCCAAAAGATGAGACACGCAGCTTAATTTCATCTGTATCGTCCTCCCTTTTACTCTGCATCCCACACATAGGATTTTGTATGCTTTAACCATTCTCTTGCAGCAAAGGACAAGTAGCGGTCCTTTCGCCAAATGACACCCAAATGCCACGGAATAGACGGATTTAAGGAAATGATCCTCACTTTATCAGGATCTAGATCACGGCAAATCCGTTCAGGCAGAAGCCCGATTCCAAGGTTCTCAGCAACCATTTCACTGATGAAATCCCATTGTGACGTTTCATAAATAACGTTCGGCCTGAATCCCGCATTCATACATTCATTTAAGATTCGGCTGTGCAGAACGAAATCTTCTCGAAAGAAAATAAAAGACTCTTCCTTTAAATCAGCCAAATGAACCTCATCACGTCCTGCCATCGGATGTGATGGATGGGTGACAAGCTTCATATCCTCTTTAATGATGGTGTATGTATGAAAAATTTTATCATTTGCAGGCAGAACAATGACACCAATATCTAATGATCCATCCTCTACCCCTTCCTCTACTTTAATGGAGCCATGCTCCACCAATTGAAAGGTGACATCTGGATACTGCTGGCGGAATTCCCCCATCACATTTGGGAAAAAGCTTGATCCAATCATGGGCGGCAGTCCTATTCGGATATGTCCTTTTTTCACATTCATTAAATCATTTAATTCACTCGTTAAATTCTGAAAGGACTGTGTGATTTCACTCGCCTGTGTATACATGGTTTGTCCAGCATCTGTCATTTCAACCTGTCTGCCATTACGGTAAAACAACTGCACACCTAGCTCATCCTCAAGGTTTTTGACCATCTTGGAAATGGTCGGCTGCGACACATAGAGCGATTGCGATGCTTTCGTAAAACTCTTTAACCGTGCCACTTCTAAGAAATATGTTAAATGTCTGATGTCCACATGGTTCACCCTTTCTATAGACAAAAGGAATACTAACTATTCGATATATGTATTTTACCTATAATAGAACGTGCTGTACACTTTAAAGTAAGCTCACCGATTAGAACGTTGTGTTGTTTTTGTGAAACAGTGAACAATTTATATAGAAAAAGGAGTGAACAGAAAGTGCAATTGCTCAAAACGTCGCTGATTGCTACCCTTCAGATTATGGCTTTATTTGCTTTTGCGAAATTGATGAATGTGCTGGCGGCCTTTTTGCATTTGAGAATTCCGGGCACGATCTTAGGCATTCTTGTCATTTTCTTATTACTTCATTTTAACATCATTAAATTAAAATGGATTGAACTTGGCGCCGTATGGCTGCTCGGAGAACTGCTGCTCTTCTTTATCCCTTCAGCAGTAGGTGTGATTGATTACGGAACATTACTTTCTCAATCTGGCACAAGTATTGTCCTTGTGGTTTTACTTAGTACCTTTGTGGTCATGCTCTCGACTGGCATGATGACGCAGATGATTGCGAAAAGAAAGGAGCGAAAAAAGCTATGTTAGTTGGCGGACTATTTTTGATCCTAACCATTCTGATCTATCTCGGATCAAAAGCGGTTTATAAACGTCATCCGAAAGTCTATGTCTCCCCTTTACTTGTGACACCGGTTGTTCTTGTGGTCTTGCTGTTAATCGTGAACATTCCTTACGATGCTTACAATCAAGGCGGAAAATGGCTGACAAATATGCTTCAACCTGCGACTGTGGCATTTGCCATTCCTTTATATAAGTATTTTCACATTCTGAAGAAGCATGCAGTAGAAATTATTTTGAATGTGGCTTGCGGTTCTATCGTTGCAATTTTATCAACAGCGTTTATCGCCAAATTGTTTCATTTGGACACGAGTCTGATCGAGAGCCTCGTCCCAAGATCCGTCACAACACCTGTTGCGATGAGTGTGTCTGAAATGATTGGCGGGATGCCGTCCGTTACGGCTGTATTCGTCATTTTAACAGCATTATTTGGCTCAATCATTGGGCCATTGGTTATCCGTTATTTCCGTATTGATAATGACATTGCAATGGGCGTTCTGCTTGGTACAGGAGCACATGGTGCAGGCACATCGAAGGCCTTTGAACTGAGCTCCGTCTCAGGCACGATCTCAAGTGTGTCCATGATCATTTCGGCCATTATTACATTATGTGCAGCGCCTATCCTGATGTCGTTTGCCCTATAGAAAAAGCCATTTCCCCTTATCGGAAAATGGCTTTTTCTTATGCTTGGATGAAGACAACCTTTAAATAGTTCCCCTCAGGATAATTTTTCGTTGTACGGAAGTCCTCAGGAAGTGTATATTCCTCAAGAATACGATACGTTTTCCCAGATTCTTTAAAGGCCTGTGCAATAAATCCTTTAAACTTTTTCATCCCAAATGCACTGCTATTGGTTGACGCCACAATGACGCCGTTCTCAGCTGTGATCTGGATGGCTTCTTTTAATAGTTTCTTATAATCCTTCGCTGCACTGAATGTGTGTTTCTTCGTTCGTGCAAAGGATGGTGGGTCCAAGATCACAACATCATAGCTCCAGCCTTTTTTCGCCGCAAACGGGAAATATTTAAAGACATCCATGACTTTGATATCCTGCCCGTCTACATCAATGCCATTCACTTCAAACTGCTCAGATGTTTTTTTCAAACTGCGGTTTGCAACATCTACACTTGTCGTACGGCTTGCCCCGCCAAGCGCTGCTGCTACAGAGAAAGCGCCGGTATAAGAGAACGTATTAAGGACGGTCTTTCCTTTTGCATAGCGATCTCGAATTGCTTTTCGCACATGACGCTGATCAAGGAAAATACCTGTCATCGCACCATCATTTAGATAAACCGCCACGTTCATCCCATTTTCTTTGACGATAAGAGGAAATTCACCTTTCTCCCCTTTTACAAAATCGTCATCTTCGATATATTGTCCAGACGTATCAAACCGCTTCTTTTCATAAATGCCTTTATAGTCAGGATACACCTGCTCAATCGCAGCCAATACATCTTCTTTTAATGTATAAACACCTTCGCTATACCATTGGATGAGATAGAATCCATCATAATAATCAATCGTGATTCCACCAATTCCATCCCCTTCCCCATTGAACACACGGAAAGCCGTCGTCTGTGCATCACGAAATAGATGCGTTCTGCTTTTGGATGCCTGTTCAAGTTTAGAAACAAAAAAGGCCTGATCTATTTTTTCGTTAGCGTCAAAGGAAAGTACCCAACCGATGCCTTTATTTTGCACACCATAATATCCTTTCCCTAAAAAAGAGCCTCTTTCATCTACCCATTCAATAAGTTCGCCTTCCTGTACACCGTTCACACGCGACACAGCATCTTTTGAAATAAGCGGATATCCCTTTTTCACTTGTTCTGCAAATGTTTGTTTTAATGAGATTTTTTTCATTTGTGTCATCCTTATCCTAAATTGACTCTCTCTATCCTACCATATGAATGTATACGATACTTCTATTATGATAAGATGAGGAGAAAAATATCAACTCGACATAGAGGAGGCTCTTTTTTGACAACATTACGCTTAGATCATACAGGGATTATGGTGACAAATATTGATCAGTCCATTGATTTTTATGAAAAAGTGGTGGGCATGAAATTAAAGGATCGCATCACTCATACAAACGGAGTCATTGAACTTGCCTTTCTTGGCTTTAAAGACGAAGCGGAAACGGAAATTGAACTCATTCAAGGGTATAGCAGTGACCTTCCATCTGAAGGAAAGGTCCACCATCTCGCCTTCACAACAGATAATATCCACGCGGAATTCAACCGTATTCAAAAGCTGCAAATTGAGCTAATAGATGAAGAAATCACAACATTGCCCAATGGCTATTGCTACTTCTTTTTCCGAGGGCCAGACCAAGAGTGGATTGAGTTCTTCCAGCGATAATATTTCCTAGGAAATGCATGCGAATCGGTATATTCATTCTCGTCACAAAAGAAAAAGAGTAAGAGCATACCTGCTCTTACTCTTTTTTTATAGCACCTTACTAAGAAACAATTTGGTACGCTCATGCTGCGGGTTTCCAAAGAGTGCTTCTGGTTTGTTTTCTTCGACGATATATCCACCATCCATAAAGATCACGCGGTCTCCCACTTCTCTTGCAAAGCCCATTTCATGTGTGACGACAATCATCGTCATTCCTTCGACTGCTAATTGTTTCATAACAGCTAAAACATCCCCAACGACCTCAGGGTCAAGAGCAGATGTCGGCTCATCGAATAAGAGCACTTTCGGGTCCATCGCCAAGGCTCTTGCAATGGCAACACGCTGTTTTTGTCCACCAGATAATTGGTTAGGGTAACTTTTGGCCTTGTCTTTCAAGCCGACCTTTTCAAGCAAGTCTAATGCTTTATCGACTGCCGCTTTCTTCTCCATCCCTTTTACTTTCACCGGTGCGATCGTGATATTTTCTAACACAGTTTTATGAGGAAATAAATTAAAGTGCTGAAACACCATACCAACTTCTTGTCGTACTTTATTGATATTCACTTTTGGGTCTGTAATCGTATGTCCGTGGACAACAACTTCCCCAGCCGTAATATCCTCTAATTTATTGAGACATCTTAGAAATGTGCTTTTCCCTGACCCTGAAGGACCAATGACACATACAACCTCTTTTTCCTCGATGACTGCATTAATATCCTTTAAAACTTCGTTGTCACCAAAGGATTTCTTTAGGTTTTTCACCGTAATCATACTCATTTCACATCAAATCTCCTTTCTGCGTAGCTAGCCAGTAGAGAAAGTAAATAAATGATCACGAAATAAATGACACCGACAATGAGCCAGACATTCAAAGGATCAAATGTAGCCGATGCTTGAACTTGTCCCCGCTGCATAATATCAGCAATACCGATAATCGATAAGAGAGAGGTGTCCTTCAAACTGATGATGGCTTGGTTCGTAATGGCTGGAAGCATACGGCGGAATGCCTGTGGAAGGACGATAAAACGCATGTTTTGTCCACCTGTGAATCCTAAAGAGCGTGCGGCTTCTGTTTGTCCTTTATCAATGGACTGAATCCCTGCACGAATAATTTCTGAGAAATAAGCTCCTGCGTTAATCGCTACTGTAATAATCCCTGCCGGTACTCGGTCAAGTGAAATGAATTCAAGTGTATTAAGCCCAAAATAAATGAAGAATAGCTGTACGATAAATGGCGTACCTCGAATGGCATTGACAAAAACGAGTGAAATAAAGTTCAAGATTTTAAATGGTGACAGGCGGAATAGCGCCACAATCAACCCGATGATAAAACCTAAAATGATAGCAACAACAAAGATATATAAAGTGGTTTGCAAACCATCCATTAAATACGGAAATGCATTAACAATCGTATCCATGTTTCTCCCTCCCTAATTCACATACGGTTGACACATAAAGAAAGCGCGCTCTGAGCGCGCCTCGCTTGTGTTATGACTTCAAATATTTCTCAATAATTTTGTCATATTCACCGTTTTTCTTTAGGTTTTCCAGCCCTTTATTGATTTTCTTCAATAAGTCCTGGTTTTTCCCCTTCATCACTGAGATCCCGTATTGGTCTCCATTCAAGCGATCTCCAACTGTTTTCAATTTCAAGTCTTGCTGTGCGATCGCATACGTAATGACAGGATAATCCTCAATTAAAGCATCTGCATTTCCGTTAGATACTTCTTGGAACATAGATGGACTGTCATTGAATTGAACTACTTCATACCCATATTTGTCTGCGTTATCTGTTGCAAATTTTGCACCTGTTGTCCCATTTTTAACAGCTAGCTTTTTCCCCTTTAAATCATCAATCGATTTGATGCTGCTGTCCTTTTTCACAACAACTGTCAGACCAGCGTCGAAGTATGGATCTGAGAAATCCACTTTCTTTTTACGCTCATCTGTAATACTCATACCACCCATTCCAACATCAAGCTGACCTGCTTGCATCGCTGGAATGATCCCTGAGAAATCCATTGCTTCAAGCTTCACTTTGAAGTCTTGGTCTTTTGCAATGGCGTTAATTAAATCAACGTCTATTCCCTCATATTTACCGCCCTTTTCAAATTCAAATGGCGGATATGTTGTATCTATCCCGATTTTATATGTGCCTTTGCCTTCTCCCGAACCGCTGTCCGATTTTGAACCACAGGCTGCCATGACGAGCACAACAATTAGTCCCATGATCAGTAACATCGATTTCTTCATAAAACACGACCCCCAATTGTCAGTTTTGTCTAAATATTCGCAACAACAATCTTACTATACCACGCTAAAGCTATACTGTGTGATATTTTTTATCAATACCAAAGATCCATACAATTCTAGATCGATAGTCTCTTTAAATTTTACTTTTTTGCGAATAACTCATTTTATTCTGAAAGAAGCATGTTTCACAATATTCATGTGATATAATCTCACAAAAAACCGCGAACACTCCTTTTTCAATACCACTTCTTTCTCACCTATGAAAAAACCCTCTTTCACTGTCTCTCTTCCCCTATTGATATCCTGATATATTTTTTTCAACATCCTCTTTTTACCTAAAAAAATGTAAACGTATACAATTTGATCGCTACTCCCTATTTTTTTCACTACTGGTTGAATTTACATCAAAAAACATGTTTTACAAATTGAGATAGACCGCTTAAAATATAAGAAGATACTTAATATGGAAAGATGATTCAGACAAATAAGAATCCGCAGAAATGAATAGGTGAAGAAAGGAGGATACCAATTGGCAGAAACAGGTGTTTTGTCATCCGTTGATGTAGCAAATATGCTAAATGACTGGTATGTCTTGATGAAAAAAAGAGACATACAAGAAGCCATACAGCTAAAAGAAGAGATTCTTCAAGCATTTGATCGAATGGAAGAGAATCAAGACGTCTTACTCTACTATCAACTTTTAGAATACCGTTTCAAAGATTTAGTCGAAGATACAGCTTCGTTAGATCACAGTCTTTTTGTGGATGAAAATGCGATTCGTACAGATGATATGCTCAGCTACTATTTCTATTTCTTTAAAGGCATGTATGAAATGCGCAGAGGGAATCAAGATTCAGCATTTCACCATTTGAAATTGGCAGAGGATAAATTAGATCTCGTACATGATGACATTGAAAAAGCAGAATTCCATTATAAAACAGGCTGTCTATACTATAATATAAGATCCACACTTCTCTCCATCCACCACTTAAAAAAGGCTTCGTCTATTTACGACGCAGATCCATGTTATGTGAAAAAATCAATCAGCTGTCAAATGATGCTTGCTTTGAATTATGCGGATCAATCGAAATATGAAGAGGCAGAAACTTTGTTTGGACAGGTGATTCACTCACTAGAACAGATGGAGGATCCAGATTTACTTGGTCACGCATATTGCAATGCAGCCTTTATTAAAAGTCTAAGAAGTGAATACAGTGAAGCTGTGCCGCTCCTAGAAAAAGCTTTATTGATTGAGTCATTCGAAACTTCTTCCCCAGGCGGCTATTTACTGGCCTTGTATGCCTACACGAAAGCGCTATTTAAGCTGAAAAAGCCTGGTTTGTTCCACTATTATGTACAGCTTTCACTTCAAAAAGCAGAAAATTTAAAACAACGAAACATTTCACTTAAATTATCCATTTTAGAAACATTGATGCTCCAGCCAAACAACATGATTGAGCAGATCATTTCTTATTGTGATCAATTAGAATCTATGAATTTCCTTGTTGATCTTGAGGCTATCTGTCAGGATGTAGCCGCCTACTTAACTGAAAATGGTCTACCTAAAGAAGCGATTTATTTTCAGAACAAGGCGTTGTCATTCAAAACTTGTTAAGAAGATGGAGTGATGTATGATGAAAAAATGGCTGATCTCAAGCGCGATTTTTGCGCTCTTGTTCACAGGTGTTTGGATTGGTACTTCTACACAAAAAGGCAGCCCGTCTGCACAATCGCAAGATGACGGTACGATCATTCAAAAGAGAGATCGAGGCACCAACCCTTAATAAGACTGAAAAGAGTAGCTGTCATTCAAAACAGCTACTCTTTTTATTGGTTAATCAATTTCTCGTTTGATATTTTGCATTTTTTCATCTAAGTAGTGAGCGATATCTGCCGCTTCCTTTAGTTCATCGGTGAGCTGATGAGGAACATCGTTTTGCAGTTTATAATAGATTTTATGTTCGAGACTCGCCCAGAAATCCATCGCAATGGTCCGCACCTGAATTTCAACCTTCACATGCTCCACACGATTCGTTAAGTAAACAGGAATCTCAACAATTAAATGAAGACTTCGATAGCCATTTGGTTTCGGATGCTGAATGTAATCCTTCACTTCAAGGATCTTTAAATCCTCTCTTTGCCTCAGAACATCAATAATGTTATAGATATCTTGAATAAACGAACAGATGATGCGGACACCAGCGATATCATGTATGTACTCCTTGGCACATTGTGTGGTGATGTCACATCCTTTTCTCGCTAGTTTATTCACGATGCTTTCAAAGGATTTGATCCGTGATTTAGTATGCTCTATTGGGTTGTGTCCATGGATTAAATTATATTCCTGACTAATAATCGAAAACTTTGTATCCATTTCATCTAATGCAAATTTATATACTAATAATTCATTTTTCCAGTCTTCCATGACACTTTTCAAATCTTCTACATGAGTTGCTGACATATTCATTTCTTTTTGTCATCTCCTTTTGGCAAACAGCTGTTACACTGCTTTCCGTTTACTAGACGGAGAGAGGACGCAAATGGTTTTAAAAAAATACATCTTAGCTCCGCTGTTTGTAATAAGTCAGCGCGAGTGCCAGTGCAAGCACAGATCCTTTCACGATATCCATTGCATAATACGGGACAGACATCATCACAAGTCCATTTTGCAAAATACCGATGAGCACCGCACCAATAAACGTACCGAATGCGTTTGGTTTACCTGCTCCCATGACTGAAAACCCGATAAAAGCAGCAGCTACCCCATCCATTAAATATGGCGTTCCTGCGTTAATTTCTGCTGTCATCACCCTTGATGCCAGCACGATACCACCGATCGCCGCAAATAAGGCAGACAACAGATATGCTGCGATTTTGTATTTGTTCACATGAATACCAGACAATCGGGCGGCTTCTTTATTTCCACCAATGATATACATCAATCGCCCATGCTTTGTGTAAGTCATAAAAACATGTGCAAAAAGCACAATGGCCGCCATAATCAAAATGATATAGGGGACCTGCCCAATCTTGCTGAAAAAGGCAGGGATGGTGCCAGTTGAAAAAGTGCCATCAGGCAGCACCATATTTTCAGAAATGGTCGCACCTTTCGTATAGGTTTGTGCCAGCCCTTGAATGATAAACATCATGGCTAGTGTCATGAGCATATCTGGAATCTTCATTTTGACAATCATCCAAGCATTCAGCAAACCGACAATAAGAGAAGCCGCCAGCGCAGAAAGGATCGCAATGAGTGGGTTTTGCGAGAACCATACAAACATGGAGATCACAATTGCATTTGATAACGTAGCAACTGAGCCTACAGATAAATCAAAGCCGTTCACTGCTAGTGAGATCGTCAGCCCTACCGCAATGATGGTTACAATCGAGATCGATCGTAAAATATTGATGATATTTCCTGACTGTAAAAATGCCGGATTGGCTGCCGCAAAGACAACAATCAATACGACAATCGTTAAGATGGTGCCATATTGATAAAAGAAATCAAACAGATGAAAGGATGGCCGCTGTTTCTTGATTTGTTGAACTGGGGCTGAAACTTGTCGTTCACTCATGATTGTCCTCCTGTTGAATGATATAAAAGCTCTTCTTCAGTCATTGGTGCCGTCATTTCCCGGGCAATGCTGCCATCATATAAGACGTATACTCGGTCGGCGATTCCTGCAATTTCTGAAAGCTCACTTGAAGCATAAATAACCGCTTTTCCTCTTTCAGCTAGTTCTGCAATGAGAGAGAAAATGTCCTTTTTTGCTCCAACGTCTACACCTTTGGTTGGTTCATCAAAGAGATAGACATCCGCCTCAGCCAACAGCCATTTTCCAATTGCAATCTTTTGCTGATTTCCACCAGATAGATGCTTCACCTTCGCTTCAAGAGAAGGTGTCTTGACGCCAAGCCGCTTGACGATTCCATCTGCTGCCTTCCGTTCCTTAGAACGATGTAAGAAGCTGAACGGCCGTGTAAACGAACGTAGACTTGCAGCTGTTACGTTCCATCCAACAGTTTCTTCTGTTAGAATCCCTTCTTTTCTCCGTTCTTCAGGCACAAGGGCAATACCCGCTCTCACAGCGTGATGAGGCGACTTGATATGAATGGTTTGACCATGCAGCTGCACAGTGCCTGACTTTTTTTCTGAGGCGCCGAATAGGGCTTTGCACAATTCTGTTTTACCAGCACCGACTAGTCCTGCAATCCCGAGAATTTCTCCTTTTTTCACATGAAGATGAATGTTGTTTAATTTATGCTGGTCATGCAACTCTTTCACGTCAAGCACAATCGGTGCATCCTCAAGCGTTGTACGAGATGGGAATTGTTCCTCTAATGGCGCGCCAAGCATTTCTTCAATGACCTGCTTTGGATCGGTTTCTTTAATGAGGTGTGCCGCCACATCGGTTCCATTCTTCATCACAGTCAGTTCATCACAGATGTTGAAAATTTCTGGCATGCGATGCGAGATAAAAATGATGCCTGTGCCGTTCTTTTTCAATTGATGAATCATTGAGAATAGCTTGCTTGTTTCTGCATGACTAAGTGGAGCGGTTGGTTCATCTAAAATTAAAATGCTGCATTTGATCGACACAGCCTTGGCAATGAGCACCATTTGTTTTTCTGCCAGTGTCAAATCACTCACAAGACGCTTCGTCGAGATGTCAATGTCCATCTCTTTTAACAGCTGTGCTGCCTTGCGGTGAATCTCTTTCCAACGGACGAATGGATTTTTCTCAATTTCATGGATCATCATATTTTCGTCAACACTTAAATATGGCACTAGAGCTGTATCCACTTCTTGATGGACGGTCTGCACACCGTATGAGGCCGCATCCTTCGGTGTATGAATGGTCGCCGCCTCGCCATTGATGTGGATGCTTCCTTCAAAATGTGAATGAGCACCAGAGAGAACTTTCATTAACGTTGACTTCCCAGCACCGTTAGCCCCAATCAGGGCATGGACTGTGCCTCTTTTTAATGTGAAATTTGCTTGATCTAACGCTTTGACTCCTGGGAATTCAATCGAAATGTTTTTCATATGAACAAGCGGCGTTGTCATAGGTGTCCTCCTTCTCTCCTGATCGTCAATTGAAAAACGAAACACCCTCTATGAAAAGAGAGTGCACGTTGTTTATTTTGCATAATGCTTCTTCAAGGTCTTCATCCAGTCTTCTTCAAAAGCAGTCGAAGAACCGAATCCTTTTACTTCATCTGCAAGATTGACCATATTGATGGCCTTTCCTGCATCCTGAAGCTGCTTTTGTGAAATGAGAGAGGCCTCAAGGTCATAGGAAGATGGCGTTTTCTCGCCAGCTAGTTTCTTCGCAAGAATCCTTACGTCGATTGCACCAATGAGCTTCGGATCGACAGCGGCAGTGTACTTCCAAGGACTGTCTTTCGCAGTCATTTCTTGGAGATCGGCATTAGATACATCAATACCGTAAATCTTCACTTCGGTTCTCCCCGCTTCTTTTAAAGCTCTTGCAGCACCAATCGCAAATGCATCCCACGTGGCAAAAATCGCATCCAGTTTACCCTTTGGATATTTATTCAGCATAGCCGCAACCGCATTTTGTGTTTGAACTGATGTATCAGAGGCCGCAACGCCAAATCGGTCAAGTTCCTTGATTCCTGTATGCTGTTTAAGCGTTTCTTGGTACACCTTGTTTCGTCTCACCATTGGAGGGAATCCGTCTACCCAAAGATACGCAATATTTGCTTTCCCTTTAAAATCAGCCACTAGCGCGTCTAATGATTTTTTCGCTAATTGTTCATCATCTTGAGACGTCACTGTGACTCCTTTGATATCCTTCAGCTTCGGATTTGAATCAAACGCCACAACTGGAATGCCTTTCGCCGTGATCTTCTTCACATCAGCGACTGTCGCCTCATCATCCCCATGAGAGATGATAAAGCCATCATAGTTTTCTTCTAGTGCTTGAGAAATGGCATCATGAAACTTCGCCGTATCACCATTTGCCGTGTAGACATCTACTGTAAAGCCTAGCGCTTCCCCTTCTGCCTTCGTTCCTGCTAAAAACTGAGCGGTATGATCGTCCCCGCCAATTTTACGGATGACTTTAATTTTTGCTCCCTGTCCTTTTGCAAATCGCTTCGGGACATTGTCAAAAGAGACCTTTTCGTTTGCATTGGCTTTTGAGCCTGCGCTTGATCCCGTACCGCAGCCAGATAATAGCACGGTCAGGACCGTCAATAATACAAGAGATGATGTCCAATATTTACGTTTCATTGCTGTTCCTCCTCAAGTTGTTTTATTTTTCACATCGGAAAACTAGGTAAAAAAGTGGAAATATGCCTGTGAACCCAGTCTTTTGATTCTAAAAAAAGAGATCAAAAAAGCCTCTCTTGATAAAGAGAGGCTTGATCACCGTTGCATGAAACATGTATCGGGAAGTCTTCCTCTCTTATCTGTCAAAGCTGTAACAGCTTTGCAGGAATTAGCACCAATTTCTTAGATAGAAACGGTTGCTGGGCGTCATAGGGCCAGTCCCTCTGCCTCTCTTGATAAGAGATCCGTTATGAAATTTGTTTTAGTTGAAATGTCTTCTTTACTTTAATGTGATGTCTCATCAATGTCAATGACTTTTTTGAAAATTTCTAAAATGATCATTTACACCGTATACCTTGTTTAACTGCCGATGATTTTCTTAGCAGGTGATGATGCCTTAAGACGGAAATCATATTTTTTCTCATTCACAAATTGGGGATTGAGGTGTGCTGAACCTTTATCTTGACCGCTTTTCGAGCGATACGTTTTGTAGCCTTCCAGCCATTTCCCGCGCCATACCCACTGTGAGGCTTTTGCACCTTTGCGGTCATCGTAGACATTCTTTTGGAATGTATTTTTCTTGTTCACTTCGTAGAGATTCACGACTAAGTAATGCGAAGCACTGGCTGTCATGATATTATTCGTGATTCGATTGTTCACCGATTGATATTGCATGAGCAATTGACCGCCTTCTAAGCCGGCTGTGTCATTTTTGTACAAAATGTTATGGGAGATGGTCGTGTTTGTGGTTCCGCCGCGCTTCTTGTCATAGCCGCCAATGGAGATGCCTGTATAACGATTTAAATATACTTGATTGTGCTCAATGCGAATGCGTTCGGCCATCTTCCCTTTATGTTCACTTGTGACCTCAATCCCAAGGTCATTATGATGGCTGATGTTATGATCAATCACGATGTCTTTCCCGCCATCCACATAGATTCCTCCTGCGGAGATGTCCTTGCCGTACGCTGGATTCCCAACACTCGTAATCTCATAAACTTTGTTTCTAGATACGACACCATTTCGCACTTGATCATACTTTTTAGAAGGTGCGACATTCTCAAAACCAATTAAATCAATCCCGATATTGTCCGTATGCCGGACTGTATTATGTGTCACGCGGAATTTTTTAACGTTTCCGTTTAGCACAAGGGCTTCACTAAAACCTAGCTTTAACTTTTCCACAGTGTTTCCTTTGATTTCGATGTCTTCAATGGCTGCAGGTGCTTTCGTTCCATAGACCGCAATGCCATGAGCATTCCCATTTTGATGTGTCGTCTGAATGTCGTACACACGGTTGTTAAGCAGTTTGACGCCTTTGCCGCTTCCTGTGATGAATATACCGATGGGTGTCACATCTTCTTGATTCGTTTTAATATGACCGACTGTCAGCCCTTTCAGGGTGATATAGCTTTTTTGATCAATCTTCACAAGACCACCGTCTGCTTGATTTCCTTTAAGAGATGCTCCGCTAATGACAGGCTTCTCTTTTCCATACGCTTGAAAAACAACTGGTGCTTTCTTTGTTCCAGAATGGCGGACAATCAATTTCTCTTTGTACGTACCGCCTCTCATATAAACTGTTGTTCCAGCTTTCGCGATACTTGCCGCTTTTTTCAGCGTACGGAAAGGCTTTTGCTTTGTCCCTGGATGTTTGTCGTTCCCATTTGCTGCGACGTAATAGGCAGTACCTTGCTTCGCACCAGCCTCCTCCGTCATCGCTTGACAGCCAAAACTAATGGCGGTCATCAATAAAATCAATAAGGCGCCTGATATCATTCGTTTCATCTCGTTGTTTGCTCCCTTCCACTCTCTTCTACCTTTATCGGTTAAAAAAAAGAGGATTAAAATATGGCAATGCCCCTTGCAATGTACTAGTCAAAAGGTGTATGGTTGAAAGAATATCTTACAGGAAAACAAATCGCTTTTAAATTGTCAGATTAATCAGTTAATAATGAAATTGGATTTTATTTCTAAGGAGAAACTTCAGTAAAACCACGACAGAGAGGAGGAAAGCGCTTTAACAGATTTTTCTTGTCTGAATTCCAGAAAACCTATTGCTAATATTTTGTGAAGGTATAGAATAGAATCATAATTATTTCATATTATTAGAATTTTCAAATAATCAAACAGCAAGGAGATTTACGATGCCAAAACAACCCATCCGCGTTGAACTTAGTTCAACAAAAAAACCAAAACCTCAATCTGATCAACTTGAATTCGGAAAAATCTTCACAGACCACATGTTTGTGATGGATTATTCAATTGATAAAGGCTGGTATGATCCGAGAATTATTCCTTATCAGGCGATTCCAATGGACCCAGCTTCTATGGTTTATCATTATGGCCAATCTGTTTTTGAAGGCTTGAAGGCGTATGTGTCTGAGGATCAAAAGATTCTTTTATTCCGTCCCGAAAAAAATATGGAACGCTTAAACAGATCAAATGACCGCCTATGTATCCCACAAATTGATACAGAAACGGTTTTAGAAGGCTTAAATGAACTCATTCGCATTGACAAGGATTGGGTACCTGATGCAGAGGGCACTTCTTTGTATATTCGACCATTCATTATTTCTACTGAGCCCTATTTAGGTGTTGCACCGTCAAGCACCTACAAGCTGATCATCATTTTATCTCCAGTAGGTTCTTATTATAAAGAAGGCATCCATCCGGTCAAAATTGCGGTGGAAAACGAATTTGTCCGCGCTGTTAAAGGCGGAACAGGAAATGCCAAAACAGCTGGAAACTATGCATCAAGCCTGAAAGCACAGCAAGTTGCTGAAACGAAAGGATTTTCACAAGTTCTGTGGCTTGATGGCATCGAGAAAAAGTACATTGAAGAAGTCGGTAGTATGAATATCTTCTTTAAAATCAACGGAGAAATCGTGACGCCTGAACTGAACGGCAGCATTTTAGAAGGGATCACACGGAATTCTGTGCTTGAGCTGTTAAAGCATTGGGAAATCCCTGTGACAGAACGTAAAATTTCAATTGATAAGTTAATTGAAGCACATCAGTCAGGTGAACTTGAAGAAATCTTCGGAACAGGAACGGCAGCCGTCATTTCTCCTGTCGGTGAATTAATTTATCACGATCAGCCATACGTCATTCAAAATGGTCAAACAGGCGAAGTATCGAAGAAATTGTACGAAGCGATTACCGGAATCCAAAAAGGAACTCAGCCAGACATCTTCGGCTGGACAGTAGAAGTCGATTCGGTCGTCAAGCAGGCATAAGCAAGCGAAAGAACCTTTCATTTGATGAAGGGTTCTTTTTTTGTTTCTTTATCTCCTCCACTACCTCATAATGGAAAATATGGATCTATTCCACACTTAAGGAGTGATGGTATGTTTTTTACTTATTTACTTGCGTTCTTTGGGATTTGCATCGGATCAATCATCATCGCTACAGGTTTCGACGATTCATCGTTCTTCACCCGTTTTTTATTTAAGTTTCTCGGAATTTCTATCCTTGTTCTTTCCATTACTTTTGTAAAAGTGAGGCGAAAGAGGTTACGCAACAAAAAGGCGAAAAAGACTTAGATGTCAGTCAGCCTCTCATCAAATCGTGCACCAAAACAAGACCGATATCCCCACAATGGCCCCTGCATATATCCACTGTTTGCCTTTGATACTCCGCTTTCTCTCGATCAGTAAAAAGATCTCTGGTAAAAAGACGATGATGATTTCTAGGATAAAAACAAGATGATAAACTGGCGGCATCGGCTGGAAATCAAAGTCTCTTTCATCTCCACCGATGGTTGCGAAATACATTAACAGATTGGTTACTGGAATAGTAAAACAAACGAGCAGGCGGAGAACATACATCCACACATCCTGTCTACGCCGAATCAGACCAATAAATGAAGCAATGATTCCATACAAAAACAAAACCACTGTGCCGTAACTAAGTAGAGGTTGAACGATAAAGCCGTAAAGCATTAAACCAATTGCCACCATATTCTAACCGTCCTTTCTTTGAAGCAGTACATGTTGTTTTTTCTATCATACACTGCTTTCTCCGGTTTCCATATGAAAAAATCATAAAAAACGACCCCATAAAGGGGCCATTTTATTTTAAGCATTCACTGATTTGAAGAACTGCGGTAAATATTCACGGTGCGCTTCAAGCATTTCATCTAAGATTTGCTTTGCAATTTCGTCAGAAGGAACGAGTGGATTGATGGTCATGGCGACAAGAGCCGTCTCGTAATCTCCTGTCACAGCTGCTTCAGCTGCCACACGCTCGAAGGACTTGATTTGTTGAACGAGTCCTCTCACAGCCACAGGCAGATCACCTGTCGCGATTGGTTTTGGTCCGTCCTTTGTAATGATACAGTTCACTTCAACCGCTGATTCGGCCGGAATGCTAGCAATCGCTCCTCTATTCACTGTATTTACCGGTTGAATGTCATGTTTATCATTATAGATGGAGCTGATCAAATTACATGCTGCATCGCTGTAATAAGCCCCGCCTCTTTTTTCGAGCTGCGGCGGTTTAATCGATAAATCTGGGTCTTTATATAACTCAAATAGTTCATGCTCGACTTGCTGCACAACCTCTGCTCTTGTTCCTTTTTCTTGAGCCGCTTTTTGTTCTTCCTCCAGCATATCTTTCGTTTTATAGTAATAACGATGATACGGACATGGAATGACCCCTAAGCCTTTGACGAAAGAAGGCTCCCAGTTTTTCGCTTCAATATTCCTCATGGACCACTGGCTATTTGGATTTCCTAATTCATCGAGCACTTGATCCATAATGCTGACCCCGTCTAAATACACATCTAAGCCATAGACCATGTGATTGAGGCCTGCAAATTGTACTTCAATGCGTTTGACATCGACATCCAGCGCTTTTGCAATGCCCATTTTGATTCCAATCGGCACATTGCATAGACCGACCACTTTTTTCAGATTCGTGTAGCGTAACACCGCCTCTGTGACCATGCCTGCTGGATTTGTAAAGTTCACCAGCCAAGCATCTGGGCAAAGCTCTTCCATATCCTTCACGATGTCTAGAATGACTGGAATGGTGCGTAGACCTTTAAATAACCCGCCTGGACCATTCGTTTCCTGTCCAATGACGCCATATTTAAGCGGGATTCTTTCATCCTTGGCTCTGGCTTCGAGCAGTCCTACACGAAATTGTGTCGTGACAAAGTCCGCATCTTTCAGAGCTGCCCGGCGGTCAAGGGTGAGGTGCACTTCAATCGGCAAACCCGCTTTTTCAACCATACGTTTTGCAAGGGCACCCACGATGTTCAACTTTTCCTGACCTGCTTCAATATCCACAAGCCATAATTCCTTTACAGGCAATTCTTGATATCGTTTAATAAACCCTTCGACGAGCTCAGGCGTATAGCTTGATCCACCGCCTATTGTGACAATTTTGATTCCGTCTTTCATGAATTGACACCTCCGAATTGCTTCATTTTTTCATGGAGCTCAATGATTTCAGCTGCAAGCTCCTTGACGGTCATTGCGTTCATCAGATGATCCTGTGCATGAATCATCAAGAGACTGACGTCGGTTTTCTCTCCTCTGATTTCTCCTTGGATCAGCTCTGTCTGTGCGTGATGCGCCTCATTTAACGCGTCTTGTGCTTCCTGCAATTTTTGCTTCGCCTCATCAAAATTACCTTGCTTTGCACATGTAATGGCCTCCATGGCCGAGCTTCTACCATTACCACCGTGCAAGATGAGTTGAAACACAATTTGTTCCATTTCCATCGGCCGCATCCCCCTTGTTCCCTCTATTACATGCTGACGACATTTTCATCTGTTGATGCTTTTGCTTCAAGCTCATTTTCTTCTTTCAATTTCTGCTTATCCCACATTCTAAAGAATGGATAGTATAGTGCGAATGACAAGGCAAGGTTAATCAGCTGCATGACCGCGCCAGAGATTTTCCCACCTGTTGCGAGATAGCCTGAAATGATTGGCGGCATTGTCCACGGGACAGCGATCCCTGCCGGTTTTGCTACAAGTCCTGTGCTCATTCCGATATATGTGGTGATGATCATCATAATTGGGGTAAGGATAAACGGAATGAGAAGCATTGGGTTCATCACAATCGGCATTCCAAAAATGATCGGTTCGTTGATGTTAAAGATGGCTGGCCCAATCGCAAGACGGCCAAGCTGTTTCATTTGTTTACTTCTCGCACGCAAGATCATAGTCAGTACCAAAGCAAGCGTCGCGCCGCTTCCGCCGACATTGATAAAGATTTCAAAGAACTGCGCTGTGAAAATATTCGGCAGCACTTCTCCTGCTTGGAAGGCAAGACGGTTTTCATCCATCGCACCGAGCCAAATCGGACCCATGACTCCGCCGACAATGGTGGCTCCGTGAATACCACATGCCCAGAGGAGCATTTGCACACCGATGGCAACGATACTTCCGCCTAAGCTTCCACCAAGAATGGATAGTGGTGTGCCGATTAAGACCGTGATGATATTATGAATACTCTCAAAAGGTGTCATCTCAATCAGAAGCCTAGCGACCCAGATCAGCGTGATGACCACAAAACCTGGAATAAGTGCGATAAACGATTTACTAACTGCTGGCGGTACACCATCAGGCATTTTGATGACGATATTCCGCTGTACAATAAAGCGGTAAATTTCGGTGGAAAGCATGGCAATAATCATGGCAACGAATAGCCCTTTACTGCCCATCAGTGTGACGGGAATACCGCCATTCACTAGGATAGCTTCTGTTGATCCTTCAGGTGTGAACGGGACTTGATAAGGTGTGGCTAGAAGGAAAGCTGCGACAGCAATTGCTCCAGATGACAGTGCATCGACTGCATACTTTTCAGCTAACCTGTACGCGATCCCAAAGGTCGCAACAAGTGCCATAATGTCAAAGGTGGCATTCACAGGATAGGATAGTTTCGTGGCCCATTCGGCTCCGAAGACACTTGCCATAAAATCGCTATATCCTGGAATCGGAAGGTTGGCTAAAATGAGAAACAGTGAACCGACGATAATGAGAGGCATGGTTAAAACAATTCCGTCACGCAATGCTTGTAAATGTCTTTGAGCGGCAATCTTCCCTGCAAACGGCATAACCTTCTCTTCTAGAAATCGGTTGAATCCATTCATCCCTTCCGCCCCCTTTATCCGTTCACTAACTGTTCAGCAGATTTTAAAACCTCAGCACCATTACATACGCCATAATGCACGGTATTAATCACGTCTACTGGAATTCCTTTGTCTTCTCCGAGTTTTTTCATTTGCGGTAATAAATAACGAACTTGAGGTCCTAATAAAAGCACATCGGCTTGATCAATATGATTTTTTGCAGCATCTCCAGATACTGCCCAAATACGATAGTCTTTTCCTTGTTCTTGTGCACTTTTCTCCATTTTTGTGACAAGTAAGCTTGTTGACATACCTGCTGCACAAACTAATAAAATGTTCATTGTAAACGCCCCCTTTTTGAAGTATGAAGCTTTTCTTTACACATTCATCATATTATGAAACCGCTTTCATAAACACCCATACTTTTTCCTTTAGGAAGCGGAAAAAGTTAATATCACACCATTAGTTCTTGTACGAAGGCGCTTTTTTATACATGACATCCAGCATGTCTTCAAAGGTGTCACAGGTGATGAGGTGCTGAATAAATTTCACATGATGGACAAGCTCTCCAAGCAGACGGTACATGCCTTTTAAGTCTTTGGCGTTCTCTTTTTCGACACAAAGCAAGCAGACAAATTGAACTTTTTTCTCTCCCCAAATAATCGGTTTTTCTAATGTACAGATCGCCCAAAACGTCTCTTCTGTTAGCGGGGTCATCGGATGTGGAATCGCTGTATAATGCCCAAATGAAGTTGGTGCAGACTCTTCTCTTTCCATCACAGATTGTGTAAGTTCTGCTGGCGCTAAGCCCATGTCAATGACCTTTTGCGTGAGAAAGTGTATGACCTCTTCCTTTGTTTGAAAGGCGCATTTTGTAAAGACCAATTCCTTTTTCATATATTGCGTGGCTAATGTCACTCTTGTTTCACTTGTCAAAGCTTCTTCTATTTTTAAAAAATCACTGCCTCCTAAAATCGTGTTCACTTGAATGACCGGAATCGGTAAATCCATATGAATGGGAATGGTCGTAATAATTAAATCCAATGCATGTAAAGAGACATGCGGAAGGGAATAAAGCTCTGCTGTGCCTAAAATGGTCAGCTTCGACCCAAATTGTGACCGCAAACGATCTTGAAGTAGCCTTGCACTCCCTGCACCAGACGCACAGACAATCAGGCATCGCTTCGGTGGTATCTCCATTTTCCTGCGCTCTAAGGCCGCACCAAAATGAAGTGCCATATAGCCGATCTCATTTTCATGAATGGACAAACCTGTCTCTTCTTCAATGACCCTGCTCGCCACAATCCCTGCTTCAAAGGCAATTGGATAGCCCGCTTTGATCTCATCAAGCATTGGATTTCTTAAATTCATTCCATACTTACACCGATTGATCGCCGGCTTTAAGTGCAAACTGAGGCCAATCAGCAATTCCGCATCTCCCGCTAAATCCAGCTGCAATTTTTGATCAATGGCTTTCAGCATCAGCTGAACAAGACGGCTCGTGTCATCATCCACAATTTGTTTTTGACCGCCCGTTGAAAAAGACTGTACCATTTTGGCTGTTCCTAGCAAATGAATGGCGATATAAACGATTTCCTCTTGTGGAAATGAGACATCCAGCAGCCCTTCAAGACGCTCAACCATTTTTTTGGCTACCTTGTATTCTTTTGCCCTTGGGATTTCGTTGATTTCTTCAGGCAGCACAGATACATAGTTTCCGTGTCTAATCCGTTTGCAGGCAATAGCAATATGAACAATTAAATTATTCATGCAAATGTCTGATAGATTCATTTTTTCCTCGTTGATATAATCAATCATAGTTCTCTGAATCAATTCCAGCTCATGTTTTGGCAAAATCGTAACCGCCGTGTTCAGCATGGTTTGATAGGAACGCCGTTCATTGAATAAATATTCTGACATGCAATAACGGATTTTCATCTCAGATCCTTTGATCCGGCAGCCTTTATTCGGCTTTGCTTCCAGCTTCAGATCAAAGGGTTCGAGCTTACGTTTGACCCATTTCATGTCATTACTCATCGTCGATTTACTAATAAACAGCTGCTCCTGTAAGTCTTCCAGCTTCACATATGATTCCGCTAGAAGCAGCTTTTTCAAAATAAATCGAACTCGCTCTTCTGGAAGAACAGCAAGCGGTTCTTCCTGTTCGACTTCTTCCTTCATAAAACGGCGAAAGGCATTCTCATCGTTGATCAACAGCTCATAGCCAGCGCCCCTAACAGCTGATACAGCTGCTTGATAAGGGGCTAGACGCTCATTCAGTTCCTTGATGTCTGTTCGGATGGTGCGGCTTGTCACTTGTAAACTGACAGAAAGCGCAGCGCTCGTGAGAGGAGTCTCAGCTGCCATCAGCTGACTTAAAATGTGCGCCAGTCTTTTACTCAGCATTAGGTCGGCCTCCTTCATTTAGGGTGGAAAATCTGCCTTGTTTGGACAGGTTGTATACGCTTACAGTTCTCTTCATTACTCATATTCTACTGAAAAGAAATAAAAATTGCCAACTCATTTATATGACAAACGCCCCTATTTATACATCCAACCATATCTAATGACCTATGAATCTTCTTCTAAGATGCTGTTGTGGAAATCATGAAAAAAAGGCGTTACACCTCCGTGTATCCGCCTTTTTCTTATGAGGAAATCAGTTGTGTAAAGACAACCAATCTTTTTTCATGTGTACCGGCTGCATGATCAAAAGTTCCCGTACATGTGATGAAATTGAGATTCCGTGTAAAGGCGTACCCGAAAAAAGCATTTGGTTTCTCTTCGCGCGGATAGCTTTTCACCTTGAGAACCTCAAAGGTTCGCTTTTCCCCTGACGAGGATGTCACAATGACTTTGTCTCCCTTTTTTAGCTCCTTTAATCGATAAAAAACAGCTGGACCCCATTTATTATCAACATGACCATTTATGACAGCATTCCCTTTATCACCAGGCTTCGGACCATCTTCAAACCAAGCCGTGTGATCTGTATTTTGCGGAACACCCATACTGCCATCCTTTGATAAAGTCGTTTTCTCCACTTTTGCTTGGACATCAATCGCTGGAATGGAGATGTCAGCGGGAACAATACCCGATGGCTCATCTTTTAACATGTCGTGTGAATGAGATTGATTTTTGGCTTGTTTTGCTGTCATTGGCTCAGGAGATGATGCAGTTTCAGAGGATGACTTTTCATCTATTGATTGGGATGCGCAGCCCGTGATGATGAGAAGCGTAAGAATACTAAACAGCCATCTTTTCACGCAAGTCGACCTCCTTTTGAAGAAAGGAACGGCACGATTGTGCACGTTCCCTCTTGTCTTGATATTGTTTAATTTGATGATTTACGGCGAATGAGGAAGAACGCCCCCACTGCACCTCCGGCTAAGATGAGACTTGCCATCATCCCAGCAAATGCTTCATATGACATACCTAATGGACCGGCTGTGCCTCCCATACCTGTTTTCGGCATCTCATTTGGCATGTTGGATTTGAATAATTCAGGATGCTGATCGACAATAGCTGATGCGACATCTTGACCAACCATGAACATATGGCCGTATGCTTCTCTGACAGTCGGGTACAGCTGATCATATTCGCCATTGTGATAAGACGTGTACGTTTTGATGAGCTCATCAATATGCGTTTTCAACCCGGCTTCTAAGTCAGCCGCCTTCAAGCGGCCATCTGTCGCTTGATCTAAAAATTTTGCTTGTTTCATACGGTAAGCATCTAAATCTTTAACAGCCTTCTCTTTTGCTTGCTCGTCTCCTGATGCATCCGCTTTAACATAATCAACTAAATATCCGATATGACTTGACCAGATCGTTTTAAATTGTTTTCCTGCATCTTTTCCATAAACAGAAGCGATCGCATCTGATAGATCATTCGTGTTTTCATTTAACGCTGCTGCCGCTTGGTCAAAGTCCTTGCTGCCATCATTCCCTTTTTGCATAGCCACTACCGCGAGTGCCAAATGCTCTGAGAACAAGTAGTTTAAATCCTCACGAAGATCTGCGGCTGGAGTATCGACTGATTTTTGATCAAATTTCCCAGGAAATTGATCTGTAATCGCCCATGATACACCTTTACCTACTTCAAACATATGATGAATGGATTTTCTGACCGTTTCATAGGTTGTATCAAAATCCTTTTCTGTGTAACTATCAAAAGCTTTTAGCAGTTCATTGACGTGCATTTTTAAACCTTCTTCAAGTTCACTTGCTTTCAATCTTCCACCTGTTGCTTTATCAAGCATATCAGCTTGTTTCATGCGGTATTGATCAAGCTCTTTGACCGCTTTCTTTTTACCTGCTTCATCTTTTTTCGCTGTTGCTTGTACATAATCAACGAAGTAGCCGATATGGCTTGACCAAATCTCTTTAAATTGTTTCCCTGCTTTTTTTCCATACACAGAGGCGATCGCATCTGATAGATCATTCGTGTTTTCATTTAACGCTGCTGCTGCTTGATCAAAATCTTTACTGCCGTCAATTCCCTTTTGCATCGTGATCACTGCTAAATAAGCATGTTCTGAGAAGAGCTGATCAAGCGCTGTGCGAAGATCCGTTGCTTTATTTGACACCTCTTGTGATGATGACGACTTTTTTGCATCCCCATGCATATGTCCTTCGTGTGCACTTGCCATTTGAGCAGTTGGTAATAATAATGCTGCACTAAGCGGGATCGTTAAAAATGCTTTTTTCATTTTCATCTGTTTTGCCTCCTCTTTCCGTTTGTTATGTACTTAACGGAGAGAGAAGTGAAATGGATCATTCCCACAGCATATTTTTTTGTTTCATTCATTTCATAAAAAAAAGCCGGATTACCCGGCTGATACGTTACGACTTTTGGATGCTTTTCGTTCTTTGTATATTTTCCTCACCACTGGATAAATCACTGGTGCCCATTTGACAATTTGTTTCAGCCACTTTTTCATTTTCTCCCGCGCCTCCTTATTGTCATTCTTACAAGACGATTCCCGATCTTGTGATGAAATAAACAGGTGCGGGAGAGCAGGAGTTAAATGACGCCTTGTGCGATCATGGCATCTGCCACTTTGCGAAATCCTGCAATATTTGCGCCTACCATTAAGTTTCCAGCGTATCCGTATTCTTCAGCTGTCTCAGTACACTGACGATAAATCGACTGCATCATTTGTTTCAACTGACCATCTACTTCTTCAAAAGTCCAAGACATTCTCGCACTGTTTTGCGCCATTTCTAACGCCGAAACACCCACTCCGCCAGCATTTGCCGCTTTTGCTGGTGCAAACAAAATATCATGTTGTTCAAATACTTTGACGGCCCCAAGTGTGGACGGCATATTGGCCCCTTCTCCTACAGCGATGACACCGTTTGCCACTAGCTGCTGTGCTTGCGACTCTGAAATTTCATTTTGGGTCGCACATGGCAGCGCAATGTCACAAGGAAGAGACCAAATTTGTTCGCAATCTTCAATCAATTCAGCATGCGGGTGAATGTCTATGTAGGCAGCAATTCGCTGGTTGTCGACTTCCTTCAGCTGCTTCACTGTCTCAAGTGAAATGCCTTGAGGGTCGTAAATGGCTCCGCTTGAATCACTACAAGCCACAACCTTTCCGCCCAATTCCAATACTTTTTCCATCGCATAAATCGATACATTTCCTGACCCAGACACAACAACAGATCGTCCTTCAAATTGCATTCCGTGGGCTTTTAACATTTCTTCCATAAAGTACACCAGTCCATAGCCGGTCGCTTCTTTTCTTGCTAAACTGCCTCCGAAGCCAGGGCTCTTTCCTGTCAGGACACCTGCTTCATACGCACCGCGCATTTTTTTGTACTGGCCGAACATATAGCCGATTTCGCGTGCGCCTACCCCAATATCTCCTGCCGGTACATCTTGATCAGGTCCAATATAACGACTGAGTTCACTCATAAAGCTTTGAACAAAACGCATGATTTCTCCATCAGATTTCCCTTTAGGGTCAAAATCTGATCCACCTTTTCCTCCGCCGATCGGCAAACCTGTCAGTGCGTTTTTAAAGATTTGTTCAAACCCTAAAAACTTGATGATGCTTGCATTGACCGATGGGTGGAAACGAATGCCCCCCTTATAAGGACCGATGGCACTATTAAATTGAACCCTGAATCCTCTGTTCACCTGTACTTTGCCTTCATCGTCTACCCACGGTACACGAAACATCACAAGCCGCTCAGGCTCAATTAAGCGTTCTAAGATCCCCTGTTTTTCATACTCTGGGTGTTTTGCAAAAACCGGGACGAGGGATTCCAGAATTTCTTTCACGGCTTGTTGGAATTCCGCCTCGCCTGGATTCCGTTTTTCTACATCCTCTAGCACACGGTGGATGTAGCTTTGTGCTGTTTGTGCTGCTCGATCTAAGGTCAACATGTCTCATCTGCCTCCTTGTCAATATCTCACTCTTTGGTTGTTAGATTTTCTAACGCATATTGAGATTAATTTAACACCATTTGTAAAAACTGATCAATATTGATAACAGATGAAAACGATGCCGAAATGAGATAGATTAAGCAGAATCACCTTCCGTCATGAAAATGACGCGCTCAAAGAATGACTATCGTGCTAGAAATGACGAACTGGACGTTCAACATCCCGCTTTCTTTGACACATTCATGAAACTTTCATTGTTTCTAGATGATGATCATTCAAAAAAAAGGTCAAAAGTTTTACAACGTCTTTCAATTTTTTCTGAGCTTTTCTCCTCTTTTACGATCAGGTAAGACAACACACAGCCAATATAAAATAGAAGAAGATGGGAAGTTGATTAATCCAATGATGCCCCAGAACCATTTATAACGCCCTCTTTTCTTAGCATCCATAAATAAGAGAAATCCTTGTGCAAACAGTAACGGTAATGCGCACAATAAGATGATCATTTCCGTATGACTCATAAGGAGGACCCTCCTTTAATCTGTTGATATTCCTTGATGCCGACAACCACACAGAGCGGCACACTCACCACTTGGAGAAGAATGAAGATGATGGGCAAATGAGTAATGGCAGCTGCAAAAAGTGTCATGATGGTCAGACTGACGATGATGTACGCCAGCACTTCTTGTTTAAAACGTTTTTTCTCTTTTTCCTTTGCCTGCTTTAGCATCAACATCAAAGCTTGTTCACTCGGCTTTTCTACTTCGATTTGTTCATCGAGCTCCTGCAGCTCCTCTTTTAAACGATCGGCGAAACGATCTTCTTTCATCAGTCCCACTCCTTTCGAATTTTCTTGATCCCATGATGAACCCTCGATTTCACCGTACCTTCTCTCACCCCGAGCATCGAAGCGATTTCAGGGTAAGTAAAGCCATAATAGTAATGGAGAAGGATCGGTGCTCTCTCCTGAGCCTTTAACTCATTTAAAGCATCCCACATGTCATGCCAAGTATGGCCTTTTTGCTGAACATCCCATTTGAACCGGCGGATGGCTTCTTGATTCGCCTTTCCTTCTCTCGTTTGTTCACGTTTTCTTTTCTTTTGATGATCTAAAAATTGTCTAGATGCAATGGACATGAGCCATGTTGAAAATAATGAATCTCCTCTAAAAGAAGAAAGTTTCATGTACGCTTTGAGCATCGTTTCTTGCATGATCTCCTCTGTCAGCTCTTGTTGAAGGGTCAATTTCATCAAATAACGGTAAAGAAACGAATAATGATGCCGATAAAGGGCGGTAAATGCGGCATCATCCCCCTGTTTTGCCCGCTTGATCCATAAAGTCTCCTCGGTCTGCTCCAAACACGTCCCTCCTTCCTTTCTATCTCTTATTGATTAGACGACACCGGTGATCGCATCGTTTAAAATAGACCTTCTTTTTTTAAATTGGAGCCTTTTCTACCTACTGTTTAGCGCATGGATCTATTTGATATCCAATTTTTTCTTATGTAATGATTATGACATGTCTTTGTCTCTAACAAAATGACGCTTTCGTAATCATCTTGATTTTCCTTGAAAAAAAGAACGTCCTTTTCATAATCACTAGGTTACCCCAATACCTATCGTCAATGATCCTTGTCTCATGTAGATAAATTGAAATAATCATTGCCTTAGTTTCCTTGAAAATCGTGGAATACTTCGTTCCAATTCTTAGCCGATGATACCTTTTTGCGTGCTATGCTCTTCCTACATTCCGAAAGAGGCGATGCTGGCGAAGGAAGGAGGAGCGGTTGAATCGCAGCTTATTTTGGAAACGTTTACATTAAAACAAAATATAGAATGGAGATGTTCATGTTGAAGAAAAAAGTTCCAATGTTAGCTGGTGTGTTAGCGGTTGGTCTCGTGACTTCATTATTTGCGCCAAATGGGGAGGCAAAAGCAGCAACGAAATATCCAGAAAGCCCTTCGATTATGGCCAATTTTAATCAGCAAGGATTCTCCACATTAAATGGCGGTACAACAGGCGGTGAAGGCGGTAAAACGGTGACGGTGAAAACCGGAAATGAACTATTAGCTGCCCTCAAAAGCAAAGGAACAAATGAAAAATTGAAAATCGTGGTAGACGGAACGATTACTCCTTCTAATACATCGGCCAATAAAATTGATGTGAAAGATACAAACAATGTCTCCATCGTCGGTAAAGGGACAAACGGCGAATTTAATGGGATTGGTATTAAAGTATGGCGTGCCAATAACGTCATCATCCGCAACCTCAAAATCCATCACAGCAAAATCGGTGATAAAGATGCCATCGGAATCGAAGGTGGTTCTAAAAACGTATGGGTCGACCATAATGAACTCTACAACACTTTGAACTCTGGGAAAGATGACTATGATGGGTTATTCGATGTGAAAAATGACTCCGATTACATTACGTTCTCATGGAACTATGTCCATGACAGCTGGAAAACAATGCTGATGGGCAGCTCCGATAACGATAACTACAACAGAAAAATCACATTCCACAACAACCGCTTTGAAAACTTGAACTCTCGTGTACCGTCTATGCGCTACGGAGAAGGTCATGTGTATAACAACTACTACAAAGGCATCCATACAACTGCGATTAACTCTCGTATGGGCGCAAAAATGAGAATTGAGCACAACGTATTTGAAAATACAAACAATGCCATTGGCAGCTGGGACAGCCGTCAAGTCGGTACATGGCATGTCATCAACAACTCATATATTAACAGCACAGGTAGCCTGCCAACGTCTTCAACAGGTACGTACAACCCTCCTTATAACTACTCTTTGCTTAACGTGAACAATGTGAAATCAGAAGTTGTATCAAATGCGGGTGTAGGAAAAGTAAATCCTTAAGCTCAAAAAAACGTTCGGGCAGAAATCTTCTTTCCGAACGTTCTTGTCGTTCAATTTTTACACGACCGAAAATGGACGATCCATTTCATACAGCTTTTGATAACGCACATTTTCTTTCAGCAAATCATGATGGTGCCCTTCCATCTCAATACGTCCACCTTCAATAAACATCATACGGTCACATGCCTCACAGCCAGTGAGATGATGGGTGATCCAAATGACTGTTTTTCCTTTTAACACACGGAAGATTGTTTCAAGCAATTCACGCTCTGTGCGTGGATCAAGCCCGACGGTTGGCTCATCTAATACAACAATCGGTGTGTTTTGCAGCAAAATCCGTGCTAGAGCCATACGCTGTCTTTCTCCACCAGAGAAACGAACCCCTGTCTCTTGTACACCTGTGTGATAACCTTCTGGCAAAGACTCAATGTAATCGTGCAGCTGCACTTGCTGCGCGGCTTCTTTTACTTGCTCTTCTGTCGCTTCTGGAGAGCCTAAGCGAATGTTGTTTAAAACAGATGTATCAAATAAATAGGGCTGTTGATTGAGCACAGACACATAAGAGGATACCTCCTCTTGAATGCTTTGTACCGGTTTCCCCTGAATGCTGACAACCCCTTGATTTGGCACGACTGCCCCTTCTAACAATTTTAAAATGGTCGATTTGCCTGCACCGCTTTTTCCTAAAAGAGCGAGCGATTCACCTTGCTTCAGTGAAAACGAAAAATGCTTGAGTACATGTTGATCTGCTTCATATCCGAAGGTGACTTGATCAAAACAGACCGCTTCAACGCCATCAGAGACGGGTGTCTCCTCTGCTGCCTTCCTCTCCACTAATCCTTCATACGACTGCTCTTCATAATGATTTAATCTGCTGACGGCATGCTGATAAACAGGAATATCGCCTGCTGCATCTGACAGCGGAAGAAAGGCTTCTGTTAATGGAAACAGCACAAGCACAAAGGCTGCGATGAGCGTGTGTGGCATAGAACCAGCCTGAACGACTGAGCCGCTCCAATACACAACAAGGACGACTGCTCCTCCAATGACTAGCTGTGCTAAAAATTGGCGCAGACGGATAAACCGATGCTTTGCCGCTTCGAGCGCTAATAGCTTTGCTTCTTTTCGTTCATAGCCTTCAACAAAATCGTTCTGTCTGCCGCTAAACAACCAGTCACTTACGCCCATGACGGCATCTGTTAAATGGCTGTACAGTTCATTTCTGCCTTTCTTCATTTGAATTTGTCGTGCCCGGTTCACAAGTACTGTGATGTATGGGAATACAAATACGAGCAGCGCCATATAAAGCAGCATCAATCCGGCAAAAGGCCAAGAAAAAAGCCCAAGTGCTCCAATCGAAGCGGCATATAAAAGCAGCGCACCGATGGATGGAAAAATTGTTTTTAAATACGCATCCTGTAATCTCTCCACATCTTCTGATAACAGCCCAAGCATTTCACCTGTTCCAAGCTTAGTCTGTTTGGCACTTCGTTCAGCCATGTCATAAAGACGTACCCGCATTTTTTCAATCATTGTCAAAATGAGCTGATGACTCGCTAGTCTCTCTGCATAACGAGCAGCTGAGCGTGAAATACCAAAGGTACGTACTGCCACGATGGGGACATAGACCATCAAGATATTCTCAGGTCTTGTGGCAGCTTTTGAAATGAGGAACCCTGATGTATACATGAGCATAGAAGCAGAAAACACCGCAATCGCCCCTAAAAAAAGCACCAAGGCAAACAGCTTTTGATTCTCCTTGATATAAGGTATAAACCAGCCTTTACTGACCATGTGTGACCGCCCCCATTTGTTCCTGTACCAATTGATAGTACACACCTTTTCTTTTCATTAATGATTCATGAGTCCCCATCTCTGCAATCGTCCCATGATCCATCACAATGATTTCATCCATATCCGTCATCCAATGAAGTCTGTGTGTGGCTAAAAACACAAGTTTATCTTCAAACAATGGAAGCATTGTTTTCTTTAATTCATACTCTGTCTCAATATCCAGATGAGCCGTTGGTTCATCTAACAGCATAATGGATCGCTGGCCGAGCACTGTGCGAGCGAGGGCAATCCGCTGCGCTTGTCCACCGCTCAGTCCTCTGCCCTGTTCGCCAATGACCTCATCCAGTCCATTGGGGAGATCCGCTACGAGCTGAGACAAACCTGCCTCTTGCACCGCTCTTTCAACGTCTTCATCGGTTGCATTCGGTTCATAAAAACGAATGTTTTCTCTCAGTGTCATGTGAAATAAATAAGGATGCTGCGGCATATAAACGACTTCTTTTTGCCATGCCGCCAGCTGTAAATGAGCAAGCGGCTTTCCGTTTAGGATGATTTCACCTGCAGACGGTTCAACAAAACCACCGAGAACATCCGTTAACGTCGATTTCCCCGAACCACTGGCACCGATGATCCCAATTTTTTTCTTTCCTTTCACAGTGAGGTCCACATCCTGAATCGAATATGGTGCATGCTCATCATGTAAGACACTGACATCTTGCAGTGTGAGCTCAGATTGCTCATTCCACTCGTTCAGCTGCACGGATTGTGTCTCCTGCTCTCGGAAGCCCTTTTCCTCTAAAATCACTTGAATCGCCTCATTCGCTTCTTTACCGTTTAACGTCGCATGATAATCATTTCCCACTTCACGGACTGGCAAGAAATATTCTGGCGCAAGCATCAGTGCGGTCAAAGCGGGCAATAACAAAAGATCTCCTTCAATTAAGCGCAAGCCGAGAAATACAGCGACAGTCGCAATGGACAGCATAGAAAAGAAATCGAGAGCAAAAGAAGAAAGAAAGGCGACTTTCAGTGTGCTCATCGTCGCCTTTCGATAACGCTTTGAGACCTCTCCAATATTGCGAGAATGCTTTTTGCTAATCCCTAAGTAGCGAAGCGTTTCAAGGCCACGGAGAGAATCAGCAAAATGATTGGATAATTTCTCATACGATCTCCATTGTTTGGCCGCTTTACGCTGAGCGACAAGTCCTAGCAAAATCATAAAAACAATTAAAATTGGCAGCGTGACAATGAGAATGACAGCAGATGTTCCATCTAATGTCCAAACATAGACAAGCACCATCACCGGAATAACTGCCATGTTCACCATTTTCGGCAAAAACAGCTGTAAATACTGACGATATTGGGCAATGCCCTCCATCGCCAATGTCACAAGCTTTCCTGTTCCTTTTTTCTTCGTGAAAGCTGGACCTAAACGGAACAGCTGGTCCAACAGCTGCTTTCTGACGTCTGCTCCAATTCGGGAAGAATAGGTGAACATGACCTTCTCCCGCATCAAGGTGAGACCGTGCCGCACCAGAAAGACAGCAAGAAACAGCAAGACATAAGGTGTTGCCTGCATGAGGCTCTTCCCGTCAAACAGCGTTGTTATGGCATGTGCCAGCCACTGTGCTTGAAAAATAATACTTGCTCCTTGGATGATTGACACAATACCTAAGAGGGCAAGAAGCCCCCTCATTCCTTTTAGTTGAAGCAAACGTTTATCCATTAGTAGGTCATTGGCTCCTTACCGCTTACACGTTTACGGAAGACATAGTAGCTCCAGATTTGATACCCAAGCACAAAAGGTAGCAAAGAAACGGCAACAATCGTCATGACCGTCAGTGAATAAGATCCTGATGCAGCGTTTTGAATGGTGAGGTCGAATGCATGGTTGATCGAACTAATCATGACACGCGGGAATAATGCTGTGAAAAGCATGGTCACCGTCACCATAATACCTGCACCTGTGAATAAAAATGTCCATCCATCACGCTCTTTTCTCATAAAGAATAGAGCCGCTACATAACAAACCACAATGAGTACAGTTAAAGGGATCGTAATGATCGGACGTACGGTATAAATGTCTGTTTCAAGAATAGACACACCAACAAATAGAACAAGAACTGGTAGTGCAATCAATAAAACACGCTGGCCGAGCTTTCTTGCACGATTTCTTAAATCACCCTCAGTGCGGAGTGTGACGAAAATCAATCCATGCAGAAGGCAAAGAACCGTCACAGCTACCCCGCCGATCACTGAATAAAGATTCACAAAGTCTGTAAATCCAGCGTACATATTCATGCTTTGATCAATGGGCATTCCTCGTAAAATACTTGTGAATAGCACGCCGAGTAAAAATGGCGGAAGCAGGCTGCCAAAGAAGATCACCCAGTCCCACGTTTTGATCCATGAAGCCTTCTCGACCTTCCCTCTAAATTCAAAGGCGACCCCCCGCCCAATGAGCGCTAGCAGGAGAACCGTAAACGGAATATAGTATCCGCTGAACATCGTAGCGTACCAGTGAGGAAAAGCGGCGAAAATAGCTCCGCCTGCTGTAATCAACCAGACCTCATTCGCATCCCAGAAAGGGCCAATCGTATTGATTAAAATGCGGCGCTCATGTGCATCTTTTCCAAGCAGCTGCATGGACATCCCGACACCAAAATCAAATCCTTCTAAGAAGAAAAATCCAACAAACAGTACTGCGACAAGAATAAACCAAATCTCGTTAAGATATGCCATGATATGCGCCTCCATCAAATGGATCTGTAGACAGGTCCGTTTCATCCTTTTGATCTGTATTCTCTTCAGAATGTGCACCTTTTTTAATTTCTCGAATGAATAAGTAGGCAAGCACGATGGCAAGAATCAGATAAATGGTCGTAAAGCTAATGACTGAGAATAGCAACATGCCGTACGATACGTTTGGTGAAATGGATTGTGCGGTTGTCATCATACCAAAGACTGTCCACGGCTGACGCCCAATTTCCGTCATGATCCAACCAGCTGAGTTTGCAATAAACGGGAACGCAATCATCCATACCATGAAGCGTAAATACCATTTGTTTGATTCTAGTTTTTTTCTAAAGCTCAAATACAAACCAATCATACTAGCAAAAATCATCAACATGCCGGCACCCACCATGATTCTAAAGCTCCAGAAGGTTGTTTTGACTGGAGGAATGTAATCTCCAGGACCAAACTTGGCTTCATATTCTTTTTGAAGGGTCAGCATGCCTGGCACATCTCCACTAAACTTCGAATAAGCCAAGTAACTTAAAGCAAACGGAATATTGATCTCCGCAGAGTTTTCTTTTTTATCTGTGTCAATGTTGGCAAATAGTGTCCAAGCCGCTGGATCTCCACTATCCTTCCAAAGGGCTTCACTTGCTGCCATCTTCATCGGCTGTGATTCCATTAAGTGCTTTGCTTGATCATGTCCAGAGAACGCCACACCTAAGCCAGAAATGAAAGCAAGCACCATGGCAATCTGGAAAGATTTTTTGAAAAAGGTCACTTCTTGTTTTTTGATCATTTTATAGGCACTGACACCCGCGATAAAGAAAGCACCGGTTGCCAATGCACCAAACAGAACGTGCGGGAACTCAACCCAAAGTTGCGGATTTGTCACGAGCGCCCCAAAGTCATTCATTTCTGCACGGCCATTTCTAATCACAAATCCAACTGGCTCCTGCATAAATGAGTTGGCGAGTAAAATCCAAAACGCCGAAAAGATCGTACCAAGAGAAACGAGCCAAATACATAACAAATGAATTTTTTTCGGCAGACGATCCCAGCCGAATATCCAAAGTCCAATAAATGTAGATTCAAGGAAAAAGGCCAATAGCGCTTCAATGGCAAGCGGTGCACCAAAGACATCACCGACAAACCTTGAATAATCAGACCAGTTCATCCCAAACTGGAATTCTTGCAGAATCCCTGTCACCACACCTACTGCAAAGTTAATTAAGAAAAGGTGACCCCAAAATTTTGCCATCTTTTTATAAATCTCTTTTTTCTTGACGACATAAAGGGTTTGCATCAATGCAACGATAAATACCAAACCTATAGACATAGGAACAAAAATAAAATGAAATAATGTCGTTGAGGCAAATTGAAATCTTGCTAAAAACAGCTCACTCACAGCCTTACATCCTCCCTTACTTTCGCATGCCGAATGATTCGAGATATTTATGCTCACCATTTCACAAAAAGTTCACTATTTGTTCAATGATTCACAAGCGGAAGTCCATTTGATATAGTTCACTCGGTGAAATTTTACTCTTGATTTTCATTCGGTTAGTTATTTATACCTGTACTTTACACCCATGCGCTTCAAAAATAAAGTAAATTTTACCTAAAATTTGGATGGGATTGTGTCAGTTGTTTGAATACTTTGTCAAAAATATGTGACGGAAAGAGACAATCACAAAAAAATAGCGCTGCTTCTTCGCTGCAGCGCTTTTGAATATTTAGGCTTTTTTCTGTAAAGCGGGTCTTGTCACTTGCACTTCATAGTACGTAATTTTGTTTTTTAACAGGCCTTCTGGTTTCGCCTTTCCATGAGCATGCGCATCACCAAATGCCTGAGATTTTGTCCAATTCACAAAGTCTTCTTTTCGATTCCAGCGGGTGTGAATGGTCACTTCATCGTAATCAGTTGTCTGTTGAGTGACCCATACTTCCATACCTAAAAAGCCTTCCATAAATTCTACTTGTCCCTGCTTGTTAAACCGTTTAACAAGGTGGTCTGCACTGCCTTTTTCTACTCTTACTTGGTTGTTTACAATAATCATGTTTGGTTCATCTCCCTTTTGTTGTTGAATGGAGGCAATGGGGATAATGAGTGGATGCGGTCCGTCTAAGTGAACCTCTGCCTGAATCCCAAAAACCTCCTTGAAAAAGTCTTCTGTTAACACTTCTTTTGGTGAGCCAATTTGATGCACCTGACCTCGCTTCATAGCAATGAGACGGTCACAATATTTTGCGGCCTGCTGCAAGTCATGGAGAACCATTAAAATGGTGATGCCATGTGTTTGATTCAGCTGTTTGAGCAGCTCCAGTAATTCAAGCTGATGCGCAATGTCTAAATAAGTGGTTGGCTCATCCAGAATGATAGTCTCTGTCTTCTGAGCCAGTGCCATTGCAATATATGCCTTTTGTCTTTCTCCGCCTGATAATGTATGGAGCATTCTGTTTTCATTGGTGCGGCTATTCGTCACCTCAAGCGCCCACTCAATCGCTTCATGATCTGACGGGGTGCTTTTTTTCCAGATGGAACGATGCGGACTGCGTCCAAGTGCGACCAGCTCACGTACTGTCATCGATGGAATGGCGGTTCTTGTTTGCATGAGAACTGCCACCTCCTTGGCGATCTCCTGTGCCGTCATCTCTTTTTGCGGGATGTCGTGAATGTAAATCATGCCGCTTTCGATTGAGG
The DNA here is from genome assembly GCF_019091365.1 of Bacillus sp. GbtcB10. Classification (NCBI taxonomy): domain Bacteria; kingdom Bacillati; phylum Bacillota; class Bacilli; order Caryophanales; family Bacillaceae; genus Bacillus; species Bacillus sp. GbtcB10. The sequence continues at coordinate 757,759 of NZ_JAGXJP010000002.1, forward strand.
TCAGTCGTGCGGCCGCTTTGATAAAAGTCGACTTACCTGACCCATTTGGGCCAATGATTCCGGTCACACTCCCTTTAGGAACAGCTGCTGAAATGGAAGACAGCCGAAAGCCGCCTTGACTGAGACTCACGTCATCCATTGCAATGACATCCATCTTAACCCCTCCCTTTCTTTTTTAATAAATAGAGGAAGAAAGGTGCACCGATGCAGGCAAGCAAGATCCCTACAGGCAATTCAACCGGTGTAAACCAGACCCGTGCTGCTGTATCGGCAAAGACCACAAGCACGCCCCCTCCAAGCATTGAAATCGGCAGCAAATACCGGTAATCATCTCCGATTAAAAGACGGATAAAATGGGGTACAACAAGCCCGACAAAACCGATTAAACCGCTGACACTGACAGCTGCTCCAGCTAAAAGAGCGGCCAGCGCAATGAGAAAAAATCGAGTCCTCTCTACTCGAAGGCCCAATAGTTGAGCCGATTCATCGCCAAGCAAAAGGAGATTGGACGGTTTAATGGCGAAAAAACAAAGGCATAATCCAGCCAGCGCATATGGCGACACAAAGCTAAGATGATGCCAGCTCCGTCCGTTTAATCCCCCTGATAGAAAAGGCAAAACAGCCTGCACACGCTCACTGTAAAGCACCATAAACCCATTCATCACCGCACCGAGCAAGGCATTGACGGCAACACCTGCCAAGATCAATTTAAGCGGTGAAACCCCTTGATCAAATGACAGCATATACACGACAAGAGCTGCTAATAAGGCGCCCAGAAAAGCGGCTGCCGGAAGCAAATACGTGAATTGCGGAAGAACAATCATGCTGAGTACAGCAGCTAACCCGCCGCCCGCAGTCACACCAATGATCCCAGGGTCAGCCAGTGGATTTCGGACAACTCCTTGTAAAATCGCTCCTGATGCTGCGAGACAGGCCCCAACGAGAAAACCAATGAGCACACGCGGCAGCCGTAAATCCATGACAATTTTTTCATGAACAGGCAGACCTGATCCCGTGAACACAGCCATTAAATCCGTCAGCGATAATTGGACAGAACCTACCGCAAGTCCTAGACAGACGCCCACACATAAAGTGAGAAACAATCCTGGTAACAGCCATTTTCGTCTTGACTGCCTTTTTTGAAAATCTAGTTCTGCATTCATCTTCATGATGACAATCGCTTCAATTTCTTCTCTAATTCATCGATCGCTCTGATGACTTCTGCGCCTGGATTTGTCCCAAATAGGTCACTTGGCAGAATCTCAACGTGTCCATTTTTGACAGCTGATACATCGTGCCACGCCGCATTTTGCTTCATTTCACTCATAAAGCCTGCTTTGACATCTTCAGGATTACTGTGTGTCATCAGCAAAATGAGATCCGGATCGGCCTCGATTACCTTTTCTGCATTGATTTGTGCATATTGCGGAAACTTTTCGAGTGCTGGTTCATTTTCAGCAATATTCGCACCACCAGCGATCCGCAGCAGATCACCGCTTAAAGATTGTGGAAGTGCCGCCATATATGTGCCGGGCGCACCATATACAACGAGTGTCTTTACTTTTTTCTCAGGCTGCTTCACTTGCTTGATCCGCTGATCGATTTGAGCATTGAGTGCTTTGGCCTTTTGCTGCTTTCCAAGTAAATCACCAAATAAAGTAACTTGACGCTGGATGTCCTTCACTGAGTTGGCACTTGTCAAAAGAAGCTGTGAACCAATTCCTTCTATAGTAGAGATATCCTTGCTGTTTAATGATTCATTCCCAAGCACCACATCGGGCTTTAAACTCGTGATCAGCTCGACATCAAATTGATGGGTTGTGCCAATTGATTGTACGGACTTTGCCTTTTGTAGATTGTCTGGCAATTCGGCAGTTGGCCGGCCGACAACCTGACCACCTAGAGCATAAATGATGCTCATGTCGCCAGTTGACAACGAGACGATCCGTTCAGGTGATTCATGAAACGATAATGTTCTGCCGGCAAAATCCTGAATGTTGAGCGCACCTTGCCCGCTCCCATTCTCGACAGGCGCCGCCTGACTGCATCCGCCGAGGAGAAGCACGACGACGAGTCCTGCCCAAATCACATGTAAACATTTCAACCGTCTGTCTCTCCTTTTCTAGTAAACTTTCTTTAGCTTCGCCTGTACCACGAGACGCTTGTTTTTAGGTGCCAGCACGTGATCACAGGTCGATAATGTGAGAATCAAGTCATCTGTGGATACGTCTGTTTTCGTTTGATAGATGGACTTCTTACGCACAGCTTGCAAGTAGTGCGCATATTCACCAAGATCCTGGAAATCAGTCTGAATATAATCGAAATCGACTGTCGTCTCATACACAGCAAAAATCTCTGCTTCATAGCTTTGGTACAGCGTATCGTACTGAAATGTGCGATGATCTTGGAAGAAATCTTTTTTCAAATAGTTTGTGAGACCAGCAAACATAGACCCATCCCTCATCCGATGACCGTACACCACTGTATTGGGACTTTCATGCAAGACGTCATTACGATAATCCATAAAGATACTGCCTGCCCGTGTGTCATCCTTTACATAATTACGAGTTAAATAGAATGCATTATCGTTTGACTGAACAATTGGATACTGAATCATCGTGTCCTTCATATCAATCCAACCGACAATGTCTTGATTCACCTTTCGCAAATCATCAAATGACTGACGGATTTCTCCAGGTTTTCGCTGTTTCATTCCATCCTCGTGTGTGTAAAGTGTCTGAGCCTTTGCAAGCACCTGACGATTTTGATAATTGCCAAAGAGCTCCAAGCCAATGGCAGTACCGCTATATAGAAAAACACCTAAACAGACGATCGTCAGCATTCGCTGCCCGATCCTTTTCCCTCGTTTCACACTGTCTCACCTGCTTTTTGCACAACTTATATGCCTACAGGCACGATATACATCCCTGTTTCTGCATCCTGCTTAATTGTGACGGACACATGATAAATGTGCCGCACCATCTCTTCTGTTAACACATCATTTGGCCGTCCTTCGCGGATAATTTGTCCATCTTTCATGGCGATGATGACATCACTATAGCGAATCGCCTGATTCATATCGTGCAGGACCATCACGATGGTTAATCCATGCTCGACATTGAGCTCTCGAATGAGCTCCAGAATGTCAAATTGATAATACATATCCAAATAAGTCGTCGGTTCATCTAAGAAAAGGATCGGTGTTTTTTGCGCTAAAGCCATCGCAATCCATACACGCTGCCGTTCTCCGCCTGACAATGAGGCGAGAGGCACCTTTCGCTTATCCGTCAGCTTTGTACAGGACAGTGCCCACTCGATTGCTTTCTCATCCTCTTCCTTGTCACTGCCGCGCATCGTCTGATAGGGCGTTCTCCCAAATGCCACGACTCGTTCGATCGTTAAATCGAGCGGCGCTTCATTTTGCTGATGTACGACTGCCAGCTTTCTCGCGAGTTCCCTTGGCTTGAACGCATTCAGTTCTTGCCCATCTAAATGAATCTGTCCTTTATGTGGACAATGGTTATGTGCCATCAAGGAAAGCAGTGTGGATTTGCCCGAGCCATTTGGACCGATAATGGTCGTAATTTTCCCTTTTTCGATGTGCGTGGTGACCGATTGAACAATATCCCTCTGCCGATCATAGGAAAACGACACCTCACGAATGTCCATGAAGACGATCACCCCTTCTTAATAAAAAGATCAGAAACGGCCCGCCAATGACAGCCATGATTGTAGAAGCAGGGATTTCATTTGGAGCCACAAGCGTTCTGCCGAGCGTATCAGCCGTCAAAATGAGCAAGGCCCCGCTTAACGCAGAAAATGGAATCAGTACTCGGTGGTCCGAGCCGACAAGCCTTCTAGAGATATGTGGAATGAGCAAGCCGACAAAGGCAATCACGCCCGCTACCGCAGCAGTCACCGCTGCTAATAACACCGCCGTGATTGAAATCAAAAGGCGCATTCTGGTCACACGCAATCCTAAGTTTTTCGCCGTCTTATCTTGAAGGGCAAGCAAGTTACACCATCTGCTAAAGAAAAGCGCAACCACAAGCCCAATGACGCCATAGACACCGATTAAACGGACATCTCCCCACGTTTTCATCGTCAGATTCGACTGTCCCGACTGATTAATAGTGATATTGAAATAGCTGCAAATGGTCACAAACGCTTCTGCCATCCCTGTAAACATGGCATTGATGGCGATCCCCACCAGAATCATTCGAATCGGGCTTAAGCCGCCTTTCCAAGACAAGACGTATACGAGGAAGCAGGCAATTGCCCCGCCTAAAACTGAAAATAAAGGAGAGTAGAAATAAAATTGAGGAAGCGCTGTAATTGCCATTAAAGAAAAGAAGCTAGCTCCCGATGAAATACCAATAACACCGGCATCTGCTAATGGATTCCTCATCACAGACTGCAAGAGGACACCGGAGACAGATAAAGCCGCCCCTGTAAACATCGCAATGAGCATGCGGGGGATTCTTAAATCTTTAATGATTTCTACCTGTGCATGTTGACCGGTCATAAGCCCTTCCAATAATTCAATCGGTGTAACATGAATGCTCCCCGTAATGGCGGAATAAATAAATACGCCGGCTAGTAAGAGACTGACTATCAGAAATAAAATCCCTGTTTTTTTCATCTTGAACGTCCTTTTATCATTAAGATTCGCCGCTTATGACGGGTACAACATACGAGTTAATTCATCTAATGCCTCTGCTGCCTTTAAGTTGCCTGTTGTCCCGAATAAGCTTTCTTCGAGGTCGTACACCCGGTCTTGTTTGACCGCATTAAAATGTTTCCAAATATCATTTGTTTTAAATTCTTGATCAAACATTTTGACGACTTCATCCGGCATCCCATGTGCGGCTCGGAGAATGATATCTGGATTGGCTTTTTGTAAATACTCCGTATTGGATGCCAAATACTCCATTTTCTCACCTTTTACGATGTTCTTTCCTCCTGCAATACGCACAAGATCACCGATATACGAATTCTCTGTTGCCACTAAATAACTGCCTGGTACACCAAGCAAAATGAGAACGGATGGCTTCGTCTTTCCCTTCGTTCTCTCTTGTATGTCTTTCTTTTTTTGTTCAAAATCATCCACAATGCGTTTCGCTTGTGTCTTTCTATCATATTTTTCTCCAAGCTTTGTGATGGCGTTCTCCATCTTGTCCAGGCTCTCAAGGTTGAGGTATGTCGCAGGGACAGAAGCTTGTTGAAAAGGCGTTTCTAAATCATATTGAAGGGTCGTGACAGACAGGACATCTGTCGGTTGAAGTGATTGGATGATTTCCATGTCCGGGCTCATTGGGTTACCGACTTCTGGGAGTCCTTTGTATCGAGCCGGCAAGGATTTTTGACTTGTTGGCACCCCGACAAGATCTACCTCTAGCGCATCCATGATCTCAGCAGCAGCTACAGTCGTTGCCACAATGCGGGCACTTGATGCTGCGCTTTTTTTGCCTTTCGCTGAGCTTTCAGCTGATTGTGAGCAGCCTGCTAAGAAGACGCACACACATAGAGCCGTGATCAGGGTACATAACATTCGATGCTTCAAAAAACAGAAGCCTCCTTTCGAAAAAAAGGAAGTGGATGCGCCGAGATGAATGGCGCACCTCACTTAAAATAGATTCTTTATCTTGTACGAGTTTGATACTTTCTGACGAGCACGAATAGTGATCCGCCGAATAAAAGAATGTACACCCAAAGAAGTGAAGTATCTCCTGTTTTTGGGTTCAACTGACCTGTCTCAGACTTGGTTTGGTCATCTGATGGCGTAAAGGTCATCTGCTCTGCGCCCGTTTCCTCTGGTGCGAGATTCGCAAGCTGGTTTGGTTGAGAATCGTGATCATTCGGATTTTTCACAAAGCCGATGCTCTCATCGTCTCCGATCACCGTCGCAATTCCGCTTCCTTCACCACTTGCGATACCTTTCGTATCATAGACAAGTTTGACATCGTACTGCTCATGATAATTGGCAGCTGGAATGTCAATTTTCACGCGTGCTGCCTGATCACTACTCAAACTTTTTGCTTCATATTGAATCACTCGTGTATCTGCTTTTTGATCAGCCTTTGCAACTAGCGTCTCTTCAAATTTACCGCCGGTTCCTACTTGGAACGACGTGATGGCTGAGCTGTTCTTGACAGTGTATGAAACGAAATGGCGGCCATTTTTCACCACCAATGTCGCAGGGCTCACGACGTAATCGTTCATGCGAGAAAGCTCATCTTTGTCTGCTTTCTTCATTGAAAAAGGAAGCTTGTACACCCCGTCTTTTAGCTGAACTGTCTCTTGATTCGTTCCGCCGTTCGTTGTGTCTGGTGCTGGTTTATTTGGTTTTGGTGTTTCTGGTGTAGCCGGTGTTTCTTCCTCTATTTGACCGTCCTTCAGTGGAACGATACTTTTTGAATCAAATTGAAAACGAATATCGTACGTTTGATCATAGTGAGCGGCTGCTACTACAATGTGTACTTTTCCGTTAACTGCTTTTTTCAGATCAGACACTTCAAATGAAACCACTCTTGTGTTCTTTGCTTGATCTGTGCTCACGTTTTTCACTTCTTGATAAGAACCGTTTTTCTCTATTTTCAAAGAATCAACTGACGTATGGTCCTTCACCGTAAAGGAAACGGTTTGCGTTCCATTTTTAACGGTTAATGATGCTGGATGTGAGAAGTATTGGCTCATCCGAGATGCCTCATCCTCATCGCCCTTCAGCACACTGTAGTTGATACGATACACACCATCTTTTAATTGGTTCTGTGTCGAATCAACTGGTGTTGTGCCGTTTTGATCATCTGGCTTTGTTTCGCTGTCGCCTGGCGTCGTGCCGTTTTGATCATCTGGCTTTGTTTCGCTGTCGCCTGGCGTCGTGCCGTTTTGATCATCTGGCTTTGTTTCGCT
>NZ_JAGXJP010000002.1:764770-936783 GCF_019091365.1 Bacillus sp. GbtcB10
GTCGCCTGGCGTCGTACCGTTTTGATCATCTGGTGTTGTTTCACTATCGTCTGGCTTCGCAGGCGTGACAAGTGTGAGACTGCTCTCGTCGAAAGCGATCTGTACGTCATACGCCTCATCATAAATAAAGCCGCCTAAGTCCCAGTAAATTTTGACCCATCCATTTAATTTGGCTGATACATCGGCTACATCAAATTTGATCACACGCGTATTCGCTGTCTCATCTTCACTGACCGTTTCAGTGGTGACGAGAGAGCCATTTTGTTCGACCTTGAAATCTGTGATTTCTTTGCTTTGCTTCAGCGTCAAATAGGCAGTCGTCTTGCCATTTTCGATGATGAGCTTAGCTGGCTTTTCTGTATACGTATCCATCATGGATGCTTCAGTGCTGCCATTTTTTAAAATGGTGAATCCGGCCGTATATTCACCATCAACCAATGATGCCGCCTGAGCCGTTCCTTGAGGCAGCTGAAACGCAGTCAACAAACTGAATAAAACGAGCAGAATAGCTGTCTGTAGATGAAAAAGACGTTTCAAAAGATGACACTTCCTTCCGTTAATGCTTGATGATCCACTTTCTCGCTAAAAACCCGCCTGAACATAAGACAAGCACAAGGAGCCATCCCATCTGGCTTGTATCACCAGTTTGAGGATTTTCTTCTTGTTTTGTTTTGGTGGATGAATCAGTTGTTTTGGTTGTTTCTTTTGATGTTTCTTGATGTTTTGCTGCACCTGCTGTTTCTTTTGAACTGTCAGAAGAAAGTGACTTGATGCTGCTTTCATCGAATTTCAGCTGGATGGTATAGTCGTGATCATAATCAGCCGATTTGACTGTGACATGGATTTTTGACTTGATTGGTTTGGACAAACTCTGTGCTTGGAATTGAACAAGCCTTGTATTGGCTTTCTTATTCGTTGATAGAACCGTCGTATCGACATAGCCGCCATTTCCCGGCACTTTAAATTCCGTTACCCAGCTGCTGTTTTTAATGGTCATTTGCACAGTCAGCTTGCCATTTTTCACGATCACTTTTGCCGGCTTCAGCCAGTAATCATTTGCCATCGAAACGGCAGTTCCTTCGGCCTTCATCACAGTGTAATTGACGGAGTATGTACCATCATTTAATGAGGCAGCCTGTGCATTTGAAAAAGGCAGTATAAGTGCCAGCAATAATGCAGCCACAAAGGCTGGCATCCTGATCCATTTTTTCATCAAATGAATTTCCTCCCTTTTTATTGAACAGTTGCTGCATCAAACTTGACGCGAATATCGTAATTGCCTGTATATCCAATGACCGGTACAGTCACACTCACTTTAGCTGGTACAACATCTGTCAGGCTGTTGACATTGAACTCTACCGTTCTCTTATTAGCAGCTGTGTTTGTACTGATCACCTTTGCATCTTTGTAGACACCTTGATCCAATGTTTTAAAGCTTGTAATCCAAGAGCTGTTCGTTAACGTGACTTGCGCTTTGATTTTTCCGTCCTTCACAACAAGCTTAGCTGGTTTTTCAAAATACGTATTTGCTGTTGACGTTGAATCACTGTCTGCTTTCCATACCACATATTGTGCTGAATATTGACCATCTGCTAAGCCTGCTGCTGAGGCAGAGCTAACAGGGGCTAGAGCAAACAATAGAACAAAGCTAAAGAATAATAAGACGTGTGATGCTGAACGAAGTGATTTCATATATATATCCTCCTAATTGATATTGATAATTATTCTCAATAGATAATAAAAAAAATAACCTTTATCAGCGTATGAATCACACTCATAAATGATTATGATAATCATTATCAATTGAGTTTAAAAAATAAATCTTTGCTTTCGACAAGTCAAAGATGTCTGCTGCTACATGATGTAGTGATACACGGTTTAGGTAATCTGTCCCATTCATGATACCATGGCATAACCTCCCCATTCCATTACAGGGAAAAGAACCCTCTTCTCCTTGATATTATATGATGAATGAATTTATTGTCAACATCATTTTTCATACTATTGACTTAGATTTCTGGAAAATCACAAAAAAAAATCGATCAGGGACACTGATCGAAATCGATTAAGAAGGGACATGTTCACCCTTTTCACTATTTTTTCGCTCTAAAGACCAAGCATACATTTCCCGTATGACTGGTTCAATTTTCTTTCCTTGTTCTGTTAGTTCATATTCAATCCGCACGGGAATGTCGGGATATACTTTTTTCTCAACAAGACCTTCAGCTTCTAAATCTTTCAGCCTTTCTGATAATAACCGTCCGCTGATGTTCATTTCATTTTCTAGCTGACAAAAACGTTTTGGCCCTGTCAAAAGCTGATTGATGATGAGAATCACCCACTTCTTCCCTAAAATCTCCATGGCATCTGTAATTGGGCAGCCATCTACTTGAGCCATACTTTACTCCCTCCTGCTTTTCTCTACTTTTTTTCATTATAACATAATTAATTACTTGAAATAAGTCACTAACTATTATATAGTTTAGTTACTAAAAGTAACAAGGTAATCATTTTTATCAATTTTCAATAAACCATTGAACATGCAGATGCATATAACATGAAGGAGATGACCGAGCTTTGAATACAATAGAGCAGGTAAGATTAGGTGTAACAGAATTACATGTGTCCAGCTTTGAGCGTTCTTTGCCTTTTTATACAGACATTTTAGGTTTTACTTTATTAGAACAGACGGATTCTACTGTCACGCTTGGCAGCAACGCAAAGGAACCAATCCTTGTGCTGAAAGAAGATGTGCAGCTGAAAGAGAAGCCGGAACATGAGCCAGGACTTTATCATTTTGCGGTTTTATTACCTACCAGAAAAAACCTGGGCACATGGCTGGCGCATGTGATCAAAAAAGGCTATCCTTTAATTGGAGCGAGCGATCACTTTTTCAGTGAAGCCATTTATTTAAGTGATCCAGATGGCATCGGCGTTGAGATTTATGCTGATCGTCCTCAGGACATATGGGTAGGTGAGCATGGAGAGCTGAAAGGTGGCGGAAATGCTCCGCTTGATGGAGATGGTCTCCTGCAAGAAGCCGCTGATTCCACCTGGGATGGACTCCCGGCTGGTACAGTCATGGGACACTTGCATTTCCATCTCAACCCAGAAGAAGCCGATTCCTTTTATGTGAACACGCTCGGTTTCCATATCCGAATGGCTCCCCCAGCCAGCTTATTCGTTGCTGGTGGCGTCTATCATCATCACCTTGCCTTTAATGCATGGGGACGCGGGAGAAAAGGAGCCATTGATCCACGTTTTTCAGGAATTAGAAGCTATACACTGGTTTTCCCAAAAGAAAGCGATAGAACATCCGTCGTCGAACGTCTGACAAAAGCAGGCGTTCACATGAACACGACAGGAAAAAGTAACGAATTTATTGATCCATTTGGCGTTCTCGTTCGTTTACAGATTGAAGAAACAGACAAAAAAGAAGGTGCAGAATATGGACAAACACACAGAGGTTAAAACAGCCATTTTAAAAGATAAAATCAAACGAGTACAGCAAGAAGACGGATTTATATATATCACTGGACCTATTAAACTGCCAGTGAATTTAGACGGTAGAACGGTCATGTTTAACTGGTATTCATGGTTAAAAGATGACGGGAAAGAACCATTATCAGATGAAGCTTTAATCGAAAGCCTTTCCTCCCGTGAGCTTGCAGATCACCAGCAATCAAGCGTCCTTGTTTACGGAGACTTCGAACATGCTGATGAAGCGCTGATCCGCATGCATTCCATCTGCCACACCGGCGATATTTTCGGAAGCAAACGCTGCGATTGCGGGTTCCAATTGAAACAGTCTATGCGAATGATTGAGGACAATGGAGCAGGCGCACTGTTTTATTTAGCCAACCATGAAGGACGCGGGATCGGTCTTTTCAGTAAAGCCATGGCCTACATCTTGCAAGAAAACGGCTACGATACAGTAGAAGCAAACGAAGCACTAGGCTTTGAAGATGATACACGTCAATATGAAGAAGCGATTGCTGTTCTTCAAACATTGCGTACAAAGCCAGTCAGACTTATTACCAATAATCCGAAAAAGACGGATGCTATCAGTCATGCAGGCCTTTCTCTTTCTGGACGGATTCCACTTTGGGGTGATGTCTCTGAGTTCAATGAGAAATACTTGCAGACAAAAATTAACCGCTCAGGTCATATGAAGGCGGATCAAGAGGTGCGTACGATTGCCACATCATGAGCGATATATGAAACTAGCCCTTGAAAATGCCGAAGCAATGAAAGGTCAGACATCTCCCAATCCGCTCGTCGGGGCTGTGATTGTGCGAGAAAATGAAATTGTTGGGGTCGGGGCGCATATGAAGGCCGGCGAACCACATGCAGAAATTCATGCACTTAAAATGGCTGGAGACAAGGCAAAAGGTGCCACGATCTATGTGACACTAGAGCCTTGTTCCCACCATGGCCGCACAGGCCCATGCGCTGAAGCACTTGTGAAAGCTGGCGTAGAAAAAGTCGTCGTTGCTGCACTGGATCCGAACCCGCTTGTTGCCGGGCGCGGGATTGCCATTTTACAAGATGCAGGCATTCAAGTCATCACAGGCGTCATGGAGCAAGAATCCATTCTCATGAATGAAGTGTTCAACCACTTTATTACGAAAAAAACACCTTTCGTGACGCTCAAAGCGGGCATTACGTTAGACGGAAAAATTGCATCTGCTACGTCTGACAGCAAGTGGATTACATCAGAGACGTCCCGTTATGATGCACATCACATTCGCAGTATCAACGATGCGATCTTGGTCGGTGCGCAAACCGTCATTCACGACGATCCTTCATTAACAGCACGGATTCCAAACGGTCATCATCCAATTCGAATTGTCTTAGACTCTAAGCTGTCTATCCCGCTGACGGCAAAGGTGGTCACAGATCAAATGGCGCCAACATGGATCTTTACAACAAAACAAGCCGATGAGGAAAAACGAGCCGCTTTAGAAGCAGCTGGCGTCAGCGTCATCATGACGGATAGCGATATCCGGGTGCCCTTACAAGAAGTACTTCAAGTGCTTGGAGAAAGAAATATTTCCTCCCTGATGATTGAAGGCGGCGGGCAAGTCAATGCCTCATTTTTAGAACAGCAGCTTGTCGATAAACTCGTCATCTACATGGCGCCCAAGCTCATTGGCGGACGACTCTCTCCTTCTTTTTTCGGAGGCGAAGGCATACGCCTCATGAGTGATGCAATTGAACTAGATCAACTCTCTCTTGAACCACTCGGAAAAGATATAAAGATAACGGGTTATCCTGTTTATCAATAACATACTTTCATAAAATAAGGATGTCGAGATTTTCTCGACATCCTTATTGGTTCTCACAAGATTTATTTTCTACAGTCTCTCTAAAAATTCAATTCGATTTCCAAATGGATCATCTACATAAAACCTGATGGCTCCATCTAACGGCTGATCTTCCTTTATAAGAATATGATGTTTCATTAATGTCTCTTTTACATTTGATAATTTTTTTACTTGAAAAGCTGGATGAGCTTTTTTCGCTGCTTGAAACTGATCTTCAATGCCAATGTGAAGCTGTTGATTGCCACACTGAAACCAAACACCACCACGTTTTGCTAGGTGAACAGGCTTAGGTATTTCCTTCATTCCTAGAATCTCCCCAAAAAACAAACGTGCCTTCTCTTCACTCCCCTTTGGGGCAGCTAACTGGACATGATCAATTCCAAGAAAATTTGACATCTTTGCTCTCTCCCTTTTCACATCATTAAAAAAACATTATGTGTGACGATCACGTCTGAAGAATATATCTAGATGTGTACTCAAGCCCTATGATGTTGTCGATCCACAAATCATCTCCACGAAACGTGTCGTAAAATGTTTCATGTGAAACATCTGTGATCTAATATTGATCAATTTCCCTCTATCAGCCTGCCAAAGCTTTCGGGTGAAAGTCCCGGTGAAATGCGCAGGCGGTGTAAGGACATCATGCCTTGTTCCTTTTTCGCATGTCCTGGTTCAGTGGTTACAGCCATTTCATATCCTGCTTCCTTCGCCAGCTTCAGCGTGTCTTCGTTATAGCGACCGACCGGATAGCTGACCATGACCGTTTGTTGAGAAAACCGCTGGTCAAAGAATACCTTCGATCCTTTTAATTCTTCTTCCTGCTGCTTCTGTGATAAACGATTGAGCTCTAAATGATGAATGGTGTGACTCTCTATTGAAATACCATGCGCCACCATATCATCCATTTGGGCATCGGTTAAATGATGCGGGCGGCCGATGGACTGCTCGATCATAAAAATCGTGGCTTTCATTCCATATTCCTTTAAAATCGGAAATGCCTTTGTGTAGTTATCCGTATATCCATCGTCAAATGTGATAAGAACATACTTTTCACTTGGTGTCGAATCGGTCGCGAGAACTTGATATGCCTCTTTCGGCGACAGCGTGACATAGCCGTTGTCTTTCAGCCATTTCATATGAGCCGCAAATTCGCTTTTTGGCACACGTAACGAATTACCGCTGGAAATACTGTGATACATCAAGATTGGAAGTGCAACGGGTTCCTTTTGCTGAATCCAGTTTTGTTTGTCTATCTCTGCCGCTTCAATTTGGTGCGTTTCTGTTGTTTCTTTCGTTTGTACTTGACCCTTTACCTCTTTGATGGCTTGCTGGTTTCCTTCTGTTTGCTGTTTCGTACCCATACAGCCCGAAATGAGCAGCATGACTAGACCAACTGCAAGCCACATACATGTTTTTTTCATTCACCAATCCTGCTTTCTCTTTATCTACCGAATGATTATAACAGAAATTGGTTAATAACTGATATCTATTTTGACAGGGTATTCATTTTTTTACACATTTCGATCATTTCAATGGCAAGCAGATGGATGGTCTCTGTTGTGAGCATTTGGTCTTCTGCATGTATGAGCAGTAAAGAAAAGGGAAGCTGTTCCCCTGCCGCCTCTTTTTGTATCAGCGACAAGTGCAGGTCATGGATGCTTCGAAACGCTTCCTCCCCTTTTTCAATCAACTGCTGCGCTGCTTCAAAGTCATCCGCTCTTGCTAGACGAATGGCTTCTACATAATGGCTTCGTGCCTCACCTGCATGGGCAATGATTTGAAAGGCTGCTCCCTGCATTTCCTCTAATACCGTCATCTGCTTCTCCTCCGATTGCTCAAGATTCATTTGCTAGTTTCAGTGCATGTTCTAGAATTTTTTCTCCATTCGCTGTTCCATATAATCTTACATTTACCACATCGACAGGTATATGATAAGGTGCCGCTGTTTTTTCTGCTGCCTTTCTCATAAAGCTAACTTGCGGCCCTAGCAAAATGACCTTTACATCGTCCCCATGCTCTTCTAATTCGTCCGCAATGGCCCCTTCAGGTATCGCATAAATTTCATAATCCAGCCCTTTTCCTTCTGCGGCTGCCTTCATTTTAGATACCACAATCGACGTCGACATTCCTGCTGCACAAGCGAGAATGATTCGCTTCATATCCCATCACTCCTATTGATAAATGACATCTGGTTCATCCCTTAATTTCCTCGTTTGGATTAATGTTTTGAACCAGTACCCTGACGCTTTCATCTGACGATTCCGTTCATTCTCCAGTTGGATCTCTACTAATCCGTAGCGATTCTTGAATGCATTCATCGGCGAGACATTATCCGTAAAAGCCCAGAGCATATATCCCTTACAGTTTGAACCTTCTTTTTTCGCTTGGAGGGCTTTTTTCAAATGCTGGCTGATAAATGAAATTCGGTACTGATCATCAATGATGCCATCTTCGTTTTTAAACCGCTCTTCCTGCTCGACCCCCATACCGTTTTCAGCCACAAACCACTCGATATTGCCGTATTCTTCTTTTATTCTCATGCCCATATCATAGACGATATTCGGATAGATTTCCCAGCCTCTGAATGGATTCATTTTTCTCCCTGGGAGCTCAAATAGATCGTAATAATAAGATGGATGAAACGGTGTATTTTCGTTCCAAGCCTTGCTAGGTGCCTTAACGCGATGCGGATAGTATAAATTAAGACCGACCACATCGACTGTATGATCTTTAATGATCTGAAGCTCTTCTACCGTTGCATCGAAAAGAATGTCATGCTTTTTCAATACATCAAGCAGTTCTTCTGGATACTCGCCTTTAATGGAGGGATCTAAGAACACGCGATTAAAAAACAAGTCATACATGCGGGCAGCTTCTTGATCATGCGAGGCAGTCGATCTCGCATACGTCACTTCTGGATTGAGAATGACCCCGATTTTTGCACTAACTGATTCCTTCAAGCCCATTTCCTGAAAAAGCTTCACCACTTTTGCTGTCGCCAAGGCTTTATGATAGTTCCACTGCATCCATTTCTTCGTATTTTGCTCGAAAGGATAACGAATAGCATCTAGATACACACGAGTCTGAACAACAATCGGTTCATTAAAGGTAAACCAATGTTTGACCCGGTCTCCATAGCGTTCAAACACCTTTTCTGCATAGAGAACAAACAGATCGACAACATGTTTAGATGACCAGCCGCCGTACTTTTCAAGCAAAACGGCAGGAAGCTCATAATGCTCTAAGCAAAACATCGGCTCTACACCTGCTTCAAGTAATTCATTGATGAAATCATCAATATAACGAGCATAGGTCTCATCTACAATTCCATTCTCGTAATCGATGAGAAACCTCGACCAATTGATCGATGTCCGGTAATGAGATAACCCAATTTCCTTCATAAGGGCGACATCTTCAGGATAGCGCTCGTAAAAATTCGTTGCTCCTGCTGGTCCGTATCCTTCGTGCCATACGTGATACCCCTCCTTATACCAAAGGTCTATATACGAATCCTGATGCGGTTTCTTCCCTTTCCAACCCTCCGTCTGCCAAGCAGAAGCCGCAGCACCTAGAATAAAGTCATTGGGTATGTCGATTTTGTTCATGTTGCCACCTGACCTTTCTTCGTGTGAATTTGAAGTCCTTCCCACATCCCTTGTAAATACATAGCTCCAAGTGCCCGGTCGTATAATCCATAGCCTGGTCTGCCCGTCTCACCAAAGATCATTCGTCCATGATCTGGCCGGACATAGCCAGCAAATCCTTCCTTAAACAATACGTTCACAATCGCTCCCATTCAAAAGCAAGATCGTGACGTTCGATTTCCGCTTTTAAATGAGCAATACTTTCCTCCGGCCACAGATCACCAGCCGGCACATCATAGACTGCACTGACAATCCCTTTCATGCCGGGAATTTGCCGAATATATGAAAGGGAGACAGGATCTTCTTTGCCATACCATCTAAATTGCATGTTCATTCATGAGCCCTCCTTCTATTCTGAATCAGGTGCTGATTCTGGCTTCCGGTTGGATAAGAGGACAAAAGGTAAATAGATGAAAACAGCGACAACAATACAGATAAGCTGTGTGATGACAGCCCCCATACTGCCAGCGGTAGACAGCCAAGCATTCACAATCGGAGGTGTCGTCCACGGCACCATCACCACCGCTTTCCCCGCAAAACCTGTAGCGGTTGCGATATAACCAATCGTACCTGTCACGAGTGGTGTAACGATAAACGGAATTGCCATCACAGGGTTCAACATGACAGGTAATCCGAAAATAACTGGTTCATTGATGTTAAACAGTCCAGGTCCTGATGAAAGCTTGGCAATGCTCCGCATCTCTTCTCTTCTTCCTGCTATAAAAATGGCGATCAACAGACCAATCGTCACACCCGAACCACCAATGCTCATATACACATCCCAAAATGGCATCGTGATAATATTTGGAATCTCTTTGCCCTCTTGAAATGCTGTCATATTCACTGCAATTGATCCTAATAACAGCGGCTCGCGAATCGGTTTAATCATTTGGTTGCCATGAATACCGATCACCCAGAAAAATTGAGCCACAAACATTAACGTTAAAATACCAGGCAGTCCCTGCACAACACTTTCAAGCGGACGCTGCACGACGTTATACACCGCTTCATGCAAATAAATGCCTGTCACACGATGAAACGCAAACCCGAATGAACTAATGATTGTAATCGTAATAATTGATGGGAAAAGTGAAGAAAAAGACGTCGCCACATTTGATGGAACAGAATCTGGCATCTTAATTTGCAGCCACTTCACCTCGGTAAGCTTACAAAAAATCTCTACAGAGACGATGGCAATGATCATACCCAAAAATAAGCTTTTTGGATCGGAGAATTGCCTCGCCAGCACATCGACAACCTCACGCATTGATCCATCGACTTCAAGAAGAAGTGTCGTCGGAATAACGGATATAAATGAAATCAATGCCATTAATCCTGGGAACAATGATTTGTGTCCATTGATTTTCCCGAGCTCAATCCCGATAAGGAACACAGCCCCGATCGTTAAAAAGTTCAGCGTGGCATAATTGATTGCCTTCATAATTGGCTGAAGCTCTGCTAAAAACCTGAATATCTCAAAATGGGCAAGCCCCGTTTCCGGGCTCATGATCATATTTGCGACCAGTACAGCAAATGCCCCCGTAATGATAATTGGCATTAATGTGACAAATGCTTGCTTAATCGACATAATATATTTCTGATTTGTAATACGATAAGCGACATGTCCCATGACGTCGGCCGCTCTCTCTTTAAAGCTCATGATCCGTCTCCCCCTTTACAAAAACTCGTGATCATCCTCCTTTTTGATGTTATTTTAAAAGCGCTTTCATTAACATCCAATCTTTTTCCTCACAGATGCGGAAATGGGTATCCTTTTTTTTCATCTGGCTGTTCCAACACGTGCAGCGCCGCCGTCAGTTCTTCAAATGAAGCAGCTTTGATGATTTGCTCCACCACTTCCTTCTGCTCTGTCAAACGCACAAGAAATTGATAAAGTGACTGCAATTCTTTCTGATACGTCTTCTGTATACTTAACAAACAGACGACCTGTACCCGATCGTCGCCCCACAGCACTGGTTTCCTCAACGTACAGATCGCACAAAACGTATCATCTGTTGCCGGTTTGATTGGGTGAGGGATCGCGACCAAATGACCGAACGACGTAGGCGACACTTCCTCTCTTTCCAACAATAGCTGTTCAAAATCATCCGGGATTCGGTTTTGTTCCTGCAATACAGTCACGAAAAATTGAAGCACCTCTTCCCTTGTTTGTAGATCTTGCTGAAAAAAAGTCATCTTCGGACTGATATATCGCAAGACACCCAATTCTTGTGACCCCTGCACAAATCGTTTCAGCCTCGACATATCGTCTTCACTGAGGATCGTATGTACATCAATCACTGGCACAGGTAGTGTGTTCTGAAGCGGGATGGTACTAATGATCAAATCGATACTTCTCAAGTCATACGACAAAAGGTCACTGACACTTGCAGTTCCAGCAATCTCTAGCCTTTCGCTAAAGGCGGCCTTCAGCTTATGAAGAAGAAGCTGACTGCTCGCGACACCCGTTGCGCACACAATCAAGCATTTTTTTCTCACAGTCTGAGTTTTTGTCCGCTCTATGGCAGCACCAATATGCAGCGCCAAATATCCGATTTCATCTTCATGAATCTCTACATTCTCTTTTTCCTTCAGCCATCTTCCCATATAGACACCTGCTTCAAAAGCAATCGGATAATGCCTTTTTATGTCTGATAAATAGGGGTTACGGATGTTCATATCATATCGGAACCGATGAATCGCTGATCTCAGGTGAAGACTTAGTCCCACAATCAATTCCTTGTCCGTCTGAATATCAAGTGACATGTGCTCTTCGACATAACCAAGTAATTGGTGAGTTAAACGGAAATGCTCTTCATCAAGCATGTGAAATAGCGTGTGGCCCGTTTCTCCATACGCCATCATTTTTGCACCCATTAAATGAATCGCAATATAGGCCATTTCAGATAATGGAAAATCTATACCGAGCACGTGACGCATATCTTCTGCCATTTGCCTCGCCACTTGAAAAGCGGGCTGTGTTTGAATGTCTTTGAGTTCTCCTTCCGGCATCATCACCAATTTTTTCTCTTCAATTCGTTTGCACGCAATGGCGATATGTGTCACTAAGTTGCTTAAACCGATCTCTGACACATGAAGGCCGCTTGCCTTTGTACGTGAACGCACCATATCTTGAATCAATTGATACGTTTCTTCAGGTAAAAGGGCAGGGTTCGGATGCTCCTGCTGAAACACATGCTCAGCTAGACAATACCTTAATTTCATTTCATCTCCAGTCAGCCTCAGTCCATATTTAGGTCGGTGTGCAACAGAAAGTCCATGTAAAGAAAATAGATGCTTGACTGCTTTCAGGTCATTTTTCACAGTAGATTCACTCACAAATAATTCCTCGGACAATTCATCTAATTTCATATAGTCTTCGGACAATAAAAGCCTTCTCAATAAATAAGAGATACGATCCTCCGGCTGATTTGGAATAACTTGATTCTTTTTTTCATTTCTTTCTCTCATTGAGTTTTTCAAAAAAGTACGAAATGCTCCATAATCTTCGACAGTCAATGTATACCCTGCTCCACGTTTCATATGAAGTGTTGCCCCGTGTACTTCTAATACTGATTTAAGCGCTTTCATATCTGTTCGAACTGTTCGTGATGTGACGCCTATCAGGCGTGCAATTTCTTCACCTGTCAGCTCCTGCTCTGCCTGCATTAACCGCCTCAACAGCTCCTCCTGACGTAGAGATAACATAGACTCCCCTCCCTTGGTCAATTACTTTTGCCTATCATCATAAACGAAAATAGAACTCTTTGCCCAGTTTTTCTTTCCGACCGGGAACTTTGTTATGGCTCAAACGTATGAATATGAAACAAGAGGAGGGATACATCATGTTTGTTATCATCATCATCATAGCTTCTTTAGGCGCCATTACCGCCCACATGTTTACACCAAAAGATAAGCGTTCATCTTCTAGGCATTCTGCACATCACAGTTCAACAACCAGTAACTATACTGATTCGTATACACATCACGCTTCTGATGCCTCCTGCGGTGGTGATTCAGGTGGTAGCAGCGGATGTGACTAAACCAAAAAAAACAGCCGCTTGTTCAGCCGGCTGTTTCGTTTATTTTATTAAAGAGCTTTCCAGCCCCGTTCAATTAAATGTTTGACATCCTTTGCAAAATCCTCGCCTTTTTCCATCACATCTTGGGCTCTTCCTGCAAAATTACTAGCGACAGCGAGTTCCATTTTTTTTAACTCAAAGTGCATAATTTTTTGGTCTATCTCCGTCATATAGGTTTCATACTCATTGTTCACAATGTCGTGCAGCACGTGATAGGCTTCTTTCCGATGACGGTGAAAGTCCGTTCCTCTCTCACCTTTCCATGACGAATCTAGAGCAGGCTTCTTGATTTCCTTTATGTCAGACTGCGCAAGATCTTGTTCTGTTCGAATATTACTTTTGGCTGTCTTTAACCGAGAGATCATTTCGTCAAATTCTGCACGTTTGTTTTCAATCCCCATATGCAGATGGTGCAGCATCTCGGATAAACTCATGTCATCCACCTCTATTAGACCTCATAAGAAAGCACGGCGTCAGCGTTTTTGAAACCGGGCAGATCATCTGCTTTTTCCAGTCCTGACATTTCTATCGTTCGCTTTCATTAAGTATAGTATAAGGTGAAAAGCCTTAGGCTTAAATAGGGAAAAGGTGTCCTTTTAACATGGTGTTTGGAAGAAAAACGGAATAATCTAAGGTCATAAATCCCGAATTATATATGAGTCTTTACGACTATATTTTACATCGTACTCAGCTACGCTATCAATAAAACGATTGGGGCTTATGATTTTGCCGCAATCGCTTCATCCTGTTCTTTTAGCGTCTTCACATTTGAGCGTGTATCCTGAACGTTTTTGATTAAGGCTTCTTTAAAGCTTGAGACCATTTCGCCCACCTCTGCTTCACGTGCCGTCCATTTGGTTACAAATTCAAGGCTGTTTTCACCAGCTTTATCTGCTGCTTTTTTCATTGTTAAAGCTTCAACTGCTTGGGAGACTTCATCTAGTTTATCCATCACTGTTTGGTAGTTTAACTTAATTTGTCCCATTATGATATCCTCCAGATTGGTTCAGCATGAAGCTCGCTTACAAGCTGCTCCATGCTTTTGAGATCAAGCGTTTTGCGTCTTCTACTGCGTCTTCTCCTTTTTCAGCCAAACGTGCGGCATCTCCAGCTAAAGAGCTGGCAAAGGATAAGGCAGCCTGCTCTGCTTCTAGTGTACTGATTTTGAATTCGATTCGGC
Source organism: Bacillus sp. GbtcB10 (assembly GCF_019091365.1). Classification (NCBI taxonomy): domain Bacteria; kingdom Bacillati; phylum Bacillota; class Bacilli; order Caryophanales; family Bacillaceae; genus Bacillus; species Bacillus sp. GbtcB10. Next base: position 779,004 of record NZ_JAGXJP010000002.1, read on the forward strand.
TCACGTAGCGTGGATATTTATCGCTTACGATCGTTTGCAGCGCATCATGCGCTTCATTTCGTTCTGATTTGAAATCTTGGCTCCGCTCCCCTTTCCAAGAGGCCCCAAGCTTTGGCTGCTTGATTTGTTTTAGGTCTGTTTCTGCGGCATCTTGTTCACGTTCAATCTTACTTTTTGCCTTTTTGAGTCGAGCAATTTTCTCTTCGATCTCTGCCTTTTTATTTGAAATGCCACCGTTAAGGGCAGACAGCATATCCGATAAGCTCATATGGGTTCCTCCTCCTGTCAAAAATAAAAACGCTGCTTAGAGTCCCTCTAAACGAGCGTAATGGTGAATCGCACTTTTTCCAATATTGTTATTATAAGGTTCAAAGACTCATGTTTGAATAGGGATTTGTGCCCTTTTTATGGTATAAATATGCTTTCAATCTGCTTCACACCACACCTTAAGCCCTCTTTTATAGGGGGTCAAAATACACAACCACCCTTCTGGAAACACACATAGTCTTACGGTCCTAGGACAAACAAAAGCCGCCCGGGGGAGGGGCGGCTTTTGCAGTGGCTTATGATGCCGATTCTTCTGAGTCTTGTTGATTTTTCACGTACCAAATGAATTTCCCTGTATATCCGTAGATGATGGCAAGACCAATGGCAACAAAGCTCAGCCACATAAATGGTAAATAAGAGAATGTCGAGACGCCTAGAATCCCTGCCATGTAAATTCCGTTATCTGACCATGGAACCATACCAGACGTAAGTGTTCCACCAACCTCAGAGTTTCTAGATAACACACGTCTGTCTAATTTTAATTTGTCATAGCTTTTTTCCATGATTTTTGGTGTAAGAATTAATGAGACATACATTGCACAACCAAAGATATTCGCAAAGAATGCTACTACAAGTGTAGACAGTGTCACATTTCCTGCATTGTGCAATTTTTTCTCGAATGTTGCGACGATCACTTTTAACACGCCTAAGTATTCAAGAACTCCACCAAAACCAAGTCCAAGAATAATGACCACTAGAGATCCTAACATATTGACAATACCGCCACGGTTCAACAGTGTATTTAAGAAATCTACATCTGAATTAATAGAGAAGCCGTTATAAGCTGTACCAAGCGCATCAGCTGGGTTCATCCCTTGGAATGCCATCGCCCAGACTGCCCCAAGCAGTGCACCAATTGCGATAACAGGCATTGACGGTTTTTTCAATACAAGTAATAGGACAACAATGACTGCCGGAATGATCATCCAAATATTAATCGTGAATGTATCCTGCAATGCTTGTTTCAAAAACTCTACTTTATCTTGATCAATATTTCTTCCACCATACATAAATCCAGTAATTGTAAACATAATAGCCGTAATAACAAAGGCCGGTATGGATAAAACCATCATGGCTCTTACATGCGCCAGCACGTCCACTTTTGAAAGAGAGGAAGCGAGCACAGTACTATCAGATAGAGGAGATAATTTATCACCAAAATAAGCGCCAGATAAAACAGCCCCAGCTACGATTGGTAATGGGATACCCAATCCTTCACCAATCGCAATCATCGCAATACCTGCCGTTCCAACTGTACCCCAAGACGTACCAGTAGCAACAGACATAATAGAACAGATAATCAGTGTAGCTAATAAGAAGATATTAGGATGAATAAATTCCAGTCCGTAATAAATTAACGTGGGTACAACACCGCCAGCAATCCATGTACCAACAAGTGCACCTACTGCAATTAAGATTAAAACAGCCTCTAATCCATTTGATATCCCTTTTGTGATCGCATTTTGAAGGTCTTTGTACGAATGCCCTAAACGAATTCCTAAAGCAATAACCATAAACCATGAGATGAACAATGCTAGCTGAATATCTAATTTGAAGTAAAGAGTGAATGATAAAACAATTGCTAAAAATAAGCCAAGTACAGACACGACTTCTAAAATAGACGGTAGACGTGGTGTTTTCATTTTGTTTCCTCCCTTTGTGCGTGCGTTAAGCGTTTTCAAAATATTGTGAAAAAAGTGTGTCAATTCGAAAGAAAGTGAATTGCCTGTTTTTCTCTCTTTCACAGGCAATTCCACATATTAATAAAATAAAATTTTTGATATTATTATCGCTCCAGGAGCTCTGCACCCGCAATACCAGGCTTTGTCATCTCGTAAGGATTCAAAATAATATCAAGTTCTTCTTCTGTTAACACATCATTTTGCAGGCAAAGATCTCTGATCGATTGTCCTGTTAAAATTGCTTCTCTTGCGATTCTAGCCGCAGCTTCATAGCCTAAGTGAGGATTTACCGCTGTAATGACACCTGCACTTTTTTCGACATATTCTTTCAAACGTTTTTCATTTGCTTCGATGTCCGCTAAACAGTGATCTGTGAATGAGCGGAATCCGTTATTCATTATACTAATAGATTGAAGCAAGTTAAAGACCAGAACAGGCTCCATCACATTTAACTCAAGCTGGCCTGCTTCAGAAGCAAGACAGATGGTGTGGTCGTTCCCAATGACCTGGAATGCGATTTGGTTAATGAGCTCTGCCATGACTGGATTGACTTTTCCAGGCATAATGGATGATCCCGGCTGACGGGCTGGCAATGCAATCTCAGCAAGACCTGCACGTGGGCCAGATGCCATTAAGCGAAGGTCATTCGCAATTTTAGACATGTTCATCATGCATACTTTTAAGGCAGCAGATACTTCTGTGTATGCATCTGTATTTTGCGTCGCATCGACGAGGTGCTCTGCGCCTACTAATGGCAGTCCAGAAATATCAGCAAGCTTTTTCACTACGATTTCGATGTAGCGAGGATCTGCATTGAGGCCTGTTCCAACAGCGGTCGCACCCATATTCACTTCATATAAATGCTGTTTTGATTGGTTGATTCGTTTAATATCACGACTGAGCACACGGCTGTATGCTTCAAACTCTTGTCCTAAACGGATCGGAACAGCATCTTGTAAATGAGTACGCCCCATTTTGATCACATGATCGAATTCTTTTGCTTTCTTTCGAAATACGTCATGCATGGCCTGCATCGTCTCAAGTAAAATGTCTAACTGCTTGAGCACTGCAATATGGATCGCCGTTGGGAACGAATCATTTGTCGATTGTGACATGTTCACATGTGTGTTTGGACTTAAATGAATGTATTCGCCCTTTTGATGTCCCATGATCTCGAGGGCTCTGTTTCCAATGACCTCATTGGCATTCATATTCATAGACGTTCCTGCGCCGCCTTGAATCGGGTCTACGATGAAATATTCATGGAATTTGCCTTCAATGACTTCATCTGAAGCTTGAACGATCGCATTTCCAATTCCTTCATATAAACGTCCGACTTCCATGTTGGCTTGAGCTGCTGCTTTTTTGACAATGGCAAATGCTCGAATGAGTTCCTCATGCATGCGATATCCTGTAATCGGGAAATTCTCTTTTGCACGAAGCGTTTGAACACCATAATACACGTCTGCGGGAATTTCTTTTTCACCTAGAAAATCCTTCTCGTAACGATAAGTTGCTTGAACCATCTCGTATGACCTGCTTTCTATAGAATAGTTAAATCACTAAATCTTCTGCGATTGGCGTTTCCATAATCTTTTTCACTTCTCGTGGATCTGTTGTTTTACCTAATGCCCACATGAGCTTTGGCACGATGGCTTCTGTGTTCATGTTTCTTGAACGAGCAACCAGTTCTTGATTGATTTTACGTCCTACTTCATACACACTCATGTCTTCTCCTTCTTCGAGACACTGAGTGGTGATCACAACAGAAATGCCTTCTTCCAGCAATTCGTTGATTTTTTCTAAAAGGTTTCTTCCTTCGAAAGGAATTCCGCCGCTGCCGTAGCTTTCAATGACGACTCCTTTGTACAACCCTTTGATTGAATCTAAAAACTCAGGCTTCAGTCCTGGATGCAGTTTTAGTAAACAAACGTCTGTGTTCAAGGATGCATCTAATTTAAGCGGTTTCATTGATGATCTTTTTACTTTGCTATTGTATTCAATTTGATGATTTTCAATCGATGCAATATATGGGTAGTTAATACTTTCAAATGCATCGTAGCTTTTCGTTCTTAGTTTGATTGCGCGAGTTCCTTGAATGACTCTGCCATCAAACACGACGTATACGCCGCCAACACCGTCACATGCAAAACGAATCGCATCTGTAATGTTTTTCTTCGCATCTGTTTTCTTAAACGTAATTGGAATTTGTGACCCTGTAATGACAATTGGCTTATCAGGATTTTGCAGCATATACGATAGTGCTGCTGATGTATAGGCCATTGTGTCCGTACCATGCGTGACGACAAATCCGTCATATTGATCATAATTTTCATAAATGGCTGTTGCGATATCAACCCAGTATTCAGGCTGCATATTGGTACTATCTATACTCATTAGGGACTTTGTGTCCATTGTGTAGTCTGCATTAATTTCGTTTAAATAGCTTAAAAGGTCCTCAGCTTTAACACCTGGAGCTAAACCATTTTCACTTTCTACAGATGCAATCGTCCCACCAGTGGTTAAAAGCAATAATTTCTTCAACAGGTCCACCTCTTTCAGTAAAATTACTTCGTTTGTCACACATATTATAAGCCAGCTTGTGCTATTCTATAATATACGCTTTACGCGTACCTTCATTGCCATTATAGTCACATAACGCGAATTAATCAAGAAATTATTACGCATAACGCGTACACTCTTTGTCAAAATATGATATACTGTTGTTGTATATAAAGGAGCGTTCATGTATGATACTCGATCGTTTAACCACCCTTAGAAAAAAGAAAAAATGGTCTCTCCAGCATACGGCAGATCGCCTAGGTATCGCCAAAAGCACCTATGCCGGTTACGAATCTGGGTACCGACGACCTTCGCTTGAAGCAGTGAAACTGCTGGCTGATTTGTATGATACGTCCATTGATTTTTTACTTGGTAGAACGGACGAGCCAGAGATACAACGCAAAATCTCTGATATCAAAATTGAGCTGACGGAAGCAAAAGAAGGAACCATCCATGTAGACGGCGTTCCACTAACAGATGAAGAAATCAAACAGCTTGTTGCCTTTATTCGGGCGAAAAACACTCTGAAAGTATAAACAACACAAAAAAGAGAGGTCCCTGTCATAGAGGTACCTCTCTTTTTCTGCTTACGACAGCTCACTTAATTCCTCTAACCGCCGCTTCGCTTCTTCTTTATTAAAGGAACTATAATAGCGATAATTCTCATCATCTAAGATGCGGTAATGCTGGCTTAGTACATTTTGCTGGAGACGAAACGTACCTTTTTTCACAGACGTCCGCCACCAAACCTTTCCGCCAATCGTACGTTCAACAGATAAATGCAATTCATCGTGGGCGACGACTTCCAAAATCTCAAGCGGATCATCCCCAAGTGTCCCTTTTAAAATGTCACTATCCCTGAATAATGCACATACGGCCGCAGATTGCGTCCAGTTGAGGCGAAGACGATTCTTTTCTACCTGCTGCAAATGCCGTTTGGATAGCCCAAGCACCTCAGCCATGCGGTCCTGTGTATAGTCTTTTTCTTTTCGAATTCGTGCCATTTGTTCTGTGACGAGGTCAATTACCATTTCTTTGTCCATCTCTCATCACCTCTTGATTGTTCAGTCTTTACTGACATCATACACGATTTCTTAAAAAAAGTGGCGTCTCACCTCATGGAATGATGGCGAAAACATCTATTGATTCTGCTTTTCACCATGACCATGCTGCTGTTTCCAATTCTCTTGGGCAGTCTCATGTAAATATGGATAAATGTTTTGTTTCACCGTTTGCTCAAATACTTCTTCATCTAAAATACTGTACGCCGGAATCTTGATCAATTTCCCATCAAATTTCCGAATAAGCACATCCATGAACAGAAATCCCCTGATACTGTAACGATGCCTGCGCATATCAATAGATTGAATGTCTTGAAAAGGGATTGTTTGTTGCCGATATAAAACAGCGCCATTCTCTCCTCGCTGAATGCGAAAAATCACATTTCCCCTCTTCGTAAAAGCCGGAAGAATCATCAAAAAAGAGATCCACCCATAGACAATGCCTAATAATCCGCCTAAAAATAAAAACAACGTATAATTCGATTCAAATGTAAGAGCTTCTGAAAATAACCAAATACCGATGATGCCAAATCCGCCCGTTGCTAAGAATGCCCATACTCTTAGAAAGGGTCTGCTCCTCACTTCTATTACTTCACTTGGATTCAAGCGTCATTCTCCTTTTCTCCATTAGAATATAGAACGTAATCCGTCTCTATGAGCCGTCTCTATCCGAAATTCATTTTCCTTCATGCCCGACACTAGCCAAGAATGCTTCTGCCCCGGAATAACAAATATCATGGACTCTACATCCGGCGTATTATTTTTATCATAAGTGACCTTCATCAAAGAATCCATTTTTCCTTTTCTGACCCTTACATCAGAAACAAATGCCCTCACAAGCTCTTGGTTCTCTGCTTTATTTAGAAAAGAAGGCCAATCATCATTCCCTTGACTGGCTTGTTCTAACAGCAGTTCAAATTCTTCTGCCTGCAAATTGATGACTGGTGTGAGGTGTTCACTCATGTGTATGTTCAAAAAGGTTGTCACTTGCTCCACAGTCTGCTGATCGTCTTTTAGTTTGTGAATCTGATGCACTTGTTGATCATAAAGCGTATGATGCGCATACACACCTACCTGAGTCGTATGAAAGGACGTACTGACCTCTTCATCTAATGCACCAAACCTTGAAGCTTTCACGGTATGTGATGCATCATTCATGGCCTGAATAAAATGCCGGTATGCTTCTTTATAACGGTATTGTCTATTTCGAAATTCCAGCACGTCTTTTGCCAGCAAAGAGCGGCATGCAATTTCAAATAAAAATCCAAGACGTTCATCCTCTACATCTGGATAATAGGCTTCCTTTAAAGACATCCCTTGCTCAAAATAGCCTTCACTGTAAAAACTAAAGATGAGTTCCTCAATACTTAGACTTAGCTGATCCAACTTGATCTCTCCTTATCCAAAAGAAAATGCGCCCTTCAAGAAATCACCTGCACCTTTCAACAGCGAATCTGCGGTTTCTTTTGTTTTTTCTATTCCTTTATGTATCACCTGATTTGCTTGATCAATGGTGTCATTGACTGCTTTAACACCTTGACCTGCAAGTTCAAATGCTTTTTTTCCTTTATCGACAACCGCATGAATTGGGTCTTTTAATTTCACTGCGACCTGTTCTGCAAAACCAGAAGTAAGCTTGGCGACTTTTTCACCAATAAAGCCACCTACTGCTGATCCTATCGCACCGCCAACGACTGTTCCAATCGGTCCTGCAAAGCTTCCAAGAGCGCCACCCACAACGGCACCTGCAACAGATCCGCCTGCAATAAAGACCGTATTATTCACTGCATTTCCAACAGCCTTTGCATTTTCACGCTTGAGAACTTCAGGCTGATCCCCAAATTCCGCATAGTTCTCCGCAATTTTCAGACCGCAGCCTACCGTTTCTGTTGCACCCGTGACGACCGTTGCAATGATGGCATTTCCTTTCGCAAACCTTGCACCATTTTTCAGAACAGACTTGATGCCAGCTGTGTCCTTCCAATTGATACTCCCTTTTGTGAAATCACGTACACTGTTCGTGAACGCAACTGTATCACTAGGATAAAATTTCGTAAATTTCTTATGGACCAGGTCAGCCATCGACCAATTCGATCGTTTTAATAATTCTTTTTTGCTCAGCCAAATCCTTGCCAACCGGTCAAATCTCGTACCTTCTACCCGTCCGGTCACATCAAGAAGGAGCTTTGAATGCTGCGCAGCATATCGGCCATTTTCTTTAATAAAAGTCGTCATTCCAAGCCCATAGTATTTTGCCTGCATCATCACAATACCAGCTAGGCTCGTGAGTGTACCATATTGATCATACAGACTGTACATTTTCCTTAAAATATCATCAGCTTCGACCATTTTATCCGTTGCATGACGAATGGCAATGTCGTCACTGCTCAATTTGCTCATTAAGGCTTGTCCAGAACCCCATGCATCTCCTACACCAGAAAAACAGCTTCGATAACGGGGATCACAGCCTAGGATGAGGCCATCCAGTTCACTATGTAAATCGTGGTGCTTTGTTTCGATGGCCGAAAGCTCTCCTACAAAATCATTCGCCAGCCCTGTCAGCTGATCTGGATCTACTACAATGTCACGTGCCATCACATCATCTCCCTTCTCGGTTTCTTTCTCTCCGTTCTTCTCGCCTTTTTCGCTCAAGCTCTTCCATTCTGGCGATTTCAGCTTTACGTTCCTCGATTTTGACAGCAGCATCCCGCAGTTCCTGACTTGTTTCAAGCAAGTCCTTTTCAAATTGATCATAGCGTACCGCTGTTTCCTCAAAGCTTTGATCAAATTTATCTCTTGCTTCCCCTTGCCAGCCTGATCCAACTGCCTTCAGCCGATTCTCAAGCAGCTGCTTCGACTGCCGAATGCCATCAGCGGCTTCCTGGAACTTTTGAGCGAGTGCAAGTGTTTGACTAGAATCCAACTTTCGCACCCCTTTCTCCCAAATTAACGTACAAATGGATGATTTTATATGTCCTCATTATAAATAAAAAGACACCCAAAAAAATCACCCTAAAGAACCATTCAGCACATCACAAAATAAAAGTAGGTCTTTTTCCTCTCTAATTGTCAGAGAAAGCCTTTCTTGTTATGAAGCGCATTCAAGACATGATAAAATGAACATATTCTACAAAAGGAGTGACGTATTGATGAAAGAGGAAATGATCCAGCGATTCACAAGTTATGTAAAAGTGGATACACAGTCTGATGCAGACATAGAGAGCTGCCCATCCACTGAAGGACAGCTAAACCTAGCAAGGCAGCTAGTTGAAGAGATGAAATCCATCGGCATTCAAGAAGTGACAATGGATGAAAACGGTTATGTCATGGGCACGATCCCATCTAACACAGACAAAGAAGTGCCAACCATTGGCTTCCTGGCTCATATCGACACAGCCACTGACTTCACTGGCAAGAACGTGAAACCGCAGATTCACGAGAACTATCAAGGCGGGGACATCACGTTAAACGAAGATCTACATATCGTATTATCTCCAGCACAGTTTCCAAATTTACAAAAATACCAAGGACATACGCTCATCACGACTGATGGCACGACCCTGCTCGGTGCAGATAACAAAGCTGGTATCGCAGAAATTATGACCGCCATGCATTACCTGATTGAGCATCCAGAAATCAAGCATGGAAAAATTCGTGTCGCCTTCACACCAGATGAAGAGATCGGCAGAGGACCTCACAAATTCGATGTTGATGCCTTTGGCGCTTCCTATGCTTATACGATTGACGGTGGCCCGCTAGGAGAGCTTCAATATGAAAGCTTCAACGCCGCAGGTGCAAAAGTATCAATTAAAGGAAACAACGTCCATCCAGGGACAGCAAAAGACAAAATGGTCAGTGCTGCAAAGATCGGCATGCTCTTTCACAACAAACTTCCTTCAGATGAATCTCCAGAATACACAGAAGGATACGAAGGCTTTTTCCACCTCACAAGATTTGTAGGAGAAGTAGAAGAAGCAGAGTTGCAATATATTATTCGTGATTTTGATAAAGAGAAATTCAACAAGCGCAAAGCACTATTTGAAAAAATCGCAAACGACTTAAAAGCAGTCTACGGCGAAAACAGCATCACCCTTAGCATTCAGGATCAATATTACAATATGAGAGAAAAAATTGAGCCAGTTAAACATATCGTAGACATCGCTCATGAAGCCATGGAAAACCGCTCAGTGACACCTGTCATTGAACCAATCCGCGGCGGTACAGATGGCTCACAGCTTTCATATAAAGGACTTCCAACGCCAAACATCTTTACTGGCGGGGAAAACTTCCATGGTAAATATGAATTCATCTCTGTAGAGAACATGCTGAAAGCGTCAGAAGTGATCGTGGAAATTGCACGTTTATTTGAAGAAAAAGCATAAACATGTTTACAACCGTTCCTGTTCGGGAACGGTTTTTTAATAAAAGTTTACAATTTTCTGAAACTTTTATGACACTTAATCGTACTAATAGAGACAACCCCAGAAAAATTCTTCTTGACGAGTGAAATAACTGGAAATATAATAGTTAAAAACAACCAGTATTTTAGACCTAAAAAAGCAGCCAGAATAAACCTTTAGAACTAAACGCTATTTGCTAACTATTTTCAGTTATAAACATCACTCACCCTGTCTACACTTAAAGAATAGGATGAATTGGAGGAATGTCATATGATGATTTTATTGATTATCGCTTCACTTTGCTGCTACTTACTATTCTCTTTCAAAAAAGATAACCGCACCCAAAAACGAAAAAGCGCAGAGCTTTCGGAGTTTGAAATCTTTCGTATGCGCCGCCACTACAACGGCAAACGCCGTCACCCACTAAACGATGCACCCAAACAAGTATAAATGTAAAAAGAAGAGCCTCATCACTAGGGGCTCTTTTTATGTATAAAAAAACGACCAAATTCATGGCCGTTTCTCTTGTTTATTTATACACCTTCGCAGGTACTTGAATCATAGGAATTCCTACATAGTACGGTGAAATTTCATATGGCTGGAAGACAACAGCGATTCCCTTTTTCGTGAAGTAGTACTGCGTGTCGTAGCCGATTTGAATATCGCTTTTTTTCAGATTCGCATAGAATTTACTTTTATGCTTCTTTGTGTAGTTATAGATATAATCTCTTACTTTTGTACGCTTTTTCTTTGTTTTCACCACATCTGTAAAGTACAGTTGCTTTGTTTTTTTCTTTGTTAACACATAGTTCATGCTCGTAACCATCGTATCCCCATGCGCTCCACCGTTATACATGTAATCATAGTTTAAGATACTCAGTTTCTTACCATTGTTAAATTTCGTTTCATACGTTCTCTCATACGTGACCTTCCCGTAGCCTTCCTTTTTCGCTTCGTCCTTTAAGAACAAGTACGTAGAATAAGAGAATGCAATATCTTCTTTTAAATCACGATTGATGGTTTTCATATGCGCTTTACTAAGGTTTTTCACCTGTGCATATTTAAACGTTTTTTTCTTTTTATAATAGTGTGTACTTACTTTTGCTTTTTTCACTTGTTTGGCATCCGCAGATCCAACTGGCGCAAACAACGAAACAATCAGCGAAAAAATGAGCAGGCTGATCGTTAGGCCTTTTTTCATTGTCATAGTAAAAACCCCCATTTTTGTCTATTACCAATTGAGTATACCATGACAAAAGAACCAAAAGAAGTGTTTTCTTCCATATTATTCTTTATTTTTCATGTGAGGTTTGTTTACCGTTTTCATAAGTTCCTGTATGCTTAAGATAGAATGTTAGATGAAGTGTGGTGTTTATCATAGAAGAGAATATTTTTAGTCATATCCGGACAACATTTCATAGTTTGTCCCCTACCCAGAAAAAGATTGCCAATTACATTTTACAAAACCCTCAGAAAGTTGTGCTTCATTCGATTAGTGCACTCGCTGCTGAATGCAACACAAGTGAAACGACGATCTTTCGTTTTCTGCGAAAAATTGGCTATGAGTCCTATCAAGTGTTTCGTGTCCATGTCGCGCAGGATATTGCGACCAATACGCCTCAATCCATATACGGTGAGATCGAAGCATCTGATAGTGTCGCAGATATTAAACATAAGGTCATAGAGTTAACAACCAACTCTATTCAGGATATGAAACATATTTTAGAAGACCAAGCTGTGACACAATTTATTGAGCAAATGAAACAGGCTCATAAAACCGTCTTCTTTGGAGCAGGTGCCTCCAGTTTTATTGCCGGAGATGCCTATCATAAGTTTCTCCAGCTTGGCTTTGAAGTGAGTCTATGCAGCGATCCTCATATGATGAATATGATTGCAACACATGCAACAGAACATGATTTTATCGTCGCGATCTCACATTCAGGGGAAAGTAGAGAAATCCTTGATGCCGTACAATTTGCAAAGGAAAAAGGTGCAACGGTCGCCTCGATTACGAGCTATCCGAAATCAGAGCTCGCCAAGAAATCTGACTTTCATCTGCTCAGTTCATCGAGAGAAACAACCTATCGTTCTGACTCAATGATTTCTCGTATTAATCAGCTTGTGATTATTGATGTTTTGTATGTCGCAGCTGTTTTAGAATTAGGATCAAATGCGATCGACAACGTCAAACGTTCTCGATTAGCTGTAGCTAAAAATAAAACATAATCGACAATAGACCGGAGCTGTTTCCGGTCTTTTTTTTGTGACTTTTCTCATATTTTCCGTTGACACATTCCTATTTCGTCATGTACATTAAATGAACAATAGTTTATTTCCTACTATTAAATTAAAAAGATAGTATATATACTAACAAAAAGAAAAGAAAGCGCTTTTTGTAAGGGGTTTCTAAATAGGAGGCGGACAAAATGGCAAAAAAAATTGGATTCATTGGATTAGGCATTATGGGGAAACCTATGGCACTCAATCTATTAAAAGCCGGTCATACTGTGACTGTTTTCGATATTCATACAGAAGCTGTTCTAGCATTAAAAGAAGTGGGCGCAAATGCCGCTGCATCAGCTGCTGAGGCAGCATATGAAAGCGATATCATCATCACGATGCTTCCAAAAGGTGAGCATGTAGAAGCAGTCGTAGCAGGTGAACAAGGCATATTGGCTGCAGCAAAACCTGGCACGATCATTATAGATATGAGCTCTATTTCACCTGTTACTTCTAGAGCATTAGCGGCACTGGCAAAACAGCATCAGATCGAATTTATCGATGCTCCTGTCAGTGGCGGAGAGCCAAAGGCGATAGACGGGACACTTGCGATTATGGCGGGCGGAGAAGAAGAGATCTTTGAACAAGTAAAGGATGTCCTCTATGCGATGGGCACAGATGTCGTATTAGTTGGATCAAATGGAAGCGGGACAACCGCTAAGCTTGCGAATCAAATCATAGTCAACTTAAATATCGCTGCCATGTCCGAGGCACTCATCCTTGCCGCTAAGTCTGGCATTGCGATTGATAAAATGTATGAAGCCATCCGAGGTGGACTGGCAGGAAGTGCTGTCCTCGATGCGAAGGTTCCCCTCATTTTAGAACGAAACTTTGAGCCTGGTGGACGTATTGACATCAACTTAAAGGATTTAACCAATGTCATGGAAACCGCCCATGATATCGGCGTTCCTCTCCCGCTTTCTAGTCAGCTGCTAGAAATCTTCCACGCCCTTAAAGCTGACGGAAAATCTGGACTTGATCATGGCGGAATCGTTCAATATTACGAAAAAATGGCTCATGTTGAAGTGAAGAAAGGATGAGGTTCTATGAAACAAAGCATTGAATTACTAAATGCCATTCCGAAAGCGGATTCAGACCGCATTCAATCAGCATACGAACAAGCACTAAACCATTTCCACCATAAAGTGATTGTATTAGACGATGACCCAACAGGCATTCAAACCGTACACGGCGTCTCTGTTTTCACCGATTGGTCAGAGAAAAGCATTGAAGCTGGTTTTCTTGAAGACAGCCGTATGTTCTTTATCTTAACCAACTCTCGCAGTATGACAGAGAAAGAAACGGCGGTTCTTCATGAAACGATCGCATCAACGATTGTGAAAACGGCTGAACAGCTTGATCAAGATTTCATCATTGTCAGCCGGGGGGATTCCACCCTGCGTGGACACTTCCCGCTAGAGACTGAAATTCTCAGAACGACCATTGAACAGCAAAGCTCCCGCCAATTTGACGGCGAAATTCTTCTTCCCTTTTTTAAAGAAGGCGGCCGCTTTACGATTGGCAATATTCACTACGTACAGGAAGGTCACGAATTAATTCCTGCTGGTGACACAGAATTTGCATTGGATCGTACATTCGGATTTCAATCTTCTCACCTCGGAGAATGGATCGAAGAGAAATCAAACGGATCGTTCACTAAAGAAAACACTACTTATATTTCTTTAGAAGATATCCGGGCTTTACGTATTGAACAAATCAAGGATCAGCTGATGACCGTGAAGGATTTTCAAAAAGTAGTTGTAAATGCAGTGGACTATGACGATGTCAAAGTCTTTGTCGTTGCCCTCATAGATGCCATCAAAGCAGGTCAGCACTTTCTATTCAGAAGTGCGGCCGCTCTCACAAAAGTGCTTGGCGGCATTGAGGATCAAGCTCTATTAACTAGACAAGACTTAATACAGGAAGAAAGCAGGCACGGTGGCCTCATCATGGTCGGTTCCCATGTCAAAAAAACAACCGAACAATTGCGAGCGCTGCAGCAAAATGAAGACATCGCATTTATTGAATTTGATACACACCTCGTGTTAGAACCTGAAGCATTTCAAGAGGAAATGGACCGCGTGATTCAACAAACTGAAAGGCTTTTAACAACCGGGCAATCGGTTGCTGTTTATACAAGGAGAGAACGGCTTGATCTTGGGGACGATCGTCAAGAGGAAGAATTGAAGCTGTCTGTTCAGATTAGTGATGCTGTGACAAGCATTGTTCAGCGCCTCTCCATTCGCCCTAAGTACCTCATTGCCAAAGGTGGAATCACCTCAAGTGATATTGGAACAAGAGGACTCAGCGTCAAACGTGCGACTGTCGCAGGTCAAATCAGACCAGGTATTCCCGTTTGGCAAACAGGAGAAGAAAGTAAATTCCCATTCATGTCTTATGTGATTTTCCCGGGAAATGTTGGCTCAAAGGATACGTTAAAAGAAGCAGTAGACATACTTGAAGGATAAAGCAGAGGGAGCGTTCACGCTCCCTTATGCAGCACAAAGGAGGAAAGATCATGTCGTTAGTTTTTATCGGACTTGGCGTTTTGTTATTACTTTTACTCATGGTTGTCTTTAAGTTAAACGCTTTCATTTCGTTGATTATTGTCTCTTTAATCGTTGCCGTTTTAGAAGGCATGTCACCACTTGAAGCGATTGCTTCAGTCGAAAAAGGGCTTGGAAGTACACTCGGCCATCTGGCGTTGGTTCTTGGCTTTGGAGCGATGCTTGGTAAATTGATGGCTGATTCTGGCGGTGCTCAGCGTATTGCCATGACACTCATCGACCGCTTTGGTATCGGGAAAATTCAATGGGCGACGATGCTGACTGGATTTGTTATCGGAATTGCTCTATTTTATGAAACCGGATTCATTATTCTTATTCCATTAGTCTTTACCATTGCTCAAGCCGCAAGACTCCCTGTGTTGTATGTGGGAATGCCGCTCGTCGCTGCACTCATTACAACACATGGCTTTCTCCCTCCTCACCCAGGGCCGACAGCCATTGCCAATGTATTTCAAGCCAACATGGGACAAACCTTATTGGTTGGAATTATTTTAGCCATTCCTGCTGTTTTAGTAGGCGGACTTTTGTTTACGAAACTATTTAAGAAAGATCAACTGCATGCACACATTCCAAAGGACTTGTTTAATCCAAAGGAATTTACAGAAGAGGAAATGCCAAGCTTCGGCATTAGTATTTTCACCGCTATTTTACCTGTATTGCTCATGACATTCAGAGCATGTTTAGAAATTTTCTTCCCGTCCTCCCCGCTGCTACCGGCGGCTGAGTTTTTAGGTGAGCCGGCGATTGCCCTATTAATCTCTGTGCTACTTGCCATCTACACATTTGGTCTTGGCAGAGGAAAGAGCATGCAGGACGTCATGAAGTCGATTACGGATTCAATTGGCTCCATTGCGATGATTCTATTGATCATTGCAGGCGGCGGCGCCTTTAAACAGGTGCTCATTGACAGCGGTGTTGATCAATACATTGCAGGGATTATGCAAGGAAGCACACTGTCTCCTCTGCTCCTCACTTGGCTGATTGCAGCTGTCCTACGTGTCTCTTTAGGGTCAGCGACTGTCGCGGGTCTCACAGCAGCTGGCATTTCTGCACCGCTGATTGGTTTGACGGGAGTCAGCCCAGAATTAATGGTGATTGCAACAGGCGCCGGCAGTATAACATTCTCTCACGTGAATGATGCAGGTTTCTGGATTTACAAAGAATACTTTAATTTGTCGATGGCTCAAACTTTTAAAACTTGGACATTAATGGTGACTGTTCTATCACTTGTTGGATTAGCCGGTGTTCTCGTCGCTGATTTGTTTATGTAGGAAAATAAATAGGAAAAACCATTGACTTTTTCTCGAAAAGATTGAATAATTGTGTTTATTAAGAAAATTGAATCAAAGGTAACCTTATTAAGAGTGGTGGAGGGACTGGCCCTGTGAAACCCGGCAACCGCTGTTCCTAGGAACAGAATGGTGCTAATTCCTTAAGCAAGCTGATGCTTGTTTGAAGATAAGGCAGAGATCTCACAGTATATGATGCTCTTCCTTATCTAAGGAAGAGCTTTTTTATTTGATTTATAACCTGCAGAAAGAAGGGATTCAGCATGACACAAGTACAAACCATTGGTAAGAAAACAACAAAGCCGCCATTTCGCGCAGATCAAGTAGGGAGTTTACTTCGTTCTGAACGCATCAAAGAAGCTCGTAAGCAAAAGGCAGACGGTACACTGACAGCAGAACAGCTCAGACAAATTGAAAACGAAGAAATCACTCGTATTGTAGAGAAGCAAAAGGAAATTGGATTAGAGGTTGTCACAGATGGAGAATTCAGACGTGCATGGTGGCATTTTGACTTTCTAGAAGGGCTTGATGGGGTCGAAGGATTTGAAGCAGACCAAGGCATTCAATTCCACAATACGACGACAAAAGCGAGAGGCATCAAAGTAACAGGTAAGATTGATTTTACTGATCATCCAATGCTAGAGGATTATCGCTTCCTTCACAGCATCGCGGATGATCATACGGCTAAAATGACAATTCCAAGTCCGAATATGCTCTTTTTCCGTGGAAAGCTTGAAGAAGGTGTGTACGACAGCTTAGATGATTTTCACCATGACGTGGCACAAGCTTATAAAAAAGCCATCCGTGCTTTTTATGATGCAGGCTGCCGTTACTTACAGCTAGATGATACAGCTTGGGCTGTGTTCTTTTCTGAAAAAGGACATGAACAAATCAAAGCTTTTGGCCGCGAGGAAGATGAACTGCGTGAATCGTTTGCGAAAACAATCAATGAAGCGGTTGCCGATCGACCAGAGGATTTGGTGATCACTATGCACATTTGCCGTGGTAACTTTAAATCGACGTGGGCAGCTGAAGGCGGATATGAAGCAGCAGCAGAAACGATTTTTGCGGGTCTCGATTTGGATGGTCTCTTCTTAGAATTCGACGATGACCGTTCTGGCGGATTCGAACCCCTTCGTTATGTGAAAAATCCAAACCTTCAAATCGTACTAGGTCTTGTCACTTCAAAGTATGGGGAACTTGAACCCGTTGATCAGATCAAAAGAAGAATCGAGGAAGCAGCTCAATATGTGGACATCAACCAAATCTGTTTGAGCCCACAATGCGGATTCGCCTCAACAGAGGAAGGCAATTTGTTAACAGAAGAGCAGCAATGGGAAAAGCTGCGTCATGTGATTGAGATTGCGGATCAAGTGTGGAAATAACACATCTAGTTCTAAGCTCTCAAAGCCTAGTTGTTAAAAAAAGAACTGCCAATTAGCAGTTCTTTTTTAGTTACGTAATCTTGATACGATATTTTCTTGTGACAGTTCTTTCTTCATACGTTTTGTGATAATGTATCGCACAAACCATTTATTTAATAGAACCAAGACAAGTAGAAGTCCAACAGCTGTTCCACCAATCCATAGAATGATCTCTCCCGGTAATTGTCCTAGCAGGAAAGCACCCAAGACAGCAATGAATAGTAACGCAACAATATACACTTTTAGGTTCATCTTATCTATACTACGATAGAATTGCTTGATCATATCCTTTGATGACATCCCATTTAAATACAAGGACAACAAATCTCGATTCAAAATACTAATCAGTGTATGCATCTGACCTCGATAAATAAAAGTAATCACCACAAATAAAATGATCTGAAATACGACAAGCAGTAAAAATGACAATTTTGAATTAGCAACTAGTTTCTCTAGCCCTTGCGCTTGATAGTATACAAAAACATCTTCTTCATCAAACATTCGATCAAACTGGTTCACAAATTCATAAATATCCTCGGTTTTATTTAAATTAACAATGAGTGTTCTAACACCATCGTAGTTCTCACCAATCTTAATTTGATTACTTAGCTTTTTATACAGATCAGGTGATAAGTAACTGTAATCTTTTAAGAAATAGTTCCCTTCTCCTTTGTAGTAATCAATATTCGCTTTTAATGGTTCCACTTCACCATCAAAAACTTTTATTTTTTTACCTTTAAATCTTTCTGGAAGCAGGATAGTGTTTTCTTTTAGATCTCCTTCATAACTCACAGCCTCTTTTGTTGTCGGATTGAATGATAAAGCCGACAATATATCCGTTTCTCCATTTGCTTCAATAGATAACGAGACGTCATATTCATAGACAATGTCTTTGACATTCGGCATACGCTTAATTTTATCTGTATCGTACTGATACTCACCAGTTTTCGAATATCCATTAATTAAAACCATTGATAGACGATCATTAGTCAATACGTTTTTATAAATATTATCGGCAGAAATCAAGATAGTAAATATGGAGAAAAAGATTAACATCAGTAAAACAAAATTCAAAACAGCTAATTTTCTCAGGGTCGGTCGATGTTTCTTTTTTAAATACTCAAAGACGAATGTTGTTTTCATATGGATTGGTCCTTTTTATTCAAGTCTTCAAATCGAAGGACGACATCAGCATGTTGCACTACGGTATCAGAATGTGTAACGACTAAAATGGTCCTCGTTTTCTTCAATTCAGATAACATACCAAGCATCATCTGAATATTATCTTTATCAAGGTTATTTGTTGGTTCATCTAATAGAATCAATGAATAATCAAACAGCATGATTTTCAAAAAAGCCGCGCGCTGCCTTTCTCCCCCTGATAAGTTGCTCACTGTGACATCAATTTTCTCGCTCATTTTGAGCTTCGCAGCCTGTTCCACTAATCTTTCATTTGAGATTTCTTGTTCGTTAATTAATGAGATAACGTGTAGATTTTCTCTGACAGTTAAAGACTCAATCAAGTTCAAATCCTGAAAAAAATAGGCGATTTTTTTGCGGTAATTATCAATCTGTTCTTGATTTGTAAAATCAATGGGCTGATTGAACAACGTCATCTTCCCAGTACTCGGTTTTTGAATCAATGCAATAATATTAATAAATGTCGTCTTCCCACTACCACTTTCTCCATGAAGGGCATAAAGGCCAGAGCCTTGAATATGTAAAGACAAATTTTTTAAGATGATTGCATTCCCATATTGAAAACCAAGGTGGTCGACCTTTAAAATCGACGCATCTTCCTTATTATCTAAGTTCACTTGCCATCTCAATCCCCTCTAATAAATTAAGTGTGTTATTTCCATAAACACCCAATTCAAAATCGTAACTTCCTTTAGATGTGCAATAACCTAAGCCACATTGCGAGGCTTTAATTTTTTTCTTAATTTGAACTTTTGGCACATCCAGATTATAGTTTAATAAAAGGTCCGTATATAGATTGAGAATAATGTGATAATTATCTCCTTGATACGAAATAACTTCATTAAACATATCTACCAATTTATTCTTATCTTCTTGACTAATATCTACAATATCATATTTCATAAGTGCTGTTAATAAATCATCTGAATCGCTCCACTGCAGAGTACTCTTATCGGCTTTTTCTCCTTTAAGCTTAAAGCAATAGTACATTTCACTACTGTTCTCTATGTTTTGACATGTGCCATTAGGAATCAGTGTTTCGTCAAACGGTAAGCCTAATTCGTTCGTGATTTGTTTTGCAAAAAACTGCTTTTGATAACTGCTTATTTGATCTGTGTCCTCTAGTAACCCTTCATATCTATTAGTTAGAATTTTCCTAAATTCTTCTGCTTGATCAAGATCAGCACTAGAAAAAATGTTTGACATTAGATAAAGATTCCTTAAAGAGTCTAATGAGTAAAATAATGAAGGAAAAGGCTTATAATTTGAAGGAATGTTAAAAGTAAGCTCACTGTTTTTTTTATGATTCATATCCTGTAATAACTGAACGATTTGAAAATGAAACCAATATGTAATTTCATCTCTAAATAAAATAGTTTTTTGGTTATCTTCATTAAAATAAATCTTCGTTAAATGTTTGACATTGGGTTCTATCTTTAACATATTCGCCAATATAAGAGATGCATAAAGAATGATAGGTTCGTCATAATCAAATAGAGATAGACTTGTATATTGTTCCAAATTAGATTGAATTTCTTTTTCTAAAAATGAAGGTTTCTTATGATGAAAATATGATGTCAAGATTAGATAATAATCATACTCTATTTTATCTTGCGGAGACGGCTTATCCAATTTGGAGAAGGTTTCTTTCACTAGTTTAACACCGCTCGAATCCTTTATTTTAGTAAAAGTATCATATAATAAGAATAGATTTAAATAGGAGTCCGTACCGGTGATATCTTTCTCGGTAAATTTACTTTTATTCACACTTTGAGAAAGTGCCACCTTACAGAAAAATTTATTTTTTCCTTCCCTACATTCTACTGGTTTACTATTGCGCCCGTGAGTTTTTTGGTAAAGTACTAGTGTGTTATGAATTAGTTCAGATGGTTGTTCTTGTTGGCTGTTGACCTCAAAGACTTGACCTCCTGACTCACTCTTCATATAGGAGTGGATAGTACGTACAAAGTCTTTGTTATATATCTTTCTTTGCATAGACATATTCTCGTTTTGACTACAACCCGTTACAATCAAGATTATTGAGACCATAAATATTAGTATTCTATACATGATGTATTCTCCTAATATTAAAATAAATGCGGAATAACTGAATCGAATAGACTTTTAAATTTAGATTTTGGCTGTAGCTGTATAAGTTCTGCTACTATTTTGATCTACTTCAGTTGTCGTATACATACCTAAATAAATAGCTAGTCCACCTGCACAAACGTTACCTGAAGTAGTGTAGATTTTACCTTTCGTTGACTTACTATAAGACTTACTTGAAGCACTTCCTGTAGCCCCCGTTCCTGGAGCAGAAACACTTCCGCCAACAGTATAGAAACTGACATCGTGGTGAAGCTTCTTAAATCCTGTACGTGTTGTCTGACTTTGAGCTTTAAATTTACCGCAACCTTTAAGATCAGACCAATATGGTAAATCCGCTTTAGCCGTTACCTTAGAAATTGTTTTCACTGCTCTATAAGCTTGAGCATCTTGAACATAAAATAATGATGATGCAACTACAAAAATAATAGCTACATATAAAAATTTAATTTTAGACATATTTTCCCCCAAATTTCTCAATTCAGTTATTCCACAACAGGGATAATTATCCTATATTTACAAATTAACATCAACCATTACTAGTCGACATATTACGACAATTTTCACAAAAACATCATACTTTTCAATATAATTGTTAAATTTCCCAAAAAACACTCAAGACATGAATGGTCAACTTGTAGAGAAACTCATGTTTTTCTCAAGCTTTTTTATTTTCAGCGTAATGATAATAGTTGAGATTGAATGAAAATGGCCTTCCACACACCTAGCCTAGCTTCGCTAGGTGTATGGCAATCTCCTTCATGTTCTGACAGGTAGCTGTTAGAAACACTTGCTCACTCACGTTTGTTTTCCGCTCAACCGGCAGTAGCGAAGCCTGTGCAGTTGTTTTGAATCTGCAAAGCTTCGCTCTATTTTTTCTTTTCTTTTTTTATATAGCTCTTTTCCAGAGGTAGACAGACAGTTTTGTCTGATCTTTTCTTTGTGTTCCTCCCATACGTGTCTTGAGATCACTTTTTGATGATTTTTCGATCTTGTACAGCTCTCAAGGAAAGGACACGATACGCATTTTTTAGGGTCTGATTTGCCTTTTCGGTTTGTTTTCGCGATAAAGATAGCCACTTTCAGGATCAGTCTTACTTTGGCGAATGTCTTTTTTCGTTTTCACCTCCTCTTTCTCCTTTAAGGGCTTTTTTCCGTGTGCCTCTCGATTTTCTTGGACCGCTTCTTCTAATTCATTTATATAGTTCTGAGAGATGAGTAGAATCAGTAAAAAGAACGCGGCCTCCTACAACGTCATGATTGATGGCTTGATGCACAATTTCATCGAAAATGTCTTGAAAAATTGTTGTATCTTTAAAACGAGGACGACGATTCCAACTAATGGTGGAGTGATGAGGAACGAGGTCATTGATGTTCAAACCTAAAAACCATCTATATGCCATATTATAGTAAATTTCTTTCTCAAGCTGTCTTTCAGAATGGATACTGTACAGGTATCCGATAAACATCATTTTGAACAAAATAAGTGGATCAAGAGAAGGACGACCTTTATTCTCACTATAATATTTTACGAAGCAGGTAATCCTCTTCAACCAGTTGATCTAGTAGCACAAATTCGGCTTCGTGCTGAGAAGAATTTCTAGTGTGAAACATGAGAAAAAACACCTTCCTTTAGTAGGTTTTTCTCTATTATAAATGGTGAGATAGAAACTTTAAGGGAAAAATAAAGCTGTCGAGATTTTCTCGACAGCCTGACCACTCAAGACATGAGTAGTTTTTCTTTTTTATGCATCTAAATGATCACCATTTGTCGCAATCACTTGTTTATACCAATCAAAGCTTTTCTTTTTCTTTCTATCTAATGTACCTTTTCCTTCGTTATCACGGTCGACATAAATGAAGCCGTAGCGTTTTTTCATTTCAGCTGTTGATGCGCTGACAAGGTCAATTGGGCCCCAGCTTGTATAGCCGATCAGATCAACGCCGTCTGCGATCGCTTCTCTAGCCTCAAGCAAATGACTTCTTAGGTAATCAATTCGGTAATCGTCTTGAATGGAGCCGTCTTCTTCTACTTGATCCACAGCACCCAATCCATTTTCTACGATAAACAATGGTTTTTGGTAGCGGTCATATAGTTGGTTTAGTGTTGTACGAAGTCCTTTTGGATCAATTTGCCAGCCCCAATCACTTGCTTCTAAATAAGGGTTTTTCACGCCTTCAAATAGGTTGCCACCAGTAACTTGTCCAAGAACCTCTGGATCTGTACTTGTCACAAAACTCATATAATAGCTGAAGCCAATATAGTCGACTGTATGGTTTCTTAGAATGTCTTCGTCACCGTCTTGGAATTCAATGTTGATGTTATTTTCCAGGAAATAACGTTTCATGTATCCAGGGTAATAGCCTCTTGCCTGTACATCTGAGAAGAACAATGTTTTACGATCTTGATCAATCGCAGCAAACATATCTTCTGGTCTTGAGCTGTACGGATAAGTTGTCATCGCTGCAATCATACAACCGATTTTCGCATCTGGAATGATTTCGTGTCCTGCTTTAACAGCTAGAGCACTTGCAACAAATTGGTGATGCGCTGCTTGATATTGAATGCTTTTCTCGTCTTCGCCTTCTTCAAATACAAGGCCGCCCCCTGTGAAAGGAGCATGTAACACAACGTTGATTTCATTAAAAGTCATCCAATATTTCACTTTATCTTTAAAGCGAGTGAACAATGTTTTAGCGTATGTTTCATAAAGACCCACAAGCTTACGGTTTCTCCATCCGCCATAGTTTTTCACAAGTGCAAGCGGCATTTCATAGTGAGAGATCGTGACAACTGGCTCAATTCCATGCTTATGAAGTTCATCAAATACTTTTTCATAGAAAGCGAGGCCCGCTTCATTCGGTTCCGCATCGTCGCCATTTGGGAAAATACGTGGCCAAGAAATGGATAGTCTGAAGCACTTGAATCCCATTTCTGCAAACAGGGCAATATCTTCTTTGTAGCGATGATAGAAGTCGATCGCATCATGATATAAGTTAAGGTCTTTCATTGATTCATCGAATGGGTGCATAATACCGTGTGGTGATATATCGGCTGTCGACAAGCCTTTTCCATCTTTGTTATAAGCGCCTTCAATTTGGTTGGCGGCTACCGCGCCGCCCCATAAGAAACCTTTAGGAAATGTTTTTTCTAAATTCGTCATGTTGAATGCCCTCCTCATTTTCTTCTACACTGACTGTAAGCAGTGCCTCTTTTACTGTAATCGCCCCATCTGTTTTCGCATTAACTTGTGCATAATCATTTGTGTTGGTGACGATAATTGGCGTTGTTACATCATAGCCTTCTTGCTGAATGCCCTTGATATCAAATTCAACTAGCAGATCTCCTGCTTGAACGAGATCACCTGACTGCACATGACTTGTGAAATGTTTACCGCCAAGTTTTACTGTATCAATCCCCACATGGATGAGAAGCTCTGTGCCTTGATCACTCTTTAAACCAATAGCATGTTTCGTTTGGAAAATGGTTTCAACTTTGCCGTTGAACGGTGCTACTACACGTCCAACTGTTGGGACAATGGCTGTTCCTTTACCCATGATTTCATTAGAGAATGTTGCATCATTTACTTGATTGAGCGGCTTTAGTTGACCTTCAAGCGGGCTTTGTACCACTTCATTTTGAAGCGCTACTGTGTCTTTCTTTTCTTCTGGTTTGTCTGCTTTTGTATCATCTTTCACTGGTACATCTTTGAACCCTAGAACAAGTGTCATGATGGTTGCTACAACAAAGCCGATCACTAATCCAATGATGGAGTAAACAAATGTTGGTCCAATGAACGTTGGAAGACCTGGGAGACCTGCTGATCCAGATATCACATACGACTTTACTTTGAAGATGGACATGAACACGCCGCCTGCTGCTGCACCAATGAGGGCTGCAAGGAACGGTTTTTTCAATCGCATGTTCACACCATACATAGCAGGTTCAGTAATACCCATTAATGCAGTGATACTTGTAGACATCGCCAATGATTTGAATGTTTTGTTTTTTGATCTTAAGAAGACACCGAATGCTGCGCCTGCTTGTGCCATATTCGCTACAAACATCATTGGAAGAATGAAGTCAAAACCGTTTAATGTAATGTTGTTGATCATGATTGGAAGTAGTGCATAGTGCATGCCCGTAATGATCAATGGTGACATAAAGCCACCGATTAAGAGTCCGGCCAAAATACCTGCATGTTTGAACAATAAATCAATTCCACCTGAAAGACCATTTCCGATAATCCCACCAAGCGGTCCAACCGCGATGAGCATAACTGGTACCACGACAAGAAGTGTAACTGTTGGAACAAGAATGATTTTTAGTGATTTCGGACTGTATTTTTCTGCGAATCTTTCCACATATGAGCCGAGCCAGATAGTGAGTAGAATTGGAATCACCGATGAAGAGTACACAACGGCAACCACTGGCAAGCCTAGAAATTCTGTATTTCCTGCACCTAGTAAAGCAGTGAGCTGCGGGTGCAGTGCGGCTGCTGCAATGGCAGCAGCGATATACTGATTTGTGCCAATTTTTTTGGCTACGCTTACAGCGAGCAGAATCGGTAAGAAGTAAAAGGCTCCGTCTCCGATAGCTGTTAAAATCGCATATGTGCTGCTTTTATCTGAGATCCATTGGAACGTCAGCATTAATGCCAAGATTCCTTTGATCATACCAGCTCCAGCGATGGCTGGAAGAATCGGTGTGAAGACACCAGAGATAAAATCGAAAAGTTTTGAAATCACATTTTGTTTTGATGATTCATCTGAATCGCCTGACTTTACATCTGTTGATAACCCAGAATCAGCAATCATTGCTTGATAGACGTTTGATACGTCGTTGCCAATAATGACATGGTATTGACCGCCGCTTTGATTCACGCCCATGACGCCGTCTGTTGATTGCAGCTTCTCTTTATCCGCTTTGCTTTCATCGTATAAGTTGAAGCGGAGCCTTGTCATACAGTGCGTGACATGCTTAACATTCTTTTCACCGCCGACAAGCTCTAGAACTTCTTTTGCTGTTTGTTTGTGGTTCATTGTGTTACCCTCCAATCGTTGATTTCATCTTGATATAGAAAAAACCTAAACATCCATTAATGCCCGAAAAATAGCGATTCAGACATTAATCGATATTTAGGTTTTGCCTGCTTAACCAGTAACAATCCTTCATAGCGATTGATCGTTATTCAATTTTATAAGCCTTTAGATACAAAAAAACCTAAATCATGCCTTATCAAAGATAGGGACAATGATTTAGGTTTTGCCTGCTTGACCAGTAACAATCCTAAAAGATTGTGGGTTATTGAGTTTATAGTTATAAATTAGCATGTTAATTTTGATATGTCAACGCTTTCTTTTTGATTTATTTTCTTTTTATGACTCGATCGATGTGCAAAGTTAAGTATAACATCTCATCTTCTATGAGACTTCGGTTGTATTCTTTTTGAACATAGTCATTAATTTTCTCCGCACATTGAAAAGCGGCTGTATTTTTTTCCTTTACCACTTCATACAGAAACTCATTTTGATTTTCCATTTGTGTTTCGTTAAACAGACGCTGTCCAAAAAACTTCAAATGCGTGACAAAACGGAAATAATTTAATGATTCTTCGTCCAAATCAATTTGGAAATGATACTTTACGATGTTCAAAATATCTTGAATCAGTTTTGTAATTTGAATGACATTCGGCATTTCCTCATTCAGTTCTGCATTGACAATATGCATCGCAATAAAGCCTGCTTCATCCTCGGGAAGATGGATGTTGAGCTTGTCCTGTATGATCCGAATCGCTTCTACACCACACATGAATTCCTCTTTGTACAGCCGTTTGATTTCCCAAAGCAAGGCATTTTTTATGTCCATTCCTTTTTGATGACGTTCAATAGCAAAGGTAATATGATCCGTTAATGTGACATAGATGCTGTCATTTAAATTTTTGTTAAGGGTCGTTCTCGCGTAATCGATAATTGCCTCACACACTTGCATATACTCGATCGGAATATCATAAAGCAGGGTTTTGAATTTTTCTGATATATCTTTATTTTGAATGGAAAATACTTTTTCAATACGTTCTTCGTCAATCGGGTCTCCGCTTTTCTTTTGAAACGCAATCCCTCTACCCATAATGACCAGCTCATGCTGCTCGTCATCATACGCACTGACCACATTATTGTTGATTACTTTCGAAATGATCAATTGATCCCCCCCAGTACATTCCGCTTTTTCGAGCATTTCATTGTTGATTGATATGTCATTTTATTATTATTTTCAAAAAAGAGGACTTTAAGATGATTTTACATTTTTTTTTGATACGGTCAACTAGAAAGAATGACATATTACCTCTCAGAAATGACGATTTAGGGGCAAAAAGGCTAAAAATAGACAAAAAACACTCTTCAAAAAGAGTGTTTTTTACAAAATTAGGAGCAATCCCAGTTATAGACGACATTTTCGAAATGTTTTCGTTTGAGGTCTTCTGGTTTGATAAAAAAGTTAGCAATGCCGCAATCTCCCCATAACATGTCCACTTCATCATCTGAGTCAATTTGCAATAATAGCACACTATGTTCTTGGTCTACATAGGTACGCGGGTCTTCTTGTGTAAAACCTGGGTATCCGCCAACTTTATGGCCAAAACCACTTGCTGTCTCATAAAATTCATCTAGCAATTGATCTGCTTCATCACCATCAATACCAACAGCATCTTCGAATAGATCCCAGCTTCGCTTTCCTGTGACTTTTTCAAAGCGGAAATCTTCTACACTGATCGTTTCGCTTGATAATTCACCTGTAATCGCGCCTTCCTTCGTAACTGGAAAATAAAAATCGTCAGGAATTTTCACGAATGAAAAATCAGTCAATAAGTCTTCTTCAGCTAAGAAAGGTTCCTCAATAAATTTGATCCGAAAATCTTTTTGCTCTGTTTTATGGTCAATATTCATCCCATAAAGATCATCATGTACAGAAATAAAAACTTGCAAAAGTCCTGTTTCTGGGTAATCTTTCAGCTTTGGCAGCTGGCCGAAATTGATTTGTGCCAGCAGCTTCATAGGATGGCCTTCTCCATCAACGGGATATTCGTCGTTTTTTGGGAAATAAGGATCACCTGATATTTTGCTGTCATATGGTCCTGTTTTTCCTTGTTTTATCTGTAATTGAATCAGTGGTTTTTCAGTTTGATCTAACAATGGACGGTAAGGCGCAAGTACTTCTTGCAGCTTTGCTGATTGTGTCAAGATGGGCTTCCTCCTTATGTATAGGTCTAATGATCAAAACAGGTCTCTCTTTTTCTATCATACAGAAGTGTAACTTCCCTGTCAGTGAAAAACCCGTCAATATCATGACAAAAAACTCACTTCAACACGTTAAAAACCTCCGATACAGCTGGAGGTTTTTTGATTCGTTTATTTATTTCACTTGATAATTCACTAAGTCTGTTGCCAATGTTTTCATCGTTTCGTTCGTTTCGTGCAGCCCCTCAATAATTTTTGTGAAAGTGCCAACGAGTTCTGCTTGATGTTCAGAAGAAGCCACGATTTGTGCTATTTCTTCTTCCATTCCTTTGATAGAGCCTTGCACATCTTTTAGCGCTGTTTCAATATCAGTCGTTGCTTGCTTCGCGTGAGTAGACAGCTTTCTCACTTCCGTAGCAACCACCCCAAAGCCTGCTCCTGCTTCACCTACTCTTGCAGCCTCAATGGATGCATTGAGTCCAAGTAAGTTCGTTTGATCAGAGATACCTTTGATGAGATTAGACACTTGGTTGATTTTAGAGGAATTTTCGACAGTGGTTTTTGTATTTTGTAGAATTTGTTCACTTGTCGCTTGTAGTTCCTCTGAATGTGCAGCCACTTGCTGTACCATCGCGACTAGTTTTTCGGAAGCATCGTTACTTTCCGTCATAATGTGTTCTAATCGTTGTTGATTCGTTTGATCATATGCTACACAGAAGGCAGCGACCACTTGACCATTGTCATCTTTAATCGGGACGGCGACGATGTCCATAGGAATACCGTACACCTCTTTAGGAATCTGGATAAATGATGGCTCTCTCCCATTTTTCAACATCGAAAAGTTTTGGAACCCGGGAGCTACAACGTCCCCTGCTTTAAACCCTAAGTCAATGTTCCCGTGCTGCTGATAATAAAGAACCTTCTCTTTCCCTAATACAGAAAAGGTTAGCTGCTCTCTCATAGCTAGTCCAACGATTGGTAAAGCGTCTATTATGTTATCAATTCTCTGTGACATTCGCTCACGTTCATCCTCTCTTTTTCTCAGTACACTCTCTTTATCGGTTCTTTATATGATCTATTACAGCCTGCAATGTGTACTAATATCAACCAAATGACCTAAGACATATAAAACAGCCACATTCTATCAAGAGAATGTGGCTGTTTTTAAAAAAAGAACATGCATATCAACACACTGATGACGATGAAAAAAAGATACATGCAGTCGATCCATGAAGTGCTGATGACATGATAATATGTTCTCTCCCTCGTCCCTGTGAAGCCTCTTGCTTCCATCGCAATGGCTAGTCGTTCAGATTTCCGTACGCCTTGCGTGAAAAGGGGGAGTGCATAACGTATAAAGGCTTTCCAGCTGTTTTTTTGCTTGTAACCTCTAATTTTATGTGCAGCCTTCATTTGCTTCAATTCACTTTGAAACAACGGGATAAACCGGAAGCCTGCCAGCATCCCATATGCCCATTTGGGTGACATTCGGCATTGATGGATTAAGCTCATCATAAAGGCCGTCAAATCAGTTGTTGATGTAAAAAGGAGACCAAATGTCACAAACCCAAGCATTCTAAAAGAAATGGTCAGCCCATTTCTTAAACTCTCCTCTGTGATATGAAACCATGCCCATTTCCAAACTGTATGATCTCCCTTGCCAAAGGCCGCCATCATCCAAAACACGAGAATGAAAAAGAGCAGATAAGGTACAAGTCTGGTGATGAGGTATTTCAAATTCCAGCCGCCTAGGACAAGTCCAATTCCAAGTGCAAACAGCCAGATGATGAACGTCGTTTTAGGATCAGAAATCGCCATCAGACAGCACATCGCAAGGAGATGGGCGAGTAATTTCATGACTGGATTTACAGTGGATAGAAAGGAGTGATTACTTTGCAATCGTCATCACTTCCTTTCTTTCAGCCATATAGCGATAATGTAACGGCACTCTCAGCTCACAGGAAGTGACAAGTTCCTGATGAGAAAATAAATCAAAAGGCGTACCATCATAAACATGCTCCCCTTGATGAAAAACAAGCACTTGATCAGCGCACTCATCAACGAGTTCCATATCATGTGTGACCATGATAATAGTGGTGCCTTGTCGTTGACGTTCTTTTAAACGCCGGATTAACTCCCTCGCCGTTTTCTCATCCTGCCCGAAGGTCGGCTCATCTAAAATGAGTACATCCTGATCAAAAAGAAGCATCGTGGCAACACTTAATCTTCTTTTTTGTCCTAAGCTTAAGGTGAAAGGATGCGCGTCTC
Organism: Bacillus sp. GbtcB10; assembly: GCF_019091365.1. NCBI lineage: Bacteria > Bacillati > Bacillota > Bacilli > Caryophanales > Bacillaceae > Bacillus > Bacillus sp. GbtcB10. Next base: position 809,409 of record NZ_JAGXJP010000002.1, read on the forward strand.
TATGCTTCTCTAGACCGAACTCTGCCAATAGCTGATTCGTTTTTTCTTGCACCACAGACTCTGGCCAATTTCGCTGTCTCCCACCAAATGCGATTTCATCAAACACTGTGTCCTGTATAAATTGAAGTTCTGGATTTTGAAATACAAAGCCTGCTTTTTCATATAATGTTCGGTCAGACCACTTTTTCAGGTGTTTTCCTTTTAAAAAAATGTGACCTTTCTTTATTGGTTCTAAACGGATGACATGTTTAAGAAACGTACTTTTTCCGCTTCCATTTTCACCGATGATCGCAACCCAATCTCCTGCTTTTATATCAAGGTGCAGGTCATCTATAATGCTTTTTTTCCCGTAGCTTAATTGTAGATGATCTGTGCGAATGATTGTCTCTCGATTTGTTGATGTCTCATGACGTTCTTTTCTCGCCTCAAAGGTTTGCAAGAGTGTTTGACTCAGTGGATGAAACGGATCTTGTACGATAGTGGACCATTTCTCGGGAAATATTTTCGGACGCCAAATGCCGGCTTCTTTCATTTCTCCCTCAAATGTGTTCATCACGTCTTTTGGCGTTCCATCTGCTATAATACAGCCTTGAAGATCTAACAAGATCACCCGATCCATCCACTCGATGACACCGTCTAACACATGCTCCACAAAAATCATCGTCTGATTCTGTTCAGCCGAAAGCTGCTGAAGTAATTGAAATATCTCCATTCTTCCTGCTGGATCAAGCTGTGCAGTCGGTTCATCAAAGAACAGGACATCTGGCTCTAATGCTAGTAAACAAGCAAGCGCCAACCGCTGCTTCATTCCGCCAGATAAGGTATGAATATCTGTATTTGGGTCAACATCCAGCTGTACCTTTTTCATGAGATGTTGAATCATGTCATCCATTTGTTCTCGAGGGACAGATCGATTCTCTAAGCTAAACGCAATTTCTTCATTGACTCGGTGCATACAAAACTGCGAATCTGGGTCTTGAAACATGACACCAGTATGCCTTTGCCGCATCACTTCTCCCTGTACTTCAGCTTCCATATGCTCTGGAATAATACCAGCAAGCACAGAAATCAGCGTAGATTTCCCGCTTCCACTTGGTCCTAATATCAGCACCTTTTCCCCCTTTTGAATAGAAAGAGATACTTGATGAAGAACGGGATTCGCCTGTTCATAAAAACGGACAGTGAGATTACTGCACGCGAGAAATGAATCCATGCTGGTCACCCTTACTTCGTTTTTCTTTCATGATGGCATATTGATTCAGCACACCCGTTTTAGATAAAGCATCCACCACAACCTTTGCCAAGCAACCGCCGAGTAACATACCGCTGATGACTTGAGTGACAAGTGTCATGAGTAACACTTGAGGCGTGTAATAGCCGAATCCATTGGCAATGAGGCTATATGCCATTGCCCCTACTGCTGCAAAGGCACCAGACAACATGAGTGTCCACATACGATATCGCTTATAGCCAAATAGAGCGAAGGCGATTTCTGCTCCAAGTCCTTGGCATACACCAATCAAAAGCGCAGAAAGACCGAAGTGGCTGCCTGTCAGTAATTCCACGGCGGCGGCAGCTGTTTCTGCGATGAGGGCAGCTCCTGGCTTTTGGATAATGTAAGCAACGATTGGACTGGCAATGACCCAAATTCCGAACATGATGTTGCCTCCTGCTGGACCGACAAGGGCTGTAATCGGTAAATAAAGCGTCGACCACCCTAAATAGATAACTCCGCATGCCACTGATAAAATGACAGCAAGAACGACTTCTTTCATCTTCCATGTCATAAAGAATGCACCTCCATTTGGACAGGCCACTCTTCGACAGTAAAGGCCATTTCCCAGAATTTATACTCAAGCTGACAGCTTAAGATGAAGTGCTGTTTCATTTTCTCCTTTTCCTTCTCACTTGCTCCTTCCGCCCACTGATCAAGCCGTTTGCAAAGCTCCACTGTAACAGAGTCCGTTAACCCGCCATAAAACGTGATCCACTCATAGAATGGATGGGCAGGGTCGGGCTCAACATCTTTAAGCATTCGTTTGCCTATTTCCCAATAGGTCCAAGGGCAAGGGAGCAAAACCGCAATGATTTCTCCTAGCGTCCCTTCCTCGGCGACTTGCAGCATGTGATGAATATAGTGATGAGCACTTGGCGCCAAAGACGCACCTTGCAGTTCATCATAAGCGACACCTGCCACCCGGCAAAGGTTTTGATGAGGATGTGTCTCACTATCAAGGACAAAAGCCATTTGTTGATGGAAAAAGGTAATGTCCTCTCTGTCTGTACATCTGCTGATGGCTGCCGCATAAATTTTAATAAAGGCATTTAAATATTCTGCATCCTGTTTGACATAATGAATGATCTGTTCCTTTTCGAGTTCTCCTGCTGCGAGTCCTCTCACAAACGGATGCTGATAAATCGCTTCAAATAATGGTTCTGCTTCTTGCCTTAATTGGGTTGAAAATGTCATAAAAAAAGCCTCCTCTTTTTCAGTTGAATAAATGAAAAAGCCACCCCAAATGGAGCGGCCTTCTTATCGATTCAATCATGAATAAGACAAGGTCCAGCTCCACTTCCCTCCGCTAGTACAAACTAGATCAGGTTCAAAGGGTCCAAGATTTCCTCTTGTCTCAGTCATACATGACTCCCCTAGTGGACTTTTGTCATTTAATTATCTTTACTCTACACATGTGGCGATTTGATGTCAACCGCCGATCTTAATTCAATGTATTGATCGTTGGCAGCTTCTCGATCCCTGCTGCATAGTAGAAATTAAGGACACTGAAGAAATCAATTGGCTTTCCTGTCTTTAAATCAACAGCCAAAATATGATCGCCATAATTGGTCAGATCATCAATGTCTAAACGCCTTGGCGTTGTCTTTCCGAGAGTATCAACAAAGCTGCTATGGTAGTACTGCCCACTAGCAAACGATGATTCATGATACATAAATAATGTCTCCACATCTAAGTATACAAGAATGGCCTCAGAGGAACTCGCATATGGAGCAGAGTACGATACTGGTGCCGAAATACTTTTCACTTTTACACTGTCAACAGAATGCGTTCTCTGTTGATATTTTCCATCATATGAGAAATAAAATACACGCTCCCATTTATAATCGGCGGTCTTAGATTGTTTGTTATACACTTTTGTACCATTTGCGAAAACATCCCCATTGGCATACGCAGCAACAAAGTATTGCAATGTTGATGATAGGGATTCAGCACCTGTGAAATTTGGTGGGTTTTTTGCGTTCACCTGTAATGTATATGAGTCTCCAAAGTTTCCACCGCTAGTAATACCAAACGCATAATCCCCCGCTGGTAAATTGCTTAACGCAAGCAGACTGCCTGCCGGTTGAATCAGATCCGTTGGATAAGCTTGTCCTTCTTCATAATCAATAACAAATAACTGAACGAAATAATCAGTATTTGGAGAGGTAATCCGGCTGATGAGCGCCTGAGGAGACGATGTACTTAAGAACCATAAATCAACTGGATCTTCCTCGTTTAAAACTGCCGATTGATTAATGGCTAGTCCATCAATAGAGCGAACGGCAGACGTACGCATCTTTCCATCTGCAGCCGCTTTTCGTTTAATACTTATTCCCTTTTTCTTATCTACTTTAAATGATTTTTTTACTTCCTTCTGTTGAACCGCAGTCCCTTTATCCTGCTTTTCAAACGACTCTTGCACTTGCTGAATGGCTTTTTCAGTCAGTGGCGATACTTTTTCACTTGATTTTGGTGCATCTTCTGCTTTGATTGCTGGTGAAAATAAACCTGTTGTGACCAATAAAATAGACAGTAAGGCGGCGGTGATTTTGACATAAAATGCTCTCACAGGAACATCCCCTTTTCCCTAATTTGGGTTTTTTACCCTGTGATTATTTTACCATTTTTCTAATACTTGTTTTGGACTTTTTAGGAAATTTTTATAACAAAAAACCAGCCGTATGAGTCACGACTGGTTTTTTAATGATTTATGCAATGGTTTTGACAAATAAGCGTGCTGTTTCTGCACTTGATCCTGGATTTTGTCCAGTAATGATTTGTCCGTCTACAACAGCGAATGGCGCAAATGCATCGCCTTTTTCAAATGCTGCCCCTTGCTCGCGCAGTTTTGTTTCCAATAAAAATGGAACTTTAGATGTCAGCTGAACAGCATCCTCTTCCTCATTTGTGAATCCTGTTATTTTCTTGCCGTCGATAAATGATTTTCCATCACGATCCTTCACATCAACAAAGGCAGAAACGCCATGGCAAACTGCCCCAACGGCTCCATTTTTGTCTGAAATCGCTAAGATCGCATCGGCAACCAGTTGATTGGAGGCAAAGTCGATCATTGGCCCATGTCCTCCAGCAAAGAAAATGCCATCATACTCAGCTGGGTTTACATCTGTCAGTGCCTTTGTGTCTTGAAGTAATTCATACACATCTTGATATTGTGCTGGAACTCCTTCAGGAATTGAATTTTTATCGATCGGTACTGTTCCACCTTTTATTGAAACGATTTGCACGTTTAGTCCATTTTCTTTAAAAATATGAAATGGCTCGGCCAATTCTTCTAGCCATAAGCCTGTTGGGTGTCCGTTCATTTCTGAGCTGCTTGTTGATACTAATAAAACGTTCTTGCTCAACTTGATCATCCTTTCTATTTATCATGTGGCTATTTTACATTTTGCACAATTAAATATCAAGCAATCAGACTTAGATACAACTCTTTATGTTATACCCGATTTTTTAAAAATTATAGCCTCACTTCAAATCTAATCATTCTGTCACATTCTATTGACAGGGAATTTCATGTAAAATTGTGATGAAATGATATAATATGAGAAACAATTGACAGACCTCTTGCGCTAGAGGGAATTTAAAAGGAGTGGAAAAAGAGATGAAAACCTATTCGATTGTGATGATTATCATCACGCTCTGTATCATATTGGCTGTCTTTTTAATGAATCTTACGGGCGTCATGTATGGAAAAATCATATTGGCTGTCGCTGTTGCCCTTTGTCTTACGTCCATTATTCGTTTGATGGGAATGCGTAAAAGATAAAAGCCGCCCTCTGGGGCGGCTTTACTGTGTAGACAAACCCTCGCATTCGGTGTCAGTCCTGCGCTTCAGTGCTCACCAATGTCAAATTCGCTCCGATGCTCGTCCTTCCTAAACTGCAAAGGTTTTCTATCACGATGATAGGATTATATAGCCAGGATAAGTGCAATTAATGCAAGAAAAGCTGGTAACCCTTGTTTGATGATAATCGATTTATTAGACGTCACACCGCCAAATACTGCTGCGATGAACACACAAAGAACGAAAAATAGCTGAATCATATATCCTACGGTATTCGAACCAAGAATGAGCCCCCAAATGAGTCCAGCAGCTAGAAAGCCATTGTATAGCCCTTGATTAGCAAACATCACTTTCACATTTGGATCCTTTTGTAAGTGTTCAGGCAGATTGAAAGATCTTTTCGCCATTTTTGATTCCATAAAAAACATTTCTAGTAACATGATGACAATGTGCTCTAAAGCGACAATTCCTACTAAAATCATTGCTAAAATATTCAATTTAGTGAATTCCTTTCTGATAGACGGTCTCGTATTTGTATTTTGTCCGTGTATAAATCAAAGTCTTGGATTAGCTCTAACGCCTCATGAAAACGACTTTGTGGAATGTCTTTCATTTTTCTTACACCAAATTCCTTTTTAATAAAAGCCATGATGGTATTAATATGAAGCTTACCGTGGCCATCATACTCTAAATGGCTGCAAAAAGTCTGCATCGTCCCTCGAATCACCTTTAATTGCTTGGCAGTGACACAACTCATTGGTAACGCTCATCCTTTCTTGGTTTTTTAACAACTAAAAAGAACATTGAATGAAAGAAAAACCTTCCAATCTCTATTATATAATGGTTTCATTCGGATATCAAAATAAAAAAGAACAAACATTCGATCAAAGACGCGTCCTACGCTAAAAATCCATGTCTTAACGTATCAAAAAGCCGGATTCATGGATAGAATCCGGCTTTTTGTTTAGTTACTTTTAGAAATTAATACCTTTCCAACAGAACGGTCCTTACTTTGTCCGACGACTTTAAAGGATAGGCCGTATGTTGGCACATCACGTCCTGCATCCGGGTTATTTGGATTCACATAGTTCTTTTTATCACTAAATGTACGCGTTGGGCGGATATAGCGATCCTCTAAGGTTAAGCCTGTTGTCGCTGTATAATCAATATTCAGCTTCGTGCTTGGATTCAAAGAGAATGCTGCATCATGTACTTGGAAACCTGTCGCTGCAATAGAGCCGTCACTCCATTTCAACACTTGTTGATCTGCATCTACGACTCCAAGGAAGCCGTTCCCTGGATGTTTTCCAACCCAGTTATCACTGTACGATTGATCGACGTACCACACGACCAAACCGTTATTATAGCTCATCAGACTTGCTCCTCGTTTGATATGCTTTAAGCCTTTATCGACAGCAGCATAAGAGCGCCATTCTAGTAAATAATACTGAGCGGCATATTGTTTTCCATTAGATTGAGAGAATCCATTAAAAGTGAACGTGGACGTTCCCTCGGCATCATCTGACCACACTTTTTCTCCATCTGCTGTAATCTTTAGATCATCTACAAATAAACCTGGCAGTGAATATCCTGCATCGGTTGTATAGCGGAATTGCAGATCGATCTTCTTCCCTGCATAAGCAGTAAGGTCAAAGGATGCATCTACCCATCCATCTGATTTTCCATCGATGCCATTGCCTTCATTCGCTCCTGCCTCATTTCGATCATTCGTAATATTACCAGCAATGGTTGTCCATTTGTCTGTCCCAGTTTCACGAACTTCTACATACGCATAGTCATAATCTTCTTCGATATCGTACCATGCTTTAAACGTAAGCTCGGCTTTGCTTCCCTTCGACAAATCAATCCCTGATGTCGTCATGGTAGCATTCAAATTGTCACCTGTTCCGCTGAAGTATGAATATTGCCCTTGTGCAGGCTGAGTGACCACAATCTCTTTATCTGGCAAATCGACTCGAACCGCATCATGGTTGGTTCCTTTTGTTGCTGCTTCATCGATTAAAACTGTTTTGCTTTTTGTTAATGTCTTACCATCAATGGTTTTTCCAGAAAGCCAATTGCCGCCATGCAAGTTTTGAAGCATTTCTTTTGCATATGGACTAAAACCTGTTGGTTCCGTACCAGGTACTTTACCTGCCCAGCTTCCGCTTGACATGATAGACCAATAAGAAACGGGCTCTCCTCTGCCTGTGTATTGTGTATCGTATTCATCAGGCAGACCAAGATCATGTCCAAATTCATGTGTGAATACGCCTGCTGCGCCATCTTCAGGCTCAATCGTATAATCTAGAGCGCCTAACTTTCCGCCTTGACCCACTTCTGATTCAGTGTTTGGAATCTCAAATACATCACCAAGTGACCAGCGATGCGACCAAATCGCGTCAGAGCCAAGCTGTCCGCCGCCAGCTTCTTCACCTACGCCAGCGTGTACAACCATGAGGTGGTCAATGATACCGTCCGGCTCATTATAAACACCGTCCCCATCCATATCATAGCGGTCCCATTGATCATATTCACCAAGGTCAATGTTTGGATCCTTTGCCGCTGCTTCGAGGGCTTCTTTCACCAATTCGCGCGGTCTGCCGTCACTGCCTGATTCGTCTGGTACGTTCCCGCCATAATATGCTGCTTCATGCTTGGCTGTATACCATCCAGCTACTGTTCCACTAATCGTGTAGCTTCCACCAGACTGCTTTTCATAATATTGTTTCATAGATACTTTTCTTTTACCATCTGGACCGATGTAGCCATTTTTTCCGAAAAGCATATCTTGGTAATGCTGCTGATCGTACTTGTCATAGTACATATCAGTCTCTTCTTTTTTAATACTATTATGCTTATAATCTTTAAAATCTACTAATAAGACCAAAACTTTATCATTACGGACGTCGCCTTTATATTTTTCCTTTTTCACCGGCTTTACTTGATTGCCTTCTTTTCCTTTATGCTTCTTTAACTTTTTCTTTTTGGCTAATTTATTATGTACATTTTGTTTGTATTCTTTTAGGAATTCAGGTTCTTCTGTTAAGGTACTTGCGCTTTGTTTGATCGCTGCTTCTTCTTTTTTCTTTAGATAGTTCTTTAATGCTTTTTGGGTTTCTGCCTCATTGGCATTCTTTTTGATCTTTCCTTGTTTTTTCAAGGCTTTGATGAGGCGGTCTTCATTGACAACACTTGCGTCGAATGGAATACCTGAATAATGACCGCCATCTGAGGATGTTGACTTTTCTGAGGTGTGGGCAGATAGAGGGGTGCTGAAAGCTGTCAATGTGCCTAAACTGAGGACAGCTGTTAGTGCGATGCTCGTCCATTTCCCTTTTTTCATATTGGTTCCTCCCTAATTTGGTAATAAATAATATCTAATTCTAGCATATTCCAATATACTTAAGTCGAAAAACATTTTATTTTCAGAAACTTTGTGGAAAATGCACAATACGAGATTGAAATAGGTGGAACGAATTGTCGAAAATAAAAGAACCCTAGGCTATAAATGCCTAGGGTGTTTGTTCTTTTTCTATGAAAGCTGCTCTCCTTGATATGCAACAACATCAAGTGGAGCGGCTAAAAATTCTTTTGCCTTTGCGACGAAAGCTTGGAAATGTGCACTTGCATTATGGCTTTGAACCGCTGCTTCATCTTTCCACACTTCGACCATTAAAAAGGTGTTTTCTTTCTCTGTATCCTTGAAAAGCTTGTAGGACACATTGCCTTCTTCTTCCTGTGAAGCTTTCATTAAACCGTTGATTTCTTCTAGAAATACGTGTTCTTTCTCTGGATGAATGGTCATCCCTGCATGAATAATAATCATATGATCGTCTCCCTTTTTTAAAAATTATTTCCACTCTGTGATGCGGTCGATCGGTAAACGGTAAGAAGCATAACCTTCGTCAGCCGCTTTCCCAATGGATAGAAGCATAACTGGTACATAGCGCTCTTTATCCCAGCCGAATGTTTCAGCGATGACTTCTTTGTCATATCCGCCAATTGGGTTTGTATCATAGCCATGCGCACGAGCAGCAAGCATCAGCTGCATTGACACAAGTCCACCGTCAATTAAGATCGTTTCACGATTCACTTGCTCTGGAAGAGCTTCAAAATGTGCAGTTAATGCAGCAATTTGTCTTTCTTTTACTTCCTGCGGCATGTAGCCATTTTCTACTGCTTTTGAATAAATTTCTTCTAAGTATTCATTGTTTTTCATATCTGCAAACACAGCAATGACAGCTGATGATGTAGCTACTTGTGTTTGGTTGAATTTTGCGAGTGGTGCAAGCTTTTCTTTTCCTTCTGGGCTGTCAATGACCATGAAGCGCCAAGGCTGTGCATTCACTGATGATGGTGCTGTTGTTGCCTCTTCTAAAATCTCTGCCATTTCTTCTTTGCTAATTTTCACTGCTGGATCATAGTTACGAATGGAGCGGCGCCCTTTCATAATATCCATAAAATCGTTTGTTTTTAATGTTGTAGCCATGTGTAACACTCCTTTAGGTTGTTTGAATCTTTTCGATGTTTTGTTGTATACGGATGAGCACATCAGTGAGAAGCTTTCGTTCTTCATCACTTACGTTTTCAAGCATTTCTGAGATAAATCGTTCTTTTTCTTTTTTAGAAGCTTCGATTCTTGTTCTGCCTTCATCTGTCAGACGAACAAGCGTGACTCGATTATCTTCCGGCTTTCTTCTGCGCGTGACCATTCCTTTTGTTTCTAACTGTTTTAAGTGACGCGTCACAGCCGCACTATCAATATTTACTTTTTTCTGCAAATCGGATTGGCTGATTTCGTCGGCTTGGAATAACAGTGATAGCAACTCCAGTCTTGATTGGCTGATGCCCGTGCATGCTTCGAACTTCACACCCATCATACGGTTCACGCACTGCAAACGATATAATACCTCTGCTTCTTCAGAGCAAAATGCAGTCAATGCCATCCCCTCTTTTCTATTCAGATCAATTAGTTGATATATCAATCATTGACTCGTCAACTAATATACACCCATTGTTTCATGATTGCAAGAGGTTTGTTTCATAAAGTGAAATTTTTTATTTCAATCAAAAAAGACGAGCTTTTGCTCGTCTTAAGAACTTGGTGTCGATGTTGGTCCCACATAGTAGCTGATAAATCCAATGATCATCAAGACAACAAAAATAAAGAGAATGAGTTTGAGCATTCTCATGGTTTATCCCCTCCCACTCATCTAACTTATCATATCTAGAAGAAGCGCTACCTAAAATTTACATAAAAAAGACAAAAGCGATTCATCACTTTTGTCTTTTTCTCTTTATTCAGTAATCACTGTATGAATCAAAGTCGGAGCATCGGCATGGTCATCAATGCGGATGTTGTCATAAATTTTCTCCATGACATTCGCAACATCTTCACGGTTTGCATGCAGCGTCACGAGAGATTCACCTTTTTCTATACGATCGCCTACTTTTTTGTTTAGCATAATGCCAACAGATAGGTCGATTTCGTCTTCTTTTGTTGCACGTCCTGCTCCAAGAATCATCGCTGCAACACCGATTTCGTCTGCGACGATTTCAGCGATCACACCTGATTCTTTTGCCGGCACTTCGATTTGATAAGGTGCTTGCGGCAGTTTTTCCGGTTGATCTACAATCGAGCCGTCTCCACCTTGGTTTTCTAAAAATTCCTTGAATTTCTCAAGCGCTTTGCCGTTTTTCATGACTTCAATTAGCTTTTCTCTTGCTTCATCAAGTGTCTCTGCTTTTTTCGCAAGAACGACCATTTGACTTCCTAATGTGAGCACAAGCTCGTTTAAGTCTTCAGGGCCTTCGCCTTTAAGCGTGTCAATCGCCTCTTTCACTTCAAGAGAATTTCCAATCGCTAATCCTAGCGGCTGAGACATGTCTGAGATGACAGCCATCGTTTGTCTGCCAACATTATTTCCGATACGAACCATTGCTTTTGCAAGCTTCTCAGAGTCTTCAGGTGTTTTCATGAAAGCACCTGCACCTGTTTTCACATCTAATACGATTGCATCTGCGCCAGCAGCGATTTTCTTACTCATAATCGAGCTTGCAATGAGCGGGATTGAGTTAACAGTCCCTGTTACATCACGAAGGGCATACAGTTTTTTATCAGCAGGTGTCAGGTTGCCTGATTGTCCAATGACCGCTACTTTATGACGGTTCACCAGCTCGATGAACTCGTCTTTTGTAATTTCAACGTGGAAGCCTTTGACTGCCTCTAGCTTGTCGACAGTTCCACCCGTATGTCCAAGACCACGCCCAGACATTTTTGCAACAGGTACATCAAGTGCTGCAACAAGAGGAGCGAGTACAAGCGTTGTTGTATCGCCTACACCGCCTGTTGAATGCTTGTCTACTTTAATGCCGTCGATAGCAGACAGGTCAATTGTGTCCCCTGAGTTTGCCATAGCGAGTGTTAAATCTGCACGTTCTTGATCCGTCATATCTTGGAAGAAAATCGCCATCGCCAAGGCACTTGCTTGGTAGTCAGGAATTGTTCCGTCCGTATAACCTTTGACAAAGAAAGAAATTTCCTCTGAAGATAATTCTTTTCCGTCACGTTTTTTCGCAATGATATCTACCATTCTCATTGTTTTCACCATTCCTTTTTTAGTTTAGTAAATCAAACCGACAACGCCTGCTGTTAAGAAGCTGACGAGTGTTGCACCGAATAACAGCTTTAATCCAAAGCGTGCGACAACGTTTCCTTGTTTTTCATTTAAGCCTTTCACTGCTCCAGCAATGATACCGATAGACGAGAAGTTCGCAAATGACACAAGGAATACAGAAATGATCGCTTCTGTACGAGCAGTGAAATGAAGACCGTCGCCAGATAGAGCAAGCATCGCTACAAATTCGTTAGATACCATTTTGGTCGCCATAATACTTCCTGCTTGTACCGCTTCACTCCAAGGTACACCAACAAGGAAAGCAAATGGTGCAAACACATATCCAAGTACATCTTGGAAAGAAACACCGATGGCAGCTGTGAAAATACCATTAATCATCGCAATTAATGCAACGAATCCAATCAACATCGCAGCCACAACAATGGCTACTTTGAAACCATCCATAATGTATTCGCCGAGCATTTCGAAGAAAGATTGTCTTTCTTCTTCTACGACTTCAAGCATGTCTTCGTCTTTAGACACTTCATATGGATTGATGATAGACGCAATAATAAATCCACCAAATAGGTTCAGCACAAGTGCTGTAACAACGTACTCCGGTTTAATCATTTGCATATACGCACCGACAATGGACATTGATACAGTCGACATCGCAGATGCACACAATGTATAAAGACGCTGTTGAGGTAATAATCCAAGCTGTTTCTTAATGGAAATGAACACTTCGGATTGACCTAAAATCGCTGACGCTACGGCGTTGTAAGATTCTAGTTTCCCCATTCCATTGACTTTACTAAGCAAATACCCAATTCCGCGTACGATCAGCGGAAGGATACGCCAATGTTGCAGGATACCAATCAAGGCAGAAATGAAGACGATCGGCAGCAAGACATTGATAAAGAAAGTTGATGCATTATCATTCATTAAACCGCCAAATACGAAGTTGATCCCTTCACCAGCATAGCCTAAAAGCATTTGGAATCCTTTTGCAAAGCCCCCGACTAGGAAGTTCCCAACACCTGTATTGAGCAGAATATAACCTAAAATAAATTGCAGTACAATCATGACAATGACTGGACGGAATTTCACTCGCTTTTTCCCGTTACTTGCCAGCCATGCAATGGCGAGAATCACCAGCAAACCGATAATACCAATGACGTATTTCATGTTTTTCCTCCTTGAATGAATTCGTTTACATTAATGTGCTTGTATGGAACAAACCCTATTTCGCAAACAAATTGCGGAAGAAAATCCCAGAAATGAGATCCTTCCGCATATGACTTTTTCATCATCTAATGAGTCATGAATGTTATCCTACCATAGGATCGTATGAATTAATAGTCTTTAGAAGGAGCTGATTGATCCCCTTTAATAATGGAAACGCCTGCACTGGCACCAATACGGGTTGCGCCTGCAGCTGTCATCGCTTCTACGTCTTCTTTTGTTCTCACGCCGCCTGATGCTTTGACACCGATGTCAGGTCCAACTGTTTTACGCATTAATGCGATGTCCTCAGCTGTTGCACCGCCTGTACTAAATCCAGTCGATGTTTTGACGAAATCAGCGCCAGCTTTTACAGAAAGTTCACAAGCTCGTACTTTCTCTTCATCTGTGAGTAAACAAGTTTCAATGATGACTTTCACTAAGGCTTTGCCTTTTGCTGCGTCTACAACGGCACGAATATCTTGTTCAACTGCATCATATTCGCCATCTTTCAATGCCGCAATATTGATGACCATGTCCACTTCAGTTGCACCGTTTTCAATGGCATCCTTTGTTTCAAATGCTTTCACTGCTGTGGTGTTTGCACCTAACGGGAAACCGATGACTGTACATACATCAACGCCTGTCCCTTCTAGTTCTTTCGCCGCAAGAGATACCCAAGTTGGGTTCACACAAACGGAAGCAAATTGGTATGTCTTTGCTTCTTCTAGTAACTGCATGATCGCAGCTTTAGATGTATCTGGTTTTAGTGCTGTATGATCAATGAGCTTTGCTATTGTCATGATTCACACTTCCTTTTAAATATGATACTTTCATCTTAAATGACTATTGAACAATTGTAAATATAGTTATGAAATTTTGTTCATCTATTTTGTGACATTTAAAAGAGCTCTTGCTGTGTGCTGATCGATCATCAATACGTTCGCATATTTTCCTCTCAGCGCCCCATGGATAGAGGCAACCTTTCGATGTCCACCAGCCACAAGAATGGAGCGCTCTTTCGTTCTCAAATCATCCAGCTCCACACCGATTGTGCGATTGTTAATCGCTTCACTGCAAATGCGTCCTTCTTGATCATAAAAACGCGAACAGATATCTCCAACACTGGATGTCTTGAGCAGCGCCTTTTCTTCTTCACGGAAATAACCAAGCCTAAACAAAAGCGCCTCATCTCTTACCGTCCCAACAGTAAACACAGCGATATTTGCCTGTTTGCCCATTTCAATAATGCGCTGAATATGTCTGTCCTGTTCGACCATCTCTTTAACGGCGGCACTATCGAACACAACAGGCAGTGGCAAATAGCGTGGTGCCGTTTGAAAAGCTGATGCAAACAGCTGAATCGTTTCTGCAGAATATGTATTCACATGTGAATGGCTGATTCCACCTTTCAGCTGAACCACTTCTACCCCTTTTACCTGTTTAGGTTGCATCTTTTGAGCAATTTGATACATCGTGGTGCCCCAGCTCACTCCAACGATATCGCCGTCTTTCACCGTATTTTGAAGATAATCTGCACCAAACCGGCTCAAGTAATCCGTAATCGTTGGATAATCGTCCTTTGGTGAAAATACCACATGAGCCTCGAGCAGATCATATTTTTCTTTCAGCAATAAGGACAGCTCATTTAAATCCTCAAATGGGTCCATCACTGTAATTTGGACGTACCCTTTTTCCTTCGCATACTGAAGCAGACGAGACACCGTTGGCCTCGACAGGTCAAGCTGCTTGGCGATTTCCTGCTGACTGTAATCAGATAAGTAATAGAGCCTTGCTGCTTCAATACTTAATTGCTGTTTCTCCCGATCCATTCGTACGCCTCCTTTTTTCCTCTATCATAACAAATTGTTCACTTCACCATGCACAAATGTTCATTTAAAGAAAATGGTGTAGGCTGCGTGAAAGGTCTCTTGCTTCTCTAAGGTTTGAATGCCGAATTTCTCCTTATACTGCCCGTTTGTCCCTTCCATATCAGCGATCCCATACCAAGGCTCAATACAAACAAAAGGAGCCATTGTTCCCTTTTCTTGATCATATGGAGACCAAATACCAACGAACGGAAAACCACTGAGATCGACCTCAACGCCGTGACCTGCTTGAGAAGTCAATGATACTTGATCAATATGACTAAAGATCATTGCATCGTTCTGAAAAAGTTCTGGGCGAAGTTGAATCGGCTCAAACTCAACACCTTTCTCCTTCTCTCTCACAAGTGAATCATGAAGTTCATATTGAACTGGATCATGTTCGGTGGAAGGTATCAATGTGAGTGAATAATCAGCTGTCTGCTCGCCTTCAACAAGCGGGACATGAAATGCCGGATGTCCACCAATCGAGAAATACATCGTGCCATCTCCTTCATGAACAATTTCCCAGGAAATCGTTAGTCCATTTTCCGACAGTGCATAACTGATGCGCGCTGTAAATTCATACGGATATTGTGACGTGTGACGGCCATTTGATTGATATTGAAAA
The DNA here is from genome assembly GCF_019091365.1 of Bacillus sp. GbtcB10. Lineage (NCBI taxonomy): Bacteria > Bacillati > Bacillota > Bacilli > Caryophanales > Bacillaceae > Bacillus > Bacillus sp. GbtcB10. The sequence continues at coordinate 824,827 of NZ_JAGXJP010000002.1, forward strand.
ACCACCTGATCTTTTGCTTCTTCAAATAGTTCAAAATCAACATCACGCAAAAATCCATGCTGCGAGAGTTGATACGTTTGATCGTCTATCTTGTATTGATCATCCTTCAACCGTCCGACAATCGGAAATAAGACGGGCGACACCCTGCCCCAATAAGCAGGGTCACCAGACCACATATATTGACGTCCACTTTCTTTATGAAGCACCTCTCTCACCTCGGCACCTCTCTCATTGATTTGAACCAATAACAGATCATTTTCAATCGTTTTCATTCAACACATCCCCTTTCCTTCTTTTTTTATTATGACAGGGATTTTCGGTTTGAGTATAAAAATAAGAATCCCTCAAGCCTTAGAATAATTCTTCATATAAAAAAATTTTAAAAAAGACAGAAATTCGCCAACAAAATGTAATGCTGATTCGTCTAATCTTATATAAAATAAAAGAATCGTTGTTCTTTTGGAGTGACAACAAAAAAGACGCGTTTGACATTGATGGGGGATTCTTTTTCATGAACAGCAAGGAAAACCGTTTACGTTACATATTAGGATTAGATGGGCTGAGAGCTGTTGCCGTATTGGCGGTCATTGCTTATCACTTACATATTGAACCCGCAAGCGGCGGGTTTCTTGGCGTTGATTTGTTTTTTGTGATTTCTGGTTACTTGATTACAACCATCTTGCTGCATAAGCAAGATTTGGGCTATCAAGAGCTTCTGCCTTTTTGGATGGGCCGCATCAGAAGGCTGCTTCCAGCTGCCTACGTCATGATTTTTTTAATCGTCAGCTGGTGCGCCATTGCTGCTTCAAATGCATTAATGTCCATTCGTGGCGATGCCTTATCGTCCTTTTTTTATGTGAGTAACTGGTGGTATATTTTTCATCAGCTCTCTTACTTTGACAGCTTCAATGCTGTATCTCCACTAAAAAATTTATGGTCTTTGGCGATTGAAGAGCAATTTTATCTCATTTGGCCGGTACTGTTGATTGCTGGACTGAAATGGGTGAAAAATAGATCCCATCTTCCTATGATCACCTTTGGTCTGGCACTTGTATCTGCTTTATGGATGGCCATTCTCTATTCACCGGATACTGACCCGAGCAGGATCTATTATGGAACAGACACACGTGCGTTTGCACTCCTCATCGGGTGCAGTCTTGCATTTGTCTGGCCCATGCACAGACTTTCCAGCAGAAAATTACTTCCTATCGGCAGACGTATGTTACAAATAGCCGGATTCGGTTCGATGGTCATTTTCCTCTTATGTGTTTATGCAGTCGACGAATTTGACGGCTTTCTCTACCAAGGCGGTATGCTTTTATTCTGTTTGAATGCAGCGATCTTAATTGCGTGTGTCTGCCATCCTGCCAGTCTTATTGGGAAATGGCTGTCATTTCAACCACTCGTTTGGCTCGGAAAGCGGTCTTATGGCATCTACTTATGGCATTATCCAATTATCGTGCTGACCACACCGGTCATTGAGATTGGACAGCCTTCCATGGGACGTGTCACATTGCAGCTCATCGCAATTCTACTCATATCAGAGGCTTCCTATCGTTTGATCGAACAGCCGATTCGTAAACTCGGGTTTAGACACTATTTTGCCTCTTGGTCGATTTGGAAAACAGGAATCAAGCAATGGTCTATGTCCAATAAAGTGTTTCTTGGGATTGCCGCAGTCCTTTTGATTTTATTTACCATTGGCATGTCTAGCTCGTCTCATACATCCCCGCATGCGCAAGAAGTCACACAAATTAAGACAGCGCCCCAAAAGGCAGGCGGTCAGACAGAATCAAAAGTGAAGAAAAAAAAAGACAAACATGAGAAAAAAGCAGCGGATCAGAAGCAGTTTCGCCAAATTCTTGCTATTGGTGATTCCGTCATGCTAGACATAGCGCCGAATCTTGAAAAAGCATATGCACAAATCACCATCGATGCAAAGGTTGGCAGACAAATGAACGAAGCCGTCAACATCGCTCCTCAGTATGCTTCATTTAATCAATCTAATGCCGCTGTTATTATTGAGCTTGGCACAAATGGTTATTTTACAGAGGGGACTTTGACCTCATTCATTCAACATTTCTCGAAGGCACATATTTTTCTTGTGAACACTCGTGTTCCAAGATCTTGGGAAAATGATGTGAATGCAGTCATTGAGCGTGTGGCCAATCAACATCACAATGTGAGCTTAGTCGATTGGCATTCAGCCGCTACCGGACAGCCGTCCTATTTTCAGCCAGATGGTGTTCATCTTTCCACAAAAGGCTCTGACACATTGACTGAGCTCATTAAAGCTAGTATCAAGAAAAAAGGAGATGTGTCCTCGTCATAATAAGAAGACTAGCATCCTGTGAAGAGAGATTCAAAAAAGACATGCTTTCCTATGATTGGAGGCATGTCTTTTTTGTGATGGATGAGCACGGAGCTGCATTATGTTTTACTTTTAAAAGACCAAACGATGACAGGGATGAGAATTAACGATAAAATTCCTCCGCTTAAAGATAATGTAGCATAACTCGTATTCGCCACGACCATTCCTGAAAGGGCACCGCCAGAAGCACCTGCTAACGCAACAAAAACATCGAGTGTTCCTTGGGTTTTTGCCCGGGTTGATGGTTCTGTAGCATCCACTATTTGAGCAGTACCACTAATTAAACCAAAGTTCCATCCCAATCCAAGTAAAGATAAAGCAATGATTAATAGAATCATTGAATCACTTGGTGCGAATGCTGCTAATAAACCAGCAAGTAACAGTGTGATGCCCGACGCTATGCTCATAGCTGTTCGTCCTAGTTTATCTACAAGTACACCCGTGATAGGTGAAGGAAGATACATGGCCCCTATATGAAAACCAATCACAATGCCCACTTCGGCTAATCCATGACCATGATGCTGCATATGCACCGGTGTCATGGTCATGAGTGCCACCATGACAATTTGAGTTAAGATCATCACTGTGGCCCCTACTGTAAGCCCTTTTTTATCTATTTTTTTATCAGCAGCATCTCGTTTATTTCCATGCCCATGTTCTGCTTTGTAAGTTGCTATTCTTCGGGCAATGTCTAATGGATCAGGACGCAGCAGAATAAAAAGAACAAGACCAGCTACAATAAATGCTGCTGCTGATAAAATAAAAGGACCAGCAAGTGCTGGAACACCAATGGACACTGCAAATTTACCCATCACTTCAACTAAATTCGGACCTGCTACTGCTCCAAATGTTGTCATAACCATTGTTGTACTAATGGCAGTTGCACGCTGTTTAGAATTCGCTAAGTCCGTCCCCGCATAACGCGCTTGTAAGTTCGTGGATGTTCCTGCTCCGTAAATGAAGAGCGATGCAAATAATAAAATGACACTATTCATCATAGCTGCCAGCACAACGCCAATTGCTCCGAGCCCTCCAGCAACAAAACCTGTCGATAAACCGATGCGTCGTCCATAACGTTGCGAAAGCTTTCCTACAATGAAAGCTGACCCAGCTGACCCCAAAGTAAATAAGGCGATTGGGACTCCTGCATAGGCTTCAGTTCCAAGCATTTGTTGCGCTAAAATGGCACCTACTGTAATTCCTGCAGCTATTCCAGCTCCTCCAAATATTTGCGATAGACTGACAACGAACAATACTCGTTTATATAAATTTTTCAATTTTTGGGGTGAATCTATATAATTCTTCACTACATCTTGTTCTGTATCTAACACTTGTAAACACCCACTTGAGGTTTATTTGCCCAATGTAACCATTATATCAGTTCCGACTACCATCCTTGATTGCCTCTCGGCCATTTACATGGAGAGCAAGCGGTTGTTTTCGGATCATGAATAAAGCGCCACATGACTGACCTGTACTTTTGAGCTGATGCGTATCTTTTGTCGTTTTCTTTTATGCCGTTAAAAGACTGGCACTCAATGCTAATGCGTGCTTTTCCTTCGTTTTTTGATCCACCAACGCAAAATCACCATTCTCATACGCTAATGAAAATAATTCTTCGATATGAAAGACACCTGCCTGAAACTGCTTGCTCAATACATGCAGTGCCACAGCACTGGCGACTTGAGCCGTTGCTTGAGACTCATCGCGACCTTTTATTCCAAGCGCTGCTTGATGAATTTCGTTACCCTTCAATCCTACCGCTTCCACTTTCACTGCATATTGATCTGTACCCATTTGAGCAGATTGAATCAGTGAAATGGCTCGTTCCTTGATTTTCGGCATCGTGAGAAGGGACGTCATTCCGAGTTTCCTTGTGAGAGCAAATGCACGTGTCGCTACACCAGAATCAAAACAGAGCCTTGTTGTCACAGAAGGCACATGGAGCGTCGAAGGCAATGTTTGCTGGTCAGAGAAAGGGAACTGATAGGCTTGCCGCTTTCCAAGCGTTTTGCCAAAATCAATGCGTTTCCCTCCAGTAAAACTTTTGACTTTCTTTCGCTGATGATTCTTCGTCAGCTCATAATCCGTATGCACATGATCAAGCGTCCATTCAATAGCTGCTTTTCCATGCTGGTCACCTAGCCCAAGCATGATACTAATATCAATTTGCTCCACAGAGGTCAGAATAGATGCCGCCTTCGCTGCAAGCAAATTGGTGAGACCAGGTGCAAGACCTACGCTCAGCACAGCCGTTGCGTTCAATTGCTGTTGATGGACCTTTGCTAGCTTCTCAATATAGGCTCCTTTTGCTGAAATATCGAGATAATCAATACCTGATCGTAAGCATGTTTCAGCAAATGACGTGTCATCTTGATCCAGACACATGATCACGAGTTTCGTTTCATCCATCCAGTCCGTATCCATTGGTTGTCTGACGTCTATCTGAAATGGATGTACACGCCCATTCGTTTGGCGTGCAAATTGTTCAGCCTTCTCATAACTTCGGCCAGCCGCAAAGACTTGCCCAGGATACACGTCACTTAATTGAAGACATATTTGCTGCCCCACATGTCCATAACCACCTATCACCATCACTTTTGACCTCATTTTCCAACCGCCTTTCTATTGCCTCTTTTACAAACAATCCCTTTGATCATGCCAGCTTGAAAATAAGGTCTGATGTCTTGAAATCCCGCTTCGGTTAATTGTGCTGTCATCTTTTCTTCAGACACGGGATATGTTGTGACACCCAGCCTTTCTCGGAAGGACGTAAACACTTCCTTTCCCAAGCCTTGACGCTTCATGAATCGAGAAAGCATATGAAGCTCCTGCTGAAATGTCGGCGTTTCCGGGTCTCCTTGAATAAACGCCAACACGAGAGGCGCCCCTGGTTGAAGCCGGCGGGCGATCTCCTGTAAAAAGGTCAGCTGATCTTTTACAAAATGAATGACAAGCAAACTTACTGCTGCATCGTACAACTTTTCAACCGGCACTTTGTCTAAGGCCATTTCATACCATGTGACGCGATCTTGCATATGAAGCTGTGCCACTCTGCGCTTGGCCATATCAAGCATGGTTGGAGATGGATCAACCCCTGTGATATGCCAGTCTTTATTTCTTTGAAGCATGTTGATGATCTCTTCGCCCCCACCTGCTCCGACTGTTAACATGCGAGAAGCCGATCCCATTAATTCGATTTCTACTCTATCCACTGTCAGCTCATGCAAAAGATGATAGCCCGGTACTTTATGTGCAATTGTCGCCGCATAGGATTCAGCAACAGGATCATGCCAATGTTGATTTACACTCATATGTCTTCTCCTCCAGTTTCCGCTTTGCTTCGTTTCCTTTACACTAACGGTATGTTATCTTCATTGTAAGAAGATAGATGAAAAAAAACGATCCCTAAAAGTGGGGATATTGAGGAGGAGATCAAATGAACAATCCAGCCGCTCATTTTCAGCAGCTGAGAAAAAACATTCGAGATGAACTTGCTGCTATCTGTGATTTTGATGCTGCCTGTATCACAACCATTGATCCAGCTACTCTCCTCTCGACGGGTTCTTTTACAGATGAGCCGATTGAAGCCATACATAACGAGCTGTTTCAAAATGAATATTTAAAAAAAGATGTGCACCAGCATGAAGATCTAGCGAAAGGTCCTGTCCACGCTGCCAGTCTCGTCCAAAGCGGAGAATACACCAATAGTGGTCGATACCAGCACATTTTGTTACCTAACGGATGGGCAGATGAATTGCGGGCAGCCCTTGTGATTCAAGGTGAATGCTGGGGAATTGCCAGCCTTTATCGGAAAAAGGAGAAGGAACCTTTTCATGAACAAGATATACAAGCGATTAGCCGCCAAACACCAGCACTCGCTGCCAAGCTGAGAGATGAACTTTTTAAAAGAAGAGAAACGGAAGAAGATGAAACGGCGGAACACCAAGGCTTCCTCATTCTTTCACACGATTACCATCTTCTTTATGGAAATGAAACCGGACTTCATTGGCTCCACACCTTCCAAACCTTTGAGCAAATTCATGACGGTGCCATCATGCCCCGTCCGTTTAGAGCATTAGGTGCTAAGCTTTTATATGGAGGCGGTGACCAAACAGCGGTCAGCATCACTAGAATGCCGACAGGGCGTTTTCTCTCTCTTCAAGCATTTCGTTTAGCACAGGCAGCCGGGCAGGAAGAGGCTGTCATGATTCATATTAAACGAGCTCAAACAAGTGACATTCTTCCTTATATAGCGAAAACATATCGGCTGACAGAAAGAGAAATGAACGTCCTTGACTGCTTAATCAAAGGACAATCCACAAAGGAAATTGCCAGTACGTTATTTATCTCGCCTCATACGGTGCATGATCATGTAAAGGCAATGCTCGAAAAAACAAATTTGAACAGCAGACGTATGCTTGTTTACTTTTTCTCACACATATAAAAAAGCGGCTACCTCATTGGTAGACCGCTCTTTCTTTATTTTCCGATGACTCGCTCATGCAGAACATGTGCGACTCCTGCTTCGTTATTGGATTTTGTCACAACATCCGCAACTGCTTTGACATCTTCAATGGCATTTCCCATCGCAACGCCACAGCCCGCAAATTCTAGCATCGACACGTCGTTCCCATTGTCACCAATCGCCATCACTTCTTCACGAGAAATCCCCAGTTCATGCGCTAGAAGCTTCACAGCATTCCCTTTGCTCACATCAGGATGAAGAATTTCTAGGAAGAAATCTGTGCTTTTTACCATCATGTACTGATCCTTCACTTCAGATGGAATGGCTTGTATCGTCTTTTCCAAACGTTCTGGCTGATCAATATACATCATCTTCGGAAGTCTCATGGATGGGTCTGCCTCTTCGACAGGTAAATACTTAAGCGGCAATTTCGTTAAGTACGATTCAAGTACCGTGTATTCACTAATATCCCGATTTGGTGTGTATAGATGAGCTGAATCGAAATAATGCATAGGTGTATCCAGCTGACGGCTCAGTTCATATAAAGAAGTCAAATCATCATAGGATAAAGTTAATTCTGATACGACTTCATTTGTATGGCTGTTTTGTACAAGCGCTCCATTATAGGCGATGACATAATCCCCCTCTTGATCAAGCTGCAGCTCTTTTAAATAGCGATGCACCCCGCCAATCGGCCGGCCTGTACATAAAACAATTTTAACGCCTTCTGCCTTCGCCTGTTGAATGGCTTCAAACACCTCATCCGGCACCATATGCTGATCATTTAATAACGTACCATCCATATCAATTGCGACTAATTTATACATTCACTGCTCCCCTTTTCTCAGCAAAACATGCTGTCACTATTTTGAGTGATCATCTACATGATCACATGCTGTTCATCATACTATGTACCTATTTTAGCCTATCGTTTTTTTCTCACACTGTCTACTTGTTCATATCTGTAACAAAAAATCACTTCATCCTCATCTATTATAACCTATTCTATGAAATCCGCTGTGAATAGGACAGACCTGTCATTTTAACAGTATGAAAAGGAACAAATGTTCATCGGAGAATATTTTGAAACTAGCAAATCTAATTGTATGATGGATAGCAAAGAAAGGAGGTGCAGGGAATGATTACATTTACGAGAGGAAAATTGTCAAAAATGTCTGGTGTACATATTGAAACCATTCGTTTTTATGAAAATGAGGGTGTGCTCCCCGAGCCTAAGAGAGCACATAACGGCTATCGTTTATATGATAAAAAATATGTACTCATGCTATCCTTTATCACTGAAGCAAGAAAGCTAGATTTCTCACTCAAAGAAATTCGAGAAATTATCACGTCACTATTCGAGAAACAGTCGAAAACAGAAGCGGAACAGCTGCTCGAACAAAAAGTAGAAGATATTCAAAAATCCATTCAAGAGTTAAAAAAGAGGAAGGCGGCCATTCAACTGTTAACGAAACAAACATTAGCTAACATTAGTTAATTGTAGAGGCTGCCAAAGATGTGCCGGTATTTTTTACTGGCACCCCTCTGCGCCTAGCTGTTAAGTACACGTTGGATGAAAACATCAGGTATACTAGAGACAGCTTGACGTGACATCAATCGTATGGAAGGGGTTATGAATAGAATGAGAATAGCAACCATTGGAACAGGTGTGATTGTGGAAGGTTTCCTCCAGGCAATTGAACAGCTTGAAGGTGCTTCTTGCCACGCTGTCTATTCAAGAAAGGACGCTACGGCAAAGAAACTCGCAGATCAATTTGGGGTGCAAACGACTTATACGGATTTAACCGCTATGTTAGAAGATCCCCAGATAGAAGCGGTATATATCGCATCACCCAATCGTTTACATAGCGAGCATGCCACGGCTGCATTGAAACACGGAAAACATGTGATTTGCGAAAAGCCTTTTACCTCTAATGTGAAAGAGCTAGAAGCCTTAATCGCTCTCGCAAAGGAAAAGCAGCTCTTCCTATTTGAAGCCATTACGACCGTTCATATGCCCAACTATCATTTAATCAAAAAACACCTTCATCAATTAGGCAGAATCAAACTCGTTCAATGTAACTATAGTCAATATTCAAGTAAATATAATCAGCTGCTCGCCGGGGAAACGCCGAATGTCTTTAACCCAGAGTTTTCTGGCGGTGCCCTAATGGATATTAACATTTACAATGTTCATTTCATTATGAATCTATTTGGTTCACCGAAAGACGTTCGTTACCAGGCCAACCGCCATCCAAACGGCATCGACACATCTGGTGTTTTAACTTTTACTTACAATGATTTCATCGCCACAAGTGTTGGCAGCAAAGATACAAGCAGTATGAATTTCGCTTTGATTCAAGGGGAAAAAGGGTTCCTACATGTGAAAAATGGTGCGAATGGCTGTGAGGAAGTGTTGCTGCATATAGGAGACCAAGTCACTTCACTCAATGCACAAACCAATTCAAACCGCCTGTTTTATGAAGCAGAAGCATTTCAGCATATCATTGAAACCGGAAATGTCGAAAAGTGTTATGAATGGCTTGATGACAGTCTTTCTGTCATGAAGGTTCTTGAAGCCGCTAGGAAAGACGCCGGTATTGTTTTCCCAGCGGATCATGCTTAAATAAAAAAACCGCCTTCTGAAGGCGGTTTTTTGACATTAGATACTCTTTGAATATGCCACCAGACGCTGAGACATATGATTCACTTCATCAACTGAAGCGTTCACTTGCTCTGTTAAAGCAGCCTGTGTTTGCGTAAGAGCTGTCATATTGGAGATATTTTCAAGAATTTGATCGATTTGTGTTTTCATTTCAGTTAAACTAGATTCGATATTTTCTGTCGCATTGGCACTATGAAGCGCTAGCTTACGCACTTCATCGGCAACAACTGAGAAACCGCGTCCCTGCTCGCCTGCTCTTGCCGCTTCAATTGCGGCATTCAAACCAAGCAGATTCGTTTGGTTTGCCACTTCTTTGATCAAGTCTGAAATGTTCTTCGTCTCATCTGCACTGTTTTTCGCCAGATTAGCAGCAGACGTTGACTGCTCTTGAGCGACAGCAAGCTCCTGTGCTTGGTTTGTCACAGAGCTGATGCCAGATACCATTTCACTAATAGAACTTGAAAGCTGCTCTACTTGAGAAGCCATTTCATTCGCTGTTTTTTCTTTATTTTTTTCTAACGTAATATCACGAATCGTTCCTGCGACACGTAAAGGGACACCCTTCTCATCACGAATGGTCTCACCGCCCGCATGATACCAGCGGTACTCGCCATTTTTACTCTGCAATCTATAATCAATGTCAAATGGTGTGCGGCCAGAATGGTCATTTAAGTGATCCGCAAAGGCCTGGAGAGCCGATTCTTTATCTTCAGGATGCAAACGATCACTCCAGCTGCTCAACACGTTCGGGAAATCCTTTTCATCTGTAAAACCAAGCGTTTTTCTAAACTGCGGAGACCACCAGAATTCATTGTTTGGATTGACAGGATCGCCAGCCTCTACAACCATATCCCAAGGCGCTTCCACAAGCGCACGGTTGATCAAGTCATACCTTGTCACGAATGCTTGCAGCTCTTCTTCTTTCAATTTCTGATCATGAATATCAAAAAGAGCCCCTGCCACACGAAGAGGTACCCCATTTCGATCTCGAATCGTCGTTCCAGTTGCTTTGAACCAGCGATACTCGCCATTTTTCAACTTCAGACGATACTCGATATCATACGGTGTACGGCCAGAATGATCCAATAAATGCGTAGAGAATGCATTCAAAGTGTATTCCTGCTCATCTGGATGAATTCGAGATGCCCAGCTGTCTAAGACATTAGGAAAATCGTTTTCATTTTGAAAACCTAGCATTTTGCGGAAATCATCTGTCCATGTGAATTCGTTTTTTGGATTCACAGGATCTCCTGCTACAACCGTCATATCCCATAGACCCACTTGAATCGCTTTTGTCACTAAATTCATACGCATATGAATATCTTCTTGCGCTTCTTGCATCTTTTGTAACGCTTCATTTATTTGAGCCACAGCTTCTATTGTTTGACTAGAAGAGAATGCAGCAGTATCAATTCTGGCTGAAAAATCTCCCTTCTCAATTCGTTCAACTAATTGACTGCTTTCACTAAGAAGGGCCCCCGACGATGAATCACTTGCTTTTCTCATAAACATCTTCAATAACTCCTTTCATTCTTCCATACTTTTTTGAAATATTTTACAGTTATAAATAATTCTTTATTAGGACTTTAGTAATACAAAAGATATATCGACAAAAACTGAAAATTGTTTATGTCAGAATGAAGGCAAAAGTTCATTTTTTCACGAAGTTTCAGATTTTGGGGATGGGTCATGGAAAGGATTTATGGAAGAAAACGGCTCATTTGATAGAATCAACCGCCTATTTTGTCTGAAAAATCTCTTTTTTTATATTGACACTGACCGCTCGAAAAAAGAAAATGGAACATAAGCATTTTAAAAAAGGAGAACGTCATGAGCGCGAATCAGGAACAACACGAATTAAAAAAGCTTTTATCGCCGCGTCATATTCGCATGATTGCGATGGGCGGGGTCATTGGTACAGGAATCTTTAAAGGAAGTGCCGATACAATCGGCTTAGCAGGTCCTGGAGTCATCTTTTCCTATGTATTTGCTGGATTGCTTCTTCTCATTGTCATGGCGGCTTTAGCTGAAATGGCCATCGTCTACCCGGGGAATAACCTTCGCGACCTCATACAGATTGCGCTTGGTCAACGTTTTTCATTTGTTGTCGGATGGGTTTACTGTTTTATGTGGCTCACTGTATGTGTCATTGAAATCATTGCAGCGGGGAGTTTACTTCAATATTGGATGCCAAACGTACCTTTATGGTCTTTATGTTTACTTTGCTCACTCTTAGTCATCGGAATTAATTTAAATAATGTAAAATACTTTGGTGAAATTGAGTTTTGGTTCGCTGGAATGAAGATTTTCGTTATTATTGTGTTTATTATTCTCGGTGCTGCATTACTATTTGGAATCATTCCGAGCGACCAAAGCACGCCTGTTCTCACCAATTACCAAAACTTTGTCCCGAACGGATGGGGTGCTGTCTTTGCCTCATTATTAGTGGTGATCTTCTCGTATGGAGGCTCTGAATTGATCGGGCTGACCATTACAGAAACAAAGGATGCAGAAAAGGTGTTACCTGGTGTTGTCAAAAGTATGATGTGGCGCATCATCTTGTTTTACACACTGCCGATTTTGATTATTTGTGGACTCATTCCTTGGAATCAAATTGATCCGAATAACAGTCCTTTTGTCCAAGTCTTTTCAGCAGCTGGCATGCAGGGTGCCTCTCACTTCATTAATTTCGTCTTAATTACAGCTGTTCTATCTGCCGCCAACTCTGGTATTTACGGTACGACGAGAATGATTCATTCTCTATCTAAATCAGACGGCGGTCCAAAAAAGCTGGCACAGGTCAACAAAAGAGGTGTACCTATTTTAAGTTTATGGGTGACCGTTCTGTTTCTTTTAATCGGAACATTCTTTGCTTACTTGTACCCAGATCAAATTTTCAGCTATATGCTGGCTATTCCTGGTTTTGCGGTTTCTCTTATTTGGATCAGCATCTGTCTGGCACATTTGAAACTGCGTCCAAGATATCCACAGGAGCCGTATTTCAAAGTTTGGTTATTTCCGTATTTCACTTTATTTGCTGGTCTTGTACTCAGTGTCAGTTTTGTTCTGTTCCTATTCAGACCAGAGAACTTACCTAGCTCGATTATCAGCATCGGTTTCTTAGCAGCCGCCATCATTGCTTCATTTTTAATGAAAAAGAAAGCTTAGAAACGCAAGCAAAAACCCGCCTCAATGGCGGGTTTTTTCATGAGCTGCTGCTGCGACTTCGAAATCAACAGACGCTTTTGGGATGCCGTTGATGATGATGGTTAATGTATGAATGCCCTCATAATGCTTTCTCGTTGTCATATTTTGAAACGACTGTGACCGGACAAATTCTCTATGCAGCGCCGATCCTGTTTCAAATTCTGTGATTTTAAATACCTTTTGATTGCGTGTACCACGAGCTTTCACGTAATCAACGGCATACTCTACGCGCAGCTTTAATGGCTTATCTGCCTGAAGAATAAAATGAAAGGTCAGTTTCTCTCCAATACGAACGGGGTCTTGCGTCACCTTCAAATCCGTTACTTGGATAGACGGATCATCTCCATAGCCAAATAAAGCCATGATATCTGGATCGCCTTTTTTCAATAACGTACGGGATGCATGTTTGACAATCCAGTTCGTATGTTCGTTGGTTCCATACCAGCTTTTGACCATTTGCTTCATGAGGTCTGGCTGAATTGCAGAAATATCATTTAAATGATTCGCTACACTTTTTTGCACATACTTGGCCGAATCAGACTTCAAATTTTCTAAAATGGGCAGCGTGACAGAAGGGTCCTTTTTCAGCGCAGGGACGGATAATCCCCACGGCAAACGAGGCCTGCACCCTTCACTAGCGAGACGGCGAATATGTTCATTTTGATCCTGTGACCACACAAGCATCTGCGCCAGCATTTTCTCTTGATCTTGTATGAGAAAAGGTCGAACGGCAAATTCAGCAGTGGAAAACGGTGTAAAGAATTCAAGTGCTTTGATCGAGATATCCCAATGGTCAACACCATATGTCTCTACGTAGTCTGGAAATACGAGCGCACTGAGCCCTGTAAAATGCGGTGCTGTCTGACGCAGTACATCGATTGCCTTCTCATAATCCATAGGCAGACAGGCGTGCATCGATTCAGTTACTCTTCTCATTCGTCCTTTCAACTCCAGCTGCTCCCAATCCTCTTGAAACACGAGCTGCTGAAAGTGATCATCATCAAATACAGTTGACCCTTGCGCAAGTTTTTCTGCTAAATGTTGAATAAATGGTTCATTATATACATGTTTTAAAGGTTCGATCGTGTCCGCCTCCCATAGCTCAATATCATTATTTTATCCTAAATTGTCAAAAGCGGCATAACAACAAGCTAAAACAGCCCAATCCCGAAGAATTGAGCTGTTGTCCCGTTATATAAACATATTAATAATCATAATAAATGCAATGGCGCTAACGGAAATGATGGTCTCCATAGCCGTCCATGTCAAGAACGTCTCTTTGATGGTCATACCAAAATACTCTTTGATCAGCCAAAAACCAGAATCATTGACATGAGACAAAATCAGTGAACCCGCTCCTGTTGCTAAAACAAGCAGCTCTCTGCTCACATCCGGCATGGATGCAGCGATTGGGGCTACAATTCCGGCCGCTGTCATCATGGATACTGTAGCAGATCCTGTTGCCACACGAATAACCGCAGCAATCAACCAGCTAAGTAAAATCGGTGAGATTGGGGAGTGTTTGGCTAAATCAGCAATATAATCCCCAACGCCTGAATCGATCAATACATTATTGAACGCTCCGCCTGCACCAATCACAAGCAGAATGGAAGCGATCGGTCCCAAACAATCGTTACTGAATGACAGCACTCGGTCACGGCTCATCCCTTGTATAAAGCCAAGACTAAAGAAAGAATACACTGTCGCAATCAATAAAGCTGTTATGGGATCTCCAATGTACTTAAACATCTGATACCACATACTATCCTCTGGCAAAATAATGTCCGCCAACGTGGCAAGCAACATAAGAATGACCGGCACCAAAATGGTAAACATCGTATTCGCAAAACCAGGAAGCTTCCGATCAGCATGTCGTTCCGTGAATTGCTTTCTGAGCATCTCTGGAACTGGTTTATGTATCCGTTTTCCAATCCACTTACCATACAGCGGTCCAGCGATAATAGCTGTTGGCAAACCGACGATGATTGAAAAGAAAATCGTTTTCCCCACGTTGGCATGATAGATGCCTACTGCTGCCATTGCAGCTGGATGAGGCGGGACTAACCCATGCACAACAGACAAGCCTGCGATTAATGAAATCCCAATTGTCACGAGCGAAATGCCCGTTTCAATCGCAATGGTAAAGAGTAAGGGAATGAGAAGAACAAATCCGACCTGGAAAAAGACAGGTATCCCCACGATAAAGGCTACAAACATCATCGCCCAATGCACATTCTTCGTCCCAAAACGACTGATGAGTGTTTGAGCGATCCGCTCAGCGCCCCCTGACTCAGCCATCATTTTCCCAAGCATGGTCCCAAGCGCTAGCACTATCGCGAGTAACGATAACGTGTTCCCTAATCCCGTTTTAATCGATTGAATGATTTCCTGTAAATCCATTCCTGTAGCAAAGCCTACTAGCATAGAGGTAATGATCAAACTCACAAACGGATTCAACTTAGCGACTGTAATGAGAATGAGTAAAAGGACAATCGCCGCAATCACAATGAATAAAAGCATGTTCTCCCACCTTTTCCCCGATGTTTAACGATTTTGTTTTAATTGCAACGCACTAATGACATCAAATTCATCCTTCAGTTTGTCATAGAGACGCTCATATAAATAAAACAGCTCTATGTATGTTTCGTTGTTCTTCATATTTGGTTCATGGCGGGCAGAAATACGAATCCATTCCTGCACCTCTTCTATCTCTTCCATATGACCTAAACTATGAAGTGCAAGGACAGCCGCCCCAAGTGCGGAAGCCTCGTAGCTTTCTGGAACGAGCACTTCTCTGCCCATCGTATCGGCTAAAATCTGCCGCCATAACGGGGATCTCGCAAATCCACCAGAAGCCCTGACATCCTTCGCTGGACCTGTTAAATCTCTTAGTGCCACACCGATCGAGAAAACACTCATAATGACGCCTTCTAACACGGCTCTAATAAAGTGCTCGCGCTTATGCTGAAGACTGATCCCGAAGAACGTGCCTCTTGCGTTTGGATTCCAATAAGGTGCTCGCTCACCTGTTAAAAATGGTAGAAACAGCAGTCCTTCTGAGCCAGCTGGAACCTTCTCTGCAATATCAATCATCAGATCGTAAGGGTCTACACCTAGACGCTTTGCTACCTCCACCTCGGAAGACCCAAATTCATCCTTGAGCCATCTCAGCATAATTCCGCCGTTATTGGTCGGTCCTCCGACCACCCAATGCTTGTCTGTCAATGCATAGCAAAATGTTCTTGATTGCTCATCTGTAATTGGATGATCTACGACTGTACGTACTGCACCACTTGTCCCAATCGTGACTGCTACCTCACCTTTGCCAATTGCACCAACACCAAGATTCGCTAGGACACCGTCATTTGCACCCACAACAAATGGTGTATCTTCTTCAATGCCCATTCGCAGCGCAATTTCTGGCTGAAGCCCACGCAGCTGATGCGTCGTTGGAACAAGTTCAGACAGCTGATTCACCTGAATTCCTGCAATACGTAGTGCCTTCTCGTCCCATTGAAGCGTTTCCAATCGGAACAGTCCTGTTGCTGATGCGATTGAATAATCGACCACATACTGACCGAAGAAATGATAAAGAACATACTCTTTGATGGAAATGAATTTTGCTGCCTGATTGAAGACGTCAGGTGTCACTTCCTTGATCCATCGTATTTTTGAAAGCGGTGACATTGGATGGATCGGTGTTCCGGTTCTTTTATAAATTTGAAAGCCATCTAAGTCCGTTATGATTCGTTTCGCTTGTTCTGCACTTCTGTTATCAGCCCAAATGATACTGTTTGTTAATGCTTTTCCATTCTCATCCATGACGATTAAGGAATGCATCGCCGTACTAATTCCCACACCTATGAGATTTTTTGCATCAAATGCTGCTTTCGTCAAGGCGCCTCTTACACTCGCAATCACAGCATCTAAAATATGTTCAGGGTTCTGCTCAACCCATGCTGGCTGGGGGTGAATGAGGTCATAAGGAACAGAATGTTTTGATATGACTTTCCCCTGTGGTCCAAATAGAACCGCCTTTGTACTTGTTGTTCCAATATCCAAACCAATTACCGCCTGGTTTCCCTTCATCTGTATCACGCCCAATCATTGATTTGAAATAAAGTGTCGTGGTGCTGGTGTACCTGATAAATCCCATTATAGGAATATTTTTTTCGACATTCAACGATCAAAAAGAAAATAATTTTCATTTAAAACCTTAGAATCGTTACCACAACAGCATTTTTCACTAATAGAAAAATTTATTTTTGAAACCATTACACTCTTTTTTGAGAAATGGTTTCTCTCATTTGCTTTAAGTTTGTTAATGTTTCCTGCTGCCTTAAATGTGCAAGCGCAAAATATAGCACATCAATCACAGTAAGCTGGGCAAGCCTAGCAGACATCGCTTCCGTTCGGAAAGCCGTTTCTTGCGTTGATGTATACAGCGTGACATCTGCAAGCTGACTCAATGGAGAACGCTGATAGCTTGTAATGCCTATGGTTTTCGCTCCTTTTTCCTTGGCTGTTTTCATCGCATCCAGCAAATCCTTATTTCGACCAGAATGAGATATACCAAGCACTGTGCTCTTTTGATCAAGCAGACCTGCCGACATCGCTTGAAAGTGAGAATCTGTATGAACAATACAGTTGATGCCTGTTCTCATAAATTTGTGAAAAGCATCTGTGGCGATGAGGCCAGACCCACCGCTGCCATAAAACTCTAAGCGCTCTGCTTCATGGATTAATTGTACGGCTTTTTCTACATCTTCTGGATTCAACAATTGAAAACTATCCTTTAATGCAGTGATGTTTGCCTGAAATACCTTTTGCATAAAAATGGCAGTATCATCGTCAAGACTCATCTCTTCATCTACATAATCAGGCTTCGTTTGGTCTATTTCCTGGGCAATAGCAATCTTCAAATCTTGATACCCCTCAAATCCAAGCCTTTTACAAAGACGAAAAATCGTTGCCTCTGAGCTCGCTGTCTTTTTGGCAAGCTCGACAATCGACAAATGGATGATGTCGCGGGGCTCACTCGTAATGTGCTCAGCAATTGCTTTCAGTTTTGGCGGCAATCCTCTGCTTGCTGCCCTTATCTTATCCATACTACTTAAACTGACAGAAGCCAATTGACTTCACTCCTTCCTCATTCATGTGAGCGCATACATTTCCTCATGTTCCCATCTTATAAAAAAGAAGCCTGTTTGCACAGACTTCTTTTTTAAGAATTCAAGACTTTGATCATTAAATCAAAAAACCCTTCAGCATCTACATCCATACACACTTGAAGATTGCGATCTTTTCCCCATTGGTGCTGAAAATCACATATCATTTGACCATCGCAGAACTCACTCTTCGTCTCCACTTCTACATGAAAAGCCTGTGTATTCACAAGTTGTTTATCAATTGCAAGACTTACAGCAAGCGGATCATGCATGGCACATGCCCACACCCCATTTCGCTCAAAATAGCGCTGGCGGTAAATGCTTGTGCTCTCTCTGATATAACTGGCTAACGTTTCATTTTGAATGGCATCAATTCTCTCATCCGTTAACAAGACCTGTCTTGTGACATCCAGCCCTACTTGAGTCAGTGAAGGGAAACCAGCCTCCAGCACCAATTTCGCCGCTTCTGGATCTGCATATGTATTAAATTCCGCAACCGGTGTGACATTTCCCTGTCCCTGCACGACACCCCCCATAAAAATGACTTCTTTCACATGATGAATCAGCTCAGGGCATTTTTTTACCGCAAGGGCTAAATTCGTTAACGGCCCTGTCAACACGAGCGTAACCTGCTTCGAATACTTCAGCACTTGGTCAATGATAAAATCAGGGGCAAAACCTTCATCTGCGGTCTTCTTAGGCCGGGCGTCCTTTAAAGCGCCACCAATTCCATCCTCCCCATGCACCCGATGTTCATAATGAGGGGCTCTTAAAAGAGGCGTTACTGCACCTTTGATGACAGGGATTTCCTCTGCCTCAACCAGCTCAAGCACTTTACACGTATTCAACGTCGCCGCTTCAACAGACACATTCCCGCACACCGTTGTGATCCCCAACATATCAAACCGCTTACTTTTCACTGCAAGCAAAATACCAATCGCATCATCAATTCCAGTGTCTACATCCAAGATCAATTTCTTTTTATTTGCCATGGATGAAATCTCTCCTTTAAATGAAAGTGTTTTTATTGATTAATAGCATATTACTTTAGTCATCATTTATAGGGAACAAACTGATAACGAATGTTTTTTACTCTTTTTCTCCAATATCCTTGAGATACTGTTCACGTTCTTTTTCAGAGAGACTATTCAAAAAATTTTCTTTCACTTTAGGTTCATCTTTATATTCATCCCAGTCTATAAAACGATCTGATAAATCAGGGGAATGACTCATCGAACCGATTTCGTTAGTTTTGTATATTAATGATGCAGAAAAGTGATATTTTTCTGCATCATTATTTATATATCCATCAACTGTGACATAACCCATAGGGCTTATAGATACATTCTTTTTAAATGTAATAGTTTTAATAAAATTGTGAATATCTTCTTTATGTAGGCGTTCTTCAATTTTTGGCTTCATCTTTTCTGCGAATTCTTCTGCCTTAACTTGATCGCTTTTTTCTTCCACGATAGTATTACCTCCAGAATCACTTGATTTTTTTTCCTTAACTTGTTGTAGTATAAGTGTCACTACCAAAATGATTGCAATAGTGAACAAAAGAAATACAATTTTCAACGTGCTTTTCATCAAAAATATCCACCTTCAAATATTTTTATTAATAGATTTTCTCGCTCATATTATAGATATTTAATATACTTTAAATTATAATATTCATGATAAATATTACAGGAGTGACAATTTTGTCTAAAAATAGATCACACTTTCAACTTAGCGACAAAGACTATAATTTTATTTCGAATGCATCCTATAAAATAGATAATTATAAAAAATATAGTGACATAGCTATAAGCCAGGACAGGAAATTGTATGTCATTGACTATAAAGAAACAGAAAAAGGACTTAACGCATTGACTCTCGTTTCAACGGATGACTATATTAGATCCGGTAAAGGAAAAGACCTCACAAAAATTAAAAACGCCGTCATCGCCTACCGCGGGTCAGAACCGATTGGCGCAGGCCAATATAAAGATACCATTAAAAAACATGGAAAAAAAGAGTCAGATGATCTTCTTTCTACCATTTTGACAAAGCTGCCTCCTTTTAGCCAGTCAGAGACGTCAAAGGAAGTGACGACGAAGATGACGACAGGGACAACGACCTATACAAATGAGATTGTACAAGATTGGTTGATTTCAGATACGAAGTATTTGATTAAAAATATCCCTTTTGAACACGGTGCAGAGAATCAAATGGTGCAAGCGGACCGGTATGCGAAAGAGATCCATAAGAAAATGCCGAATGCGAAGATATATGTGACAGGGCATTCACTTGGCGGGTCAAATGCTTCTTATGTTCTTGTCAAAAATGATTTTATTCAAGGTGGGGTCACCTTTGAGAATCCGAATATTTACCCAAATCTATCGGATGGTCTGCAAGCCAAAGCATTAAAAGGTGATTACCGTAGTAGATTAACAGAATATATCAATCTCAATGACGGGCTTTCTCTCTTAAATCGTCATACGACAGAAATCGGTCGTGTGAAAGTGATGTATGATGCCGCTTTACCTGAAGGCGTCGATTACACTGAGGACTCCTCAAAAGCCGTCCAATTTATGAAAAATCTCCTCAATCGGGCAATGAGTGTGAATCCTTCACTTGATGCGAATTTATTTCTTGAAGCCCTCGCCGGCAGCCATGGCTTAGACCGGTATTCCTTTTCGTCAGATGGCTCCGTTCAAACCGTTGATGATATGTTGAGAAAAAACCCTTCTCTCACTACCGCCATGTTACATCAATTGAGCCAATCAAATGTTCATCCGCAAAGTGTGGTAGCGATTTTAATCAAGTCGCATGTTCTCATGAACACAGGTCGTAAATTCTCCACATATGCCGAGCACCATATGCAGCAAATCATTCGCAAAATTGAGAAACTCGATGACAAAGTGGATCAATCGGTAGAACGAGTACGTTCAAGATACAAACAAATTGTCGGTTTTGGCTCGTATGATCAGCTGACGGCTTCAGATGTGGATGCTGTCATTCGCCACTTAAAAACAGAGGGTCTTGACAATGAGTTCTATTCAGTTAAAAAGTATGATGCAGCGATTGATCATGCGATGAATATGAAAAGGTGGTTGGACTCGGTATCAGATGATATGAGCCAGCTAGGAAAACAATACCACGATGCAGATACGGCCCTAGCCAAGAACATGGGTATTTCTTAAGGAGAACGATAAATGGAATTTTCAAAGAAACAACCAACAGATGCAGATCGTTTTTTGCAAAGAATGACAGATACGCATACATCAAGCTCCATTTTCTCAAAAGCAAACTTTGACACGGAAGACATGACACCAGCAGAGCTGGCTGCTTTGAAAGCAAAGATCAAAGAAGAACAGAAAACAGCGCTGATCAGAGCCATCCGGCATCAGCTTCAAAATGAATTTGCAGAGGATCGTCAAGAAGCCAAAAAAATAGTAGATCTGATTGATGACCTTCTGATTAACGTGTACAAACATCAAAGGAACATCCAAACCCATATGTCAGGTGAAGCCATTGACGCCTTAATCGAAAAAATCGAACAAAGACTCACATTTTTTGAACTGAAAGAAGATGTTCAATCCGCCATCGACTCGATCGGCATTTAAATGAACCTGTCATCCGGTGAATCTTTTCCCCGTCTCACTCGTATATACTAAAAGAGTGATTGATTTGAAAGGAGATCTGTTTGTGGGATATATGTTGTTATTTTCGGTTGTGATCGGTCTTGTCCTGACCCTTTTGCTCACACCACTCAGGTTAATCGTTAGAAAGAAAGGAACTGAACAACAGGTGCCGCTTATGTGGATTGCGGGACTGGCACTGCTGTTTATCATCGGGATTTTCGGCTTCTACTACATCACCAATTTAGACCGCAACCCATCATCACTGTGGCTCATTGGACTTGTTGTGACAGCAGCAGGTGCCTTTTTATCAGTGGGATTGGAGCGGAAGATCAAGGGCGTTTTATTTCTCATATTATTGTTGCTCGGTGTTTATATGGCAACCGCTTTTCTATTCAATGCAAATGAGAAATTCGACGTGTCTAAGATGGATCAAAAAGTCGAAATCAAAGCGTTTGATGAGACAGAAACACCTGCGAGTGTACCACCGCAATTTGCTCGCAATAAGATGAAGAAATCGTTCGGACAGGTGCCAAACACGAGCTACTACGAGCTTGGCAGCTTGCAAATTCAGAAGGTCAATGGTGAGTATGTGTATATCGCACCCGTCGAGTTCTCCGATTTCTTTAAATGGATTCGTTCTGGTAGCACACCAGGTTACTTTACATTAAGTGCGACCGACTCATCTGCCAATCCAAAGTTTGTGAAAACCGAGATGGTCTATACGCCTTCTTCCTATTTCAATAAGGAAATTGAGCGGCATATCCGTCTTCAGTATCCAGATTTGATTTTCTATGGAGATACGCAGCTCGAGATCAATGATGATGGCAAGCCTTATTACATCCAAACATTTGGAGATTTCATCTCTGCACGAAACGGGTTTAAAGCTTCAGGTGTGGTTGTTGTGGATGCCAAAACGGGTGAAACGAAGAAATATTCCTTAGACAAAGTACCAGCCTTTATTGATGGCGCTGTTTCGCCAGAGGCCGTCAGTCTGCAAAATAGTTACTTCGGCAACTATGTTCATGGTTTCTGGAACAGTATGTTTGGAAAATCAGATGTGAAACTGCCTTCAGACGAGGGAACGGAAGCCAATGTAAGTCCAGTGTTTGATTCAAAAGGGGATATGTATTACTTCACAGATTTCACGAGTCCAAAAGAGGGCGTTGATTCCATGCTCGGGTATGCACTAACAAATGCCCGAACAGGAAAAGCCACGTATTATACGGGTAATCTTGAAGAATCCTACATGGATTCACAGGGAGCTTTGCAAATTATTGAGAAACGATTTATCGAGAAGAAATGGAAGGGCCGCATGCCGATTCTTTATAATTTCTATGGGGAAGCCAGCTGGCTTACACCTGTTCTCGATTCAAATGGGTTCCTGCAAAACTACTTTATTGTTTCGGCAGCCAATCCTGAAATCGCCGCATATGCTTCTACACCAAACGAAGCACTAAGAGCCTATAAAACAGCTCTTCAAAAAGGCGGCGGTACCGTCAATAGTTCATCGAAGCAAGAAAAGAAAGAGTCAACAGGTAAAGTGAAAAGGGTGTATAAGGAAAAGACCGGTGATTATACAACCGTCACCTTCTTACTAGACGATGGGAAAAACTACACGATGTCTTCTGAAAAAGAGCCTCTTATTATTTATTTAAAAGAAGGGGATCAAGTCATCATGAAGTACACAGATACAGGTGAGATTTTCCTACCAGTCGATGAAATCAACATCAAAGGATTATAAAAAAAGACGTTTCTCCTACTGCGGAGAAGCGTCTTTTCTCTCTTTTCTCAACAACTCAACAAGCAATTCCTTATTCTTATTCCCACCTGTCATCGGGGATTCAACATAGGAAAATGTCCGTTTAAAGTCCATTCCCCTCACAGAAATGACAGCCAATTCCCCGCCAATGCTGCCCCGCTGGAGCACATATTTAGATAAAACAGACAGCCCCATTCCATGAATGACAGCTTCTTTAATCGCTTGATTGCTGCTAAATGTCACAAAAGTCCGCGCTTTCAGTCCATTTGATTTCAAGACGTGCTGTAAGTATTCTCCTGTCCCAGATCCTTCTTCTCTTGTGATCCATGTTTCATTTTGCAATTGATCAATGGTGACATCCTTTTTCTTTGCAAACGGATGGTCTAATGGGGCAACGATATACAGTTCATCCTCTAGAAACGTTTCCACAGAGAGTTCTTTGTCATTGGTTTGTCCTTCGATCAGTCCGATGTCGACATGGAACAACCGAACATGTCTAGCGATCGCCTCTGTATTATCAATGACTACCTCAATATCAACATGCGGATAAAGCTGATGAAATTGTGCCAAGATTTGCGGCAGCACATACTCCCCAATGGTAAAACTCGCTCCAATCGTGAGCTTCCCTCGTGCCAGATGATGATGCTCATAAATATCCTGCTTCGCCTGTTCATATAAACGAATGATTTGTTTTGATCGATGGTACAGCATATCCCCAGTTGGCGTCACCGTTAATTGCTTTGGCGAACGATTGAGCAGAACCGTCTGAAATTCCTGCTCCAAATTCTTAATGTGAAGACTGACACTCGGTTGAGAAATCCGTAGCTTCTGAGCTGCTTTTGTAAAGTTTTTCTCTTCTACCACTGTCACAAATGTCTTCAGTGCATCATAATACATCTGTCCCTCTCCTATCAGAAATCTTAATCCTACATCTTCAATACATATATCTTACTAATTCCTTTCGGGATCGTAAAGATCAGTCTAAACGCAATCAATTTAATAAAAATATTTACTAATTTTTTTAAAGACTCTATACTGAAAGGAGATATTTTCTATAGGAGGTGCTGACTTGGCAGCTAAAATAAAGGACATTGCGGAAAAAGCCGGATTATCCATCGCCACCGTGTCTCGCGTATTGAACCAAGATCCCAACCTATCTGTTACAAATCAAACACGTGAGAGAGTATACGCGGCAGCAGAAGCTTTGTCCTATCAAAAAAAGACATTCAAACATTCACTAAAAAAAATTGCCTTTCTCTATTGGATGACTGAAAAAGAAGAGCTTGAAGATATTTATTTTAAATCCATTCGTCTAGGCATCGAGGAACTCACCAATACCCGAAGCTTAAATGTTACCGCTTACAACCCATCTGATGGTCTTCATTCTATTGATCCTTCTACAGAAGGCATCATCGCCATCGGTCGATTTAAAAAAACTGAGCTGGATCAATTATATGCGATCACAAAACATATCGTCTTTATTGATACATCACCAGATGAAGACCGCTTTGATTCTGTAAAACCAAACCTGAAACGAATTGTAGAAAAGATTATTGATTCTTTTATCGAAAAACAGCACACATCCATCGGATTTATTGGCGGGACAGATCTTGATCTCAATACAAATAGGCGGATTCCAGATATTCGTGAAACGACCTTCCGCCAGTACATGACAGCACACAACAAACTGGATGAACAATTGGTCTATATCGGTCACCACTTCTCTGTAGATGAAGGCTATTCATTGATGATGAAGGCGATCGACGAGCTCGGTGATCACCTGCCAACCGCTTTTTGTGTCGCAAGTGATCCTCTTGCGATAGGCTGTTTACAAGCATTAAATGAACGCGGTTTTTCTTTACCAAATCGAGTGAGTGTCTTTAGTATCAACGATATTCACGTCTCTCAATATGTGTCACCACCGCTCACAACTTATCACATCCATACCTCTTTACTTTGCGAAACAGCTGTCGATTTACTTTTAGAAAGACTTGTTGATGGCAGAACATTACCAAAAACCGTGCTGATTGCCTCAGAACCTGTCTTTCGGAAAAGCACGATATAAACAGCTGGAAGGCCTGCCGTATATGGTGGGCTTCTTTTCTCTTTATTTCAGTAAAAAATTTTACTTAATAAATTTAATAAAATGTGTTTACTTTTTTTACTCAAGTTGATATTCTCACATTAAGAAAGCGTTTTCTTATCATCTGTGAAAAAAGAACGAGAGGGGATTACGAATGAAAAAGGGAAAATGGGCGACATTATCGGCAGTCGTTGGTACTGCTGTGCTGCTGCTGTCAGCATGCGGACCAGGAGATGACAATTCAAGCGGTACACAGCCGGCATCTACAGGTACAAAGACCTTGCTAGTGTGGGAGGATGTCAAAAAGTCGGATGGGATTCAAGACGCCGTCAAAGAATTTGAAAAACAAAACGACGTGAAAGTCAAAGTGGTCGAAAAAGCATATGCCGACCAAATTGAAGCGCTCCGTCTGGATGGCGCAGCCGGCACTGGTCCAGATGTCATCACCATGCCTCACGACCAAATTGGATCAGCTGTCACAGAGGGATTGTTACAAGAAATCAAACCAGATCAAAAAGTGATCAATTCCTTCACAGACGAATCGATTCAATCACAAACGGTAGATGGTAAGCTGTATGGCCTGCCAAAATCCGTTGAAACCACTGTGCTTTTCTATAACAAAGACCTTGTGAAAAAGGCACCAACGACACTCGATGGCTGGTATGACCTTTCGAAAAAGCTGACAAAGGACGGGAAATACGGTTTTGTTGCGAAGTGGGATGAAATTTATTACGCACAAAGTGTATTAGGCGGTTCAGGCGGCTATATTTTCAAACAGAAAAACGATGGGTCTTATGACGTCAATGATATTGGTCTTAATAACGATGGTGCCATCGAAGGCGGAAAATACATTCAGACATTCTTTAGCGAAGGACTTTTCCCGAAAGGCATCATTGGTGAGCAAGGAATCAATGTCCTCAATTCCTTATTCACTGAGAAAAAGGCAGCGGCTGTGATTTCTGGTCCATGGTCATTTGGTCCTTATAAAGAAGCGGGTATCGACTATGGCGTGTCCGAACTGCCAACACTCCCTAACGGAAAACATATGAGCTCGTTCTTAGGTGTAAAGAGCTACAACGTCTCCTCTTATTCTAAAAATAAAGAACTTGCCGAAAAATTTGTTGAGTTTATCACGAACGAAAAAAATTCGAAAAAGCGCTTTGAAGTCACAGAGGAAATTCCACCAGTGAAAAAGCTGATGAAAGACCCAGTCATTACTGAAAACGCTAATGCGGATGCTGTTTCAAAGCAAACGAAATATGCCACACTGACACCGAACAATCCAGAAATGGCAGAGGTGTGGAAGCCGATTGACAGCGCATTAGGGCTGATTGCGACTGGCCGTACCGATGTGAAAAAAGCATTTGATGATGCGGTCAAACAAATCGACTCACAAATTAAAGCGAATCACTCCAAATAAACATCAAGCGCAGGTAGCTGTTCATCTATCATGCTGCCTGCACTTGATCTAATTTCATATGAAGTAGGTGTTAGACGTGACGGGTAACCTTGAACTAGACCGCACACACATAGTGGAATCAAAGACACACCGGAGACGGGCGCTAATGTTCTCTCTTATACCCGGGATGGGGCAAATATACAACAAACAGTATGGCAAAGGGGCACTCTTTTTCCTGTTTGGCGTTTCTTTTCTAGTAGTGTTTTATGATTTATTCAATATTGGCTTCTGGGGGCTGTTCACACTTGGTACGATGCTGCCTCGTGACAACTCTGTTTTCCTTTTAGCAAAAGGAATTATTGCACTTTTAACAGCTGGATTTGGCATCGGTTTTTATGTACTCATGATACGAGATGCATTTATGAACGGAAAGAAACGTGATCAAGGGGGTCCGCTTCATTCCATCCGTGCTCAATACCATCAGCTCATCGATCAAGGCTTTCCTTACTTAATGAGCACTCCTGCTTTCTTTTTACTTCTATTCTCTGTTGTCTTTCCTATTATGTTCAGCTTTGCGCTGGCCTTTACAAACTATGATTTATACCACTCGCCTCCTGCCAATCTCATTGATTGGGTAGGCATCAAAAACTTTCAAAATATCTTTTCAATCGATATTTGGAGAGACACATTCATTGATGTACTGGGCTGGACGGTCGTATGGACGTTGGCTGCATCGACCCTTCAATGTGCTGTCGGCATTTTTCTAGCGGTTCTGCTCAATCAAAAAGATTTAAAAGGAAAACGGTTTTTCAGAACGATTTTGATTCTGCCGTGGGCTGTTCCAGGATTTGTGACCATTTTGGTGTTTGCTGGATTGTTTAACGACACGTTTGGTGCGATCAACAATACCCTTTTTGCATCGATTGGAATTGATCCAAAACCATGGCTGACAGATCCATTTTGGAGCAAAATCGCTCTTATTGCGATGCAGACTTGGCTTGGTTTTCCTTTTGTGTTCATTATGACAACTGGCGTTTTGCAGGCCATTCCTGAAGATTTATACGAGGCTGCAACCATTGATGGGGCAAATTTCTTTCAGAAATTCCGTTCCATTACATTACCGCTTGTCCTCTATTCAATTGCACCAATATTAATCACGCAATATACGTTTAACTTTAACAACTTTAATATCATCTACTTATTTAATGGTGGGGGGCCGCCTGTTGCTGGATCCACAGCGGGGGGCACAGACATCTTGGTGTCTTGGATTTACAAACTGACGATGCAGTCTTCTCAATATGCACTTGCTGCAGCTGTTACGATCTTACTGTCAATCTTCGTCATTGCCATTGCACTTTGGCAGTTTAAGAGAACGAATTCATTCAAAGAGGAGGACATGATGTGATATGGGATCAAAACAAAATAAGCTCATTCGCCTGAGTATCACTTATTTCATCCTTTTCATTGCCTCCGTTTGTATTCTATATCCACTCCTTTGGACGATCGGCGCTTCCTTTAATCCTGGGAACAGCCTGATGAGCACAAGCATGTTTCCGAAGAATCCAACGTTCAGCCACTTTACAGAACTCTTCTTCGGTCAGGGAGCACTTTATGCGAAATGGTATTGGAACTCAATGAAAATCAGTATTGCGACTATGCTCTTAACGTTGATACTTGTCAGCTTTACAGGTTATGCCTTTTCTAGGTTCCGATTCAAAGGACGCAAGAATGGACTGATGCTCTTTTTGCTGCTGCAAATGATTCCTCAATTTTCAGCACTGATTGCCATATTTGTATTGGCTCAAATGCTTGGACTCATTAACAGCCACCTTGCATTGATTTTGATTTATGCAGGCGGACAAATTCCGATGAATACGTATTTAATGAAAGGCTATCTTGATGCGATTCCAAAGGATCTCGATGAATCAGCCAGAATGGATGGCGCAGGGCATTTCCGGATTTTCATCCAAATTATTATGCCGCTTGCCAAGCCGATTTTAGCCGTTGTTGCCATCAACTCATTTACAGGACCGCTCGGTGATTTCATCATCTCCAGTGTCATTGTCCGCTCACCCGAAATGTATACGCTCCCAATCGGTCTATACAATCTTGTATCAGACAAAATGGGTGCCAGCTACACGACCTTTGCAGCCGGGGCTTTACTCATTGCGATTCCAGTTGCTTTATTGTTTCTTGTTTTACAAAAACAATTTGTATCCGGCCTCACACAAGGCGGGACAAAAGGATAAGGGGAGATTTGATGAAGAAATGGTTGCTTGTCACTGTTGTCGTTTTCTTTCTGATGGGGTTAGGTATTCTGCCTGAAGCAAAGGCTGATACGATTTCGGTGAAACCGATCAATGGATTGCAAGGTGATTTCATCAAAGGAGCCGATATCTCCATGCTCGCAGAAGTGGAGCGAAGCGGCGGCAAATACTACAACCAAAACTGGCAGCAGGTTGATCCGCTCAAGCTATTAAAAGAGAAAGGTGTCAACTATGTGCGCATCAGACTCTGGAACCATCCATACGACAACCAAGGCCGTGCCTATAACGGCGGGACAAACGATTTAAATACCGCCATTGCTCTCTCGAAACGTGCAAAAGCACAAAACATGAAAGTGCTGCTTGATTTTCACTACAGTGATTTCTGGACCGATCCCGGTAAACAGTTCAAACCGAAAGCTTGGACCAATCTCTCGCAAAGCGATTTAGAAAAAGCTGTTGGCACTTACACAAGCGATGTACTTAAAGCGATGAAAGCACAAAATGCCCTGCCAAATATGGTACAGGTCGGGAATGAATTGAATTCAGGTATGCTTTGGCCGAACGGAAAGAGCTGGGGTGAAGGCGGCGGTGAATTTGACCGGCTCGCTGCTTTGCTAAAAGCGGGGACAAATGCTGTCCGCTCTGTCGATTCAAACATCAAAGTCATGCTTCACCTTGCACATGGAGGAGACAATGGTGCATCTCGCTGGTGGTTTGATGAAATCACCAAACGAGGCGTTTCGTTCGATACGATCGGTTTATCTTACTACCCGTATTGGGACGGCGGATTTAGCGGTCTTACTAACAATATGAATGATATTAGCGCCCGCTATAACAAAGATGTCATCGTGGTAGAAACCGCCTACGGCTTTACAACAGCAAATGGTGACAACCTCGATAACTCATTTAACCAAGATTCAGTCAATACGGCCGGTTATCCAGCATCACCACAAGGGCAGGCATCTTTTATACGAGATCTATCAGAAAAAATTTCACAAGTAAAAAACAATCGCGGGAAAGGGTTCTTTTATTGGGAGCCGCTTTGGATTCCAGCAAAAGGTGCTCCGTGGTCTAGTCAATACGGGCTCGCTTATATTCAAACAACCGGGACAGTCGGGAATGCTTGGGAAAATCAGGCCATGTTCGATTTCAACGGAAAAGCCCTGCCTTCTCTTGATGTATTTAAACAAATGACACCGTAATTAAACAGATAGGACGTGACAAAATGGGAAAGCGTTACCCACTCGTCCACCCAAATGTGAAAGGCTTTTTGCATGGTGGCGACTATAATCCTGATCAATGGCTCCATATGCCGGAGATCATTGACGAAGATTTTCGATTAATGAAGCTTGCACACTGTCAAACATTCTCTATCAATATTTTCGCTTGGAGCAAGCTCGAGCCAAAAGAAGGGGAATATGATTTTGCCTGGCTGGATGATATCATGGACCGCTTGGCAGCGCAGGGAGCTCACGCCATTCTCGCCACGCCAAGCGGAGCAAGACCTGCTTGGCTCTCGCAAACATATCCAGAAGTCTTACGCGTTGAAGCAAACCGCCAGCGCAACTTACACGGACTTCGCCATAATCATTGCTTCACCTCACCGGTTTATCGAGAAAAAACGAATACACTCAATCGTTTGCTCGCTGAACGCTACAAGGATCATCCAGCGCTGATCATGTGGCACATTTCAAATGAATACGGCGGTGAATGTCATTGTGATCTTTGCCAAGAAGCATTTAGAGACTATTTGAAAGACAAATACAACCATGACCTTGAAGCTTTGAATCAAGCATGGTGGACGGGATTTTGGAGCCACACCTTTACCGATTGGTCGCAAATCGAGTCACCAGCACCTCACGGGGAGCATATGATTCACGGCATGAACCTAGATTGGAAGCGTTTTGTCACAGCGCAAACGATCAATTTTTATCAAAATGAGATTGAACCGCTGAGAGAATTAACACCTCATGTGCCAGTAACCACCAATTTTATGGGCGACTATCCGCATATGCGTCCATTCCTTGGACTGGATTATCATCAATTTGCAAAAGAAGTCGACGTGATCTCATGGGATAGCTATCCAGCATGGCATAGCGGCAGAGAAACCACTGCAGAATTAGCGTCAAACGTCGCCTTCGTTCACGATTTGTATCGTTCATTAAAGGGCGGTCAGCCGTTTCTTGTGATGGAAAGCACACCAAGCCTCGTGAACTGGCATGAAGTGAATAAGGTGAAGCATAAAGGAATGGCACACCTCTCTGCCATGCAGGCGATTGCCCACGGGTCCGACTCCGTCCTTTATTTCCAGTGGAGACAAGGTCGAGGCGCCTCTGAAAAATTCCACGGCGCTGTTGTGGATCATTCAGGACATGAACACACGCGTGTGTTTCAAGAAGTTGCTGATTTAGGAAAACAGCTGGAGCAGCTTCAGCCGATTGCGGGTACATCCGTTCAACCAGAAGTCGCCATCATATATGATTGGGAAAACCATTGGGCAATTGATGATGCGCAAGGCTTAAATAATACCAACAAACGCTATGTAGAGGCTTGCCAAACTCATTATCGAAGCTTCTGGAAAAAGGGCATCCCTGTTGATATTGTCGGGATGGAAAAGGATTTCTCATCCTATCGAGTGCTTGTTGGACCAATGCTCTACATGATCAAACCAGGCGTGGCAGAAAAGATCGAAGCATTTGTCAAAGAGGGCGGCATTTTTGTGGCAACATACTGGAGCGGCATGGTCGATGAAAACGACCTCTGTTTCCTTGGTGGTTTCCCCGGTCCTCTCCGCCATGTACTTGGTGTTTGGGCAGAGGAAATCAACACATTGATGCCAGATGAACACGTTTTAATGACCACAGGAAATGGACGCACTTATCATGTCGGGCAATATTGCGAGTCCATTCATCCTGAAACAGCCTCTGTGTTAGGGCATTTTGAGAATGGCTGCTATGAAGGACAGCCCGCCCTTACTGTCCGTCCATTTGGCAAAGGGAAAGCATACTATATGGCTTCTGAAAATGAGCAGGCGTTTTATGATGATTTTTACGAAGACCTTATCACAGGAATAGGCATACAACCGATCCTATCCTCTTCGATTCCAGAGGGCGTCAGTGTCCAGAAACGAACAGATGGATCGCAGGACTTTGTGTTTATGATGAATTTTACAGAACAGCAACAGAACATTTCACTAGATTCAGCGGAAAGCTATGAAAATATGCTGACTGGACAGCATACATCTCAACAGTTACAACTGAATCCTTACGAATACGTTATTTTGAAAAAATAGCGTGAAAGAAGCGTCCATCCAAAGGGCGCTTTTTACTTTTAAGTGAATCTAAATACCTATAAAATCTCTTCCGGTAGTAGATTACCAATAGAATCATTATTTTTTATCTAAATTTTTTGACATATTGAACACCGCGCCACGATTGGATTCACCATCCTTTTTTACCATTGTATAGGTATGAAAGCGGTTGCCTAATACTCATATTTTTGATACTCTTTTTTTCAATGCAGATGTGGGACTGCATTGGTATAAAAACAAACAAATGTAAACGGTTTATTGTAGGGGGAGGGGCTTATGTTAACGTTTGTTGGATTGTTGATTATTTTAACGATTGTTGTTTTGCTGATTTGGGGGAAAGCGAGTCCAATTGTCGCCATGGTCATGGTGCCTTTAATAGGGGCGCTCATCGCGGGGTTTGGTATCAATGACATTCAAACTTTCTTTGAACAAGGGATTATCAAAGTATTGCCAGTGGCGACCATGTTTATCTTCGCCATTTTATTTTTTGGCATTTTACAAGATACAGGGTTCTTTGAACCTGTAATTAAAGCATTAATCAAGCTGACAAAAGGAAATGTTGTCACAGTTGCGATGGGAACTGCCTTGATTGGGGTCATCGCACACTTAGACGGAGCAGGAGCTACCACCTTTTTATTAACTGTACCTGCACTGCTTCCGCTTTATAAAAAATTACATATGAGTCCTTATTTATTGCTTTTGTTAATCGGGACGAGTGCTGGATTAACCAATATGATTCCATGGGCTGGCCCCACAGGACGGGCAGCAAGTGTTCTAAATATGGACCCATCTGAACTGTGGGTACCGCTTATTCCCATTCAGCTGATCGGGGTCGTGCTCGTATTAGGAATGGCATTCATTTTAGGAAAAAGAGAAGAAAAACGAATTCGGGTGAAAATCGCCGCAAATGAAGTAGCCGCTGTCCAATTAGAAGGCGCCGATTGGGATCGTGCCATTCAATCGATCAGCGAAACAGGCGATGCGTCTTTAAAGCGTTATCACTTAATGTGGGTCAACCTCATTCTATTTTTAGCTGTTGTTGTCCTTCTTGTGCTGAACGTGATTCCTGCTAGCTATATGTTTATGATTGGTCTTTCACTAGCACTTCTGATTAACTTTCCAAATGTGAATTTACAAATGGAGCGAATTAAGGCACATGCCCCGAGTGCACTAATGATGGCGGCTGTTATTTTCTCCGCAGGTTCTTTTTTAGGGATTCTTGAAGGAACGGGCATGCTAAAGGCGATTGCAGTGGACAGCATTCACATTTTGCCAGCTTTCTTACTGCCATTTTTACATATCATTGTGGGGATATTTGGGGTTCCGCTTGATATGCTGACAAGTACGGATGCCTATTATTATGCACTTCTGCCGATTGTCGAATCGATTACATCAGAGGTTGGCGTGTCAGGGACATCTGCAGCATACGCCATGATGATTGGAAATATCATCGGCACCTTTGTCAGCCCTCTTGCACCTGCTGTATGGCTCGCCATCGGTCTTGCAGGGGTCGATATGGGGAAACATATCCGCTACTCCTTCTTTTGGATGTGGGGGTTCAGTATCGTTTTACTCATCGTCGCCAAACTGATTGGCATCATATAAAAAAGAAAGACATGCGCAAAATCAGCGCATGTCTTTTTCTTTGAATTATGAAGGATATTCACTCGTGTGAATGTCTGTTTTCGGTTTTCTAATCAGTGACATCAATCCAACGATTAGCAACAAGATCATCGGAACGAAAGCAAGACCAACAGTTCCAATTAAAAGAGTCACAGCCGAAACCAAGAAAAGAATACCAGAAAGCACGGCACGGCGGTCTGTTTTCAAGACAATCACACCAACAAGGGCTAAGACAGCCGCAATTGCGGAAACAACCATAAACTGAACGCCAAAGGCATGAACCGAAGCTTCAAGTGTTTCAACTGGCAAGGCGCTGCCTTCCTCTTGTAAAATTTCATTCATTTCTTCATAAAATGCTGGGTCCACAGAGAGCATCAATGCCCCAAAACCAACACCAATTACGTTGAGGACAATACTGATAATCCCCATAATTTTTTCACCTTTACGCTTAATCATTGATAGAAACCTCCTAAAAAGTTAAATTAACCTGTTTTTACTTCTCGCTTTTGGAAGACGATTAAAGCAACCGCCAAGAAGATGGCCCAATAAATGACTAGGACCGTTAGTGAGAAACCTAGGGACATGCCTTCGATATAAGTAGGTGTTTCTGCGAAATACTGTACAGGATCGTTGGCAAACAATAAGTATTTCGCCCAATCAAAGAAGAACATCAAAATGCTTGTGATGGATGCTCCGACAACATAGGCTAATACACTAATCGCTATGGAAATGGCCTCGCTTCTAAACACCGTTGAGATAGCAAAAGAAAGTGTCCCTAATACAACAAACATAGCACAATGCGCCAAATAATAAGAGACCATATTTGCAAACTGAGACCGTTCAATGACTTCACCATTTTGATAAGCCAAATACACATAATCATTGTTTAGTCCAAAGAATATCGCACCTAAGATAAAGGATAAGATAAATAGGACAGCGATCAGGAAAAGTGAATATAGTTGGACGGTAAAGTATTTAGACAAAAGAACCTTCAACCTGGATGGCGGACGAATCAGTAATAATTTAATTGTACCATGCTTATATTCAGCCGAGACAATTGTGGCTGCAATAATAATCACAAATACACCTACCAGCTGAAGCAAATTAGCATTTGTTTTCACATAAGTCCATGCATTTTTACCGAATTGATCGGCTGGAGGTAAATCATGTTTGATTCGATACTCATTGATCGCTATATCGGTTTCAAGGGATCTCTTATAAAATCTTATATTATCCTCTTTCAATTCTTGCTTCTTTGCTTTATTGATTTCTTGCAACTCAGTTTTCCAATCACCGGATGCTTGATCTCCGTCATTTGTCTTAACAGCAAAAATCAACGTCGCAATCATACCTAAAACAAGAAGCCCAACCATAATCCAAGTACCCACACGATAACTGATTTTCATCCACTCGTTTTGAATGAGGCGAATCATACGTCTGCCTCCTTTTTACCTGTTAAGCTTAAGAACTTATCTTCTAAGGTTTGTTTTTCTACTTTGATTTCGTACAAATGAATAGAAGCCTCGCTCAAATGACGAATCAATTGTGGCATCTTCTCTTCTAGGATGGAGAAGAATAAGTACTGCTCCTCTTCTCTAACTGTGATACCTTCCTCAAATGCTTCAATGAGCTTTTGAGCTTCTTCAATCTCACTTGATGCTACTTTCATTCGATAATTGACCAAATCATCCTGCTTCGTCTCCGCACGCTGATCCTCAATCGCAATCAGCTTTCCTTTTTGAATAATGGCGAAACGATCACACATCAATTCCATTTCTGACATGAGATGACTTGAAACAATGACAGCAAGCCCTTCTTCCTTTGCCAGCCTTCTCAAGTAATCTCGTATCATACGAATTCCCTCTGGATCTAGTCCATTGGTCGGCTCATCTAAGATTAGCAGTTTCGGTTTATGTATCAATGCCTGAGCAATCCCCAAACGCTGCTTCATTCCTAATGAAAACGTACGGACACGCTTATGTTTCACATGCTGCAAACTAACTAGTTCTAGCAGTTCATCAATTCGACCTTCATCCACTTTTCCATTCATTCTGGCAAAATGAACAAGGTTTTGTCTTGCCGTTAAATGATTATACATTTCTGGGTTTTCAATAATCGCACCGACATCTTGGATGGCATGCTGATATGAGGCTTGAATACTATGACCATTAATCAGAATGTCACCGGATGTAATGGGAGAAAGACCGACCATCATGCGAATGGTTGTCGTTTTTCCTGCGCCATTCGGCCCTAAGAAGCCAAAGACTTCGCCCGCTTGGACAGAGAAACTCAAGTCTTGAACAATCTTTTTCCCGCGAATATGCCTAGATACATTTTGCAGTTCTAAAACGTTCGTCACGTTACCTCTCCTTCTTTGTCTAAGTATCATCTATCATCTATTTCCTGATAAACACCATGATCCGTCAAAAATAGAAGAACACTTCCATATGGTACAGCAATGCCCAAAAGTTGTGAAGGGGATTAGGCAAAATTTAGAGAATCATCTGCCTTTTTTAAGGTAGGGTTAAGAAAAGCGTGAATTTTTATAAGAAAAGAGGCTTGATTTTTTAAAAAAAGAATCATTTTCAACAGGTACATATGTATGAAATGATGTTTAAGATTATACCTTTCACCTATAAATATCGAAAAAAGAGGCTGATGGTCGACAGCCTCTTTTCATACATTATACTTTCTTCACAAACTCCGATTTTAACTTCATTGCGCCAAAACTAGGAATTTTACAATCAATGTTATGATCGCCTTCGACTAAACGAATCCCTTTGACCTTCGTCCCTATTTTTAAAACCGAAGAAGAACCTTTGACTTTTAAATCTTTAATCACAGTGACCGTGTCACCATCACTTAATAGATTTCCATTCGCATCTTTGACAACAAGCTGTTCCTCTGCCGCTTGTTCTTGTTCTAGCGACCACTCATGCGCACATTCTGGACAAATAAGCATGCTGCCATCCTCGTATGTATAGGTTGAACTGCACGATGGACAATTCGGTAGATTAGACATTTGTGTTTCCTCCAACTTTCTTTTTCATTTAGAACCATTTTACCACATTTCTATAGAAAGAAATGTGATAGAAAAGGAAACATTTTTCATCATTTACTTATCTCTTCCAAATGTCATGACGGCCGCAATATTCCGCGCTGTTCTCTCTACATGCACACTAGCATCATGCATGGCTTCAGCCAGAGTCGTGACGCCAGGGACAATACTAAAAAGTGCATCAATGCCATGATCATGTACGACTGCACTGTCTTTTGAGAGGGACCCAGCGATGCCAATCACAGGGAGTCGATATTGTTTCGCAGCTTTGGCTACACCGATCGGCGTTTTGCCGTAAATGGTCTGCTGATCAATCCGGCCTTCCCCTGTAATGACTAGGTCAGCGTCCTTTAGTACGTCAGCAAAATGTACGGCTTTCAGTACAATATCGATTCCCTTTTGCAGATCAGCCTGTAAAAAGCCTAATAAACTCGCGCCCATTCCTCCTGCCGCTCCTGCACCTGCCGCCTCACCAAAGGAGACATGAAAATGCTGCTTAGCCACTTGTGCAAAATGAGATAAATTCTTGTCCAACAGTTGAACCATTTCTGTATCTGCTCCCTTTTGAGGACCGAACACAGCAGACGCTCCTCTTTCACCCGTTAAAGGATTATCCACATCACACGCCACTTCCAGACGGACTGATCGCAATCTTGGATCCAGTCGAGATAGATCAATAGAAGCTAATTGATTCAGTGATCCACCGCCCGGCGTGAGGTCTTGGCCTGCTTTATCGAGAAAAGAAGCACCTAAACCTTGCATCATGCCAACGCCGCCATCATTTGTTGCGCTTCCGCCAAGCCCAATGATTAAATGCTTCGCTCCTTTATCCAGCGCTGCAAGCATTAATTCTCCTGTCCCTCTAGACGTCGTGAATAAGGGGTTCCGTTTTTCTGGCGGGACAAGATGTAATCCTGATGCTGCTGCCATCTCTATGACAGCTGTCTGACCATCTCCCAACATACCAAAAAAGGCATCCACAGGTTTGCCAAGCGGGCCCGTGACCACTTGCTGGACAATCTTCCCGCCTGTCGCATCCACTAACGATTGAACTGTGCCTTCTCCTCCATCTGCCATTGGGATTTTCATATATTCTGCGTGTGGCAAAATAGAACGAAATCCTCGTTCAATGGCACATGCTGTCTCATAAGCAGATAAACTTTCTTTAAATGAATCTGGTGCGATCACAATCTTCATCCAAAAACCCCTCGTTTCTCATTAAATCCTCAGCCGAACAGCTGGAAAATACCAAAGATAATGGTCGATACAACGGTTAATGTCAAACCAATTAACGATTCAAAGGGCATTAATTTCAACCGTTCTTTTATCTCCATTTGAACACTTCCTGCCGTTGCATGGAAAAAGCTTCCGTGCGGCATATGGTCGAGCACAGTTGCGCCAGCGTGAATCATAGCTGCGCCTGAAAGGGCAGATACACCAAGACCAATAAGAGTTCCGCTAAATACACCACTTGCAACTGCCGTCCCTGCAGTTGTCGAAGCTGTGGCAGCCGACATAAAAATTCCAGACGTTGGTGCAAGCAAGTAAGGAGGTAATCCCGAAGCGTCAAGCGCCTGAATAAATACCTCTTTCATGGAAGAATTCGATACAATTCCAGCTAATGTACCTGTCCCTAGTAACATGATCGCTACACCTGACATTTTATGCAGCCCTGACATCGCATAATCATTGAGAAACTTCCCTTTTTTCATGAAAAGAGCGCCAACAATTCCTCCTATTGGTAAGGCAATCATTGGATCAATATTTATTTGAAACAATGGTCTCAAGGCTAACAAGAGAATGGTCACAAGCGGTCCTACAAGCGCTTGTAGAAAACCAGGCACTTGAACCTGGCCTTGGTCAGCTCCCTCTTCCAGAACAGGTGTCCCTTTATTCGCAAGCTTTTTGGCTAATACATATGTGACGGCTATCCCGAAAATAGCCGGTATGACACCTGCCGCCATCAGGGAAGTAAGCGGTACACCAAAGGCATCAGAGGCTGCAATGGCATTCGGATTCGGTGACATGATATTCCCCGCCTTCCCTCCTCCAATCATCGCAAGTAAAATCCCCGTTTTAGAAAGTTTTGCACGCTTGGCAATGGCAAGTGCGATTGGTGCTACTGTAATGACTGCTACATCTACAAAAACACCCACCGTTGTTAAAATCATTGTTGCAAGTGCGAGTGCTAAAAGTGCCCTCGCCTCTCCAAGCTTTTTGACGATGGCCTCCGCAATAGATAGCGCTGCTCCCGACTCAATTAAAACCCCTGCCAGTACACCTGCCGCCATGATTCGAAGGACAGCCGGAATCATGTCCTTTGCGCCTTCCATCATGACGTTCACGGTCTGCACAACATCTACACCGCCAACCAAACCGCCAATAAATGCACCTGCCAGCATGCCATAAGCAGGTGATACTTTTTTTAAAATGAGAACAATAGCGATCACAAGCGCAGTCAATGCGCCCAATGTACTTACTGTCACATCTCCACCCATTCTCCATCCCTCCTGATTGTCTTTTATTAATTGTAAGCGTTTACTCATTGGGATCGAGTTGTGAATCTAAATGAACTTCTTTTATTTATTACTTCATCCAGTTGTGCAAATGCACAATTAAGACAGTTGATGGTCCAATTGTGCTATGTACAGCTCCATCAACTGTTTCACATGACGAGGGTCTTTTCCGGTCAATGCCTGGATTTTATCTAAACGATATCGCAGTGTATTACGGTGAATAAATAGACGATCAACGATTCTTTGTAAATCCCCGCCCTCTTCAATGTAAACCTTTAACGTTTGAACGAGCTCCATTTCTTGTATCAGCGGATGATAAAAATCACTCCACCGTTTGCCCTCTTTGGCGGCTCTCGCTTTTATAAACAAGCTTTCAAGCTGATAAGATTCAAAGACATATATGCTTTCCTCTGGATGGAGCACCTTTCCTAACCGCAGGGCCTCTCTCGCATGCTGAAAGGACAACGGTAATTGACTCATGTCCTCAGCGACAGTTCCTACACCCACGAGCACTTGTCCATCAACTGCACCTGCCATTGTTTGTTGCAGCTGTTCGATCACATGCTTGAATTGATGGTCACATATCGGCTGTCTTAACAGGATCAATTCATGACGGAAGGTCATGCCTAGTAAATCATCCGCATTCTTATCGTATTGAATGGCATGCATCATTTTGTGTACAGTGTCCTCAGACGATGGAATCGGCTGAAAAACAATAGCCATTCGCCGCTTGTCTAAAACCATTCCAAGCCAGTCAGCACGGTGTTTCAGCTGATGATCACCCATGTCAGACTCGGAGATGAGCTGATTCACAATTTCACTCTCTATTCGCTGCCGCCACTGGAAGCGTTCAAGTAGAAAAGACTGCTCTAATACGAGTTCAGCTGCCATTTTCACCAGCTCGGCATGATGACGAATGTCCCCTGGCTCACCCGTAATCCCAATGACACCAACGACTTGTTCGTGAAAGCAAATAGGCAGATTGATTCCAGGTCTCACGCCTTTTAAGCGGCGGGACGTCTCCTGATCAATCTCCACACTATCTCCGCTTGACAGCACTAGACGTGCTCCATCATGTTTTTGTCCAATCCTTTTTCGTTCACCAGACCCAATAATGACACCATCTGCATTCATGACATTGATGTTTTGATGTAAAATATGCATCGTACGTTCAACCATCTCTTGCGCCAATTCACTGGTTAAAAATTGCATTCTGCATCTCTCCTGAAGGGGTTTTCATTCAATGTATCATAGTGTCATTGCACAATAAATGCAAAGCTGAAAAAAACAGCCATTGACAAGGATACGCCAAAAAGTGTTTAATCAAATCAAGGGACCGACCGACAGTCTAGTCAAAAGAAAGGATGGCTTTATGAGAACCGTTAAACATCCTGAGGAACGCAAAAATGACATCTTAAATGCAGCAGAGAAGCTTTTTTCAACCAAAGGCTATCAGCAAACCACAATTATTGACATCCTCAAAGCCGTTGGCATTGCAAAAGGCACATTCTATTATTACTTTACTTCCAAAGAAGAAGTGATGGATGCAATCATTGACCGGATCATAAAAGCAGATATCATCGAGGCAAAGCGTATTGCCGCTGATCCAGATATCTCAGTGGTCGATAAATTATTTCGCATCATCATGGCACAATCTCCTAAACAGGGCAGCCATAAAGAAGGCATGATCGAACAATTTCATCAGCCTGCTAATGCAGAGATGCATCAAAAAAGCTTGATCAAAGCCATTACAGAGCTATCACCCGTTTTAGCAGAAGTCATTCAGCAAGGGGTAGAAGAAGGGATATTTCAAACGGATTATCCGCAAGAGACGGTCGAATTTCTTCTCGCTTCTGCACAGGTTATCTTTGATGAGGGACTTTTCCAATGGACCACAGCGGAAAGCATACAACGGGCGCTAGCATTTATCGCAATCCTTGAAGCCTCTTTACATGCAGAAAAGGGAAGTTTCTCCTTCCTTCTCCAACGTTTAACTGGAGAACCGGAAGACAATAATCAGTGATTGGTCACTTCAATACCAATCCTGCACACATTATAGACTGACGGTCGGTCTAAAAGGAGAGTGATTTTCATGTCGTCATCAGCCAAAAATGGTTCCACCCACTTTATCTACCTCGTTCTCGGGCAAATTATTTCCGTTTTCGGGTCTTCCTTGATTCGTTTTGTTCTATCTTTACACGTCTTGGATATGACACATCGTGTTGATTTATATGCCCTGCTTTTTGCTTTATCCAATATCCCGCTCCTCCTTTCGCCATTAGCAGGAGCAATTGCTGACCGGTTTAACAGAAGAAATTTGATGATTTTATTTGATGTTCTTACTGGCATTATGATTCTGGCTTTTTATTTCTGGTTATTTTCAGGTCATGATTCGCTTTATATGATTGGAGCCGTCATGATTCTCCTTGGTGTCATGAGTACATTTTATGCTCCTGCTGTGATGTCGAGTATTCTTCAGCTAGTGAAAGAAGAAA
Source organism: Bacillus sp. GbtcB10 (assembly GCF_019091365.1). Classification (NCBI taxonomy): domain Bacteria; kingdom Bacillati; phylum Bacillota; class Bacilli; order Caryophanales; family Bacillaceae; genus Bacillus; species Bacillus sp. GbtcB10. Next base: position 866,845 of record NZ_JAGXJP010000002.1, read on the forward strand.
AATTAGAACAAGCAAATGGCATCGTGAATGGCGTGCAGGCCCTTTCAGGTGTTGTCGCTCCTATCATTGGCGGCGTTTTATACGGACTCATTGGGAGCCAGGTCATCATAGGTGCTAGTAGCATTGTATTTTTTCTATCAGCATGTATGCTTTTACGGTTAAATATCTCTTTCTCACCTAGCCCACTCGCAGAACCGATGACCAAAGTACTCTTGAAAGATATGAAACAAGGATTTTCCTATATCGGAAGCCAGCCATTTTTAAAAAGAGCCATGCTGCTTGCAGCGCTGCTAAATTTCATCCTCACACCATTTTTTATCGTTGGAGGTCCCATTATTTTAAGGGTCACAATGAAAAGCAGTGACATCATGTATGGAATAGGAATGGGCATCATTGAGTTTGCCGTCATCGCAGGCGCGCTACTAGTTGGGCTTGTAGCGAAACATTGGCGCATTCCTACTTTGTATCGCTGGCTGCTCGTCATCGCAGTCATTTTGCTGCCTGTTGCTTTTTCAACATCCAAGATGGCTCTTCAATTTGGTACATTTCCAGCTTATTTTCTCTTTTTAGCAGGGTGTCTCCCAATTGCCATGCTGCTCACCATGATTTCGATCGTTGTCATCTCACATGTGCAAAAGAAAACACCCAATGCTCAATTAGGAAAAGTCATGGCCAATCTGACAATGGTCTCTCAATGTGCTGCACCGCTCGGTCAAATGATGTACGGGTTCTTGTTCAACACTTTTTCCGCCAGCATGTATGTGACCGTGTTAATCGTCAGTGCCTTGATGTTTGCACTTGCCTTCCTTACAAAAAATATGCTTCGACATGAAGGAGAATCAGCCTCATGAGATTGACGTTTATCAAGAAAGACCTAACCCGCCACCGTCTCATTTCAATCGGCTTAACCCTTTGCATCATGATGACATCATTTTTAGCAACAAGCGCTGCGCAAATGACAGTCCAGTTGAATGGTTCCATTTCTGATTTACTCCAATCAGCCAAAGCACCAGACTTTGTCCAAATGCACGATGGGAGCTTAGATGAAAAAGCGGTCGATATATTTTCAAGTAAACAGTCGATGGTAAAGGCACATCAAATTGTTCCAATGATTCCGATCGAACACGTCAGCATCAAGTTCGGGCAGGAGCCTGCTCAAGCGGGTGTGATGGATCATTTATTTGTAAAACAAAATCGCTATTTTGATTTTCTTTTAAACGAACGAAATGAAAAGCTCACTGTAAATAAAGGAGAAGTAGCAGTCCCTATTTATTTTCAACAAAAATACCATTTAAAGATTGGCGAAAGATTACTCATTACAAAAGGCTCTCATCAATTCTCTTTCCAAATCAAAACGTTCTTACGAGATGCCCAAATGAATCCAAGTCTTGTCAGTTCAAAGAGATTTCTTCTGCATGATGCGGACTGGGCGACACTGAATCAAGTGTTTCAAAAAAAGGAGTACTTAATTGAATTTTTATTGCATGATGCTGGTCAAGCAGATGCTTTTCAATCACTCTATCAATCATCTGAGCTGCCACAACAGGGGCCTGCTGTCACATTACCCCTGCTTCGCATGCTGAATGCCCTAACAGATGGTATGGTGATCGCCATTCTCCTTCTTGTCTGCTTTCTGCTCATTAGCATTTCTCTCCTCTCTCTTCGTCTCGCTATGACCGCCGCTATAGAAGAGGATGAACGTGAAATTGGAATCTTAAAAGTACTTGGAATCCCTTTATCAAAAATCAAACAATTATACGTTGGGAAATATGCTGTGCTTGCCTGTATAGGGTGTATAGCAGGATATTTAATGACGCTCATGTTTGGTGATTTGTTTACAGCCAATATTCAGCAATATATGGGGAATCGCCTCTCTTTTATTCATCAGGTGATCCCGCTTTTGGTGTCAATTTTGACGGCAATGATCGTCATCTCATTCAGCTATGCTGTCCTAAGGAGATTTGGACAAATATCAGCCGCTCAAGCCATTCAAGGCGGCATAAGCTCACCAAGCCATAAAAAACAAATTCCTATGCACCTCCAGAAAAACAGATTCCTCCCAGTAAATTTTTGGTTTGGTTTGAAAGATCTGTTCTCGCGAATAAAGATGTATTCAACAATTACTTGTATTATCGCGCTTTGTACATTTTTAATGTTGATGCCGATTCAGTTATGGTACACATTACAATCACCAGATTTCATCACATATCTTGGCTCTGGAAAAAGTGACCTTCGAATTGATATTCGGCAGGGAAATCATTTAGAGAAAAGTACAAATAAAATAGAGTCTATGATTAGCGAAGACCAAGACATTCAAACATCTGCCGTCTATGAAACAACTTCTCTACAAGCCAAAACAATGGAGAATACATTAGAAACGCTCTATTTAGAAACAGGTGATCTATCAGCATTCCCTCTCACCTATTTACAAGGAAGGGAACCGTTGAAGGAGGAAGAGATTGCTTTATCGGTGTTGAGTGCTGACTCACTTCAGAAAAAGATAGGCGGAAAAGTCACTCTCGCCACAAATGGGCAGCAAGTTCAAAAAATGGTTACCGGCATTTATCAAGACGTCACCAACGGAGGGAAAACTGCTAAAGCATTATCTCAGCCTTTTCCTCAATCATCCCTTTGGAAAACCATTCAAATACAATTAAAACAAGGAATAGATATGGCAGGAAAAAAAGCAGCACTTGAAACAAATATGTCTCCTGCAAAAGTGACAGATATGAAAGAATATGTGCATCAAACAATAGGAAGCACCGCATCTCTAGTAAAAGTGATTGCATTATTTTCAACCATCGCAGCTTTTGGAACAGCCAGCCTCATGTTAATGATGTTTCTACACATGTTAAGGGCGAAAGATTTAAATCGTACTCACTTGTTAAGGACGATTGGTTTTTCTCAAAAAGATTTAACCTATCAATACTTAACAAGTTTTATCGTCGTTCTCTCTATTGGTGCCTTCATTGGAGCAATCGCTGTTCATACTATTGGTCCGGCGTTAATGAGTGCAGGCGGAGCATCATTAGGAGCATCCAGCCTTCAGTGGTTAGCCCCGAAATGGGTTTGGATCGTGTATCCTCTCCTGCTGTTTATGGTGAATTTAACTGTCATCTCGTGGTTATTGAAGTCCTTTTTTTCTAGTAAAATCAGCCGTCATACACTTTCATAAGGAGATGTTTCACATGGAACAATTAATTGAAGCGAAACAATTGTCTTTACAAATTGATTCATTAAAAGGACAAAAACAGACCATTCTTAGAAATATTCACTTATCAATTAAACGTGGAGAATTTGTCACCATTATGGGACCTTCAGGATGTGGAAAAACCTCTTTGCTTTATCAACTTAGCGGTATAGAGACATCCTCCAGAGGGGAAATCAAATATAAAGGTCAACTGCTATCAGAAATGACAGACAAACAGTTAACAGCTTTGCGCTTATCAGAGATGGGATTCGTCTTTCAACACAGCCACTTACTAAAAAACCTCAATCTATTTGATAACATCATTGCTGCAGCTTACTTAGCGAAGAAAATGCCGAGAAAAGAAGTCAATGAACGAGCAAAATATCTAATGGAGAAACTTGATATTGATCATTTAGCTGATAGATATTTATCAGAAGTATCAGGAGGACAGCTCCAAAGAGCCTCTATCTGTCGAGCTCTTATGAATGAACCAAACATTCTTTTTGCAGATGAGCCCACAGGTGCTCTTAATTCAAGAACCACAAAGGAAGTCATGGATATTTTTTCACAAATCAATTCTGAAGGAACAACTCTGCTTCTCGTCACCCATGATCCAAAAGTGGCCCTTTGCTCTGAAAGAATTTTGTTTATGAATGACGGTGAAATTTCAGCTCATTTAAATTTAGGAAAATACGATCGCTTCACCGCTGAGAAACGAGAGGCCTTGTTAAACAAGTGGTTACAAAACTTAGGGTTTTAATTGGTGTCAAACAGGCAGCTTTCTGCCTGTTTTATTTTTTCTTACACTCAAAGGAGTAATCCATAGTCAAACTATTTGTTTCTAGTATGATTTTGCCGTCTTCTTGTTGACAAGATTCTGTCAGCAACTCAATTTCTTTGCTATAAAAGTATCTCTTTGAGATATAAAGAGTGACTAAAACAAGTAAAAGCGTAGTAATCACAATTGTCATTTGCCAGTTTAACATTTGAAATCTTTTTTTCATTTCAACATCCTTTCTGAAAGGTCAACACTTGTCTCGGATTTTCACCTTTCTCAGTAACTACCAGTTTCTTTCCCAAAATCATTCTAGCAACATCATAACTGAATTTCCCTTCTAGATCGACCTTTCATTGTTCTTCTCTCATAGCTAAAATAGCTTTATTTCATATATTCAGATGGTATTTTCGACCATAAACTTAAAACTAATAGTATCTATCACGTTTTTAGACTTCCAAAAAAAAGATTTTACTCATTTGAATAAACAATCAATGATCATTACAATAACGTACATCTCATGACATAAGGTCCTTTTTATTACCTCCTGTCAATCACCTCTCTGAAACGATTATATTTTACCAAAAATTGTGATATCGTTTTTTATTGAAACAGGCGAAAGGATGTTAAAGAGGTGAAATTTCCATGACGATCATTTCAGCTGAACAGGTGGGGAACCGTTTAAATGATTGGCGAATTGCCATTCGTAAGCATGATGTACACAATGCAAAGACAATCTACACAGAATTAAAGGAATTACTTCAAGAGATGGAAGAGAATCAGGAGGTCTTGACCTACTATTCATTGCTAGAAGGCAAGTTTAAGCTCATGTTATATGAACGAAGGGGTAAAAAACTGAATGAACCGACAGTGCTAGAATACCCTTCTAAAACAAACGACTTAATTGAATACTATTTTTACCTATATAAAGCCCTTTACGCTTCATATAACAGAGACTATGCATCAGCCATCGGACTGTTTAAAATTGCTGAGAAAAAACTGCAAAACATTCCTGATGAAATAGAAGTAGCAGAATTCCATACGAAGGTCGCAAACCTATATATGATGCTTCGCCAAAGCCTGATTTCACTTCATTATATTCAGAATGCCATCGATATTTTCAAAGGTCATGATGGCTATGAAAGAAGACTGGCAGCAGCTTTTGTGATCGCAGCCACCAACTTCATGGATATTGGCGATTTCAAAAGAGCTGAGAATTACTACACAAAAGCATTACACATCTCAAATCAATTAAACGATCATTTTCTAGCATCACAGCTTTATCACAATATCAGTATTCTATATGCCGAAGCTGGAGAATCAAAAAAATGTATTGATGCCCTAGAAAAGGCTCTTAGTGATGATGACTACCTTTCATCTTGTTATTTCGAACACTCCATGTTTATGTTACTAAAAGAGCTGCTCTCCATTGATGAAAAGTCGCAAGCTCTCTATTATTTTGAATTAGTCAAACAAAAACAAGAAATAGACAGAAACCCCATCTATACAGCAAAAATGAATTTTCTCTATCACCTATATTTCACTGAAGACATATCCAAAAAAGCTCAAACCTGTTTCGATGACATCAGTATTCTGAAAGAATTAAAGGATGTTGAAGGTGCCCGTGAATTAAGTGCACTAGCTGCCAAACACTTTGAAGAGCTGGGTTCAATTCACCAAGCATATCTCTTTTTGAAGGATGCCTATCAATTGGAACACACTACACTTAATTGGAGGAATTATGATGAAAAAAGTGAGTTTACTCATTTTCGCTTTAGCCATCGTTGTTTTCGGACAAACGGTGTCTTACAATTCGTTAAATGATACAAATCTTAACCCAACAGAACGACCTATTGGAACATAAACCGTACAATACAAATAACCACTTGCCTCATTACAAGGCAAGTGGTCCACATTTATTTTAGTTCTTGATAAGAAATGAGGCGGTGAATATGTACCGCCAGATACGTAAGTTCGTCATTTGGAATAACAATACTGTGCACCTGTTTAATATAATCTTTGATTTTGAAAGCCACATCCATCGCTTGAGGATACAAGTGTGCAATTTGTTCAAACAACTCATTTTCTTGATCTGATAATAATTTATTTGCGTAAAATCTTTCAACAAAGAATTTCACATGTGTAATAAATCGGCTGTAATGAATATTCTCTTGATCCATTTTCATATTCAACGTATAGCGGACGAGATTCACAATACTTCCGATCATCTTGGCATACTTCATGCCATCTTTGGAATCGGACTCTTCACCTAACGCATTAATTAAATGGAAGGCGATATTGGCCGCTTCTTCCTTTGGTAATTGTATGCCCAATGTATTGTTGACTAACTCAAGCGCATAATTACCTACTTCAAATTCTTCGGTATAGTAGTTTTTGATTTCCCAGTATACTCGATTTGTAATATTAATATTCTTCTTGTGCCGTTCTACTGCAAAATTCAAGTGGTCCATCAAGGTAAAATAGACACCAGAATTCAGACTCGAGTTTAAGCGTTTTTCAGCATATTGAACAATATGCTGAGTTAAATCGATAAACTCTTGTGGCATTGAATCTAATAGTTGGAGAAACTCCTTCGCTCTCATGTTATCGACAGACATAAACACTTGATCTGCCTTCTTTTCTTCAATCATTTGACCTGGTTTTTGTCCATAACCAATCCCCCGGCCGAATAGAACCATCTCCTGTTGGTTCTGATCTTCAGCCAGAACCACACTCGAGTTTAAAACTTTTTTGATTTTAAACATCGTCATCACCTGTTTTCATGATTGTGGTTTTTCAATCAAGCGATTCACCATTTGTTTCAATGACCTTTTTATACCAATAAAATGAGTCTTTACGAGAACGTTTTAATGTACCGTTTCCATCGTCATCTTGATCTACATGAATGAACCCGTATCGTTTTGACATCTGTGATGTACCTGCACTAATAATATCAATTGAGCCCCAGCTCGTATATCCGAAGAGGTCAACGCCTTCTTCCACCGCTTCTCTCATTTGGCGGAAATGCTCTTTGAAATAGTTAATACGATAATCATCGTGAATTGATCCATCACTTTCAACAACATCTTTTGCACCCATGCCGTTTTCTACAATGATCAGTGGTTTTTGATAACGATCATATAATTCTATTAAAGAAATTTTCAGACCAACCGGATCAATTTGCCATCCCCAATCAGTAGATGGAAGGTAAGGATTTTTGACCCCACGGATGGTATTTCCATCCGTTTTTTCTAATCCTTCATCAGCTGATTCAGTTAAAGACATATAGTAGCTGAACGAGATAAAATCTACTGTATTTTCTTTTAAAATAGAAAGATCATCTGATTCCATTTGGATATGAATGTTTTTTCTCTCAAGCATGCGCTTGATAAGCGGAGGGTATTCACCAAATACCTGAACATCTGAATAGAAATAGTTTTCTAAGTTTTGTTTCAATGCCCGCTCCACATCATTCGGATGACAAGTGTGCGGATACGTTGTTAATTTTGTCAGCATACACCCTACTTGACTGCCTGGTATGATGCGATGACAATCTGCTGTTACGAGTGCAGAGGCAATGAATTGATGATGGAGTGCTTGATAAACCGTCTCTTCCTCTTTCCCTTCTGGGCAGCGATCAGGAATAATTCCTGCTGTAATAAAAGAGTGGCGGTGAATACTATCTATTTCATTAAAGGTCAGCCAATATTTCACATCATGTTTATAGCGTTCAAAACATACATTGGCGAACTTAACAAAGAGATCAACGACTTTTCTTTCAACCCAGCCATTATATTTCACGCTCAGTGCTAACGGCATTTCATAATGTGACAGCGTCACAATCGGTTCTATGTTGTGTTTTTTCATTTCTGCAAATAAACGATCGTAAAATTGGAGTCCTTTTTCATTTGGTTCGTTCTCTTCTCCAGTTGGGAAGATACGGCTCCATGCAATAGAAATGCGAAGGGTTTTAAAACCCATTTCAGCAAATAGAGCCAAATCCTCTTTATAGTGATGATAGAAATCAACACCTCTGCGTTTTGGATACTTTTTATCATCTGGGTCTTTCATCGCTCGATCTATATTTTCAGAAGTAACAGCTAGATGCCCTTCATAATCTTCTACACTCAAATTAGACCGGTACATCGCAATATCAGCAACAGATGGGCCCTTTCCATCTACATTCCAAGCGCCTTCTGCTTGGTTGGCGGCAATGGCGCCGCCCCATAAAAATCCTTTTGGAAAACCTTTTATTGTCGTCATATGTTTAGCCTCCTAATTGGGTGATAACCATCAATGTATCTTGGCGATTGACCTCTTGTAATGGCTGTACCTTAATATCATATTGATCTGTATTCGTGATGACAGCAAGCGTAACTGGATCGTATCCTGCTTCCATGATTTTTTCTACATCAAATTCAATGAGTAAATCCCCTGCTTGTACACGATCTCCTGCCTGCACTTTTGGATAAAAATACTGTCCTTCCAACTGTACAGTATCAATGCCAATGTGGAATAATACTTCCACCCCTTTGTCCGTTTTCATACCAAGTGCATGGTTTGTTTCGAATAGCAAGGTGACCTCACCTTCTACTGGTGCATATAACGCTCCTTCTGAAGGAACAATGGCAATTCCGTCTCCCATGACCTTTGAAGAGAAAATATCATCTTTTACTTCAGCTAGAGAGATCATTTGACCAATCACAGGGCTTTTGAAAGTTTCCCCTGCTCCAATTTGTTCAGCAAATGCTTCTTGATCATTTGTCTTTTCTTCTACTTTTTTATCCTTACCTAATACAAAAGCAGCGATAAAAGCAACAACGAAGGAAATGACAGCTCCAATGACAGCAAACATTAGATTTCGTGGAAGCTCATCTGATATAAACATCGACATACTGGCTAACCCAGGGCCAACAAGTACAAATGCTTGTATACCAACTAATCCAATGAATATCCCACCAACAAATGAACCAATCATGACACTTCCAAGTACGCGTTTATTTTGAAGTGTCACACCATACAAAGCAGGCTCTGTGATGCCAAAAAATGCTGAAATTCCTGCCGAAATGGCTGTTGATCTGAGTACCTTGTCTTTCGTGCGTAGTGCCACTGCGAAACATGCTCCACTTTCCGCAATATTATGCGCAAGTGATGCTGGTAAATAAAGTGCTTCTTTCCCGAGGTTCCCCATCGTTGTCACTGCATAAGGGACCATTGCTTTGTGCATGCCTGATGCAACCATAAACGGGAGTACCGCTGCTAAAATTGCGACAGCTACCCAGCCTACTGTATTAAACATCGCAAGAATAACGGATGAAAACCCTTGTCCTGCTGTAAAACCAAGTGGTCCTAATAACAGTAACGTAACGGGTACAGTAATGACTAATGACATCATTGGGACAAAGAAAATCCGAATTGGTTTTGGTGAAAATCGTGTGAAGAATTTTTCCATTTGAGCGTAAAGCAATACAGAAAGGATTGCTGGAAACACTTGATACGCATAAGCTATATTTTTTACGTCGAATGACATTAATTGCGCACCTTCAGTAAGCATGGCTGTCATGTTCGGAAGAAGGAGTGCACCGACTGCTGATAATGCGACCAGTGGGTTTACCTTTAGTTTATTTGCCGTTGTGACAGCGACTAGTAATGGCAGGAAGTATAGTGGTGCGTCACCCACCATGTTCAGTATTTGATAGGTTTGGCCTTTTGCATCCACCCAGCCTAATAAAGAGAAAAGGAGAAGAAATGATTTTAAAATCCCTCCGCCTGCGATAGCCGGAACAAGCGGCTGGAAGACACCCACAATGAAATCTAATAGAACTGTGCCTACTTTTCTTTTTTCTTTTGGCTGATTGGATGGCACGCCTTGCCCAGACGAGCTGCCTCCCATTAAATTTGTTACCTGTTGATACACTTCAATCACGTCATTTCCAATGACCACTTGGCATTGTCCTGACATTCTGACAGCTATGACACCTGGTGTTTTTTCTAATGCTGGCACATCTGCTTTTTTCTGATCAATTAGTGTGAAGCGAAGTCTTGTTGAGCAGTGCTCAAGGTGCGCAATGTTTTCTTTACCACCTACATGCTGTAAAACGTCTTTGGCGACTTGTGTGTAATCCATTTTTTCTCCTCCTTTTCTCATACATGAGACCTATATTTTGGCAATAAAAAAAGGATCTAAAACGACAAATTAAAGAAATTCATCGTTTTTAGATCCTGCCTGCATGACCAGTCACATGTCTAATTTATTTATATTGGATTTGTTTTTAGTATATATTGATTATATGAAAGCGTCAACATTTATTTTTCTAAAAATTATTAAGGTCTATATACCTAAATTAATTTTCTTTAATTTAGTTGAAGCAACCTTTCTCACTTTTTTTATACACCAATATTTTTTATCATCAATAAGAACTCTTTATTAATAAAAAACCAGATAAGTTCACTCATCTGGTTTCTTATCATCTATTTTTTTCTTTCTTCCGCCTGCTTTTTGAATGCTTTCGCTTGTTTTTGGTATTCCTGTTTCGTAACTGCTTTTAACTCTACAGTACCGCCTGTCATTTTAAATGGAAGTTTGATTGATTTTACATCTCGATCAGTGGAACCTATAATGATTCCATCTTCAATTGAAGGCTCATAGCCCATAAAAAAAGTTCTTCCATCCGTTTCACCCGAGACTTCTAATCTCATTTCTTTATAAGACTTACAATCTTCTTCAGGAACAGTTGTGATTAGAAGGGAGCCGGTCCATCCAATCTCAATATGCATGGTTTTCACCTGTAAAAATAATTGTTTGTCCTTTGCCGTATAGAGAAAGCCATATACCTTTGCCACTTTCTCCTTGAAGTTTCTCATACTATCATAAAACCTATCTTCAGCGGTATCGAATAGATAATCATATCGTTTTTGAATCTCTTTATGATATTTATCTAGCTTTTTTTGATTGATTGCCTTATATATCATACTTTTCTTTTCGCCTTGTTTTTTTACTGAAAGGTCTTTTCCTGAAAAGTGAACTTCGTATACGATCGTTTCTTTACCTTGTGTGACTTTGAATTCATACCCATTTTCTTTTGAACTGCCAGATACGACAAATTGTTTTTTATAGATTTGCGGATCCCACCTTACTTCTTCTATATACTTTTCATTCAAATGCCCCGTTACTTTGCCTTTATTCTCAGATATCTCAAACCAGCTCATTTTATCCTTCGTTTTATACGCAAATGCATAGGCATGATTCAATGAATTCTTTTGTGCGATTGCTTGATATGCTGTCCAGCCGCCTCCACCTAAGACGAGTACTGCCAGGATAGACACGACCCACATTTTCAATTTACTCATAGGTACCTCCACTCAAATATGTTTTGAAAAACCTTCATGATCCCTATTTATTCTGATCGTCCTGAAATGCCATTCACAACAATCATCTGTTCCAACACGATCTACTTTTGCCATTCTTTCGCCTTCTTTTTGAATGCTTCCGTTTGTTCTTGATATTCCTCTTTCGTGACCGCTTTAAATTCTATTGTCCCGCCTGCCATTTTAAAAGGAAATTTAATGTATGTTGCGTCTCGGTCAGTTTCCCCTAAAATAAAACCCTTTTCAATTGCAGGATAAGTACTCAAATCAAACATCATCCCATCTGAAACTCCACCGGCTGTATGTTTCGTTTCTTTATATGGTTCACCACCATCTCCTGGAACCTTTCTCATTAGAAAAGAACCTGCCCATTCAGACTGCATATACATTCGTTTTACTTTTAAAAATAGTTGGTATGAACCATCCTCTGCTGTATACAGATAACCATAAGCGCCTGTTACTTTCTTAATGAAGTTTCGTACATAATCATGAAATCTATTTTCCGTGTCATCCATCAGTTTCTCATATCGAGTATGAATGTCCTGTTGAACAGCACGTAGGTTTTTTTGATCAACTGCTTTGTATGTGATGCTGTGCTTTTCACCTTGTTTTTTCACAGAAAGATCTTTTTCGGCAAGGTGAACTTCATATGTGACCGTTTCTTTCCCTTGCTTCACATAAAATTCGTAACCGTTTTCAATTGATTTCCCAGTTAATTGATATTTGTTGATAAATAGATTGGGATCATAATGCCTTTTCGGATTTTCCTCTAAAATGGTTTCGTTCAGCTGGCCTGTTACTTTTCCGTTTCTCTCCGTTACCTTGAACCAGTTCACACGATCATGAGTCTTATATGCAAAGGCGTAGGGATGATTCAAACCACTCTTTTGTGCGATTGCTTGATAGGCTATCCAGCCGCCTCCACCAATCAGTAGTACCGCCAGAATAGTCATGATCCAGATTTTCGATTTACTCATATGTCCCCTCCAAACTATGATCGTTCATTCTATATGAAGGATTCATCTCATTGATTAACAAATCAGTGATCTCTTCACCTCCTTTCTAGCATTTATTTTTTTCTCATACCTCTTGTATCTGCAGTTATACATCGTTTATTATATATCTAAATGATATATCTTTTAGATAGGTGTGTTGATCAATGAAAAAATACAATGATACGACGTATGCGATTTTGGGGATTTTAACGACAGATTGTAAGTCTGGGTATGAAGTGAAGCAATTAATTGATAGGAGCTTGCATCACTTTTGGAAAATTAGTTATGGACAAATTTATCCAGCTTTAAAGTTAATAGTCGAGGAAGGGCTTGCGAAGGTTTCACCCACTTCTACAACTGGCCGCTCAGACAAGCGGGAATATCACCTAACTGAAAAAGGGCTGGACACGTTGAGGCAATGGCTGGCACAGCCGCTCGATCAAGTACCATCAGAACGAAATGAGGTGTTATTAAAGTTATTTTTTGGTCAATATCTTTCGTTTGAGAAAAAATTGGTGCTTTTACAGGATTATGAGAGGCAGCTCCGTATCCGTTATGAGACATATGTTGCGATTGAACAAAACATTCAAGAGCTATATCCAGATGAAGCTGATGCGAAGTATTGGCTGTATACGTTAGATTACGGAAAGAAAGTGGCGCAGGCTGGAATTGATTGGTGCGTGGAGACCTGTGAATCGATGAAGAAAGAAGGGTGAACAAATGAAAAAAAATATACGTGCTGGCAGGTATACAACAGACAATTCTGAGCCGATTGTTGTGTTCATCATCGGAATGAGAATCAATAAACGCTGGGCTGTCCATCAATGGCTGCCAGTATTTAAGGCGATGCCGGGGATGATCAAAGAACTTTATACACATCAAGAAGAACTTGGTTTTCTCGGGACAGAAAATTACTTCGGTTTACGCACCACCACCATGATCCAATATTGGAAATCAACAGAGGACCTCCTTGCCTATGCCAAGATGGAGAAGCATTTGGCTGCTTGGAAAGGATTTAACCAAAGAGCACGACATAATGACGCGGTCGGAATTTATCATGAAACGTATCAAATTCAAGCCGGCTCATATGAATCTATCTACGTGAACATGCCTTCATATGGATTGAGCCAAGCGAAAGCACCCATCCTAATTGGAAAAAGGAAAGGAAAAGAAACCGCAAAAGAACGCCTTTCCACAACAAATTCCTAGAGCTGGTTCTCTAGGAATTTCTTTTTGCAACCATCACAAAATGTTTTAATATGCGGGCAGTTAATCCCCAAATGGTGTAACGATTGTAATCATAAAACCACTCTTCAATCGAACGACTCCCCCAGCTGTATTTTTCACCATTCATGATTTTTTCATAAGGAAAGTCCTCTCCTGGTGTTGGCTGCACCGATACATGGTGTAAGTACGGTTCGTATTGGCTGAGCCATGATAGAGGCACAGTAAAGGTCTCCTCTACTTCTTCTTGATTAAAGGAATGTTTGACCTGCTGTTCATCAATGATCCCGACAAATGGATATACCACAAAGGATGGTGAGGCAATATAAGGGCTGAGCTGTCCTAAAACCTTGACGGATTCGGGCGGAATCCCTAGTTCTTCATATGTTTCCCGCAGTGCAGCTTCTTGTGCGGTTTCGCCGCCGTCGAGTTTGCCTCCTGGGAAGCTAATATCGCCAGGCTGTTTTCTCATCGTCAGTGATCGCACTTCAAATAAAACATGCCATTCCCCGTTTACTTGCACCAAAGGGACAAGGACTGCCGCTTTGAACGCTGTCTCTTCTCCGATAAATAGCGGCTGTGATTGATGTAAGTCACTTTTTAATTGATCAATGAACATGGGCATCACCTATTTTCTGTTTCTCTTTTCTTTAGCGTATCATTGATTCTCTTTTGAATAAAGGCGATCTTTCTGACAATTACTTTTATCATTTTGACAAATATACTTGTCAAAATGAATATAATACTTTACAATCAAGATAACATTTTGATCAGAGTTGAGGTGACAGAATGAAAAATCGGCTAAAAGAGCTGCGGGCACGTGATGGTTTAAACCAAACGGAGCTTGCGAAACGGGCAAAGGTTTCCCGCCAGACGATCAGCTTAATGGAACGAGATGAATTAATGCCGTCTCTCTTACTTGCTATGAGGCTTTCACGTATTTTTCAAGAACCCATTGAACATATTTTTCTATTTGAGGAGGATGAACTCACATGAAAACTGTATACAAAATGCTCTTAGGTGCTCTCCTTGGTTTTCTCGGTGCTTACTGTTTGCTGGCAGCCGAATTCGAGCTGACACTTCTGCAAGCTGCATTTGAGGCGACTCTTGTCATCACTGGCCTGACAGTTCTATTCATCATTTATTGTTTTTCAGGCATTTCACGCATGAAGAAAAGAGTCTCTCTTTCAGTATCTGGTGATGAGGAGGATGAACTAGAGGTAAAACAGTACCGAACTTTTACTGATGTAACGTTAGCTAATACGGTGAGTACCATTTTATCGATTATTGCAATTGGAATTTCCATCGTAACCGAGCAGCCACTCTGGCTGATTCTCGCAAATGCTGCCTTATTTTTGATCACCGTCATTCTTTCTTATGGATCGATCTCTGTCCTAAAGCTCGTCTATCCTAATCGTCACCTACCTAGTCCAACCGATAAAGATTATGGCAAAAAACTGCTCGCCATTTCTGATGAAGGCGAAAAGCATGTGATGCTCGATGGGCTTTTTCACACTTTCCAAATGATGAATATTTTATTGACCGGTGCCATGTTTATTTTGATTGTCTATTCTCTTGGCGCCAATCACTCTCAGCTCTTCTCCATCATCGTCGTTGGACTTGTTCTGATCATTCTTAATGCATACTATATGTTGAAGATTCGAAATCGTTAAATAAGCAAAAGCACAGCCATTTAAAAAGGCTGTGCTTTTTTCGTTCATTATGCTGAACGGCGTTTCTTTCGTGCATAAATCAAAAATAGGAACCCAAACCATACGGGTGTCAATAATAGTGCTGGCCGTGTTGCATCAGCGAAAAGCATGATGACAAGAATGGAAGCAAAAAGCACAAGAACCGCTATATTCACAAAAGGTGTAAATGGCGCTTTAAAGGTAGACGCCTTATGCAGTTCAGGACGTGTCTTCTTATATTTCAGATGGCATATTAAAATAATACTCCATACCCAAATGAAACAAATGGCACTGATCGTTGTCACAATACCAAAGGCTTGTTCAGGAATCAGCTTGCTTAAAAGAGCCCCTACTGACACCACAATTGTCGAAACAAACAGGGCATTACTTGGAACAGCATGCTTATTTAGTCGGCCAAAAGATGCCGGTCCTTGTTTTTGATGACTGAGATTATACAAAATTCGGCTCGTTGAGAACATACCGCTATTACAAGCAGACGCCGCAGATGTCAGGACGACAAAGTTGATGAGTCCCGCCGCTACTGGTATCCCAATGAGCCCAAAGGTTTTCACAAAAGGACTTTCTGATGCACTGAGTTCTGTCCATGGGTTGATGCATAGTAATACAAAAATCGCACCTACATAGAAAAATAGAATTCTTAATGGAATTTTATTAATCGCAGACGGGATGTTTTTTTGCGGATTCGCTGTTTCTGCTGCTGACACACCGACAAGTTCCACGCCCACATACGCAAAAATCACCATCTGAAATGACAATAAGAAGCCTGTCACACCATTTGGAAATAATCCTCCGTGTGACCACAGATTCGTTACCGTCACGGGTCCTGCATCTGTTTGAAAACCAATGATTAACAGGACAATTCCAACGCCAATCAACAGTAATATCGTAATCACTTTAATAAGTGCAAACCAAAATTCCATTTCTCCAAAAAGCTTCACCGTTAATAAATTAAATCCTAGCAAAATCAATAAACAAATAATAGCAGGAATCCACTGCGGAATATCAAACCAGTACTGCACATACACCCCGACCGCAATAACATCCGCCATCGCTGTCATAATCCAGCAAAACCAATATGTCCATCCTGTCACAAAGGAAGCCCATGGTCCAAGATAATCCTCTGCTATATCCGTTAAAGACTGATAGCCCGCCTTAGATAAGAGCAATTCTCCAAGTGCCCTCATGACAAAAAAGATGGCCATTCCGACAATTAAGTACGCAAAAATGATCGATGGTCCTGCCAATTGAATGGCTTTTCCAGACCCTAAAAACAGCCCAGTTCCAATCGTTCCGCCAATGGCAATTAATTGAACATGACGGTTTGATAAATCTCGCTTTAACTCTTGTTGTGCCAATTTCAACACCCTCCTACGACACGATCCTATACTGAAATAATGAACTCGCAAAAAGTCCATAAAAAAAGAGATTGGATGCGCTCCAATCTCACGGTCATAAAAGAATAGCAAAATAGAGAAAAGCAATACACAGTATGATCCATGCATCACAAATACAATATTTCGTACTCTTCTGTCCTTTTGCCTGAGATTGTGAACCCTTCGGCGCCGCACATACATGCGGTCTCTCCAGAAGCTGCTCCTGCCATAGTGTGACCCACAGCAATCATAGCCTTCGATATTTACTTTAAATGTTGCTATTTCTGAATAATTTTATATTTTACGCCTCTAAAAGAAAGCTGTCAATGGTAATCTTTTAAGATGTTGTTTCCTCCATATCTGAAGCTGATATGACATCACTTCATCAACACCCCTTGATTAAGGTATAATGAAACAAAGAATGTTCGGCTCGTTTGGTGGAGACATCCATCTTGATGATGAACCATAGTTAGGCAATCCAATGAAGTTGGTGAAGACAAATGAAAAAAATGAACAAACAGCGTGTGACATTACAAGAAGTCGCTCGGCATGCCGGTGTATCGACTTCAACGGCCTCACTCGTTGTTCGCAACAACCCTAGGATCTCTGAAGCCACCCGGAAAAAAGTGCTGCAATCCATGGAGGATTTGGGATACGTGTACGATCGCGTCGCTGCCAACATGCGGTCGAAAAGTTCAAATATTGTGGGTGTGATCGTCACGGATATTTCAAACACCTTTATTTCTGAATTTTTAATTGGTGTGCAAACCACACTTGAGTCACTTGGCTATACCGTTTTACTTGGGACAACCTTTGATAGTGTGGATAAGCAGGAACGGCTCATTTCCACAATGGTAGAGCACCGAGTGGGTGGAATCATCTTAAATCTAGCATCGAAGAGCTCGACACGAACGGTGAAACAATTAAACAACATTCGCACACCAAAAGTATTGGCAAATCGTGAATTAGCAGATGTCCATTGTGATTATGTCGGCGTTGATTATGAACAAGGCACTTGGATGGCGGTCCGTCATCTTCTTCAAAAAGGGCATCGCCGCATCGCCTTCTTAGGTGGAATCAAATCCTCCTCGACTTGGATTGAACGGATGAAAGGGTTCAAAAGAGCCCATGATGATGAGGACCTGGCGATGGATGAATCTCTTATTATCGATATGGTGCCTACCCGTGAAGGCGGGAAAGAAGCCCTTGCCCAAGTGATTGACCTTCCCGAACCACCTACTGCTATTTTTTGCTTCAGTGATTTAGTGGCGTTTGGGGTGATTCAAGAATTGGCAGCGCGTGACATCAAGCCTGGTGAAGACATTGATGTAGTTGGATTCGATAACATCCCTGAAGCGGAGATGTATCACCCGCCGCTCACCACAGTCTCATCTTTTCCACGATCCATTGGAGTCAAAGCAGCCAACCTTTTGTATCATAAAATGAACGAGCAGGATGAAGAACTGCAGCGATTGATATTAAAGCCTCAACTTCATATTCGAGAAACCTCGACATGATCATGAAAAGGAGAATTGCAAAGCGATTCTCCTTTCAGATTATTGACAAAGGGCTAAAATGAACTTGATTTTAGCCCTTTGTCTTCTTTTCAGCGTGATAGAAAACCTTTGCAGTCTAGGAAGGACGAGCACCGGAGCAGAGCGAATTTGACATTCGTGAGCACCGGAGCGCAGGACTGACAAAGAATGCGAGGGTTTGTCTACACGCTGAAAGGAGAATTGCAAAGCGATTCTCCTTTTTTTATTGAGCAAGTCAACTATTTCTTTATTACATTTTTCTTTTTTTAAATCGCAAAGTCATAAACTTGACACATTTTATACACAGGAGTATATTTATCTCGTTGCTTCTTTTAGTATATCGTTATACCTTTTGTGAACATATCGTTATTTATGATATCAACTACAGTTAAAGATGGATCTTTTGATTCTGATCAAATCGAGGAAGTCCATCAACTTATGATAACTGTTATTATTTTTAATTATTTAGTAGAACGATGTACTTATTTGAAGAACAGATGAATATTCATTATTTTTTCATCAATCACACAAGGGGTGTTGTGATGGACTTAATATTATTTACGTTTAAGGAAATAACAAAGGGTAACAAGAATTTGGCCCGAACAGGGTTTCAAATATAGGAGTGGGAACATGAAAAATCCATACATTAAATCATCACTTGGCATGTACTTAAACTATTTCATGCTAGGCATGATCAATATTATTGTGGCATCAAACATGGAAAGCTTATCTGAACGCTACCATGTAGATATTCCAAAAATCAGCTTGCTTGTATCAGCAATCGGTATCGGTAAATTAATTGCTCTCTTTTTCTCTGGCCGGCTGGCAGACAGCTGGGGGCGAAAACCTGTCATTATTACAGGTAACTTTCTCTACTTATTATTCTTAATTGGGATTCCAACGACGACCAATTATACATTGGCTTTCATTTTTGCCATTTCCGCAGGGATTGCAAACTCATTGCTTGATTCAGGGACATATCCTGCTTTGACAGAGTCATTTCCTAAAAAAGCAAGTTCAGCTTCTGTATTAGTGAAGGCGTCTGTATCAATTGGTGCGACTGTTCTTCCATTTATCTTGGCATTCCTTATCGCACATGACATCTTCTGGGGCTGGGCATTCTTTGGTCTAGGACTTCTTTATTTACTTGTAGGCATTTACTTGATCTTTATGCCGTTCCCAAATCATAAGCAAACGGCTTCTCAAAACGATCTTCCCGTTCAAGAGCAAATGAAGGAAGAACCGAAAATGTTTGGTGAAGGTTTAGCTGTTGTACTTATGGGATTCACGTCTACTGCATTATTTGTCGTATGGCAAACTTGGCTTCCACAGCTCGGGTTGAAATTGATTGGGCTTGGCTCAGGACAAGCGACACAGCTTCTTTCTTATTTTAGTATTGGTGCACTCGTATCTGTTCTATTGCTTTCAATCGTATTAGATAAATTCATTTCACCAATTATGGTCGCTATTATTTACCCAATCGGGGCATTCCTTGCCATGCTTTCACTATTTCAAATCGAAACATACGGCATTGTCATTGTTAGTACCTTTTTCTTAGGATTATTTACAGCCGGCATTTTCCAGTTGGCGATGAGTATTATGATGAAATTATTCCCTACAAACAAAGCAACAGCTTCATCATATGTCAACATTGCGGCAAGCTCAGCGTTTATCCTTGTTCCGCTGATTACAAGCGGACTCGTTAGCACGTACGATATTAAAATGACTTTATTCTTCGATATGATCATTGCGGTCATCAGCGTATTGTTAGCAGTCTTTGTTTTACGACGCATGAAAAAATTGTTTAGATAATTAAAGGAGATGTCAATCATGACAAACATACATGAACGTAATATTGATGGAAAAACAAAATTAGTCGGTCTTCTTGCAACACCAATCGGGCACAGCCTGTCACCACGGATGCACAACCTTGGCTATACACTAACAGGAATCAACTATGCTTACCTTGCTTTTGAGGTAGGAAATGATGAACTAGAAGCAGCAGTAAACGGGATGAAAGCAATGGGTGCAGCTGGATTTAACGTATCCATGCCGAACAAAATGAAAGTGCTCGATTACTTAGATGAACTAGATGATTCTGCAAAATATACTCGCGCAAGCAACACAGTTGTGAACAAAGATGGCAAGCTGGTTGGCTACAACACAGATGGTCTTGGTTACGTAAGAAACTTAATTGAACATGGCGTTGAATTAGCTGGACAAAAGGTTACACTTGTTGGATCTGGCGGCGCTGCAACACCGATCGCCATTCAGCTTGCACAATCAGGTATTCGTGAAATTAGTATTTTTGCTCGTAATGATCAATACTTTGTTCAAGCAGAAGAAAATGTAAATTACATCAACAACGAAATGAAATCATTCGGTGTCAAAGCGAATATCTTCCCACTTGAAGACAAAGACGCTTTCCGTCGTGAAGTAGCTGAAAGTGCGATCTTAGCAAACGGGACAAGCCTTGGCATGAAACCATTAGATGAGCTCAGCATTATTGACGATACACTTGATGTATTACGCAAAGACTTAATCGTGACAGATGTCGTCTACAACCCGCAAAAAACAAAACTTCTTGCTCAAGCACAAGAAGCGGGTGCCAAAACGATTAACGGTCTTGGCATGATGCTATGGCAAGGTGCCCTTGCGTACAAACTCTTTACTGGCGAGGATATGCCGGTTGAACAAGTGAAACAAATTCTATTTGAAAATGACCGTTTCTAAACGAAACACATAAAAAAGACGACCTCCGCTTTGGAAGTCGTCTTTTTTATTCGTGTATCATCACACGGCGATATCGATAAAGGATATACATCGCCCCGATGATCGCCACAACAGCCACACCCGCATCAAATATAAAGATTTGCAAAATCGTCGAGTGGGTTTCGATCAAACCAGTGACGACCGGAATCACAATGGCGGACACTCCGCCTGCTGTTGAGATAATTCCTGTCATCGTCCCTTTGTTTTTCCAGAAGAACTCAGCCATTACGGTTAACGTCAGCTGAAAGACACCAGCTGTTGAAAAGCCCAATACAAATGCATTGACGGTCCCGATGACTGGAGACTTCACGACCAATAGCACACAGATAGAGGCTAATGTAATAATCGGATAGAGTAGCAGCACGGTGACCGGACGAACAATGCGGCGCAAAAGAAATGCGAGCAATAAGACAGACAGCAAACCGCCCATGCTATAGTAACTAAGCAGCTTCACAGCACTGCCAGAAGCCATCCCCAAAATTTCCTCACCGTACGTAGGCAGCCAAATTTGCGGCAAGGCGTACAGACCATTTGATGTAAAACTGATCACAATCAGTGCGACCCCTTCTCTCCAAAACGTAGGCTCTGATGAGAAGCGCGGAAGTCCATCATGCTCCGTCACCTGAACTTGCTCCACCTTGCGATGATTCGGAAATGGCAATGTCCACAACATCATCACATTCACTAAATAGATAAAAGCAGGTACAAAAAACGCAAATCCATAAAACAGATCATGCTCTGCTAAAAAGAAAATAGCGAGCGGCAGAATGGTCGCCCCAATCGAAATAAACGCCTTCACCATCACATTTGCAGATCCCGAGTTTTGAGGAAAAGCTTCCATTAAAGCCGGATACGTCCCTGCATCCATCGCCGAATTCGCCACCCCTGCCAAAATCGCAAACGCAAACGCGATTTGATAATTCGGAGACAATGGGATTCCAATGAGGAACACTGCCATCAGCACCCCCGAAACCAAAATGACCGGCTTTCGTCCAAAACGATCTGACAGTACACCCGATAGACCATACGTGAGCACCCTGCCAATACCGAGTGCAGATATCATATAACTAATCCCCGCACTATTTGTATCTAATTGTTTGATCAAAAATGGCATATTAGAAGCCAAAATAATATTGACCATACCTAATAAAAAATAATTGATATAAAGACTAGAAGCCGTTCTCAAATACGGATTCCTCATGCTGACACACCCCTCAACACATTGCAATGAAGTGACAAATAATGGTTACGCTTACAAGATTCATGCGTGAGGAGAAACAGCTTTGCAACCTTCACGTACTTGAAACATCTCATCATTTCATACAGCTTACATGCCCTTCATTTATCAAGCATCTCTTCAAATTTTCACTAGCTCTTATTTTATATGAATGTGAAAGGTAATGATAGTGAATTGCTTAAATTTGAGGGAAATGCATATCCATATGCATATCTTTTCTTTTACGAGCTGAAACATTCATCAATAAAAAATAGGAGTGGGTATACACCACTCCTTAAAAGATTTCTGACACATCTATTCGTTCATTTCCAGTCCATTTTGACGAATCACATTCTGGTACCAGTAAAAACTTTTCTTAGGTGTGCGATTTAATGTTCCATTTCCATCGTTATCTTGATCAACATGGATAAACCCATAACGTTTTTCCATTTCTGACGATGAATAGCTGATTAAATCAAGAATCCCCCAGCTCGTGTACCCCATCAATTCGACTCCATCCTCAATCGCTTCTAACATCTGCTGGAAATGCTGTTCATGATAACTAATACGATAATCATCATTGATCGTTCCATCCTGCTCCACCTGATCGTTTGCTCCTAATCCGTTTTCAACAATAAATAGCGGTAATTGATAGCGGTCGTATAGATCATTTAAAGAAATACGAATACCAATAGGATCGATCTGCCATCCCCACTCACTCACTTCTAAATAAGGATTCTTTACGCCACCTATCGTATTTCCGCTGACCGTTTCCATCCCTTCACTGTTTTCAGTAGCAACAAGTGAATTGTAATAACTAAAAGAAATAAAATCGACGGTATGAACCTTTAATAACTCGTCATCTCCTAGCTGTTTCTCAATGTGAATGTTTTTTTCTTTGAACAGTCGATGGATAAAACGTGGATACTCCCCGCGCACCTGTACATCTGTGAAGAACATATTAAATTGATTGTTCTTCGATGCCTTTAAAACATCTTTTGGATTACAAGAATAAGGATACGTTGTTAATTTCGTCAGCATACAGCCAATTTTTGAACCCGGGATCATTTCATGGCAATACTTCACTGCCAGAGCACTTGCAACAAATTGATGATGTAGCGCTTGATAAACAGCCTGCTCTACATTATCAAAACGCTCTGACACGATTCCTCCACTTGTAAACGGATGGCGAACAATGCTATCAATTTCATTGAAAGTCAGCCAATACTTGACTTTATCTTTGTATCGATCAAATACCACTCGACTAAATTTCACAAAGAAATCAACAACAATGCGGTGAGACCATCCACCATATTGATTGACTAAGTATAGCGGCATTTCATAATGAGATAGCGTAACGAGTGGTTCAATATCATGTTTCTTCATTTCATCGAATAAGCGGTCGTAAAACAATAATCCTGCTTCATTCGGCTCTTCTTCATCTCCATTTGGAAAAATACGTGTCCAGGCAATCGAGACACGCAACGTCTTTAATCCCATCTCTTTGAAGAGCGCCATGTCTTCTGGATAACGATGATAAAAATCGACACCTCTTCGTTTCGGATAACCTTCAGCGGTATCTGCACGCATCGCTTGTTGAATTTGTTCTTCATCCACTTTATTGTGCTTTTTATAGTCAGACTTGCTGAGGCCTTTTTTAAAAATCGCCACATCAGCAGTCGATAGCCCTTTTCCGTCTACATTCCATGCACCTTCTGCTTGGTTAGCCGCAATAGCGCCACCCCATAAAAAACCTTCTGGAAACTTTCTAACTTGATTAGACATCTCTCTTCCTCCCTTAAGACGATCCATTATTTCTTAAAACCACTCGATTGACATGAATAATTAAATACATTTTTTCGTCATTGGATATGGTGTAATCCACATTTGTTTTAATATATTTCTCGATTTTCTCCACACATTTCACTTCTTCAGGGTATTTCCTCATGATTTGATCGATTAAATCATGGTCATCTGTTTCAAGCATTTTGTTCTCCAGCAACCGCTGAACAAAGAACTGTAAATGTGTTAAAAACCTAGAGTAATTAATTGTATCTGTTGGAATATCGATCTTATAATGCATTTTAATGATGTTTAGAATATCTTTGACCATATTGGTCATCATCACGATTTGATTCAAATTGTCTTCGGTCTGCTGCGCATTTACTAGATGAAAAGCAATATTCGCTGCTTCTTCTTCAGGTAATTGAATACCTAGTTGTTTTTTTATTAGATCGAGTGCATGCATACCAATGCTAAATTCCTCGGGGTAAAATTTCTTCACTTCCCAAAGCAGGCGATTTTGTATCGTGAGATGTTCCTTAAAGCGCTTTGTAGCCATAAAAAGGTGATCAGTTAGAGAAATATAAAGATGCTCATTTAAGTGTGTGGATAATCGATGCTTCGCATAGGAAATAATCTCATCCGTTATGATTAAAAATTCCTCTGGAGTCTCTCTCATGAGCTCAGCTAAATCATTTGACGTGCCTTGATCTTCTAGCACATAAATCTTTTGTATATCTTCCTCTTGAATAAGACTGCCAGGCTTATTTTTAAACCCGATCGCCTTCCCCATTACGATGATTTCCTTTCCATCATCTCGTTTAGCGAGAACCACACTGGTATTCAGCACTTTTATAATTTCCATACCATATCACCTTCCTGGTTACATTCAAAATCTATTTATAAGACAGTTAAAAGTGGCTGCTGATGACCAGAAGGATTGGTTTTTCCCTCTTGGGTTAAAATTTCTAAATAATCAGCCGAATTTGTAATGATCACTGGTGTTGTTGTGTCATAACCAGCCTTTTGTATACTCTGATCATCAAATTCAATTAAAAGCTGGCCTTGCTTTACTGTATCACCTTTTTGAACATGTGAAGTAAAATATTGTCCATTTAAGTTAACGGTATCAATCCCAATATGAATAAGAACTTCAACACCTAAGTCTGACTTTAGACCAATCGCATGATTTGTATGGAAAATCATTTCTACTTGCCCATCAAATGGAGCTACTACTTTTCCATCGCTAGGTTGGATCGCTGCCCCCTTACCCATCACTTCTTCAGAAAATACTTTATCATTTACTTTCGCTAATGGGATGACAGCTCCTTTGATCGGTGCATAAATGACCTCACGATTTCTTGTGTTTTCTGTTGTAGAGATAGGCTCATTGCTCTTCTGGACGACTTCATTTTCTGCATCTTTAAAGCCAATGATGTAAACAGCAATAAATGCGACTACCGCTGAAATGACTGCACCAATAATGGCAAACGTAAAGTTTGAAGTCCCTTTTTCAATGAAAATCGGCATAGTGGCAATTCCAGGTGAAACCATGACAAACGCTTTCAGTTTAATTAATCCAACAAATATACCTGAAACCCCTGCTCCAATCATACATGCAAGTAATGTTTTCTTAAGCTTTAAATGGACACCGTATAATGCAGGTTCTGTGATGCCAAATAAAGCAGAAATTCCTCCGGACATCGCAATTTGTTTTAACTTAGGATCTTTTGTTTTAAATGAAACTGCCAAAGCACCTCCACCTTGTGCAAAATTCGCCGCTAACATGGCTACTCCAATGAGCGCATCATATCCAGGCGAAGCAAGGGAAGCGATAACAACTGGATAGAACACCTTCTGCATGCCAAACATCACGATAAAAGGTAAGAAAACAGCTAAAATTGCAACAGCCGCCCATCCCGCAGTTTGTTGTATCCATAGCACTCCCGCTGCTAACCCTGCGCCCAGATACATACCGAGCGGCCCTAGAAACAGTAAACCAATCGGCGCGACAATGATCATTGTGATTAAAGGAACCATAAAAATTTTGACGGGTCCCGGTGATAATTTATCCGCAAGCCTTTCAACATAGGACATAAGCCAAACAATCAATATAATTGGAATAACCGATGCGCCATAAGATACAGCTTTCAAGGGTATTCCAGCAAAAGCAACTGGATCGCCACTGCTAAACAAAGCTGTTAAGTTAGGATGTAATAAAACCCCAGCCAAAGCCATGGATACCATAGGGTTTGTGCCAAATTTTTGCGAGCTTGTATAGGCTAACAAAATCGGCAAGAAGAAGAACGCCGCATCTGAAATGATTTTCAACACCAAATAGGTCTGGCTATCTTCTTTCATCAAATTCAGCATCGGCAACAAAATCAACAAAGCCTTCAACATACCAGCACCGGCAATTGCAGGGATAATTGGTGCAAAAATGCCAGTGATTAAATTGGCAAAACGATTGAAGTATCCTTTGAAGCTATGATCTTTATTCTGGACAATTTGCCCGCTTGCTTCTGGGTTGTGATCAATAAGCTTTGCAAATTCTTTATAGACATAACCTACATCATTTCCAATAATAATTTGATACTGACCTGCTGTATCCGCTACTTGAATAACGCCATCAAGACGACTAATTTCTTCAGAGTTTGCACGTGAAGAGTCTTTTAATGTCAGCCTTAATCTCGTCATACAGTGGATCGCATTTTGAACATTTTCACTTCCACCAATATGCTTTAGAATGTCTTGAGCTAAGTCTTTATGGTTCATCAAAGTCACCGCTTTCATTTTTAATTATAGGAGCTCAGGCAACAAAAAAAGACCTGGATTGGGTGGGAATATACAAATACAGATATCCCATCCAATCTAGGTCTTGCCTGCCGAACAGTAACACGCCTTATTGAATGTACGCATTATTCTATTTTTAGCTTTTCATCGTTTCATGAAACCGCTTTTAACATGTTAATATCACTATAGTAAGTAATTTTTTAAACAAAAGCAACATTTTTCTTAAAAATCAAATAAAAAATGAATAAATATAGATCAAAGAGTCTGTTTTTATCAACCAAATGTACCTTTTCAGATGACTGATAGAGTGAGAAAGAATAAAACAAACTAAAAACGATGTCAACCTGACACCATTGAGAAACCCTGACTATCAAGAAAACCTTATCTCTTCGTCTCTACATCCCACTTTTAATCTCACAGCCCCAAATACTAAACTCATAAAAATATTCTGTACGCTCTATGCATAATCCAAAATGAAAATCCTCTGCTATTAAAATGAAATCTCCGTATCCACTTAAAAATTTGGTTTGCTCAAGAAGTTGATTTAAATGATGAAACACTTCATCCACATTTACTAAAAGCGCTTCAATTTCATGATCTCGGAAAAAAAGCAATCTCCCTTGTTTAGGAGTCTCTTTTATCCTCCCGACCATTTCATTTAACATTTGTGTAGACTTTTCAATATGCTCTAGATCGTTGTCTCCATGTATTTGACTTTTATGTTCTCTCGATTGCAGGAAAGTAAATACCTTCTGACAAAAAAATTGATTCTCTTCGACCTCCAAAAAAGGGGGTTCTGGAAGTGTCATATAACTTAATTCGTTTATTAAGTGCTTTCTTCTGCTTTTTCTTTTTAAGGTTTCGATTTTTGTTTTTCCTTTATTATTCATAGGAGCACCTCCACAAGGCGTATAAACATTGCTCTCTAGACATCTCCCCCTTGAAAATTCCACCAGGCTACACGGTGGAATGAACTGATTTCTAGATAACTATGCTTTTTTTCAAAATTTCCGGATATAAATCTAGGAAATCAATATAAATGGGGACTTTGTATAATTACATGTACGTAATAATGAATCTTATGTTGTTTAAAATCCCGAATAAATTCATTCCTACTTACTCTTTTTACAATGTGACATTTTTCATCAGTGTAAATTAAATAATCTTGATCAGTATAAAACCAATCAAGATCTTATTTCATCATTAAATTTCAGCAATAACGGACTAATTTGAATGTATTTTTGAAATGAAATCTCGAAGAACTGTCTTTGCTGGTAGGTTCGCAGTAGTAGTCAACATTTGATTTATACGTTCTGTAATCTGAGGATGTTTCAGTACTATTTTTTTACCCTCTTCAATAGGATAACTTCTTAATGTATCAATACAAATCTCAAATAATTCCGCATCATTAGTATTCAGCAAATCCAATAAAATATGAAACTCATATTCATTGCACTCATTATCGAGACAGTACGCAATTTTTCGCTGCCACTCTATTAGTTTATTGAGTACCTGTTTTGATAGTTCTCCCCAATCGTTTAGGCTAAAATACAAGAGTATCTCACTTACTAGTATTTATCAGCGGATAAAATTTTATCCAGTTCTATATACATTTTTAATGCTCCAATGATGGTTCCACATATTTTGCTTTTTAAGCATTGTTTGGTTTTTATTCATTATAAGACCACCACCATAGAAACGGCAAAACAGAGAAGCAATAGCCTTATTAACCTCGTAGAAATACATACAGTTTTATTTCCACCAGTTATATGTAATTTCTTTTAAATGAAATTCTATAAAATCTATCACTTTGCTATAGTCATCAGAGCTAAACTCCTGAATAGGATTGTCCCAATCTGTATTTTTAACTATTAGAACAAGATAGTTGCCATCTGAAGATAAATCGGGATACCAACCTAAGTCCAATGTTATTGATGATTTCTCATGATAAAGCTGTAACAAACTTTCAGTGAACATAAACCATCTTTCATCTTCTGTTTCTAACTTTCTAGGGTCAATTTCCCAAAAATGATTATAACGGACATTCCAACCTTCAGTTATCCTCAAGGGATGAATGTTTACTTCCGGAATATCAAGTTTCACATGCTTTCTCATCTTTATCCGACCTCTTTGTTAATTTTATAGTTATTTTATTCCTAATTTGTTTAAATACTTATTTAATCTATCACCAGCTATTGGATGACCGTGATACACATTACCACTCGTTAGTTCTCCTCTAATCCAACTAGTAGATTTTCCATTATCATAACCAACAACTTTACCAGTATCATAAATGAAGTAAAAATTATTATTGCCATTATCAATGATATGCCCTCTTTGAAGAGCTTCTTTTTCTATCACTTTATTATTTATTTCAGGTAGGTATTGAGCATTTCGTCTTCCGGTTTCACTAAAACGTTTCGCTTCTTCGGCAGTTCTAGCCTTTAAATGCTTATTATCATGATGAGAATATACTGCACTATTTATCTTTATTCTAAAATCTTTTCTACCATAATAACTTTTATGAGCAATTTCATCATGCCTTTTTGAAATATTAGGTATACCTGAACTCTTTACACCCATCTTCCCATGAAACCCTTTTGCCCCAAACGGCAAAAGCATCCCAAGCGCTGCATTCATACTCGCTTCCTGCTGTTCTTTCGAGATCTTATTTCCAAACATATCTCGACCCGTAATCGCTTCGCTGAAGCCGTTTGTTGCGGTGAGGCCATATAAGCCTTTTTGTGATGTTTTCAGGGCGTCAAAAGACTTCTGTGATGTCTTGTAAATGTCTACTGCTCTGACTGCGGCGGACGTGGCTTGAGTCGTTTTATAAACGGCTTTACCGCCTTTGAAAATACGTCCTGCCCAGCCGACGATCGGGATGTATCCTGCTGCAGCCATGCCTCCTGCGGCGACTCGCTGTCCTGCGGTGAGTTCTTCACCTGTGATCGGATCGACACCTGTTGCAGCACGTTTTGCATCGTTCACGCCTGTCAATTCATTGACAATATTTCCTCCGTAATCAAGAGCTTTTTCATACCACGGACGGTTGGCGAGCGCTTCTTGTTCCTTTGCGATCTTGCGGGCTTCTTCTTGATCTTTTTTGATTTTTAGATATTCAGAAGTTTGCTTCTCAATATCGCTTTTTGCCTTGTAGATTTCGCTATTTTGATACGCTTTCTTGTCAAAATTCATAGGCGAAATGGATTTTCCGTCATTTGTGGCATTGATCATTTCTGCGTACAATGCCATTGTAGCCTTCTCCTCAGTCTCTGACAAAGCATATTCATCTTTTAGATTTTGATCAAGTTCTATTAAATCTTTAACCGTTTTCTTCCGTTCACCTTCCGCATCTGCAATCTTTTCGTCAAAGGTTTTACTATCAAATACCTCCAGAGAAATGAGGTCGTCAATATCTTGAAAAATCATTTTGAGTGCCTTTTTTTGATCCTTCACGATGCTTTTGGCATTCTTGATTCCCATATGTACAGCGTTGTCTAAAAAGTGTTCTTCTACAAAGGTGTTGCCGCCAAAGTTTGTATCATCAAGTGTCCCAGAAACACCTTCATGAAAGGCTTTTTGTTTATCAATGAAGCTAATAAACATGTCCACATTTCCGGCGAGTTCTTTGTAGAAGCTTTTAATGTTATCGGCACCTTTTCCAGTGAAGTCGTCACCGAGATTGGCAACACCTTGAAGTGCCTTTTTTAAATCTATCATTTGTTCACGGAGTTCCTGATAGTGTTTTGCCCTTGTATCCATGGCATTGGTTAGTGCTTTTGCATCAAGTATCTTGCCCAGATTAAGCCACTCCCTCCATTATTGATCATAAAGTCTATTTTACCGTGACCTCCAAAACGGAAAAATAGACCAAATGACATAAAAAATGGAATGGACTTTCTATTCAATTTACCCTCTAATTTGGATAAACGAGTTTATCCATTGTAGAGATATAGAAAAGGCCAGACAGTTCATTATACTCTGTCTAGCCACATGTTCACGTTACTTATAGTCATTGATTGGTCCTTTATCCATCAAAACATCAATTTCATTTGAAGACTTCATTTTTAATTTAGGTCTGCGCTCGGAATTCGGCTTGCTGTAAAGCTCTAGTGGACGGATGATCACGCCATCATTTGTGTTTTGAAGTATACCAGGAACACAAGAATAAATTCGATCATTGTCATTTGCATGTTTTGCATAAATCGTGACAGACGTTCCTTGATGATTATCGATACTCATAGACACTCTATATCTATAGAAAGAACCTGTTCCATTTGATTGAGCAGAGTAAACAACGGGTACCACCGCAAGGATATCATCATTTAACCTTAGTTTAATGACTTCTGTTTTCATTGATTCACGATCTCTACCGACATCTCCCATATGCTCAACAGCCCCGTTACCGTAACTTTTGAGAGCGGGAACACCTTTTGCGCCAAACATGGCCACATCTATTTGTTTTCCTGACTTCGTATAGATCAACGCGTAAATATCATAATCGGTACCAGACTCCCAAGATACTGTAGCCGTAATCTCTGGTGTTTTGTCAATGATGATCGGTTTATGACCTTTGTCTAGACTAATTTTACCTTGAACTTTCTCTAAGCTAATAGGTGCAGAGACTTTCTCTTTAGCGGCTGTGTTCATTGGAGCAGGCTCATTAATTTGTTTTTCAGAAACCATTTGAGGAGGTGTAGAAACATCCTGTTCATCAGGTTCAACCTCCACCCCATAAAGCTTGCATAGCCCTTCCAATCCAGAATCGAAGCCACGCCAGATGGATCGTGCTTTCGTTTCACTATTTCTTATGTATAGCTCTACTACGACAATACCCTTTTCATTTGTAAAGCTTACTGGTGTTAGGTATAGCACCTCATCACCTGTTCGAATTTCTGCTTGCAGATTCTTCACATGAGAAAAGCCGATTCCTCGATCCTCTGTTAGTGTAATAGCCATCTTTGTGATTCCGACAGGCACTTTGCTCATATCAAAATTCAATTGATGTCTTTTCAACTGATCTGATACCTCTGCTGGTAAAAGTGTCGCGACACCCGTAGTACTCTCCGGCTGATTGTAAAAAATAATGCCATTATCTCCTTGAACTAGATTTGAATCTGTTAAGAGAAACGCCGTTAAAGAAATATCAATTGCAGATGAGACTTCATAACTGATGGATAATTGCCCCTTTGGAGAGTTTAGTACGGTATTGGCACCCATTTGCAGAGTTTGATTCATTTCAACAACTCCTATTCTTTATCTACCATTTATCGTTTTTATAGACCAATTATACCAAATTATGCAATAGAACCTATTAATATCTTTCTCTCTTTTCATCTCTGCAATGATATGAGACAATGCCACCTAAAAACAAACTACTCTCGAAAGGAGAATCAATGTGTATAAAAAAATCATCCCAGCTGTTACAGTGATATTCGGTTTTTGGATTCTTCTTCAATTAGCATTTAGCATCAATATCTTTCACAATCCAATGAATTATTTTATTGTGATCACTCTCTTTTTTCTTTGTATTCAGGCTACATTGAAGCATAGGAAATAAAAAAACCCGAACAAGCGAATCCCACGCTCATCCGGTCCAGTCATTTCTTTATTACACTTCTTCACCATTCGTTGCGATGACGTTTTGATACCAAGTAAACGAATCTTTTTTGAGTCTCTTCATTGAACCATTACCTTTGTTATCACGGTCAACATAAATCATGCCGTAGCGTTTTTTCATTTCACCGGTTGTGAATGACACGATATCAATGATGCCCCAAGGTGTGTAGCCGATGAGGTCCACACCGTCATATTCAACCGCTTTTTTCAGTGCTTGAATATGAGAAGCGAGATATTGAATTCGCTCTGGGTCATGAATAGAACCGTCTTCTTCCACTTGATCAATGGCACCAAAGCCATTTTCCACAATGAATAGCGGGATTTGATAGCGATCGTAAAAACGATTCAATGTATACCTTAAACCTGTCGGATCAATGGACCAGCCCCAGTCACTTGATTTGATATACGGATTTTCTACACCATGTGGCAGTGCTCCATTGACAATGTCTCCTTTGTGATCAGATACTGCATCGCTTTTGACCGTTGTTGACATATAATAGCTAAAGCCAAGGTAATCTACTTTTCCTTTTCTTAAACTTTCTTCATCGCCTTCTTCAAATGGAATATGATAGCCTTCGCGCTCAAATTCTTTTAACGCGTAGCTTGGATAGTAGCCACGTACTTGGACATCTGGGAAGAAATAGCGCTGTCTCATATATTCTTCTGCCAGCATGACATCTTCTGGGTTTGAGGAATATGGATAAATTGGCACGTGGGACACCATCGCTCCAATTTGAAAGGACGGATTGATCTCTTTTCCTTTTGCCACTGCCCATGCACTTGCAAGCAATTCATGATGGCCCGCTTGATACATGACTTCTTTGGCATTTTCGCCTTCTTTGACAGATACCCCTGAATTTGTCCAAAGGAACAACGGGTTGTTGACGTCCATTTTGTTATTGATTTCATTAAATGTCATCCAGTACGTAACCTTGTCCTTGTAACGATTGAAGCATACTTCCGCAAATTTCGCGAAATATTCAGCGACTGTTCTGCTTCGGAATCCGCCGTATTCTCTTGCCAAATGAAGGGGCATTTCAAAGTGAGACAGTGTAATGACAGGCTCGATTCCATGTTTAATCAGCTCATCAAACACATCATCATAAAACTGTAAGCCTGCTTCATTCGGCTCTTCTTCATCCCCTTTAGGGAAAATTCGGCTCCAGCCGATCGATGTTCGCAAGCATTTTAATCCCATTTCAGCAAACATGGCGATATCTTCTTTGTAACGATGGTAGAAATCAATGGCTTCATGGTTTGGATAAAAAGTTCCTTCTTCTATCGTTTCCGTGATCTGTCTTGGAACACCATGAGCACCTGCTGTCATGACATCTACAACACTCGGCCCTTTGCCAGCTGCATTCCATCCACCTTCGAATTGATGAGCGGCTAATGCCCCGCCCCATAAGAAATCTTTTGGTAAAGTCATTATCTATTCCTCCTATTTCACAATTGTCATCATGACGTCAGTTGGCTGACATGTCGAACGTTTCTCTACAATCACATCTTCGTATGCTTGGGTATTGGTAAGGATAACAGGTGTGATTGTTTGTAATCCTTTGCTTTCAATTGCTTCCTGATCAAATGTCATCAACAAGTCACCCTTTTTCACCTTGTCGCCTTCTTTGATATTGAGTGTAAATGCCGATCCATCTAGAGAGACCGTATCAATTCCTACATGAACAAGTAACTCCACACCAAATTCAGAACGCAGACCAATCGCATGTTTTGTTGGTGCAAGCATGACGACACTGCCATCAAACGGTGCAAACAGTTTGTTATCGGTCGGATGAATGGCAAAGCCTTTCCCCATCGCTCCAGAGCTAAATACGGCATCTGGCACTTCAGATAACGAAAGCACCTTTCCTGTAAGTGGAGCCGTGATCATTTCTTCATTGTTCATAGAAGCTTGTGTCGTTTCTCCGCCTTGATCTTTAACAGGTGTTTCACCAGCTGGCTGGTCTACCGTATCTTCCCCATAACCGAACAATTGAATAAGCACAACTGGTAATATCAGCGCAATGGCCACACCAATCAAAATACCAATGATAGACGTTGGATAATCTGCACTGATTCCGTTCACAATGGTCAGAGGGCCAGGCAGCCCTGCATATGCAAAGTAATAAGGCGTAAAGAAGCTGGCCACAATGGCACCGACTGCTCCAGAAATACACCCGAAAATAAACGGCTTTTTAAAACGTAAGGTGACACCGTAAATCGCAGGCTCCGTAATACCGAAGAGTCCTGTGATTCCAGCTGAAACCCCAACTTTCCGTGTTTCCCGATTTCTTGCTTTTAAAATAACTCCCAGCACCGCACCGACTTGAGCGATAACAGCGATGGTTTGATATGCCTGAAAGGAGTCACGTCCATATTGTTCAAAGTTCGCAAGTACCATTGGCGTGATGCCCCAGTGAACACCGAAAATCACGAGTACTTGCCAGAAACCGCCGATAATGGCCCCTGCCAGAGCTGGTACATTTTCAGCTAAGATATTGTATCCGTTTGCAATCCCATTTGCACCTGCTGTCGAAAGAGGACCGATTAATAGAATGGTTAACGGAACCATGACGACCATACATAGAAATGGGACAAATAGCGGTTTGACAACCTCATGAATTCGTTTGTTTAAGAATTTTTCTACATAGGAAAGAATCCATACTAAGAAAAGCGGTGGCAAGACGGATGATGTATAAACCGTTTCAGATAACGCAATCCCTAAAAAGGTCACACCTTCCCCTGATGCTACACGTCCAGCAATCTCTGTCCAAGAAGGACTGACAAGCGCTGCTGTACAAGCAACCGCGATATACATATTTGTTTTGAAATGCTTGGCTGCAGTTATCGCAATAAAAATGGGCAAGAACGTAAACGGTGCCCAAGAAATAAAGCTAAACACTTCATAAGTTCCTGTTTTCGAGAAGCTTGGAAATATCAAATTTATTAAGATAAGTGCACCTTGTAAAATACCAGCTGCGGCTAAAATATACACAAATGGCGCAAACACAGCGGACATGGTCGCAATGACCCGATTCAGAATCGTTCCTTTGTTTTCATTCGGCTGATCATCATCCGACGTTTGGAGCTGAACAAGGTTGGAAAAATGCTCATATACCTCACCTACATGCTGACCGATCACAACCTGAAACTGACCACCGTTTTCCACCACTGTAATGACACCAGGCATGGCGTTGACTGCTTCTTTTGCCTTTGGATTAGAACGCTTCAGCACCAAACGCAGCCTCGTGGCGCATCTTGCAGCACTCACCACATTTTCTTCTCCGCCAACTGCTTCTAAGATGTCTTCTGCAAGCTTTTGATAATCCCTCACTTTTGACATATAAAACCCCCCTTTATCACTACTAGTATATGTACATTATAATTATACCGGTACAATTTATCAATACATATATAATTTGAGTTTGCATATCAAAGAGAAATCGGGATGTGCTATAATACAAAGACAATAAATCGTGAAAACAAAGAGGAATGGCTATGTTAAAGTATCAACAAATTGCGAGCGATATTGAAAAATATATTGTCACACATGAGCTGCAGCAAGGAGACAAACTCCCTGTGCTTGAGACGCTCATGAATCAATTTGCTGTGAGCAAAAGTACAATTATCAAATCATTAGATTTACTCGAAAGAAAAGGGATTGTCTATCAGGTGAGGGGCAGCGGCATCTTTGTGAGAAGGCACAGGCGCAAAGGGTATATCAGCCTTTTATCCAACCAAGGATTTAAAAAAGATTTAGAGGAATTTCAACTGACATCAGAAGTTCTCACGTTAGATACCGTCAAACCGCCAGAAGAAGCTGCGCTGAATTTAAACATTGAACCAGATGAGGATGTTTTCTACCTTAAACGCATTCGTTACATCAATGGACAAACTTTATGTTTAGAAGAGTCCTATTACCGGAAAACCATTATTCCTTACCTCAACACAGAAATTGCAGCCGATTCTGTATTTAAATTCATTAGTGAAGGCCTTGGTCTTAAAGTGGGCTTTTCTGACATGTACCTGCAAGTTGGCAAACTAAACGAAACTGAAGCGAAGCACCTCGGACTTAAGCAAAATGATCCTGCTCTTCGCGTCGAAACCGTCTTTCATCTCACAAACGGCCAGCCTTTCGACTTCTCGAAAATCACTTATAACTACATGCAATCCCAATTTTTTATTCAGGCGAATAATTATTATGGGTGATGAAAGGAAAAAGCCCCTCATTTTTGAGGAGCTTTTTTTAATGCTGGTATCATTTGTAGTAGTTATAGTCATTGAATGTTGCGATCATATCTTCTTGTGTCCCTTTTTTCCCACGATTCGTATTAAAATATAACGTTCCGTCATCGAAATCAACAGCTTCTATCTCAAAAAGAGTAAATGCACTGCTCGTTATTCGGAAAGATAGGTCATTTCTAGTAAACAACTCTTTTGAAAAATCTATTGTTGTTGTTCCCTTTTGCTCTTTGATCATTTGGTTGATATTTAACGGATACGTGAGAATAACACTCGCATTAGAAGCCCCTCCGTTGGGATCTGGCTTAGATAAAGGGACATATAATGTTCCTTGGTAAAAAGAAATTCCTTGAAGAATGTACTTCGAAACATCTACCACTGATTGATTTATCACTGCTTTTGTATAATTTAATGTAAATGTGGCCTCATACTCAAATTTTCCTGTTTGATCATTAAAATCTCCAATGAAAAAGCGATTGCCAGACCTCACAATAAATTTGTCTGCTCCAACAGAATACGTGATGCCGCTAACTGATAAATTCGTTCCCTGGTACTGAAGGACATAGGCTTTAGCCACTTTGTATGTACTTTTTTTCGTGTTCACTTGTAGCTTCACGATCTTTTTTACATACTTGACACCATCGGTCATAGGGGCTACATAAATACTAACTTGCTCATCTCCTTTTTGGGCTTTGACAGCTAAGTCATTGGCATGTCCTAAATCATAGCTAGTACTATTCGTGTCAGAGTTTTTAAGAAGCTTCACTGTTCTATTGCTTGACGAGCTGTTCATTTTAATAGAGTACAATTGTGTCAGCTGGGTTGAAGTATTTATTTTTGCAGCATAAATCATGTTATTGTTACGGTCGACACACATTCCTTGCATAGAGGTGTAGAATCCAGAGCCTGACATTCCAGTATACGTTGTATATGTGTTGAAATAACCGGATTGAGCTTGAACACTTGAAGACCACATACTGCAACAAAAGATAATAGCCGTTAGGACAACATATTTTATTTTTTTCAAGATTGGCACCATCCTATGATTGGAGTTATTTTGAAAATACGATCTGAACATAAAATCGTCACCCTTAAAATGAATGACGATTGTTATAGAAATTAAGTGTGATCATTTATTAGGAAAATCTACTTTTCAGCCTTAAACGTCTTTACTATCTTACTACTCTCTGACATTCCTTTTCCTGTAACGGTAACGTAGATCTTTCCGCCCTTAGCGCCTAGTTGTTTGATGGTCACCTTTACAACCTTACCTTTAGAGACCGTTGACTGACCAATTAATTTTCCTGATTGGTTATAGATTTTAACAAGGTCCTGTTTCGCTAATTTACTGACGGTGATCACGTCATTTTTCTTCTTGTTGTTGACGATGTTGATTTGGCTGCCTTTTAATGCAGAGGATGGCTCACCTTTAAAAGAAACAGCCTGTTTTCCGCTTTCCAACATCTTGTCACTGCTTCGTGTAACAAATACTTTTCCGCTCTTAGCCCCAACTTGTTTGACGTACAATTTGATGGATGAACTGTTAGCCGGTTTTGATGCGGCTAGTAGTTTGCCGTTTGTTGAATAAACTTTGATGACGTCTTTTTTCTTAAGCTTACTCACTGTAATGACGTCATTTTTATTTTTAAGATTATTGATTTTGATCTGGTTGACTTTTAGAGCGTCTGCTTTTTCACCCTGATAGCGAATTGGTACTCGATTTCCCTCTTTTAGACCAGGTTCTTTCATGCTGATATAAAGCGTTCCACTTGTTTGACCCAATTGTTTCATGGAAATCGTCATGTTCGAGCTCGATGCAGTTTGCTGCGCAATCGCGGTTCCACCAGAAGCTTGTTTAAAGATTTTGATGACGGATTGTTTTTTGATTCCTTTTATCGTCACCGTATCGTTTTTACCTTTATTGTTCGTCACCTTCACTTGGGATGCTGCAAGCGGAGATGTGACGATTTTTTTGACGGTTACAGCAGGCAGAGAGACCTGTCTATTTCCACTTAGCAACGTGATCGTCACTTTAGACCCCTGTCTTAATTTTCCCGTTTTTAATTTGAAGTTTTTGCCTGGCGTAATGGCAAATGGTCCATATTTCTTTTTCGTGGAACTTGTGCTGAGCTTGGACATCGCTTTAATTGTGTTATTCGATGCATCAGATTGCACTTCTACAACAGCTTTATCCCCAAAAGTACTGATACCATTAATGGTATCACTTGAGTCATCGATTTCTTCCACAAATACTTTCTGTACATCTTCTTGAGATTGATTTGCTTCAGTCGGGTTATCAGCCATGAACGACTTTACGGTCATTAAGTCGCCACCGATTAGCTTTGAAACAGGAACTTCATAAAACCCTTTAGCGTCTGTCTGACCTTCTCCAATGATGTGGTCCTCTCCATTTAGAATATGGATGATACTTTCTGGAGTTGCGGTTCCACTAATTGATGTTGATAGCTGGGTAAATGGGTTGATTGTTGGAGCCGTCGATCTGATACGAAAAAATCTTTCATTCAAAACATTGTCATATGCTGGTTCCATGACTTGTAATTTATTTTGGTCTAAGAGCTTTAGGGTATCTTTGTCTACACTAAATTCAAAATTTCCATCTCCATCTGCTGTCACCGATTGATTGATGACACCAGATTTCTCGTTTTTAAAGACGATCTTTGCATATGGAATTCCCGTTTGGCCTTTCACTGATTTAGACCATTTTGTCGTAGGAATAAGTGAGATTTTATTAGGATTAACAATTTTTTTGTAAACGTCGATATTGCTGCCAGTCGTCATTTTCACTGTTAGGAATGTGCCTGCATTTAGGACAGGAAGCTTTAAATGAATGGCATCATTAAATGTTCCTGAGGCAATCACTTCACCATCTTTCATGACCTCTACTTTTGTGTTCTTCACAGTTTTCCCAGTTAGCTCCTGAGAAGTATCATATATCGGATCTAATGAGGTAAACGATTCCTTGAAAACATACACTTTGTTTGAAGAAAGCTTTGTCCCATTTTGGTCATACGTATCTAGCTCTATCGTTTGGCCCGAACTAAAATTTGAAGAGAACAACTTAAAGTTTCCGTTACTATCTGCTGTTGCGTAGTGCATATATTTAGATTTCCAATTAGCAGGAACACCCCAATCTGCAAATGCGACAATCGCATTTGGCGTTGTTTTACCCGTCAAATAGTTATCACCATATTGATAACGATCAACCGTTGTTTTCGTTCCACCCTCTGCGGCACTTACATTTTCTTGTATATTCAAACTCAACATCATCATACAAAGAATAGAAGCTACTACTTTCAGGACTATTTTCATAAAGATATCCTCTCTTTTCCTATTAATGTTTTTATATACAAATATTATACATTTTAACCAATATAGGTACAAGGTTTAATGTTGAGTCTAAAGACTTGTATAAAATCCATATTCATAGATATAGAGGGTGATATCGAACGATTTTTCATTTTGCATTAATCATACAAATTCATCACATCAAAAAGATTCATTTTACGAATGCATCATACAAACTTATGATGAACATAACAACATGTTTAGGAGGATTCGTCAGATGAAAGATATTAGAGTGTATCATGTCGATGCGTTTACAACTGAGAAATTTGGAGGTAATGCCGCTGGGGTGGTGTTGGATGGGGAATGGTTAACGGAGGATGAGATGCAGAATATCGCCAAGGAGTTGAACTTACCCGAGTCCGTTTTCTTACTACCGGCACATGATGAGAAAGCCGATTATCGAGTGAAGTATTTCACTCCAACGGAAGAGGTCAATTTCTGCGGGCATGCGACGGTTGGGTTGACTTGGCTTTTAGCGACGGAGCTAGGGATGGCTAAAGAAAAATCAGGGGTTGTGTTAGAAACAAAGATCGGCCATGTTCCCGTTATATGGCACGAGGAAAATGGCAAAGTTGTGGATGTGGAGATGACACAGGTCACGCCAAAGACGCGAGATTTTATCATCGATGTAGAAGAGCTTAGTGACATGCTCGGTATAAGCAGTGACAGGATTGATCCATCCTATCCTATAAAATTAGCAAACACCGGAAACTGGCATCTCCTGGTTCCGTTGAAACACCAGAATGACATTGATCAAGCGGCACCAAACTTAGCAGCTTTAGGAAAAATGAATAAAGAGCAGGATATCACAACGACTCATCTTTATACGTTTCAATCCACAAAGGACTTTGATCTTTATACAAGGGATTTTGCACCTGGCATTGGTATACCCGAAGATCCTGTAACGGGAGCAGCAAACGGAGCATTAGCCGGATATCTGTATTTGGAAGGGATCATTCCTCAGCAAGAAATCACTCATCTGCGCATTGCTCAAGGTGATGCCATCGGCAGACCAGGATTGCTTCGTATCACAGTCATTCCGAATGAAGCAAAGCCGGTGATTAAAGTTGCAGGTGCAGCGGTTATTACCATTCGCGGGGTAATCACGCTATAAATTGATCAGCTTGAATAGAGACTCTCGTTCAAGCTGAATCTATTTAAAATGATCTTTGACCACTTCAATCCATCTTTTAGTAGAGGGAGAGGCTGCGTTAAAAGATTTAAACGCCATATTGATTTCGCGATAAACACTGGTCTCAAGTGGAATTACGTTCGCATGAGGCACCTGAGGCGGCAAAATCAACTTCGGAATGATCGTGAGCCCAAGGCCTTCCTGAACCATAGAGATGAGCGTATTGTTGTCCCCAATCTCAAATAAAACATGGGGTTTTACGCCTCTTTCTTTTAATATTTTCTTAATGAGTTGATCACAGCCCGCTTTTGGCATGATAAACGGTTCATCTTGAAACGAAGCGACTTCCATCACCTTCTTTGTATGGAAACGATGACTCTCTTGCATGAGCACCACCAATTCATCTTGAAACAGTGGAACAGTTTCCAAATCTCTAGATGGCTGTGTTAAAAACCCAAGATCAACTGTGCCAGACGCGATCCACTCTTCAATCTCTTCATAGCCGCCTTCGTATAACTCCAATTGGATATTGGGATAACTTTTCGTAAAACGATGAATCAGCTGCGGAAGCATTTTTGAAGAAAAACTAGAAAACGTGCCGATCTTAATACTCCCCACTTCCATCCCTTGAATCAACGCCGCCTCCTGCTCAAGCAATGACGCATGATGAATGATTTGGCGAATATGGGGCATCACCCGCTCACCTGCATCTGTCAGCGACAGCCCGTTTCGATTCCGATGAAGCAGCACAATCCCAAGTTCTGACTCAAGCTTCGCCATATTATGACTCACCCCAGACTGCGTCAGCCCAAGCTTCTCACCAGCTTTTGTAAAGCTGCCGCATTCAACAACTGTTTGAAAT
This sequence comes from Bacillus sp. GbtcB10, assembly GCF_019091365.1. NCBI lineage: Bacteria > Bacillati > Bacillota > Bacilli > Caryophanales > Bacillaceae > Bacillus > Bacillus sp. GbtcB10. The sequence continues at coordinate 908,801 of NZ_JAGXJP010000002.1, forward strand.
ACTTTGTATGGGAATGTCATTCGTTTGCTCACCTCACTTTAGATCTTGGCAAAACCTACTGTTAGACATGTCTGTGATTTTTCGATTTAATTGTTGTTCGACCAATTGAAAACATGCCTGCTGAATCCATAAACGTTTAAATGTATAGAGTTGTTCTTTTTCATCCCCATGCATCTCTTCATCTTTTTCTAACTGAAAATCTGTTAATTCGATTTTGTCATGAACATGCATATGAATAAAAACATGCGCATTGTGAAAATCATGCATATGCTCTACTAAAGCTGAGATATTGGTGATAAAGTCATCAAATATATCTTCTTCTAGCGTTTTCTTGAGATCTAGATGGCTGTGCACATCCATTGATATGTAATTATCTCTTTCATACAGTTCTTCTTGAGTGGCCAGAGGGTTATCATGAATCGTTGCTTTTCTATTTAAATCTGTAATCGAGAAATAAACGATGATGTCTTTATTATCGAGAAATTCATACGCCCATATCTCTGCATCTCTTAATCTTAAAATGCGGGTGAGATTGTCCAACTTTAAACCCTCCAATTAATTATTCATTGTCGTCGACGAAGACCTAGACGCTGCTTCATCCGCTTTCACACAATCAATCGCAACAACCAATGCAATCATCACAGGCTCCATCTCTTCTTTCAAAATATCCACCTTATAGCTGTCACCCCAAGTAAACCATTCCTTCTTTACCTGACCGATCACTTCGCCGCTTTGCAGCACTTGGAAATTCATATCCCACCAGTTCCCTTGTACTTCGATTCCAGCAGCATCAATTGAATATTTGGCTTTGAAGAACGTAAACTCTTTTTTGATCGTCAATACCTCTTGTCCACCGACTTCTACTAAAAACTTCGGTAAAAAGCTAAACATTTTCTTCGTAATTACAGCGATGACGTCTCGTTCTGTATTCAAAATGGTGAATGTCTTTGGCACCTTCATAAAGCTGCCTTCGACCACATATACATCATTCTCCTGTTGATCCTTTACCGTAAACCGGCCGCTCAGACTAAATACCTTTTGCTTCATATACAGCTGCTTCATAAGTACCTCCGATTCAGTTCAAAAATTTATCCGTTTTTACCTTACCCCTGATTATACCAAAAAATAGAATGTGCAAAAAACCACCTGATAGCAGGTGGTTTTCGATTACTAATCCATTTTCAAAGATTCTTTTTCATATGTTTGAAAAGCATCTTCCATTCCCATGATGACCTCTTTAATTTTGACATAACCACTTGTGTAAGGAATAGAATCTCTAATCTCTTCCCACATAAAATGATAGAACTTCAGGTCATCCGTTTCACACATCACAAAATCTGTGTAATCCTTACCCGGAAGAGCTTCAGCATCAAAAAAGCGCACCGTCACATGTTCCTCATATTTCTGCATCAACTCTTGCAGCGAAGCCGCATGGGTTCTGCGCTCCTCTCGTGGTAAAGCAAGCCAAGATGGATAGAACTCTAATAAAACAACCATCATATATTTCATCATCAAGCCCCTCGATTCTTCTATGATGTGATGATTGTACGCCAGATCTAGAGAATGTGCATTAACATAGGTTAATGTTCAGCAGGATGCAGCAGCCTGCTCAGCGAAACTGGAGAAATACCGATATATGAGGCAATATGATATTGAGCGATACGTTGATGTAACCCGGGATATTTCAATAAAAACGCCTGATATCGCTCAATGGCTGGCAAATAGAGCAGTTCCCTCTCACGCTCTTCCTTTCTCGTATACAGCCTTTCTACACTCACCCGAACAAACCGCTCCCACATATGACTGCTGTCCATCAATATTTGAAGTAGATCATACGGAATTTCAATCACGATAGAATCCTCCATCGCTTCAATCGAATAAGGAGAAGGCTGCCCGTTGATCATACTTGCATAAGAAGTAGCAAAATCATCTTCCAACGTAAAAGCCACGTTGTACTCCCTTCCATCCGGTAACAAATAGAAGAGACGGAAGAGACCTGTTATGCAGAAGTAGGCATGCTTCACTGGATCGCCAGCCTTGATCATGCATGTACCTGCTTTTAATTGTTTAATCGTTGTTCCATCTTTGAAGACTTGCCAATGATTTTGTTCAATTGGATATTTCGATATTTTGGTTTTGAACGTGTCGTATGGGTTAGTTATTTTGTCCATCTGTAAGTAACCTCTCTATTAATAGAAGAATTGATAAAAAATGGTGTCAGAAAATACTCAGGTTATAATGGAAATATAAGCGAAGATGAGGGGAGAAACAATGAAAAAAATCACTTTTTTTGACTGGACCATCCATTTACAAGCGGACTTAACAGCGATTACAGATCATTAGGAAAAGAAAATGGTCATTTTAGAATCATCAATTGAATTAAACGGTGTGATCTGGATGGATGACAACAACGAGCTACAAATCAAACCTACTTGGGATTGTGTCATTTCAATTGATCCAACCAACAAATCTCTGACAATCCGGCAAACAAAAGAAGTATTCGGAGATGTGTACGAATGAAAATAGGAGGAACTATGAAGAAAACCGCTTTTTATGATTGGACGATTCACTATCCTGAACATGTAACAGCCGTCAAAGATGATACAGAAAAGAAAATGGTCTTTCTAGAACAGACTGTTGAATTTAAAGGAATTATTCGTATTGATGAGAATGATGAACTGCAAATAAAACCCACTTGGGATTGTGTCATTATTATGAATGCAAAACAGATGTCTGTCACAGTTCGTGATGCAGAAGATTTTGTAGGGTTACCATAAACGTTAAAAAGAAAAGTCTCATTTGACACACGCAAACGAGACTTTTCTCAAATACTATTCCTTTGGAAAAACCGTCGTAAAGGTCGTTCCTTCTTTTTCATTGCTTTCTACTTCAATAGAAGCATTGTGATACGACAGGACTTCTTGCACAATGGATAATCCAAGACCCATTCCCTCTTTATTTCGTGCCTGATCTACCCGGTAAAAACGTTCAAATATTTTTTCTAATGTGTGCGGTTCTATGCCAATCCCCGTATCTCTAATTGTCACGACCGCTTCCGATTCATTTTCATTACAATGAATACTGATTTCCCCAAACTCTTTGTTGTATTTAATGGCATTGCCAATTAAATTCTCCCAAACATTGATCAACAAAGTCCGATCCGCATATACCAAAACAGGCTGTAGATCCAACTTAATTTCTAGACCTTTCTCTTCTATCCGCCATAGCATCGAATGGACCACTTGATGAAGCTGCTCATCCACCCTGACGATTTGTTTATTCGTTGGATATGTCCCTTGATCAATAGAGGTTAAAATGAGAAGTTGTTTCGTTAAGTTAGATAATCGCTTTGCTTCTGTTTGAATAATGTGGTTGTATTTTTTCCCTTCGCTTGATGAAATCTCCTCATTTAGTAATTCAGAATACCCTCGTATATTTAATAGTGGTGACTGAAAATCGTGCGAGACGTTATTCACAAATTTCTTCCTTGCTTGATCGGTATTCTCTAATTTCTGCTGCATCATCCGAAAACGATCAGCGAGCTGACCAATTTCATCTTTTCGATTGATCATTAATGGATACTGAAAATTATGGTTTGCCATCTCTTGCGTCGCACTCGTCAATTCTGAAAGAGATTGGGTGACCTTTCGAGACATGAATAAAATTCCAATGATACTGCTCACAAAAACGGCGAAGATAAATCCAAAAATAATCAAATGGAACTCTGTAAAGAAACTGATATTATTCGGGCGTAAAAATAAGCCCCATTCTTCCCCTTCAATTTCTATCTTCGTCCCTACCGTATTTTTTATATCATTTGCGAAATGACTCATGATTAAGTATGAATTTCTAAAGGATCTGATCCCGTTGTACGCTTTTTCGCCTACAAATAAGGCGTGCATTTGGTCATTCCATTTTTTCGTTTTAAATGGTTCACCAAACATCTTCATCTCCCCATCTTCTTTAACCAAAGCGATTTGGTACCCTAGATCGCTCATGGTTTGCAAAAAATCGGAAGAGGCCCTCAAGGTAATTTCATGTTCTTTGATTTGTTTAGATAACTGCTCGGCAATGGCTAAATATCGATCATTCATTTGCTCTTTGACAACATGATTGTAAATCAAGTTAGAACAAATAAATCCAATGAAGATGCTAATCAAAACAATCAAACACGTATATAGCATAAAACGTTGTTGTAGTTTCATTCTTTTACCTCAAGTTGATAGCCGAAACCACGTATGGTGACAATCTCAATCGTCGCTTCCGCTCTTTTTAAACGTTCTCGTATGCGGTTAATATGCGTGTTTAATGTGAATTCGGGTTGATCTAACGTATCCCCCCAAATGTCATCAATTAAATCCCAGCGGCTTACATTGCGGTTTGCCCGCTGCAGCAGATAATACAGAATTTCTAATTCACGCATGGGCCAGATATATTGCTGATTGGCAATCGTTAATTCCCAACGGTTCGTATCAATTTGAACATTTCCCGCAGTCGTTAAAGCTTCTATGGATTTACGATATCGTCGTAAAATTGCATTTACACGGAATAGCAGTTCTTTCGTTTCAAATGGTTTGACGATATAATCATCAATTCCTTGTTCAAATCCTTGCTGCTTATCTTCAATCTGCCCTTTCGCTGTCAACATAATGACCGGCAGTTCATATTGTTTCGTCACAATGTTCGCCAGCTGAAAGCCATCCATCCCAGGCATCATCACATCAATAATCATGAGATCAAATGACTGTTGTTGCAAAAAAGCAAGCGCTGCCTCAGCATTGCTTGCTTTTGTCACTTGGTACCCCGCCTGCTCTAAATGAATGGACACTAATTGCAAAATGGCTTCATCATCATCCACAACCAATACATGCAATTATCCTTCCTCCTTTATTTCCTTAGCTTTGTCTTTTTCAAAGAATAATATGAGTGCCGGCAGCAACATTCCTCGCACGAAGAATGTATCGATGATAATCCCAATAGCGACAATAAATCCAAAGATAAATAAATCCGTAATCGGCATGGTCATTAATGCGGCAAACGTTGCAGCAAGAATGATCCCCGCTGAAGAAATGACCCCGCCTGTATTTCGTATCGCTACTTCTAATGCAGCTTTGACGTGTAACGTTTGGCGTTCTTCTAAGAAACGGCTAACAAGGATGATGTTATAATCAATTCCTAATGCCACGAGAAAGATAAAGGCATACACAGGGGCACGAGTTGAAATCGCATCATATCCAAATAACACATCGACTAAGAAAATACCTAAGCCTAATGCAGATACAAATGAGATTAAAATCGTCGCCATCATATAAATCGACATTTTCATGGAGCGTGTCAAAACGAGTAATAAGATCAGAATGAGTAATGTTTCCAGTAATACGATCTTTTTAATATCGGATTGATTCACCTGTTGCTCATCCACTAATTTAGCTGTTGTGCCAGCAAAAGATAACTGTACCTTTTGACCATCTGATAATCGATAGATGGCTTGATCTGTACGGAAATCTCCTAAAAATTCAATGGCCTCTATACTGTATGGATTCACTTTTAATGATATCGTCATTTTGCCGTGCTCTCCATCTTTGGTTACCCCCGAAGGACGAGCCGATCCTATCTCTTCATTTTCTGAGAATTGGGCGGAGATTTCTTGTAAATGTTCCTGAGTTAGCTTTTGACCAGTCACAAGTACTGTTGTCTGGGCTAGATCACCTTTATTAAACTTTTCCTCGACGATTTCAAATGCGACACGAGAAGGTAAATCCTTCGGGAAATTTTTCACCGAGTTAAATTCATAATGTAAATTGAAAATATTCGCACCTGTCACAAGTAAAAACAGTAAGACCGCACCACCAATTAATCCTGGTTTTCGAACCACGAATTTGGCAAGAGGTCCCCATATGCCATGTTTTGCTTCTTTTGCTTCACCATATGTCGGTACTTTCGGCCAAAATGCTTTGCGGCCAAATAATGCAAACAAGGCTGGAATCAGTGTGACAGAAGCCAACATAATGACCACCATCGCAGCACCAAAGATTGGCGCAAAGTTTTGATAATCACGGAAATCCGCCACAAATAATATGATCATAGCCGCAAATACTGTACCGCCTGCAAATAAAACCGGTTTGGCTGTTGAACGCATCGCCACTTTCATCGCTTCAAATTGATTTTCATGATGTTGTAACTCCTCCCGATAACGCGAGAAAACAAACAATGAATAATCAATCACAGCAGCAAATAACAAAATGCTCATAATCGAGGTGGTCGAGTTATTGATTTCAAGTCCACCCACACCAAGTAAAGCCACAACTTGATTCACCACTTGATAGACAATGACCGTTGCGAACAATGGAATGATCGCTAATAACGGAGAACGGTAAATGACGATCAATAAAACCAAAATGATTGCAACAGTAGCTAATAGCAGTTTCAAGTCGGCAGATTCAAACAGCTTCACCGTATCCCCCGCTATACCTGCTGGACCCGTAATATAAAAATCAGCATCTAGCCCTTTCGCTAAGTTTGTACCGACATCCGTTGTCTCATCATTAATCTTTGCATAATCAGCATTGCCTAATCCCGCTTTCAAATTCATTGGCACAATCATGGTCGTTTCATCTTCTGATAAAAAAGCGGATAACGCTTGAGGAGGCAATGCTGACACATCGACAATTTCTTCAATTCCCTCAATCTTTGCCTCTTTGATTCCTTGAATGATCGTTTTTACATCTTGAATAGCCAGCTTTCCACTAGGGTTATGGAACACATATAATCCCGGAGTCCCTTTATCATTTGGGAAATACTGATCTAACTTCTTTTGTGTCACGATGGACTGAGCATCACTAGGTAAAGATTGAAAATTGCTCACTGTATGATCGCCCAATTTAGGACCAGCACTCAACCCGATCATGAGAACAAGCCAAATGATAACAGTCAGCCAAGCCCCTTTTTTTGTCGACATTTTATCCATAAATGATCTGAATACTTTCATGAATCGTTCTCCTCCTTTTCTAACCGGTACGAGTATATCGCCTGTATATAAACTTGATATAAACTCAGGGAAAAGGACGAGCCAATAAAAAAAGCAGAGGTTTATCCCTCTGCTAATCCTTCATAACCATTTACAAAATAAGCGATCGTCTCTAACTCATCTTCTTTTAGTTCTCTGTTCACATGTGTTTGATATTCACTCTTGATTCTCTCCTGATCTCCACCATAAAGACCAGTGTATTTCGCAATCGTTCGAAGCTTGTCTGTTTCCTGACGAAACTCCTCTTTTGTCCATGGTCTTTGGTGCGATGGAATATACGTCTCCGCATCAAAAGCATCTAACTCATCTAAAAGACGCAAGATCTCATTCAACGTAAAATGTACTTTTTCTGCATACATTTTCGGATAAATGCAATCACCAAGAAAAAGGATTTTCTCTTCTTTCACATACACGATCACTGAATCAGCCGCATGATCGCCTCCAACATGCTGCACAACACAAGTGACGCCGCCAAGATCAATCTCCATCCGACGATCAAACGTCACATCCGGTAAAACGACCTGAATTTCTCGATGATTCTTATATTCTTCTTTGATGGCCTTCGCACAAAACTCAATCTCCGTTCCTTCCCTCACCCGCTCATCAATCGCCTCATCTGACCAAGAAAACGGAAGAAGCTTCTCCATTTCCTTTCTGGTTTTTGCAGAAGCAATTGAAATCGCATGAGGCAACGCCGGTAGACCAAAGATATGATCCCAATGCCAATGCGTTAGGACCACCATATCCGGCGTGGCGTTCTCTTGTTTTAAGGTCTTTTGGATGAAATAGTTCGCATGATCTTCCGAGTTACCAGCATCGATCATTAATGTTTTGTTATTGCCTACGACCACGCCTAGGATGGGGCGGTCGGTGAGTGATACTGGTGTGATGTAGGAGAAGGTTTTGCCTATTTTTTTGATTGTGTGCATGGTGTGCCTGCTTTCTTTAATGTATATTGAACTACTTATGTCTTCTAAATACGCCCCTAAGCGTGGTTCAGTTGTACATATATATTATAAGCCCGGAAATTTACTTATTATTATAGTCATTAATTATTGATATAGTCTTGTTTGCAACTTCACTTCCAAGAGATGCATACAATTTCTTATCACCAATAATATAAAATTCTTCTTTAGCTCGAGTGGCCGCAACATTCATTATATTGGGCTCTGAAACAGCCCATTTTGCTGCCCCACTGCTATTGGAATCTGCTCCTAGGACAAAATAGACAATTTTCGCTTCTTTTCCTTGAAAAGTATGAACAGTTCCTACATTTGTAGCCTTACCATCTTGACTCTTAGTAAAATCAATTTCTTCTAAAACTTTTGCAACTTGGTAAGCCACGTTTTTAAATGGAGAAATCACATAGATTTCATCAGCTAAATCTGAATTCACTTGTAATCGCTCAGTAATTTGTTTTTTTAGTAAATCCGCTTGTTCTTTAACATATTTATCATTGGCTTTTCCAGTAGAATGAAGCCACTCTGATATCCCTTGTACCTCATCTTTATTTTTACCCTGTACCATTAAACCATCATAAGATATTTCATTAGAAATAGTGAACATCGGATAGTTTGAACGTCTATGTACCCACAGTGGAATACCAACCCATTCGTCTTCGTTTTTTTGGAATCCATACTGACTAGTATCGTCTACTATTGTTTGAGTGGATGCATCAGCAGAGACAAACTTTTCGTCTACATTATAGTTTCTTCCAATCAAAGTTAAAACATTTGGATCTAAAGTTAATACTGGCTTTATTTGTGAGGGGTCCCCAACAACCATTACTTTTTTACTTCTAAAAATGGCTCCAACACTAGCCTGTGGTAGTGCTTGACCAGCCTCGTCAATAAATAAGTTGCCTATTGAATTTTCTTTGAGGTTTTTAAACATTCGACCAAAACTTGCAAAAGTAGTACTGATAACTGGCACAGTGAAATTGATCCATTGCCATGCTTCTGAAATTAACTCATGGCCATTCTCTTTCGCAATGTAATTTGATTGTTTATTCCAGATAATCCTTGCCGCTTTTAAATTTCTTACGTTCTCATTGAGGAATTGCTTTCTAACTTTTAAAGCCGAAATAAATAATTCTGATTGTAAAATACGAAACTCCTTTGTAAACCAAGGATTAGACTTTTGAAGTTCTTCGTATGATAGAGAAAAATCTATTTCCTTAATTCCACTTTGTGATTTGACCTTTTCAAATGCATCAATTTCTTTTTTCATTTTTCCCAGATCATTATTCTTAGCATTCACCCATCGTTCAAAGGTAGATTTTCTTTCCATCATTTGTTTTTGAGTATGCTCTTTTTTAACAGCATTTTTCTCTAGATCATTTTCAAGCTGTCTATAATCATTTGTAAGTGTTGTTTTTTGTTGAGTTAGATCATTTAAGTGTTCATTCACGCTGCTTAGCTTTTTGAAATAATGTTCAACTTTAGATTTATTAAATATTTTCTGAAACCATAAAAAACTAGGTTTTTGTGAAGTAAGAACATGATAATTTCGTTCAGCTTGTACTTCTGCCCTTGATAAATTTTCAAGTTCAACAGAAACATTAGATAAAACTTTTTGAAACTTTAATTCCTCTTCTCTAAGCCTCTCTAATTCAGCTTTTGCTTCTTTTTCATTACTAGTCAAAACTGTATGTTTTTCTTTGTTCTCATTTTCAAATTCTTTAACTTGATTGATATATTTGATATTTAGTTTTCGGATTTCATAAAATTTTCGACTATATTTTTCTACTTTGTCTCTTCCAACTTTTAATTTATTATAAAGCCGTTTGAATTCCTGATATACTCCAGTATTCGATTGATCATCTTCCTCTAAATCTTTTTCAATTGCCTCTATATTGAGAAGCAATTTATTCATGTTGATTGAATTTCCACCTTCTAATGAAAAAACACCCCAATTTTTGTCATTGAGCAGTTCACTTATAATGTATCGATCTTTTCCAAATCCTTCTCCTGTTAGTTGAGAATTAGAAATATCTTTGAAATAATTTGCTTTCTCTAATTGATCTTGAAAACATTTTGGAATCTCTTCTTTCACCGGTAATTCATTAACGATATTTTGGACTGCTCCATTATTTGAACTTGCCACAATAATATTTTTATCAGAAATAGATCGTGGTAAAATGCCAAGCTTAGCATTTTGCCAATAGGTCAGACTGCCTTGAATCACTTTATTAGAAAGATTTGAAATAGCTAGTGCCTGTTGTACGACTAAATCGGCAAAAATATCCTTCAACAATGTTGTCTTGCCTGTTCCTGGTGGTCCGTTAATACTTCGGATATCGTTTTTGTCGTTTAAAGCTAAATTGACAGCAACTTGTTGCATAAAGTAGGAAGCATAATCAGGATTTGATGGAAAGCGCCCTAACGGATAATATTTTGGTTTTAAAGCAATCTCCTCAAAAATATAAGCATTAAAATGCTCAGACTCTTTATGACTGTCTAGATTTCTTCTATTTCCAGTAAATCCGTTAAAATATCTGTTTATATTTTCAGTATTAATTAACTTTGCCATTTTTAAATCTTCAATAAAGAAGGAATGTAGATTAATATTCTCATTATCCAGATGTCGTATGAATTTATAACGGAAATTATCTACTGACACATGATACTTTTGTATAAGTTTAGAAAACACATGATGAAAACCCTCTTCAAATTTTCGATCTAATTCTTCTCTAAATAAAGTTTCAACTTTTAAAAAATCATCAGGTAAATGGCCATGTTCGCGGATAAAACCGCTCATTGTTAAAAACAATTTATCAGCCACCAGGTTGAGTTGATGATCAAAATATAAAGCGAAAGTAAATTTTTCCGAATGACTGATTTCCTCATAATTTTTCTCAATATTATATTTTTCTCTCAAAATATCAACAACTTCTTGGAAATTGAAAATACCAAAGTAAAATACAATTCCAGACTTTTTAAAGGATTTATCTGACATATTATTTTGTCGTTTTTGATGAGATAAAAAATTCATAAAGAATTGTTGCCAATCTTGTTCAATACGATAAAATGTCTTTAAACCTTTGCCGCTTTTGTTAATTGATCCTTCTGTTAACTGTTCTATTGTAATCCATGCATTTAGAATATCTTCCTTTTTATTCATATTGAATCTCCTAATATCGTGCAATTTAAAATAATAATATCCTTTAATTTTTTAAAATTTTTTAATATATTAACATTCAATAGTAATGCAATTTTCTAATATCACTCAAAATCAATATACAGTAATACTCTAATAATACAAAAATCGTCATTCTTTAGAAATGACGATTTTTTGTATTATTTTTTCATAATTCAATAGCTTCTTTTTTGATAAATTGACTTCTACTCTACGATACGAAAAATTCTATACATTTGAATATTATTTACCCCCATATTAATATTAAATGCTTAAACAAGTCCTAGATTTCCTATTTCTGATCTAATTATATAAAAATAGTGAGCATGTATGAAAAGGACATTCTTAATTATTATTACTGTTTTTAATTTTATATTTATATAAATCTTGTTTTATATTTCTGAAAGACTCCCTTTCCTTATTATTTTCAGTTGATGCACGCATATATACTCTTCCTACTTGATATATACTAGATAATGCATTGAATATCTTAGAATCAGCTTTCCACTCATTTTGAGTCTCTATATAATTTTCATCATTATCTTTATTAAGCAATACCGCTTCTTCTCCATTTAAATCTTTTAATGAATCAATTGAAGTAAAACTATCTGAGACAAAAGATTTTAATTCCAAATTATTATTAGTTATATAATTAACTATATCTTTAGTTTCATTTTTTATAATTTCTTTAGTTTCTCCATCTTCTGGGAAATATTCGTATATTCTCTTCCAAAGTTTCCGATTTTTTAATTCATTTATTGTTTGTTTATCATTATCATCTGGAACTTCTCTTTGTACCTTATCTAAAAACTTCTCATCTGAAAGTTCCAAGTACGAAGATATAAAATCATCGCCAGTATTACAATTAACAAAGCAATATCCCTTTTCTTTTAAATCATTTGTAGCATGAGATAACATGGTATTACACGCTTGATTTGTCTTATGGTAATAAACTTGAACATAAAGTTCATACCTTGCTTGAAGGAAATTTTCTATTGCAGGTAATCCGCTTTTTTTAATGCCCAACTTTATCTTTGTTTTTTCCTTATCAATAAACGGCAATAAAGATTTTAATAATCTGTTGAGATCATAAGTCCCATACTTTACCCCACTAAAATAACTATCTCTTAATAAATAATCCATTCTGTCACAATCTAAAGGTGCACCAGCTACAATTTGGTTAAGAAATGGTGTAAGATTATATTTTTTTATATTAATTTTCTTTAGATTAAGCTTTTCATTCATAATAGTTAAAATAATTTTAATACGTTCGTCAGTAAATCCTATACTTGATAAAACCTTTGCAGCAAAATAATAAGATACAAATTCATGTTCAACATATTCTAATGCTTTGTCTTTTATTAACTCTTTTAATGAACTAGCGAATTCAGTATTAAAACTAATACTTGTATCGTTCGAAATCATTTCTAAAAAGTCAGAGTTTTTTGGTGCGAATTGATCAAATAAATGAGACATTGGTCCATGCCCTATATCATGTAAGAGTGCTGCAATACGTAAATTTAAAAACACATCTATAAATTCTTGATTAGAAAAGTATTCATTATCAAAGATATTTCCATTCCCATCAAGACCGTATTTTATTCTCTTATTTTTCAAGGTATTAGCATTACTGAATGCATTTAAAAACATCTCACTTGCTAAGTGCATTACACCAATAGAATGTTCAAATCTTGTATGATTTGCAGAAGGAAATACAAAATATAAAAAGGTATTCTGTTTAACTTTTCTCAACCTATTAAAAAGCGGATGTGAAATAATTCTCATTTCATCTTCAGTCATTCTTACTAGTCCATGTATTGGATCTAATATACTTTTATTTAATTGATCAGTAACTATTATCATTTTTTACCCCTTTTCGTATTTATTATTTTATTTCCATACTTACTAAAAGAACCACTTTTTCAAAAAGATTAAGATATATTCTTTAAAATACATCTCACTTATGATAAGGCTCCCCCCGAACAATCCGAAACGCCCGATAAATCTGCTCCACCAACACCAGCCTCATCAACTGATGCGGAAACGTCATCCTCGAAAACGACAACTTCTCATTCGCACGCTGCATCACAGCATCACTTAACCCAAGTGACCCGCCTATGACAAAACACACCTTACTTTTTCCGTATGTTGCCAGCTTATCTATTGTATCGGCTAATTCTTCGGAAGTTTTCATTTTTCCTTCGATGGCGAGGGCGATGACGTGAGCGTCTGGGTTGATTTTGCTTAGGATGCGTTCGCCTTCTTTGTCTTTGATGATTTTCATGTCTTGCTCGCTGAGATTCTCGGGTGCTTTTTCGTCTGCGAGCTCAATGATGTCGATTTTTGCGTATGCCTGTAATCGTTTTGTGTATTCGGCTATGCCTTGCTTTAAATATTTCTCTTTTAATTTTCCTACTGTGATAATTGATATATTCACAGGTCATCCCCACCTTAAGAACAAGTTATTCATATAAGTTATCAACAATTGTGGATAAAATTTGTGTATTTTGTGTCCGATCATTCGTTCCCCACTATATATATTGCAGGTTCATCGCACAATTCACAGGTTGTGGATAAGCTGTGTGTATGTTCGATTTTTCTGAATTCTGGCGGTGTTTCGTGATCATCTATGTACATGTCTAGTACGGTTTCTATATGTTCTGCACAAGCATAAAGTGATTTGTTCATAAGTTTCTAATTCCTCCAATATGTTGTTTGGTTATTCACACGTGTTTCGCTCATTGTTCAATATAACCGATTTATTCACATGTTAATAGTCTTTTACCATTTTCCACACCTTTTATCCACAAACCAAATAAAAAAGCCTCCACTCCTGTGAAGGCTTCCTTCTATCAAAACGGATTGTAAAATCTCGTTCCTCTAACAAATGTAATCACTAGCGACACAATCAGTACCGCTCCAACAAAGATTAACGCCGCATAATCTGCTTTTTGAAAGTCTTTCGCCGTAAACCATGTGCGCTTTTTATGCTTTCCAAACCCGCGCAATTCCATCGCATTGCTGATCGTTTCAATCCGCTCTAGGCTGGAGAAAATCAGCGGCATCACAATCGAAAGCGCATTTTTAATCCGTTTTCCCAGTTTTTCATTCTTCGATAAATCAATGCCTCTTGCTTGCTGAGAAATCGCGATCGTTCGAAAATCACGCTGAATATCTGGGATGTAACGCAGAGCAATCGCTACCGCATACGATATCCGGTAGCTGACCCCAATTCGGCTGAGCGATGAGGCAAATTCACTTGGATTTGTTGTGACAATAAACAATAGCGCCGCTGGCATCACAGTCACGTATTTCAGTGTAATGTTCAATTGATAGAAAAGCTGTTCAAGTGTGACATTGTACCAGCCTGCAATGTGAAACAGCTCGTGCTTCGCTCCATAGATGGCGACACCTTGCTGAGGCGCAAAGACGTAAATGGCGATGTTATTGATGACAAGAAAAATCGCCAAGACAATCACTACGAAAGAGATATCACGAAATCGCACATTCGACAGTTGAAAGAACACGATACTGGCAACTAGCATAAACACTAATACGCCTGTATCATACGTGAGCATCGCTGCGGATGACCAGAGGATAAAGCAAATGAGTTTGGTTGCCCCTGTCAGCCGGTGAATTGGCGACGGGCGATCGATATAAGACAGCATGTCTACAGCCATGTCATTCGTTCCTTTCTGTCAACCTCAATGAAGCGATCCACGAGTTCATTTGGATTTGGCCAGTCTGCTTTTAGCGCCAGTTCATAGAGCGACGTTTCTTTTAAGCTCGCCTTTTGGACTAGCAGCTGATCTGTCAGCACTTTGGCTGGTGTATCATCTACGATTTTTTCTCCATCTGAAATGACGATGGTTCTTGTCGTGTATTCGAGCATGAGATGCATATCATGGGTGATCATCAAAATCGTGACGCCCTGCTGATTTAATTGCTCTAAAAACGTCATCATCTCTGTGTAATGTCTAAAATCTTGACCGGCCGTTGGCTCATCTAAAATGATGATTTCTGGCTCTAACACAAGAATGGATGCAATGGTGACGCGCTTTTTCTGTCCAAAGCTGAGGGCTGAGATCGGCCAGTTCCGAAATGGATACAGCCCGCATACTTTTAAAACCCGCTCTACACGTTCCTTGATGTCGTCTTCCTTTACGCCTCTTAAAACGAGACCTAGTGCGACTTCATCAAAAATCATTTGTTTCGAAATCATTTGATTTGGGTTTTGCATGACGACACCGATTCGTTCGGAGCGCTGTTTGATGGTGTCTCCTGTGATGTCATCGCCATTTAAAAGGATTGTCCCTTTTGTTGGCTTTTCAAATGCGCAGAGCACCTTGGATAGTGTCGTCTTGCCTGCGCCATTGGCACCGGCGATGCTGATCATTTCTCCTTTTTTGACGGTAAAAGAGATGTTGCTCAGCGTGTTTGGTCTTGTCGGATAATCAAAGCTCAGCTCACGCACTTCTAGTAAATCCGGCGATTCATTCTGCTCGACTGATGGCTCAGATGCTTCCATCCATTGCTCGATTTTCTCTTTTGCCTCGTCATTTAAGGTGAGATGCTGTAAATCAGCGATCTGATCTCCTGCTGCAATCGGAATGCCTGCATATTTCATCGCTCTCACATATAAAGGCTCACGTAAATATGCCGCTTCTAATACATTTGAGGCGAGCAATTCATCTGGTGTCATATCCGCTGCAATCGTGCCGTCATTGACAACGATGATGCGGTCGACATGGCGGAAGAGGACGTCTTCCAATCGATGTTCCACCATCACGACCGTTTTTTTCGTTTCTTTTTGCAGACGGTCAATGAGGTCGATCACTTCTTTACCTGTTGCGGGATCAAGGCTTGCCAGTGGTTCATCAAACAGCAAAATGTCGACATCGTTGACAAGTACGCCTGCGATAGCGACACGTTGTTTTTGACCGCCTGACAGCTCATGCACGGATGATGCCAGTTTGCCGTCTACCTCTGTTAATTTTGCCGCTTTCTCGACACGTGTTTTCATTTCTTCGCGTGTGACTTGATCGTTTTCTAGTGTGAACGCGATATCTTCTCCAACGGTCAGCCCGATGAATTGTCCATCAGGGTCCTGAAGCACCGTTCCGACAAGCTGTGAGAGGGAGAAAATGTTCTCCTTTTCTGCATTTTTCCCGCCGATGTGAAGACTTCCTTCCATAGAACCTTTATAAGACGCAGGAACTAGCCCATTGATGCAATGGGCTAGTGTGCTTTTTCCCGATCCAGACGGGCCTGCGATGAGGACTTTTTCTCCTTCATAGATGGTCAGGTTGATATCTTTCAATGTTGGTTCTGCCTGACTGCGATACTTGAATCCGAAATGTTCGAATTGAATCATCGGTTTCTTCATTTATGTGTTCCACCTTGCTTCATGATGTTTCTTTCGATAGACTGCCGCTTTTGCTTCTTGTTTTCGCATAAGCCGCAATGATGATGGTGCCTAGTACACCGACTGTGATGATGTTTGAGATTCCTGCTACGATGCCTTGAACAAACACTTTATTTGCAGGTTCTGCATAGATCACAATGTCGAGTACCGGCGCAATGACAAACCAGCCTAATGCTTGTGCGCCGGCTTGGACGGCGTTGAAGAGCGTGATTTTTTTCCAGCCAAAGTCGCCCTCTTCTACTTTTAAACGGTTCGAAATGAGGCCGATCAATAAACCAACAACACCCGAAACGATAATCCAGCTCCACCAAGGTCCAAATGTGGTGGCATCTTTAATGAGATGACCAATAAATCCAATCAATGCGCCTGCAATAGGACCAAATAACACGGCCATTAATGCAAGGAACGCGTACGATGTTTCAATTTGTGTATTCGGAATCCCAGTTGGAATGGAGACGAAGCGTCCTAAAATGACAAAGACGGCTGCGCCAATCCCGATGGCAACGACAGTTTTCGTTGAAAGTTGTTTACCTGCCATGATGTTTCCTCCTCTTATTCGTATATAATGCGCGGAGCTTTGCGAATCGAAAGGCGCCAGCCTGTGCCTGTACCGATGTTATAAGCCTTTGCAAATGACCCTTGATTGATCGCCACGCCTAAATGATCGAGTGAATTGACATATACGAGTGGTTCGCCTACCTTTAAATCGGCAAAAGATCGTCCATAGGTCATGATATTTTTATACACATTTTTTGGCCCGTTGGCAATGGTAACTTCTATTGCATCCCCATAATTGATTGAAAGCTGTTCAAATAACGTATGATGAATGTTTGTCCATAGGTTTCCGAACCGCACATCTAAAATATCAATCGTCCCTGTGATCACTTCTTCTTCCGCATAAGCTTGTACGACTGGAAGGTGAATAATGTCCTCTATATTCGCCTTTGGCCCGACCTCTTCAAAAGAAATCACACCTGAAGCAATTCTCGCGCCTGTATAGGCGTAAATGTCTCTACCATGGAAAGTATGTGATTTTCCTGACTTCGGCAGACGGTTGATGGTTTCATCTAAATACCGAGCCTCCACGATACCAATATCCTGTGCGACATGCGTAAGTGTCCCATTATCAGGTGTGATGATGTAGTGTGAGCTTGTTGTTTTGACGACGAGGCTCTTTCGCTCTGATCCAACGCCTGGATCAACAACGGAGACAAATACCGTTTCTTCCGGCCAATATGTGACCGTCTGAAGCAAGCGATAAGACGCTTCCCAAATGTCGTATTGGGGAATGTTGTGAGTTAAATCAAAAATGCGGATGCCGCTTCTCACTGTATTGGCTACGCCGTACATTGCGCTGACCGCTCCATCATCAATACCGAAATCTGATTGTAAAACCAATGCATGTTCACTCATGTTAATCTCCCTTTCATTTGAAAAAATGGTTGTAGTGTTTCACGTGGAACATTTGAACATTTGTATGAAAAAAAGTGGACAATAAAAAATACCCCATCCTTATCTATGAATCATAAGGACGAGGTATTTGTCTCGTGGTACCACCTTTATTTACTGTTTGCTCGCGCTAAACAGCCTCTACAAGTACAAAGCTCCAATTTGGCTCATATACTGTGGTTTTGATAACGAGTACCAACTCTCGTCGTCACCTACTAATATCATGGATATGTTCAGCACGAGGCTCAGAGACCATTTTTCGAATCATTATTTTTGCTTCTTTTCAGCTACCGAAGCTCTCTGTGGAAAAATTGATGATTGTACTTTCTCTCGTCATTGCCTGTTTAACTATCTTGAATTAAAGCTATCATACATGATGTTTTTTGATAAATCAAGATATTTTTCTGAACATTTTTAAAAATGAGTTAACTGTTCTGGAAGAGTCTTCTTTTTTATAAAATTTAAGCAAATGTTAAAGAGCGAGATATGGTGTCTTTCTTTTCTAGGGGTATAATAAAGATGAAGGGAGGTACAGTGTGTGTGGACCATCTGTATGAATGAATTTAAGCAGCTCTTCAAAAGCAAAAAATCCATCTTAACAATTGTTATTATTTTCATTTTATCTACTTTTGTATCAAGTCTTCCATTTATAGCTGCTTATCAAGGGAAGTGGGAACAGGCAAAGGACCCTTATTCCATTGGGAATGAACTAGTGATTTCGTTATTTGGTTTCTTCCTTATTTTTTTATTATCTCATGATATTTTGAGCCGCGAAATTCATTTGAAAACCATTCGTTTTCTCGTCAGCAAAACGACCCGTTTAAACATTGTCATCGGGAAATATCTTGGGCTGATGCTGTTTTGGCTCAGTTGCATTATGACCACATATATTTTAAATATGGTGATTTCACATCGTTTTCTGTTCTCTGATGCCTTAAAAATATTAACGTTTATCAGTGTCGGCATCTCCTGTGCTTTGTTTTTGTCCATGCTCTTTCCAACACCACAGAAATCGATGTTTGTTGGCATGTTGTTTTCCTTTCTATTTCCAATCATGAGCATGATGTCTGTTCTTTCTTCAGAACGGTTGATTCACTGGTTCCAATACGTGACGCCTTATTATTATGCGCGCTGGAGTGAACCGCTGACCTATGTGCTGATGAATGCTGCATTGACTGTTGTCTTACTCGTTGGAACGGCACTACTGTTTCAGAGGAGGGATGTCTAAGTGCTTCACACAAAAGGGCTGACAAAAAAATATCGGACAAAAGTCGCAATAAATCATATTGATCTTGATATCCATCAAGGGGATATCTTCGGCCTCATTGGACCGAAGGGTGCTGGTAAGACAACCTTTTTTAATATCATTACAGGGATCTCCCGCCCCACCTCTGGCACGTTTATCATGATGAACATGACGTCGTTAAAAAAAGTACGTCATCATATCGGTGTTCTGCCTGAATATACAGATTTATATGAAGGGCTGACTGCTATTGAGCATATTGCCTATTTATCGAAAATTACGGGTACTCGCCAGAAAACGAGCTATTATGAAGAATTACTCGAATTTGTTGGCTTACATCGTTATCATCAAGAGAAAGTCGGTGCCTTTACACCTGGGATGAAGAAGCGGCTCGGAATGGCTCAGGCCATCGCTCATCAGCCTGACTTTATTTTACTTGATGAGCCTTTTGCGGATATTGATGCAGATTCTATCTTACATATCCAGCGGGTGATTGAATCGTTAAAATTTGAAGGGAAAACTGTCTTTTTAACAGCAGACGAGCCAAGGTTCACCCAGCCTATTTGTACCAAAACAGCTTTCATATCTGAAGGAAAAATCGTGTCCTCAAGTACTCATCCTCAAGAGAAAACCATCACGTCCTCAACCATTCGTGCCACCTTCAAGCATGCATGGATTGATGATGAGGTGAAGCCTGTTCTCACGCAGTACTTACAAAGTGTGGGAACAGACCTTGTGATCAGAGATGACGAGACCTCATTGTTGATTCGTTCAGAAGCTCAAGTCCCAGCCATCATCCGTGCGTTTGTGAAATGCAAAGTCGATCTATACCGAGTCACGGCGCAAGATGCCATGATGTCCACGTAAAAAGTACCGTACGCTCACTGCACGGTACTTCTCTTTTTTTATAAAGGCTTGCTCATGTAAATCCCAGTCTCAGCAAAGCCCGTTTTCTCATAAAGTGAGCGGGCGATTTGATTATGGGCAAAGACATGCAGCGATAGTTTTTTCACACCTAATGACTTTGCCTGCTCTTCTAATGCCGCCATGGCCTGTTTTGCCAAGCCTTTTCCTCGATACGCTTCAAACAAAATAAAATTATAAATAAAGCCTTCATGTTGGGGATGATCTGGATCATAGCAAAGCCATACCCATCCGATGGCTTCTTCTCCATGTAAGATGTTCCACAACTCATGATCCTCTGTCTGAAGGCCTTCAGGAAGCAGCCGGTCAAATTGTTCCTCTGCGTTCTTTTGCGCTTCTTCCTGATTCCACGTCCCTGCGAGTACCTTTTCTTCTGCGTACCGCTTAATGGCCGCCGCTATCAAGACGTCATAATCCGTTTGTGACATTGGCTGTAATGTGACCAATCGTATCTCCCCCTTTTCTTTATCATATGCCGGGCATATAAAAAAAGCCAGTCCCTTATAGGAACTGGCTAGCCACCGAACCGATCGGTTTGGGAGAGTTTGATCTCGACTGATTTTTTCTTTCCGCTTCGGTAAAATTGCACCTTTACCTTGTCGCCGACTTTCTTTTGATAAAGATATTTACGCAGATCGACGATATTTTGTACTTCCTTGCCGTCAAACGATGTCACGACATCCAGCTCTTTTAGCCCCGCTTTTCCTGCTGGAGACAAAGGCTCGACACTCATCACGACGACTCCGGTTGTGACCTTTGATGGCAGTTTTAACGTTTCCTGCCAATGATAGCTCGCAATATCTGCTAGTGATTTCATCCCAACACCAAGGTACGGACGCTTCACCTCTCCATAGCGCTCTAAATCCTCTATGACAGGGATCACCAGATTCGCAGGAATAGACAGCCCAATCCCTTCCACCTCTGACTCAGCAATCTTCATTGAATTGATGCCGATCACTTTGCCGTCCATATTGATCAAGGCTCCGCCGCTGTTCCCAGGATTAATGGCGGCATCCGTTTGCAAAACTTCCGCATTCCAATCCGTCTGTCCATCACCATTAGAATCAACAGGGATCGCACGCTCCGTTCCAGAAATCACACCTTGTGTGACGGAGCCAGCAAATTCAAGACCTAATGGATTTCCAATGGCGATGACAGGCTCACCTGGTTTGACATGGTCTGAATTGCCGAAGGCGGCGGTTTTCTTGATCTTATCACTTTTGACCGTGAGTACCGCTAAATCCATAAGCTGATCACTGCCGACAAGATTTGCCCCGATCCTTGTCCCGTCCTGAAGGCTCACTTCAAGCTGGTTTGCGCCTTTGATGACATGATGGTTGGTCACGATATAAAAGGTGTCACCCTTTTTTTTATAAATCACACCTGACCCGCTACCTGCTTCACCGCCTTCTTCCCAAAAGCTCGACTTTTGAATGTTAATGACGCCGACAACTGTATCTGACATACTCGATACCACTTTTGTGACCGCATCATTCACGTTCACATTGACGGTCTTTAAAGGGCCATCTGATGCCTGCTGATCTCCAGCTGATTTCCAGCCAAAGGGGCTGCCGCTTTGTCCAGACACATAGGGGAAAAAGAATCCCATTAAAAAAGCTCCTACCAATACACCGATCAGACCAGATAGGAAATATCCTTTTCTGCTTCGTCTCGGCTTCCACTCTACATCGCGATAATCCACTATGTTTCCTTCCTTTCAGTGAATAGATGATGTATATAGTGTTGGTAAGAAGCTCTTATCTTAATCATACGATTGTAAAAATCATACGGCGCAAAGCGGGGTTGCTTTTTTCGGGTCCGTATCATATAAATCAAAGCCGTCCCCTACAACAAAGCCCTTCATTTCAAGCGTCTGCTGGACCGCCATACGGGCTAAGTCCTTCATGTTGTTGTCTTGACTCAAGTGGGCCAAATAAATGCGTGAGGTGGCGTCTCCAATCACGTCTGTCATAGCAAGAGCTGCATCTTCATTGGATACGTGTCCGACATCGCTCAAAATTCTGCGTTTAATACTCCAGGGGTAGCGCCCCATTTGCAGCATGCCGACATCATGGTTGCTCTCAAATACGAACGTATTGGCTGATTTAATAATCCCTTTCATCCGGTCACTCACATAGCCTGTATCCGTCATAAGGGCAAGTTTACGCCCGCCATAATGGAATACGTAAAACATGGGCTCTGCCGCATCATGTGATACGCCAAATGATTCAACATCGAGACCGCCGAATGATTGAACCGTCTCCATATCAAAGTGGAATTTCTGCTCCGTATCCACTTTCCCAATATGTGACTCCATCGCCTTCCATGTTTTCGCATTTGCATAGACAGGAAGCTTGTACTTTCTTGCCATCACACCAAGTCCTTTAATATGATCTGAGTGCTCGTGTGTGACAAAAATTCCGTCCAAGTCTTCTGGCTTTCGGTCGATTTGACCAAGCAGCTCTACCATCTGTTTGCCGCTTAAGCCCGCATCTACTAAAAAAGCATGCTCGTCTGTTTCTAAATAAAAAGCGTTCCCCGTACTTCCGCTCGCTAGTACACTGAACTGCAAGCTCATGTTCTCTCACTCCAATGAAGATTTGTCTTCTTTCTCTATATGATCAAGTGTTGAGCCATCAATGGCATTGATCAAATATTCTTCTTCTGTCTTTTTCTTTGAACCAGCTGCCACGCCTTCAATCTCTACTCGCCATACAGGAACCATGACTTGAGTGCTTGCACCTGGGTATTGCGTGTAGTAGCCAAGCTCCACTTTTTTCACTGTCGTGTTTTGGCTCAGCATATTTTGTGTATATAAGTCCTTCACCGTTTCAAGCGCTGGGACAAGGGTTTCTTTTCTCACTTCATTAATCGATGTCACCATCGACTGCCGATACGAGACGACCTCGTTTTGATCGTTCACATCCAATGTGATCTTCCCAATAGTTTCGGTGTCATCAAGACCTTCTTGGAAGATGTATTTTCCTTTATACGTTTGGAAAAAGACGATTTCACCTGTTTCTTCATCGATGCTCCAGAGCTTATAATTCTTACCATCCAGTAAACGCTGGCTCACAAGATTGGTCGCTGCTGTTTTCATATCTTTTTTCGGCAATGCAACTGGTTTATTGAAGGTCATTTCAAGCAAGGTGACAGGATCATCTTTCTCGGTTTTCGGGAATGTGCTTTTCGTCTTTTGATCAGCTAATCCGTCGACATCCTTTTTCGTATATTGCTTTTTCTCAGCTGTAATGCGGTATCCAATCTTCGCTTCATCTGATAGATTGCCATATTTGATTCCGTCTGCCTTCATTTCTTCCAGCGTATCTGTTTTTTCGATAATCGCAAAATGATCGGTCGATCGCTTTTCAAAGTATTGAAAACCTAGAAAGATATCGAGAACGAGAAAGGCTAGGATAAAGATCGTTTTGGTCTTATTCCACTCCATGATTCTCGCTCCCCTCTGTCAGCAAATCATTCGATAAAATGACGGTTTTTCCGTTATATTTCATACACCATACCGGCTCTAGCCAGACAAACATCGCTTGATCCTGATCTGATGCCGTGGATGTCGCTTGATAGGCAGGGAAAATCTGTTCAATTTTCTCTAAATCATCATACTTCGTCTGCTTGATGATCAAGTTTTTCAGCTCTGTCCCATTCATCAGTTTGACCTGTTCACTCTGACTCGCTTTGTTGCCGAGAATGTAGTTTGGACGCTTATAACTCAAAATGTCATCATTCGCCCATTGCACTTCAAGTGATGTCATACCAAATGGATGCTTTGTGCTGTTGACGATCGGCAGTCCATCCATAAACATATTAAAGGACAGCTGCTGGTTGCTGTTGATGCCGAAGTATTGATAATTATCGGTAAAACTTCCGTTATC
Source organism: Bacillus sp. GbtcB10 (assembly GCF_019091365.1). Lineage (NCBI taxonomy): Bacteria > Bacillati > Bacillota > Bacilli > Caryophanales > Bacillaceae > Bacillus > Bacillus sp. GbtcB10. The sequence goes on from NZ_JAGXJP010000002.1 coordinate 932,896, forward strand.
ATTGAAATATTTCACGCTTCGCTTGATCAAATCTCCCGTTTGGAATACGGTACTAGAATTGATATTACGATGCTGATATTGGATGCGGTGGTCTTTTTGATTTGCTTCAAGACGACTCGTTCCATCTGTATACACCGTCCGGTTTAAATTAGACTCTTCCCCAACTAGACTTGGGTCTGTAAACAAAGCGTCCTTGAATTTGCTTGTCTTAATCGTTTCGATAAAGAACATTTTCGCTTCAAGCTGCTTTTGCTTCTGCGGCAGAAGGAAATCTCGTTTTGAATTTGTAGAGAAAGTATATAGATCATAGCGCGGCATCTCGTTTTGAGCGGCGGCAATGCTATCCATCAGATTACGATAGTTGGCTGATTCAATCGTCAGCTCAAGCACCGATTCCTTGCTGTATGAGATCAAATAGACTTTCTTATTGGCCTTATCCGGCTGAGCGAACGGCACAATCATCCGGTCAAACGAGTTGTATTCAATGGATTTATTCGGCCATTTAAACAGCGCTTGGAAAATATCAATCGGAATCGGATCATTGAACACAAGATCCAATGTTTTACCTTGCCCCTCGCGTCCATAGAAGAAATTCTTAAATTTCTGCTCGGAATATTGGTCCGACACATCGGCAATCTCTTTGACATCCCACAGGCTCACATCATTCCAAAAGTTTTGGAAGAGTTCCTTTTGATCCACTTTGAAATGCTCTCCATTGGAATGGATGAACATCTCACGCGGCTTCACGACATCAATGAGACTCCGAGGCTCGTCGCTTGAAATCTTCTTCGTTTCCACGACCTTTGTGCCGGCATCCGCCTGATCCTGCATGACGGGCTGGAACATCCAAATATTCCACGTAAACACAAGACTGATCGCAATTAGGATTGTCAATATAATGGTTTTAAAGGTCTCACGCTTCATCCCAATCATCCTCTTGTTCTTCATTGTACGGAAGGGTAAAGGTTACCGTTGTTCCTTTTCCTTCAATGCTGTCAGCCCAAATATCTCCGCCATGAGCCTGAACCATTTCTTTTGCAATCGCAAGGCCTAGGCCGGTTCCGCCAAGCTTTCTTGTTCTTGCCTTATCCACTCGATAAAAACGTTCAAAGATTTTATCCATATCCTTCTTCGGAATACCGATTCCTTCATCTTTGACACTGAATAACACAAGACCTTGCTCCTCATCCAAATCGACAGTGAACGTAATATGTCCACCCTCTGGCGAGTATTTCATAGCATTGGAAATGATATTATCGAGCACCTGAGTGATTTTATCTTGATCAATTTCCACATATATTTCACGCTGCGGCAAGTTGCGGATGAAATCGACATGCTGCTCCTTCGTCATTTCAAAACGATCAATGACGAGCGAGATAAACCTGATAAAATTCGTCCACTCACGATTGAATTGATAATCCTTGCTGTCGAACTTAGACAGCTGGAGCAGGTCATTCACAAGTCTAATCATGCGCTCTGTTTCATTTTGCGTGACACTGAGGAACCTTGGCGCAAGCTCTTTATCACCAATCGCACCTTCAGCGAGAGCCTCAAGATAGCTTCGCATCGTCGTAAGCGGTGTGCGCAGCTCATGGGATACGTTCGCCACGAATTCACGACGTTCCGCATCAATTTTTTCCTGCTCGGTTACGTCATAAATGACCGCGATCAAGCCATCAATCTTCCCATGCTCTTTCTGAATCACTGAGAAATTGACACGCAAAACAGACAGTTGATCTTCACGTTCAATTTCTAGCAGCATGGAGTCTTGATTTTCGACTAAATCTTCAAATGTATGAGTTTCTTCTAAGCCAAGCAAGGATGTAATCGGCATCTCTAGAGCTGTTTCACGTGAAACATTCAAAAGCTCTAGTGCCGGGCTGTTTAATAGAATAATGGCCCCGTTTTGATTCGTGGCAATGACGCCATCGGTCATATAGGCGATAACAGAAGAAAGCTTTTTCCTCTCACCCTCTGTCATCAGCTGCGCTTCCTCCAGCTCTCTCGTCAGATGGTTAAATGTCGTTGCTAGTTGACCAATCTCATCATGTCCATACTTTCGGACCTTTCTGGAAAAGTTCCCTTTGGCGAGCTCGATCGCTTGCTTTCTCATATCCGAAATTGGGTGTGTAATGGTTCTGAATATGAATATACCAAGTAGAGCGGTCGTCCCAAGTGCGATGAGTGTACCCGTCGCCAAAATGGTGTTGATCGTTCGCATTTGGTTAAAAACACTTTCCATGGATGAGACCACATAAATGACACCAACAGTTTCTTGGTTCTCATTTTTCACGGCTGTTGCTGATATGCGGACTCGTTTATTCGATTCTGGGTCATAGAATTTTTTTTCGTAGTCTTTGCCAACCGCGAAAATACGGCTAATGATTTGATCTGTGATTTTCTTCCCGGCAATCTCTTGACTGCCGTTATTCACAGAGGCAATGACTTCTCTGCTTTCGTCAATATAGCTGACTTCAGAAATTTCATTAGACTCATCTTTGTTGTTAAAATCGTTTAATATCTTTTGAGCATCCTCTTTTAATTCTGCCTTGCTTTTCGATGAATCTTGTTCTAGGTAATACGATAACGAGTAGATTCGCTGATTCAAGGAATTATCATATGAATTAATTAAGGACTGCTCTAGCTGCTTCACAAAGTACACGCCAATGATCTGCATGGCGACAATGATCAGCAGCACATAAATCAAGGTCAATTTAAAGTGAATCGAGCGAAAAAAACCTACTTTACTCATAAGAATCTTAGTCCTGCTCTGGGTTTCTTAAATAGTAGCCGACGCCTCGTCTTGTCACGATCCAGCTCGGGTGGCTAGGGTTGTCTTCAATTTTTTCACGAAGACGGCGGACTGTCACGTCTACTGTACGGACATCTCCAAAGTAATCGTAGCCCCAAACCGTTTGCAGTAAGTGCTCACGTGTCATGACTTGTCCAATATGTTTCGCTAAGTAATGAAGCAATTCGAACTCACGATGCGTTAATTCAATCGTTTCGTCACGCTTAGACACGACATACGCATCTGGGTAGATCACAAGTGAACCAATCTCGATATCATTTGATTCAGATTCTTCCTCTGATTGCGGAGCAGCCGTCTGTCTTCTTAAATTTGCTTTTACACGTGCAAGCAGCTCGCGTGTACTGAATGGCTTTGTGACATAATCGTCCGCGCCAAGCTCAAGACCAATGACTTTATCGATTTCAGAGTCTTTTGCTGTCAGCATGATAATCGGCATATCATATTTCTTTCTCACTTCACGGCATACTTCAACGCCATCTTTGTTCGGCAGCATAATGTCGAGCAAAATGATGTCTGGCTTAATTTCTTCTACCATTTCAAGGGCTTCATTTCCGTCATACGCACAATGAACCTCGTAGCCCTCTTTTCTTAAGTTAAATTCCAATATATCCGCAATCGGCTTTTCATCATCTACGACAAGAATCTTTTTTTCCATTGTGATTTCCTCCTGCATTTTTAGCATCTATGTCATTCCATTTTGCATGTCTCATTACGCCTTTTTCATTTACGAAAAAAAGGCTCACTGTCTATTATAACGTTTTACGAGGCAAAGATAAAAATAATAACGGCTTTCTTTGCTAGTAAACGTTGGATAGAAGAACCCCGCCCAAAAGATTTGATGACTTTTTCCTTTTTTATTGAAACTTTTCCAGTCACCAAACGTCTATATACATGTAACGTCTTCTTCTTATGGAGCCGGGCCCTACCTAGGTCCGGCTTCTCCCTTTTTATGCCTTCTTTTCATAATAAAAACGCACCTGCGATTGCAGATGCGTTTGGAAGTGGCTCGGGACGGAATCGAACCGCCGACACACGGATTTTCAGTCCGTTGCTCTACCAACTGAGCTACCGAGCCA
>NZ_JAGXJP010000020.1:0-482 GCF_019091365.1 Bacillus sp. GbtcB10
GATGTAAATCGGCTTTTATCGTACGAACGTTGCTTTTCAGTTTGCGCTTGTATTCCGCTTTCCATCATAAACTGTAAACTGCCTTCGTAGATCTACTTTAATGTCTTCTCGCTTAATCTCAAGTTAAAGTAATCTTAGAATCGGCTTTTACATCGAAATCATTTTTATCGAACGAACGTAGCTTTCGATTTTAATAGTTGAAAGATTTCCGCTGCACTAATTCACCCCACCCCTCTTAGTGCCGCTCCGATCCTAACAATTGGTATCAGAGCCCGGTATTTCTCATTTCGGATTTACACCCGAGAGAAATGGCTCTTCATGGCTTTCAAGAGGGCTTATCGGTTTTTCGTCCAACGTTGTTTAATGGATTGGACTACACTTATTGGAAAACTCATATGAGAATTTTCTTGCTTTTCTTAAATCTTGATTTATGGAATATTATTAAATATAATTTTTAAGGGCTTCTCTTCTAATGAACAATT
>NZ_JAGXJP010000187.1:0-266 GCF_019091365.1 Bacillus sp. GbtcB10
TTAGTTAGTTCTTCTTAGAAATGGCTCTTATTTCGGCGTTAGTTAGTTCTTCTTAGAAATTGAGTGCACCTATTCTATAATTGAGAAATGTCCCTCCTGACTCACTCCAAGGTAATAACGAGTCAATAAGCTGATCAAAAAGCATCTCTGCTCTGCGGTTACTGCAATATACAATAATTTCCATTCCGGAATCGAGGGTAATAATGATAATGTCAGACTAAGCCAGCCGATCTTCCTTTTCTTATAATGTTAGACTTATAGCGGAT
>NZ_JAGXJP010000188.1:0-266 GCF_019091365.1 Bacillus sp. GbtcB10
TTACCTTTTTCCATACTCAATAAGAAGCAATCGGTTCAGAATGAGTTGTCGACGAGAATGAATGTCCAGTTCCTGTAGGGGAGTATTTGTCTTCATCAGCTTATGGTTACGGAGTTCACAATTTACATGAATGAGTTTCTTCAGGGTTGGCGCGTCGAGAAGGGTGTGCCTTAGATCAAGGTTCCCACCTACCCCGAAGACCCTATACTGCGCTACCAATACATTTTCTCTTCTTATATAGGCTTGGCGCTCCACACTCAAAAGTC
>NZ_JAGXJP010000189.1:0-266 GCF_019091365.1 Bacillus sp. GbtcB10
TTCTTATACTGTAACTATTGATCTAACCAATACCGGTAAGAAGCAAACTCATAACTAGTAAATCACTACTACCCAGATAGCCTTAACTCAAAGACGGCAATCCAACTACTATTGTTGAGACTGTTGCTACTGACTACTAGATAACACTACTAATATATGGAATGCACGACTACCCACTAGATCAAACACTGCACTATGGAATTTGGAGCTGCTGCTGATGAGACTTGAACCAATGCTAATCAGAACGAAAACACCTGTAAGAATAG
>NZ_JAGXJP010000190.1:0-265 GCF_019091365.1 Bacillus sp. GbtcB10
GCGGAATTGGCAGACGCGCTAGACTTAGGATCTAGTGTCTTTATGACGTGGGGGTTCAAGTCCCTTCACCCGCATTGCCAAACAACATAAAGAAATCCTGTAATGCGGAAGTAGTTCAGTGGTAGAACACCACCTTGCCAAGGTGGGGGTCGCGGGTTCGAATCCCGTCTTCCGCTTATACCATCCACGCCGGGGTGGTGGAATTGGCAGACACACAGGACTTAAAATCCTGCGGTAGGTGACTACCGTGCCGGTTCAAGTCCGG
>NZ_JAGXJP010000191.1:0-265 GCF_019091365.1 Bacillus sp. GbtcB10
GTTGTCATCAGAAAACGGAATGTTAATCGCTTTAGCGGTAATTATTGTATTAGTAATTGGACCGTTTGTATGGAAAGCAATCCAAGGTGGTTATGATACAATTCTAGCTCGATTCACAAAAGCATCAAGCAATGCAGATGTAGATTCTTGGAACAAAAAATAAGTTTTAGATTGAAAATAAGAGGGGGCGTGTTTCATATAGCTCCCTCCTTTTAAAACATAAGGAAGTAGGTAAAAGATCTGTTAATTCAATTCGGGTATGAAT
>NZ_JAGXJP010000192.1:0-265 GCF_019091365.1 Bacillus sp. GbtcB10
CTTGATCTGTAAGATATTTATATATATATTAGACAATTATGTTGGATAAACTATTCTTTTCATGTTATTAGAAAACTTTATTTTAAAGCAGAATTAATAATTATTTTTTAATATAATCATGTGCTATTTAATCATATAAAAATTTATATATTAATTTGTTCATGTTGTTTATATGATTGAAGTTTGCATTTACGACTAAGATTATTGGGTTTTTATTTATCTTAATATTATTATTATTATTATTTGAATATTTGAATATTATTTT
>NZ_JAGXJP010000193.1:0-265 GCF_019091365.1 Bacillus sp. GbtcB10
GGACAACCACCTAATTCTTATATCTACTCTGGCGCCCAATCATTCTTTGAGCAGACCCACGTTCAGTTGATTAGGGGACGTCAACTCTCAAGTAAGAGATAAGAAAGTCCGTCTAAGCTTCCAAGGCGATACCATGGCTAAGAATTTGACTAGTGCTGACAAGAACCAAACGGGTAAGTAATAGAATCTAACTAACAAGTGAAAGAAATCAACTGAGAATAACGAATCAAACTAGTGCCTAACAGGACTTACTCCTCTTGTCAAG
>NZ_JAGXJP010000194.1:0-265 GCF_019091365.1 Bacillus sp. GbtcB10
GGATGTCAGCTTGTACAAATATATTTCTCCACGCTGTTTTTACACGGTCATTTTCAATCAATTTACCTCTACGAGCAATTGCCTTCTTTATTTTTCGTTTTTTAAGCTTTTTCATCGTTTTTCCCCCTTTAAATTCACCTCAAAACGTATGAATCATTTTATACAGTGTTATTACGCGTTTTTAGACGTTTTATATTGTCCAAGACCTATTGCATTCAGAATTAATTTAAACGTTTAATTTCCTTATTATATAGATCCGTTTTTT
>NZ_JAGXJP010000021.1:0-472 GCF_019091365.1 Bacillus sp. GbtcB10
TATATCATTCCCAATGATTAGGATGTCATCCACATATAGCACCAAAAAGGTTATAGCGCTCTTACTTACCTTCCTATATACACAAGGCTCATCTTCATTCTTAACAAAGTCATAAGATCTGATCACCTCATCAAATCTTATGTTCCAACTTCGGGAAGCTTGCTTTAGTCCATAAATGGATCTAAGCAATCTACACACCTTATTTGGGCAGTTCTTGGACACGAATCCCTCAGGTTGCATCATATACACCTCCTCGAGGTTCCCATTAAGGAATGCGGTTTTCACATCCATCTGCCAGATCTCATAATCATAGTGTGCTGCAATAGCCAATAGAATTCTGATGGATTTTAGCATTGCTACGGGTGAGAAGGTTTCATCATAGTCAACACCTTACCTTTAACGATACCCCTTAGTCACTAGCCTTGCTTTATAGGTCTTTACCTTTCCATCTACTCCAATCTTCTTCTTAAAG
>NZ_JAGXJP010000195.1:0-265 GCF_019091365.1 Bacillus sp. GbtcB10
TGGTGCTCAGGTTGTATACATTTTGATTTCTCGGTATCTTTAATATTCAGATTTGTTTGAGCATCTAATGCTAGAACCTGAAAGCAGCTCAGAAAAGACACTCTTATTACTGAAAATTCTCACTTAGGTCCTTTCTATGTTAGGATGTTTTGTGTATGCCTAGAGCATTATTACTATGCTTTTGCTTTTCTTTCCCTGAGGAGTAATATTGTTTGCTCATATTCTGGAACGCAAATAATACAATTAATGAATTAAGACTCTTACT
>NZ_JAGXJP010000196.1:0-265 GCF_019091365.1 Bacillus sp. GbtcB10
TTTTTAGTAAGTTCATTTTATTCTCAGAATTAAGGCACGCTCTTTTTATTTAAATAAGGATTTTGTTCAGTTATCATTTGATTAATCATATTTAAAAATTTTTAACATACCTTAATATTAAACAGGAATTACACTACCCCCCAGTAGATTTGTAGTTCCTGTAATTGAATCTATAAGCTCTGATTAGAACCTGTTATAACAGGTTCTATTTATTTTCATTCTTCATCTCCGTCAAATAACTATTTTGTTAAAAGCTTCTCACCTT
>NZ_JAGXJP010000197.1:0-265 GCF_019091365.1 Bacillus sp. GbtcB10
CCTCCATCTGTCATTTCGACTATAACTTCCTGAATTGGGCGATCATAATCCGCAGGATTCACAAAATCAGTCGCACCCATTTTTTTAGCTAGTTCCCATTTTTCGGGATTTAGATCAACTGCGATAATTCGGCTTGCTTTCGCTTGAACCAGTCCTTGAATAGCGGCTAATCCAATCGCTCCTAAACCAAATACCGCTGCCACAGCTCCTTCTTCCACTTTTGCAGTGTTGTGTACCGCACCAATACCTGTAGTCACACCACAAC
>NZ_JAGXJP010000198.1:0-265 GCF_019091365.1 Bacillus sp. GbtcB10
AAACTAGCAAACACCCCAACAAGTGCACTCATTCCGATAATAGCACCCGTCATTCCTGCTGATACACCTTTCACAGTCGTTAAATAAATTGCTAAAAAAGGAATACTCATTGACGTGGCAAACCTCGCAAATAAAGTCCCTATTATAATTGTTATTCCTAACGGATGAATTTTTTGCAACTTCCCCTTCATCTTAAAACCCTACTCTCCCTGTTCTTACATAAAAAAAGAAAGCAAAGGTTTCTGATATTATCCCCTTTCATATA
>NZ_JAGXJP010000199.1:0-265 GCF_019091365.1 Bacillus sp. GbtcB10
TCGGGCGCTTGCTCGGAGTCCGTCGGAATAATTTTGTCGGAAAGCTCGCCGGTTCAAGACTCGACGTTCGCGGTTGAAATCTTGCTTAGGATGTTTTTTTTGTTATTTAGTTCATATGTAATTAGGACTAGGATTAAGAGATAATCCTATATCCTGGTTAGGGCCCAACTAGGCCCAAAATTAGTCTTGGTTTGGGCTAAATTTGAAGCCCAACAAGTGAACCGAAGGGTCTGGCGGGGGCACCGCCCGTTTGGGCGGTTGTACC
>NZ_JAGXJP010000200.1:0-264 GCF_019091365.1 Bacillus sp. GbtcB10
TATCTTTTTTTATGCTCTTAAATACAATTTTAAAACGAGAAAGGTAGAGGGAGAACATGAGTGTATATGTAAAAAAGAATCTAGTAAATTTACGAGTTGATTATGCTTTTAAGCGTTTGTTTGGAGTAGAAGGAAATGAAGATATATTAATTGGATTTCTTAACGCGGTACTACAATCATCTATTGATGAAGAAATTACATCTTTGCACTTAGATGATCCGCATCTTCCAAGAGAGCAGAAGGATGATAAATTGTCTATTTTAG
>NZ_JAGXJP010000201.1:0-264 GCF_019091365.1 Bacillus sp. GbtcB10
TTATAAGTGTACCATTTATTGAATAAAGCTACGTACTATATCTCTTCAAGACTTACTCAATATATCTTTTCCGATATAGTCTTAATAATTCTAGAGATTTATTTTTAAATATCTTTCTACCAATAGTATAAACACTCTCATTCATATCAACCATTTTAAATTTCTTAGTTAGAATTTTTTTGGTTTTGTGTAATAAATTAAAATCATTACTAGTAAGCAAAATATCATTCATATATGGAGCTAATATAATAAAATATCTCTCAT
>NZ_JAGXJP010000202.1:0-264 GCF_019091365.1 Bacillus sp. GbtcB10
TTCCAAGCTTCACATCGATCGTTCCTTCTGCAACTGTATCACTAATTTGTTCCTCAATAACGGATTGAGATGTAGCATTCGTTTCAGAAGTATACGCTTGTTGCTGTGCACCTTGTACATTTTGTTTATTTTGCTGTTTCGACATTTCTTACCCTCCTTTTTATTCTTTCTTATTTTGAACAAAAAGATGGGTTTTCATCAAAAAATCGTGATCATTTTGAAATTGTTACTTCTTCTAGTAATCTCATCGTTCTAACTCGTTTC
>NZ_JAGXJP010000203.1:0-264 GCF_019091365.1 Bacillus sp. GbtcB10
ATTTCTCTTTTAATAGAGCGACGAGCCCTTTAATTCCGGTAAGTGGATTACGGATTTCGTGGGCGGTACTAGCTGCAAAAGTTCCAACTAATTCAATTTTTTGTAGTTCATTTTGTTGTCTTTCTAGTTTTGTTTGTCGTTTTAACAACATATATTGAGCGAGTAAAAATAAAATTGACATTAAAAATAAAGTAGCTATACATTCTACGGCAACCCACTGATTTAAAGTTTTTTGATGAATAGGTAACGGAGAAACAGAGACCT
>NZ_JAGXJP010000022.1:0-469 GCF_019091365.1 Bacillus sp. GbtcB10
ACCAGCTGTACTAGATCTGGGAACAGCCAAACCTATAAGTCTGGTATCAAAGAGTGGAGCACTCATACAGGACATCCTTGGTGTCTCAAGTCTAAAAACCAGATACACCACTAGGACTACGGAATTGTTGTCTGACAATAAGGCATCATCAAGCATCCAGCATTCCGTAATCGGATTAATCAGTGAACTCATTCTCCAATGAGTACCTGTACTATATCCCTAGTGTCCCTACACGAGCAGCTATGAGACCAACTGCATCCATCATATGGTCGGGTATGCAGCACACTAGTATGTCCGGTTATATCGATGTCTCTCTCAAGTATCCTATGACCGGGATTATTTAGGATATGTGTTTAAAGGTGAATCGGTCTCATTATCGTGATCTCATCACGACCCGATTCCCATTGCACAAATCCCAGGACAACACAATATATATGCATTTATGCAATAGTTATAAAGTGATATACGC
>NZ_JAGXJP010000204.1:0-264 GCF_019091365.1 Bacillus sp. GbtcB10
TTCCAGATGCGCAAACAAAAGTTTCTTTGTTTGGATGTTTTCTAATTAATTCGTGTGCTACTTCATATGCCCAATGCATATACTACTCACCTCAATTATATTTTTGTTCTCACATTTTCATTTTTTTGCACTAAAAAAACTCCCACCCCAAGATTATTCATCTTGAGGACGAGAGTTATTAGCTTCGTGGTACCACCTCAGTTTGTTAATATGTCGCCATATTAACCTCTTCAGGTACGGCAAAATATGCTTATACCCTATCTC
>NZ_JAGXJP010000205.1:0-264 GCF_019091365.1 Bacillus sp. GbtcB10
TTGCGGCGGGAGGTCATTAAACGAACCGATAATGTACAACCGAGTATTGCCAACCGCTGTTGCGATAGGAAGCGTGCCTTGATCTGGATCATTGGTCCCGCTTGCCGCCACGACCGTATTTCCTGTTGGGCCGTAGTTATTGACGAGCTTGTATGGAACGGGCTTCACCTGTCTCAGCTTGTCCTCGCCTGTCAGTAAGTAACGGAGTGAATGATTGTCCATCGGCATAAGCTGCTCACATAGCTGTGTGGGCAGGAACGCAAT
>NZ_JAGXJP010000206.1:0-264 GCF_019091365.1 Bacillus sp. GbtcB10
GTTCCAAGGACATCCTAGTGTTTATTGCACTGTTGCACTGTTGCGCAATCGTTGAGACATCAGTTTATATGGATGGTCTAGGAAAGCAATAGAACGAGGATGATTTGACAAAGGATGTGTCAACAAAGTAAAAGGATGTAATGATTAGTACTCTCTTTTACTGTATTATTCCACATAGAACAGGTAAGAAACATCATAAACTAGATGCGGGATTAACTGATTCATAAATTAACATGCTGCTGATTATAAACAGGCTTGATATCT
>NZ_JAGXJP010000207.1:0-263 GCF_019091365.1 Bacillus sp. GbtcB10
CTCTCAGTCTTCGAATTCTCAATCTTCCAATTCCCAATCACAAAGAGACTTAGCCAATCAAGGCTATGTAAAGAAAAAAGGATGTAACTGTAATAAAAACAAATAGTTGATTACTAATTTGTACAATAACATTTTAACACTCACGATAAATAAATTACTTCCCTTTTATTTAAAAGATGAATTCTGTTTTTAATAGAATTCATCTTTTTTATTTATAGATAATTTTTCATATCCTATAACTTATTCCATAAACAATAGATTAT
>NZ_JAGXJP010000208.1:0-263 GCF_019091365.1 Bacillus sp. GbtcB10
TTATTTAATCTAATGGTGGCCATTAAGGCCTTGGAACAGCTAAAGATATTAGACAAACTTGCCGTTGCGATTTTAAATAAATGCAATAACAGCAGGTCAATATCTATTATTCTAATTTTGTTATGCTTTATTTGCTCCATGTTTGTAACAAATGATGTTGCTCTCCTCACTTTTGTACCAATAACACTTGTCATTAGTAAAAAAACACAAATGAACATGATGGATACAATCATCCTGCAAACAATTGCGGCAAACATCGGCAG
>NZ_JAGXJP010000209.1:0-263 GCF_019091365.1 Bacillus sp. GbtcB10
ATGGAGATGAAATCCTAGAAAAGTTTAAAGCGATAGTCTCTGAAGCGTTTGGTAATTTACAAGAAATGTTATATTATCGTAGTGACATCGAGTTAGAATTTGAAGAACAAAATTTATTAAATAATGAAAAAGCGTTCGAAATCACCCATAATTACTTTGATTGTACATTACACATGGCAACAGAAGTAGCACTTGATAGTTCTGAATGTGGTGAAAGTACAGTGAACTTTATATTATTTTATAACAACACTCCGCAAACTACC
>NZ_JAGXJP010000210.1:0-263 GCF_019091365.1 Bacillus sp. GbtcB10
AATATCAATGGCCAACTCGTAAAGATTCGACAAACCTCTACAATTCAAGTGTGCTAAACTAGGTTTGAGAAGCTATCATACCTTGCTTGTGATTGGATTGACAATCAATTGTTAGGATCATATATCGAAGGACTCAAGCCAGAGATAAAAGGGGAGGTTAAGGCGCGGCAGTCCCGTACTATGATAGCTGTGATTTATTTCACTCGGATATAAAAAGAACGACTCAACCAAGATGCTTGAAGGATAAGAACCTCTCCTAGGCC
>NZ_JAGXJP010000211.1:0-262 GCF_019091365.1 Bacillus sp. GbtcB10
TTTTAAATCATGGTCTAAGTTAACAGCAGCAGACCGTGCAGTGAAGTTAAAGAAATGGTTCACGCTTATCGATGAAAATAAAGAAGAGATTGCAGCGATCATGACGAAAGAACAAGGAAAGCCGTTTGCAGAAGCACTTGGTGAAGTGAATTATGCAAATAGCTTTGTTGAATGGTATGCAGAAGAAGGAAAACGCGTATATGGTGAAATGATTCCTGCTTCTCATCCGAATAAACGTATTTTAGTTATGAAACAACCAGTT
>NZ_JAGXJP010000023.1:0-434 GCF_019091365.1 Bacillus sp. GbtcB10
ATCTAGCAAGTAAGTATTTCTCTTTTGTATCTTTACCACGATGAACAAGGCTTGGATGTATCATTATTGCTCCAGTTCTTCTAGTAATTATTTGGGCTTGCTCCAGTGTTTTTAATGTGTCTATTACAGTTTGTCTAGATACCTTGCTTTTTTCGGTCAATTCTCTTGTAGTTATAATTAACGTATTTGTTGATTTGTCCATGTTTTCTAATATGTATTTTACAACTTGCATTTTTTTATTACCTAAACTATCTATTAATTGAACGATTGCAGTTAAATATGTGATCATAAAACCATTTCTAGGAGTTTTCTTTATGACTTCATCAGTTTCTATTATTTCACCTGTATCTAGGTTTCTCCATCGACTTTTACCGTTATATATTATTTCGTTTTCTGTTTTTTGTTTTGGCATATTATCACCTTTCTCCTATATT
>NZ_JAGXJP010000212.1:0-262 GCF_019091365.1 Bacillus sp. GbtcB10
TAGAAGAAGTCGTTCAAAAGTTAAAAGATGATAAGAAAGTATATGAAGTGAGAAGCTTATACGACGGGTTAACTGGTATGAAAGCAGATCAAGTCGCTGGAATGTTAGAGTCGCCAGAAGCAGCGAAACTAGCGCCTATATTTGAAGCATATACGAAAGAGAATAAGACGACGGTAGAAATCTTTTTAAAAACGAAACCACGTACTGAAACTGCTAAACAGTGGGTTCGTGATTTTAAACAAGATTATAAAGAAACAAATGT
>NZ_JAGXJP010000213.1:0-262 GCF_019091365.1 Bacillus sp. GbtcB10
CTTAATAATAATGTTTCTTTGGTCCTTTCCAGCACGCCCATTGCCTAAACGACTAAGAAACTGGTCAATGCGAAATGACGTTTGCTTAATCCACTCTTCTCGTTTACTTTGCTGTATATTAGCCATTGCGACATCTTCTAATGGCTTTCCTACATCATTTGTAGGTCCGTGATATCTAATTTCATAAGAAGGAGTGACTTTCATTTCTTCACGCATCATTCCAAACTGTCTATATAAACGTACGCTTTCCAGAACACCTTCT
>NZ_JAGXJP010000214.1:0-262 GCF_019091365.1 Bacillus sp. GbtcB10
CTCTAAGCGTAGTAATTTCTCACGTTCACCTTCTACGAGTTTTGCAACAGGAATACCAGTCCATCGTGAAACAATATCAGCAATCTCTTCTTCACTTACTTCCTCACGTAATAAACGATTTTCTTGTTTATTATGTGCGCCCATTTCTTCTGCTTCTTTTAACTCTTTTTCAATTGCAGGAATTTTCCCATGTCGAAGTTCCGCTGCTTTATTTAAATCGTAATTACCTTCTGCTTCTTCTAATTCACGGCGCAGACGCTCT
>NZ_JAGXJP010000215.1:0-262 GCF_019091365.1 Bacillus sp. GbtcB10
AAGGATTAGTAGTGTTAAAATCTAAATAGTATATTATTAATCTAATAAATAAAGATTATTTTAAGAAATAATTAATAAGCTACTGTTAATAGTATATTTACTGTTAACAGTAGCAGGGAAGAGTAGAGACCGGTAACAGGCGGTCCGCGTACCGACAACCTATCAAACCGGTACGTACCGCCCGTACCGGGCGGTACAGTTCGGTACTGCAGACCATGCATGAAAGACAATTCATCCAATCAAAATAAATTTGTTTGAGCTC
>NZ_JAGXJP010000216.1:0-261 GCF_019091365.1 Bacillus sp. GbtcB10
TCATAGATATTATACATCAATATAACGGAATATAGTATAAAAAATAAAAAATTATGAATTTATCGTAAACTTTATTTAGATAGTGTTAAATATTGAAAGGAAAGTGAAGGATTTCTACAAAAAAAGTTGCTAAACATAAAAAATGCTTTATAAACAGTTAGTTTCTATAAATATGACGAAAAACACCGTAAAACCAATAACACATTTCGCCGAATAAAGGGATAAATGAAATATTTTAAAAGGATAAAACAAATATGGAGA
>NZ_JAGXJP010000217.1:0-261 GCF_019091365.1 Bacillus sp. GbtcB10
TCTTTTGAAGAAAAATGCCACAGGCGCATTGAAGCTAACCGCTACTTATGCCGACGGCAAGACGGAAGATATTACAGACCGCGCCGAGTGGGCGACCAGCGATGAAGAAGTCGTACAAGTCACGAAGGGCAAGCTCTCTGCCATTGCTCTCGGCGAAGCGAAGATTTATGCGAAGTATGGCGAGAAGCAAGTTTCCGCCAATGTTGACGTCGAAGTTCCGCGCCGCCTCGTAGTAAGTACGGATCTTGTTTCCTTGCAAGC
>NZ_JAGXJP010000218.1:0-261 GCF_019091365.1 Bacillus sp. GbtcB10
CACGACAGAGGCTGGTGATGTACCCAAGGTACACCAGCACACCCAAGCCTTCTTATTGTTACTTTGCTTGATTCAGCTGACATGCGCCCCATGTTGTAATGTGCTGGCATGTGAGACACTTGCTTGGAGGTGAAAAGGATGTTCTTGTTGCACCATAAATATCCAACGCGCGATAAACTTGTCTACATCCATCCTTCAGCATCCAACAACCAACCAGATGACATGTACAAAGTCTAAGTATTACTTAGGGAAGCTTAAAGT
>NZ_JAGXJP010000024.1:0-413 GCF_019091365.1 Bacillus sp. GbtcB10
AAGATAAGAGACAGATATAGAAATAAAAAGAATTAATTATATTATAATTCAAAAATATGAAAAGCCATATTGAGAAGAATTTAGATTGAATTTTCTGATTAATTGTTTTGAAATAAAAACGGGTTGTAGTAACAAGCTGTCATTAAACCCCTTACACCAAATAAATTGTCCTTTTTTATGTAGATAGGCTCTCTTGCTTTTCTTGCATGAGAGCCTATCTGCATTCGGGAGCTACCTTTCATTATTATAAAGAAAGAATCCATATAAAACCAATGAGTTTTTTGATATTAAAACGCTACATTTTCTATATCTTATGATAAAATTAGTGATTGAGGGTACATTTTTTCAAGAGAAAAAGGCAAACAATATAAATACTTTCTGAAAGTGTTCAATTCAAGTTCAACAAAAAGCAT
>NZ_JAGXJP010000219.1:0-261 GCF_019091365.1 Bacillus sp. GbtcB10
GACCTATAAATCTACGAAACCATGGAAAGTATGAAGTTAATGATTGTTGTACTTCTTTCCCTAGAAACCATACTAATAATCCAAGGGACGTAAAAGCTACTATTTTCCCTAAAGTAAATAACAAAATATGCTTCCAAGAGATACCTTTCTGTAGAGACTGATTTCCATAGAGAGTCATTGCACTAATGTTTCCTGTCAATTGACATGGTGCAAGAGTACCTACTACACCTAATAAAAACGAAAAAAGAATAGGTATTGATT
>NZ_JAGXJP010000220.1:0-261 GCF_019091365.1 Bacillus sp. GbtcB10
TCAGAATGAAAAATCGGCTCAGAGAGCTGCGGGCACGTGATGCTTCGAACCTAACGGAGCTTGCGAAACGGGCAAAGGTTTACCGCCAGACGATCAGCTTAATCGAACGATATGAATTAATGCCGTCTCTCTTACATGCTATGAGGATTTGACGTATATATCAGGAACCCATAGCACATATTTTTCTCTTTAAGGAGGATGAACTCACATGAAAGCAGTATACAAAATGCTCTTACGTGCTCTCCTTGGTTTACTCGGTGC
>NZ_JAGXJP010000221.1:0-261 GCF_019091365.1 Bacillus sp. GbtcB10
TGATATGCATTTAAGTATGTTTTTAATATATGTTAAAATAAAACATGTTTTAGAGTTTTTCTAATATTTTTAACTTGGCCTTATAAGAATAATATGAAACTCAACTGTTAGTGGATATAGATCTTATGTGTGACTGCTTTATGTTCTATGCTCCAAGATTCCTGGTTTACCATGTCTTGGTTTTATTTTTATATGTTGATTGGTGAATTGAAAATATTTTAGTTTTCTTTACCTTTTTGTCCTTTCATTGTTGTTAATCAT
>NZ_JAGXJP010000222.1:0-260 GCF_019091365.1 Bacillus sp. GbtcB10
AGATCTGCTTGTAATTCATCTGCTAATGTGGAAGCTTCAAAAGTAGCTGATCCAGGAATAAACTGTGGTAAATAATAATCTTTTGTACCTTCTTCGTTTTGTAACGTGATTTTCATAAATAATTTCCTCCTAGAAATAAAATAGGGACAGCGTTAGCCATCCCTGAAAATACTTTTATTAAGCTCCTAATGCTACAGGTGGTGTTGGAACTGCTTTAAACCAGTTCGCTGCAACCGCTGCATCAAAACCAACTTCTTCTT
>NZ_JAGXJP010000223.1:0-260 GCF_019091365.1 Bacillus sp. GbtcB10
CCTATTAGGGATATTTTTTTGAAATTTTTCTGACCCGCAAGGTGGTATATATGGGTTTTCTTCAAAAATCTTTCCGTGCCCACCGCCCCATATAACGATGGTTCGGAAGGATTGTCCGCAACTGCTACATGAAAGTGTCTCAAAAAGTACACATTATAAGACGCTTTTGGGACTTTCTCAAAACTCTATGGAATCAACATTCCAACTGTTTCAAAAAGTATAATTCTGTATTATGATACGTTTCATAAAGGGACCCACAT
>NZ_JAGXJP010000224.1:0-260 GCF_019091365.1 Bacillus sp. GbtcB10
TAGGAATCTTAGGTTTTTAGGTTAATAGTATGTGAAAAGTTTCGTGTCATGAAGCAGGAAACCTTTTTGTATGATTAACAAATTGTACACATTTATCATTTTAGCCAAGAAGATTCCTTCCTCAAGGAGCGTGAAGGGTCACAGCCCAGTGAGTAGGTGGTGGATAAATTGGCTTCGAACAAGGGATGGGATGGTAGGAAACCTACTGCTTCAAAATAAGCCTGATTCTCAAGAACCTGAACCTGCTTCTCTTTAGGAAG
>NZ_JAGXJP010000225.1:0-260 GCF_019091365.1 Bacillus sp. GbtcB10
GCAACATCCTGTTTTAATTTAGTAATGTCTTGTTCAGCTTGGTTAACGGCTCCAGCAACATCACCTACAGCGCCGCTAATCTGCGTTACTGCATCTTCAAGCGCTTTTGTGTCAGGTGTAATCCTTACCCATGTCCCATTCTTCCAAAGTTTCATAACTCTATTATTCTGGTTTGAATTGTCCACCCAAATAGTCTTGCCGTCTTTTAGTCCCACAGTAGGTGCTGTTGGTTGCTCTATAACATTCGCTGTATTTTTTTC
>NZ_JAGXJP010000226.1:0-260 GCF_019091365.1 Bacillus sp. GbtcB10
TAGGGAACAAACCCATAGCTCTCTACTCTTAAGTCATAATGTTACTGCAAGGTAAGAATCCTAGGATGTGGTTGCTCTTTCCTTATTTCAGTATATAGTTTCTGGGTTCAAGTCAGAATTAAGTCAGATGAGCCTCATTCAGCAAGTCAGAATTGAACTAAGTTGCGGACCAGGCTAACGCTTTATCCGCTCGTGCCTTGGCGGTCAGCAGTAGTTGCCTGTTGACTAAGAATGCTAAGAAGGAGTTGAAAGAATGGAAC
>NZ_JAGXJP010000227.1:0-260 GCF_019091365.1 Bacillus sp. GbtcB10
ATTTTCTTAGATAATAACGAAGCAACTATCGAATTAGCTAAAAAGTGGACTACGATGTTAAATTCTGATTTAGTTCTAGATAAAGAAATTCAAGAAACTGTAGGTGCTCAAGAAATTAATAACTATGAAAAAGGAAAATATAAGATCCGTGTAGGGCATTCTACAGCTGACCACATGATGTACATTCAAGTACGTGTATAATATCATTGCAATTCAACGTTCCATTTGATATATTGAAATATGTAATATAACAATTAATA
>NZ_JAGXJP010000228.1:0-260 GCF_019091365.1 Bacillus sp. GbtcB10
TAGTCTTCATCATTATCACCCTTCGCCTTAAAAATATAATTCTCAAAATCTCCAAGCGGCTTTTCTTCCACTGTTACATGAAATGTCTTTGCTGCTCTTGCTAAAATTTCTTTTGTAAAAACACGTTCTACAGCTATTTCCATATGTATCCCTCCTATATATCTTCTTAATTCGACATAAATGTGAGAAGTACTGCTATGAAATTGAATAATGTACAAAAGACAATGTAACGTAACTTTCAACCCTCTTTTTAAAAAAAT
>NZ_JAGXJP010000025.1:0-411 GCF_019091365.1 Bacillus sp. GbtcB10
GTTCTACTCATTTTAATTTGCAGGCCTTCATAATGGTTTTCCAAGAGATTCCGGATGCTATGGGAAATATTTAAGGTAATTTCTTTTTCCTGCATCCCATTGCCAATAGCTCCTGGGTCCACTCCCCCGTGACCAGGATCTAAATATAATTTAAACATTTTACACCACCTCGTACAAATACAATATGATCGAAGAGTAACGGAGGTATAGGAATTCGTCTGAGGTACATATAAAAATAGGTGATGATAGGCATTACATTTCATTGAATCAGATGATTTATTTTAAAGCTAAGAAATTTTCCAAATGCGAGACCATATGTATGAGCAGCAGGAATTAATGTTCCATATTTTTCGTGGGTCAGGCAAACTCTTTTCATCTAGACAGTAGGCTGATTGATTATTGATGCTTCTT
>NZ_JAGXJP010000229.1:0-260 GCF_019091365.1 Bacillus sp. GbtcB10
ATTAATACATCAAGCCTAGGATGTAGAAAATATGCCTTTGTAATTATGGATGATTATAGTAGATATACTTGGACATATTTCTTGGTATACAAAAGTGATTGCTTTAGGTATTTTTCTAAGATTTATAAACATGTTCAAAATAAAAAAGGCTTTATAATTTCATCAACACGAAGTGATCATAGTGATGAATTTCAAAATCATGATTTTTAAAATTTTTATGAATCTAATGGTTACAACCACAATTTCTCTACTCCAAGAAA
>NZ_JAGXJP010000230.1:0-259 GCF_019091365.1 Bacillus sp. GbtcB10
GTCACACCAGTAGGCCCGGTATCTCCAGTAGCTCCAGTAACTCCGGTGGCACCAGTAGGTCCGTTATCTCCAGTTACACCAGTAGGCCCGGTATCACCAGTAGCTCCAGTAACTCCGGTGGCACCAGTAGGACCGGTATCTCCAGTTACACCAGTGGCTCCCGTAGGGCCAGTATCTCCAGTTGCACCAGTAGGTCCGGTAACACCAGTTAGTCCAGTAGCACCGGTAGGCCCAGTATCTCCAGTAACTCCAGTCGCAC
>NZ_JAGXJP010000231.1:0-259 GCF_019091365.1 Bacillus sp. GbtcB10
TCATATGATATGTTAGTTGGTTTAGAATGAATAGAGAATGAATAAGAAATATGTGATAACTGGATAACTGGAAAAAACAGGAAACGAGTCTGGAAGAGCAAAAAGAGATTATATGCTTTACCTTTACGGCGCTGCGCAAGATTCCTTACAGAAAAGTATTGACTGACTTGCGATAACGGAGTTTCTGCTTGATTACATTCCTCTCTTATAAGCGTTTGAGATGGATTCAATTCAAAGAGTGAGTAGATCCCTTTTTCTT
>NZ_JAGXJP010000232.1:0-259 GCF_019091365.1 Bacillus sp. GbtcB10
GAAATAAAGATAAAGAAAATGATTAAGATAAAGTTGTTGATTTAACAGCTTTTTATTTTACATAACACTTTGCTACAGGCAAAGTTTTGGAGGTGTGAAAAGTTTGACAAATACTAAAGAAACATCAGCTCGTGAAGCGAGAAACGCTTATATGAGAGAGTGGAGAGCAAAAAATAAAGAAAAGGTAAAGGCAACTCAAGATCGTTATTGGAAACGTAAAGCTCAGGAATTAGCTGGAAATGAAAATAAATAAAAATTG
>NZ_JAGXJP010000233.1:0-259 GCF_019091365.1 Bacillus sp. GbtcB10
TAAAATCTTCGTACGATAAAAATAATTTTGTAAGATGCTAACTTGATAGCATACGAAAGAGTGTAGTGGATGTAAAGCAAGTAATGAGAAGGCAGTTTGCAGTTAAAGTAAATTGCTTAAGAGAAATGCAAATCAGATTTTTATAGTGGTTCGGTCGTCTTGACCTACATCCACTCTACCGATTCCTCTTCTGTCGAGGCCACCGGCATTCACTATCGATCTTCCTTCAATGGGCAAAGATCAACCACCCTTACAACTC
>NZ_JAGXJP010000234.1:0-259 GCF_019091365.1 Bacillus sp. GbtcB10
TCTCTGGACAAACCTATGATAATTCTTTAGTTTTAAAATGATGGAAAAATGAGCTAAATATTAGTTTGCATTATATTTTTGCAGAAAAGTAAAAAGTGGAAGCACACAGATAAACAAGAAAAAGCAAAAGCTAAAGGAATTGAGATGTGTAAAAATATTATTGATGAATGCTCTGGTGACAAATGAATATCTAGAATGCAATTCAAGAATTAGTTAATGTCTCTTTTTTCCTTCTTACATAAACATAACAGAGACTAAC
>NZ_JAGXJP010000235.1:0-259 GCF_019091365.1 Bacillus sp. GbtcB10
TGGTATTTTTTTGCTTCAGTAAATAATCCAATTTGAAAAAAGAACCAATTAGCTAATGTAGTACATCCGCTTCTGTGGCTCCAGAATAGTATCAGGGGAAAGTCTTTATGGAAATGTGGAATTCGGTCTTTATGTAGAATTACATGATTTAACAGCTCTTGATTTACATTCTTCATAAATTTAATGCTCCTTTTTGAAAGTTTTATTTATGGAGAAGGCTTTACTAATCCAATATATTCATGGAAATGAGTAAATATTA
>NZ_JAGXJP010000236.1:0-259 GCF_019091365.1 Bacillus sp. GbtcB10
GTCTTTGATATTTTAGGTGTTGTGTATGAGTATACCACTTCTGCCCATCAGGTAGCATAGCGAAAAATTTGAAACCCGTCAGGGTTTATTTGATGTGCCTACTTTTATAACATCTATAAAAGATAATAAAAAACTACGTGGAAAGACCGCATTTTGTATAAAAATATACGTTAAGTTGATGGATGTGGGGTACTGCCACACATCCATCAACTTAAGGATTTGGTAGTTCCCCAAAACGAAGAAATTTTCGTTCTGGAGG
>NZ_JAGXJP010000237.1:0-259 GCF_019091365.1 Bacillus sp. GbtcB10
AAAACAAAACGCAATTGGCGTCGGTGTTTCTGTTTTTGTCGGATCAGACTATGAAACACAAACAGTTACGTATCTCGCAAATGTAGTTTCAGAAGCTCACGATTACGGTCTGCCAGTTCTCGGCATTACCGCTGTTGCAAAAGAACTACAAAAACGTGAAGCTCGTTTTCTCGCACTCGCTTCTCGCGTTTGTGTTGAAATGGGCGCTGACATTATAAAAACGTATTACTGCGAAGGATTCGAAAAAATAACGAGCACT
>NZ_JAGXJP010000238.1:0-259 GCF_019091365.1 Bacillus sp. GbtcB10
CTGCTAAATTTTTTAGCTTCAAAACCGCATGATGATAAAACTTGATATTAAGTTTTTCATGCAATGAGTTGAACTTATAAACACAAAGAATAGTTGTACTTCTCCTTTTTGTTGATGACAAAGGGGGAGAAATATGACAAATCGATGACAAAATGAATGTCTTAGATAAGTGCATAAAATGTATTACGAATGCTTGAAATATGAGCAAATATAATTGGAATCGTCAAATACATTGCACATACTTGAAACATATCAAAAT
>NZ_JAGXJP010000026.1:0-395 GCF_019091365.1 Bacillus sp. GbtcB10
TGAAATTAAAAGCATTGTTGATAAAATTGTAAAAGAACTACAAGGTCGTCTAGCTGACCGTCACATTACAGTAGAATTAACAGATGCAGCAAAAGAATTTGTTGTGGAAGCTGGTTTCGACCCAATGTACGGAGCTCGTCCATTAAAACGATACGTACAACGTCAAGTGGAAACGAAATTAGCACGAGAATTAATTGCAGGAACAATTACTGACAATAGTCACGTAGTTGTTGATGTAGAAAATAACGAATTAGTCGTTCATGTGAAGTAAAACAAAAAAGAGTTCGGATAAAATCCGGACTCTTTTTTTAGTGTTGTTCTACTGGCTCGTTTGGAATTGCAGCTGCAATTGCTAGTACGAATACTGCAAGAACAACTGAGAAAATAGACGCTTG
>NZ_JAGXJP010000239.1:0-258 GCF_019091365.1 Bacillus sp. GbtcB10
TTTTTTTTAAAAAACCTTTATTAACAACCTCTGTTTTCTTTTCTCTCTCAGCTTTAATCTTAATTTCTCCTGGCAATCGTTCGTTCATTTCCAGTAATTCATTTTTCTTTTCAAAAAGCTGGTTTTCCAAAGAAAGAATTTCCTTTTCTAAATCCTTTTTTTCTTTGTATTCATTCACATCTTTATAATTATTTGAACCAACTAATTTCCGTTCGATACCACGCTCTTTTAACATTTCTTCTAATATCTTCACTTCTT
>NZ_JAGXJP010000240.1:0-258 GCF_019091365.1 Bacillus sp. GbtcB10
TCAATACCTGGAAGAACATTGGCTATTATGTGGTTATTTATTTGGCTGCGGTCATTGGCATTGATGAAGAGTATTATGAGGCTGCTGTACTGGATGGAGCGGGGAAATGGAGTCAGGTATGGTATATAACCGTGCCGTTCCTCTATCCGTTAATGATTGTTATGACACTGCTTCAGATCGGACGTATTTTCTATGCAGATTTCGGGCTGTTCTATCAGGTACCGCTTGAATCCGGTGCGCTGTTCCCGGTCACTAACG
>NZ_JAGXJP010000241.1:0-257 GCF_019091365.1 Bacillus sp. GbtcB10
CTTCTGAAAATACATCAAATGTTAGTTTTTTAGCTTCTCGTTGCTTAAGCTTCCAAGTTGTATGTAACTCAAAATATTCAATAAAACGTTCGGCAGACATGTTATAGTGCAAGGGAATATGATCTTGAATCAACATGCCATTTGCTTGTTCTACTTTCACTAAAGTAGAGGGTTGTTTTTGTAACTCCAGAATATGACCCATTTCAGGTATTTTTGAAAGGAGATTGATCATCGTAAATCGTTCATCTTCAAGTCCA
>NZ_JAGXJP010000242.1:0-257 GCF_019091365.1 Bacillus sp. GbtcB10
GAAGCTGCAGAGACAGCCTTACTTCCGTTTTTTGATGGTTATATTGGTGACCTAACAATTTCAGGTAAAATAGCATTTGATGTTCCCTCATTTCTATTCATAGATGCTTCCGTAGTTATTTTTTTCCCTTATAGAAGTGTGACTTACTCTAATTTATTTTTCTGAAACTTTCTTTAATTATCATAACTCAATTCTTAAATGACATAGTACGGCACTTGGACAACTGACATAATGAAATTCCTTTTTACTGGAACAAT
>NZ_JAGXJP010000243.1:0-257 GCF_019091365.1 Bacillus sp. GbtcB10
ATGGTGAATTAGTTGGTGATGGTACACATAAAGAACTGTTAGAACAATGCGAGGTTTATCAAGAAATCTATCTTTCCCAAGGTGGCAATTTGTATAAGGAAGGTGGGAAAGAACATGCGTAATTTTCAAGGGCAATTTGCTAATAAAGGTGGGCGAAACGCATCAAAGATGGGGAAGGCTAAAAATACGAAAGGAACTGTGATGAGAGTATGGAACTATATGGGCTACCAAAAGGCTGCCCTTACGTTCATTATATT
>NZ_JAGXJP010000244.1:0-257 GCF_019091365.1 Bacillus sp. GbtcB10
GAAGCAGCAAGGCATCGGTTCTGTTCAATTCTTACCGGTTAATCTATTTGCATCGGTAATGGGAATTTCGGGTCTATCATTGGCTTGGAGACAAGCAAGTAAGTTATTCGGAGCGCCGCTAATCATCGCGGATATCATCGGCATTATTGCCATTCTAATATTTATCATTCTCAGCATTGCTTTTCTTGCAAAGTTTGTACGATACCCGCATAAAGTCAAAGATGAGTTTCTGCATCCCATCTCCGGAAATTTTTACG
>NZ_JAGXJP010000245.1:0-257 GCF_019091365.1 Bacillus sp. GbtcB10
TAGGAGACAACCCTTACAAGTTTTCATTCCTCTCTTGAATGATCAACACTTAGAAAGAAAGAGGGAGAAGGACTCTAGCATTTACAACAATTTTAAGCTCTCAAATACTCAGAATTAAAGTAAGCTTTTGGTGCCCTTTCATGTAGGAAAGGGTGGGGTCTATATAGACCCAAATCAGTTTGAAATTAGAGCTCAAAAGTGTCCATTCCCGGATTTTCGGGGTCCTGACGGTACTACCGCCATAAATGAGCAGTACT
>NZ_JAGXJP010000027.1:0-389 GCF_019091365.1 Bacillus sp. GbtcB10
CGAATTTGATCGACGTCAGAACTTTTAATGAAATAAACTAACTGTTGCGTCATATCTTTCACATCTTGCACGAGTTCTTCTTTTTCTCGTTTTAACCTTTCGTTTTCCAATTGTAGCGCACGCAATTCACTTTCTAGACTACTTCTATTAGACTCTTCTTTAAAATGCCCTGCAGCCATGTTAGAAAGCTTATAAATACCCTCCATAAACTGGCGTAATTCATCTTCTTTTCTTTCACTATGTTGACTAATTGTTTCAAAGTTATCAACGATACCAGATATAACTGTTACGAGGCTTTTTTCACTCTCTTTATGCTGGATTTCCTCTTTTAATACTTGATTGTTTTCTTTTTTCATTTCAACGATTGTTTCTTTTACAGGTGTATATTT
>NZ_JAGXJP010000246.1:0-257 GCF_019091365.1 Bacillus sp. GbtcB10
TCTCTTTCCCTACTCTTTGAGTCTAGTAGTCCAGCTCTAGTTTCATCCCCCGTCTCATCGACAAGTCTTGTTCGTATCGAATGAGGGAAGGGAGTTTTTATTGAATGAAAGAAGGGAGTGGCAGACCCTTAGTTAGTCGTTTTGGAATGAGCTAAAGCATTGTAAGTTTTAGATAGAGGAGCGGGAGCTAACGAGCGAGATAGTAGCTCCAGTCGAAGTTCTGAGCTAAGGTCTTGG
Source organism: Bacillus sp. GbtcB10 (assembly GCF_019091365.1). Lineage (NCBI taxonomy): Bacteria > Bacillati > Bacillota > Bacilli > Caryophanales > Bacillaceae > Bacillus > Bacillus sp. GbtcB10. Next base: position 238 of record NZ_JAGXJP010000246.1, read on the forward strand.
TATCCGTCTTGTCTTGGGTT
>NZ_JAGXJP010000247.1:0-257 GCF_019091365.1 Bacillus sp. GbtcB10
GGGGCCGAGGGAATACCCGACTAACTATTCGAGCACTTCTACAATGGTCATTACGGGATGGCGAAGTCATGGGAGAAGACACACAACTGCCACTATGCACCTGCGATGCCTATTCCTTCACCAACATAGTCTGCCCGACCACCGTACGCACGGGGGGGAGACGGCGCCCGGAGCTGCCACTGCCACCTTCTCTGCGGAGAGAACGCACATGGCGCCTGACGCACGCCACCTGCTCCCTTGCAGGCGTGCCGTGGCTC
>NZ_JAGXJP010000248.1:0-257 GCF_019091365.1 Bacillus sp. GbtcB10
TACCGGTGATATAGGTTAATTTCAGCTTTGTTACTCGTAGTTGACTATATTACACCAAAGGACCATGGGGTTTCTTCCCCAACAGCCCTCATTCGTAATCATTTTCACTATAGCACCAGTTGCTCTTACTACCAGAGTTCAAGTCAGAAAGCACCCTCTCTATATCAGAGGTAAGATTGTATACATTTACTCTATCCAAATCACACATGGGACATGTACCTTTTGATATAGTATGCTCCAGTAGTTACTAATGAGCC
>NZ_JAGXJP010000249.1:0-257 GCF_019091365.1 Bacillus sp. GbtcB10
TTTTAATTAAATAATGTAACGATGATTTGAGATCATGCTTAACGAGTTTATCTTTCAAAATTATGCATGATGATTTTTGGCTTATTGATCTTTGTTGCAATGAAAGTTCTTTTTTGGTTTTTAAACAATTGATGCATGTTGTTATATGACATAAATGAAAAAGGACATGCTTGAATGAAATAAATCACATGAATTGAAACAACTAAAAAGATGAAAGGTTTCTCCTTAAAAAATTTATTTTTCCAACTTTATCGATT
>NZ_JAGXJP010000250.1:0-256 GCF_019091365.1 Bacillus sp. GbtcB10
GTAAATTAAAACATAAACACTTATCGATTGGTTTTATCATCAAAATACGAGATTCAACATGGTTAACATGCATAAGAATTAAGAGAAAAAAGGGAAGAAAACACTATTGTAATCTTGTGTGAACTCCTCTCAAACTCTTAAGTGTTAGTGAAGTCTAAAAGAGGAGGTTGTGGGGGGTGTAAAGGTTCTCTTCTGAGCCTGTCAAAAGGAGAAATAGAGTGTTAAAAGGTGGTTGGTCTTCACCTATTGAAGGAAG
>NZ_JAGXJP010000251.1:0-256 GCF_019091365.1 Bacillus sp. GbtcB10
TTTAATCCCTAAAAATGAAGAATTAGGAATTGCACGTGATATCTACTTAGATAGCCGAGTGGAACGAAAAGCTGACATAGATGAAATCACAGGAAACTTACAAAAGGATACACAAACAAGGTTTGAGAACGAATTGATTAGATCAAAAGACATTCCATTCACTCTAATTGTGGTGGACCTAAAAGGTTATGAAAAGATGCTAAAAGGTCAATACCGTTCGAAATACAGTCCATTAGCATTACTTGGCAGACTTAAT
>NZ_JAGXJP010000252.1:0-256 GCF_019091365.1 Bacillus sp. GbtcB10
TACTTATGTAATTAAAACATTGGGATGGTACATAAGTGAAGTAATTCATGTGAAAGGGACACCATTTAAGTTAAGTAGATATACGAGTGTTGAAGAAAAGAATCAAATCAATATCCGTTCTATCGACTTAAATCGAAACGGTGAGGAAACGAATGAGTTCTTTGCAGTTTCTCCAATAAATATAGAAGAAGATGTTATTGATTCAATTACATTTAATGAAAAAATTAGCGGTTTAGATAGAAAAGAAAAGTTTGTG
>NZ_JAGXJP010000253.1:0-256 GCF_019091365.1 Bacillus sp. GbtcB10
GGACGTAGCCATGATCGATGTAAGCAAAAGTGACGAATCCTTCAAGAATGGCAAATCCGGAATCATGACCGGACCGATCTTCCAAGGAAACTCTGTACGTAATTTCCTGTGGAAGAACGAACCCGATGCAACAGTGAAGCCTATTCCGGTGCCTACAGGTCCGGATGGCAAGTCGGGTAGACGTTACAGCCCGGTTCAGATTGGTGCCTTCCTGATCAACAAAGACTTCAAGAACCCGGAAGCATTTTTTCTCTAT
>NZ_JAGXJP010000028.1:0-386 GCF_019091365.1 Bacillus sp. GbtcB10
CCTGTACGGTACATGCGCTCTCCTGGATAAAACGGATCTGGGACAAATCGTTTGTCCGTTTCCTCTGGGAGATTCCAGTAGCCTCTTGCCAGTCCTTTCCCCGCAATCACGAGCTCACCCGGTACGCCTTGCGGCGAGAGGTCATATAACGAACCCATAATGTAAAAACGAGTATTGGCAATCGCTGTTCCGATAGGAAGCGTGCCTTGATCTGGATCAATGATCCCGCTTGTCGCCACGACCGTATTTTCTGTTGGGCCGTAGTTATTGACGAGTTTGTATGGAACGGGCTTCACCTGTTTCAGCTTGTCCCCGCCTGTCAGTAAGTAACGGAGAGAATGATTGTCCATCGACATAAACTGCTCACATAGCTGTGTTGGCAGGAA
>NZ_JAGXJP010000254.1:0-256 GCF_019091365.1 Bacillus sp. GbtcB10
AGCAGAGAAGTGTCAGCTCAGGAGATGGAAGAGCTTGCGGCATGTCAGACACGGGATGAAAAGCTGAAAGCACTGGCGGCACTCTGGGTTGAAGGGGCGCGTGTCGATTGGGGCTTATTGTATCAGGATTCCCCGCCGCAAAGAATCAGTGCGCCGACCTACCCGTTCGCAGAGGAGTGCTTCTGGCCGGAAGAAACGGTGAAGCAAACGGATACCAAACTTTTGCATCCGCTGGTACATCAGAATACATCCGTCT
>NZ_JAGXJP010000255.1:0-256 GCF_019091365.1 Bacillus sp. GbtcB10
TTAAAGAATTACTAGAAAGAAAATTAAGTGAAGAACTAGTAAACTGTTGGATTAGCAATTTTTAAACGCCTCTATCAATTGTAAATACGTCCACCGAAAGGAAAGGAAGAAAATAGGCTAAAAAACAAGGTACATCACCTAGTGTAAGTTCATATTTTGTTGATGTACGCATTTAGTCTATAGTCTTATTTCTACTTTGTTTGCAAAAATATATAAACTGTAACATTTGGACGGAATTTATTTTTATAAATGGAGG
>NZ_JAGXJP010000256.1:0-256 GCF_019091365.1 Bacillus sp. GbtcB10
GACGGTTCCACCTGTTAGGTCATTGTTTGGGCCTTTTCACTTGGCCCAACACAGTCCAAACTTGGGCCCAATTGGTCCCTAATTGAGTTGGCCTAATTCTAACCCAATTATGTGCTAACTAAGAATTTTAAGGCATACATTAAGCTAAATAAGTCTGGTAAATCTATATTTCTTCCGGCGAGCTTCTAGCGATCTTCTAGCAAACTTCCGACAATCTCTCGACAATGTTCCAGTGGACTCCTAGCAAGCTCTTGGA
>NZ_JAGXJP010000257.1:0-255 GCF_019091365.1 Bacillus sp. GbtcB10
TGTGCAAAGACTGATAGTTAAACAGTTTGGAACGACCAATATGCTTTTACTGAGAGGATGAAACATGTTGAAGAAAATTGCTGTGATTGGTACAGGATATGTCGGGTTAGTATCGGGTACTTGTTTTGCTGATATCGGAAATCGCGTCATATGTTGTGACATCGACGGATCAAAAATCAACAGCTTAAAAAGCGGTCTTGTTCCAATTTATGAACCGGGCTTAAAGGAATTGATTGTGAAGAATACAGAAGAGGG
>NZ_JAGXJP010000258.1:0-255 GCF_019091365.1 Bacillus sp. GbtcB10
TCACGTAACTGACGCAGCATTAAACGGTGCACATATTGCAACAATCCCAGCAAACGTAATTGCTTCATTAGTGAAGCATCCATTAACAGATCAAGGAATTGAGAAATTCTTAGCTGATTGGGAAAAAACACAAGAGAAATAATAGAAAATCAAGAATCCTAGTTTAATTGACTAGGATTCTTTTTTATTTAAAAGAATTTTCATGCAATTTTGCATATTGTCTTTTAAATTTGTTATATAAACTATTTAATATAT
>NZ_JAGXJP010000259.1:0-255 GCF_019091365.1 Bacillus sp. GbtcB10
GCTTCAAAAGTCCTCCCACTTTCATCATTTGCAGGTTCGTGTAATCGGCAAGGGCATGCATCATAATATCAACCGGCTACTGTTCTTCATCTGCGACCTCTTCCTCATGCTCTTGGACCTCCTTCTCCATGTCTTCAAGAGGTTCAATCAGTAGGAGGTGGCCCCTTTTGTAGTGATGATCGCAGTTCCATGGCTCGTGGCAATGCCAACAAAGACCCTTTGTTGATTGGTCACATAGTTCTTCTCTTGTCAATT
>NZ_JAGXJP010000260.1:0-255 GCF_019091365.1 Bacillus sp. GbtcB10
TGCTCGACAAGAACTATACCGCGGTTACGTTCCTCTCGCTAGCCGCACAGCAGTTCCGGGATGTCCGCAACATGGAGAGACAGAGTTTATCGAAGATTGATGAGCTGGAGCTTGTTCCCCGCGGGGCAGCTTACATTGAAGGGATCGCGATGGTGTTCGAGGGGCGTAATTACCTCGTCATTTTGGCGTCTTTTTTGGCCTCGCTGTTCAGCATTTTGTTCGCATGGTACTGGGGGATTCTAGCGGGTGCTCTTT
>NZ_JAGXJP010000261.1:0-255 GCF_019091365.1 Bacillus sp. GbtcB10
TAAGTCTATATTCTGATCAAATATGTTTTATCCAAATCAGAGGTCAATACGTGAAGTTATAACCATACAAATGTAGAAAGGTCAGAATCTCAGGAGTTGCACAAATTCGAATCGTTGCGTCTAAACAGGAGATATATCAAATACAAGGCTAGAACAATTCAATTTTCCTCATATTCAAAGCAAATGTAGAGATAAAATTGCAGTAAGGAAAGATCAGGACACTTGCAATAAGAAAGATTAGAACAATAACAGGAG
>NZ_JAGXJP010000262.1:0-255 GCF_019091365.1 Bacillus sp. GbtcB10
TAATAAGGATCGGATTTGTAAATTGATTGGGGGTGTTCTCGTTGTACAAGACTTTTTCATTCGAGTTGATATCATTATACTGAGACCATAAGCATCAACGACTTGAGTCATTGAAATAACGAGTAGGGTATATGTGAACATTGCTAGAACCTCAAGTTGGGTACTAACTTTGTCCAAACTCATAATAAATTTCATGAGTTAGATTATTTTGAGTACCCTTTGGCTTATATTTTTGGATGAGTTTGGACAAAGGAG
>NZ_JAGXJP010000029.1:0-381 GCF_019091365.1 Bacillus sp. GbtcB10
CGCAATTGCAACTTTTGTTGCAAATATGCTCATAAATCTTTTAAATGTCCATTCAAGAAAATTAGTCCGAATAAATTAATTTGGGTTCCTAAAGGAATCATGACAAATTCTATGCAACATGATAAACAATGTAGATCTATTTTTGAGGCACCCAAAAGCAAATGGGTACCTGCAAATCATCCTTTCTTGTAGAAACCCACACCATCGTAAACTAGGAGCAAGAGATGGTACCTTGATAGTGGATGCTCAAGGCATATGACCGGAAATCCATCTCAATTCTCTAAACTCACTAGCATAGACGAAGGCTATGTCACCTTCGGAGACAACAACAAAGGCAAAATCATTGGCAAGGGAACTATTGGTAACAAATTTAGTTTTTCG
>NZ_JAGXJP010000263.1:0-255 GCF_019091365.1 Bacillus sp. GbtcB10
CAATAATTCCATAAGCATTTTTATTAGCTGCAGGAACTTCTGTATTTTCAATAATCAAATCAATACCACTAATATTTGCTCCAAGTGCCGACACAGCATCTACGGCAATTTTCTTATAATCATCGGGAATTTGATCTGTCATATCAATTGAGTCTCCACCTGTACTGACATTAGAATTTTCTCGCAGAAAAACAATTTCATCACTTGTTGGAATAGAATCTTTTCGATACCCTTGAGCTTTAAGCATTAGGACCT
>NZ_JAGXJP010000264.1:0-255 GCF_019091365.1 Bacillus sp. GbtcB10
TTTCATCAATGCTATGATTCTTAGGCATTCGATTTAATACTTTTGCTTCTTCTTTGGATGGCCAATTACCGAATTTGGATTGTTTAAATTGTAGATGTAAATGATAAAATAAGCCTTGATTCAAGGTACATGTGTGCCAGAACTGTTTTGCTGTTTTTTGTTGTTTGAACTATTCTAACCTAGTCTAAAATATTTGCACTGCAACATAACTACTTTTGTCCATTTAACATCCAATTTGGAGCTTCTGTTTATTCT
>NZ_JAGXJP010000265.1:0-255 GCF_019091365.1 Bacillus sp. GbtcB10
ATCAAATGTTTACTGTTTATGGGAAGGGGAAAATAGATAGAGGTGGACAAGTTACTTCTGATCATATAATTTTCTCATCAGATGTAGATGAATTAGTTTCTTCTTGTCCACAAGAAACTAGAATGTCCCAATTTGAACACCACATTCTCACATTGTCATTTTTCCACATGATAATTTAAATTTCTAAATGTTGCTGAATTTGATATCATAATTTATTGATTATTTTAACAGTCATGCATCCATTGAGCATCTGTT
>NZ_JAGXJP010000266.1:0-254 GCF_019091365.1 Bacillus sp. GbtcB10
TAAAGCGTTTTTAATAACATGTAGTCTAAATTCATACTTTCCATTTTCTAAGCTAGTCATTAAGTCTTCTGCACTTCTTGCAATTACTTTAACTTGATCAGCAGTGTTGAATTGGCAAGTTTCAATATGTTTTTCTTTACCAGCTAAGCGAAGAAATGCTCTTACTTTTATTGTTTTGTCATTATATTTACGTTCGAACTCATCCACAAAACTAAGTTGTTTACGACAATTTTCATCAGTACAGTATAAATCAG
>NZ_JAGXJP010000267.1:0-254 GCF_019091365.1 Bacillus sp. GbtcB10
TTTTCACCTCTTCTTGTTTTAAGAATATTCAGAAACGTACATGTAAATAAGAAAATTATACCACATCATACGAACCTATGTTTTTCTAAACTTTATCCTGAATATTCTGAAAATTTTAGAAGTAGACATGTTAAGACATTTAAATTCATATTTTATAGTCAAATATGAACTTATAGTGTTGATATTATGCAAATAGAATTGTAAAATAAAAATAACTTACTCGTATCATTAATTTTCCAGAAAGCACGCTGGAT
>NZ_JAGXJP010000268.1:0-254 GCF_019091365.1 Bacillus sp. GbtcB10
ACTTGAGTGATTAGTTTCATGCTAGCATGACCTAATCTTCTATGCCATAGCCAAGCATTCTCACACAAAACCGAAAAACATATTTCATTACACACATCATTGATGTCAATAGTGTATACGTTATTTTGTTTTAATGCAATCATAGACATGTTTTTGTATGGTTTTTCAATGATGCAAGCATTATATTCGAATATGACAATATATCCTTTATCACATAGTTGACTAATGCTCAAGAGGTTATGTTTTAAACCATC
>NZ_JAGXJP010000269.1:0-253 GCF_019091365.1 Bacillus sp. GbtcB10
TGGGGAGTGTGTGTGATTAGCTTATAAGGGCCTGATGAGTGTACTACGTTACCTCCCGCTTAAGCATTTTGGTCCGTCGTTGAGGACCAAAATGGAGATATCGGCCAGTTGGCTCATCAGACCCGGGTCGTGACATTTGGTATCAAGTGTAATATCCCATTAGTCCCACATCGGAAGTGGGGAGTGTGTGTGATTAGCTTATAAGGGCCTGATGAGTGTACTACGTTACCTCCCGCTTAAGCATTTTGGTCCG
>NZ_JAGXJP010000270.1:0-253 GCF_019091365.1 Bacillus sp. GbtcB10
AGATATAACATGATTGAAGCATTGAACATGATTTATATTTAAAATGTGTCTCATGTCATAAGTATGAATCAAGCATTTGTGAAATCCGAAATCATCCTCAAAGTCACATTCAATAAATTCATACATGACAAGCATAGATTTATTGAAAAGTCGATAAGATAGAGGATCGCATTTCGTTTTTATAAATTTCTATTCATGTGATTTGCTTCATATAAGCATGCCTTTAACTTTAATAAAACAAGTGTCAACATTT
>NZ_JAGXJP010000271.1:0-253 GCF_019091365.1 Bacillus sp. GbtcB10
ATGGCTTATATATTTTACGCCACTCAACAGCTCACCTTTTAGCGCAAGCGTTAAAACGTTTATATAAAGATGTTAAGGTTGAGCTTGGCATTGGTCCAGTAATTGAAAATGGCTTCTACTACGATATTGATATGGAAGAAGCAATTACAGTTGAAGACTTCAAGAAAATCGAAAAAGAAATGCAAAAAATTGTGAACGAGAACTTAGAAATCGTTCGTCATGAAGTACCACGTGCAGAAGCAATTCGTCGTTT
>NZ_JAGXJP010000003.1:0-895085 GCF_019091365.1 Bacillus sp. GbtcB10
TGGAGCTACTGGAATCACTGGTGCCACTGGAGGCACCGGTCCAACTGGAGCTACTGGAATCACTGGTGCCACTGGAGGCACCGGTCCAACTGGAGCTACTGGAATCACTGGTGCCACTGGAGGCACCGGTCCAACTGGAGCTACTGGAATCACTGGTGCCACTGGAGGCACCGGTCCAACTGGAGCTACTGGAATCACTGGTGCCACTGGAGGCACCGGTCCAACTGGAGCTACTGGAATCACTGGTGCCACTGGAGCTAGCGGTCCAACTGATACGGCACTTTATGCTGGAAATACAACAGGTCCTACAATCATTACTATTGCTGGTGGTACGAACATTGCTTTACCAAGTAATCAAAATATTAATGGATTTACGCCGAATGGTTCAAATGATACATTCACAGTCCAGCAAACAGGTAAATACTATATCACATATCAAGTAAATACCACTACTGCACTTTTAGTGAGCACAAGGCTATGGTTGAATGGATCAACTGCTATTCCAGGTTCAATTCAGTCCTCTGCCGTATCCACAACTTTTATGAGCAATACAGTTATTGTCAATTTAACAGCAGGAAATACAATTTCATTACAATTTTTCGGAGCGGTTGTAACAGCCATTCTAATAGGTGGTGGTGCAACCGGTGCATCACTTACCATCATCAGACTCAGCTAAGTGAAACGAAGATAGAAAAAAAGAAAGGCTCTGTCAGCCTTTCTTTTTTCTATCTTCAATTACGCTTATACAACGGTCAATATCAGGAGATTGCAAGAGGTGAAAAATAGACTGTATGAACGAAAACTCTAAATTCCACCATTCTAATAACTGAAGTTTTTCAATGATATCCGAAGAAAACCGATATTTCATGAGCCGCTGCGGGTTCCCTGCGACAATCGCATATGGAGGCACATCTTTTGTAATCAGACTATTTGCTCCAATGACTGCCCCGTTTCCTATCTGTACTCCTGACATGATTGTTGCTCCATATCCAATCCAAACATCGTGCCCTATACACACATCCCCTTTTGATCGTGGATGTCCTTCAATATGGGCAGCATCTGTGAAAATTTGATTGAAGGGATATGTGGTGACCCAATCTGTTCGGTGTTCACCACCAAGAAAAACTTTTACTTCGTTTGCGATGGAACAAAACTTCCCTACATTCAGCGTTGTTCCTTCTCCCCACGTCAAGACTTGAAAACCTGGTCCGGCATAAGTGAAGTCACCGATATCATACGAACTGAGCTCACTTCTTTGATTTAAAAACATAGAAGATCAGACCCCCTACAAAGTAATCGATCTTCGTATGTATATGCCAGATGATAGGCTCACATTATGATTGGACAAGTGCAACGATCTGCTTTTTCTTCCATACCAGTCGATAATAGCCGTATTGGAGCAATAAGTTTACAAAAAAGGCAGCAGGATATCCTATCCAGATTCCTTTGATCCCAAGCGATGTATGGTGTGATAGCACATAAGCCACTGGTACTTCAACAAGCCAAATGGAACAAATACTAAAGATGGTCGGCCATAGAACTGTGCCACTTGCTCTCATTGTGGCTGCAACGATTTGCGCCGTTCCAAAAATGAGATAGCTCCATAGGGTAATCACGACCAAACTATATGCAACATCAATTGTTGCAGGATCTGTTAAAAAGATAGATAAAATTTGTGGTGCGAAAATATAGACGAAAATAATAATCAATCCGCCTATCGCAAAGTTTAGCCCCAGCCCAATTTTAATGACATCTTTCAAACGATTCATGTTTCCTGCGCCAATGAATTGTGCGGCGAAAATAGAAACCGCAATACCAAGGCTCACTGCAGGCATCTGTACATAACTTACGACTTGATTGACAACGCCATAGGCTGCGGTCGCCTGTGATCCATAATCGTTGACAAAAGAAATGACAGCAATTTCTGATAAAGAAATGAGAATCATATTAATACTAGAAGGGATACTTAACTTTAATAGCGTTTTTAATAAATCCCCTTTCATCAATAAATGCTTTCTAACCGACGCATCAATGCGAAGCGGGTGCTTTGTTTTATAAAGATAGATATGAAGAATGATAAACGTAACGATTGTAGAAATCACAGAAGAATACGCAGCACCATATAAACCAAATGCCGGTAAACCAAGCCAGCCGAATAATAAAATCGGTAGCAGTAAAATATTTGTTCCTGTACTAATCATTAAGAAATAAAATGGAGTTTTCGAATCTCCTGTTCCTCGTAAAAAAGTTGTATAGACAAAATAAAGAAATAAGATGGGCATGGAGATGAATAGGATTCTGGCATATGCCGCACTTTCCTCCACAATATTTGCAGGTGTCCCCATCAAATGTAAAATATCTGTGGCAAAAAAACCTCCAATGACAGCTAAAGAAAGTCCGATTAAAAAGGTGAACGAAAGCGTTGTACCGATAATTTCCTTTAACCTCTGCTCATTTTTTGCTCCGTATGCTTGTCCAATCAGGATCGAGCTCCCTGATCCAATCCCAATGGAAAAAGAAACAAGTAAAAAGAAAAGTGGAAAGAATGCCGAAATCGCAGCTACTGCATCCTCTCCAATCCATCTACCGACAAGCACAATGGAAACAAGCTGTCCAATTGATTGCAAAATATTGCTTAATAAAAGTGGAATTAGAAAGATCGACATGGTTTTTACTAAAGATTGATTATTATCTAACGTCATGATGGTTCTCCTTCTCTGTCTAAAGATCCTCAGCTAACATGCTGACAATTCGGTCTTCTATCTCTTTTCCTTTTTCGTCATCAACGAGATGATTCAATAAGATGGAAAAAGCAAGCGTTTTTCCACTCTGCGTTTCAATATATCCAGATAGTGTGCTGACCGTTGATAGTGTACCTGTTTTTGCACGCACTTTTTCTAGTGTAGCTGGTTCTTTCAATCTATTTCTTAATGTACCTCCCACCATACGCTCACTTGCCCCAGCTAACGGAAGTGCATGGACATAGGTGTTAAACCATTTTTCCTTTTGAATGTTTGTCAAAAATAACGTGAATTGATTTGCAGAAACAAGGTTAATCGGTGATATGCCTGATCCGTCTCTCAACACAGTCATAGATGCATCTATGCCATAGGCAGGAAGACGTTCATTCAGCACGTCAAGCCCTTTGTCAAAACTCCCTTTGTTCTTTACCCGCTTCCCAAGTTCTTTTAACAGAATTTCTGCATGTGTATTGTTGCTTAATTTCATCATCGGAACAAGAAGATCGGATAAAGGCATTGATGTATGGGAAGCGATTTTTTTCGCTTTTTTAGGAACTTGTTTTGTTTTGAGTGGTCCTTTCAGCTGAATCCCCTCAGCCTTTAATGCTCGTTTCATTAAGTCTAAAGCATACGTTGTCGGTTCCCATAATGCGACCCATTGTTTAGACGAGGATGCTTTTAGCGGAATCGTTCCAGTCAGTGTAATTTTGTTTGTACCGTGAGAGCGTTTAAAAGATATTTTCTTCTTTCCGCCTTCTGGCACAGTTTTCACTTGATTGACAACTTGAGCGACGTCAGTCTTCGGGATCATCTCATAGCTGGCCTTCTGCCCTGCTTTCTTTCCCGGCTTAACTTCGAGAATGATCGTCCCTGCATCATAATCCTCATTCGGTGAAGCAGTAAGAGCAGATATTTGAGCGCCGTAATATTGATCTTCATCACTCCACGGCAGATCGATGGAATACCTTGTGTCATCAAACCAAGTATCATCAGCTGCAAGCTGTCCACGAATCGTATGTATTCCGGCCTTTTTGACTTGTTTGGCTAATGCGGCAAAATCGCTTTCTAACAATGTCGGGTCTCCAGAGCCTCGGAGATAAAGATTGCCGTGCAATGTTTTTTTGTGAATTGAACCATCTATCCAAACGTCTGTTGGAAAAGTGTGTGTTTCACCCAGTAGATCGAGTGCGATAGCAGATGTGAGTAATTTCATATTAGAAGCAGGAGTCAGACGGATGTCCGCTTGATGTTCATAAAGAAGAGAAGTGTCAGAAGTATCGCGTACGCTGATGCCAGCAATTGCGCCCTCTAAATCAGGTGCTGTTCGAATGAATTCGTCTAAAGAAGTGATCCATTTTGATTGATCATCATGAGCTGTTAGTTGTTCATCTTTCACTGAAAAAGGGAGAAATAACATCGACAAAATACATAGTTGTAAAAACATGACCTGTGAGAAACGTTTCACGCAATCCCTCCTTTTTAGAAAAGCAGCCAAATTTAGCAGATTATGTTCATTATACACAAAAGAACGTTTGTTCTCAAAGGTTTTTTAAACAGAAAAGTCAGCTTTCTTTGACGAAAACTGACAAGCCTCTTTTACCTTTTTTCAGGATTCCAGCCATCGCTTCCGCTAAGCACGGCTTGAACGGTGATTTGACTTGCTTCGTTTTTTGTTAATATCGTTGACCACTTCACCCGGTTTGCCACATGACTCCCTGCGCCCGTTGATCCATATTCTTGATATCTAGCCGTTCTTTCGTTGTCTTTGTTCTCCCAGTTATGCCATCCCTCAGCTTTAATATGTTCATCCATTTTTGTTTGGAGGAACGTGACAGCCGAATGAGGTCTCCACGGACGGCCTAAGTACACAGATTGAGACGCAGACGTTCCTTTATTTAACGTGGAATCAATAAAAACGTAGCCATACTTTTGCGCTTCTGTTGTGGATGCCGCTGTAATATATCCATTTCCAAGACTTTTTATTTCAGCTCTTTTAAATACAGCCGTTGCTGAACCAAAGATGAAGTCAACCGTGCCCTCGATATAGCAATCTTCATAATATTGTCTCCCTGTGCCTGTGGCATAAAGTGTATCTTGATAACCGAGAACACGTACGTGTTTAAACACAGCCCGGTCCCCGGATACATAAAGGGCAACCGCCTGCCCTGCGTTTCGGCCAGCTGTATTTTGAAACGTGATATTTTCTGCGTAAAAATGATTTGCCCGAATCATTGTACTAGAGCTATTGGTTGTGCTCCCGCTGCTTGCATTTGTATCATCATACGTCAGAATCGTCTGATACTGATTTTCTCCAATAAAGGACACATACGGCTTATTTTGCGGAAGGAGAATCTTTTCTTTATACACACCATTTTTAATATATATCGTCGTTTGCTGTTGATTGTTCACTGGTATCGCATCAATGGCAGATTGAACCGTTCGAAATGTCCCATTTCCTTTTTGGTCGACAATAAGCACGCGGTTTGTTTGATGGTTGTGTCCAGCTGCTTGCGCATAAGCTGAGTCAAAAAGCAGTAAGGCCAATACCATCATCAGCAGTCGTTTTCCATACTTCATCACACATCTCCCCCTTATATTGTGAACGTTTTCATTGACGTATTCTTTTTGATCCTATTCAGTTATAAAACAAAAAAACACAAAAAAACATCCACTGTGTTAGGTTGTGGATGTTTTTTCATATTTCATCGCATAAATTCCTTCATTTTCAATCCATTCACAAAATAGGACGTCTTTATAGGAGGATATGTGCTGTTTTTTCAATTGCTCTCTCAGCCACGCTTCATCAAATCCAGCTTCCTTTAAATCTTTTTTTAAAATCTCTCCGTCGATAATAAACGTTCTAGGCAATGTGACTTCTTTTCCTTTCACGTTCACATCTTCGGCTGTAGCTGGTGCATATTTCATTTTCGGAAGCACACTCACAGACCCATCCGTTTCCAAAATGGCAAATTCAATTTCATTAAGAGCAAAATGCCCTTTCGCTCGAATCAGCGTCTGCAGCTGATTTAAATCAAGCATATTTTTCTTTAATCGATTGTAGTGAATCTTTCCTTTATCAATCACAAGAGTCGGTCTTCCCTCTAAAAAAGCGCGAATGGATTTGAATTTTTGTGAAAGCCATTCAACTGTGTAGATTAAAACGCCCCAGACTGCAACTGCAAAAAGGATATGTAGCACGCTGACTTCTGGATCAAAAATGGCGTTACCAACCATCTCCCCTAAAATCAGTGCAGAAATAAAATCAAACGGCGTGATTTGTGCAAATTGTGTTTTCCCTAATAGCTTTGTAATGGAAAATAAAGCGAAAAATCCGATAAAGAGTTCAATCAAAATATTAAAAAATGGCACACATATACCTTCCTTTCTCACTGCATGTACTTACAGCATGTACAGGAAAGGAAGGTTCTAAACCATTTATGAAGGCAGTAAAATAAAGACGTCGTCTCCCTCAACCAATGCTTCATATGTTTTCACGCATCCATGATCTGGTTCTTGAACATTTCCTGATGAAAGGTTGATTTTCCAATCATGCATTGGACAGAAGACATGATCTCCGCTCACCATTCCTTCAGCTAGTACACCGCCTTTATGAGGACAGCGATTTTCAATGGCTTTGAACTGCTTGTTAGAGGTTTGAAAAACAGCTAATTCAAGTGGACCGGCTGCGACTGTTTTCCCTAGCTGCAATGGAAAATCTGATATTGTACCAATATGAACTTTTACAATTGAAACTGTCATCTGATCTCATCCCTTCAATTGATTTAGACGGAAGCAGTTGCCTTTTGAAATAATTGTCTTGTTTCTGTTTCGTTCTCTCGAATCTCTTGCCACGGTTCTTCATAAGTTGAAAGTGCGATGTCCATTCTTTCGATGAGTGCTGCACGTTTCTTGTCATCTAGCAGGACCGTTTGGATATGATTCAATCCAAGCCGTTCAACCCAAGCGGATGTTCTCTCTAAATAATTTGCGGTTTCTCTGTAATATTGAAGGTAGGCTGCGGCCATTTGTTCTACTTCTTCTGCTGTACTTACTTTCATTAATAAGTCTCCAGCTCGTAAATGTGTCCCTCCATTCCCGCCAGCATACAATTCAAATCCCCCATCGATACCTACGATGCCAAGATCTTTAATCCCAGATTCAGCACAGTTTCTTGGACAGGCTGATACGGCCATTTTGACTTTGTGCGGTGTGGCAAGTCCTTCAAATTTCTTTTCAAGTGCGATCCCAAGAGAAATGGAATCCTGCGTTCCGAATCTGCAAAATTGTTCTCCAACACAAGTTTTGACGGTTCTTAATGATTTTCCGTAAGCATAACCAGACGGCATATCTAAATCAGCCCATACTTTTGGTAAATCTTCTTTTTTGACACCTAAAAGGTCGATTCGCTGCCCTCCAGTCATTTTCACAAGCGGTATCTCATATTTGTCAACGACATCCGCTATTTTTCTCAGGTCATTAGCATTTGTCACGCCCCCGTACATACGTGGAACGACCGAATAGGTACCATCGTTTTGGATGTTGGCATGCATTCGTTCATTCACAAATCGCGAGCTTTTTTCATCTTTGTAGTCAAGCGGATACATCATCCCTAAATAGTAATTCAGTGCAGGCCGGCACTTTGAACAGCCTTCTTCTGTTTCCCAGTCAAGTACATTCATCACTTCTTTGACATGCTGCAAACCTTTCTCTTTTATTTCATGAATCACTTCATCTCTTGATAAGGTGGTGCAGGCGCAGATGGTTTCTTTTTGCGCAGTGCGGTTTGCATCATCGCCTAAAGTGTGCCATAAAATCTCTTCCACAACAGATTGACAGCCTCCGCATGACCGAGAAGCACTTGTACATTGCTTGACCTCTTGTATAGTCGTTAGGCCTTCTTTTTGAATAGCTGCCACTATTTGACCTTTTGAGACACCATTACAGCCACAAACGATATGGTCGTTTGCCATTTGTTCAATCGTGTTTTCTTGCGCCAGCTCATTTGATGTTAAGACAGATACTTTTTCCATATCTGACATATCAACACCTTCTCTAATGTACGAGAATAAACGTGGTCCATCGCTTGTTTCTCCAAACATGACGGCGCCGACTAATCGGTTTTGCTGGAAGACTAGTTTTTGATAAATGCCTTGCTGTTCGTCAAAAATCTTAATCGCTTGTTTCTCATCGTTTTCTATAAAATCTCCAGCTGAAAATACATCAACCCCTGATACTTTCAGCTGTGTCGATAGAACAGATCCTTCATAAGGCGTCGGGGCCATATCACAAACATGCTTCGCAAGCACGTTTGCTTGATCGTATAATGGCGCAACAAGACCGTACGTTTGTCCTCTATGTTCAACACATTCTCCGACTGCGTAAATCCGCGGGACACTTGTTTCCATGAAATCATTGACGATAATTCCCCGGTTCACTTCAATGCCGCTCGTTTCGGCAAGCTTGTGATTCGGTTTAATTCCTGCTGCCATGACCACCATATCTGTCTCTAATGTAGAACCATCTGAAAATGTTAGCCCTTCTACTCTTGTATCTCCTAAAATTTCATTTGTCTGTTTTCCTAATAAAAAGCTCATGCCTTGTTTTTCTAATGCTGTTTGCAGAAGTTGACCTGCCACCGGATCGAGCTGCCGGTCCATTAGATGAGAGCCAAGATGAATGACGGTCACTTCCATACCTAAGTTTAATAGACCACGTGCTGCTTCAAGTCCAAGGAGCCCGCCTCCAATAACGGCTGCTTTTTTGTACATCGTAGATGCTTTGACCATTTCCTCTGTGTCTTGTAATGTACGAAAAGCTGTTACCCCTTTTTTATCGCTCCCTGGAATGGGCGGGATGAACGGGAGGGACCCTGTCGCTAAAATTAAACGGTCATAATGCACGGTCCGTCCTTGATCACTCATAACGGTTTGATTGTCTGGATCGATCTTCACAATGGTCTCATTTGTAAACAGCTGAATATGATGTTCCTTGTACCAATTCCAATCGTTTAACGTAATATCCTCTGTCTTTGTATCCCCTTGGAGAACTTTCGATAAAAGAATCCGATTATAGTTAGGATACGGCTCAGTTCCAAATACAGTCATGTCGAATCGTTCATTGTCTGTTTTTAAAATGTTTTCGAGCGTTCGGATACCAGCCATACCATTCCCTACTAATACGAGTTTTTCTTTCATGAAAAACACCCCTCATGTGATCGTTTTTTAGAAAGTACCATAATCTAAACAAAGATGGAAAATACATGTTAAAATTTCTCACATAGTTTTCAATTCTTGTAGGCTGACAGCTGTACAGGACAATATTTAAAACCTGGCATTTTACTGTGTGGATCTAACTGTTTACCAATTAATAGGTTAATTGATTGATGTTTATTCCAGTGAAACGGAACAAACACAGTATCTTTTCGGGTGGTATCTGTTATGTGGCACCTCATGATGACACTACCTCGTTTTGACTGGATGGTGACGAGTTCCCCGTGCTGAATCCCGTAAGCTTCGGCTGTATCAGGATGAAGCTCTACATAAGCTTCAAACTGCCGGGCAACAAGAGAGGTGCTTTTTCTTGTTTGAACGCCCGTTTGGTAATGAGCCATCACCCTGCCGGTCGTTAAATAGAGTGGATATTCTGGACTGACTGGTTCTTTTGCACCCTGTTGTCCATGTGCAACGACTGCAAATTTTGCTAATTTATCAGGATGTGAGAATTGATGCTCAAATAGTCTTTCTGTTCCTCGGTCTTCCAAATGAGAGCAGGGCCATAATATGCCTTGCGTCTTCCTTAACCTGTCATAGGTCATACCGGAATAATCGGCTTTGGCTCCTTTCGTTGCTGTTCTCAATTCCTCAAAGATGTCTTCTGCAGATGAAAAAGAAAAAGAGCCTCCTTTGCCTAATACTGCTGCTATATCACAAATGATTTGCCAATCGTGCTTTCTTTGGTGTTTGAGTGGATAGGTTGCTTCTCTCAGCGTAACGCGTCCTTCTATGTTCGTCATGGTCCCTTCGTCCTCTAAATATGACGAAGCTGGTAAAATAACATCTGCAAGTGCAGCCGTCTCAGAGATAAATAAATCAATTGCGACAAAAAAGGACAGCTGCTCGATGGCTTTTTTGATAAAGCTTGCATGCGGACCTGATTGAACGGGATTAGAACACATTAAAAAGAGCGCTTTTATCTCTCCTTTCTGCATTTTTTCAAACATTTCAAAAGCAGATACACCTTTTCCAGGCAGTTCTTTTTCATCGATATTCCATATTTCGGCCATTTCTTTTCTATGTACTGGGTTTGTGATATCACGGTAACCAGGAAGCTGATCTGCTTTTTGTCCATGTTCTCTTGCACCCTGTCCATTTCCTTGCCCAGTAATAGCACCATATCCACACCCAATCCGGCCAATTTTCCCAGTAACAAGCAGAATATTCAGGAAATTACGAACGGATGCTGTCCCGTCTATTTGCTGCTCAATGCCTCTTGCAGTCAGAATCATTCCTGTTTTTTCGCGTGCGAATTTTCTCGCTATTTTTTGAATGACTTTCATCGATACACCGGTTTGCTGCGTAATGTCAGGCAGGGACATGTGTGAAATATGCTGTTTCATTTCTTGAAAACCTGATGTTCGTTTTTTAATAAATTCTTCGTCTAGTAACTGTTCATGAAGCATGACGTGTAAGATTCCATTTGCGAGTGCAGCATCTGACCCAGGCCTTAAGCTGACATGTAAGTCAGCTAGTTTGGCTGTTGCTGTTTTTCGCGGATCGATCACGATGAGAAATGCCCCGTTCTTTTTAGCTTCTTCCAAGTACGGCATGAGGGTCGGCTGACATTCCGCTATATTGGTTCCAACCAATAGTAAAACCCGGGCATGCTTGATGTCACGAAGCGGAAATGTTAGACCCCGATCAAGTCCAAATGTTTGGTTAGCTGCTGTTGCTGCTGAAGACATACACAGTCTTCCATTGTAATCAATGTATTTCGTTTTAAGGGCGACCCTTGCAAATTTTCCGAGTAAATAAGCTTCTTCATTTGTAATCGATGCACTACCATACACACTGATAGCATCGTTCCCATGTTCCGTCTGAAGGGTTTGAGTGCGTGCTTTGATTTCGTCAAGTGCCTCTTGCCAAGTCACTTTGACAAATTGACCGTTTCTTTTGATGAGGGGGTGATTCAATCGTTCCTTGTGCAGTGCGTGCTGGTGGGCATGCTGCCCTTTCATACAGATCCTGCCGAACGTGGTTGGATTATGAATACCTATCGTCTGGTAGCGTGTTCGCCCTTCTGCGTGCTGCTCGACTAATTGCATTTTGCACTGCATACTGCAAAACGGACATTGAGATGGGAACACCCTTTTTCGCTCTTGCTGCTCTGATGTTTGCTGCACATATTGTAAAAAAGATTGATTCATACATTCACACCCTTTTGTCTACTTTGCTCAAATTGCTCGCAGAGCTCTTCTCTCATTTCCTCATCGAGCAATTTTTCTCGGATGGAAATGATGCCGTTTTTTTGGATCCAGTCTCCAATAGATTCTTGAAAATATGCACGTTTTCTATAGTCTTCAAGCAGTGCTTTTAAAAAAGGAATCAGCTCATCCGTTCGGCTCACAGAATAAAAAAGCTGACCTGCCTTAGGTTGACGTATGCTGCCTCCTATATAAATGTCCCATTCATCCAGCTGCTTCTTGATGCAGATGTCATAGATGGGGCTGAAATGACATACGCAGGAAGGACCAGCGATATGAATCGATGTGACTGCAGGTAAAAGCGTGTTTTCTAGTTGTCTTTCGATCTCCATGACAAGTGTTGTGACAGATGGATCGTGACGACAATCACATGATAGAACATGAGAAAGTCTCTTGCTTTCTTGTGGCATGATGTGTCCATGTTCTTTTACAATATGGTCGGCCTCTTGTGAAATACCGATCAGCCGAATTCGTTTATTCTCCGTTAGTTCTACGTGCTGAATTTGCTTTTGCTCTAATAATCCGGTTATCATCTGTAAAAATGTCAGATCAAGACGGCCACCATATAACTGAGGCATTAGTATGTGCTCATGATCTGATGGGCTGTCTTTTACGAAAAGATCTTGAAACTGCTCAAGATAGTATGGAATGGCTGCTCGGCACTTGTCACAGCCGTTATCTGTCATCCAATCAAATTGTCTTCTTACTTGCTCTTCATTCAGCGGCTGCTGCTTTTTTACATACGAAAAAATGGTCTCTTCCTCTACATTTGTGCACGAGCAAAACGTGTCCAGTGCTTCCGTTAGCTGATTTGATGAGACATGGCAGCAGGCACGAACAAGCTCTTGACAGCCTCCGCAGCCCGTTGCGGCCCCTGTCTGTTTTTTTATCTCTTCTAAATTTGTCAGCTGATGGACCGATATGCTTTTGAATATCGCTCCCTTCGTCACCGTGTGGCATTGGCAGATGAGATCCTCTGTTTTTAATGAATCTAAAGGGGATATCTGCTCTTCATTCAGCGATTTCATGACTACGCTTTTATCACGCCCCACTTTTACATCCTGCAAAAGCTGCTCAGCTCTCTCAAGTTGACCAACTAATACAACGCCTGTGAGCACATCATGTTCAAACACTAGTTTTTTATATACTTCTTGTTCTTCATCTAAGTAAGTCACCACTGAAGCGGAGGGGGATCGGTTTACAATACTGCCAGCAGAATAAATAGATATGTCATTTGCTTTCAATTTTGTTGAATAAATGGCAGGAGGTAAATTCGTGACCAGTTCATCTAATAAATGATTCGCAAGCACGTTTGCTTGTTCATAAATAGGCTGCACAAGACCGTGCACCATCCCCTTATGCTCTGCACATTCTCCAATAGCATAAATATTCTCAACGTTTGTCTGCATGACATCATTTACAACAATGGCTTTTCTTGTATGAATGCCGTGCTGTTTTGCAAGCTCTATATTCGGACGGACCCCTGTTGTGAAAACCACGAGATCAGCATCCACGATGTCTCCACTTTTTAACAGAACGCCTTCTACTCTCTCGTTTCCTAAACATGCAATCGTATGAGCATTTGTTTTTACCTGAATCCCCTTGCGACTTAATTGTTGAGACAAAAGCCCTGCAGCTGTTTCATCTAATTGGCGTTGCATAAGCCAATCCGTGTGATGAATCAAGGTTGTCTTCAGTCCAGCGATCTGTAAACCAGCGGCCACTTCCACACCAAGTACACCACCTCCAATGACTGCTGCACGCTCATAGCGTAAAGAATCAGCGTAAATGGCCTCATAATCGTCAATCGTACGAAAAGCATAGACCCCTTTTTTGGATACGCCTTGTATAGGCAGAAAATGAGGCGATGAGCCTGTGGCGATAACCAGTTTGTCATACGGGATATTCCGGCGTGCTTCTGTCATGAGCAATTGACGCTTTGTATCGATGTGGACAACTGCTTCGCCTGTTTGGATGGTGATGTCATGTTTGGTGTACCATTCTTTTGGCTTTAGTTCAATTTGAGACAACGATTCACTTTTTTGTAAAACTGACGAAAGTTTTATTCGGTTGTAGGCCGGGTGCTTCTCTTTTCCAATGATCGTGATGGAATAGCGTTCTGGCTGTTTCTTTACGATATGTTCGATACATTTCATACTCGCCATGCCGTTTCCGATAAACACGAGTTTACGTTTTGCCATGTGAGATCAACCTTTCTAGCTTTTTGCGCCAAAGCAATGTTTGCCATAGATTATGGCACACATTTGTAAAAAAGTGTTTATCCATGTCATTTTTTCTAACACAACACTTCCATTCCTTCTATCAACTCGCTATCTTTAAGTCAGAAAATTCAAAATAAAGGAGGGGTTTTGTGAAACTCTCAGAATTGACTTCTAGTGGTCATCCTAAGACATTGTTTGGTTCATTTTTATATTTTGACGTGAGTTTCATGATTTGGGTTTTGCTGGGGGCACTCGGTGCTTTTATTGCACAAGATTTTGCCTTATCGACAATAGAAAAAGGCATGATTGTAGCCATTCCGATTTTATCCGGATCTTTTTTTCGAATTGTGCTAGGCCTATTAACAGACCGAATGGGACCTAAAAAAACAGCGATGATGGGCATGATTTTGACCACCATTCCGCTTATATGGGGGTTTTTCGGTGGTACAACCCTTTCAGAGCTAGTACTGATCGGGATTTTATTAGGGGTTGCAGGTGCGAGTTTTGCGGTCGCTTTACCGATGGCAAGCCGCTGGTACCCTCCTCATTTACAAGGGGTAGCGATGGGAATTGCCGGCGCCGGAAACAGCGGAACACTGATCTCGACACTCTTTGGACCAAGGCTTGCGGAGATGTATGGCTGGCATACAGTGATGGGGCTCGCTCTTATTCCTTTAAGTTTCGTCTTTTTGTTTTTTATTTTCACAGCAAAAGATGCACCAAACCAGCCGGCCCCTCAGCCGCTTCGGTCCTATTTTTCAGTCTTTAAAGTAAAGACAACGTGGTTTTTCTGTCTTCTTTATGCAATTACATTCGGTGGTTTTGTCGGACTTTCAAGTTTCTTGAGTATTTTCTTTGTGGACCAATATGCTATTTCAAAAATTCATGCCGGTGATTTTGTGACGCTTTGTGTGGCGGCAGGCAGCTTCTTTCGGCCAGTTGGCGGTTTGATTGCCGATAAAATTGGCGGGATGAAAGTACTGCTCGGTTTATTTGCTTTGATTGGTATCTGTTTAGGGGCAGTGAGTAGTCTACCTGCTTTACCAGTGGTCATTGCGCTTTTATTTGTCGGAATGATGTGTCTTGGTATGGGGAATGGGGCGGTGTTCCAGCTTGTGCCGCAAGTGTTTCATAAGGAAATTGGGATTGTGACTGGAATTGTAGGGGCTGCAGGAGGCATTGGGGGATTCTTTTTACCAAACGTTCTTGGCAGTTTAAAAGAAATGACGGGCTCCTATACATTTGGCTTTTTGACCATTTCTCTTTTTGTTCTTGCTGTCTTCCTCTGTTTGGTTGTCTCCCAGTTCAAACGTAAAAAAGTCATTATCCAGCCAACCATGTCTGAATCATAAAAAGCCATGACCACTCTTTGGTCATGGCTTTTCTCTATATATGGTAAACACCCTTTGTTTGACCTATTTTGGCAGAACCGAACTCCCCATTAAATAACGGTCTACCTCATGCGCCACTTGTCTGCCTTCGTTAATTGCCCAGACAATCAAGCTTTGACCGCGTCTTGCATCTCCCGCTGCAAATACGCCTTCTACATTCGTCGTATATTCCCCATATTTTGCGTCAATCCGATTGTTTTTGCTGTCCACGCCAAAGTGTTTCACTAGCGGCTGTTCAGTTCCCTCAAAACCAATCGCAATAAAGACTAGCTGAGCTGGCCATACCTTCTCTGTTCCTGGAATCTCATGAAATTCAAACTTCCCTTGCTCGTTTTTCACCTTTTCCATTTGAATGGTATGAAGCTCTTTTAACTTCCCATTTTTATCAGCCACAATCTTTGTGGTTTGAATCGAATATTGCCGCGGATCTTCTCCAAATTTTGCTTGTGCTTCTTCGTAAGCATAATCTAGAGAGAAGACATAAGGCTGTTCTGGCCACATGTTATCCCCTACACGTGTATCTGGAAGCTTTGGATGCTTTCCGAATTGAACAACACTTTTTGCTTTTTGGCGAAGTGCAGTTGCGACGCAGTCAGCGCCTGTATCTCCTCCGCCAATCACAATGACGTCTTTCCCTTTTGCGTCAATAAAGTTTTTATCTTTGAATCCTGAATCAAGCATGCTTTTTGTTGCGAGTGTTAAATAATCCATTGCCAGGTGAATCCCTTTTGCTTCCCTGCCTTCAATTAACAGGTCACGCTGCTTTTGTGCACCTGTACAAAGGATGACCGCATCAAATTGCTCTTTCAGTTCATCAGCCGTGATATCCACACCAATTTCTGTATTGGTCACAAAGTCAATGCCTTCTTGTCTTAGCAGTTTAACTCTGCGCTCAACGACTTCTTTGTCGAGCTTCATATTCGGAATACCATAAGTGAGCAGTCCACCAAGACGATCAGATCGTTCAAACACGGTTACAGCGTGCCCTGCTTGGTTTAGTTGGTCTGCACTTGCCAGTCCTGCTGGTCCTGATCCGACAATGGCAACCTTTTTCCCTGTACGGCTTGAAGGAATTCTTGGTGTAATCCAGCCATTTTCAAAACCTTTATCAATGATCGTCCGTTCGATATTTTTAATCGATACTGCTGGATCATTGATCGCGACGGTACATGAGCCTTCACAAGGTGCTGGACATACTCTTCCAGTAAATTCAGGGAAATTGTTCGTTTTTTGTAGTCTTTCAAGCGCTTCTTTCCATCTGCCCCGGTAGACAAGGTCATTCCATTCTGGAATTAAATTGTAGATCGGGCAGCCAGAAACGCCGCCCCTGATCTCCATCCCAATTTGACAAAACGGTGTTCCGCAATCCATACATCTAGCACCCTGCTGTTTCAATACCTCATCTGTATAAGGAGCTGAATATTCTTTCCAGTCATTTTGACGAGTGAGAGGGTCACGTTCATTTGGCTTTTCTCTTTTATAATCCATAAAACCTGTTGCTTTGCCCATTGTCCTCTCCCCTTTCTTAATGAGCGACGGCTGCTTTTTGCCCGTTTGCCGTTTCTTTATTTTTCGGTTTTGTGTTTGCTTCAAATGCGAACATAACAGCTTCCTCGTGGCTGAGGCCTGCTTGTTTTTGTTCCTCAATGCTTTGAAGCATCATTTTGTAATTTCTCGGAATGATCTTAATGAATTGATTCTTTTCTTGTGCCCAGTTCTCTAGAAGCGCTGCTGCTTTTGAGCTGTTTGTATAATCAAGGTGTTCCTGAATCATTTGCTTCACTTCTTGTTCTTCTTCGTGATCTGTGAGTTTTTCAAACATGATCATTTCCATGTTACACATTCTTTTGAACTGTTTTGCATCGGATGTATGCACATAAGCGATACCGCCAGACATCCCTGCGCCAAAGTTCTTCCCAACGTCACCTAAAATGACAACACGTCCGCCAGTCATGTATTCACAGCCGTGATCACCGATTCCTTCAACGACCACATTGACACCTGAATTACGAACGGCAAATCGTTCACCTGCACGACCGTTAATATACGCTTTTCCGCTTGTCGCGCCGTAAAATGCAACGTTACCGACAATCACGTTCTCATGTCCATTTTGTACAAAGTGATCAGATGTTTTGACAGCAATTTTGCCTCCAGAGAGTCCTTTGCCGATATAGTCATTTGAGTCACCTGTTAAATATAAAGACATCCCCTTTGGAACAAATGCGCCGAAGCTTTGTCCAGCTGAACCAGTGAACCGAAGTGTGATCGTATCCTCTGGCAGACCTTCTTCTCCGTAGCGCTTAGACACTTCACTGCCCGTAATCGTTCCAGCTACACGGTGAATGTTGCGAATGTTTAGTGACAGATCAACCGGTGTTTGATGATCGAGCGCTTCCTGTACATAAGGGAGAATCTCATTCATATCCAGTGATTCATCAATTTTATGATTTTGCGGCGTTCTGAATGTGCGTGGTCCCTCTGGCTGATATAGCAGGGTTTCAAGGTTCAGCTGTCCTGCTTTCCAGTGTGCTTTTGCTCTTTCACTTACTGATAAGACATCCGTACGCCCAATCAATTCATCCATTGATGTAAAGCCAAGTTCAGCTAAAATTTCTCTTACTTCCTCTGCAATAAACATCATGAAGTTGACAATGTGATCAGGGTCACCCATGAATTTTTTGCGAAGTTCTGGGTTTTGAGTAGCGACTCCGACTGGGCAAGTATCTAAATGACATGCTCTCATCATGACGCATCCTAATACGACAAGTGGAGCTGTCGCAAAGCCGTATTCTTCTGCTCCTAAAATCGCAGCCATGACAACGTCGCGTCCTGTCATTAATTTGCCATCCGTTTCAAGAACGACTCGCTCTCGAAGGCCGTTTAAGACAAGGGTTTGATGCGCTTCTGCCAATCCAAGCTCCCAAGGAAGTCCTGTATGTTTAATACTTGTTTTCGGAGAAGCTCCAGTACCGCCATCATATCCACTAATTACGATGACATCAGCTGTCCCTTTTGCAACACCTGCTGCAATCGTTCCAACGCCAGCTTTAGAAACTAGCTTGACACTGATGCGTGCGTCACGGTTTGCGTTTTTCAAATCATGGATCAATTGAGCCAAATCCTCGATTGAATAAATATCATGGTGAGGCGGTGGTGAGATTAGGCCAACACCTGGCGTAGAACCACGTACGTCTGCGACCCAAGGATATACTTTATTTCCTGGCAGTTGTCCGCCTTCTCCCGGCTTTGCACCTTGCGCCATTTTAATTTGCAGTTCATCTGCATTGACTAAATAATGACTTTTCACGCCAAAGCGGCCAGAAGCAATCTGTTTAATCGCACTTCTGCGATCATCCCCGTGCTCATCTACTGTGAAGCGTGCAGGGTCTTCCCCGCCTTCTCCGCTGTTGCTTTTGCCGCCAATTCGGTTCATCGCAATCGCTAGTGCTTCATGCGCTTCTTTACTTAATGAACCAAATGACATCGCACCTGTCTTAAAGCGGCGTACAATGGATTCAGCAGATTCAACTTCTTCCAGACGAACTGGCTTTTGTTTTGAACGAAAAGCAAATAGATTTCTAAGGAAACCAATTCGTTCTTCATCCGCTGCCTTCGTATATTGCTTAAATAAATCATAATCTTCGTTGCGGCATGCCCACTGAAGGGTATGAATGGTTTTTGGGTTAAAGGCATGATACTCTCCATTTTTTCTCCACTGGAATTCACTGCCTGATTCTAGCGTTTGATCAGTTGATGCCTGATACCCAGCCTCATGACGAAGCTTTGCTTCACTTGCAATGGTGTCAAGATCAATACCGCCTAGCTGCGAAGCTGTTCCTGTGAAATACGCCTGGATGACATCTTCACTAATGCCGACTGCTTCAAAAATTTGTGCGCCTCGATAGCTTTGGACAGTGGAAATTCCCACTTTAGACATTACTTTAACTACGCCCTCAGTCACACTTTTCCCAAACTTTGTGACAGCTTCATCAAAGCTAATCGCAATCGCTTCTTCAGCAATAAGCTGTTTGTATGTTTCGTAAACGAGGTACGGATGGATCGCATCTGCACCGTAGCCAATCAGTGCGGCAAAATGATGAACCTCTCTTACTTCTCCAGATTCGACGATTAAGCTCACCTTTGTTCGTAAGCCTTGACGCACAAGATGCTGATGAAGTGCACTCAATGCAAGAAGTGGTGGAATCGGCACTTTTTCTTCCGTCATGTCACGATCGGAAAGAATTAGTAAAGATACCCCTTCACGAATGGCTTTTTCTGCCTCTTCAAACATCGCATCAAGACCTCGTTTTAGGTCATCAGTGAAAAGTGTATGAATCGTTTTGCTTTTAAAGGCGTTATGAACAATCGTTTTCAAGCCGTTGAACTGCCCGCTTGTTAAAACCGGTGTATAAAGTTTAATTCTTCGACATGAATATTCATTTGGGTGTAAAATATCTCCCTCAGCACCTAACCAAGTCATGGTCGATGTGACAAGCTGCTCACGAATGGCATCAATTGGCGGGTTCGTCACTTGAGCAAACAGCTGTTTGAAATAAGAAAACAGCGACTGCGCACGATCTGATAACACAGCAAGCGGTGTATCACTTCCCATCGAGCCTATTGGGTCCTTGCCTTCTTCTAGTAAAGGAATTAAATACTTTTGAATGTCTTCGTACGTATAATGGAAAGCACGCTGACGCGTTAACAAATCACTCATTATACTAGAATTTTCTGAATTTTCTTCCGAGCGATTGACGTGAACCATTTCTTCATCGAGCCATTTTTGATAAGGAAGTTCATTCGCAATCGAAGATTTCACTTCTTCATCAGAAATAATGCGTCCTTCTTCTAAATCGATTAACAGCATTTTACCTGGTTCAAGACGGTCTTTATACTTCACATCTTCTTCATTTGTGTCGATGACGCCGACCTCAGATGAGAAAATGATATGATCGTCATTTGTCACATAGTATCTCGCGGGTCTTAATCCGTTCCGGTCTAAGATGGCGCCGATTTGTTTACCATCCGTAAACGAAATCGCTGTCGGGCCATCCCACGGCTCCATTAACGAACTATGGTATTCATAAAATGCCCGTTTCTCTTTTGACATGTGCGTATTCTCCGTCCACGGCTCAGGAATCAGCATCATCGCTGTATGAGCAGGAGTCCGCCCTGCAAGCACGAAAAATTCAAAGGCATTGTCTAAAATGGATGAATCACTTCCGTCTGCATTCAGCACTGGCAAAATCTTGTCTAGATCTTCTCCGAAGGCTTCAGACACGAATTGTTGTTCTCTTGCTCTCATCCAATTGATGTTTCCTCTTAATGTGTTAATTTCTCCGTTATGAATTAAGTAACGGTTTGGATGCGCTCGTTCCCATGTCGGGAATGTATTTGTACTAAATCTTGAATGAACGAGTGAAAATGCAGAAACAAATGTTTCATCCTGTAGATCAAGATAAAAAGCATCAACTTGATCTGATGTTAAAAGCCCCTTATATACGATGGTTTGACTCGACAGGCTGACAAAGTAAAATTGTTTTTCCTCTGCTGTTCCCCAGTTTTCAGCCTGCTTGCGGATGACGTATAATTTTCGTTCAAATGACAAACGGTCTGTTATGTTGTCGTTTGCTCCGATGAACACTTGCCGGACAACCGGACAGCTCTTCGCTGCAACCGTTCCAATTTTCCCAGCATCAACAGGAACCGTTCTCCAGCCAATTAATGTTTGCCCTTCTTGTTTAATGAAGCCGTTGATCTTTTGTTCGATCGCTTGACGCGTTTTGGCATCATCATCTTTTGAAAAGAACACCATTCCTACCCCGTAACGGCCCTTTTCAGGAAGTGCAAGGTCTTGACAGTTCTTTCTAAAAAAAGCGTCTGGCAGTTGTACCATTAAACCGGCACCATCACCTGTATACGGATCACTGCCTTGCCCGCCGCGGTGATCAAGCTGGCACAGCATTTGCAATCCCTTTTTGACGATGCTATGTGTCGCCTCCCCTTTTAAATGGGCGTACAGTCCGATTCCACATGCATCATGTTCAAATTCAGGACGGTAGAGACCTTGTGGTTGTGGTAGTTGATTATAAGTCATCGTTTCTCTCCCCCGTTTAAAAGATCCGTTTTTTCACAGTAATAAAATCTCACAAACTCTGTAACTTATTTTAAGTTTTCAAATTAATATAAACAATATATAATTTAGATCAAAACAATCTCTTTTTGAGATAGATGGGTGTGAAGTGCAAAAATGGAGCTTCGTCAATTACGTTATTTTGTAGAAGTTGCTGACCGTGAACACGTGTCAGAAGCGGCTGAAAACTTACACGTTGCCCAATCTGCCATCAGCCGGCAGATTGCCAATTTAGAAGAAGAACTTGGAGTGGCTTTATTCGAACGAGAAGGACGAAATATCAAATTAACGAAAATCGGCAGACAATTTTTGGACCATGTCAGAACCGCCCTAAAAGCGATAGATTACGCCAAAGAACAAATTGATGAATACTTAGACCCTCACAAAGGGACAGTGAACATTGGATTTCCTACAAGTCTAGCAAGCCAAGTGCTCCCTTCTGTCATTTCCGCATTTAAGCTGGAATATCCAGAGGTCGATTTTTTACTTCGTCAAGGTTCCTATAAGTTTCTGATTGAAGCTGTCAAAAATCGAGACATTGATCTTGCCTTTTTAGGACCCGTCCCGACAAACGATCCTCAAATAGAAGGAAATATCTTGTTTTCCGAAAGCATTTATGCCCTTTTGCCTATTAGTCACCCCTTTAGCGGGCAAAGAAGTATTCATTTAAGTGATTTGAGAAAAGACCATTTCGTTTTATTTCCTGAAGGATATGTGCTGAGACAAATTGCGGTTGATGCCTGTAAGCAGGCTGGCTATGAGCCAACTATCTCATCTGAAGGAGAAGATTTGGATGCCATTAAAGGTCTTGTGTCAGCGGGTATGGGCGTTACTTTATTACCCGAAAGTGCTTTTTATGAAACAACACCGCGATTTACAGTGAAAATTCCCATTGATTTCCCGCAAGTGAGGAGAACGGTCGGAATTATTGCGTCTAAGTCGAGAGAGATGTCTCCTTCTGCCCATGATTTTTATATGTTTGTGAAGGACTTCTTTTCTAAAATTGAACAATATAAATAATTCATTAAAACAAGACATTTCATTTGTAGAAATAAACTCTCTTTGTATATGATGAGTAACAGAACAACAGACTATATGGAAGAAAGGTAATCGTATGAAATCAATTTTATCGTTTTTAAAGCCCTATCGGCTATCCGTTGTGTCCATTGTGATTCTCACCTTTTTAAGCAGTATGCTCCAGCTGTATTTACCGACGCTTACGGCAGATATCGTTGATGTCGGGATCGTCCAAGGAGATGTCGCTTATATATGGAAGGTTGGGGGGTGGATGGTGGCTTGTTCTTTACTTGCCATCTTGCTCACGATTTGGAAGTCCTACTTGTCATCTAAGACAGCTCTAGGCTTCGGGCGTGATATGAGAAGACAGCTGTTTGTGCATGTCGAACAATTCTCATTAGAAGAATTTCAAAAAATCGGGACATCTTCCTTTATTACAAGATCAACAAATGATGTGAAACAAGTTCAAGATGTCACGATCATGATATTACAAATGATGACACGGGCGCCTCTTATGCTCGTTGGTGGAATTATTTTGGCTGTATCTAGAGATGCTGTGTTATCTCTCATCTTTTTAGCAGCTCTTCCCCTTCTTGGCGGGTTCATTTATTTGGTGTCAAGAAAAGCGATCCCCCTCTTTGGCCAGCTTCAGAAAAAAACGGACCGGCTGAACTTGATTATGAGAGAGTCGCTTTCAGGCATTCGGGTCATTCGTGCGTTTAACCGAGTAGATGACGAAAAGGAACGTTTTCAAAAAGCCAATACATCGTATAAGGATACTGGCCTTAAGGTCAATCGATTAATGGCGTACTTGTTCCCTTTTATGCTCATTATCATGAACTTCACGAATATCGGCATTGTCTGGATTGGCGCTAATCGGATTGATGCCGGACAGATGGAAGTCGGGAATCTGATCGCCTTCATTCAATATGCGATGATGATTTTAATGGCACTCATTATGCTGTCTATGAGTTTTATTATGGTGCCTAGAGCTCAGGCATCAGCTAAACGGATGAATGAAGTGTTAAATCTAGAACCAAGAATTAAAGACAAAAAAGAAACTGTCACTAAACTTGATCAGCCAGCCCAGTCTATTCGCTTTGAGAATGTGTCATTTTATTATTCAAATGCTGAAAAACCAGCCGTTCAAGACATGACGTTTGAAGCCAAAAAGGGTGAAACGACGGCGATCATTGGCAGTACAGGTTCCGGGAAAACGACCCTTCTTCAGCTGATGACACGTTTTTATGAAGCAACAGAAGGAAAAATTATATTAGATGGTGTCGATATTAGAGAATTGCCTCAAGAGAAACTGAGAAGTCAGATGGGTTATGTTTCTCAAAAAGCCATTTTATTTAGCGGAACCATTGCTGATAATGTGCGCTTTGGCAAACGAGATGCTACAGATGACGAGATTTGGCAGGCACTGCGGACAGCACAGGCCGAAGAATTTGTTTTGCAAAAAGATGGCGGAATTCACGCAGAGATAGACCAAGGGGGTTCGAATCTCTCTGGCGGTCAAAAACAACGTCTTTCGATTGCAAGAGCACTCGTAAGAAAACCTGCATTCTACCTGTTTGACGATAGCTTCTCTGCCCTTGATTACAAAACGGATGCAAAACTTCGGTCAGCGCTAGAAGCTGAAAAAGAGCATGCTGCTTTGATTATTGTGGCTCAAAGAATCAGCACAGTGAAGCATAGCGATAAAATCATTGTGTTAGATGATGGAAAAATAGCAGGTATCGGTACACATGAACAGTTACTGAAAGATAACCTTGTCTATCAAGAAATAGTCGCATCACAAGAAGGTCAGGAGGTGGAGCAAGGATGAGTAAAAAAATGTCTTCTGGAATGGGACATAAAGGCGGTCACCCAAGGGGCCCAGTACAAAAACCGAAGGAATTTAAAAAAACACTTCTTCGTTTAACGGGCTATTTAAAACCGAGAAAATTTCAGCTGATCATTGTCCTGATTGCAGCGATCGGTTCAACCGTTTTTAATGTTGTCAGTCCAAAATTACTTGGGGATGCCACCTCTTCCCTATTTGAAAGTTTTACACAAGGAACTGGTGTTCAATTCGATGTCATTTCACGCATTTTATTGTTGCTTGTTCTATTATATGTCGTGGCATCTCTCTTCTCATTCGTGCAGCAATATGTAATGGCGGGTGTCTCGCAGCAGACCATTGCTGAACTAAGACAAGAAGCGAGTGACAAACTTACACGTCTCCCTCTTCGTTATTTTGATAAAACAACACACGGAGACACGCTGAGCCGGGTGATGAACGACATTGATAATATTAATACTTCTTTACAGCAGGCACTCACGCAAGTGATCACATCTGTTATTACAGTCATTGGTATTGTCGTCATGATGCTTTTCATCAGTCCGCTGCTGACACTGCTTGTTTGTTTGACGCTGCCTCTCAGTTTGTTTGCGATTCGAGGCATTACATCATTTTCGCAAAAGCATTTTAAAGCACAGCAAAAAGAACTAGGGATGATCAATGGACATATTAATGAAATGTTCACAGGACATCAGACGGTTCGTGCGTATGGCTATGAAAAGAAAGCCATTGATACATTTGATCAATTAAACGAACAACTATATGAATCTTCAAGAAAAGCACAATTTATCTCCGGCTTAATGATGCCGATGATGACCTTTATTGGGAATCTTGGCTATGTGGCGGTAAGTGTTGCTGGCGGAATTCTTGTCATTAACGGGAATATTCGTGTTGGGGATGTGCAAGCATTTATCCAATACACACAACAAATGTCGCAGCCGCTTGTGCAAGCATCCAGTGTTGCAAACTTAGTTCAATCTGCTATCGCTTCTGCTGAACGGGTGTTTGAAATTCTGGATGAGGAAGAAGAACATGCGGAAGAAGATGCAGCGATTGATCTTAAATCCCTTTCCGGAGATGTGGCCTTTGAGCACGTGCACTTCGGTTATGAGAAAGATCAACCCATTATTAAAGATTTGAATTTACATGTCCGAGAAGGACAAACGGTTGCCATTGTTGGGCCAACAGGCGCTGGAAAAACAACGATTATTAATCTGTTAATGCGCTTTTACGAGCTAGATCAAGGCTCCATTCGCATTGGCGGCGTAAAAACAACCGACCTCAGCCGAGAGCAAGTGCGTGACTTATTTGCGATGGTTCTTCAGGATACATGGCTCTTTGAAGGCACAATTTATGACAACATCGCATATGGCAGACCGAATGTTTCAAAAGAGGATGTGTTGAAGGCCGCTAAACATGCCTATGCAGATGATTTCATCCGTACCCTTCCAGATGGATATGACACACTCTTAACAGAAGATGCCGGCAACCTCTCGCAAGGTCAGCGTCAACTGTTAACCATCGCCCGTGCCATCTTATCTGATCCGAAGATATTAATCTTAGATGAAGCAACAAGCAGTGTTGATACACGGACAGAGATGCATATTCAAAAAGCGATGAATGAATTAATGAACGGCAGAACAAGCTTCGTCATTGCACATCGACTTTCAACGATTAAAGATGCCGATCTCATTTTAGTCATGAAAGATGGCACGATTATTGAAAAAGGAACTCATCGTGAGCTTTTGAAAGAAAAAGGTTTTTATGCCGACCTCTATATGAGTCAATTTGCCGAAAACCAAGTCGGTTAAACATCATCAAAAAAGATAGACAGCATGTAAAAATGCCTGTCTATCCTTTTTGTGATGCCTTAAGCTTCCCGTTTTTTGACTTTCACACTAAGTTTCGTCATGTAATCCGCTTCATTTTTAGACATCAGAGAATGAAGTAAATACTCTTCAAAGACATCTCCATCCAGTATCATATCCTCTGCTTCGATTTGATCTAATAAACGTGAATAGGCAGTCTCCATCTCTTCATATGTTCCTTGTTGATACATGACTGCATATAGACCCGCTGGCTTTTTGACTGCATCCGGCCCTTCCATTCGGCAAAACAGCCTATCAGACTGATGATAATGACGCTGCAAAAACTGCTCCTTGTTTAAAACAGAACCATTTGCCGCAGCACCTTTAATCCCAATTCCTTTCAGAAATTCTCCTACAATTCGAGAAATTTCTTCTACAGGTGTGTTTGAATCAATCGGGTTTGATGTACTGAGGACGATCGGTTCCTCTGGCAGTTCTTGAAACAAGACCTCCCCTGTTTTCACTGATGATAATTCATTCGTTGTCTCGATCACACGAAAAAGAAAAGATTGAATATCCTGTAGTTTTTGGATCTCCTCTCCGACCTTTTCTGCTTGATCAACCGCCAGGCTTTGCAATTTATCTTGAGAAGGCTCAGTAAAGTATTGTTTTAATTGTTTGATCGGAAATTGAACAGCACGAAGGGATTGAATGGCCATGAAATGATCAAACTGTTCAAATGTATAATAACGGTACCCATTTTCCTGAACACCTGCCGGCTTAAACAAATCGATTTTATCATAATAGAGCAGTGTATCTTTTTTCACTTCAAATAATGACGCAAATTCTCCAGTTAAAAATGTTTTTTGAACATCGCTCATCATTTTTAGGGCTCCTTTCTTGACTATGGAGTTACTCCATCCTTTATGATAACATGCAGAAACACCACATATGTGGAGGAAGGATTTACACATGAACAAAATCACACAAGATCAAGTCACATTATCACTTGCAAATCAAGAAGACTTCCCTTTGATGAAAAAGGAACTGCAAGATGCTTTTACAGCTGGCATCATTGATGCATTTGGCGATGCAGAAGGTGGACCAATTCCTCCTGATGAGTCGATTGATGAATCTTTTTATTCGACTGAGAACCTTGTCTATCATATTTTACTAAACGGTCAAAAGGCAGGAGGGGTTGTTTTAAAAATCAACCCTCTCACACACCGCAATTCGGTGGACCTATTATACATTTCTTCATCATCTCACAGCCGAGGCATTGGTCAGGCAGCATGGAAAGCCATTGAGGCGCAATATCCAGAAACGAAGGTGTGGGAAGTTGTCACTCCTTATTTTGAAAAGCGCAACATTCATTTTTATGTGAACAAATGCGGGTTTCAGATTGTTGAGTTTTATCACTTACACCATCCAGATCCGAGCTTCCCTCATGAGAAGAATCAAGAAAATGACCCTTTAGCGCCTGAGACATTTGAATTTTTCAAATTTGAGAAAGTCATGAAAAAAGACCGTTCAAGTTCATAAAAAAACTAGATTGTTGACAAAGGGCTAAAATGGACTTCATTTTAGCCCTTTGTCTTCTTTTTCAAGAGTTGTCAGTGCTTCAGCATCGTTTCCATGTCGTTCCCCTTTTTTCTCTCTTCTTTTCTCATACACTAAAAAAACACTACCCCAAGTTAGAAAGGTAGTGTTCGTTACATTCATTCTAGCTTCTAATCTGACCATCACCAGATAGAAGCAGCTTTGTTGTTGTCAGTGCAGGAAGTCCCATTGGCCCTCTTGCGTGCAGCTTTTGAGTAGAAATGCCAATTTCAGCGCCATATCCTAGTGCACCGCCATCTGTAAAACGTGTAGATGCGTTATGATAAACAGCAGCCGCATCGACTTCGTTTAGAAAGATTTGTGCGTTTTTTTCATCCTCTGTTACGATGGCTTCTGAATGTTTGGTTCCGTA
This sequence comes from Bacillus sp. GbtcB10, assembly GCF_019091365.1. NCBI lineage: Bacteria > Bacillati > Bacillota > Bacilli > Caryophanales > Bacillaceae > Bacillus > Bacillus sp. GbtcB10. Next base: position 27,610 of record NZ_JAGXJP010000003.1, read on the forward strand.
CTGATCAATGTGGTGAATGGCGCCCTCAATTGAGTCAACGACTTTCACCGCAAGATCAAGACTTAAATACTCATCTGTCCAATCCACTTCCTCCGCAGGAACCGCTTCGGAAAAGAAGGATTGAGCGTCTTGATCCCCGTGCACAGTGACTTGGTGCTGAAGCAGTGCTTCATTCAATGCTGCACCATTTTCTTTCAGCCAATCGCGATGAACGATCAGAGTCTCAAGCGCATTACAAACGGCCGGACGATTTGTTTTCGCATTGATGACAATCTGAATGGCTTTTTCTACATTCGCTGTTTGATCAATAAAGATATGGCAGTTCCCTGTCCCTGTTTCAAGAACTGGAATGGTCGATTCTTCTACAACGGTTTTGATTAAAGAAGCCCCGCCTCTCGGAATTAAAACATCGATCCATTCTTTTAGATGAAACATCGCTTGAACCGATGAACGGTCTGTTTGTTCAATAAACTGTACCGCATCACGAGGGATCTTTGTTTGATCCAATGCCTCATGAATGACGCGGACGATGGCTTTGTTGGAAGAAATAGCGGAGGAACCGCCTTTTAAAATCACTGAGTTGCCTGCCTTGAGGGCAAGCCCTGCTGCATCGACAGTGACATTCGGTCTCGCTTCATAGATCATCCCGATCACGCCGAGCGGTACTCTTCGGCTTTTCACATGTAAGCCGTTCTCAAGAGTCCATTCATCCAATATTTCTCCAACAGGATCTGTTAATCTCGTCACAAGCCGCAAACTTTCCGCAAACTCATGAATTCTCTCTTCATTTAACATTAATCGATCCATTAATGCTTCAGAGAAGCCCTTTTCTTTTCCTGCCTCTAAATCCTTTTGATTTTCCTGTAAAATAAAATTACTTTGCTGTTCGAGTGTTTCTGCTATTTTCAGTAGCGCCTCATTTTTTTCCTCTGTTTGAAGTAAACCTAGTTTTTTTGATACGTGCTTTGCTTTTTTCGCTTTTTCTTTGACCGATGTGACAACTTCAGCTGTCAGTGTCATGAAATTCCTCCCTTATGATTAGCAAACTGGTATTGATAAATCTAAATGACAAACAAATGCTTCAAGATCTACGACATGCACCACTTCATCCTGTAGCAAGTCACCGTTCAGTGCGAGTTCGTCGGACGCATAATTGACAATGCCAAGCCCTATCTCTCTTTCATCTTGATCTAAAATACGGACAACATCGCCTTTTTTAAACGAACCCTTTACATTGACTATGCCGTCAGAATCCAGACTTTTCTCACGATGCATGAGAAGCTCCTGTGTTTTCTCTTGAACAACGATTTCGCCTTTTGGGCCAGAATGAAAAGCAATCCACTGTTTTTTATAATTCAGCGGCGCTAAATTTTCGTCAGCTGTAAAATAAGTGCCGTCCTCTGTCCCATTAATGGCTTTGTCTAAAATGTGAGGCGTATCGGCTTTTCCCAAAAAGCCATTGATGCCTGAGGCCATTGAAATTTTAAAGGCGTCGAGTTTTGATTTCATTCCGCCTGTGCCAACGCTGCTTCCCGCATCTCCAGCGGCTGCTTCGATGTCTTCTGTGATTTCTGTGACTTCTAGAATTCTCTTCGCATTCGGATTTGTATGAGGGTTATCTTCATACAAGCCGTCAATATCAGATAAAATAGCGAGGAAATCCGCATCAATCAGTCCAGCTACTTTTGCAGACAATGTATCATTGTCTCCAAACTTCAACCGATTGATCGTCACTGTATCATTTTCATTAATAATCGGGATGATCCCTCGATCTAATAACACATTCATTGTATTTCGCACATTTTGATAGCGCGTTTCATCTGAAAAATCGCTTCTTGTAATTAATAGCTGTGAAGCAATATAACCGTGCGATAAAAATAAAGTAGAATATGATTCCATTAAAAGCCCTTGCCCTATTGAGGCAGACGCCTGTTTTTCTGGCAGTGTTTTCGGTCTATCAATAAATCCTAATTTTCGGTAACCAGCTGCAACCGCACCAGATGAGACCAAAATGACTTCGTGTCCTTCATCTTTGAGTTTTACAATTTGATTGACGAGGTTTTCTAGTTTTTTTAAACTAATCTCACCTTGAAAGCTAGTAAGAGAGCTGCTTCCGATTTTCACAACAATTCGTTTTCTCTCTTTCTCTGCGTACACCTTATCACTCCTGTATTGAGGCTCTATTTATATCGTTACTTTTTGTTTTTGCTGTTCACTTATTTCTTTTGATCGATTGGCAGCATGTTTGACAGCCTGTTTGATGGCTTCTCCTCCGCCAAAATCATCTAATGCATCTAGTCCTGCAGCAGTTGTTCCATTAGGTGACGTAATTTTTTCTCTGAGGACAGAAGGATTTTCAGCTGTTTCTTGCAGCATCTTCGCTGCACCGAGAAGTGTCTGTGTACCGATTTGACGGGACATTTCTTTTGATAAGCCAGCTTCTTCTCCAGCTTCTTCGATTCTTTCCATTAAGAAATAAAAATAAGCTGGACCGCTTCCGGCAATTCCTGTGAAAATATCCATTTGCTCTTCCTGAATGGTATACACTTCTCCCATTTCAGATAAAAGAGCCCGACTCGTGCTTACATGTTCATTTTTCACATAACGTCCAGCAGATAAAGCGGTCGCCGACGCCCCAATCGTACTTGACGTATTTGGCATTACTCGCATAACAGGCTGCCCTTCATGCAGCATGTCTTCAATATACGATGATTTCACACCTGCAAGTACAGACAGGATGAGCTGATCTTTCTGAATATGAGGTTTTAATGATTCAAGTGCTGTTTCAGCATCCTTTGGCTTCATCGCCAGGATCAACATATCCATTTCTTCAAAAGGAAATGAATCCATTGTGGCTGTTTGGATTCCGTAGCGTTTCGTTAGTTCGTTTAATCGCTGCTTATTTTGCTTGTTTGTTGCGTAAATTTGGTTTAGCGGCATCTGACCTGATCGCACAATACCTGCAATCATTCCTTCCGCCATAGAACCTGCTCCAATGAAAGCAACTTTCTTTTGATCAATGATATTGATCCTCTCCCTTGTTCGCTTTTTGTTCGTGTTTTTCGCACGTTAGTTATCGTAACATGATGAGAAATCGTGTCAAGAAAGAGCCAGCGCTTTTCAAAAGTCCCGAATACGCGCTGAACAGCTTGCGGTATGTATGTTAGCCGTGTTTTTTTAAATCATCAATTTAGATCAAAAGAACTATACAGATTTGAATCATAGTACCCTTTCGTTCGACTGAATTCACCATTTTATTTTTGGTTTCGGTGACTTCAATTCTAGTTTTTAGAAAGCGCTATCATTTTTGATGACTTTCTATTTTCCTATAGGATGAATGTGTTTGAATCTTTCGATTAGACTATTGACATATTTTAGAAAACATGTCCGTTGAAATGCGTTTTTCGTGGTGATACCGTGAAAGGGAATCAAGAGAAAAAGGAGCGTTCATAATGAAAGTAAAAGAAAATTACGTCAATGTCATCCCAATGAAAGAAATCCGATCTACTGATGACCTTCTTTTCCCATTCCCTATCTACAATGAATTACGATCGCAGGGTGATATTCGATACGATGAAACGAGAAAGTGCTGGGATCTCTTTCGATATGCTGATATTCAGTCCGTTCTGAAGCAGCCAAAAGTGTTTTCATCACAGCGAGGAAGAAGTACATCTAAAACGAGTATTTTAACAATGGACCCTCCAAAACATACCAAAATGAGAGCACTCGTCAATAAAGCCTTCACGCCAAAAGCGATCAAACAAATAGAAGAAAAGATCAAAGACTTGACCCATGATCTATTACATCAAGTAAAGGATCAACGGACCTTCGATATTGTGCAAGATCTGGCCGCTCCCCTACCTGTCATGATAATCGCCGAGCTTCTCGGTGCAGAAGTGAAAGACAGAGAGTTGATCAAAAAACATTCAGATGCTCTAGTTGCAGGAGCCAAAGACGATTCAAAAGAAGCTATTCAAGCCGTTGTCGACATGCAAAAACAAGCAGAAAAAGAGCTGTCAGCGTACTTTGCTCATTTGATCCAAAAACGAAAAGAAACGCCAGTCGATGATTTAATCTCCCTTCTCATCCAAGCGGAAATTGACGGTGAGCGTTTATCAGAAAATGAACTGCTTGGCTTTTGTATACTCTTACTCGTTGCTGGTAATGAAACAACAACGAATTTAATCACAAATGCAGTACGACTTTTAACAGAACAGCCGCATATCGCCGAATCAGTGCGGCAAGACCTGTCTCTCATTCCTCAATTGACGGAGGAAACGCTGCGCTATTATCCGCCTGTTCAAGCGATTGGGCGAGTTGCAGCAGAGGATGTTCAGATTGCCGGTTCTCACATTGAAAAAGGAGACTATCTCATCAGCTGGGTGGCATCTGCGAATCGTGATGAACGGAAGTTTGACGATCCAGATACGTTTCGTCTTGACAGAAAATCAAATCCGCATTTGAGCTTTGGCTTCGGCATTCATTTTTGTCTTGGTGCTCCTCTCGCCCGGCTTGAGGCTCATCTAGCACTTGAGATTTTACTCCGTACGTTTCGAGAAATCACTTGTGCGGCAGATCAGCTGAAACCAATTCAAAGCACGTTTGTTTTTGGGGTCAAAGAATTCCCTGTGCAGGTCACCCGTTTTTAAAAGTCCCTTTCATCAGGGGCTTTTTTTCATATGCTTATCCTTACCTTCCTGGTCTGAACATGCTAAAATAAAATCCATATGTACAGTGATCACGGAATTCGGAAAGGAAGCTAAACGTATGACCGATTACACAGCAATGAAAGACGGAATATTCAAATCAGTTTGTTCGTTAGATTGCCCTGATCAGTGCGGTCTTTTAATACATAAAGAGAACGGAAAGATCGTTAAAGTTCAAGGAGACCCAGATCATCCTGTCACTCAAGGAAACATTTGCAATAAAGTGCGGAATGTCACAGCTCGTTTATATGATGAAAAACGTCTGACAACGCCATTAAAACGTGTAGGTCAAAAAGGTGACCGGCAGTTTGCACCAATTACGTGGGAAGAAGCGATTGAAACCATTCGTCAAAAATGGACAAAGCTGATCGAAGAAAAAGGACCAGAAAGCATTTTGCCTTACAGCTTCTATGGGAATATGGGGAATCTTAATGCAGAAGGAATGGACCGCCGCTTTTTCTATCGACTTGGCTCAAGTCAGCTAGACCGAACCATTTGTCAGTCAGCCGGAACAACAGGCTATAAATATACAATGGGCGCAAGCATCGGGACAGACCCAGAAGAGACCATTCATACGAAACTATTTATCTTTTGGGGCATCAATGCGGTTTCAACCAATATGCATCAAATCACGTTGGCACAAAAAGCTCGAAAGCAAGGGGCTAAAATTGTCGTCATTGATGTACACAAAAACCAAACGGGCCGGATGGCAGATTGGTTCATTCCGCTTCGCCCTGGCACTGACAGTGCGCTAGCTCTTGGGATCATGCATGTCCTTTTTAAAGAAGACCGCACAGATGCGTCATTTTTAGAGACTTACACGGTCGGTCACAATGAACTTCGCGAGCATGTGAAGCAGTACGATCCAGAAACAGTCGAACAGATCACGGGTGTCCCAAAAGAAGACATCATCACACTTGCGAGAATGTACGCAGAGACATCGCCATCTCTCATTCGTATTGGCAATGGGCTACAGCATCACGATAATGGCGGTATGAGTATTCGAACCATCTCCTGCCTCCCTGCCCTCACCGGTCAATGGCTGCATAAAGGCGGCGGTGCGATGAAATCGAACTCTTCTTTTCTTAGTTATAATGAAATCGCTCTTCAGCGGCCGGAATTATTAAAGGAACGCGAACCTAGAACATTTAATATGAATCAGCTGGGCAGCGTGCTAACGAACGCAGAACCTTCTATTGATTCTCTTTTTGTCTACTCTTGCAACCCGGCTGTTGTGACACCTGAAGCAAATAAAGTAAGAGACGGTTTGATGCGGGAAGACTTATTTACGGTTGTCCATGACTTGTTCATGACAGAGACAGCCACTTATGCGGATATTGTTCTGCCAGCGACCTCTGCCTTTGAAAACGAGGATTTTTATACTTCTTACTGGCATCATTACATTCAAATTCAAGAACCTGTTATAGAACGTTATGGAGAAAGCAAATCAAACACAGAAGTGTTTCGTCTTTTGGCTCATGCGATGGGCTTTGAAGATGAAGCCTTTAAAGACACAGATGCGGAACTAATGGAACAAGCTCTTCATCATCCTGAAAATCCGCATTATGAAAACATTTCATATCAAGCGTTAAAAGAGAAAAAGTGGATCAAAGCAAAACGAGGGCCTTTCGAAGATTTAAAGCTCCCTACCCCAAGCGGGAAAATTGAGCTTTACTCTGAACAAATGAAAAAAGATGGATATCCAGCCCTTCCAACCTATGTACCTTTATTCAAGGAAAGTGATTATCCACTAACGTTTATACCGGGACCAAACCATAATTTTCTTAATTCCACCTTCTCTCTTCATGAGAAGCATCAAAAGCTTGAGAAATTTCCGAAGCTTCATATGAATGAACAAGATGCAAAAGAAAGACAGATTGAAGATGGGGACATGGTTCGTGTGCTGAATGATCGAGGAGAATGCGAGCTGATCGTGTCAGTCGGACAAAATGTGCTATCTGGCGTTGTTGTCAGCCAGGGATTATGGGCAGACCAAAAAGGCAAAAAACATTTGGTGAATGGCCTCACACCTGATCGCTTGGCAGATATGGGCGGCGGTGCGACGTTCTTTTCCGGCAGAGTCGAAGTTGAAAAATTATGATAGAAAGAGCCAGGAGTTTTGCTCCCGGCTCTTTTCTTTGACTTTTTTAGTTGCCAATAAACAGCTGATTGGTCATCACATTTGCACTTCCGCTGCTTTGGTAGCCTTCTACAGTAAATGCCGTTTCATACATTTTCCCCATTGGCATCCCTAAGCTTTCCCATTTTCTAAAATGCGCACTGACGGAGACCGTTCCGCTTGTACGTTTCGTTTGACGTACACTCCAATATTGCTTGAAGGTTGCGATCCCGATAATGGAAGGCTGATTGACACGGGTTGTTTCATAAATGTCATATGTGCCTCCATCAGCATAAAATGATCCTTTATACGCTCCTGTTGGACGATACGTGCCCCATGAATCAACAATGTAGTATTCTGCTAATGGAGATTGTGTCCAGCCATAGACACATAGATAGGAATTCCCGCCTGGGTTAAAACTTGCGTTGTAATTGATGGAGATGTTGCCAAGCTGATGGTGAGTTCTAGTAGAATCAAACTTTTTCCCTTTTCTAAATAAAGCATTTCCGATATTGTTCCAGCCTGCACTAAATGCCCCGCCGTTATTGAGTGTCATCGAAGTGTTTCCGTAGTCCTTCCATAGTTCATAATCGTACCCGCTGTGGTTGCCCATTTCATTATTCGTAATGGTTCTCGCATGGGCTGGTACAGCCGTCAGTATAAGCGTCAGTCCAATACACATCACAAACAACAGTCTTAATTTTTTCAAATTCATCGTCTATTCCTCTCCTTTTTCATCCTTTTGATTCTGTCATCTCTAAGATGAAACGAATTCATCACCTCCTTTCATGCCCCCACTTACTACTAGATTATCGATACTGTGCTAGACCCGCATGAATGTCTCTTGTGTGTGTATAAATGCTTTGATACAAACGAAAGAGATGATCATATACATCGACATGCTGTTGATTTGGTGTAAATACGACCGCTTGATGGATAAACTGATCCGCGCACGCCTCAAGTGACTCGTACCAGCCGCATCCAACTGCTGCAAGCATCGCTGCACCTAACGCGGGCCCTTGCTCATTTTCAAGCTGAATCACCTCAGCTTGAAAAATGTCTGCCTGCATTTGAAGCCATGTATGACTTCTCGCACCTCCACCAATAGACACGATGGAATCAATGCTTTTTCCCGCCTGCTTGAATAAAGCGATCGATTCATTTAATGAAAAAGTGATTCCTTCAAGCACAGCTCTAACCATATGCGCTTTTTTATGCCGGCTGTCTAATCCAATGAAGCTTCCACGAATGACTGAATCTGCATGAGGCGTTCTTTCCCCAACTAAATATGGCGTAAATAGCAATCCATTTGCGCCAGGCGCTATATCTTTTGCTCCGGCTAAAAGGTCTTTAAACGAATCATTTGGAGCAAGTAAAGATTTAATCCAATCGAGGCTATAACCTGCTGACAAAGTGACCCCCATTGTATAAAAAGCGTCTTTTTTTGCATGATGGAACAAATGCAAGTTTCCATTCAGCTCTCTGTTATGATTTTCTTCATAGGAAAGAATGACACCTGATGTGCCAATGCTGCATAGTGTGTGACCTGATGATAAAATGCCGGCACCAATGGCACCGCAAGCATTATCCGCTCCACCCGCAAAAACCTTCACCTCTTCTGCCATCCCGGTTTCCTTTGCGATCTGCGGCAAGAGTGTTCCAACCTCCGCCTCCGATGAAACGAGCGGCGGGCAAATACGAATCGGAATATCAAAGGTTTGACAAATCTCCTCACTCCATGCTTGTTCTCCCATATCCAACAGTAACGTACCAGCCGCATCAGAATAGTCCATATGAATAGCACCGGTTAATCGATATCTGACATAATCTTTTGGAAGTAAAAACAAATGGATTCGTTGATCAATTTCTGGTTCATGTTCCTTTACCCATAACAACTTTGGCAGTGTAAATCCTTCTAATGCCTGATTTTTTGTGATCGCTTGCAGCCTGCCTCCTAGCTTTTCTGTCATGCGCACGCATTGCGGTGTTGTTCTTGTGTCATTCCACAAGATGGCAGGCCTGAGCACTTGAAGGAATTCATCTAATAAAACAAGTCCGTGCATTTGTCCAGAAAAACTGATGCCTTCTACTTGCCTTGACTGAACAGGCTTTCTCTCCATAAGTTCTGTCATCGCGGCAATCGTCTGCTCTACCCAGTCTTCAGGATTTTGCTCACAATAACCTGGTTTGCTTTGAATGAGGCGGTAAGATTTAGTCGTCTCGCAGCATACCTTCCCGCTCTCATCTACTAATATCGCTTTAACTCCGCTCGTTCCAAGATCAATTCCCATCACATACTTCATGTGTTCACTCCTTCAAAACATCCGCCCGCTCCATTAATCTTCTAACAAATATTGATTTAATCTGGCTTTCAGCTGTTCCTCTCTGCCAGATTCGTTTCTGATGAGCGGATGTTTCAGTGCATATTCTTCTAATGTATGAAAGTTTGCCTTTCCTTCTGAAATCTCCAGTCCAATTCCTTCAGAAAAACTGCGGTACCTGTGCTTGATCACATCTTCAAACACACGGTCTTCTATGAGTCTATGAGCCACCCGCAGCCCTTTTGCGAATGCATCCATCCCCGCAATATGGGCATACAGAAGATCTTCCAGTTCAAAGGAGGCTCTTCTGACTTTTGCATCAAAATTGAGACCGCCTGTTCCAAGTCCGCCATTTTGCAAAATTTCATACATGGCGAGTGTTGTGGCATATAAATCCGTTGGGAATTCATCTGTGTCCCATCCTAGAAGGGAGTTTCCTTGGTTGGCATCAACGGAACCGAGCAGTCCATGAATTCTTGCTACACGCAGCTCATGCTCAAACGTATGACCCGCTAATGTCGCATGATTGGCCTCGATATTTAATTTAAAGTGTGTATCCAATCCATATTGTTTTAAAAAGGCGATCGATGTCGCTGCATCCGTATCATATTGATGAGTTGTCGGTTCCTTCGGCTTTGGCTCAATTAAAAATTGACCTGTAAATCCAATTTCTTTTGCATAATCGACCGCCATATGCAAAAAGGTCGCCAAATGATCAAGCTCTCTTTTCATATCTGTATTCAGCAGTGTGTCGTAACCTTCTCGTCCTCCCCAGAAAACATAATTTTCTGCGCCGAGTTCCTTTGCTGTTTCGATGCCCTTTTTCACTTGTGCAGCTGCATAGGCAAATACATCTGCATGACAGGATGTCGCTGCACCGTGAACAAATCTTGGATGCTTAAACATATTAGCCGTGTTCCATAGAAGCCGAACCCCGCTTTGCTGCATGTAATCTTTCATTCTTTCTATGATGATGTCTAACTGCTGATTGGTCTCTTGAAGCGTGTCGCCCTCTGGTGCAATATCACGGTCATGGAATGAAAAATACGGAACATCCAATAGATCAAAGAGCTGAAAAGCCACTTCCAATCTAGCTTTCGCCAAATCCATTCCACTATAAGAATCCCAGGCCCTTTTCATCGTGCCAGTTCCAAACATGTCTGTTCCATCAGCAGTCAGTGTATGCCAATAAGCGACGGAGAATCGCAGGTGATCTTTCATTGTCTTTCCGCCAATCTTTTCGCTCGGATTATAATATTTAAATGCGAATGGGTTCTTTGAATGTTTTCCTTCATATTGAATGTTGCCAATCCCTTGTAAACTACTTAACGAAGTCATATTTGATTTGACCATAAGTGATTCCCCCTATATATTCACTTAGTAAGTTGATTCAACAAACAAACGAACGAGTTGACCAACTAATCTCTTTGAATTTTCCATATTTTTTAGTTTTTTAGAAATATTTTCGTTATAATAAAGTGAAAAGCATGTTTTATAGAGAATGAACTCGACAAAAAACGGCTTTTCTTCACTTAATCTAAAGACGAAACAAATGGAGTGGATACAATGGATATTGCGGATCAGAACTTTGTGAAAAAAATAAATCAAAAGCTATTGCTAAACGAAATTCTGCACCATGCACCAATTTCCAGAGCAAAATTATCTGAACGCACTGGGTTAAATAAATCGACTGTTTCTTCTCAGGTGAGTACATTAATGAAAGAACATCTTGTTTATGAAATCGGTCAAGGCGAATCTAGCGGCGGAAGAAGACCCGTGCTTCTCATGTTTAATAAACGTGCAGGTTACTCTATCGGCATTGATGTCGGTGTTGATTATGTCAACGGCATTTTAACAGACCTTGAAGGGTCGATGATTCATGATGAGCAGCTCAAGCTCCCATCCAGCACACCTGATGTGACCGTCCGTATTTTAATTGAATTGATTCAGCAGTTACGTTCACATATCCCTTCTTCCCCATACGGGCTAATTGGTATTGGGATTTGTATACCAGGTCTGGTCGATGCAGATGAACAAATTGTGTTTACGCCTCATTCAAAATGGAAAAATGTCGATCTGAAAACAAGTCTCCAAGACACATTCCAAGTACCGGTTTTTATCGAGAATGAAGCAAATGCCGGTGCGTACGGTGAAAAAATCTTTGGTGCTGCTAAACATTATGACCATCTGATCTATGCAAGTATCGGCACTGGTATTGGAATAGGCATCATTATCAATCATCATTTATATAGAGGCACAAACGGTTTTTCTGGTGAAATGGGACATATGACGATCGACTTTAATGGACCGACATGTAGCTGCGGAAATCGTGGTTGCTGGGAACTGTATGCATCTGAGAAGGCACTGTTCCAATCGCTCCAAACAGATGGTCAGCCATTCACCTATCAAGATATTGAGCGGCTGGCGAAGTTAAATGATATGAAAACACTCAATGCCTTGCGTAACTTTGGCTTTTACATTGGGGTAGGTCTCACAAACGTTCTGCATACCTTCAACCCACAAGCCGTTATTTTACGAAACAAGGTCATTGAATCTGAGCAGACCGTTCTAAGTGTCATTCAAGATGAAGTATCCTCTAGAATGGATGCACAATTCAGCTCACGGGTGGAGCTGCTCCCTTCGTCATTAGGACAAAACGCACCAGCCTTAGGGATGACATCTCTTGTCACTGAAGCTTTTTTGCGTGATGTCACGCCTTCACCATAATGGAATACATGTTAAAGAGAGACAGCCTTTAGAGTGTTGTCTTTTTTTTATTCAGTTGTTTCTTCGTATCGAAAATACTTAAAATCGGCAGGCAGATGTTCGCCGCTTGTGTCTTGGCACTGCATTCCGACAAAAGCCCCTGTAAAGAACCCCCCTCCTCGAATAAAATCATCTGACAAATGGGTCGATTCAAGCGGTACATCTATTTTTTCCCACTCTTGTTGATCAAAAGAATAAGAATACGCGTACGTCTCTCTCTTAACGGTCACTTTTAAATACACATACGGAATCTCGTCTGGGATGATGATTTTTTTGATTAGCGGCTGAGAAAAGGCCAGATTTTCACACACAGATAATTCAAGGATACGGCCAAGCGCCTCGTCATAAGTCACCTGAAGTGCAGTCCAATTTTCCGTATTATAATAATTCACAAGACCTGCCGCTTGCTGAAAGTTTTTCGGAAAGAAGGAAACCGCTGTCTCTGCTTCAAAATAAAAGCTTTGCCAGCGCCTCGCAACAAACGCTTGGGTAAATTTAGACGTTAAAGATTCCTGCCCATACAGCCTTAAATGATGAGGATTTTCCGTCACTGAACCAATCTGATCCGTAAATGGGATTCTTAATGTTTGGAAATGTCTATTTAACGATGAATCTTTAAATTCATCGACTATGTGATAGGTTGGAGAGAACTCTTTTACGCTCATCGCAGGCGCTTCAACCTCTAGAAGCCCCTCTTTTCCGCCTACCACATACGGCCAGCCATCTTTCCATTCAAGCTTTTGTATGGCTGTCTCTCTTCCTAAAGGACACCAGCCTCTTTGCTGAAAAATGGATTCCTTACTTGAATGAATTGGGCGGCCAGTCAGATGAGCCAAATACCATTCATTTGTATGCGTTTGTACAATGGAAGCATGCCCGCATTTTTGTAGTGGATTGCTAGGCGCATGAAAAGCCGTTAAAATTGGGTTGTCAGGATGAACCTCGTACGGCCCATCAATACGCGAGGAACGGGCGATTGTGGCTGCATGTTCGTAACGTGTTCCCCCTTCAGCTGTTAATAAATAATAGACATCATTGATGTAATAAAGATGCGGGGCTTCTGTCAGTTTGATTGGCGTGCCTTTAAAAATGACCTTCCGCTCACCGACCAGTTTTTTTTCAGATACACTATATTCCTGCAAGGCTATACCTGCAAAGGAGTGATGTTTTTCTCGATGGTCCCACAGCATATTCAACACGTATTTCTTTCCGCTTGGATCATGGAACAAGGAAGGATCAAACCCAGAACTATTGAGCCGAACCGGATCGCTCCACTCACCATCTACTGCATCAGCTGTGACCAAATAATTATGACCATCCTTAAACGGACCATCTACTACTTTAATATCTGAATAGATGAGCCAAAACTGACCATCCGCATAACTTAAACACGGTGCCCATACCCCGCCGGAATCAGGATTTCCTTTCATATCGAGTTGAGAAGTTTTTTGCAAGGGACGCGCGGCGAGCCGCCAATGGATGAGATCCTTCGAGTGATAAATTTGCACCCCCGGGAACCATTCAAATGTAGAAACCGCCATGTAATAGTCCTCTCCCGCACGGCAAATACTTGGGTCAGGGTTAAATCCTTTGAGCACTGGATTAGTAATCTTCAATTGAACTTCCTCCTCTTTCAGAGAACTACATTTTAAAATCGTCCATATGATCGATATACACCTTGTCTCTATTCTCAAGCTCTCGTATGACTTTTTTATGTTTTTCTTCATCTAGGTTATAAAAATTAATATCAACCATCGCTAAAATGAGTAAGCATACAGGAATCACCGTTGTCGTGATTAAAATGCCCAGTAAAGCTTCTGGTGTTTGCACTTGATTTGCAATATAACCAAATCGGTCAAGGACAAGCCCTGGAACGATGCCGCCTAAGGCCATCCCAAATTTAAAGAAGAAGCCAATCACTGCGTAAATCAGTCCACCCATTCTTTTCCCTGTTTTATATTCGCCATATTCAACGGTTTCAGGAATGAGTGCCCACATGTAAGCACCTGCTGTAATACTCCCTGCAGCCGCAACGAGCCTGAAAATAAGTATTAAAGTGATTTGACTCGGCGGGATCACAAGTAATGCAAGAAGGCCTACAATATTCAGCAATAATGAATAATTCAGCAGCTTTTTCTTTCCTAATAGTTTGTGCAATTTTGGAATAAACGGCAGCACCATTAAAGCTGGCAGACTGCCAATCAGGCCGTACCACTTCACTAAATCTTCTCTGCCGAGGTTATACGTCACATAATAGATCCCGACTGAGTTGCTGATCGAGTTCACACCAAAGATAATGATAAAGAAAATGCTTAACACAACAAGCGGACGATTCACTCGTAACTGGACAAAGAGATCACTGAACTTGATCTTTTCCTCTGGCTTTTGAAGCGTGACGCGCTCATTCGTACTTTTAAAACAGAAAATCAGTAATCCGCCCCCAAGTACGCCGAGAAATGCCATCGTGATCTGCCAGCCAAGTGCTGTATTTCCTGTTGTATCACTCAAAAACGTCGCAAGAAACGGAACAAAAAAAGCAACAACTAAACCACCGAGATTTGCAAAAAGCATACGAACAGACGTAATACTGACGACCTCTTGGTTATTTCTTGTCATTGCGGAAGTTAAAGCACCATAAGGAACATTGATGAACGTGTATGTAAGCGATAAACCAACATACGTGATGTACGCATAAATGAGTTTTCCCATTTCGGAAAAATCCGGTGTCGTAAAACAAAGAATGGCAAGAACGGCAAAAGGTAACGCACCAAATAACAAATAAGGTCTAAACCGGCCAAAACGGCTGTTCGTTCGGTCAACCATCGCCCCAATAAACGGATCTGCAAGCGCATCGATGGCCCGAACCACCAAAAACATCGTCCCTGCTGCTGCTGCTGATAATCCATACACATCCGTATAAAAAAATAATAGATACGTAGAGACAGTTGCATAAATTAAATTACATGCGAAATCTCCTGAAGCATACCCCACTTTTTCAGACATACGAATCTTCTTTAAATTCTCACTCACCATGAGTTTTCTCCCTTCTTCACTTAGCCTCTTCTAACGGACAGATGGTGCAGGGCAGCAGCAATCAATAGGTCGAAAATAAAGCGCTTTCAATTCGTTGTAAAAATGAAGCTGAACAGCTCTTTCTTTCAGCTTAGCCCACATAGCAGCAAATCATGTGCTTTAAACAATAGATGATCGCCATCTTAGTTTATCGATTAAACAAACTAAGATGAATTCATTTTATAAAATATGATCTGACTTTTCAATATTTTTTGAAAAAATAATCCAAATAATTGATTTCTTGTCATTTTTTCTATGATATGAGGAGATGAACCTTCTTTTTATCTTCCAAAGACAAAGAGAACTCAAATAATGGTTGCATTCATACTGATCCCATGCTATATTAATCAAGCGATGAGCTGAATTGTGTAAGTCGGGTAACATGTCTCTTTGAGACACACACGAATGTGGCGTGTGGTTATTCCGCCTCAATACGCAAAAGACATCTTCTGATGAAGATGTCTTTTTTCTTACCCTATTTTGGTGCCATTTTCAACCGGCTCATCGGTGGCAAGCAAAACAACGTCTTCTTTTGACGGCATGCCTCCTAAGACAAGCACCTCTGATTTAAACCCGGCAATTCTTCTTGGCGGGAAATTGACCACTGCAATAATTTGTTTCCCAGTGAGATTCTCAGCCTGATAACGTTTTGTCAGCTGTGCACTAGATTGTTTTATGCCAATCTCATCCCCAAAGTCAATCTTCAGCTTGAAAGCAGGCACTCTCGCTTCTGCAAAGAACTCTGCTTCTACTATCGTCCCAACACGAATGTCTAACGCTAAAAACTGTTCAATATCTGCCATTAGAATCTCTCTCCCTTTCAATCTTTCATAAAAAAGGTCACATTTTTCTTCTGCTAGATGACCACTTGTTTTCCACTAATTTCTTAATTGTAGCACACCCTACTCTTCTAAAAGAAAGGGTTAAAAAGACTATTGATTGAAATTTTTTAGTTTACATAATCATTTTATAGTAGTCTATTAAATATTTGCATCATGAAAATGAATTCGGTAAAATGCAAATAATCCTACTGCTTCCTCCCAAATATATCAGGGAGGGTTAACACTTGTTTACATTATCAGATATGTGGACGTTTTGCTGGTCGTTTTTCGTCATTCTTCCTATCGTTGCCATCTTGCATCAGCTGGGCCATATTGTGGTCGCATGGCTGTTTGGAGCAAAGGTTTCGTTTGCGCTTGGCAGAGGTAAAAAAGTATTGAAAATAGGCGTCGTTGAAATTAGAAGAATCTATTTTCTAGATGCTTTTTGCCATTATGAAGAAATGAGGAGAAATAACCGTTTCTCACACATTCTTGTCTACTTAGGTGGATCATTATGCAACCTGCTCAGTGTTCTCATATTGAACACAATGATCGCCAACGATTTCCTGCCAGAACATCAATTTTTCTATCAATTTGCTTACTTCTCAGTCTACTATGTATTTTTTGCTTTACTGCCAGTACAGTATGCAGATCATCATCCGAGTGATGGGCAAGCGATTGTGAACATCATTCGTCACGGTGAACCATGCGACATCATTGATTAAGATGAGTGGCTTTCACTGTCGATTTGATACTGAATCGTTAAAAAAGGAATACCGAATAGCTTCATTTGATGAATTGCTGTGAGACTTTTTTCCGTCTCCGCTTTCATATGAAAGCTTTCTTCCATTGGCAGTTTCATGGTGATGAAAGACGTATGCAAATACAACCCTTCATCACCCGTACTGCCTTTTGGACTTTTACTTTTTAATAGAAAATCTTCCTTTTCATTCAAAGGTTTTAAAATTGCCGTAAGCTGTGAAAAAGGAAGCGGCAAAGCAATATTCATATAGACTGTCTCTTCATCATGGTGCTGAGCATAGAGCGCATAAAAGACTTGCTCGCCTTTCTCATTGCGCCTGATCCACACACGTACATTCTTCCTTTCTTCAAGAGGATGTTGAAATCTTGAAAGACTCCCCGGCATTTCATATGGCATTCTTGATGACCCTAAATAGAGCTGTCCTATTTGTCTAAAAACAGGTTGAAGCAAAAAGACAAACGGCCTTACCCACCAATGAAAACAGACGGCTGCTTTTAACGTAAAGGACATCGGGTCCTCATAAAATCTGCGAATAACAGGTGACACACTCTCTGCTGAAAATGCCTTTCCATTTAATTGGTCAAGAGAATCGACTAAACCAATCTTCTCATCATGCTGCATGTCGTCATGTTGAAAAGACATGATCTGAAAACGACCGTGAACTCTCGATACCGGAAAATCCTTCTGTTTCAATCGATCAGCTGGTCTTTCAATCAACCATCCAATGAGGCCTGGTAAAATAACCAAACTTGCATTGATACTGCCATGAAACCAAATCATTTGATCCATGCTGATGTAGGTAACATGTAAAAGCATTCCGGCAGAATAAAGGAATGATAGGACAATGGTTCCCATTAACATGATGCTAGAAAACACAACGAACCCTTTTGCAACAGTTGAACGAAAAGAAGTTGTCATACATAAAATTCCATACAAATAAAGTGCGATCACATAAAGAACGACGCTGAACGTATCAAACAGGCGAGAATAGCTGATTCCCACAGCAATCATCACTGGCGACAGTAAAATAACCCAGCCACCCACTTTGTATAGCGTCGTCTCTTTTTTGCGCTGCCTCCCCAATAATCCATAAAAGATTGGGATAAAAAAAGCCGAATAATGAAAATGAATAGCGGTCAAAAGAACAATCATCGGTGAAAATGTCATCACTTGTATATCTGCTATGTACAGCCAGAACCAAAGCCCACCTAGAGCGATATACATACATGCGCCATCGATCATCAGCTCATGAAGCGGATGGGCTCCTCTTTTCAGCAAACGGGTGAAACCAAATAAAGCCAGAATCATTGTAAAGAAAAGCCATCCCAATGCAAGCCAGAGAGAATGATAGATGAATGCGCCTGTTGCACATAGAGCTGCTACTGGAAAGGCTTTCATTATGAAGCCGATCAGCCCCTTCTGCTGCCGTTTCTTCTCTTCCTGATAAAAAAAGTGTAAGAAAGCGGGAAGAAAAAATAAAATCGCAATTAAAACAAAAAATTCTGGTATGGGAGCTGTCGTCAAACGTGTAACGAGAAAGCAGGACAGCAACATGATGCTACACATCAAATGCCATTTATTCATGAGGTGACACCCTTTCCGTAAACCGGCCCTTATACGTAAAAAGAGTGCCAAAAAGGCGATTTTTCACTTGAACATCAATCGTATACTCACCTGCATGCTCATCGTAACCTTCCGTTACATCAGATTCACCGTAAAGCCAAGAAGGCAGTGGCCATTCCCGCCCAAACAGCAAAAACTTTTGCTTACCTGATTGAATGTGCAAGAACCCTTTTTCCGTGACTGTAAAATGAAGCTCTGACACAAGAAGCCTAGGTTTTCCAAAGTAGTCTAGTACTTGATGGCTCTTCTGATCAATGATCATATCTGCATCAAAATGTCTTTCCTTGTCAGGAAAATAGAACGTTCGAAACCAGTGCATCCCTTCTTCTCCCTTACTTGTCGTAAAAGGCTTGTTCACAATTTGGAAGGGAATATTTCGCCCTCTTTCAGGAAAAAAACAGCGAAACAATGGACCGATTTTGAATAACAATCGGATGAGCTTTGTCCCGCCTCCTATTTCCTCCATGATGCCTTCGGCCGTAAACGCGCGGTTATAACGTTCTTTTAATGTTGGATGCAGCTTATCGTAGTCCTTTACTTGATGATGATGAACGACCATGTCTACCTCCCCTTTTTCGTTTGATTGAAAACACATCTACACAATCTTTTAAATTGATCATTCCTGCAACGGATAAAATGAAAAATGCACTCAGCACCAGCGGCTCGTGCAGAGTCGTTTCTGGCGATAAAATCCCTATACCAAGCATCAGCAGCAGAAAGATGCTTTGAAGGATGAATATATATTTCTTTGGCAGTTTAGGCATGAGCCATGATACACCTAATAGCGCATAAAACAATCGAAATCCGGTGCTATGATCAAAAGCAGAAGGTGAAAAAGGAATGATCGCTTGACATAACCAGACGATGGCAAACAACAAACAAATGCCATAATGGGCAAGTGTTCTCTCAAGCAGCAAACGGGGATGCGTGCCCTTTTCAAGCCACGTCTTTAATGCGCCAAAGCTAAAGGCAGTCATAACCCCCATCATTGGCCGAAAAAAGAACCGGTCTGCCCATTTCCACCCTTTTCCTTCCTTTGTTTCATAATCAAATTGCGTTTGAAACACAATGTGATCATTCGTTTTCATGTATTTCCAATACCCTCCGCCTTCTTTGATGAAAGACAAAGGGTGTGATGATTTAAATTGAAGTGAGGATGCTCTTTCATGACGCTCATCCTTCACGCTCGTTCGATACGCTCCTGTCCCAGTTACACTAATGCCGAATCCAAGGTGTTTCTCATACAAAAAGGATTGGGGCTGTTCATCACTAGGTCCATTTAATGAAATGGTCGAAAATCGCAAATCCCATTGTTCATGAAGCTTTGGATTTTGCGTATACTCCCATACTTTTTCAATAGGTGCTTGAATGGTTGTTTCCACATAAACAGGCTTTCTTTTCATCTGCCTCTACTCCTCTATGTGAATTATTTCACATAATAAGCATACCATGTTTCACAAAACTGTCAAATCTTTATTGGTTTTTTGCCCAAAAAATGTTTTGATTTGTTCACATCTCCTTCATCAAATCGGTTCGATACATAAAAAAGACCTGTCAATGAGACAGATCTTCTTGCTCTTTGATGCCTGCAATATAAAGACGGACCGCATAGCTCACACTATCTTCAAGCTGTTCTTTCCGTTGAAATCCTTTTTTGTTTGAAATATCTCCAAAGCCGTGCAGTAAGCTTCTAAGCCCTCTGACGACATGCGTCATGTCCTCTTCTTTTACACCAAAACGAGACATGATGGATTGGACAAAATCAGCAAGATTCTCTGCAGCCACACTGACTTCTTTTTCATTCATATGTGAAAAAGCAGCCTCATAAAGACCGGGATGCTGACGAACAAATTGAACATATTGTCTTGCAAATGCTAAAACAGCGTCTTCTTTTTCCAGCCCCGCTGTTACTTGTTTGCCGGCCTCACAAAGCATTGTCAGCCCCTTAACAGCAAGAGCTGCCTGTATTTCATGAAGACCGGATATATGGTTGTAAAGAGATGGTGGTCTGATGTTAAGCCGTTTGGACAATGTAGCAATGGTCAACGCGGAAAAGCCCTCTTCATCGACAAATTCGATGGCAGATTCAACAATTTTTTCTTGTGTGATACCCATTCTTGGAGACATGGCTTACTGTCCTCCCTTTTGTAGCTGATGCTTCCTTTTTTCGATAGCAGCTCTGAGCTTTGCCTCAGGCTCTATGATGAGATCACCATGTCCTGCTGCGAGACAAGACAAGCGAAGTGCCAGTAATTTTTCAGCGCTTTTTAGTGCTGTTTCTGCATCCCAAGTGGCAAAAGCCGGGAATGGGAAGGTGAAGCGAAACTCACCCGTTACAAATAAACCGCCTTTTGTCACAACTGCATCACCCGCAATGACAACCCCTGACTTTTCATCGTATAAAGAGATGCTTCCTGGTGTATGTCCTGGTGTGGCAATGACTTTAAGTGACCCAATCTCGTCCCCTTCTTCAACAAGCACGTCTGGTTTTGTGAGAATGTCTTTTGAAAAACTGCCTTTGACTTTTTTCTTCGGTTCACCAGGAAGTAAAGAGAAATCGCCAGCAAACAGGCGAGCATCTCGTTTCGATAAATAAACAACTGCCTCTGGAAAAGCCTTTTTCACTTCATCTAGTGCGCCAATATGATCCATATGACTATGAGTCAGAATAATTTTGTTAATGGGTTTGTTTAATTGATGTGCAAATTCAATGATCGAGCTTGCTGCCATTTTCAAAGCTGCATCAATTAAGATGAGTTCATTCTCTTCCTCAAATACATAACAATTTACCGGAAAAATACGTGGCATGAGTGTAAGCTGGTGCAAACGGTCAAATGTTGTCAATCTCATCTTGTTTTCCCCCTAAAACTAATGTCGTTAGTTTTATATTAACTAATATCATTAGTTTTAGCAACTATTTTTTCGTCGACTGCTATATAAATATCAATTTGTGCTTCTTTTGGATCAATCGATCGTTCGTCGTACCATTCAAAATCGCCAGTATATGTTCGCAAGTAACGCTGATCCCAGCTCCAAATCTGCTGCCATGTTTCAAACACAACCTCTTCAATCGGGCCCTTTCTCGTTTGAAATCTTGCGTAGGTGGAGCCTGGAATCTCTTTTGCATCTTGTGCTAGCTGCTGGTCAACCAATTGCCCCGCTGTGAACAAATAAGCGCCATTTTCATCCTTTTCATAATCTGAATACAGCCCTATGACTGGCGCATGGCCCCCGTCGAGCTGCTGCGTGAAAAATTGCTGCCAAAGCGGTGCAATCTTCCGCTCGTTTGTTTGCTCCATTTCGTTTGTTGTTCGAACAGATAATCCCTTGATCCATTGTTTCTGTAAAATCACGATATCGTACATACATTCTCATCTCCTTTTTTTCCATCATATAAAAAGAAACCTGACAACACTGTGTCAAGTTCCTTTTGGTTTTTGAAATTGTTTCAACTTGAGATCAAACGCTTCCCGAACGGATAGCGGAGAGACAATGTCGACATCTGGCCCTAAATAAAAAAGAAAGCTATATAACCAATCATCCTGAGGCAACGTGATTGTGGCAAGATACGTACTATCTGCACATACGGTAAATTCATTTTCATCTATCCATTCCTTCACTTTACCAACAGAATCTTCAGTCAACCTGAGCGTTAGTGTACTGACGGAAGGTTCTTCGTGCCAAGAATCATTCCAAGGCTTTTCTTCATTTTTTATTCGTTTAGGAAGAAAAGATACTGAATGCGTGATAAGGTCTGACATTCTTTTGAGTTTAAACAGGCGAAACGCTTTTTTCACGCAGCAATACGCATACAAATACCAGTGTCTTCCTTTTAAGACAAGTGTATAAGGCTCTACTTTTCTAGGAAGTGTTTCGCCTTTTGCATTGCGATAGGTGAACTGGATATATTGATGCGCTGAGGCAGCGGTATGAATGAGCTGGAGCTTCTTTTCTAAATAGCTGTCTTTCCCCCAAGAGCTTAAATCAATAAAGACATGTTGCTGTTTTTCATTTTGAGGCGGGATCAGGGATTTCATTTTCTTTAGTACATGTTCACTTTCTTTAAAGGTGTATGCACTCGTAATGCCTTCAAGAGCTGTTAAAATCAGTTCAATATCATCATCGGTGAATAATTTTTTCTCTAGACGATAGTCGTCAACGAGTGAAATTCCACCCCCTGCGCCTTGTTTTGTGACAACTGGAATCCCCGCTTGATTAATCGTATCAATGTCACGGTATATGGTTCTCACGCTCACTTCATGTAGTTCAGCGAGGTCTTTCGCCTGTACTTGCCGTTTGCTAATCAGTATCATCACAATGGACAAAATGCGATCGATTTTCATGACTTTTCCTCTTTTTCATAAATATAGGTTTTGATTTGATAAAAAAAGAAAGAATGGTAATGATAAGTAACAGCCAGCATTCGTTTACATCATTCGTTTACATCCCTGCCTGTGCAGGAGGAGGTTGCAACATGACACATTACGTATGGCAGTTGTTCATGATCGGGGTCGTCATGCTCGTCTGGATCATCATTCGAATGAATCGAATGAGACGCTATCAGCTTGTGCGCCCGGTAAATCTTTTCATGAGAATGTATGTATTTAGTCTCACTGCCCTTATTCTCTTATCAGAAGGATGGCAAAATCACAGTATTTTTATCTATGCCGTCATTGGCATGATCTTCGGGAGCAGTCTGGCCATCCACGCCTATCAGACGATTCAGATGAAATTAGAAAATGGCCGGCTGTATATGAAAACAAGTAAATGGATTGAAAGCTTTATTTTATGTTTGTTTTTATCTAGGCTTGCATTTAAATCGGTCAATCTGACAACACATGCGATCACCAAAATGGATATCGTTGAATTGTATCAGCATATTGTCAGCGATGATGCGCTGACAATACTCAGCTTTTTCCTTCTAGCGGCTTACTATATTGTGTTTTCTTATCAAATGATGAAAGCAAATAAACGATCAACCCAAGTACATCATGCATAAAAAACCTTCCTATATAAAAGTAGGAAGGTTTTTTCTCAATCATGCTGTGCATGGTGTATCATTTGTTCAAGCACTTCCATCACATGCTGATCTTCAGGACTGTAAAAAATCGAGGTCCCTGCTCGTCTAGATTTCACGAGACGAAGATTCTTTAAAAAGCGCAGCTGATGAGATACGGTTGATTGCATAAGGTTTAGTGTTTCTGCTATATCATTTACTGAATGTTCACCTTGAGACAGCAAATGCAGAATACGAATACGCGTCGGATCAGATAAGGCTTTAAATGTTTGGGAGACAAGAAATAGACTTTCTTCGTCCAGCTCCATCCGTTCCTGTTCTTGATTTGTATTCAGTTCTTCCTTCATTTCGCTTCACCTTTCTTGTCAGTCAACTCACGACTTATTCTATGTATCATCATATACCAAAACGTGTAGCATGCAAAGCTTCCACACCTTTTGAAAAAAGATTTATTCAAATAGCATTGACACGTGGTAGCATTCTTTTTAAAATGAGCATTATTTATTCATTTTTTTAGAGGAGCTGATAGGCAAATTGACTGAAGAGCCAAGACTAAAACGCAGCCTGACTGTTTTTCCGCTTGTTGTGATCGGGCTTGCTTATATGGACCCACTTGTCGTATTTGATTCATACGGCATTGTTGCTCAGCTGACGAAAGGACACGTTGCTGCAGCTTATATCTTTACTTTACTGGCATTACTATTGACAGCGCTTAGCTATGGGAATATGGTGAAGGCTTTTCCAAAAGCAGGATCTGCATATACATACGCGCAAAAAAGTATTCATCCTCACGTTGGCTTTCTTGTAGGCTGGACACTATTGCTAGACTATTTATTTTTGCCTATGGTGAATTTTGCAATCGGAAGTGCTTATTTAACCGCAGCCTTTCCTGATGTACCTCATTACATTTGGATCATCATACTTGCTATCGCCATAACGACTGTCAATGTAATCGGTATACGTCTTACAGCCAACATTACAGCGCTATTTGTGACCTTTCAGGTGATTGTCGCTGTTACATTTGTTGGGTTTATTATTTATGGGCTCACGCAGCATGCAGGCACGGGAGAGTTACTGTCAACCCGTCCATTTTATTCAGCAAGCTTAGATCCCGCCCTTATTTTTTCCGGCGCGACGATTTTATGTTTTTCTTTTCTAGGATTTGATGCGATTTCGACTATGTCTGAGGAAACAATTAAGCCAAAAAGAACGATTCCTCTCGCTATATTTTTAACGGTCGCTATTGGAGGTGTGCTGTTTACCCTCACCTCTTATTTTTTACAGCAGGTGTTTCCAAATTTTCAACAGTTCAAGCATCCAGATGCGGCATCACTTGAAATTGCGGAATTTGTGGGCGGAGCGTTTCTCCACTCATTCTTTTTAGCCGGCACCATGGTCGCTGTCATCTCTTCCTCCCTATCATCACATGCGAGTGCCGCAAGACTCTTGTATGCGATGGGAAGAGATCAATCATTACCAAAGCGTTTCTTCGGTTATATTCACCCAACATTGAAAACGCCTGTATTTAATATTTTATTAATTGGTGTTTTTTCGTTAACCGCAGTTGTTGGTGAGCTTGAGGTCATTTACTCGTTTATCAGCTTCGGGGCATTAATTGGATTTACGTTTGTTAACTTGTCTGTTTTCGCCTACTATTTCATCAAACAAAAACAAAGAGGTGTATTAAACACACTGAGGTATGCCATCATCCCTCTTTGCGGAACGGCTTTTTGTATTTGGCTCTTAACAAGCATCAGTACAAATGCATTAATCATCGGCATGGTGTGGCTCATGATCGGTTTTGTTTATTTCTGCTATAGACTGAAAACAAGAACAGAATTTACGTTTGGCTATGATTGAATATAAGGTTTTCACTTGGTATCCTGTGCAGGATATGGCATAATATAAAGGCTGTACTTCCCTTTTAAAAGCGGGGCAAAACAGGGGTGAACTGACCTTGAAAAAGAAAAAAACAGGATGTTTTGCCATTTCAGGCTGTTTCACGATTTTTCTGTTTGTTTGCGTATTAGCGGCCATTGTCATTTCCTTTAATCAAAAGGAGTTAAAAAAGCTGCCGATAGATACGGAATCAATTGTTTTGTCGAGATTGGATGATTACAAACCGCTTGTAGAAACAGAGTTAAGAGATCAAGATTTAGATCAATATACCGCGTTAATTCTCGGTATGATGTATCAAGAATCAAAAGGCAGAGGCGGAGATCCAATGCAGTCCTCTGAATCTCTTGGTTTGAAACGAAATGAAATCAATGACCCTCAGAAAAGCATTAAACAAGGAGTCCATCATTTTTCGACCATGTACAAGCATGGGAAGAAAAAAGGCGTTGATTTGGAAACCATTATTCAAAGCTATAACATGGGAATCGGCTATATTGATTTTGTTGCAAAAAACGGGGGAAAACATTCCGAAAAATTGGCAAAGCAATACTCCAAAAAGCAAGTGAAGCGAAACCCTGAAGTCTATACATGCGGGGGCGACAAAGATAACTTCCGCTATCCGTATTGCTACGGTGATTTCACTTATGCTGAAAAAGTAAAAGAAAAAACGAAAACAGTTGAAGAAAAGATGAAATTGGCTTCATCATCCACACCATCATCGTAAAAAAAGCACTTCCATGAAGGAAGTGCTTTTGATTTTATGAATGCTCTTTCCCGATTTCCGGCAGGATCGTCTTGGCTAAATGCTGATCCATTTCTTCATATTCATCATAATGAATCGTTTCATATAGCTCTTTTCTCGTTTGCATGTCCTCCAGCATCCCCTGCTGCGTCCCCTTTTCCTTAATCTCTGTAAATAAACGCTCATACGCTTTTGCAGCAACTCTCAGGGATGACACTGGATAAATCACCATTTGAAAGCCAAACATAGAAAACTCGTCTGCATGATAATAAGGTGTTTTTCCAAACTCCGTCATGTTTGCAAGAAGCGGCCCTTTTATATTATTTGAAGCATACGTGAAATCTTCTGCTGTGATCAGCGCTTCAGGAAAAATGGCATCTGCTCCTGCTTTTAGATAGAGATTCGCCCGGTGAATGACATCCTCCATCCCGTTTACTGACTTCGCATCCGTTCTTGCGATGACGAGAAGTGTAGGTGCCGCTTGTTTGATCGCTTTGATTTTCGCCATCATGTCTTCTACAGAAACGAGTGATTTTCCGTTTAAATGTCCGCATTTCTTCGGCATTTGCTGATCTTCAATTTGAACAGCCGCTACCTTGCTCTCCACCATTTCTTTTGCTGCCCTGGCTGCATTTAATACACCGCCATAGCCAGTATCCATATCAACTAAAAGAGGCAGCTGAGAAGCTCGAATGATTTCCTTTGCCTTTTCCGCCATTTCAGTGGAATGAATCATACCGAGGTCAGGAAGCCCTTTGCTTGCGCAAAAAGCGGCACCCGATAAATAAAGCCCTTGAAATCCCATTTTCCTCGCATAGAGCGCAGACATTCCATCGTGAACGCCTGGAATTTGAAATAAAGCGGATTTGTGCATTTGCTCTTTAAAAGCTGCGGCTAAGTCAACTTGATTTACTTCATCATTCACGATCCACACACTAGCTCCCCCTTATATGACAAATAAATCCATAAATGCTGGTACTGTCGTTGTTTTTAATTGATTGGGATTTTGGCAAAGTGAAACAATTTGATCGACTTGTTTTTGTGGAAATCTCGTTTTCAAATGATATGCCCATTTCTTTTCAAGCAGCGGGATCCCTTCCTGCCTTCTTCTGCGATGACCAAGCGGATATTCAATTTCAATTCGATCTGTCATCGTTCCGTCTTTAAAGAAGATTTGAACACAGTTTGCAATTGATCTCTTTTTCGGATCTAAATAGTCTTCTGTATACCGTTTATCTTCTTTGACAATCATTTGATCACGCAAACGGTCAATGAGCGGATTCTGCGCCGTCTCTTCTTCATAATGATCAGCAGTCAGCTCACCATAGATTAACCCAATGGCCGTAATATACTGCAAGCAATGGTCACGGTCTGCCGGGTTGTAAAGCGGTCCTTTTTTATCAATAATTCGAATGGCTGATTCATGTGTCGTAATCTCAATTCTGTCAATCTCATCTAAACGGTCTTTTACCGCATCATGTAGAATGACAGCGGCCTCAGCGGCAGTTTGCGCATGAAATTCTGCTGGATAGGCAATTTTAAAGAGTACATTTTCGATCACATATGACCCGAGCGGCTGGGCAAGTGTAAGTGGTTTTCCTTTCATTAACACATCTTCAAACCCCCACTTTTCTGCACTGAGGGGCGTCTGATAGCCCATTTCTCCTTTCAATGTCATCATCGCTAGTCTCACCGCACGGCTTGTGGCATCCCCTGCTGCCCACGATTTCCTTGATCCTGTGTTCGGGGCATGCCGGTACGTTCTAAGTGGTGAATTATCCACAAATGCTTGTGATAACACATACTGCACATCTTCTTTCGTTCCGCCAAGCATTGCACAAACGACTGCACTTGATGCCACCTTGACAAAAAGAACATGATCCAAGCCATTTCGATTCAAACAATTTTCTAAAGCAAGCACACCTTGTATTTCATGTGCCTTTACAATCGCATGCAGTACGTCATTCATCGAAAGCGGTTCTTCTCCGTTTGCAAGCCTCGTTCTGCTGATATAATCGCTTACAGCCAATATCCCGCCCAGGTTATCTGAGGGATGGCCCCACTCCTGTGCAAGCCACGTGTCATTATAATCTAACCAGCGGATCATACATCCTATATTAAAAGCCGCTTGAACAGGATCTAACACAAATGAAGTGCCAGGCACTCTTGCTCCGTTAGGGACAACAGTTCCAGGTACGATGGGTCCAAGATGCTTCGTGCATTCTGGAAAGTTGAGCGCCAGCATTCCGCAGCCGAGTGTATCCATGAGTACATACCGAGCTGTTTCAATGGCCTCTTTGCTCGTAATTTCTCCATCCACGGCATAGGCTGCGATATCTTCTAATAGTTGATCTGTTTGATTGGCTACTGCTGTTTTATTCATATTCATTCCCCCGTTTTTCCATCATCATTTGAGACTTTTAATCCTCTTGGCCCTAAATATCTTACTCTCGGTCTAAAAATCCGATTGTGTGAATGCTGCTCGATGACATGCGCTGCTAATCCGCTTGCTCTCGCAGCAAAGAAAATCGGTGTATAAAGTGAAATAGGAATGCCGAGCACGTAATAAATAGGTGCTGCGTAATAATCAAGGTTTGGATAGAGGTTTTTCTTTTCTTTCATGTATGCCTCACCTGCGACGCACATGTCATAAAGCGTCGTGTCTCCTTTTGATTCGGTAAGCGTTTTCAACGATCGTTTTAAAAGAGCCGCTCTTGGGTCCATTTTTCTCATATATACCCGGTGTCCAAAGCCCATCATTTTTTCTTTTGCGGCTAATTTACGTTCGATGAGCGCAAGGAAACCTTCTGTTGTTTTGCCTTCGAGCAGCATGTGCATCACTGCTTCGTTTGCGCCTCCGTGTAAGTCACCTTTTAATGAAGAAATCGCTCCAGTAAAAGCACCATACATGTCAGAATGAGTAGATGCAATGACTCTTGCTGCAAATGTTGAATTCGGCAGCTCATGCTCACTATAAAGCGTGAGTGTTTGGTCAAATGCTTTGATTTCGTCTTGTGCCGGAGTGCGGCCTGTTAACATCGCTAGAAAGTTTTCAGTGTAGGATTTGGTCTGGTCTGGAGTAGGTGTGGTGTCTTGTGTGAGAATATGATAGCTTCCCGCAACAATCGCTGGCAGCTGGCCAAGTAATCGAACGGCACGCGCTTGTTGGCATGCTTCTGATCGATCATTCAGTTGTTCATCGTACCCTGCAAGAGCAGATAAACACGTTCTCATGGCATCCATTGGGTGAGTGGTTTTTGGCAGTTTTGTCAAAATGGTTTGAATGGTTGGATGTAAGCTTGTTTGTGAGGAAATATCTTGCTGAAATTGGTGATATTCCATTGCATCTGGTAATCTTCCATAAATGAGCAGATAGGCTGTTTCTAAGTACGTCTTGTTTTGTGCCAGCTCGATGAGGTCATAACCGCGAATCACAATTTCTTCTTGCTGGACATCTAGGAACGAAATTGACGTTTCGCTTGCCACAATGTCTTCAAGCCCCGGTTTGTACTGCAATTGTTCAGTCATCATATAACCCCCGTTTCGTTCAATTGTGTTCTCCAAACGAGCAAACGGCCAGACATGATGTGATTCTATAGGTGGGAAGATACCGTGCAAGTCGGATACCCAATTCCCATTTTATCCAAAGCACTTCATCTTGTAAATAAAAGAACGTATGTCCAGATGGACATACGTTAGCTGTAGTATGGAGAAATCATGATATATACGATGACACCTGTTAGACTGACATAGAGCCAAAGAGGCATGGTCCATCTTGCAATTTTACGATGACGTTCGACTTGCATTTGTGCGCCTCTAAAGAGAGTGATCAGTGCAAGCGGTACAATGACGGCAGATAAGACGATATGTGTGATGAGAATAAAGAAGTAAATCGGACGAATGATTCCTTCTCCCCCGAAGTGTGTATCAGCTGCCATTGAATGATACGTCACATACGAAATTAAAAAGACAAGTGTTGTTGAAAAAGCCGCAAAGATAAATCGTCTATGGGCTTTAATGTTCTTTTGTTTAATCATAATGAGCGCTGAAAGTAAAAAGATAAACGTAAAACTGTTCATCACGGCATTCAGTAACGGCAGAAATGTAATATCCAGATGACTAAATTTATCTGTTTTTGGCATGAAAAATAATAAAGCAATTAAGCCGTTTATGGCAATTGTTAAAAAGACAACAATGCCGGTGAAATTTTTCGGTTTTTGATTCTGTTCGTTCATGTTTGAAAACCTCTCTTTATTAGTTCCGACTAAGAGTATGTTATTTAACTTTCTCTCTAAAGTCAATGAATTCGCTGTCTTCGTCGAATTTTAGACAAACTTGCCGATTGCCTGCCTTCTAGCGGCTTGAAAGATCCACTCACTTCCTTTAGAATGGGAATTTGTGTGGTTTTTATCAACTCTTCTATGAAAGGAGCAATAGACTTGTCAATCTTACAGGAAACAACAAAAGATGTGAAGACATTAGAGCAAGAATTACAGCAGTTGCAGTTCCAAATGTATCGAATGCAAGAAAATATAAAAGATATTTCAAAAAAAGCAAAGATTATTGGCATTGATCAAGCGAAGGAAGATGAATGGATGATCGTCTCTGCAATTGAGAATGCAGAGACGTGCAAAATCATGTTAAGCGATTGTGAAAAAGCTTTTCGCGGACAATCTGATTTTTCCTTGATCGCGGAATATCCTGAAGAAGGAAAGATTCACATTGCCGATATTAAAGGCCCGCCTGATAATGGCTATGGATCCATCTGTATGAAGCATTTAAAAGAAATCGCAAGAGAGCAAAACATTCCAGTCATTACTGGGGATCTCGTCAAAAGAGATTGGAACCATGTGGACCGCCTGATTCATTTTTATGAAAAACACCATTTTGATGTCCAAATTAATTGGAAAGAGCAAAGCGGAGAAATTTATTGGGTGGACAGCTAACGACACAAAAACCAGCGTTGAGATGGGCTTATACGCTGGTTTTTGTCGAAAATGCGAATTTTTCAGAAAAATATGTGTATTTCCGGCCAAAAAAAGGTATAATAAAAGCATCAGGCCGCCACCTGATGCTTTCTTCCAAAAACAATAGACTACTAGTTAAGTACTTTCACTTTGACTGATTTTACGCCCCAATTTTTAGCTTGGGATTTGCTTGGTACGTGTACATCAATTTTGTTACCTTTAATTGCGCCGCCAGTATCTGCTGCGATGGCTTCACCGTAGCCTTCAACATAAACCTTACTTCCTAATGGAATGACATTAGGATCTACTGCGATTACTTTTGCATTTGGGTTTTTGTTTAAGTTTACCCCTGTTGCAGTGATACCTGAGATGCCACCATCATTTGCTGTATAAGCCGTAGCCGTTACAGTCATTTCTTTTTGAACACTTTGACTAGCAGAAGATGATTCTGCTTTAGCTGTTTCCTTTTTAGGAGCAGCTTTTTTCGTTGTTTGCTCTTTTTGGACAGGTGCCTGTTTTTGAACAGGTTCTGAGCTTACCGGAGCTGAGCTTTGACCAGCAACACTTAGTGTTGAACCAATCATAATTATATCTGAGTTTAAGTTATTCCAAGACTTAATATCGCTAATTGACACATTGAATTTTTGAGCGATTTTCCAGAGGCTGTCCCCCTTCTGGACTTTGTACTGCTCCTGAGTTTTCTCTTTTGAAGAGATTGTCAATTTATCTCCTACATAGATCATGTCTGTAGATAAATTGTTCCAACCCTTTAGGTCCTTTAGAGACACATCATTTTTTTGAGAGATTCCCCAAAGTGTATCACCTTTCTGTACAGTGATTTCCTTTGCAGAAGCTTGCTGTGCTCCTAATGCTGTTGTTGAGATTGCTGCAACAGCAACCAAGGACATAATAGTCTTCTTCATAAAGTAAATCCTCCCTTGTTAGCTTTTTATGGCGGCTAACGAGTGCTATCGTAACATATGTAAATGTCATTTCAATAACAAAACGATATGTTTTAGATTACAGTTCCTTTACATGAAACATCTCTCTCCATTGGTAAATCAGCCCACTAAATGGCTCAATTCCGCATCATATCAAGGTTTTGTAGGGATGGAAATCATCATGATGAAAACGCGTCCAAATGAAACGAAAAAAATTTATTTTCCTTCTTCAAACTCTTTATTTTTTCTCTTTTTCTATAAATAAACGAATTTCTTCTAAAAAAACATCTCCATATTTCTCTCTTTTTTGTGCACCGACACCTTTAATATTTAAAAGTTCTTCTTCTGTTTTAGGCTCTACTGCTGACATTTCCTTCAATGTTTGATCAGAAAAGACAACAAATGGCGGAACGCCCTGCTCTCTTGCCAACTTCATTCTGACCATTCTTAACTGCTCAAATAATGCACCATTTTCTTGAATAGCCTCTGCCTTAATCGCCTGCTTTTTATAGACGGTCTCCTGCCCCACTAGCACTTTCTTTCCTTTTTGTGTCACTTTTAGTGTTGGAAAAGCTCCTTCAGACATGTGTAAATACTCTTCTGTAATTAAAAATTCAATGAAATCACTGATATGTTGGGCTGAATGCTGTTTCATTAAAGCATAAGTAGGAAGCCGGTCGAAACCAAAATCAAGCACTTTTTTATTTTTAGAGCCGGCTAATACTTGAGCTATCATCATTTTTCCGAATCGTTCGTTCATTCTAACGGTACATGACAAAACCATTTGTGCTTCTCTCGTGACGTCTTCACGCTCTCTCTCGTCTAGACAGTTGCTGCATTTTTGACAAGGGGCACTTGATGATTGGTCAAAGTAATCCATCACAACTTGCTGAAGGCACTGTTCCGTATGACAGTAGTCTACCATTTGTCTCAACTTGAGCAATTCATGCTGATACCGCAATTCATCTTCTGTTGATTGTTCAATGAGAAAGCGCTGCACGCGTACGCCTTGCGGTGAAAACAGCAAAATGCATTCACTTTCAAGCCCGTCTCTCCCGGCACGTCCTGCTTCTTGGTAGTAACTTTCAATATCTCTTGGAATTTGATGATGAATGACAAAACGTACATTAGACTTATTAATCCCCATACCAAATGCAGATGTAGCTACCATTACTTGAATATCATCATTTAAAAAAAGATTTTGCTGTTCTTCTCTGACTTCATCATCTAATCCTCCGTGATAAACACCCGCTTTGATTTTTTGCTTTTTTAGACGATGATAAATTTGATCTGCTTCTTTTCGTGTGGCTGTATAAATAATGCCTGACTCAAGACTGTTTTTCTTCATATATTGTGTGATGAATTGGTCGCTGTTTTGCCCTTTCACCACTTGAAAAGACAAATTTTCTCTAGCAAAACCAGTAAAGATTGTTTCTTCTTCGTCCATGCCCAGTTGCTCACATATATCCTGTTGGACCTTCTTTGTAGCAGTGGCTGTTAATGCTACAATAACAGGCCTTTTTGAAAGCTTGTTTACACATTCTTGTATAAAGCGATAGCTCGGTCTAAAATCATGTCCCCACTCAGATATACAGTGCGCTTCATCAATAGCCATTAAAGGAATCGTCAATCGATCAAGCAGCTGGAAAAAACGTTCATTTTGTAAGCGTTCAGGGGTGATATAAAGCAAATCATACTCCCCCTGTTCACATTTTTTCAGCCTTGTATTCATTTCACCTGCTGAAAGTGTACTATTTAAAAAGGACGATCGTATTCCCATCTCATTTAACGCATCAACCTGATCTTTCATTAAAGAAATAAGCGGAGATACAACGATTGTCGTTCCTTCCATCATAAGAGCAGGAATCTGATAGCAAACCGATTTCCCTCCGCCTGTCGGCATAATGCAGACCGTATCCTTCCGTTTATTCACAATCGATTCAATGGCTTGTTTTTGTCCTTGTCTAAAAGCATCAAAGCCATAATATTGTTTAAGAAGTGCTTCTGCTTGTTGTAACATCCAATTCCCTCTCCGTCGTTTGTTTTGTCTATTTTAACATACATTTGTACATGCACATTCGGTCTGTTCAAAATCGTATTTTGGACAAAATAAAAAGCCATTTTCCAAAAATGGAAAATGGCTTGAATCATCCTAGGAAAAGCTGCGGATGCCGTAATCTAAGTAAGAAAGTTTTAAACCACCACTCCTCAAAGTGGGTGTTTGCAGAAACGTTCCTGTCTTCCTCTCGAAGGAGGCGTGACATTCCGGCTTCAATATAAAACTCCCTATTACAGCTTAAAGGTTAAAACTTAATTAACATTACGCACATCGCAGCCTTTAAACTATACTACACGAAAGTTTATTAAATTTCAAGATATGTTTTTTCTAAAAAAATACTCATGTATACAAGATTTTTGTCCATGTAGACGTAGGAAAACATTATGTTGAGAAAACATAAATTCCTCTCATCATGTTATTTTTCCTCATCTACATCAACATCTTGCTCTTCTTCTAGCCTTTCATACGTATCTGAATGTAATTGATCCATTGTTTCTCTATTTGTTAAATCACGCATTTGCTCAGAGAACGAACGGTCAAATTCATTTGGATCTTGATTGGTTTCTTCATTTTTCTTTGCATCAATTGAATAACGAGTATAGGGTACTGCTTTCAAACGTTCATATGGAATGTCTTTTCCTGTTTTTTCACAAATTCCATATGTTCCGTCTTCCATCCGCTTAAGCGCCGCATCAATTTCACCTTCGAGCTGATCGTCGACTTGATCCAGCGTCTGTTCGGTCATGCGATCTAAATAGATGCTTCCGTGATCTGCGATATGGTTTCCAACACCATTTGAAATCTCATTCGATTCGACCAGCATGGATTCTTCTTTCTTTTTTGATCCTTTCACATCTTCTTTTAATTGAATAAGTCTTTCATATAAATCAGCTTTTTGCTCTTTCGTTAAGCTCACGGTCAATCACTCCTTTCTCTTTACCTTCCCGCTCCATGCGAAATGAAAACATCAAAAAAGCCGCCGCCTTTGGCAGCAGCTTTCTTCATTTAAAGATTACGAAGTGCTTCTTCTACTGGTGTATCACCTTTGATTAAGTCAAAGGCTTTATTTTTCACATTGGATTCCGTTAAGCTTTCCACTAAGACAGTGGCTACATCTTCTCTTGAAATCTCAATGTCACGATCGTCTGGAATATGAGCCGCCGCTTCTATTTTCCCTGTCTTCTCCTCATGCAGCAGTGCTCCTGGCCGCACAATGGTGTAAGAAAGACCAGACTGTTTTAAATGTTCATCGGCTTTTCTTTTCGCTTCATAATAAATCTCCATACTGCCTTGTCCTTTTCCTTGATGAGGATCGTCGGCATTATAAGAACTCAGCATCACAAAATGCTGAATATTTTCTTTTTTGGCTGTATCAACGAGGCGTTTTGCCCCCTCTTGATCAACAGCGATGGTTTTATCTGCACCTGTTTTTGAGCCTGAACCAGCTGCAAAGATGACAGCTTCTGCTTGCTTCACAGCATCTGTCACATCCTTTTCAAGATCACCGATGACAGGCGCTGCCCCAAGTTCTTTTAGCGCATCTGCTTGTTTTTCATCTCGAATGAGAGCAAGTGGCTCATGTCCTTTTTCTTTTAAATATCGAATGACAAGTCTCCCTGTATGTCCGTTTGCTCCAGCAACTAATACTTTCATTGTTCATTCTCCTTTCTGTATCTGTTTCATCTTTATCCTTTTTTGATGTGATTCAAACACACGAATAGAAAAAAGCCTTCCCCACTGTGTTGGGAAAAGCTCAAGGGATATGCGATAGATAAAAATAAGAACAAAGAATGAGAAAAGTGCATGTGATCTATGTAATCGCATCGTTGATCAGCAAAGATGTTTTGTTAAAATGGCCTGCACGTCACTCAAATCTGTATCTTTAGAAAAATCGAGTTCAAATACTTTTGAGCTTGTAACAAGCAGCATACCAGTGTCCTGATCAAACACGCCAGCTTCTTGAATGGCAAAACTTTCTATTGATCGATACGGCAAGGAGACCCTGACTTTCTTTTTAGAAAATACGCGGTTATCGCCAAAGATCAGTCGTTTATTAGTGAAACAAATTTGGTCGTGACGCAGTCTGTAAACAGCCTCAACTCTTTCTCCTTCAATTAATAAGGATTCGAATTTTTTATGATCATTTTGTTTACTGACAGAAAAAATACCCACGTAAACCCCCTCTTCCTGCATCAAATTCCTTTATGACAAAACGGCCACACGGCTCTGTGGGTACGTTTTATTCTCACTTATAGAATACGCTATAAATCGTCGTTATTCCATTACGAATAGATTAAATTTCATTTAACTTTTTCTTTTTGATCCGATGCTCTTTCCTCTACTTATTTAGACTGTTAAAGCAGGAAAAAAGTTTCATTTTTTTTCAAGAAATCATTCGTTATGGGACCATAAAAAAACAGTGATTATGTAAAATCACTGTTCAGCGTGTAGACAAACCCTCGCATTCTTTGTCATTCCTGCGCTCTGGTGCTCACGAATGGCAAATTCGCTCCGCAAAAGTAGCTGTCCTTCCTAGACTGCAAAGATTTTCTATCACGCTGAAAAGAAGACAAAGGGCTAAAATAAAGTTCATTTTAGCCCTTTGTCAACAATCTGAACAGTGATTATGTAAAATCACT
This sequence comes from Bacillus sp. GbtcB10, assembly GCF_019091365.1. Taxonomy (NCBI): domain Bacteria; kingdom Bacillati; phylum Bacillota; class Bacilli; order Caryophanales; family Bacillaceae; genus Bacillus; species Bacillus sp. GbtcB10. The sequence continues at coordinate 64,062 of NZ_JAGXJP010000003.1, forward strand.
GTTTTAAATGACTATTCATCTTTCGGGGTATCAATCGTTCCTTCGGCATACACATCAGAAATTTGCTCAAGTGTAATCGCCATATCAGCATCTTCATTGTCATGCCAAGCATTTTGATGTTTCTGCTCTTCTTGCTGCTGCTTTTTCATCATCATCACCCTTTACTGTTTTTCTTAGTATGAGTGATGACCCTCAAAATCATTCAGCAGAATTGTCTTCGAAATACTCTTTGTAATACCCGCCTACTTTACCCGTATTATCAACGACAAAGAGAAATTCCTCTGTTTCATTTTTCACATCATATGTGTGTCCAACCGTTAATGCCCGGTCAACCATATATTTTTTCGCATTTGTATGTACACATTTTACTTGTTTTACCGTTTCAGCCGTTTGCCAGTTTTGATGGATCATGATTTAAAAACTCCTTTTTTCATCTATACATTTATTGTAGCCAATTTTTCGTGAAATGCAATGAGTGTTATCGATTGCTTTCAAAGATGTCGTGTAATATGATAAATGTATACGTTTACATGCGTGTGCGTATACAAATGGCTTCATGTCCACTTTTTCCACCTAGAACTCGCAGAACAACCCATATCTTTAAGGAGGTTTGTTTATTTATGAGCTCTACAACACTTCAAATCAGTTCAAAACTCGAATCTTTTCTCCAAGGGACGAAAAAACTCTACATTAACGGTCAGTTTGTCACAAGTCATGATAATAAAACATTCTCTACGCCTAACCCTGCCACAGGAGAAACCCTTATTGATGTATATGAAGCAGGTGCAGCCGACATTGATGAGGCAGTAAAAGCTGCTAAAAAGGCGTTCCATGGACCTTGGCGTTCTATGTCTGCAGCCGAACGTGCCCGCTTGATGTTTAAGCTGGCAGATTTAATGGAAGAACACCAAGAAGAACTGGCTCAGCTGGAAACACTTGATAATGGAAAACCAATTAATGAAACAACCAATGCGGATATCCCTCTTGCCATTGAGCACATGCGCTATTATGCAGGGTGGACCACAAAAATGACTGGACAAACCCTTCCTGTCAGCCAGGGATATTTTAATTATACCCGCCATGAGCCTGTGGGCGTTGTGGGACAAATCATTCCTTGGAACTTCCCGCTGCTCATGGCCATGTGGAAAATGGGTGCTGCACTAGCAACAGGCTGCACCATCGTTTTAAAGCCAGCTGAACAAACGCCACTATCTGCTTTATATTTAGCTGAATTAGTGGATAAAGCCGGATTCCCAGAAGGCGTGATTAACATCGTTCCTGGATTCGGTGAAACAGCCGGTGAAGCATTAACCGATCACCCTGATGTCAATAAGCTGGCTTTCACTGGATCAACAAGTGTTGGGAAATTGATCATGGAGAAAGCAGCCAAATCCATCAAGCGTGTTACTTTAGAGCTTGGCGGAAAATCGCCGAATATTATTTTACCAGATGCTGATTTAAAGAAAGCCATTCCAGGTGCATTAAACGGCGTGATGTTTAACCAAGGTCAAGTGTGCTGTGCAGGATCAAGGGTCTTTGTGCACCGGAGCCAATATGATGAAGTCGTCGATCAAATGGCTAAATATGCGACATCATTAAAACAAGGAGCCGGTCTTCATCATGATACCCAGATTGGGCCTCTAGTGAGTAAAGAGCAGCATGAACGTGTGTTAGGTTACATCGAAAAAGGGAAGTCAGAAGGTGCAACAGCCGTAGTCGGTGGTGACTGCCCTTATGAAGCAGGCTATTTCGTCTCCCCTACTGTCTTTAGAGATGTAGAAGATGAAATGACAATCGCAAAAGAAGAGATCTTCGGTCCAGTTCTATCTGCGATTCCTTACGATTCCATTGATGAAGTGGTCGAACGGGCCAATCAATCTGACTATGGGTTAGCGGCAGGACTTTGGACAGAAAACTTAAAGCATGCTCACGATATCGCTGCACGCCTAGAAGCAGGAACCATTTGGGTCAACTGCTATAATGTCTTTGATGCCGCCTCCCCGTTTGGCGGATATAAACAGTCAGGCCTTGGCAGAGAAATGGGATCATATGCCCTTAACAACTATACAGAGGTCAAAAGCGTGTGGATTAATCTGCAAGACTAATCACGCTAAAGCCGGTGACGATGTCATCGGCTTTTTTTGTGCTGGCATGTGACAGGCCGACTCCTGAATATAGTGATAAAGGAAAGGAGCATGGCCGAATGCAAGATTTTAAAACGAGAGTCAACGAATATATCGATGAACTGCACATGCAGGTAGAACGCAGACAAAGAGAAGATGGCGCATTTATTTTCTGCTTTGAAGGACCTATGATGACAAATGCTTTTTTCATTATGCTGTTAAAAGCCGTTGGTGACCCTGATCAGCAATTGATCCATCAATTGGCCGAAGCAATACATGCCAAACAAAATGAAGATGGTTCCTTTTCTTTGTATCATGACCAGTCGGGACATCTCACAGCTACAGTACAAGGTTATTGCGGCATGCTCGCATCTGGCAGATTTCAAAAAGACGAGCCCCATATGGAAAAAGCAGCACAATATATTCGCTCAAAAGGTGGCCTAAAGAACGTTCATTTTATGACAAAATGGATGCTTGCCATAAATGGCATGCACCCTTGGCCCTACTTCTATGCACCTCTTTCCCTTTTACTCATCCCTACGTCTTTTCCGCTGCACTTCTACCACCTTAGTGCCTATGCAAGGATTCATTTTGTACCCATGATGATCGCACTGAACAAACGGTACACCTCTCATGCTGCGTTTCCATCATTAGCCCATCTTGATGAAAACATGTCTAAAAATCCATTTGACTGGTTTATGGCAAGAGAAGAACGTTCGACTGATGACTTCCTCATGTATATGCGGTCATATACAGCCCTCGACAGCCGGCTCGACTTTTTCGGATATGAAGCGGCAAAGCGATACATGTTTGACCGTCTTGAAAAAGATGGGACGCTGTACAGTTACTTAAGTGCAACCATCTTTATGGTCTATGCCCTCATGAGCCTGGGGTACTCCCCTGGACATCATCTCATCCAAAAAGCAGTCAGAGGTATGAAAAAGCTCGTCACCTCCTGTCAAGGCAAGATATATGCTGAGAATTCCACCTCGACTGTGTGGGATACAGCGCTTGTCAGTTACGCTTCTCAAAGAGCAGGAAGAAAACGAGAAGATCCCATGATCATGAATTCCTTCACCTATTTGCTGGATCGGCAGCAAATGAAGAAAGCGGATTGGGCAGTTCATAACCGTCATGCTGCTCCCGGGGGCTTTGGTTTCTCACATATCAATACGAATAATCCTGATTGTGATGACACGCAAATTGTGTTAAAAGCGATCCCAAAAGAATACGCTCCACTTCAGTGGAAACGAGGATATGACTGGCTTCTCTCCATGCAAAACCGTGATGGCGCCTTTTCTGCTTTTGAAAAAAATCAAGATCACTTTCTGCTTCGTCACCTTCCGCTTGAATCTGCGGAGGATGCGGCGATTGATCCGTCAACTCCTGATATTACTGGTCGTGTGCTCCATTTGATTGGTTTAGAAGAAAAAGATACTACTTCACACTCGATTCTCAGGCAAAAAGATCGATGTGTAAAATGGCTCATTGACCACCAAGAGAAAAACGGATCATGGTTTGGCAGATGGGGTGTTTGTTATATTTATGGAACTTGGGCAGCGTTAACAGGACTGAAAGCGGCCGGCGTTCCCTCCTCACACCCTGCTGTGCAAAAAGCGTGCCGTTTCCTAAAGCAGATTCAGCTTGAAGATGGCAGTTTCGGAGAATCGTGTAAAAGTGCAGAACTGAAAACCTATGTCCCGCTTCCCTTTGGCACAGTGGTTCAAACCGCATGGGCGACCGAGGCGCTCCTCCAATATGAGAAAGCAAATAACGCAGCCATTTTGAAAGCTGTCTCCTTTTTAGTGAACCATCACCATACTGAAGAAGCCATGTACTATCCAGTCGGCATTGGACTGCCAAAACAATTTTACATCACCTATCATAGCTACCCATTTGTGTTTCCGATGATGGCTTGTTCTACATTTTTAGACGAAATGAGGCGTATACATGAATAAAGAAGAATATCGCTCACAGCTCAAAGAGTGGCTTAGCACGATTCAACATGTGTGGCAAGATGATAAAATTCATCGAAAAGTGGAAAATTTACGACTTAAAATGGAGGATGACCATTCGAGTGAGCAAGAATGGTACGAACTAGCCGAAAGGATTGCAGAAGACATGCAGCCACACGAAGAAGTGCGCGATATAGCAGCTGGAAAACATCAGTTACCACCACTGCCTTATCGGTATGACGCGCTCGAACCTTATATTTCAAAAGAAATTATGTACTTGCACCATCAAAAGCATCATCAAACTTATGTTGATGGTCTAAATCAAGCTGAACTTGCGCTAAAAAAAGCAAGAAGAACCAACGACTTTACGATGATCAAGCATTGGGAACGTGAGCTTGCCTTTCATGGAGCAGGACATTATTTACATTGTATCTTTTGGTTTTCCATGAGTCCTTCAGGGAAAAGAAAACCTACTGGTCAAATGCTTCGTCTCATTGATCAATCATTTGGCAGCTATGAGGCGTTCAAGTCACATTTTTCAGCTGCTGCCAAACAAGTAGAAGGTGTTGGATGGGCGATCCTTGTATGGTCCCCCCGATCTCAGCGTTTAGACATTTTACAAGCAGAGCGCCATCAGTTCCTCTCTCAATGGGACGTCATCCCCCTTCTTGCTCTTGATGTGTGGGAGCATGCCTATTACCTCCAATATCGAAATGAAAAGGCGCAATATGTAGACCGGTGGTGGAATGTCGTTGACTGGCGTGAGCCAGAAGCAAGACTAAAACAGGCTCAACAAGTAAAATGGACACCTTTTTGATCGCATACTCCACATAGTTCATATACTATGTGGTTTTTTTATTAGTTTACATAATAATATTATGAACACCAAATGCAAAATCATAGGTTGTTTTTTCAGAAAATTCATTTAAAATAGAAAAGATATGAAAAGAAAGAGAGTTGAAAGATAGTATGAACACCCTTTTACACATTAGTCACTTTGCGGGAAGAACATTTGCTATATGGGTCATTGTCTTTGCTTGTCTAGGCTTTACTTTTCCTGCGACATTTTCTTTGATTGGACCTTATATCCCTTTTTTACTTGGCATTATTATGTTTGGCATGGGGCTGACGCTGTCTTCTGAAGATTTTAAAGAGCTTTTTAGAAAGCCTCTTTATGTATTGATCGGGGTTTTAGCGCAGTATACACTGATGCCACTCATTGCATTTTTATTGGCCTATGGGTTACATTTGCCTTCTGAAATCGCTGTCGGTGTCATCCTCGTCGGCTGCTGTCCAGGCGGGACTGCATCCAATGTAATGACCTTTTTGGCGAAAGGAAATACGGCCTTATCCGTTGCCGTGACAACGATCTCGACACTACTTGCTCCCATTTTGACCCCTGTTTTTATTTATATTTTTGCAAAATCTTGGTTATCTGTATCACCGGGTGCTTTGTTTTTGTCGATTGTCCAAGTTGTCTTAATTCCGATTATTTTAGGGGTTATCGTCAAATTGTTTTTTAAAAAACAAGTGACGTATGCTGTACAAGCACTCCCGCTTGTATCTGTTACTGGCATTGTCGCCATCATTGCAGCTGTTGTCAGCGCAAATAAAGAACAGATTCTGCAATCTGGACTGCTTATTTTTGCCGTTGTTGTTTTACATAATGCTCTTGGTCTATTATTGGGTTACCTCATTGCAAAATGGTGTAAAATGGACATTCCTTCTCAACGAGCAATTTCAATAGAAGTAGGGATGCAAAATTCTGGACTTGGCGCAGCCCTTGCGACCGCACATTTTTCTCCACTTGCCGCCGTTCCCAGTGCCATTTTTAGCGTATGGCATAATTTATCTGGCTCTTGGCTGGCAACATTTTGGTCAAAAAGAGGCTACTCAGAAAATAAAGACCAAAAAAGCTAGTACCCTGATCGGTACTAGCTTTTTCTTTCGATTATCCTTCAAGCAATAGCTGTTCAGGATCTTCAAGTAGATTTTTAATCGTGACAAGGAACCCAACAGCTTCTTTACCATCGACAATACGGTGGTCGTATGAAAGAGCTAAATACATCATTGGACGGTTTTCAAAGCGTTCTTCATCAATTGCAACAGGACGAAGCTGAATTTTATGCATACCTAAAATTCCAACTTGAGGACTGTTTAAAATTGGTGTTGAAAGCAGAGAACCAAATGTTCCTCCGTTTGTGATCGTGAATGATCCACCTTGTAATTCATTGAGCGATAATTTGTTATCTCTTGCTTTTTTCGCAAGATGACCGATTTCTTTTTCAATTCCTGCAAATGATAGTCTATCTGCATCACGGACAACTGGTACCACAAGCCCTTCATTGGCGGCTACAGCAATACCGATGTCATAGAATTTTTTAATGACAAGCTCATCACCTTGAATTTCTGCGTTGAGAAGTGGATATTTTTTAAGTGCTGCTACCACTGCTTTTGTGAAGAAGGACATGAAGCCCAGTTTCACATCGTTTTGTTCAAGGAAGGCATCTTTGCGACGCTTTCTTAGATCCATGACAGCTGTCATATCGACTTCATTAAATGTTGTCAGCATCGCTGCCGTTTGTTGAACTTCAACTAAACGTTTTGCAATGGTTTGTCTGCGGCGTGACATTTTTTCACGCTCAACTGGTTTCCCTGCTTGATCATTTTGCACCGCAGCATTTGCTTTTGGCGCGGCTTTCGGTGCACTTGCAGGAGCTTCATTCTTTTGGTAAGAAGCTACATCCTGCTTTCGTACCCTGCCCAGCGGATCTGCGGTTGGAATCTCAGATAAGTCTAACCCCTTCTCTCTTGCTAGTTTTCTAGCTGCTGGAGAAGCGATCGTTCTGCCATTACCAGATTTCGGCTCTTCTTTTGCTGCCTCTTCTTTTTGTTCAGCTGCTGGTTCTTCTTTCGAAGCTGGTGCAGAATCTTGCTCAGGTGCTGGAGCTGCGGACTCGCTTCCGCCAGCTTCACCTGCTGCAATCGTTCCGATGACTTCTCCAACTTGGACAGTGTCACCAGAATCTTTCAGTACTTCTTTTAGAACACCAGATTCTTCAGCTGTCAATTCGACATTGACTTTATCTGTTTCAAGTTCTAACAGGTATTCCCCCTGCTCAACATAATCGCCCGGCTGTTTTAGCCACTGAGCAATTGTTCCTTCCGAGATTGATTCCGCTAGTTCAGGTACTTTAATTTCCGCCATTTTTCATTTCCCCCTTAGTTTTTGCGAGTCAAGCTATCAGATACAATTCGTTCTTGTTCTTTTTTATGAACAGTTGGATCACCCTCAGCCGTACTTGAACGTCTTCTGCGGCCGATGTAACGTACTTTTACTTTTTCAGATGCAATTTCACGTAAATATGGCTCAATATATCCCCAAGCGCCCATATTTTGCGGTTCTTCTTGCACCCATACGATTTCTTCTAAGTTCGTCAGTTTTGATAAAATGGCTTTAATATCTTTGGCTGGGAATGGATATAATTGTTCCACTCTCGCAATATGAAGCCAATCTTTTGAGTCTTCCATTTGAGTAAAACGATCACTAATATCGATCGATACCTTCCCGCTCGATAGCACAAGGCGTGTTACTTTTTCATGATCATGCACAAGGCCCGGCTGTTCAAGAACTGGACGGAACTGTCCATCTGTTAGTTCTTGGACTTCGGATAATGTGTTCGGGTTTCGAAGCAGACTCTTCGGTGTCATGATGACAAGAGGACGAATCTCTTCACGAAGCAGCATTTTCGCCTGTCTTCTAAGAATATGGAAGTATTGAGCTGCACTTGTCAGGTTCGCAACTGTCCAGTTATTCTCAGCAGCTGATTGCAAGAAGCGTTCTGTTCTTCCACTAGAATGTTCTGGACCTTGTCCTTCATATCCATGTGGCAAGAGCATCACAAGCCCTGACTTTTGTCCCCACTTGGCGCGGCCTGCTGAAATAAATTGATCAAAATACACTTGAGCCGCATTTGCGAAGTCTCCAAATTGAGCTTCCCAAATCACTAATGTTTCAGGAGAATAGACATTATAACCATATTCAAACCCGATGACAGAGCCTTCTGACAGTGGACTATTATGGACTGTAAATGATGCATTTGCATCACTCAGTTCATGAAGAGCAATGAATTCATCACCCGTTTGACTGTCGTGAAGAACAAGGTTTCTTTGAGCAAATGTGCCTCGCTCAGAATCCTGTCCGGTCATTCGAATCGGCGTACCGTCTTTTAATATAGATGCAAATGCCAGTGCTTCACCAAGTGACCATTCCACTTTGCGATCATCTGTAAACACTTTTGCACGTTTTTCAAGGATCCGCTTTAGCTTACCGAATACTTGGAAGTCTTTCGGCCAGCTAATTAATTCTTCATTCAGCTTTCTTAATACATCAAACTCTACAGATGTATCAACTGCAGGGAAGCCGTTAGATACAGGCTCTGGCAGTTCGATTTCTTGAATCGTATGTTCTTTCTTTGAAGGTACTTTTTTATAAGCTTCTTCAATTTTTGCCGTGACAGCCTGCTCAATTTCTTCTCTTTGTTCTTTTGACAGAAGACCCTCAGTGACAAGCTTATCCGCGAAGATATTCTTGACCGTTTTGTGCTTTCTGACCGCATCGTACAGCATTGGCTGAGTAGTAGAAGGCTCATCCATTTCGTTATGCCCATATCTGCGGTAGCCAATCAAGTCAATTAAGAAATCCTTCTTAAACCGTTTACGGTATTCTACCGCCAGCTGAACAGCTGCTAAACAAGCTTCTGGATCGTCTGCATTGACGTGAACAATTGGAATCTCGAAACCTTTTGCAAGGTCACTAGCGTATTTCGTTGAACGAGATTCATTGCTTTCTGTGGTAAATCCAATCATATTGTTGGCAATGATATGGATCGTTCCCCCCACTTGATAGCCGACTAATTGACTTAAATTTAATGTTTCTGCGACAATTCCCTCTCCAGGAAATGCAGCATCCCCATGAATTAAGATGGCTAACGCTTTTTCAACGTCTTGAACTGGATAGCCTTTTTGAGTACGCGATTCTTGCGCTGCACGAGTGCTTCCTTCAATAATCGGGTCAATAAATTCCAAGTGACTTGGGTTATTGGCAAGTGTGACTCTTGCACTCTTTGTATCTTCATCTTTGATTTGGCGGTCAGCACCGAGATGATATTTTACATCCCCTGTCCATCCGTAGCTGATGCCAATAGAGCCTTCTGATGGTACAAGCTCTTTATTAGGCGCATGCTGGAATTCTGAGAAAATGATCTCATATGGCTTTCCTAACACATGTGCTAATACATTTAAACGGCCTCTATGTGCCATTCCAATGTTAATATTTGAAGTCCCTTGTGTAACAGACTCGGATATAATTTCATCAAGTACTGGAACAAGTGCGTCTAATCCTTCTATAGAAAAACGCTTTTGTCCAACAAATGTTTTATGAAGGAACTGCTCAAATTGCTCGACTTCTGTTAATCTTTTGAGTACAGAAACTAGTTTATCTGCTGGTTTTTTCTTAAATAATTCGCCAGACTCAATAGATTTAGAGAGCCAGTTGCGCTCTTCGAAGTCATGTACGTGATCAAACTCAAATGAAATGGTACGCTTATACGTATTTCTCAAATGGTTAATGGCTTCTATGCCGTTTGAAATGTGTTTAGGTGCATCTGGACTAATAATTGATATTGGAATATTCTTAACGTCTTCTTCAGTTAAACCGTATTCCTTTAATGGAAACAGCTCTTGTAATTCCTTTTCTTTGCGAAGAGGATTGACGGAAGCATTTAAATGGCCATACGTTCTGATGTCTTCTGCCAGTTTAACGACTGATGCTATCTTTTGGATTTGTTCAGAAGTAACTACGCTATTTTCTTTTTTCCCAATTTCCTCCTTCATTTCACTCGGTGGTGCACCAAGTTCATCAAATATGCCTCTTATGTCTTCATCAACACTAGTAGGATCCTGGACATATTGATCGTAGAGCTCGAGCACGTAGCCGAGGTTCGGACCATGAAATTCTTCCCAACTCAACGGTTGTTTCACATCATTTTGAAACATTTTGAACACTACCCCCAACTTTGATCATCAAGTGATTGAACACTATCTCGATATAACTTCCAGAACACAATGACCAAATTTATGTAATAAAACGCTTCCAATCATATTCTACCACTGTTTCGGATTACTTTCTACATTCTTTGTTCAATTAAAGATAAAAAATTCAAAGAAAAACAAAAAATTTAAATCATTCCGAAAAATATTTTAAAGAAAGGGGCAAAACCTTATGCCCCAATGCTTTTATGCAGCAATTTCTTGAGTAATGGATAGAGCACATCTGGCAATGTATCGACATCCGGTACAAAAATGCTGAACTTGCCATACATATCTTGGATCGTTTTCATCTGCGCCTCTTCAATCGGAGAATTGGATAAAAACACATTGATCACTTCAATTCCCTTTTTTCTCGCTTCGAGAACCGCTTCATGTGTATCCACGATCCCATTTTGTTCGTAGCTGAATGCAGCCGGCTCTCCGTCTGAGAAAACAATGAGGAATTTTTGCTCTTCTCTTCGTTTTAAAATCATTTTTGTCATTTGGCGAATCGCATATCCATCCCGGTTATCCTCTTCTGGCTCAAGTGACATAATGGATGGTCCTGCGTCAAATAAGGAATCTTTGAACGATACGACGGTGTTAAAGTAGTTCGGCTGACTTGTTTCAGTTGCGTCATTTGTATCTTCCCAGAACCCTACAATTTGATGAGGTACCTGCACTGATTTTAAAGCTTCATGAAACAGAACAATCCCTTTTTTTGTCTCATCCATCTTGTCAAACATACTTGCAGAACAGTCAACTAATAAAGTGAACACAGCATCAATTTGAGAAGATGGCGCTTGTTTTTTATAAAATAGTCGAGGGTTAGACTCTGTAAAATAACGAATGAGCTTTTTACTGAGACGTCCTGTATGAAGATCTGTTTTTGGCCATGTTTTTTTATGCTCAAGTGTTTTTTGAATCATTTGTTTTAAGCGTTTCTGATAAGGTTCGATTGCCTTTGCGTGCTGCTTGTACACATCTATTTGCTCTGGTGAAGGAGGTTCTGGTGAAATCATGACTGGAAATGCATATTTGTTTTCTTTTCCATTCTCATGCGCATCTGCCCCGCTTTCTTCTCCTTCTGCCTCTTCTAGTGCTTCAAGCTTTGAATAGTCTTTTCGATGGGTTTGTTTGGCTGAACCTTGAACCGTTCCAAGCGCCTGATCTCCATCGTCACCTTCTCTTGCCGCATCTTTACCGAGATCGCTTTTACCACCGTGTTCTAAATCAAATTGAAGGAAACTTTTAGATGGTGCTTCCGTTTCTCTATGCCATACTTCCATATATTCATTATGGATGTCTTCATCCCCCTCTTTTTCCCGATCGACTTTTATATCCTCACTTAACTTAGGCTTTCTTTTGAGGTCATGGAAAAGCGGTTCTTTTGCCGCTTTTTCATAGTCCAATTCTGGGAAGAAAAAGTATGTGTTCAGCATATCCTTTTCAAGGAGCTCATCAAAGCCTTCTGTCAATTCCTTCACAATGATGGCGATATCAGATGTCGAGCGTGCGTCATATACACGTTCAAGACTTGACTCAATAAACGGAATCATTGGATCTATCCGCTCATGAAGGGGTGGAATTTCTTCAAGCGGAGATTCGGCTGTCAGCTTCACGTATATCGCACAAAAGAGTGCATCTGTTAAAATACTACGCTCTTGGTTAATCGTTAATTGTGTTTTAAAGTGACGTCTGTAAAGCTCTCTTCTTCGTTTAAATACCTTTTTTGTTCCTGGGCGGTCACGTTTAATCCGCTCTTCAATGCGGATATCTTCAAACAGCATAAACAATTGTTTGCACACATCAGGAATGGATAATGTGTGGGCATAGCGAATGATGTCTTCAAATACTGTAAGATCGCTATACACTGTCCCTACTGCTCGCAGAAACACATCACTTTTTAGGCCTGCCATCATATCCTCTTGATGACGATCATCCCAAAAATGGCTGATGAAAATTTTCTTTTCAAACGGTTCATAGTACGATTGAACACCGTATTCAAGCTCCACATCATCACTTTTGGCAAGTGTTTTGGCTAAATCCGTTAATTCCATAAATAGAAATGAATCGATTCTGCTGTCATTAAATTTGATGAATTTCAAAAGTCAGAACCTCACTCGAATAATGTTTGAGCGATATTTCTTACCGCTGCTTTTTCCCGGTCATCTTCTAGCTTCTCTACAATTCCTCGTTCAATTGCACGAAGCGGCGGAATATATTGCGCAAGATCACATGTGTCTAACAGTGCGCGAATGGATGCGGCTTCTTCACTGACCTGTCCATTGTGTGCTTGGACGATGAGATCTGATGAGAGCTGTACGAATTGATCGATTAAACGCTCATCCTTTAATACGGATTGAGTGTGCAGTACTTCTTTTAAAATGCCACCGCCAATGTAAGGAACTTCAATGACGACAAAACGGTTTTTCAGCGCTTCATTGAGCGGCACTGTCCCCACATATCCCTCATTGATTGCTGCAATCACGCCAAAACCTTCTTCTGCTCTAACGACTTCACCTGTAAATGGGTTTGTCATCATTTTTCTGTAATCAAGCACACCGTTTAAAATAGGCAGTGTTTCTGGTTTTGCCATGTTGATTTCATCAATATATAAAAGGTGTCCTTTTTTCATTGCTTTTGTAACGGGTCCTTCAATGAATTCTATAGAAGCAACTTGTCCATCATTATGGATGGTTTTATAGCCAATAAGACTTTCTGCATCAAGGTCAACTGAGCAGTTTACACTGTGCATCGGCTGTTGAAAGAAAGCGGATAAAGTTTCTGCTAGTTTGGTTTTACCTGAGCCCGTCGGTCCTTTTAACAGAACATTTTTTCCTAGGGCAAGTGCAATCATGGCATCTTGAATAATAGACGTATCTTGTGATTCATAGCCGCCTGTTCCGATAAGCGGACGAAATTCTTCTTCGAGAACTTTTCCTTTTGCTTCGATCATTGCTTGAATTTCTTCTGGGAGTGATGGTTGGTTAAACATATATGATTAATTCCTCTCTTCGATCATTTTCCTCACCAAGTATACTAAAAAAACCTTTATGCACTCAATACATAAAGGTTCGTCTTCTGTTATTTTACCATTTCTTTTGTGATGGCTCCGCAAGCAATGCGTTTCCCTGAGTTGCCAGAAGGGTTGCTTAAGTAATCATCTGCTTCTGCATGGATGATGAAACTTCGCCCGTTTTGATCGATTAATTGATTTGGGCCTCCCTTTAACGTCACATCTGGTACATTCACGACAACATCAATTTGTCCATCTGCCCCTACCTCTAAATTAGGCATATCTCCAGCATGATGCCCTTTTGGGTTGTCGAAGCCATGCTCTCTATGGGTCGGATTAAAATGTGCACCTGCTGTTTCAAAATCTGGCGTTTCACATATTCCTGTTTCATGAATATGAAAGCCGTGAGGACCTGGTGGCAGTCCTTTCGCTTTCACATGCAGATCCAGCCCATTTTCTGAGGACTCTCTTATTTCAATGCTCCCTATTTTTTGCCCGCTTTCGTTTATGAGTGACGTTGTGACTGGTGCTTGTTTAGGTGCGGCAACTTCTCTTGTTTCTTCTGTCGTTTCTTTTTTCGGCGGTGCATGACATGCTGATGCGGTAAAGATCAAACATATCATGATCATCCACACTGACTTTTTCATTTATGACTGCCCCCTTTTGATATCAGTATGGACAATCACAGCAACGGGCAAACAAAAAAAGCCGAAAATCGGCTTTTTTAGAAGAAACGTTTTGCGCCTAGGTAGGCTTTTTTCCAATAAGGATTGCTTAAGTTTGAAATTCCTACTCCGCTGTCACTTGCATGAAGGAAATCTCCTCCACCTAGGTATAGTCCCATATGAGAAGGACCTGCTTTGTACGTTGTGAAATAAACAAAATCTCCAACTTGTGGTGTGCTGACAGGCGTCATCATATTCCAGTATCCTGCTGTACTCAATCTAGATACTGATGAAACCTTATTAATGAGATAGTAAACAAAGCCGCTACAATCAAATCCAGCTGGTGTATTGCCACCCCATCTGTAAGGAATGCCTGTGAGTTTTTTACCTTCTTGAATCATTGTCGTGATTTTTGCATTCATTGGAACGTCAGTTTTATTATTGTTGACCGGTGTTGTTGAACCGTTTGACGTAGAACCATTAGATCCAGTTGAACCGGAAGCTGTTCCGTTGATTTTTAATACTTGTCCAATTCTCAGCACATCACTTTTCAAGCTGTTTGCTGTGCGGATTGATTGAACCTGCACCTTAAACTGATTCGCAATTTTCCATAATGAATCACCTGATTTAACCGTATAAGATGTTGTTTTACTACTTGAAGACTGATTGCTGTTTGAAGGCGTGCTAGGTTGAGCAGGTGCTTTCGGCTGACTTGGTTTTGACGTCACCGTTCCTTTTACCTTCAATACTTGATTTGGATAAATCATATCAGATTTTAGCGAGTTCAATGTTTTAATTTCACCAATCGACATGTTTAACGAATTGGCAATTTTCCATAGTGAATCGCCTAATTTTACTTTATATGTACTAGATGCTGATGATGAACTATTAGAATTCGTTGATTTGTTACTTGAGCTGGAATTAGATGTTGAGTTTGAATTTGAGGACTGGCTGCCGCTCGTTTTCGTCGTTCCAGACACTTTCAGCTTTTGTCCAGGACGAATAAGGTCGCTGTTTAAGCTGTTCAAACTTTTCAAACTTGCAACTGACATTTTGTGATTCTTCGCAATCAGCCATAATGAATCCCCAAGCTTGACTGTATAGCTAGATGTTGTTGAAGCACTTGATTTCGTTGCTTTTGAACTTGTTGATGAGCTGGATTTTGAACTTTTTGCACCAGGAATCTTTAAGCTTTGTCCTGCAAAAATCATCGTCGTTTTTAATTGATTAAGAGATTGAAGTTCCGAAATACTTGTGTTGTACTGTTCGGCAATCTTCCAAAGTGAGTCACCGCTTTTCACCTTGATCGTCTGTGCTTCTGCCGGTGCAGCAATAACAGCTGAGCCCGCGATCGCTGAAACTGTGAGGCCGGTTACTACTTTTTTCTTCATAGATAAATCTCCGCCTTTCATGATTTCGTCCCATAAGACTTATGTACTAGTTTTGAGTTTAGCATTTAATGGTTCTGCTTCTCTTGCACTATTTTATCTTTATTTCTATAATATTACTCGACATGAAGACGTTGGGCAATACTAAATAGGTTTTAGAGCAGCAAACTCAAAATGCTAAAACAAAGCCATATCGTTTCTATCGGCTGTTTGCTGTATTTATAAACAATTTTTAAGGAATTTTTAAGTTGACGTTTAGAAATTTGTCAAAACAAGCACGTTGCTAGTTTCATAGTTCTATTCTACATGACAAATTTTTCTGTATCAAATGACTTTTTACTTAATTGCCTGTTTTTTCTCCTCAATAAAAAAAGCACCCTTCCCAATGAAGAATGCTGTGTTCATGTTTACTTTCTGATTTCTTGGTCTTTTACAGTTAACGGATAGAGGACGCCTTCTTTCGCAAACGACATTTTCCCTGTTTCTTCTGATACAACAAGAACAAGGGCATCAGTCATGCCAGAAAGTCCAATGGCTGCCCGGTGTCTTGTGCCTAGAGAAGGGCTGACTTTTTTTGAGGTGAGCGGTAGGACGTTTGCAGCGGAAACAAGCGTGTTTTCTTTTACTAAAAGGGCGCCATCATGAAGTGGGTTTCCAGGATAGAAAATGCTTTCTATTAATGATGCGCTAATTTTCGCATGGAGGTTTGTCCCTTTTTGTATATAATCCTCCACCTCATCTCTCCTTTGAATCACAATCAGTGCGCCGTGCTTTTGTTTTGATAAGTTCTCAATGGCTAAAGAAAATTGAGCAAAACCTGGTGTGAATTCTTCCATATACGCTTGTAAATAAAACGAGGAAGCCTCTGCATGCATTTCATTAAACTGATCATGCAATGATTCGAGTTCACAAAGAAGGCATTGTTCGGTCTGGTCAAGCGAATCGACGATTTTCCTTGCATCCATCATAATTTGCGTTAAATGAGATTTCATTTCTAACTTAAACATCGCTTCTTCATTTGTGCGATTGATCATCTCACCATGTCCCTCCTTCTTTCGCTTGTGTCATAAAATAACAAATTGTGCACATTCTATTTGTATGGAGGTGAATTCAATATGACCATTCAAAAAGTGATTCAATATGCTTGCAGCATTTTAGGTGTTGTCAGTCTTTCTTTTATTTATGCCCAAATGTTCAAAAAAACGAAGCCCTCAAAGAAAAATAATCCGACGGAGAATTGATTTTTTTACATAGCGTGATATAATTCCTCTCGTTATTTCTGTTCAGAGAGGAACTTATGATGAGAGAAACGAATAGTATTCGAGCAAAGTTGGCACAATTTTTAACCATATTGATTCCGATTTTAATTACACAAGCAGGTCTTTCGCTCATCACATTTTTAGACACGGTGATGTCTGGAAAAGTGAGTGCAGAAGACCTAGCAGGTGTAGCGATCGGTTCGAGCATTTGGACACCTGTTTATACTGGTCTTGCTGGCATTTTAATGGCTGTTACCCCTATTGTGGCTCAGCTGATGGGCGGCGGCCGCAGGGAAGACGTTCCTCGTGCAGTCTTCCAGGCCATTTATTTATCTTTTCTTTTAAGTATCGTGGTGATTGTTATTGGATCGTTGTGTGTTCCTTTTATTTTAGGGAGACTTGGGCTTGAACCATCCGTAGAAACCATTGCCCGTCATTTTCTCAGCTTCCTTGCTATTGGAATCATCCCGCTTTTTGGTTATTCAGTCATGAGATCGTTCATTGATGCATTAGGAAAAACACGAGTGACGATGTTCATTACGTTAACCGCACTTCCTATTAATTTTGTTTTAAATTATCTCTTTATTTTTGGAAACTTTGGGTTTCCAAAGCTTGGCGGTGCAGGGGCAGGTCTTGCATCTGCGCTGACGTATTGGGCGATTTTCATCATGAGTATTTGTATTGTCATCAAAGCCGAACCGTTTGCATCCTTTCGGTTGTTTCAGACAATACCTCGTTTTAACGTCTCCCGAATGGGTCAAATACTGAAAATCGGTATCCCTATTGGGTTTGCAATCTTTTTTGAAACAAGTATTTTTGCAGCTGTCACGCTCTTAATGGGTCACTTTGATACCGTGACAATCGCCAGTCACCAAGCAGCGATGAACTTTGCTTCTATTTTATATATCCTGCCGCTTAGTATCTCAATGGCTTTAACGATTGTTGTAGGTTTTGAAGCCGGTGCCATGCGGTATAAAGACGCAAAAAGCTACAGCTATATTGGCATTGCAACAGCTGTTTTGTTCTCATTATGTACCGCAGCACTCATCTTGTTATTTAGACCTGAGATCGCTGGTTTATATACAACTGAATCAGCTGTTTTACAAATGACACAGCACTTTTTGATGTATGCGATCTTTTTCCAGCTGTCTGATGCGATCGCTGCACCCATTCAAGGGGCTCTGCGCGGCTATAAAGATGTGAATTATACACTGATTGCTGCGTTTGTCTCTTACTGGGTCATCGGCCTTCCAGCTGGCTACTTGATTGGCACGTATACCTCATTTGGAGCGTTTGGTTATTGGGTTGGGCTGATTACTGGGCTTGCCGCAGGTGCCATCGTCCTATTTGTTCGTCTCAGGTTGATTGAAAGACGTATGCATTCTGATACAACAGGAAAAGGCAGCTGACTGAAGTCAGCTGCCTTTCATTTAGTCATTCCATTGATACGTCCAGAAAATTTCTTCATCAAACCATTTCTGAACGACTGGTTCTTTGTTTTTCAGCTTTTGTTCAAGCTCTCTTAGCATGCCTTCTGTTTGTGTTCTATGCGCTCTTAGTGCATTTAATTTGATATCTGCTACATCCGTAATATCAATCACAATATCGGCATTTCCTAGCACTTCTTCTCGATTTTTTGTAATGGCCATGCAGTATGTGACGGGACGGTCTTCTTTTTTCTTGCGATATAGAGCACGAATGACCGCTTCACCTGTCGCGTCATGATCAGGGTGTACGCCATGACCTGGATAAAACGTGACAATAAGAGTTGGTTTCACTTCATCAATTATGCGTTCCATCACATCCGCTAAATACTCATCATCTTCAAATTCCAACGTTTTATCCCGAAGACCAAGCATACGCAAGTCTGTGACATCCATTTCTTTACATGCATTGATTAATTCCTGTTTTCTTAATTCAGGAAGTGTCTCACGGTTAGCATATGTTGGACTTCCCATATTTCTTCCCATTTCTCCAAGTGTCCCGCATGCATAAGTCACTGGAATTCCACGTTTTCTGCTTTGCGCGATGAGCCCTGCGACCCCGAAGGATTCATCGTCGGGGTGAGGCAGCATCACAAGTACATGTTCGTTCATCACTGTTCCCCTCTCTCCTACACCTGAAATGGTGTTTCACTAATTTGTAATGAGATCGCTAGTTTTCCGTCTGGCAGGTGTCCTGCTAACAGCAGGCGACCTTGTTCATCAAACACGTAATCGGTTAAACCTTCTGCGTAAATCCAGCCATCTTCTGTTTTCATCCCGACACGGTATGGACCTTGTCCTTTTATTTTTGCCTGTGAATAGACGACTTTTGCGTTGCGGATATACGCCACGACCGTCATATTTTGCTCATTCACATGCGCTGAATAAGAACCAGTTGTCGTTTCAAGATGAACGAAGACTGGCCGATTTAAAAACGATTCAAGATGTGCTGTGACATCTTCCGTTTGAATTGGTTTCATGAGTGGTTCCTTCCTTCATTTTGAATTAGTTCTCGCAGCTTTTTCGTATGTAAGCTGATCAGCTGTAGTTGATGACCCTGTTCAATCGTGCTTTCTAAAATTCTTTCCACAGCGAGTACATACTTTTGATGTAATGACTTTCTTGCGCGAGGATGGGTGCGTGCATCAAGCAAATCATCTCGTATCGCCTCGTGTAATGAAGTCATATCCACTACATCAAGCTGCCGATTTTTCCATAAAGATTGATAAGCGTGTGCAAGCTCATCGACTGATGACATGTGATCACCTCTACAGTTTTGGTAACAACTTATTATGACATGATCCGCCTGCAAAAAAAAGCAAACTGCTTCGTCTCTTTAATGAGAATTCGCTGTTTTTTTCATTCGCAGTTGAGAGGTTGTAAATAGTAAAATCGCCACCCAAATACAGAGGAATGTCACGATTTTTGCTGCAGATAAGTGTTCGTGATACACAAACAGCCCCAAAAAGAGTGTAATGGTCGGTGCAATATACTGCAAAATACCAACTTGGTATAAAGGAATTCTTTTGGCCCCTTCAGAAAATAAAAGAAGCGGTACAGCTGTAAAGACACCGGCAAAAAATAATAGCCCAAGAGAACCGAAGCTGCTCGGATTCATCGTGACAACAGGTTCTTTTAAGAAGAAGAATAAGTAAACAAGCGCAGCTGGTGCAAGAAGCAGTGTTTCAATGGTTAATCCAATGGCACTCGTAAAACTCATTCTTTTTTTAATCAGTCCATAAAACCCAAAACTAAAAGCCAATACGAAAGCCACGACAGGAAATGAGCCGTACTGAACAGTTGAGATGACGACCCCAGCTGCGGCAATGAGAATGGCGGTGGTTTGCATTTTATTCAGTCGTTCTTTTAAGAAAATGATGCCTAGTAAAACTGATACAAGCGGATTAATATAATACCCTAAACTCGCTTCCAGCATCAGATCGTGATTTACAGCCCAAATGTATACATACCAGTTGACCGAAATTAAAATAGCCGATAAAAGTAATGAAAAAAGTGCTTTTCCATCTATCATCAGACCTTTCACAGTCTGCATCGCTGGACGGACTTGCTTTAAATATAAAAGAATACCGCACATAAAAACAAAGGACCATACGATTCTGTGCGCTAAAATTTCGCCTGACGAAATATGCTCCATCAGCTTCCAATATAATGGGAATAACCCCCATAATGTAAAAGATGCAGCCGTATATAAGACACCTTTTGATTGTTGTTCGTTCAATCTAACCATTCCTTTCTAAACCTATCGTATATTATAGCACGCACACCACTTTATGGGCATATACTAATTCAGGGCATTTAGAAAGGATGATTTGCATGTTTGACTGGAACCGATTATTCCCTTTTCAAAAGCAATTTTCAAAAGAAGCGTTAAAAAATTCAGACCCTAAAGACGTTGAGCAATATGTCAATCAAGTCATGGAAAGTGTTTTCGGCTCCAATTATTCTGCTCAATTCCCCTTTCAGGATCCGCTGTCTCAGAAGCAGAAAGCAAGAGAGACAGACGATAAAAAAAAGAAAGAGCCGAATGTTGAAGTATTTGAGACGACAGATCACGTGTTTGTCAAAATAGAGCTCGATCGTCCGAACACTGAAAAAGTAAAAATCAAACATACAGCCAATCTGCTGTTTATTGATCATTTTCCTGAAGAGAATAAACAAAAGAAGGTTGTCCTGCCTGCTGCTGTGAAAAGAAAAGGAACGAAGGCTTCGTATCAAGATGGTATTTTAGAAATTATGTTTTTAAAGCATGATGATCCAGGCATCTCTGAAATTGATATTCCATTATAAAAAGCCTGCTTTGAAATGGAAGCAGGCTTACTCTTTTTTCTTAATAATATGGTGGATATCCGCCGCCATAAGGTGGTGGAACAGGCGGTGGTGGTGGCGGGTAATATGGACGAGGATAATTAAAAATCGCACTTCCTAGAAATCCGCCAAGCAGTCCGCCGACTAAAGGAGCGCCAAAACCAAAAAACAAAGGGACTCTAGATTCATATGGCGGAATGCCAGGTGCACCGCCTCGAAAATACGGAGTATGAGGGTACATGCTTTTCTCCTCCTTTGTCATGTGCCTAACATCAGCATATTCATTAGGAGACAAAACGTTTGGGCAAACCTAAAACTAAGCTTGCTCCTTTTTTACATGAGATCCAGCATACACCCCTGCCCAGCGCGATACTTCTCCGAACACACCATGTAATGCACTTCCTTTTTCGGTTAGACAATAGATGACTTTGACTGGCGTTTCAGGAAGTACAGTGCGCTTTATGATTCCTTCTTGCTCAAGCTCTTTTAAGCGTTCTGCGAGCATTTTTTGACTGATGGATGGAATAATGTCCGTCAGGTCTTTAAACCGTTTCGGACCATCAAGCAATACATGAATGATGAGACCATTCCACCTTTTGCCAAGAAGTAAAAAAGCTTGCTGAATGTTTGGACATAATTGAAATTCCATATTTTTCAGCCTTTCTTTTCATGATCGTTTGACAAACTAACGGTATACAATTTAAAATATATCTCTAGTTACAATAAGTAAGTTTCTCACTTTTTTATTTATTGTACCATACTATTTGCAAAAACGGGAGGAAATATCCATATGGCGAGCGATCAAAAAACGATTGACATTTTAAAAGAAAGAGCTTCAGTAAAAGAGTATGATACAACTCATGAAATGACAAAAGAAGAGTTAAAAGAGCTTCTTGATATCACAACAAAAGCACCATCTGCTTGGAACCTTCAGCATTGGCATTTCACTGTTTTCCATAGTGCTGAATCAAAAGCAAAACTTCTTCCAATTGCTTATAACCAAAAACAAGTCTCACAAGCATCAGCTGTGATTGCAGTGCTTGGTGACCTTGAAGCCAATCTAAATGGTGAAAAAATCTACAGTGAGCTAGCAGAACAAGGTTTCATCACAGAAGATATTAAAGAAACACTGATGACACAAATCAATGGTGCTTACCAAAGCGAGCAATATGCACGTGAAGCTGCGTATTCAAACGCTTCGTTAGCTGCTATGCAGTTAATGATTGCGGCGAAAGCAATGGGATATGATACATGCGCAATGGGCGGTTTCAGCAAAGAAGCGTACGTGAAAGAATTCAATGTGAGCGGTCGATACGAACCAGTGATGTTGATTTCTGTCGGGAAAGCAGCAAAAGGAGCTCACAAAAGCAATCGTTTTGACATCGAAGAAGTATCTGATTTCCTATAAAAAACGGCACAGTCTCAGCGTCATGCTGGGGCTTTTTTATTTGCTCTAAATATTATTTTTCCATACTTATTTTTAAGTTTTCCTTTCTCATTCTTCACTATTTACCTCTTTTCAAAAATGAAAGCGTTATATTAGTATGATATTCATAAAAATGATTGTTTTTTCTGAAAATGGTCTTGTGATCTAATCTGACAACTGCTATTATTATGAAATTACAAAATATTAGAGGAGGAAAACATGAACAAAAAACTGATACTGGCGCTACTCATCGCGATTCCATTCATTGGACAGCTTGCACTGCTCCCCTTTGTGAATCGTATTCATCCATTTGTTATCGGGCTGCCTTTTTTCCACTTCTGGCTCTTACTATGGATTGTACTCACACCCGTTTGCACATTTATCATTTACAGGATGCAACATTCAAATGGAGGAACTGACGAATGCAAGGAAACTTAACAGCTTTATTGATTACTGCAAGTATCATTTTCATCGTCGTGGTCATCGGTTTTGCCGCTGGTCGTGATAAATCATCAAGACAGTCAGTCGAAGAATGGTCTGTTGGCGGGAGAAAATTTGGCGGGCTTCTCGTCTGGTTCCTTGTTGGCGCAGACTTATATACTGCTTATACCTTTTTAGGGCTCACAAGTACAGCTTATACAGCGGGAAGTGTTGCTTTTTTCGCTATCCCCTATTCCGTTCTTGCTTATTTTATTGCGTATTTCTTCTTACCAAAACTTTGGACGGTTGCAAAAAATCACAAGCTGACAACACTTGCTGATTATGCACGTGAGCGATTTGACAGTAAACTGTTATCTAGTTTGATTGCCATTGTTGGTGTACTCATGCTCATTCCATACATTTGTCTTCAGCTCAGCGGGATTCAAGATACGTTAACTGTCGCTGGAACGAGTTATATTAATGTGAATGCAGTTGTTATAATTTCATTTATTTTAGTTGCACTTTATACATTTTTCAGTGGTATTAAAGGTCCTACATATACAGCCATTATTAAAGATATTCTTGTTTGGGTGATCATGCTCTTTATGGTCGTTTCCCTCCCGATTATTCATTTTAACGGCTGGACTCCAATGATGAATACGTTAGCTAAGGAAGCCCCACAGCTTCTGACGATTCCTGAAGGCGGGCCTAAAGGCATTTTGTGGTTTATTACCGCATCAGGTGTTTCTGCACTCGCATTATTTATGTGGGCACATGCAGCAACTGGCGTTTTCACAGCCAAAAGCGCAGATGCCATCCGTAAAAACAGTATGTTTTTACCTCTTTACAACATTGTATTGATTTTGGTCATCTTCCTTGGCTTCATTGCCTTTTTAGTCTTACCGGAAGATACAAATCCAAGATTTGCTCTTCTTCATTTAATTCAGACGTCATATGGCGGCGTGATGCAGGGGCTTGCGTATTCAACGATTGCACTTGCTTCTCTCATTCCATGTTCGATCATGGCCATTGGGGCGTCGAATTTATTTGCCAATAATTTGTACCGTGATTTAATCCATCCAAATGTGTCACCTAAACGGTTAACGATCATTACACGTTCGATGGTATTTATCGTCATTGGGCTGGCTCTACTATTCGGAATGCTCTTCCCAACAGCACTTGTAACGCTTCAGCTCATTGGTGTTTCAGGAATGGTTCAAATCTTCCCTGCCATTGCGATCAGCTTGTTCTGGAAAAAACAATCGAGAGAAGCAACGATTGCGGGTTTAGTTGTTGGCATCATCGTCACCTTTACAGCCAATATCTCACAAGTCACGTTTGGTCTTTATGAAGGATTTCTTGGTTTACTAGCAAACGTTGTGGTCATCTTGATATTGAATCCATTCTTCCAGAAGAATGTCGCATCTAATTCTGTGACAAGTGATTTGTTTGAAAAGAATGGGAAAACAACGGAACCTGTGGCTAACAAAGCATAACACAAGAAAAAAGCAGTCCCCTGATGAGGACTGCTTTTTCTATTTCATTTCTTTTTTCAACACTTCAATGGCTTTTTTCATTTGCGTATCATTTTTCTTGAGCTTATCTTGGATGTTTGTCATCAGTACCGTCGTTGTGTCCCCTGTCAGAATACCATCAGCCTTTAGATCGTGATCTGATTGGAAACTTTTCACGACCGACTGGAATGCTTGATCATATTCTCCATTGGCTTTTGCTTTGTAGCCAAGCGCTTGGAACATTTTTTGAGCCGCTTTGACTTCATCTCCATCATCATTCAGTTGATACGTCTTTTTCGGACTTAAGTATGGCAGCTTCGCATAACTCGGTAGAGATGCTTTCACCTGTGGCTCAATTCCTTTTTTGTGAATCCAAGACCCGTCTGGTGTCAGCCACTTGGCAATGGTTAATTTCACACTAGAACCATCATTGTAGCTTTGCGCATTTTGAACAGTCCCTTTACCAAATGTCTTTTCTCCAACAAGTTGAATGCTAGAGGATTGGTGCAGAGCTGCCGCCATGATTTCAGCAGCACTCGCTGAACCGCCGTTTACAAGAACAACTGCCGGCTGATGAACTTTGCGTTCTTTTTCCGCTTTGTACACTTGTTTCTTTCCTTTTTCCTCAACCTGCATAATGACTTTTCCTTTATCGATAAAGTCATTGCTCATTTCAATTGCTTCTGTCATAATGCCGCCTGGATTATCTCTCAGATCAATGACAAAACCTTTTGCCCCTTTTTTCTCGAGGTCATCAATCGCTTTATCTAACTCTTTAGACGTGGTTTCAGCAAAAGAAGTGATTTGGATTTCGCCTATTTTATCTTTTGTTAGTTTTGCATACACCGTTTCAAGTGGAATCGTATCTCTTGTGATCGTGACATCCACATTTCCAACACCTTGTCTGTTCAAATGCAGTTTGACATCCGTTCCTTTTTTCCCTCTGATAAGAGAAACGGCTTTATTCACTGACATGCCTTTTGTACTTTTACTATCCACTTTTAAAATACGATCATGAGGTTTCAAACCAGCTTTTTCAGCAGGAGAGCCTTTAATCGGTGCGACAATTAAAATTTGTCCATCCTTCTCTTCTACTTGTGCACCAATTCCTTCAAATGAAGATGAAATGGTGTTGTTAAACCCTTCGGCTTCCTCCTGATCCATATATGTAGAGTATGGATCATCAAGTGATGCAATCATTCCTTGAATCGCACCGTCTACTAGTTTTTGATCATCCGTTTTTTCGTAATACTCGTTTTTTACCTTCGTATATGCAGCCATGAGTTTACTAAACTTCTCATCTCCTGAAACGCTGACAGCACCTTGTTTTGTCATAACAAATGTAATCGCTGAGGAAAGCGCTGCTGTCACCAGAATGGCTATCACGAACTTGAATTGTTTTTTCAAAAAAACACCACCTTTATCTCCTTTCATTATTATCAAGGACGATTCTTCATCCGTCAACCAAAGGATCAAACTTCTATTTGAAAAGATAAGCCATTTCGCCTTGCAATGCATAATCTTTAGAGAGAAACATGATAAAGAAAGAAGGGATTCCATGAGTGACTATGTAGAAATGCTTGCCTATTTTGGTGTATCAGGTGCCCATCCTGGCGGAATTGAGCTAACAAAAACGATGATGGAGCATCTTCACTTGGCGTCTGACGATCGTATACTGGATGTTGGATGCGGCACAGGACAAACAGCCGCCTATCTAGGACATTTAGGTTATGAAGTAGAGGCGATTGATACACACCCTTTGATGATTGAAAAAGCCAATCTGCGATTCGAGCGGGAACAACTACCTTTCCGTGCACAGCAAGCATCGATCGAACACCTGCCATTTTCAGATGACTCGTTCTCTCTACTGATCAGTGAATCTGTTTTAAGTTTCACCCATTTACCTGCTGCGCTTGCTGAGATCAAACGGGTGCTTGCTCCTGGAAAGCAATTGATCGCAAATGAGGCTGTGTTAAAAGTGCCGCTCCCCTCAAAAGAACAGGCAACCATTCGGGAGTTTTATGGGTTTCACTCCCTCTTTTTATTTCCTGAATGGAAAAAAAAGTTAGCGTCCGCAGGATTCCGTGACATTCAGATTCTCTCATTTGATGAACACATGGTGCAGGAAGAGCCGACCGAAATGGAATTATCAGATCAAATACCATCTTCTCTTTATGATACATTACAGACACACTATGACCTGATTCAAACACACCGAGAACATCTGAGTCACCTTGTATTTGAATGTACAGTATAAAATGAGCGAATCTCCTATATGTTTTGTCCAAACTCTATGAAGTCTTTCGCATAGGATAAGAGTGAAAAGAGTTTGTCATAAGGAGGAAAAACATGGAGCGCTACTATAAACTTTGTCAGCAGCATATGGGGAAAGTAGCTAGAATTACTGATCGAAATGGCAGAGTACATGTTGGACGTATTGAGCGGGTGTCAAACCGCAAAGTTTATATCCGGCCAGTCGGCGGGTCCCGCGGGGGCTTTGGTTATGGATATTACGGAGGTTATTATGGCTGGGGTGCAGCTTATGGCATCGGTCTCGGTTTTATTACCGGCTTCGCTTTAGCAGGTTTGTTCTTTTTTTAAAACGGCGTATAAAAGAAGGCCTCCCAGCTTCGGGAGGCCTTTTATTTGTTTATATTTTCTTCACTTTATTCATATACTCTTCGAAAGTTAAATCATGATCATGCATCGCTTTTGCAGCTTCTTTCCCTACATAGCGCAAGTGCCACGGCTCATATTCATATTTCGTGATGTCTTCTTTCCCTTTTGGATAACGGATGATAAAGCCATATTTATAAGCGTTTTTGGCTACCCATTTACCATCAGGTGTTTCACCAAATTTTTCAGAGATTTCAAAGCCGGCACTTTTTGAGGAAATATCCATGGCAAGACCTGTTTGATGCTCACTTTCGCCTGGTAAGGCTACGGCTTCTTGGGCTTTTTCTTTCCCTTTTAGTTTCACTTCACTATCAAAAATGACTTTTTGACGATCATAGGAACGATAGCCAGATACTGCAGCAAGCTCAAAGTTTTCCTTTTTAGCACCTTTGAATAACTTTGCAAGTGCCTCCGCTGCTTCTTTTCGAATATATCGTTTTTCAATATCCTCTGAAAAAGAGAATTCCACTTTTGGTACAACGAGATCAGAAGGTTTATAGGTTCCTGGCAGTGCATATTCTTTGTTCACTAAAGCAAGCACATTTTCAGGGTTTTGAATGGTCTTCAGTCCGCTCACTACCTTGATGTCATTGAAATATTCACTCTTTAACGTCAGCTCTTGATTAGATGAATCTGCCGTATCGTTTGAGTTTTGCTGGGATGATGAACTTGCTGCGTTCTTTTGTTCGTTTGTTTTGTTAGATTCAGTGGTACCGCTTTTCTGATCCAGCAACTGGCAGCCTGATAATGCGGCCGTCAAACCAAGAATCGATGCGATTGAGAGTATTTTATAGCTTTTCTTCATGACATACCTTCCTTTTGCTCTACTAAAAAAATAAAGATGCGCTACATCGTAGCACACCCTTTATACTATTATAAAACAGAATCTAGTGCAATTAAGATCATTTCGTCAAATGTCGTTTGACGCTCTTCAGCAGTTGTTTCTTCTCCTGTTAGCACATGATCGCTCACTGTCAGAATCGACAACGCTTTTCTGCCAAATTTTGCAGCAAGCGTATAAAGAGCCGTTGTCTCCATTTCGATCGCTAGAATTCCATATTGGTCCATCAGCTCAAGTGGTTTTTCATTATAAAACTGGTCTGCTGTAAATACATTCCCAACACGCACAGCTACATTTTTCGCTTCTGCTGTGTCGTAGGCTTTTTTCAGTAAACCAAAATCAGCACATGGTGCGTAATCAATCGGTCCAAATGCCACACGGTTCATTTGAGAATCTGTTGATGATGTTTGAGCTAAGATGACGTCACGTACATTGACATCTTTTTTGATCGCTCCGCAAGAGCCAACACGGATTAAGTTTTGAACATCATAGCTTTGGATCAGCTCATTCACATAGATCGAAATAGACGGCACGCCCATTCCAGTACCTTGTACAGAAATGCGTTTTCCTTTATATGTTCCAGTATAACCATACATGCCGCGCACTTCGTTATAGCACACAACATCTTCTAAGTATGTATCTGCAATATATTTCGCACGAAGCGGATCGCCTGGCAGCAATACCGTTTCTGCAATTTGTCCTTTTTCTGCTCCAATATGTACACTCATTTTTTAGCCTCCACTTACGTTTAACATGTGTTTAGTCCCATTTATTATAAACGATTGCGTTCAAAAAAGAAAATACCAGCTGAAAGTAAAGCTGGCATCGTCGTTTATATTTAACTCATCGTCATTAGACGTTCACTGCGTTTCCATCCTGCCGGAAAGAGCTGGTAGTAGCACTTCCCTTTTTTCTGGTCATCAATCACAACGATATCCCCAGTTGTGATAAACCGTGCATTGTAATCATTAGGGACTGTATCTTGTACATTAAATGTCGAGAATGCTTTTTCCAGTACATCAAGGTGTGTCCTGCCGCCAATCTTTGTCCGGTACACAGGCTGATGCCCGCTTTCTGCACCATATTCAGGTGTTTGATAAATGGTTAAGTGATAAGCTGAAGGTTTCTTTTGAAAAAATCTCAACGTCAATTGCATTCAAATCCCTCCCCTTTTATATAAAATTGGCTGGGATCTATGAATTTCCTTCTTCTATTTTTGTCGAATGACAGACAATTTTTCGTCAATCTTTTTACATATCAGAAATAAAGCTAGTCCTATCGCAAAGCCCCCTGCTACATCAGTGACATAATGAACACCGATATACATCCTGCTGATGCCGATCATCAGCACATAGCACCCTGTCACCATGTAGACTGCTTTTTGTCTCTTTTTCAGCCACGGAACCATTTCAATGAATAGATAGGCGATAAATGGATAGATCGTTGCTGCATTCATAGAATGTCCGCTCGGAAAGCTGTAATAGGTCTCATTCACTAGATGATCAAAAGCTGGACGCTCTCTAGCAAACAGTCCTTTCAGTTCATGATTGACCGTTTTTTCTGCTATATATAGTAGAAAAAGCAGCATAATAGAGTGGTAGCGTTTATACATAAACAGCACCACGCTAAAGATGAGCATGATTGGGACAAGCAGCGCACTGATACCAAAGTCAGTCAAAGTCAGCATGACATCATTTAAAAAAGGAAGTCTGATGTTTTCAAACGATAAGATGATCTGGTTGTCCAACTCCTGGAACATGCCAGACACCATAAGCGCTGCGATGGCGCCAAACAAAAGGAAAAAAATGATGACATACACGCGAACCAATTCCCCTCCCTTTCTACTCAGAATCTCTTCAAAGTATAGTGCCTACCACGCCTCTTCTTCAACTATCATTGCTTTCCTCAGCATATATTCAAATGTAATATCGGCAAGCTCAAACGTTTCCAGTTCAGATGGTATGTACCCTCTTTTGACCAGCTCCGTGTAGAAGAATTCTGCAATTTCCTCTGTATCAATCACCAAATCTGCTTCTTTCATTGCTTTCCGCCTCCTTTTTTATGATGTATGAACGTCGCCTTATTTTTATTACAGTTTGTCATAATGGCTCATTCCATACATATAAATGCAGTAAACGAAAAGAAAAGGGGCATGAGGCAATGAAATGGTTAAGCATTTTAGATGGACATACTTTTGATCAGGTGATGGGCCGTATCTTGAGGGGATGGTTTTATGTGATTGCTTTTTTCTGTGTTCCTTACTTTTTATTCGTGTTAGGACAAGTCTTCTTTTAACCAAAATGCTCGTTTAAACTTTCCAAAATAAAGTCCATCATATCCTTATATTCTGGGTCTTTGAAAAATTCATAGAGAATTTTATAATCATTGTAAATATCAAGAAGCTCATCCACTATAGATACAGCGAGAAATTCTAGTGATGCTTCGCTTTCTTGTTTCTCTTCTAACTGTAATAGAGCGGTTTGCACCATATCTTCCTCTATTTCTTTTGAGGTTTCTCCAACGTAATGCACAAAAAGAAGCTGATGAACAAACTGATCCATCTCATATTTTCTTAGGACAAGCGTCAAGTCTTCTTCTTCTGTTTCCAGCCATTCTCCGTCTTTTAACCTTGTCAGTTCATAAATGACATCTTCCCAGCCATCTTCAAGGTAGCGCCATATCTCAGTCCGATGGCCAATGATTTTAAATAGCTCTTTCCCGTAATCCTTTACATATACAACATCGCCAATGAGGAACTCATATTCAATGTCCAGCTTTTCTGTATCTACAATCACCCCGTCGTACTCATCGTAAAGCTGGAGTGATGTTTCAAAATAAAGCACCTCATTATGATTGACCTCATATAGATAATGTTGGTCAATTTGATGGACTTTTGTTATCGTTCCAACTGTGCCGTACATGACAACGACGACAATATCCCCTACTTTATATTTTGGTGCTTTCGCCTTCATTCTGTCTCCCCCTTGCCCGACTTTTGGTCTTAACGTATCGTATGCCGGCGCAAGGAATTCTGCATGGGCAACCACACCATGCAAAACGCCATTTTATTTCTTCATGAAAAAACCGCTTCTTCCATACGGAACAAGCGGTTGTGTGTGTTATTTTTTTTTGACTTCTACTTCGTATTGCTCAAAAGCCTCATCAAATGTCGTCATGGAGCTTAAATAGTCCCCATTTAACTCTAAATAGGCACATAGCTCATGATAATCAGTGGATGCTTTAGGAAAGCTGTGATCTTCATAAGCAGCATTTGCAAAATGACTGATTTCATCCTTCGGTTTTGGATGTCTGTACTTCATTAAATAATGGTAAAACGACTTCACCTGTTTTTCCCTCCGCGACACTCTATTTTGTTGTTATATTATACAGGAATTTGATGACTTGTATAGGCGGAGGTACAACTTATGAAGAAAAATCAAAGTAATTACGCTTTAATAACCGCTCCATGCTCATTAATTCTGCATATGAGATTTTTTCTGGAAGTTTTGTTTGATCGACTAAAATTAATTGATCTTCTATCTCTTTTACTGTCTCATCCTTCTGATACGTCATCCCGCAATGCGTGCAAGAAATCGAAGGCGTTTCCAAAATCTCAATCGATTGTGTGCCCGTGATGAGTTCCCAATAGACTGTGGTCTGTCCTGCGTTCGCTTTCTTCTCCTCACACCAATCACATGTCAGCAACGTTATTTCTCCTCCTTTACGGTTTGTTCTTTTTTGAGCTGGGCTTGATATTTCTTCTCTTTTAATTCATCTCGTTTTTCGCGTTTGTTTTTGAGCGTATCATGTTCAGGATTCGTTTCATAAGACTCTCTTCGTTTCATTCGGCTTAAATTTTCAGGCGTAAAGGATCTTGCTTCATCCTCAAATAGAGCTGTTATGCCAATGGCGGGTTCTTTCTTTTCTTCATAGATTTCATTAAAATACGCATCCGCTTGGCCGGCGACGTAATGTTCTGGCTCCGGATAAGAGGTGATCACACCTTCAAAGTTACGCAGGACCACTTTCTCTGGGCTTTGAGATAATAAATAATTTGGCTGTAAGGTGATCTTACCTCCTCCGCCTGGTGCATCTACAACAAAGCTTGGCACAGCATAACCACTCGTATGTCCTCTTAAGCCTTCAATGATTTCAAGGCCTTTTGAAACCGGTGTTCTAAAGTGGCCGATCCCCTCAGATAAATCACATTGATAAATATAATAAGGTCTGACGCGAATCATGACGAGATCATGCATCAGCTTCTTCATAATTGGAACACTGTCGTTAATTCCTGCTAGGATCACCGCCTGATTACCAACAGGCACGCCAGCATTGACAAGTCGCTCACACGCTTCTTTCGCTTCTTTTGTGATTTCAATGCTTGTATTAAAGTGAGTGTTCAGCCAAACTGGATGATATTTTTTTAAAATCTCACACAATTCATCTGTAATTCGCTGCGGAAACACGACCGGTGCACGTGTTCCAATTCGAATGATTTCAACGTGAGGAATGTCTCGTAAGTTTTTCAAAATGTATTCAAGCACTTGATCATTAATTAACAGCCCGTCACCGCCTGAAATTAACACATCCCGCACTTCAGGGGTTTCTCTAATATATCCAATGGCGGCATCTAATTGCTTTTTCGGCACGCCCATCCCGATCTGACCGGAAAAACGTCTTCTCGTACAATAGCGGCAGTACATGGAGCACTGATTTGTGACAAGAAACAGCACACGATCTGGGTAACGGTGCGTTAAACCTGGAACAGGTGAATCCTCATCTTCATGGAGCGGATCTTCGAGGTCATATTTTGTTTTATGAAGCTCTTCTGCAATCGGTACAGACTGCATACGGATTGGGCATCTTGGATCGTCTGGATTCATCAGTGAGGCATAGTAGGGTGTTATGTTGAGTGGAATGGTTTTCGTGGAAATCTTCACCCCTTCTTTTTCCTCTTCTGTTAAGTTCACGACTTTTTCTAAATCTTCAAGCGTTTTGACCGTATGCGTCAGCTGCCAAATCCAGTCGTTCCACTTTTCCTCGGGTACGTCCTTCCAAAGTTCAATGTCCTTCCAATGTCGCGCAGGTTGATACAGTTTTTGATTCATATCCATTCCCCCTATCAGCATTCACTTTATACTATGCAAGTTATGTGCCAACATGGGAAAATGCCCCTATTCTTTAGAAAAGGAGCTTTTCCGTCACATTCACCTGTTTGAAGTGCCTACTTTTCGGCATCTGTATATTTTTTTAGCTTATACTGCAATGTTTGTCGAGGAATTTTTAAAGCGGCTGCCGTTTGCTTAATATTCCCTGCGTGCTGTCTTAAAGCTTCTTGAATCAGCGTTTGTTCAAATGACGTCACTTGACTTTTTAATGAGGACTCTGGCGGATGACTTTCTATCTGATGCGTCCGCAAATGGACAGGGAGATATGCTGTGGTGATTTCTTCTGCTTCCTTTGGCATCATCAAGACGGCATGCTCGATCGTATGTTTTAATTCTCTCACATTCCCTGGCCACTGATGGGCCATAAATACTTGGACAGTTTCTTCAGAAAGGCGGTTGACGTTTTTTGAAAATTGCTGATGATACGTTTGAATAAAGTGGCTGGATAACAGCTGGATATCATGCTTCCTTGTGCGAAGCGGCGGGATATGAAATGATGACACATGCAGTCTATAAAATAAGTCTTCTCTTAACATTTGTTTTTTAACGGCTTCAAATGGGTCGATATTGAGGGCAGTAATCACTCTGACATTTACTTGAACCGCCTTTGCATCACCTATCCGGCGGACAACACCATCCTCTAACACACGCAGTAATTTTGTTTGAAGCGTAAGAGGCATCGCTTGCAGCTCATCAAGAAAAAGCGTACCGCCATCTGCTAATTCAAACAGCCCCTTGCGATCTATTGCGCCCGTATAACTTCCTTTGACAGACCCGAATAAAAGACTTTCAAGCAGCGATTCTGGAAGAGCAGCGCAGTTTTGCGGGATAAAGACTTGATCTTTCCGATCAGATGCATGAACAATCGCTTGTACGAGTACCTCTTTTCCTGTCCCAGTTTCCCCGAAGACCATAACCGATGAAGGATATGCAGCAGCTTTTTTCGCTTTCTCCAGCACCTCTTTTAAGTGTGGATCATTTGTTAAAAATGAAGAAAAATCGAGCATTTGAGTGGTCTCCGCGGCACCATCCGTTCGTTTTTTTTGATCTAAACGATTCGAAAGCGCTGACAGCTTCGACACATCCTTCGCTACTTCTACCGCCCCAATTAACTTGCTGCCTTCTATAATAGGCAGTGTAGTGTTGACGGTCTCAATTTTTTCTCCATTTTTGTTCAAATAGGTTTGCAACGAATGATAAATGGGTTTTCCTGTTCTAAGTACATGCATGAGTGTACTTGTCTTTTCAGTTAATGAAGGATACACGTCCAGTATGTACTTGCCAATCACCTCTTCTTTCGCTAAACAGTCGAACTTCGCTGCATTATGATTATAAAAGATGGTAACCCCTTGATCGTCTACAACGTGAATCGCTTCATCGATGGCTTCTAAAATTAATTCAAACCAATCCGCTCTTTCGACAACCTTCCCCACTATTTCCCCCTCACTTTCTATGCCGAAAATCCGGCACTGTATTGCCCAATTTTCAGCGGCTTGATGATATTCAACGTGTTCCCCTATCCTTTTCACGTTTCGCTTTTTCCTTTCGATCTCCTGCTTTTTTCGTCAATTCTAAAAAAAAGCACCCCACTTATGAGGAGTGCTTTCGTCCTGACGTTTGATAAAGAGACATGTCAAATTCCTGAAGAGACTCCATATACAGCGGCACAATTGGCTTTCCTTCTTGAAAAAATGCAAATTGAGAAGGTTGTAGTTTGATTGGCTGATGGTAAAACGCAAATATTTTCACTACCTCAGGGACAATTCGGCAAAAGGTATCATGCACAAATAAATAGACATCTTGTTTCCATTTAAACAGCCGTCTATTTGGTGGGCTGAATATTGGAGATACTTGAATGATGCTGCCTTCCTCAAACGTCTCCAGCTGCTGTTTTGTGACCGTGTAAATCTCCTTTTGATGAAACTGAAAATATTGCACATCACGTCTTGAAGCAAACCGTCTTTTTGTCTGATGTTCAATATAATAAAATGTTCTGCCGTTATCTGCAGTGACGACTGTATAATTCGGAACTGTCAGCGGCTCGTTCATTTCATATTTCATCGTACATAAGGAAGGAACACGAATCGCACGCCTGTTCTTTTCATTCACCCAGCGCTTGTCAATTAGATGGAGACATCCGTGAGCGATTTGATAATAAGCGCCATCTCTTTCAATCACAGTTCCGTCAATTAAATCGTAGGGCATACTCGCAAACATATGATGGAATGATTGTGGCGTTTTATATGTGGTATCTAGTACTTCTTGTAATGGAAAGAACGCAGCAAAATGATTCAGTCTCATCCAAAACACAGAATCAGCATGATGCCAATGTTTTGGTTCGTCGGCCCAGTATTGTCCGTATTTTTCATGAATAAGCGAAAGCAGCCGGCTTCTATGCATAACAGAGCAATGGTCGACTTGAAAGGATGCATGCTCCAACACTTGATCTGCTTCTCGAACGAAGCTCGCCGTTTCCACCAAATGCTGATTCACATGCACGACACGCTGCGAGGAATAGACGATATCTATGTGAGGCTTCGATTGAAAAACCTCGACCATTTTCTCTAAACGATCTTTTCTGTAGACTGTATCATCAGTTACATAACAAACCAGCTCACCTGTTATACGTGTTAATGCTTCATTAATTAGCGTTGCATAACGTACAGTCTTCAGCCGGTTTGCAGGATGAATTTGATGAGAATACAATTGAATGCGCTTATCCACTAAATAAGGCTGCATCTTTTGGATCGTTTCTTGTTCAGAGCCATCATCCATGATCAAAAGCTCCCAATGCTGATACGTTTGTTCTACCACACTCTTTAACACACGTTCAATGAAATCAGGTTTGTTGTAGCTTGTTAATATCACTGATACTTTCATGACCATTATCCTTTTTTAAATAGATTAAAAAGCCCCCCAGCTGACAATGTTCACATAAGGAACACTTACTCTTAGCTGATTTGTCGCATTTTTAAAGACTGCTACTGAGTCAAACAATTGTACGACAACCACGTTTTGCAGCACATCTCCATTGACTAAATGAACACGCGGCAGCGGAATGCCGAGCTCAAGCCACGGGCGCAGCAATTCTTTAATCTCTGACGCACTCCCTTCCTCACTTTCCTCTAAAAGATGAAGAAGAAGTATAATCAACACAACTTCAAGTATTCCTTCTGTTTCTAGTAATTCTTCGTTCCAGCCATTTAATAGTTGTTCAAATTCCATTCAGATTCCCTCTTTCTTCTCGTTTGATCTTTACTAGAGTATGAGGATCACTTCATTTAGCATCAGCATTTGAAAACATTTTTCAAAAATGTGTGAAGTCATTAAATGAAAAAAGAACAAGGAATGAGCATTCTGCTTATACCAAAAAAAGAGAACGGCATATACATAGTGGTGTGTTTGAATGGATGAAGAAAGGATGGGGAAAACATGAGCGAAAAGCGTGCCGAATTAAAAAAAGAGCTGTTAAAGCTGTTTTTCAAACCGCTTAGTCATGCGTTAACAGTTAATCTCGAAGAAGGAGGAGTTCAAGTGGAAGAAAAATTGAACGATTTATTTAGTGAGGTGGCTGCTGAAGCATCACCTTCAGATTCTGCTACAACACTCGACGTATCTCAACCAGCAAGATGGATTTTTGCAAGACTTGCACCTGGAACAGTCATTAGCATTGTCATGGACTCAGGTGACTTAATCGGACCCGTTCAATTCGTATCATTCGATGCTTCAACAGGTGTTGTTTTCGTCACACAAGAAAGCTCTGTGACACCTACGGGCTCTGCAACGACTCTATTAGATGTAGATAAAGTAGAAAGTGTTACGTTCACATCTTAATGTGAGAGGGCCATCATGAAGCTTCTTTATATCAGCTCTGGCTACGGTGGAATCTATCGGATGTTTGATCAATGGATAGAAGATAGCTTCATTGATTCCCCCTTTTCATGCATCAAGGTGGAAAGGGAAACTCTACCCGCTTATATGCACAAAATCCGGACATTTTCTCCGGATTTTGTTTTCATGATGATCGGTGATCATATTCCAACAGAACTGCTTCATCAATTCAAACAAGAAAAGATCCCCGTTGTACTGTGGATGACAGAAGACCCTTTTTATATAGATGTGTCAGCTGCATGCGTAAGTGATGCACAGCTGATCTTAACGATTGACGAAGGTGCTTTGTCATTTTACAAACAAATGGGGGCTGATCACACGCACTACTTTCCCATTCCAACCAATACACACGTATTTCAGAAAAAAGAATCACCACATGAGTCGTGCATTTATGACATTGCACTCATTGGCTACCCTTATCCAAACCGCATCAAAGCCATCAATACACTCTTACATCAAAACAAATGGCGCATTCTCGTAGCAGGAAAAGAGTGGCATCGCGTGTTGAATAAATCACGCAGACGATATCATGATCTCTCACTGATGACCCACTGGCTGAGTCCCGAGCAGATGGCAAACATCTATCAAACATCAGCCATTGTTCTGAATCCGCACAGGCCCGCGCAATTTGCCTATAATCAAAACAAAGCCAATGTTCAAAATATGAGCCTTAACAACAGAGCATTTGATATCGCTGCAAGCGGAGGCTTTCAGTTGACAGATCTACAACCGTCACAGGCATTTTCAAGCTTCGCTTTTTACACACATGAAAACGATTTGATTAAGCAGGTCGAGCACTATGTAAAAAACCCTCAACAAAGACAATCGGTTGCAGAGAACAATTACGAGCAAGTCATTCGCTGGAACACATTTGATACGCTGCCTTACAGACTTTATGAAATAGTCAAAAGCGCCCTATGACCGGGCGCTTTTTC
Organism: Bacillus sp. GbtcB10; assembly: GCF_019091365.1. NCBI lineage: Bacteria > Bacillati > Bacillota > Bacilli > Caryophanales > Bacillaceae > Bacillus > Bacillus sp. GbtcB10. The sequence goes on from NZ_JAGXJP010000003.1 coordinate 101,742, forward strand.
TAATTGTCATCATCTTATGCCGTTCCTTCTGCATCTTGTCGAGCCAATAAAATCTTCTCTGCCTTTTTCCGATCCTCCTCACTTTTCACAACAAGCGATTGCGCATGATCCATCATATATGCACCAACAGATCCTTCTAAAAAGGAATGAATGCATTCTTTTGCATATGGAACATGAAACGCATAGACAGCTCCATTTAAACGCCCATACGTATAAGGGTGCTCCTGAGTTGGTACAAAAAAATAATGATTGTCCTTATACAGGCTGGCTTCATTGGTGTCATGAAGTGTCCAAGTTTCATTTGGATTTTCTAACGCCTCTGTAAAAGAAGCAGCACAATCATATCCTCCCTCTACTAGAAGCTGTAAGCAGTTCTCAATATCTGCCGTCTGCCTTAGTGGTGATGCTGGATGCAAATACAAAACAATATCAAACGTTTTTCCCTCTCGTTCTAAATAAGCAAGTGCGTGCTTCACAGCTACTAAAGAAGGTGTTTGTTCCGTCACATGTGTGCTTGGCAGTTCAATCACATTTGCTCCATAGTGGGCCGAAATGATTTGAGTATTCACATCCTCTGAAGATACGATGACTTCATCTAATTCAATCATTTGTAATAATGGCTGAATGGTCCAATAGATTAGCGGCCGCTCCGCCAATACGCGAATGTGTTCAGCATGATGCCCCTGCTTGCTGCTAAAAGCTGGTATCATGGCTAAAATACGATTTCCCCTATACATGTATGATCTTCTCCCCTCGCGCAGCTCAGTATCAGTGAATACATTCTGAGAGCTGAACTGATCGCCGTACTGATCGCCGTACTGAAGTCTTCAGGTGCCTCGCTATTCTACTTAATCTTCTATCTCTACATATTCTATTAAGTCGTCAAGCAGATGGTTATAATTGGTTCACCTAATTTATGCATGAAGTGGTTCTTTTCCTCAAACGTCTTCCACTCTTTCACATATGATGCAAAGTAGAGAATTGAGAGTTGGGGGATTAGATATGTCCAAACAAATAGAAACGAGTTTGAAGACCTTTTTTCGTGACAAAATCATCTTGGTCACAGGCGGTACGGGTTCGATTGGCCGGCAGATTGTGAAAAAATTAACAGCCTGCTCTCCTAAAAAGGTCATTGTCTTCAGTAAAGATGACAGTAAACAATACATGATGAAAAATGAATATGCGGCGCATCCAGAGGTTGTATTTGCACTTGGAGATGTGAGGGATGCAAGCCGCGTCAGGCAGCTTGTCAAAGGGGTAGATATCATCTTCCATGCAGCTGCACTCAAACAAGTACCCACCTGCGAAGATAATCCGTTTGAAGCTGTCCAAACCAACATCATCGGCGGACAGCATGTCATCGAAGCAGCACTTGAACATGAAGTCAGTCATGTTGTGAACATTTCAACCGACAAAGCGGTTTCTCCGACAAATGCCATGGGAGCTACAAAATTAATTTCAGAAAAATTGTTTTTTCAAGCGAATGAAAGTATTTCAAATCAGAAAACGAGGTTTTGCTCTGTCCGGTTTGGCAATGTGCTTGGATCAAGGGGTTCCGTCATCCCCATCATGCTTCAACAGTTGTTAAATGAACAACCTCTAACTGTAACTGATCCTAAGATGACACGCTTTTTTATGTCTATCGAAGAAGCTGTATCCCTCACACTTGAAGCAGCTATCATGATGAAAGGCGGCGAAACATTCATCCTCAAGATGGAGTCATTACAACTGGCTGATCTATTGAAAGCATTTCATGAATATGCCGGTCAGATCAACGTTCCTTCTCCTGATATTCTCGTTGTCGGCAAAAGACCTGGAGAAAAACTTCACGAGGAACTCACATTCCCTCACGAGGGAGATGCACTGTTTGAACATGAACAATTTTACGCCATTTTACCAAGACCACATCTTCACCCTCATTTTCAAAAAGTCCATTTGACCCATTACACATCAAACGAAGCACCGCTCATTACAAAAGAGAAACTGTTTCACATCATTGAACAATTACATCATACACACCATAAAAAATAAAAAAATCGTCACACGGAAGCAGCTGACTTCCATGTGACGATTTTTAAATCAATTATTGAAAGATGTGTTTCAAATGACCGTAGCCTTCTTTTTCAAGCTCATCCTTCGGGATAAACTTTAAAGCGGCAGAATTAATACAATACCGAAGACCGTTTGGCCCTGGGCCGTCTGGGAATACATGACCAAGGTGAGAGTCGGCCGTCTTACTGCGAACTTCTGTCCGCACCATGCCATGGCTCGTATCTACTTTCTCTTCTACCTCTTGATCTTCAATCGGTTTTGTAAAACTTGGCCAGCCGCAATGGGCATCAAATTTATCTAAAGAAGAAAACAATGGTTTGCCTGAAATGATATCTACATAAATGCCCTCTTCCTTATGATCCCAAAATTCATTTTGAAATGGCGGCTCAGTTCCATTATTTTGCGTCACTTCGTACTGCATTCGGTTTAATTCTTTGATGCGCTGCTCTTTTTCGTTAGCCATTATTTATCACTCCAATGAGATTGAATAAAACCTGCTCTGCCCGAACCGACATGGTATCGTTCGTAGTGCATTTTGTTCTTTTTATAATAATGCTGATGATATTCCTCAGCAGGATAAAAAGGACTAGCCTTTAAAATTTCTGTCACGATTGGCTTTTGGAAAACTCCACTTTGGCTCAGCTGCTCTTTTGATGTTTCTGCAAGTTGCCTTTGTTTTTCATTGTGAACATAAATCCCTGTACGGTAGGACTCTCCTCTATCACCAAATTGTCCTCCATCATCTGTTGGATCTATTTGCTGCCAATATAGTTCTAATAGCTTCTCATACGGAAAAATGTCTGGATCAAAGGTAATTTGAACGGCTTCTCTATGGCCTGTCGTATTTGTACATACTTCCTCATAGGTTGGATTCACTGTATGTCCGCCAGTATACCCTGATTCAACTTTGATAATGCCTGGCTGTTCATCAAAAGGTTTAACCATACACCAGAAACAGCCTCCAGCAAATGTGGCTAATTCTTGTTTTTCAGACATATTAGTGCCCCCTTCATTTAAAAAATGGTATCATCATATTATAACATGATAAAAAATAATGAAAATGATACGACTTGTATACCTAAAAACAAAAGAAAGCTTTCTGTCGTATCTTAAAATATAATGGGGGTTTAATGATTGGAACAAAGAAAACAAATGATGTATGAAATGGATACTTTACTGAGAACCGTATTTAAGCAAATACGTTATGAAATTAACAGCCTGCTTGAAAACGAATTATCTCGGAATGAATTTCTCATTTTAAATCTGCTGCGTGAACAAGGCGCAAAAAAAGTAACGGAATTCGCCTCAATTCTCGGTGTATCAGCAAGCCATATTACAGCTGTAACCGACACACTTGTAGAAAAAGGCTGGATCACTCGTATCCGTTCAAAAGAGGATCGACGCATCATCAAAATCCACTTAACCGATAAGGGTAAGGAAATTACTGAGCATTTTGAGAAAAAGAAAACAGAATACTTCATGGAACGATTTGAATCATTTGATGATGAAGAACTGAAAACGATGATCAAATTATTTAAAAAGCTGGATAAAAGTCAAAAAGATTAAGCATAGATTTTAGCGTGGAGGACATGCTACGGATAAAAAGGTGGAATGAACCATGACAAGTCCATATCTTTGTCCGAACTGCAAAACCAACAGAACGCGTTTTAATCTCATCGAGCAGCATTCAGAACCTGTGAAACTTGATCCAGCAACTGGAGCTATTGTCGAAACATATGAAGGAGATCAGCTTTCTCCTTTTCACATGAACTATCAAGGACCGAAAATCAAAGTCCAGTGCGGCGTTTGCGGATTAATTGAGGATGAAAAAACGTTCATTAAGTTGGCTGAATATCATCAATATTCATCTCCTTCTTAATACGAGAGCCTGACACTTTTTGTCAGGCTTTTTTCTATGTTTCTTTTGCCTATACAGATCGTCCCTTTCTTGCATACGCTACAAAAAACACATTGCAGAGAAAGAAGGGATAAAGACGTGCAGCAGCTCTACGAGATGAATCAATTTCTATATCGTCCATTAGCTACCTTTCCCCCATACCATCCGAGAAACACCATTTCCAAAGCTGTTATTCGATTATTTCACGCTGCACCGGATTTAAGTGAGCTTGCTGTATTTGTAAATCAACAGCCAATCCAAAAAAAGCTACCATACGGTCAGCTGTCTGCTTATATGGAATGGGATGAGGGTGTTTATGAGATAGAAGTATTCAAGCTGGCTACAAAAGAAAAAATTCTTTCTTCTCGTATGATGATTAATGGAAACGAGACTTACACGCTATGTATCACAGGAGCTCGTACCGGCTTTGCGTTGCTCACAGAAAAGCAAGACTCGCTGATTAAGCAAGATGAGCTATCAGCACTCACGTTTATCCAGCTGTCACCAGACCTCCCTTTCATTGATATATATGAACGAGATCAAGGCATGTTATCAAAGGAGCTCGGATATGTAAACGGCACCCAAACCCACCACTTCTCTCCGAATAAGTATCACTTTGAATTAAAAGCTGCCGGTACTCAAAGTGTACTGCTAGATATTCCGAAAGTTCACCTGCAAACAAAGCGGGCCTATCTTATTTTACTTCATGGATTTGCAAACGGAGAGCCAGAGCTAATGGCAAAAGTCGTCTTGTCTCACCAAATGTAAAAAGAGCCTTTCCAAATGGAAAAGGCTCTCAGCGTGTAGACAAAGCCTCGCATTCGGTGTCAGTCCTGCGTGCCGGTTCTCACGAATGCCACATTCACTCTGCGCCAGTACTCGTCCTTCCTAGAATGCAAAGATTTTCAATCACGCTGAAAAGAAGACAAATAGCCTTCCCAAATGGAAAAGGCTATTTACGAGACATCTTCAGCTTTTTCTTGTTTTTGAAAATCAAAAGCAAGAATCATGGTACCTAAAAATAATGCACAATAGGCGATATTTAAGTAAAACTGGTCGATATTTTCTGCTTTTAAATGAGAGGCAGCTGTCATGCCAAAGTATGCAGCAAATAAGAGCGACAGTAAACTAAAATATTGATAGACTCGCTTCATCGTTTCACTCCTGACTTACACGTTCTATTGCTTTGGATGATAATATGAGAATTCAATTTCATCATTCTCAAGATCAATTTTGTTCGCTTTGACATACATATCATTCGTCAGCGGCATTTCTGAAAGGCGCACTTCCACCGTTTTTTGGTCTGGTTTCACATGAACGAAATCAGGCAGTTCATAGAATTGACCCATGTAGCTTAAAACAAAACTGATTGGGATGCTTAATTGTCCAATTGAAAAGTCATCTACTTTCAGCAGAACATCCCCGTTATCTTCAACAGTTGGTGTAAATGATACATTTGCATTAATCGTTGAAGAAAAAGCTTTGATTGCACCTGTTACTTTCACATCTTGGTCAATCGCAACATGAAAGTCGGGCATATCGCTTGATCCTTGGTTTTTCAAATAATCATTGACAAAGCTGGTGAGCGACTCTTTTGAACTAGAAATGTTAAAAGCATACTCGCTGTTCACTTCTTTTTTCGAAGCGGATTGATCGCTCGGCAGCAGCATAAAAATACCGCATACAAGAACAATTAATAGATTAATTGACAGTAAAATAAAAAATAAACTCTTCCATTTTTTCATCTTTTCACCCTATTCCTTCGGCAGTCCTTCTTTTTTCACTTCTGAGAATAAACGATTTGCCATAAGAGAGTACCCCTTTTGGTTTGGGTGGAAATCATCATCTGCCAGTAATTTTTCATCTTGATCATCTTCAAATAAATCTGCTACATCGATCATATCAGCATTGCCGTCTTTTTTTAGTTCTTTTTCGGCAGCAGCATTCCAGTCTTTGACGACCTCATCAATATCTCTCAGCTCAGACAAGCTGAACTTAAAAGGATTGTACATACTGACATACATGATCTTTGCATGGTCATTATGCTCTCTTAATTGAGCAAGAATGGCCTTAAAACGCTCTTCAAAAGGACCTTGCTCTTTTTGAAAAGGAGCAAATGTCAAGTTGAGCACATTTTGTCGGACGACATGCATTAAGTCATTTCCGCCGATCGTAAAGAAAATATAATCAGCGTCTTTCAGTCCATCCTGCACTTTTTTTTCTTTTAATCTTTTTAATAAATCTACCGTTCTACTGCCTTTAATGGCATAGTTTTTTAATGTAACAGACTGTACACCGTCCTCCGCTTCTATCTTGTCACGGGTGATGCCGGCATACCCTTTTTTATTTTGATCTCCGATTCCTTCTGTTAAGGAATCTCCAACCGCTGCGATCGTAATATGTTCTTTTACGTTTTGTGTGTCTTCTAGTTTATCCTTTATGCCAGCCTCTTGTGCGGAACATGCAGAAAGAACAAAAGCTAGAGACATCACAATCAAAATCAAACGAGCCTTCAAACGATGATGTCCCTCCTTTTTCTGATTAAAAAAGTGTATCATGTTTTCGCTCATTTGAACATCCTTATGCTAGCTTCGATTCAGTGTTTTGATGTCCTTGATGATTTCATCATATGGCGTATTTTGAACACCATCATAGTTTTTCATCACTTTTCCTTCTTGATCAACGAGGAAAAACAGAGATTGGTGTATCACTTGGTCTTCGTCTTCAGGTTTTTTCACAATCGTCTTAAAGCTTTTCATTGCAAATTTTTCAATCGCTGACTGCGAGTAACCAGTGAGAAAATCCCAATTTTTAAAGGATAATGGATATGCTTTTGCAAATTCCTTTAGCTTTTTCGGTGAATCCACCTCTGGATCGACGCTAAATGAAATAATGTGCGCATCCAATTTTTCTTCTTTTAACCGTTTTTGTAGCTCTGTCATATGTGCGGTCATCGGCGGGCAAATCGTTTCACAGCTTGTGAAAATAAAATCTGCCACCCAGACTTTCCCCTTTAAATCGTCGAGAGACACCTTTTGACCATCCTGGTTTTGATACTCAAACGGCTGGATTTGATAATTTAATGCATCCTTGATTTGTCCATTTGAACATGAGACTAAAAGAAGCACGCTTATAATCGTAAGCGCACCAAATAAGGCTCCCCTTTTTGTATACATGACAATTACATCCCCTTTTCAATCAATCGGTATAAAAAGTAAAGCCTATAGCGCCCTTACCAGTATGACAGGAAATAATCGGTGTTGTATAAGCGATGTCAACTAGTGCATCAGGTGTGTGATCAAGCAGTGCTGCTTTAAGCTTTTCTGCAAGTTCTAATGCGTCTGCATGTGCAATCCCAATGGCCTGAACGGTTTTCCCTTTCACCGCCTGTACATACTGTTTTGTCAAATAGCGGACAAGAGCGGAGTAACTTCTCACATTCGCTTCTGGTGTGTATATGCCGTCTGTTAAGCTGGCAATTGGTTTAATATGAAGAAGTGAACCGATCAGCGCCTTTCCTCTTCCAATTCGTCCACCTTTCACGAGATTTTCTAATGTATCGATTGTGACAAATAGCTTTGTTTTAAGACGAATTTTGTCCATTTCTTTGAGGATGTCATCACGGCTTGCCCCTTTTTTTGCAAGCTCTGCTGCTTTGGTGACTTGAAACCCTAAACCATAGGAAATAAAATTCGAATCAATGACAGTGATATTCCCGTCTACCATTTTAGAAGCGCTTTCAGCAGTTTGAACCGTACCACTCATCCCACCAGTTAAATGGATACTAATAACTTCGCTTCCATCTGCCGTCAGTTTTTCATATAATTCGACGAATTGACCGATCGCAGGTTGAGACGTTTTCGGCAGTTCCTCAGCGGCCTCCATTTTTTCAATAAATTCATCTGGTTGTATGTTCACTCGGTCAATATAATCAACCCCAGAAATGGAGATATTGAGCGGAATGACATGAATGGAAAGATCATTGATTTTTTCTTGCGGAAGGTCCACAGTTGAATCTGTTACAATTTTAATTTGTTTCACTATCGTCTCATCCTTGCTGTCTTAGTCTTTACATATGATATTACCTTATTTCGTGCATACTTGAAAACAACTGTCAGAACGTTTTTGAAATTGTCACATTTTCTTCTTTTCATGTAAAAAATCCTTGCCAAGATGAGTAGCCGCCATTTGAAAATGGCCGCTCACTCTCTTTGGCAAAGATTCCAATTTACGCATTGTGTTTTAGTGTAGGCTCTTGGTAGATCTGTTCATATGTGCTCCACTTGACGTTACGTTTCACATCCTCCCTGAAAGAGTACACATGCCTCTTTCCCTTAGATACATAGACTTTTTTCAAGAAAGCTTCAAGTCTAAAGGTGAGCATGAAACCATAGGATTCATCTCCCTTTAAAACAGGGACTTCTGTTACCTTGATCTGAGCTCCATCCATCCGTCTAAAACATATTGTTTTGAGCAGCACAAACGATCAATCCTCTTTTCCAATTATCTGTTAAGCCTAAATAAATAGGTGGAATAAATCTTGATCTTTATTCACTTCAACATAGTGGAAGCCTTTTTTATTCATTCGGTCAATCAGCGCTGCATAGTCATCTCTTTCTTTCAATTCGATCCCAACAAGCGCAGGTCCTTTGCTTCGGTTATTCTTTTTCGTATATTCAAAGCGTGAGATATCATCATTTGGCCCTAACACTTCATCTAAAAATTCCCTGAGAGCACCTGCTCTTTGCGGAAAATTAACGATGAAATAATGCTGGAGTCCTTCATAAATCATGGAGCGTTCTTTGATTTCTTGCATTCGGCCAATGTCATTATTGCCTCCGCTGACAATACAAACGACATTTTTCCCTTTAATCTCCTCACGATGTGCATCTAAAGCCGCGATCGGTAACGCACCCGCTGGCTCAGCTACAATGGCGCATTGATTATACAGCTCTAAAATGGTTGTACATACTTTTCCTTCTGGTACAAGACTAATCTTATCGACAACAGACTGAAGCGACGTAAACGTCTTTTCGCCAATCCGCTGAACCGCTGCTCCATCTACAAACTTATCTATTGAATCAAGTGTGACAACCTCCCCTTTCTCGTGGGAAGCATGAAGTGAGGCGGCACCAAGCGGCTCGACTGCAATAATTTCTGTTTCTGGTGCGATATTTTTCATATACGTGCCAACGCCAGATAACAAACCTCCGCCCCCAACACTTGCAAATAAAAAGTGAGGCTCCACTTCGATATCATTTAATATTTCTACAGCAGTTGTTCCTTGTCCTGCCATGACATCTAAATCATCAAATGGATGAATAAATTCCCGCTTTTCCTTATCTCCGCATTTGACTGCTTCATGATACGAATCATCAAAGGTATCTCCGGTTAAGATAATGTCAACATATTCTTTTCCGAAAAGCTCCACTTGAGATACTTTTTGCCTTGGTGTGGTAGCAGGCATAAAAATTTTCCCGTGGATACCTAAATATTTGCAAGAATAGGCAACGCCTTGTGCGTGATTTCCTGCACTGGCACAAACAATGCCGTTTTCTAGTTTTTCTTTTGGCAACTGGCTCATTTTATTAAAAGCGCCTCTTAATTTAAAAGAACGAACAACCTGCAGGTCCTCTCTTTTTAAGTAGACATTACATTCATATCGTTCAGAAAGTCGCTCATTTTTTTGAAGTGGAGTATGAATCACTACATCCTTCAAATTTTGATGGGCTTTTAAGATGTCTTTCACTTGAATTAGCGTGTTTTCTTTGAGCAACGGTTTCATGTACAAGATCCTTTCTCTTTAACCTTATTTAATTTGTCATTATAACATGAATATTCAAAAAATAAACCAATAGATCATGGATCGGAGATAAATTTCATGAACTTTTTCGTTTTTCTATACATTTGTTCTAATTGGGTGTTATAATAAAACCAATTAGAACCAAAAGAAAGGAATCGCTCGATGACCACACATCCGTTTGCTAATATATATGGAGAACACCAAGATATAAAACACGCCATTCATTTGGCAAAACAATTCACGAAAAACGATCAGCCTGTGTTGATCACAGGTGAAATTGGAACAGGCAAATCACGCTTTGCACAAGAAATGGCCCATTCATTTGCTGCGCAGGCTTCGATGAAATATATCTATTGCCCCATTGTAGATGAAGTGACTTTGCAGGAAGCATTTACTCATGCGGCAAATCATGTGCTTTATTTAGACGAAGTCAGCGCATTTAGTATTCCTATGCAGCATCAGGTCATTCGTTTTCTCGAAGATTCTCCTGCAACAAAAATCATTGCTTCTTCGTCTTTATCATTAGAGGCGATGAGCGTTTCGTCCAGTTTTTTACCTGAGCTGTTTTATCGGCTCAATGTGCTTCATATCCCTCTCCCGCCTTTAGAAGATCGAAAAACAGATATTCCTATTTTAACCGCTGCTTTCTTTCGAGAACTGAACATGACGCCTGATATCGACTCAAGTGTGTGGGAAGTCTTACAGCAATATTCGTTTGAAGGGAATGTCCAGGAGCTCAAAAATATCGTTCATTATGCAGCCGCGATTCTCGAAGGGCAAACAGTTTTTTTGCATCACTTGCCACCTTTTGTATTATTACCTCAACAAACAGCTGGTAAAGGAAAAAAAGAAGAACACCAGCTCACGCTTATGGAGAAACAAGAATTTGTTTTCTTACTCGAAGCCATTAAGTCTCTAAATGAAAAAGGAGAAGCAGCCAGCAGACGTATCTTGTCTGAGTTAAGCAAACAAGGCGACATCCCGCTGACCCCTCAGCAAGTCAGGAGTCGATTAGATGATCTTGAGAAAAAAGCCTATGTGACGAAAGGGAAAGGCAGAGCTGGAACGAAGATTACACTTGAAGGTCTCTCATTTCTGAAGTCGCTTGATGGTTATATACCGGTTCAATAAAGGAGGACATCCATTGTTTACTGTAAAAGAAGAAATTGCCAACGCAATTACACATGGCATTGGCGTCATTTTATCCATTCCCGCCATTGTTTTTCTCGTTTTATTCGCTGTTCAATACGGCACTGTCACTGACATTATTAGCTTTTCGATATTTGGCGCGTCGATGCTGCTGCTTTATTTAAGCTCTACTTTGCTTCATAGCATTCGGCACAAAAAAACAAAAGATGTATTCGAAATCCTTGACCACTCTGCGATTTATGTATTGATTGCTGGTACATATACGCCATTTTTGCTTGGCCCATTAAAAGGCGCACTTGGCTATACTCTTCTTGCAATCGTATGGGCGCTTGCTGCAGGCGGTATCGTCTTTAAGATCTTTTTCGTCAAACGGTTTATCATTGTATCCACCCTTGTTTATTTATTAATGGGCTGGATGATTATCATCGCAATTAAACCTCTGTACGTTCAATTAACAGGAGCTGGATTCAGCCTCTTACTATTAGGCGGTATTTTGTATTCAGTCGGAACGATCTTTTATATTTGGCGGAAAATTCCCTATCATCATGCGATTTGGCACAGCTTTGTTCTCGGCGGAAGTGCATCCATGTTCTTCTGCATTCTATTTTATTGTGTCAACATCCCAGCATGATCAAAAAACCAGCATCCACATTCGGATGCTGGTTTTTTCTATGCGCGCTTTTGTGCGTAATCACTCATCTTGACCGGTGCTTTTATATGGATATCGACATTAACTGGACGAAGTCTTTTGACGATCTTCCCTGTTAAAAGACGGTCTGTGCCGCTTGTTTCAACCGGAACAAGTGAGCAGTTACATTCTTCAGCAAGCGTTTCTGCCATGACACGATACTGTTCAGAAAGCAACAGACTCTGGCCAGATAGAACTCTTTCTCTTGCTTCTTCTAATAACGCCTCATCAGATTGATTCTGCTTGATCACCGCCATCTTCTTCAACCATTGTTTTAAGATGGGATAGCGAAACAGATGCGGTTTTGCCATAAAAGCAAATGGCTTCTCTAAGTGACCAATCAGCAATGTCGTCGTCACTGGATGATGTGCTTCTGTGACATAAATAACAGGGCCATCTGGCAGCCTTTTTTGCTGATGAATGGTCATGACCGATCCTGATTGATCAATACACCCTCTGGCAAACCTTTTTGCATGCTCATGGATGAGATGCATTCGTTTCGTATAGGAAATGCGTGGATCCGTTAATTCATGATCATACAAATGCCTTATACTTTTAAAAAAGGATACAACAACATAAATCGTTAAAAACCAATAACGAAACAACCGTACTCCTCCTACTCACTTATCCTTCTTTTCTGTCATAGACGACAAATTCATAATTGTAGGGGTTCTTTTCGTCACGATGGCCTTTTTCACGTGATACAACCGTCCAATGATCTTCATCGTAATAAGGGAAGAAACGGTCGCCTTCAAATGAATGATGAATGTGCGTGATATATAGACGATCTGCGTATGGCATCATTTCCTCATACAGCTTAGACCCGCCAATGATCAATAATTCTTCCTCGTTCTTCGCAATGGTTAAAATATCATCGATTGAATGGACTACCTCGCATCCTTCAGCTTGAAAAGAAGAACTTGTGGTCAACACGATATTCCGGCGGTTAGGCAGTGCTCGTCCAATTGATTCAAACGTTTTTCTACCCATGACAATGGCATGACCACTTGTGACTTTTTTAAAATACGCTAAATCAGCGGGTAAATGCCAAGGCATTTGATTATCTTTGCCAATGACTCTGTCTTTTCCTGTCGCCACTATCATGGAAATCATACACTGACTTCTCCTTTAATATGCGGATGTGGATCATAGTTCTCGAGCACAAAATCATCAAACGTAAAATCAAAAATACTTTTGACATCTCTAGTGATGCGAAGCTGCGGAAGTGTGCGCTCCTCACGCTCTAACTGCATTTTGACCTGCGGAAGATGATTTTGATAAATATGAGCATCTCCTAGCGTATGAATAAACTCTCCTGGCTCAAGGTTTGTCACTTTGGCAATCATCATCGTTAGAAGTGCATACGAAGCAATATTAAAAGGCACACCTAAAAAGATATCTGCCGAACGTTGATAGAGCTGGCACGATAATTTACCGTTTGATACGTAAAATTGAAACAAGCAATGACAAGGAGGCAGCGCCATCTGATCAATCTCTCCTGGATTCCACGCACTGACAATCAATCTTCTCGAATTAGGATGATTCTCAATATCATGGATCAGTCTGCTGATCTGATCTACTGTCTCTCCGTCTCCGCTCGCCCATGATCTCCACTGCGCACCATACACACGCCCTAGCTCTCCATTTTCATCTGCCCATTCATTCCAAATACGGACACCATTTTCTTGAAGATATTTGACATTTGTATCACCTTTTAAAAACCACAGTAACTCATGAATGATTGATTTCAGGTGTAATTTCTTTGTTGTTAATAAAGGAAACCCTTCCTGTAAATCAAATCTCATTTGGTAACCGAACGTGCTGATAGTGCCTGTTCCTGTTCTGTCACCTTTTTCATCCCCGTGCTGTAATACATGACGGCATAACTCTTTGTATTGTTTCATTTTTTTCATCCTTTATTTATGTTCTTGTTGTAGTTTACCTTATTTCTGCTTTTGTTGAAACCAATTGAAACCAAAAAAACATGTCTGCAAGATGAGCAGACATGTTTTTCTTTTTTATGCTTGATTCACTCGATCCTGCTCTTCGTCCTTAATATCTTGGTGAGAGTGAGCTATGCGACTTGCGGCGGCGGCGGCAAGCGCAGCGACAAGGTCATCAAGGAAGGTGTGTACTTCACCAGGACGACCTTCATCTAATTCTCTAATAATACCAAATTTCTCTTTGTCTAGATAACCGAAGTTGGTCAAACCGATTGATCCATATACATTGACAATGGAAAGCGGAATAATCTCATCAATTCCATATAGCGGTTCATCTGTTTCAACTAAATGCTGCAAAGGTTCTGGCAAAAGCTTTTTTTCTGCCAGCTGATCAAGCGCAAGTCCTGTCAAAACTGCGTGGACAATTTCCCTTTTATTCAGCACTTTTTCAACATTTTCAATGCAGACACTAAGTGGAAGATTTGGGTTGTATTTCTCTTGGAGTTTCAGCACAATGTGTGCAATATCTTCTATTTTCACTCCACGCTCGTTTAACATCTGTTTTGTAATGCGAACCATTTCGTTCATTGTATACTTTTTCAATTGGCATGACATCTCCTTCTAGTGGCTCATCCAGCTCGGCGGGGTGTTTTTATCCCAGTAAATATTACCGAGTTCATGATGCGTCTGGAATCCATCTTCTGCTGTATGGTAGTGAAAATTAAACCAATATCCGCTGTGAGGCGGCTGATCTCTCCTGACATGAAAACGAAGCAAATCTTCTCCAGTCTTTCTATTATAAATGTGGAAGATTTTTTCCCCATTTCCGCTTGAAGGCTGATCAGTTAAAACAACATCTTGAAATTTTTCGTCATCTTTGAAATTTGTTAAAAAGTCGGTTAACACTTGTTCAATTTTGGGTTGAATCTCTTCTCTATACTCGTCCTCAATGACAGGTGTGATTTTACGACCAAATTTGAGAAAGGATTGGTTTTCTGCACTTGATAGAACCTCTTGCTTATATTGCTCAAAGGGGTCTATCCGCTCTTTGTTGTCTTCTTGCGATAATTCCCAGCTGCGCGTATCATCTGATGTATCATAAACTGCTGTATAAGGTGCTTTATCAGATGAAGAAAGTTCAGATGGCTTGTCTGTCATCAAAGCCGATGGAGGAGAGATTAAACCAAAAGTCGCAATCGTAAAGAGTGCAACAAGCGTTTTTCTCATCCACATTTTCATGATATCTAATTCCTTCCATAAGTTATCATACTGCTATTCTAGCATATAATGAATTTTCAGTCATTCAATTTGGTCATTGAGTTGAGACTTTCTTTTTCATGATAAAACGTTTACAATGACAGTAACGACGACTAAAATTTGGGAGGAATGGATATGCTTGAAGGGTTTTTCATCACAGCTTCCTTGCTGACGTTATTTTATTTTGTCTATATGGAGATCACCGATTAAAAGCCCTGAAATAGGGCTTTTTTAATTGTTAAGAGTGATTAAAGTTTTGTTGATTTGTCTTCTTCTATTGAGATATATCCGTAATGGAATTGGGCGGTTTTACGTTTCATCACCTGAAATTGATAGGAATCAGTGGTAAATCGTGTGCTTTTCCAATGATCTTTTAAAACCACTCTTTTTCTAGCCACTCTCATTGCTTCTTTCACAGCGGTTTCATGGTCAAAATGATGCTCAGCTGCATGACGAAGCGGCATCATACTAGCAGACTCTTGTATGGTTTCTTCGAACATTGGGTCAAAATAGACGATATCATAGGATCGATCAGGGAGCTTCTTTAACTGCTCAATACTATCCCCGCTGATAACAGATATCCGTTTCATCGCTTCGTCTGCCTCTTTCACACCCGTTTCCCATGTGCTGAGTCCTTCTCGAACAAGCAATGCCGTCACCGGATTTTTTTCAATACCGGTCACTTTTCCATTGGTTCCTGTAGCGCAGCTTGCGGTAATCGCATCAGATCCTAAGCCAAGCGTACAATCTAAAAAGGAATCGCCCGGCTTTAATTGTGCTGCTTCTATTAATGGATCTTTTTCCCCTCGCAGAACCCGCTTCACCCTAAACATCGCTGAACTTGGATGGAAAAAGAACTTTTCACCATTTGACTGATACCATTCAAATCGTTCTTTCCCAACAACGAGTACATCCCCCCGCTTGATCGCAAGCTGTTTGACAGATTGTTTGCGCCGCTCGATATACTCACCATGTAAGTCCTTTGCGAGGGCCTTTGCCGTTTCAATTGTTTGTTCATTTGCTCTAAAGCTTGTTGTAATGAGCATGTCGTTCCTCCATCATAATCAAGAAAAAATGCCCTGATTGGATCACAGGACATTTCAACACTTGTATTAGCAATGTTTTTCAAATGCAGATAAGACGTTCTTCATAATATCTTCCATTTCATGACCTTCAATTTCGTCACGCGGGATAAAATGAACGAGTTCATTTCCTTTTAAAAGTGCCATAGATGGAGAAGATGGTTCCTCACCTGTGAAGTATTCTCTCATTTTAGCCGTAGCTTCCCGGTCCTGACCAGCAAAGACCGTCACCATTCGATCTGGTGCTTTTTCTGCTTTCATGACAGCTTGAGTAGCAGCAGGGCGTGCTAAACCGGCAGCACATCCGCATACGGAATTGACGACAACAAATGTTGTTCCTTCTGCTTCCTGCATCGTTTTTTCTACTTCTTCTTCAGTCGTCAACTCTTGAAACCCTGCACTAGTTAGTTCTTGGCGCATTGGTACGACGAGCTGACGCATATATTCTTCATATGCCATTGACATAAAAAAGCCCCCTCTATAATCCTTATGTTGTGAATAAAGGATACTATAGAGAGAGCCAATTTTCAAATGTTCAATTTCAGATTAAATTTTCATGATTCCGCCTGTATTGGCTGATGTCACAAGTTTTGAGTATCTGGCAAGGTAACCTGTTTTTACTTTTGGCTCAAAGCCTTTCCAGTTTGCTTTTCTTTTTTCCCATTCTTCTTCCGGGACATCTACGCTTAAAATGCGTTTTTCGATATCGACAACGACATGATCACCATTTTCAACAAAGGCAAGCGGGCCGCCTTCTGCTGCCTCTGGAGAGACGTGTCCAATAGACAATCCGCGAGAAGCACCGGAGAATCGTCCGTCTGTAATTAAAGCAACCTTTGGACCAAGTCCCATTCCAACAATTTGTGAAGTTGGTGCAAGCATTTCAGGCATACCTGGACCGCCTTTAGGTCCTTCATAACGAATAATGACAACATGTCCTGCTTCTACTTTTCGATTAATGATTCCTTCAAGTGCTTCTTCTTGGGATTCAAATACGATCGCAGGTCCTTCATGACGTGTGATGCCGTCTTGTACACCGCCTGTTTTAATGATTGCTCCATCTGGCGCAAGGTTTCCAAATAAAACGGCTAAGCCGCCCTTTTCAGTAAATGGCTTGTCAATTGGATAAATGACGTTATAATCTTTTACCTCATGACCTGCAATGTTCTCGCCTAACGTTTTCGCTGTGACGGTCATGGTATCTAAATGAAGAGCCCCCTCTTTTTTGGACAATTCATTTAGTGCAGCAGTCACTCCGCCAGCTTCATGTAAATCTTCAATATATACATCTGAAGCTGGAGCAAGTTTCGATAAATGCGGCACTCGTTCTGCGACTTCATTGATACGCTCAAGTGAGTATTCAACGCCTGCTTCATTTGCAATCGCCAATGTATGAAGAACTGTATTGGTTGAACCACCAAGTGCCATATCTAAAGCAAATGCGTTATCGATCGCTTTTTCCGTGACAATATCACGTGGTTTAATGTCTTTTTTGATTAGCTCCATCAATTGTTTTGCTGACTTCTTCGCAAATTCTCTTCGTTCTGGTGATGTCGCCAGAATGGTTCCATTTCCAGGAAGAGCAATCCCAAGCGCCTCTGCTAGACAGTTCATTGAATTTGCTGTAAACATACCAGAGCAAGATCCGCATGTTGGACAGCCAAACTGCTCTAATTCGTTTAATTCCTCTTCATTAATTTTCCCTGATTGGTATGCCCCTACGCCTTCAAAGACAGAAGAAAGAGAAATTTTCCTGCCATCACTTGTTCTCCCAGCTTCCATCGGTCCACCACTGACAAATACAGTTGGGATATTCACACGCATGGCAGCCATCATCATACCTGGCGTGATTTTATCACAGTTAGGAATACAAACCATGCCATCAAACCAGTGTGCAGACACCACGGTCTCTACTGAATCAGCAATGATTTCACGGCTTGGCAATGAATATCTCATCCCAATATGCCCCATCGCAATTCCATCATCTACCCCAATTGTATTGAATTCAAATGGAACACCGCCAGCTTCACGAATGGCTTCTTTCACAATTTTTCCGAATTCCTGAAGATGGACATGCCCTGGGACAATATCAATATAGGAATTACATACGGCAATAAACGGCTTGCCAAAATCCTCATCTTTTACCCCAGCTGCTCTTAATAAGCTTCGGTGAGGTGCTCTGTCAATTCCTTGTTTAATCATATTACTGCGAAGTTCTGCCATCTGTTTAAAAAGCCTCCTATACTACTAGTCTTGTTGACTGTATGATTTTGAGTTGATTTTATTTTACAAATTTTCTGTTTATTTAGCCACCTATAATAGATAGTGACTTATTTCTCTGCTGAAGCAAGTGCTCAGCAAGGATTGTGTCATAAAATCTGACCTCCAATATTCTATATTGGTACTACTATATAGAGTTTTTTCTCATATTTCAACAATATTCAAAATAATTTTTCTGAAAAAATTTTTCTGCCAATAAAAAAGCCCTTTTCAGAAAACAAGCTGCCTTTTATTGGCAGCTGTCTCATCGTCTTATGATTCTGATGCATTTTTTCTACTTTCTGTCATTTGCTTCCACACAGAGCCTTTTGCTTCTTCTCCGTGCTCAATTCGTTCGATGGCCATTTTCACTTGAAGACTGACTTCAAATTCAGGGTCCTGCTCCGCTTCTTTTAAAGCTTCGAGTGCTGTTTCGTCACCTTCTTCATAAAGGAACATGGCCGCACGCCAGCGGACAAGCTTACTTGGGTCCTTTAAGGCTGCGATCATCGCTTCAATCGCACTAGAATCACCAAGATCTGAAATACAATCTCCAGCAGTTCTTCTAACTGTCACTGTTTTATCTTCAAGCCCTTTATACAAAATAGGCAAAATGGCTGGATCTTCAATCATGCCAGCATTCACAACAGCTTGTCTGCGAATCGATGTTTTTGGATCCTCCATCGCTTTCATTAAAACAGGTATATCTTTTTTCTCTGGCTGCATTTGCTCTAAATGAGCAAAACGTTTCTTCCAATCTTCATCGCGCAGCATCTCTTCTGTCACATCATATGCTTTTCGGTTCACTTGTTTATCTACAGCCTCTTGACCTTCCTTCACTGCCTCTGTTAAACGGGATAAACGCTCGTCGTCATATGCAGCTTGCAGCTCTTCTGTGACTTCTTGACCGATATCAGCAAATTCTCCAAAACGTACGCCATGTTCTTTCCACACACGTTCAAATACAACATTATCTGAACTGCTTCTTAGCTTTAAAATCGCTGCCTGGAAACGTTCAGGCATTCCAAATCGTTCTTCTCTTTCACCGTCTGTCAGCTTGACCTGCATCGGAATCCCATTAAACATTTGAACATGCACTTTGACTTCTCCAAATGTGTCATCACCTGACTGCGATTCTCCCTGAAGACCTTCTGTTTCTTGTCCAAAGGCTTCTCTGACTTGCTGTAAAATACCTTGCCAATCAAATTTCGCATTACGCTCAACCGCTAAGAAATCGGCTACATGGTAAACACCTTTTACACCTTCAATGGTTAAAATTCGCTTGATCATCTCTGGCGCTTCGTCTTTTTGATCTTTTTTGTAGTTATTGCTTTTACCGCCTGCAAGCGCTTCTGTCAAAATGACTTTCATTGTATTCGGGCTTGGCGTTGGTTCTATGGCAGTTATTTTCATCTATACATCCTCCTTACACACATAAAGACCCTACTCATCTGTAAGGCCGCATTCTTCTTTCCATGTCTTGATAAATAGACACATAAACTCATGCCGCTCATGAGCCAGCTGCTTTCCAGCACGTGTGTTCATCAAGTCTTTTAATTGAAGCAGCTTTTCTTGCATATGCACAAGTACTGTGCCTTGGTGAGCACCCTCTGTATAGTGAGGCTCCCCTTTTGCACCTGCATATGTAAACACCCTTGCAATCCCAGTTGCACCTATCGCATCTAGCCGATCTGCATCTTGAACAATGGCCCCTTCTAATGTCACTGGCTGATGCTGCATATGCCGGTGACGAAAAGACATCGTTGTAATAATATCCATGATATAGCGAATATCTCGCGTGTCCACTTCCCACAAAAGGAGCTGCTGCTTGAGATCATGCGGTGAAAGCTTCCATTCACTAGACAGCTTGTCATCAATGACATCATGGACAATCGCTGCCATTTCAATGACAAAAAGCGACCCGCCCTCCTGTTGTGCAATATGGACGGCAAGCTGGCGCACACGATTGATATGAGCTTCATCGTGTCCAGTCGGTTCATTCTTTAGCTGTTTTGAAACAAAGGAGGCAGCTGCCTCCAATTGTTCTTGCTGCTTGTTCGAATACATGCTTATTTCTCCAAAAGAGCGATAATGGAGCTTTCTAATTCTTTTGGTGGTGTTTTAGGAGAAAATCGTTCAGTCACTTCTCCGTTTTGGTCAACGATAAATTTTGTAAAATTCCATTTCACCGTTTTTGTACCAAGCACACCTTTCGCATGACTCGTTAAGTATTTGAAAAGCGGATGCGCATTGTCACCATTGACATCTACTTTTGCAAACATCGGGAAGGTCACACCATAGTTTAACGAACAGAATTCTTGAATTGCTTCTTCCCCTTCTGGCTCTTGATTCATAAATTGATTGCACGGAAATCCTAAAATTTCAAGGCCCTTTTCATGATATTGATCGTATAACTCTTGTAATTGTTTAAATTGAGGGGTCAGTCCACATTTGCTCGCTGTGTTCACGATGATCAGTACTTTCCCTTTGTAATCTGCCATTGATTTTTCCTGACCGTTAATGGTCTTGACCTGAATATCATAAATTGACATCTCATAGCCTCCTAGGATTCACTTTTTCCTATCGTAACATGCTTCTTTTAGAAAATCGCTTTTTATGCTTTCTGCTAAAAGAGTCCAGTCACACTGCCGTCTTCTAATAAATCCATCTCAAGTGCCGCAGGTTTTTTAGGGAGACCTGGCATGGTCAGAATGCTTCCTGTTAGTGCAACGATAAAACCTGCTCCTACAGATGGTTTTAACTCTCGAATCGTAACGGTGAAGCCTTTTGGTCTGCCGATTAAAGCCGGATCATCCGATAGTGAATATTGCGTTTTTGCCATACAAACCGGCAAATGGGCCCAGCCATTTTTCTCAATTGCAGCTAGCTGCTTTCTTGCTTTTGATGTAAGGTTGACGCCGTCTGCACCATAAACCACTTTGGCGACTTTTGACAACTTTTCTTCAATGGAATCTTGCTCCTCATATAAATAAGAAAAGCTGTTTTCATTCTTTTCAATGAGTGTCGTGAGCTCTTCGGCAAGTGCTGCGCCGCCAGCTCCCCCTTCTTCCCATACATTGACGGCTTTGACTGGATGTCCATTCGTTTCGCACCAGTTTTCTATTGCTTGAATTTCTTCTTTTGTATCGGTAATAAAACGGTTCACTGCAACGATGTATGGTAGACCGAAGGCTTGCACTGTTTCAATATGCTTCTCTAAATTATGTATACCTTCTAAAACAGCCTGTGCATTTGCTTCCTTGAGCTCTGTTTTCTGCATTCCGCCATGCATTTTTAGCGCCCTGACAGTTGCTACAATGACAACAGCGCCTGGTTTAAAATCACCGGCTCTTGTTTTGATGTGAAGAAATTTTTCCGCGCCGAGGTCTGCACCAAATCCCGCTTCTGTTACGACGTAATCTGCTAGTTTTGCCGCCATTTTTGTGGCAATTAAACTATTGCATCCATGTGCAATATTGGCAAAAGGACCACCATGAACAAGGGCTGGAGTTCCTTCAATCGTTTGAACAAGGTTTGGTTTCAGCGCATCTTTTAATAGCAAGGTTAATACGCCTTCATATCCTAGATTTCCAACTGTGACCGGTTCACCTTCTTGATTGTAGGCAACAACAATAGAAGAAAGACGTTTTTTTAGATCGTTTAAGTCGTCTGCTAAACAGAGGATGGCCATCATTTCGGATGCAACCGTAATATCAAATCCATCTTCTCTAGGGTACCCATTTAATTGACCGCCAAGTCCTACGACCACTTGTCTTAGAGCACGATCGTTTAAATCTAACACTCGTTTCCATACAATTCGGCGTGCGTCGATCCCAAGCTCATTTCCGTGATGGATATGATTATCAATAAAAGCAGATAAAGCGTTATGTGCAGATGTAATCGCATGAAAATCCCCTGTGAAATGAAGATTGATTTCTTCCATAGGCAACACCTGTGAATATCCGCCGCCAGCTGCACCACCTTTAATACCCATTGTGGGACCTAGTGAAGGTTCACGCATGGCAATGATCGCTTTTTTCCCAATTTTCTCGAAGGCTTGACCGAGGCCAACTGTTACGGTGGACTTCCCCTCACCTGCTGGCGTTGGGTTGATCGAAGTCACAAGAATCACATTTCCTTCTTTTTGTTCCTTCAAACGGTCAAAAATAGTCAAAGATATTTTCGCTTTTGTGAAACCATAGCATTCTAATTCTTCGTCATGTATTTGTAATTTTGCTGCGATGTCTTGAATCGGTCTCAGCTTTGCCTTTTGGGCAATGTCAATATCTGATAAATGCTTTGTGATCATGATTAATGGCCTCCTTTTTTGACAGAAACAGCTTTCTTTTTTGCTCTATTTTTCATTGTAACATAATTGAAACATTGAAATATCGCCAGAAAGTTCCTATAATGAAGTGAAATTAGCTTTGGTTCAGGGGGTGGCGAGTTGCCTATTAACATACCAGTTCATCTGCCGGCAAAACAAATACTAGAGAGCGAAAACATTTTCGTCATGGATGAGACAAGGGCATTCAAACAAGATATCCGTCCTTTGAATATCGTGATCTTAAATTTAATGCCAAAAAAAATACAAACTGAAACGCAGCTGCTGAGAATGCTCGGAAATTCTCCTTTGCAAGTGTATTTTACATTTTTGATTCCAAGTACACATACACCGAAGAATACATCGAGAGAGCATCTAGATGAATTTTATACGACCTTTGACTCGATTCGCCATAAAAAATTTGATGGCATGATCATTACAGGTGCACCAATTGAGCATTTAGCTTTCGAAGAAGTTTCCTATTGGAAAGAACTGCAGGACATTTTGGACTGGAGTAAAACGAATGTGACGTCTACTCTCCATATATGCTGGGGGGCACAGGCTGGTCTTTATCATCATTATGGCATTGAAAAAATCAAGCTTCCAGAGAAAAAATTCGGTGTTTTTGAGCATCTTGTCAAAGAGAAAAAAGAAAGATTAGTAAGAGGTTTCGATGAAGTATACTATGTCCCACATTCTAGGCATACAGATATTAATACAGAACAATTAAAAAACACGCCGAATCTAAAAGTATTGAGCACGTCTGAGGAAGCTGGTGTTTGTTTAATTGTTTCAGATGATGATAAACAAGTATTTTTAACTGGACATCCTGAATACGATACAGATACATTGAAGCAGGAATATGAAAGAGATTTGTTGAAACATGATACAGTCAAAAAACCCGTCCACTATTTCATAGAAGATGGAGACACATTAGTTCCAGTGAACCGCTGGAAAGCCCATGCTACTTTGCTGTTTATGAATTGGCTTAATTACTATGTTTATCAAGAAACACCATATGTGTGGGAATAAAATAGACTGTAGTCTGATGATAAATGCTTAAAATGTGTTAAAATACAAATGGCTCTGTCTTCCATTATCAATTTAGTCTGTTTGTTTTTTAAAATTAGTTTAATTCTTTCGTAACGAATGATATGCTCTCGCTGTTTATATGTTATCTTTATGTATATGTAGACCTATGAGATTTATAGTTTTCGTACGAAGTTTTGTTGTTGTTGATTACATTTGAGGTGAATATTCTTGAATACCAATAAAAAAATATTAATCTTGACCGCAAATTATGGAAATGGACATATGCAGGTTGCAAAAACACTGTATGATGAATGCAAATCCCAAGGGTTTGAACATGTGATAGTTTCTAATTTGTATCAAGAATCAAATCCCATTGTGTCTGAAGTGACTCAATATTTATATTTAAAGAGCTTCTCCATTGGGAAACAATTTTATCGCTTGTTTTATTACGGTGTAGATAAAATTTACAATAAACGCAAATTTAACATTTATTTAAAGATGGGAAATAAGCGTCTTGATGAATTAATTCAATTACACAATCCGGATATCATCATCATTACATTCCCGATGATTGTTGTACCTGAATACCGAAACAAAACAGGTAAAGTCATTCCAACATTTAATGTGATGACAGACTTTTGTCTTCATAAAATTTGGGTACATGAAAACATTGACCGATACTATGTTGCAACCGAGTATGTGAAACAAAAGCTAGTAGAAATCGGCACACATCCAAGCGATGTCAAGGTAACAGGCATTCCGATTAGACCACAATTTGAAGTAGACGTGCCTAAATCGATCATCTATAAAAAATATGGATTATCATCAGACAAAAAAGTCCTTCTCATTATGGCGGGTGCCCATGGTGTACTAAAAAATGTGAAGGAACTGTGTGAAGCACTACTTCTTGACAGTGAAGTACAAATTGTTGTTGTGTGCGGTAAGAATGCAGCGCTGAAGCAATCGCTTAGCGAACTTGAACAAGCACACCCAAATCAATTGAAGGCGCTTGGATATGTGGAACAAATTGATGAATTGTTCAGAGTAACGGACTGTATGATTACAAAACCGGGCGGAATTACATTAACAGAAGCAACAGCAATTGGTGTCCCAGTTATTCTTTACAAACCTGTTCCAGGACAAGAAAAAGAAAATGCTCTTTTCTTTGAAGATTACGGCGCTGCCATTGTCATCAACAGACACGAAGACATTTTAGAATCTGTCACCAACTTGCTGCAAGACGAAGAAAAATTAGAATCCATGAAACAAAACATCAAAAAATTACACTTAAAACAGTCTTCTCAAACCATTTTAGAAGATATCGTCGAACAATCAGATCTGATCATGAGCAACAAATCGTATGCTCAAGCATTATCATAAAAAGGTGTCCGTCATTGACGGACACCTTTTTTCTTTTAACCTTGATTTCCATTCGTTGTATATACTTCTTCAAACGGCTGAACAACAACAAAGCCACTTCCGCTAAACTTCATTTGAATGGACTCTCCGCTTCCCCTGCCAATAAACGTTTTGAACGATACATCTGTCACAAATTCAGTCTGCAAATCTCCTGACCATGCGACCGTCGCATTCGGATCTGTATAAACAGAATCACCTGGCTGAACAATCAGCGTCAGCGGTTCGTAATGACTTGTGATTGCCACAAGACCTGGTCCTTCAAGTTTGACATTAAATAATCCACCTGCAAGCATGCCAGATACCTTTTTCATTAATTTAATATCCCACCGAACTGACGGTTCAAATGCGAGCAGGTCGTTTCCATTAACGAAAATAGACTCCCCTTGAGCCAATCGAAGAATCGAGATTTTTTTCCCTTGGTCTGCTACATATAATTTCCCATCACCTGTGGCCTTCATCAAAGAGGTTCCTTCTCCTGATAACATTTTTTTGAACATCTTTGACACACCGTGTTCAAATACACCTTCACGTTCAAACTTTATTTTCCCGCGATACGAAACCATGGAGCCTGTCTTTGCCCAAATGGTATCTGTTAAATTAATTTCTAACAATCTTGATGTTTCAAGTTCGAAGACCCCTTCCCCTTTGTCTTCTTGCTGCGTATTCTGAACAAACTCCTCAATTGTGTAACGATTCATGACGCACCTCTTTCTGTATTTTTACTATATACGGACAAGTTATACATTAGGTTTCATGAGATTAGGACGTTTTATAGATAAATGTCATTCACTAAAAAAACAAAAAAATCAAACATTCTGCTCAAAATTTGGCTTGCCTGCTTGACGCTTTACTTTTGATGGTGTATAGTGGAACCATCATTTAACAACTGCTTAAGTCGTTAGGTGATGAAAAATTTTTTTTAGTATGCCAAAAGGTGTGCTACAGTACTAGGAGGAAAAAGCAATATGCAAAACGGTAAAGTAAAATGGTTCAATAATGAAAAAGGTTTCGGCTTCATTGAAGTTGAAGGCGGAGACGACGTATTCGTTCACTTCACAGCTATCGAAGGTGACGGTTACAAATCTCTAGAAGAAGGACAAGAAGTTTCTTTTGAAATCGTTGAAGGTAATCGTGGACCTCAAGCTGCAAACGTAACAAAAATCTAATCAACTCAATCAATGATGAAACGACAAAATAAAGAGAGGCGTATGCCTCTCTTATTTGATTTTCAGCTGAATTTCAATCGCTAAAATATTTTGCTTTAATCTTTGTTCAATTTCAGAGATATCTTTTTCGAGAAAAGGTCTTCCCTTCTTTGCTACATCTACCAGTTGCTCTAGATCACTGTACACCTCTTGAAATGTCCGATGTAATACCGTTTCAAAATCCTTATTATCCATGCCGGCCTTCCCCTTTTCCTCTATTATCCGTCACTTAGTCAAAAAGTAACTCAACCAAAACTTTCTATAGTTATATCGGCTCATTTTTCAGAATATGTTCTTTTTTTACACATTCTATTCGTTTTTTTTCGTGAGCGTATGATACATCTAGAGGAAAACCGGAGTGTACGCTTATTTTTTGAGTAATTCATTCCCGTATTGTTTGATCTTCTCTCCTACCGTGCATTGCTGTATACAAAAGGAGTGCGCGTATTTTTTGCCAAATTCTTTGCGAAAGTGCTTCTTAATCAAGCAATCTGAACAATACGTGTCTTGAAGATCTGTTAATTCTTTTACTGCTGTTTTTTTATCCACTTTATTCAGCTCCGTCTGCTTCTAATTTCAACTTACTTTCGATGGGGACGTCTGCAAGTATCTGTCTGGCAAGCTGATCTGCTTCTGCATTTTGTTTACGATCGATGACTTCATATGTTGGCGTGAGCTTCAGCTCTTTGATCGCAGCCTCAATTCGGTCGAGCCATTTGTTATGTATATCATCATAACAAGGCCATTCCCCTTTGAGCTGATTCATCACAACAAGAGAATCTCCTCTAATCGTAACAGAGTTTCTGCTGGCTCCCAGTTCTTTTAAAGCTTTTACCGCTTCAAATAAAGCCGCATACTCTGCCTCATTGTTCGTGGTGCTCTGAAAAGGCTGATTCTTCCTTAACCGGTATGCATCCTGTCCGAGCTGATAATACACAACAATTCCAAGCCCAGCATCACCTGTTTCTTTGCGAAAACTCGCATCAAAATAGACCTGAAGCTGATCGGGTTCAAGCCTAAGTTCTTCGTTTAGCTTTTCAAGTTCTTTCATCGACCACATCGCACCCTTTTCATCTTCAAATGATAGAAGTGACTGCGGTTCTTTTTTGTCTATATGTTTTGCTAAAAGCAAGGCTTCTTTGAGCTCCATCCAATCTTCTTGGAAAAAAGCAATGGACCCAATCGATTTCACTTTCATTGTATAGTGTGCTCTTAGTTTCATTGATCACATCGCCTTCCCGTACTTTTAAGGTAAACGTTCGTTATGCTATAATCAAAAAGTTACATTTTACATTTAGAAAGGAAGTTCATGTCACTTGTTTAATGAAGGTATTTGGATCTTATTTGCGATCATTAATTTTATCATTGTTCTTCTATTTTATAAAGGATTTGGCAAGATGGGGCTTTTCGTCTGGATTGGTTTTGCAACAGTTGCTGCCAATTTACAAGTGGTCAAAACCGTTGAATTATTTGGCTTAACGGCAACACTTGGCAACATTTTATACGGCAGTGTGTTCTTTGCAACGGACGTCCTAAATGAAAAATATGGACAAACCGAAGCGAAAAAAGCTGTCTGGATTGGCTTTGCCACCCTTTTAACATTAACTGTTGTCATGCAGGAGGCTTTGCTTTTCCATCCCGCTCCATCTGACATTTCCCAATCATCATTAGAAACGATATTTGGCTTTATGCCAAGGGTCGCTCTTGGTAGTCTTGCTGCTTATATCATCAGTCAAATGTTAGATGTTTATGTATATTCGTTTATTCGCCGGATATTTCCTTCAGACGGTGCGCTCTGGCTGCGAAATGCGGGGAGTACAATGATTAGCCAGCTGCTTGATACACTCGTTTTCACAACCATTGCCTTTCTTGGTACCTACCCATTCCATATATGGATCGAAATTTTCATCACGACTTATGTGATTAAATTTATCGTCGCTGCCATTGGCACACCTTATGCCTATGCGGCGAAAAAAATGGTTCCGATTGATGAAAGGGGGAAATAAATTGCCAGCTGAAATATATATTGACGGTGCTAGTGCCGGAAACCCAGGTCCATCTGGCATCGGCATATTCTTGAAATATGACGGAAAAGCTGAGTCTTTCTCCATTCCTCTTGGCATCATGAGCAATCATGAAGCAGAGTTTTCCGCGCTCATTGAAGGCATGAAAATTTGCGTAGAAAAAGGATTACGGACCGTTTCATTCCGCACTGATTCACAAGTAGTGGATCGTGCAGCCAATGCAGGATTTGCTAAAAATCCATCTTTTCGTCATTTTATCGAAGAAATGCTGCAGCTTCAAAGCGAATTTGATTTATTTTTCATTAAGTGGATTCCGAGCAAGGAAAATCAAGTGGCTGATCAGCTCGCTAGAAAAGCGATTCACCTTTCAAAAGGATGAATCGCTTTTCTTTTGGTTATGCTAATGTGTGAGGTGATACGAATTGGATAAAGAGAACAGAGGCCGTGTCACAAACGGAACGACTCCTCAAGGTGATGCGCAGACAAAAGATAAACAGCCAATATCGCAATTAGAAAATAAGGCGAAAAAAAGCAACACAAAGGGCTAATACATGTAGCCCTTTGTTTCTTTTCTACGTAAGAACAACCTTAACTGATTCCTAATTGACTTAAGCGGTTAACCATTGGTTCGATCCCTTTAATTTGATGCAAGCGCAGCATCGCGGCTACCCGTTCTGGATTGATGTTCATTTTTGTTTGATCAATCGGACAGCTGAGTGGTACATCACATTTAATTTCTGCCAGTATACGAGAAAGCTTCAGATCTTCTAAACCTGCTTGCATTTTCTTTTGCTGAGCTGCCGTTAATGCATGAACATTTTCTAACAGTCGATCAATCGTTTCATACGTTTGAATAAATTTCAATGCTGTTTTTTCGCCGATTCCTTTTACACCAGGGTAATTATCGCTAGGATCACCCATCAGCGCTTTCATATCAATCAGCGCCTTTGGAGAAATGCCCATTTCCTCTTCAAAAAGGGCTTTTGTATAATGCTTATAATTCCCGATGCCTTTTTGCATTAAAGCCACGGTCACTTGTTCATTCAAGATCTGCAGCAAATCTTTATCTCCTGTTAAGACGGTCACATGTGCTTCGTTTTGATAGATTGATGCAAGCGTTCCAATACAATCATCTGCTTCAAAACCTTTCACACCAATGTTCATGATCCCCAGTTCTTCTGTCGCCTCTTTTGCTAAATCAAACTGCGGGATAAGCTCAACAGGCGCCTCACCTCGATTGGCTTTATAATCTTGAAATAATTCGTTCCGGTATGTCTGGCTTCCCATATCCCAGCAGCAAACGATATGAGTCGGCTCAAATGTTTGGACAGCTGTTAACAAATGCTTCAAATAACCATTCACTCCATTTGTCGGTACACCACGATCATTTATCATAAAATTGCGATGGACAGCCGTCGCATAAAACGACCTAAAAAGAAGTGCCATTCCATCTACAAGTAAGACGTGTTTATTCATTCATCTAAACTCCCTTTTTATAAACAATACTCCTATTCTATCATAGAACATCGAAACGAACATAAAAAAGGCGCCTTCTTCTTTTGATAAAGAAGAGGCAGCCCGATTACTTTTTACCATATTGCATTTTTTTCGTTTCCGCTTCTGCGTAGGATGGCATGTCTTTTTCCTTCGGCATGCGCTCCTCCTGCTGCTTTACGTTTTGCTTTTTTGCCATGATCATTCCCCTTTCTGGTTCATTTGTTAAGATGACCAAAAATGAGAAAATTACTCTTTACTTCTGTTTACGCTGGGTGTATTCCTCCACCATCTCAATCGTCACGTGTTTACGAAGCGGAACAATTCCGCCTCGGGCAAGCTCATTCATTTTAGACGTAATGGCGTTGATCTCATCTGTTGAAAATGGTTCATTGTGTTCACATTTTTTCACAGCCGATTCAATCGCCTGCTCTCTTTTTTGTTCAAGTGCAAGAAAAGATTGGATGTGGGCATGTTGTTTCTGTGAATGTGCAGAAATTTCTTCGTGTACGCTCGTCATCGTCTATCAACTGCTTTCTTTTTTATATAGTCTATCATGAATCATATCGTTTTCAACTGGTTCTTCCATTCATTTGTTTGTTCATAAACTTGTTCAATGACCGCCTGTTTTTCAGCATCTGTTGTAAGGCTCGTCATAAATGTCTGTTTTTGCTCATTGAGCTGTTGGAGAGCATCTTGTTCGTACCTTTCCGTATAGGTCTTCACTAGCTTTTCATATCTGCTCAGCAACTCTTCTTTTTCGTTATCTGCCCAACGTGTTGTCATTTGATGTAGAACATCTCGAATGGCTTCAATAAACGCAGCCTTTTCATTTTGTTCAAAAAAGGCTTTCGCTGATTTTTGTTTCTTTAAAAGCGGCTCAAATGGTGCAATCTCTGCTTCGACTTCAATTTGTTTTAGCTCAGCATTTTTCTCCTCAGGGGCTGACAGGCTGAGAGAAAAGTAAGGATCTTCCGCACATGCAGCCTGCATCCCTTTTTCCCACTCCTCCTGGAAATAATGGTGGATAAACGATTCCATTCGGATATCAAGTGCCTTGAGCTCCTGCACAAATTCAAATTCATACTCCTTTAACGCTTTCTCAAGTGCCTTTTTTAACTGCTGACCAAAATTCCCTTGAGATATGCCAGGATAAAAAGCCGACTTTAATAGATCATTCGCAAATAATGAAAGCCGCTGTACAATATGATAGAGCTGTTCATGCACGTCTTTTTTTACGCTTTCGGTCACAAGTTTAGACCGTTTCACATCTTGCATTTTTTCGAGAATGGCTTCATAGGATGTCTTGATGTTTTTCTTTTCAGCTTCTTTCTCATCTTCTGATTGATGCAAGGTCGCACGTAGTCTATCGACCGTTGTACATAATGTATTAGCTTCAAAATGCAAAAGTTCAATGGCATCTTTCGTTAATTCTTCCTCAATAAAATAGTCGAGCTGTTTTCTCAGTGTTGCATATTGATTATAAGATGTCGGCTCTTTCCCCTCGATCTCTTCCTTACTAGACACATGATGCAGGTTTGGATTGCGGATGCCTTCTTTTGTGAGCTCGCTTCGTACATAGTCAAATACGGTTTCAAGCTCTGCTTGATCCTTAGCCAAATCAGCTGCATTGATGATAAAGAACATTTTATCCATGCTAAAGGAATCTTTTACGAGTCCAAGCTTCCGTAAAAATGAGCGATCAGCTTTTGAGAAAGAGTGCTGATAATACGTTAAATAAAGAAGGGCGTCTGCATCCTTCATATACTGGAAGGCGATTTCTGTATGACGCTTATTCATACTGCTTGCACCTGGTGTATCGACAATCGTCAGCCCTTTATCTGTCAGAGGTGTACTTAAATACACCGTCACTTCCTTCACCACACAAGAAACAGATTCTTCCGCTACATAAGGCTTTAATTCTTGAAGTGTGACATGTAAATTGGTTTGGTTGTCAATGTCATCATGAAACTTGGCATAGGCTTGTAGAAAATGTTCTACAATGATTCGGTGATCCTGTTCGAGCTGCCGTTTTTTCAGTACTCTTTCCAGCTTTGCCTTAAACGAATCTCCTTTTTCTGTTGTGATCGAAAATCCAAGAATCTGATCGAGTTCCTCTAGAATGTCCTGCTTGGTTTTAAACACCACTTTGACACTTTCATGAGGATGATCTTCCGTAGGTCGTGTCAGTTTGTTAATTGTTGCAGTTGTTGGCGTAGGAGATGATGGTAACACCTTCCGTCCAACAAGCGCATTGGCAAAAGAAGATTTTCCAGAACTAAAAGCGCCAAATAAAGCGAGTGTAAATTCTTTTGCTTGCAGCCGTTCTGTTCGTTTTTCAAAGGAATCTCTTTGAGACTTTAGAATATCTAAAGGCGATAAAATGCGGGAAAGCTCTTTAAATTGTGCAATCGATTGTGCTGTTGTTAAATGCTGCGATTGACGGTATTGATTGCGCTCTGTCCGTTCAGCAGCTAGATCGCTCTCTTCAGCATGAATTGATGCGTGATTCTTCTCCAGCTGGTCGTGCTGCATCCATTGCTTTTTCGCATAAAACCAGTCACCCGGGATATGCTCATCCGTTCCGTTTTGCCAAATATCCCATATATGCTGAATATCCTGTCTTATTTGTTCATTTTTTTCGTTATACCCCTCAAGGCTCTGAAGCTCTTGTTTCGCTTGCTCCCATTTTTCCTCTTGCTTCTCCTGTTCATTCTTGAGCTGGTCTTTCAAGGTTTCAATCATCTGTTCAATCAATTGAAGCGCTTGCTGTTTCGCCTGTCTTTTCAATGCTTCACCAGCATCTTTCGCATATTGAAGAACATATTCGTTAGAAAAAGTTGCCCCTTGGTGAATGACCTTTTCAAGCAAGGATTCTTCAATAGGTGTCTCAAATGCCATGGCTTTGTCTAATAACGCTTCGCCAAGCTGATGCTGTTTTATTTCTTTTTTGAGGAGCTCGGCAATGTGCCAGTCAACTTCCGCTTTCATTCTCTTTTTTACATCTGCTAAGAATTCATTTGCCCTTTTTTCCTTTTCCTGCTCGGTTTTATTTTTGGCAAAAAGTAAACCCACTTTAAAGCCAGGTGCTTTCGATTCGATATAGTCACTTGCAAGCTCTCGCATCTTAAATGGCGTGAGGTTTGCATTTTTTAAGATGTTCTCTACTTCAGAAGACACTTCATCTTCTACCTGCTTTGCACCATTTTCAATAAATCGGCGTTTCTCTTCTAGTTCTTTCACTTCATTCCTTTTTTCTTGCAGCCGCGCGTCAAGGTCCTCTTCATGCAGTTCTTCTTTTAACGAGTCTATATGTTCTTTTAAAACATGTTCGATTTTCTGCTCTGTATAGGCTCGAAGTGATGCTTTAGGCATGGTTTGTAATTCTTGTAGCTTCTTCACTAAACGGATCATTTCGTTTTTTGGGTGTGCCTCATCCGTCACAGAAGTAAAATATAGATGTTCTTCTTCAATGCCTTCTTTTAAAAGCATCTCAACGACTTGTTTTTTGTAGTTTTCAAAAGTTGTCTCTTGTTCATCGTGCCGATCCACTTGATTGACGATGAAATAAAGATTAGGCACTTTCTCTTTAATCGAGCGAATGAAGCGAATGTTTTCTTCAGAATGGACATGGTTATAATGAACGACATAAAAAAGAGCATCCGCTTGATGAAGAATAGAAGCAGCGGATAAAAAGTGCGCATGATCCGTTGAATCAATTCCCGGCGTATCAATGAGTGCCACTTTTTCTTCAAGTCCACTATAATCACCGCTAATTTCCACCATCTCAATTTGTTCCCCATCTTTACAAAAACGCTGCACCGCTTCTTTATCATAAGAACCGCCCATTTTTGCGAAACGTCCATCAGACGTATGGAGCTGAACTTCACTGACCCCTTTCCTGACAACAACCAAGTTTGCACTCGTTGGAATTGGGCTTGTGGGCAGGATGTGATCATGAAGAAGATGATTCACTAGTGATGACTTACCAGCAGAATAGTGGCCGGTAAATGCGATATATACTTCTTCTTCAGCTTCCTTTTTCATAATAGATGCAAGTTTGGCTGCGCGCTCGTGATCATCCCTTTTCAGAAGGCTTTGATATAAAGCACCTGTAGTTTGAACGAGCGAATCTCGAATAGACAAGTCTTTCATGACGATAAACCCCTTTGTTTTTAGAAAAGTCAGTTATGTATGTGTACCATTTTACACAAAATAAAGAGATTTTTCTTCTGATCTGAGGAAATAAAAAAATCTGCTGCCCGATCAGTCGCAATGGACTGCAATCAGGAAGCAGATTTTTTTGAAACACCTTTTAATACGAAGCCAATCAATAAGCTGTATACACAGACCGTACCGAGTAAGAAAATCATTGTCATGTGATCACCGTCCATCCTTCATGATTGAGAATGTTTATCATTA
Organism: Bacillus sp. GbtcB10; assembly: GCF_019091365.1. Taxonomy (NCBI): domain Bacteria; kingdom Bacillati; phylum Bacillota; class Bacilli; order Caryophanales; family Bacillaceae; genus Bacillus; species Bacillus sp. GbtcB10. The sequence continues at coordinate 135,792 of NZ_JAGXJP010000003.1, forward strand.
ATGAAAGTGTAGCACAATTGATAATGATTTTCAATATTAATTTAATAAATACTGATTCAGTGCTTTTTCTTCTGTTTGTATTCTGACCATCATCATCCATCCATTTAAACACGTAAACAAAATGGCAGTAATAAATGCGTTAAATAGCAGCGGAATGAACATCAGTTCAATCGCCACCACCACATAGTTAGGATGCTTTAACCAGCGATACGGCCCCTTTTTCACAATCATCGCATTGGGAACGACTAAGATTTTTGTATTCCAATACGTCCCAAGTGAACATAGTGCCCAGTACCGAATCACCTGGGTAGCAAGAAGGAACACAAGCAGCAATAGGAAAAAACGAGACGGTTGACGATGCAGCAGCCATGTCTCTCCAATAAGCGAGAGGAAAAAAGCTGCATGCATAGCGACCATATAAGGATAATGGCTTGCACCAAATTCAATTGCTCCGATCGCCTTCACCTTCTTTTCATTTCTTTTCGCCACAAGCACTTCAATGAGGCGCTGACAAATGAAAATGCCAATCACTATCCAGAAAATCATCACGAGAGCCCCTCCCATTTCATGAGCAATAATTCTGATGAAAAGCCTGGACCAAGTGCTCCGCAAAGCCCCACCTGTCCTGCATCTAGTGACTGATGTTCAAGAAAATGCTTCATGACATATAAAACGGTGGCAGAGGACATGTTTCCATGCTGTTTCAGAACCTCTTTTGAAGAAAATAGCTGATGCTCTTGTAAAGATAGGCTTTCAAGATAGGCATCAATCACTTTTTTTCCTCCAGGGTGAGCAAGAAATACGGATACATCCTCTGTTGAAAACCCTAGTTGATGTAAAAAGTGATCCACTTGCTCTTTTAACCAGCCAGAAATGATGGACGGAATGTCACGTGAGAAGATGACTCGAAATCCGTCGGCGGTAAAATCCCATCCCATCACATCCTCAGAATCTTTCATGGTCACTGACTGCGTGCCAAGCACTTTAGGAACCGTTTTTAACCGCGTATACTTAGAGGCGGCCTTTTCTCCAGTTAAAAGAACGGCCGCAGTCCCGTCACCGAACAGCGAGGTTCCAATTAAATTGCTTTTTGATTGATCTTGCGGCTGAAAAGTGAGGCTGCAAAGCTCGCAGGCAACAACGAGCACTTTCGCTTCTGGATACGCCCTGATGTATTCATAAGCTCGGGATAAGCCTGCCGCCCCGCCCCCGCAGCCTAACCCCCAAATTGGCACTCGTTTCGTATAAGGAGAAAATGGAAGAACATTCATCAGCTTTGCATCAAGACTTGGCGTTGATAACCCTGTACTGGAGATGAAAAACAAAGCATCAATCTCATCAAAAGGAACTGGCTTTGTAAGGAACGCTGTTTCATGCAGACAGTGAAAAACGGCTTCTTTCGCATGTGCCAATGCTTTTTCGATATAGAGGTTGTTTTTCTCTTCAAAAGAGTGATGTTCTTGATACCAATCAATAGGCTGTACAAACTGTCTGCTCTCTATTTCGCCATTATTAAAAGCTTTTAATAGCCGATCAATATCTTTAAACGATCGTTTAAATTGAGACCTTGCAAATTGAGCAGCTGCTTGCTGATCCACATGATGTTTTGGCAGACTTGTTCCAACTGAAAGAATGTATGCCATCGGCTTCACCTCTTTTTTCGGTTAATATCCCCAATCAAAAAAAGGATATACATGCCAAAACGACACAATTCAGTCAAAATATTTTCCTCCGTCTAACTTTTTGTCTTGACGACAATTGATAAATATTGGATAATATAGGTGAAAACATGATGTAGTTTTCCTCCTTCACAGGTTCGTTCCAAGCCAAGCGAACCTGCTTTTTTTATGCAATTTTAATAGAGTTATTTAACATAGCTTTATACAAAAAAAGACCTCTCAAATGAGAAGTGCAGACCGTAGACAAACCCCACCTTTCATTTAAACATGGATGGATCACCTTTTTTTCTGATCAACACAAATAAATAACCATAAAATTCTAATTTATTTGATGATTTTATATGAAAAGGGGTTTTTTTCCTGTATACTTAATCAATATGAGCACCATGAAAAACAGTGAAAAAAGACAGAATCTACTACATGATTCGGCACAAAATTTAATTGATTGGAGTGATTGTCATGAAAAAGGTGTCCAAAAAACAAACACCCTACAACACGATATTTCTCTCGAAGATAATTGGTTTAGTGCTTCTTACACTGTTTCTCTTTTTTATCTGGGATATGTCTAAACCCCATTTGCAGGCGACAAATGGGCAAGCAACAATTGTTACTAGCAGTGACTTCCGAGACACAAGTATCAGTCTGAAAGCAAAAGATCATTCTACAAGAACATTGGATCAACAATTTAAGACCAATCCAAACCAACAGACAACGAATAAAACGGTCTTTTTAACATTTGATGATGGTCCTTCTGCTACATCAAATCAGCTGTTAAATGTCTTAAAAGCACATCAAGTGAAGGCGACATTCTTCATGCTTGGACCGCAAATCCAAGCTCACCAAGCAGCTGTGAAAAGACTTTATCAAGAAGGACATCAATTAGGGCTTCATGGCATGACGCATGATATAAACCGCTTTTATCAGAACAGTGAGTCTCCCGCAAATGAAATGAGAGAAGCTCAGCTCATTCTTGCTTCTGTTACAGGCGTTTACACCCGTCTTGTGAGAACACCTTATGGCAGTGTTCCAAATTTAACATATGATCAAAAAGTACGTTTAAACCAAAATGGCTTTATTTACTGGGATTGGACGATTGATAGCCTTGACTGGAGATATAAAAACTCACAATATGTTCCAGAGGTATTGAATCAACTGCAAATGTTTGAGAAAAATAAACCATGGGAACCAAAAGTGATTTTAATGCATGATCAACCCTCTACCACGAACTATTTAGATAGCCTGATTACACAACTAAAAGCAAGGGGCTATACATTTGCAGTCATTAACGAAACAATGCCGCCGGTACAACATTAATAACACTAATCACAACAAGCCCGTATCCAAAGGATACGGGCTTTCAGCTCTCCAAAGAGAAGTGATTACATAACAGATTGCTTAGGTTCTTCCATTAGCTCCTGCTCTGTTTCTTTTTTAAAAGGAATCATGTGATAAATAATATGAAGCAAAATAGCGGTAAAGCTTCCGGCGACAATTCCGTTACTTGTTAACAATTTAATCGATTCTGGCAAATGCTCAAACATTTGCGGCACAACCGTTACTCCGAGCCCGATGCCAACTGAGCATGCGACAATGAGCAAGTTTTCCTGTTTGGCAAAATCGACGCGTGAGAGCATTTTAATCCCGTACGCAATGACCATTCCAAACATGGCGACCATTGCACCGCCTAGAACGGATTTTGGAATAATCGTTGTAAATGCCGCGATTTTAGGAAAAAGGCCAAATACCATTAATAATACACCTGTCACCACAATGACCTGATTTTTCTTCACGCCTGTTAATTGGATCAATCCAACGTTTTGGGAGTAGGCTGTGTATGGAAAAGCGTTGAAGATACCGCCTAATAAGACGGCAATTCCCTCTGCACGATATCCCTTTGCTAAATCCTTCTCTTTTAATGAACGATTCGTTAAATCTCCGAGCGCAAAGTATACACCCGTTGATTCGACTAATGACACAATGGCAACTAATGTCATCGTCATGATTGGTGCAAATTCAAAAGTAGGCAACCCAAAGTAAAAAGGCTCAATGATGCGGAAAACTTGTGCATTCGCCACTTCTGCCGTCTCCACCTTCCCTAAGAAAGCAGCAACTGCTGTCCCAAGTAGAATGCCGATTAAGATGGCAATGGCTTTCATGAATCCCTTTGTAAATCGATAGAGAAGGACAATGATAAACAATACAAGAAAAGCAAGTCCAAGATTCTCAAAAGAACCATAGTCTGCACTTCCTTCACCACCTGCCATATTGTTCATGGCGACCGGAATTAAGGTAATTCCAATGATCGTGACGACGGAACCTGTGACAACGGGCGGGAAAAATTTCACAAGCTTCCCAAAGAAAAATGAAAGAGCAATGACAATACACCCTGCGGCGATAATACTTCCATATATAGACGAAATTCCATATTTAGAGCCAATCGCAATCATAGGAGATACCGCAGTAAATGTACAGCCTAGTACAACAGGCAAACCGATGCCAAAAAAGCGGTTTTTCCATACTTGAAGCAGTGTGGCAGCACCGCACATGAAAATATCTGCCGAAATTAAGTACGTCAGCTGGGCTGGCGTGAGCCCAAGCGCATCTCCAACAATGAGCGGAACAAGAACCGCACCTGCATACATCGCCAGTACATGCTGTATCCCTAGCGAAAGGGTTTTGGCTTTTTTAGCGGCACTCATGATTGTACCTCGCGTACAAACGTGACTTTTCCTTCCTCGAGCGATTCGATACGTGCGAGTGACTCGACTCTATAGCCCATTTGCACAAGTTCTTTCCTTCCAGGCTGGAATGATTTCTCGATAACAATTCCAAAACCAGCTACTTTTGCTTTCGCTTGCTTTGCGATTGCAGCTAGTCCCTTAGCGGCTTCTCCATTTGCTAAAAAGTCGTCGATAATTAACACACAATCATCCTCACTAAGGTGCGTGTTAGAGACAGCGATCGTACTTTCTACTTTTTTGGTAAAAGAATACACACTTGCTGTCAAAAGGTTATCCGTTAAAGTCAGTGATTGCCGCTTTCGTGCAAAAACAACTGGCACATGAAGGGCAAGTCCAGCCATGACAGCAGGTGCAATACCAGAAGATTCGATTGTGATAATTTTAGTAATTCCATCATGCTTAAATAATCTAGCAAACTCTTGACCGATCTCATGCATTAACACAGGGTCAATTTGATGATTTAAAAAAGCATCTACCTTTAGCACTTGATTTGACAGAACGATTCCTTCGTTCTCGATCTTTTGACGTAACAATTCCATCATTCTTCCTCCCAGCATATTAGCAACTTTCATTTTTTTGCATAAAAAAAGCATTGCTGTCCATTAAGGAGCAAGCAATGCGAAAACGATCCACGGGATCTTCAGCTCATACAAAAGCTGTTTCATTTTGCTCACTCATAGTCGGACGGTATCGGTGTCCGGTAGAAACTTGCGTGCCATTATCACGCGATTATATGAGTGTTATAGTGTTCAAATTATAACAAGATTTCAGACGCTTGGAAAGCACTTTTCTAGAAAAATACCGAACTTAAATAATCATTAAGCTTTAAACGTTCGTTTTTAGAATATTCAACCAGCAAAAAAGCACCCTTTTGATTAAAGGGTGCCTCAGATTGTTGACAAAGGGCTAAAATGAACTTTATTTTAGCCCTTTGTCTTCTTTTCAGCGTGTTAGAAAACCTTTGCAGTCTAGGAAGGACGAGCACCGGAGCAGAGCGAATTTAACATTCGTGAGCACCGGCGCGCAGACCCTGACAACGAATGCGAGGGTTTGTCTACACGCTGAAGCACCCTTCTGATCAAAGGGTGCCTTTCATTTATGATAAATATAGTTTCGTGTACTTATCTGTTAAATAATCAATTAAGTATTGAACATTTAATTCTTCACCAGTTGCGTCTTGAATGATTTCAGATGGCTTTTTCCGTTTTCCATGCTGATGGACATGTTCAGTTAGCCATTCTTTTATCGGTGCAAAAGACCCGTTTTGAATCAGTTCATCAAAATTCGGTAAATCTTTGAACATTTGCTGCTTTAATTGCGCCGCATACATATAACCAAGTGCATATGAAGGGAAATAACCAAAACTACCATCTGACCAGTGAACATCCTGCAAAATACCAAGCGCATCGTTAGGCGGCGTAATGCCAAGATATGCTTTATATTTTTCATTCCATAACGCTGGCAGATCTTCAACGGCTACATCTTCATTGAAAATGGCTTTTTCAATCTCATAGCGAATAATAATGTGAAGCGGATACGTGAGTTCATCTGCTTCAATTCGAATGTAAGTCGGCTTCGATTCATTCACCGCATGCACAAATTCTTCTAAAGTGACATCTTTAAATTGTTCAGGAGATGCCTCTTGCAGCTTTTGATAATACGTTTTCCAGAAATCTTCATGTCTGCCGATAAAGTTCTCAAAGAAAAGAGACTGTGATTCATGAATACCCATTGATGTGCCGTCACATAAGAGCGTTCCGCTCAGTGCCTCATCAATATTTTGTTCATAAATGGCATGGCCGCATTCGTGAATGGTACCAAAGATCGCCATGCGAAAATCGTGCTCATCATAACGCGTCGTCACACGTACATCCCCTCTGCTTAATGTCACAGCAAATGGATGAACCGTTGTATCAAGCCGTCCTGCGTCAAAGTCATACCCTAACTCTTTTAAGAAAAAGAGACTCAGCTCTTTTTGTTTGTCGATCGGGAAGCTTTTCGATAAAAACGAAGTATCCGGTTTATTTGGCGAAGCTTCAATTTTTTTCACGAGAGGAACGATGGCGTCTCGAAGTGCACCGAATTTTTGATCGAGTTGTTCAACCGTCATATCCGGCTCATAATTATTGAGCAGCACATCATATGGTGTTTTTTTCACGCCCCAGTATTGAATGAAACGCTTGTTAAAATCAATCAGCTGTTTTAAATAGGGTGCAAAGAGTGAAAAATCTGATTTCTCCCTTGCTTCTACCCAAACATGTTCTGCTTTTGATTGTAGAATGGAGTATTCTTTAAATTCTTCTTTTGGAATTTTGCTGTTTTCAACATATTCTTTTTGCGATAATTCGAGTGCCTTCTGCGTGTCTTTTGAAAGCTTTTCTTTCTCTTTATTTAATGCATCAAGAAGATCTCTCATTTCATCAGAAGTCTTCATATTAAAGATATCGCTGGATAATTGACCGATGGTTTCTGCTCTGAAATCAGCGCTTTTTTTAGGCGCTTGTGTTCGAGAGTCCCAATAAAGTAAATGAAGCGCCTCTGTATAATGGGCGATTTTTCCTAGTAATTGATAAAACGCTTTCTCTTTTGATTCAAGACTCATGCGTTCGTTCCCCCAATCAATAAAATATGTATGTACGTTTCAAGGCTACTTCAATAAATGTTCTTTTGTCAATGAAAAAGGAGGATACGCTGATCGTATCCTCCTCTTATTGAATGGTTTTCTATCATTAAGAGATCACTGGCTTTACTGGAAGAACGGATTCAATTTTACTTTGTAGCTCAATATCTTTCTGACTGCCAAAGTAAATATGAATGTTGCCAGCATCTTGGCTTGTCCGAATCAGTCTCCCAATGCCCTGCCTTAGACGAAGCAGCATGTACGGAAGGTCCACTTCAGTAAATGCATCTTTCGCTTCATTCCGTTTTGCTTCAAATACTGGGTCATGCGGTGGATATGGAAGTCCCCAAATGACCACATTTGTTAGAGAATGTCCTGGAATATCCAGCCCTTCCCACAGGTGAACGGAACATAACACAGATGTTTCATCTGCTTGGAACTTTTGAACAATGGTACTGATCTCCTCGTCTCCTTCAAAATACACATGGAAAGGCAGTGGTTCATTTGATGCATCGAGCTGCTTTCTAAATACATGCAGTTCATCAAATGAAGGGAATAAAATAAGAGATCGACCGCCATTTTCTTTTACCTGAGATAGCACGTGCTGACCTTTTACATCTGACTCTGTCATTGGCTGCTGAATTCCGTGGAAATACATTTGCATTTGCTCCTCATAATCATACGGCGAAGCCACACTCATGGATAAATAATCTTTGATCCCAAGGCTTTCAGCTAAATAATCAAATGATTGATTTTCAGACAACGTAGCAGATGAGAAAATATAAGGGATTTTTTGCGAAAATACCTTTTCACCGAGAACTTCTGCTACCGTTTTTGGCATGACGACAAATGTAGTATCTAATTCCTGTTTCTCCAGCCAGCTAATGGCATTTTTCTGATAAAGCGACAGAGAATACGCCATCTGCTCAATATACTCTTCCACAACAGACAATTCGTATTGATCAATTGTGTACATCTCTGATTCAAATACGAGCGCTTCTCCAATCTTCTCAAGCAAATCACATAATTCACTTGCTGAACGCTTTACCTCATCTACACGACCAATTTCAAGGCGGTGTGATCCTTTGATTTCTTTGGCATTCGTTTTTAAGAGGTAAAAGAATTGATCGTTTGTTGCAAGTGCATCTTCAACAAGTTCTGCAAACTCTTCACGAATATCATTTTGCAAAAGACGCTCTAAAAACGTCTCTAGTGTTGATTGCTTCACTCGGTATGTTAGCGCTTTTTGTGCTGCAAATTCAAGAAGGTGTCCTTCATCAAATACAACAGAGCTATGCTCAGGAAGGAGCGGCAGCTGTCCTTCACGTTTACGTGACTCCTTTGTCCATACATGCTCCATGTAAAAGTCATGAGAACAAATGATGAGGTCTGTGGCTTTTCGGTAATGGTCTCTTGATAAATTCAAGCCACAGCGGTGCCGCATGTCGCACGTTAAGCAGTCCTGAAAAGAGTCATAACCAATTCTTGACCACTCATCATTTGTTAATTCTGGATACTCTTTTCGATCACCATACGGATAAAATGTCTGCATCCCATGAGATTCATGAACAAATGAAGGAAGCGATTCATAAATGTCGAGCCACTTCTCATCATCTTCACGTTGCATCGTTTTCTCTAGTTTCTTTAAGCACAAATATTGATCATGCGATTTACTTAATCTCGCATCTATTTGAATATCAAGGTGATTGGCAATTTTATAGATATCACCTTCTTGTTTGACCAGCTGTTCAATTAACGTTTCGTCTGCACATGCAATGATCGCAGGTTTCCCTGTATATCTTGCATATGTGACCGCAAATAAAAGGTAAACGATTGTTTTGCCTGTGCCTACCCCAGCTTCGGCAAACATCACACTTTTTTCTTTAAAGGCTCTTTCTAACTGAAAAGCCATGAATATTTGTTCATCTCGAAGATCAAAGCCCTTTTCTGGCAAGATGTCATAAAACACATCACCAATCCAGTTGCCCAGTTCTTCGTAAAAATTATGTTCTTTTGTTAATGAAAAAGGCAAACGAGATGCTGTCACCTGCTCCAACCCCCAACTTTTGAATCATTCAGACATTCAATAGTAACATTTATGCTGGGGTATGACAATCTTTTTTTAAGTGCGCAGGCGATGCTGGTAGCTTTCCTTCATTAAAAATGCGTGCTCTGAATGGTCTATGTAGTTTTGAGCCATTGCTAAGTTCTCGATGGCTGCCGTAAGTTTAGCAGATTGTCCTGTTTCAATCCCTTCTATTTCTCGGGCTGTTGAAGCGAGTGCTTTTTGAATTAACTGAAATTGATCATAATGAATCATGAAGACACCTCTTTTTTTAAAATCAAGTTCAGTTTATTCCGTCCCGAGAAGACTTATACCTTTTTAGCATAAAAAATCCACACCTTCTCGTGGTGTGGACATTTATTATGATTCAGTTGTTTCTCTTCTAGGTCGGCGTTTTCCCCAGTATTGATAATAATCTGTTTTAATAAATCCATTAAACAGTTTTCTCTTTTTCGTCGCTTTTCTTCCGAAACACTCTTCGAATTTTTCATGTGACGTTAAAATGTAAATGGACCACGTATCTAGGTTCTTCAATGCTTCGCCCATGCCTTGATACATTTTTTCCACAGCTGGCTTATCGCTGAGACGTTCACCGTAAGGCGGATTTCCGACAATTACACCATACTCTTCTTTTGTTTGGAAGTCTTTCACTTGCATTTGCTTAAATTGAATCAGTTCACTAAGTCCAGCTTCTTCTGCGTTCAGTTTCGCAATCTCTACCATACGATGATCAATATCGCTCGCGATAATGTGAAGCGGCTGATCATAATTCGCCTTTTCTTCTACTTCAAGGCGTGCTTTGTTCCAAACGTCCTCACCGATCCATTCCCATGATTCAGATGCGAACTCACGGTTAAATCCAGGGGCAATGTTTTGTCCAATCATCGCTGCTTCAATAGCAATTGTTCCTGATCCGCAAAAAGGATCGACAAACGGACGGTCAGGTGTCCAGTTCGTTAATAAGACAAGCGCCGCTGCAAGGGTTTCTTTAATCGGCGCGCCTCCTTGATCTGCACGGTATCCACGTTTATGAAGACCCACACCAGACGTATCAAGCGTCAGCAATACTTTATCTTTTAAAAGCGCTACCTCAATTTTGTATTCAGGGCCCGTCTCTTCTAGCCATTCAGACTGTATGTTGTAAGATGATCTAAGTTTTTGCGCGATAGCCTTTTTGACGATGCGCTGACAATCCGGCACACTGGCAAGCTGAGATTTAACAGATTTACCAATAACGGGAAATGTGCTATTTTTCGGTAAAAACGCGGCCCAGTCAATGGCTTTAGTCTGCTCAAAAAGCTCATCAAATGTTCTAGCCGAAAATTCAGCAACTTGGACCTTGATTCGGTCTGCTGTACGCAGCCATAGATTCGCACGGCAGATGGCAAGCGCATCTCCTTGAAAAATAACTTTTCCGTTATCTACGGTGCACTCATACCCGAGGTCTCTTACTTCTTTTGCAACAATCGCTTCAATTCCCATTGGCGCTGTTGCGATGAGTGTATAGGTTTTCATTTGTTTATCACCTGTTTTCTCGTTCTTTTCTTAATCAAGATAAAAGCTCTCCATATGTAGAAATAGGAGAGCTTTGATTTCATCATGTTTATGATAACGGATATAACGTTCTGTAAGCCATGTTTTGTTCCATCGTACTGCAAACGGCAAAAGCCTCGTACTCAGGTGGTAATCATCTATCTACAGAATTCTCTGTCCTTCTCTCCGTTTGGTTCCTTTGAGAAAGTTCCCCTACCAAGTTTGGGTTTCTCGCTCGAGGGGTTTACCGCGTTCCACTCTCACCATTTCTAGTGAGACTTCGTCACTGTGGCACTTTCAAGGATACTTTGCCATATCCTAAAAGGACGTAGGCATTTTTCCTGCCGTCAGCCTTTCCCAGGCTGCCCTGGCTTATTTTTTCGCCAGGCACGAACACTACGGGCATCTCAGCACCGTGCGAGCATGGACTTTCCTCTGCAATGTCAAAGCATTACAGCGATTACCCGAACGTTAATCAACATGCGTTATTATAAACGACAATGTCATCTGACACAAGCTTTTTTGGTATTACTCAATCATAAAGTTTGCTGCCGAAAACGTGTTTCTCAAGATTAGATAGTCTTTTTAAAATATCAAAGTTTGTTGTATTGGACTGTGCAGGCTGTCTTTTCCCTTGCTCAACCGCTTCTTCAAGCTGTTTTGACAAGTGAAGGTTTTCTTGTTGGAGTTTTTCAATTTCTTGATGGAATGTCTCATAGTCTTTAATGACCATATCTAGAAATTTATCGACTTCTTCTTGTTTATACCCTCGGACACCTGTTTTAAATTCTTTTTCTAAAATTTCTTTCGCAGAAAGCTTTACTTTATCAGCAAGCATCTTTTTCACCTCATATCGTGAATTCATAGTATATTTTTTCAGAAATACGTGACGTTGTCAAATTTTCTCTTGCTTTTAGTCAAAAAACGGATCTTCCGCCTCAACCTGTGCTCTTAAATCATCCATTGTGATATACATTATTGGGTAGTCGGTATAGGTTTCAGCTTCTTTGATCATATATTTTGGCGAGCCTTCGTGCTCGGGATCATATAAGACGAGAAGGCCGTCCGTTTTTTCAATAAAAAAGCGGTTCTTTTGTTTAAATTGTGCCGGACTTTCATACGGTCTATGCGTGACACTTTCTACAAAATCAGCTTGTGCAAGAACGCCTTCATACAGCTCTTTATTTTGTTCATTCCAGCGCTCTTCCTGTTCATAAAATGGTGTAATGACAGCAAGTTTTAAATCTGGAAACTCCTCTTGAAGCTCAAAGACCACTTCAGCTGTCCATATTTCTGCACCTAACTGACCTGAAATGAGCACCCATTCCAGCCCGTCTTCAATGAGTGCCGTCAGCCTTTTCCGAAGTTCCGCTTTTATGTATTGAAGTGCAGGCTCGTCTTGTTTGAAGATCCCAAGCTCAAATGGCTTGTACCCTGTGACAGCAATAATTTTCATTTTTTCACCTGCTTTTAAAAAAAGGGACTTATAAAAGTCCCATTTCACTTTATCTGTTACAGCAAGGTCCACCGCAGTTAAAGTGTTGATGTGTTGCCGGGTCCACCTGAGAAAACGTATGCGGGAAGTAGTGAACATGTTGGAAATTTTGGTGATGAACATTTGTTACATGCTGCGGGTGGATGTGCGGCACAATTGTAGTTGACTCACTATGCGTACAGCAGTGATTCGTTGGATGTACAATTGGCTGTGTAACATTTGGATTGCAATGATGATGATGGTACATGTAGCATTCCCCTCTCCTTGATTTTCTTACATTAACAATGTATGAATCAAGAGGTGTACATGTACTAATGCATTAACCTATTTTAAAAGTTTGCAAGAAAAACATCTTTATAGTTTGAAAACACAAACGCGACCAATATGACAACAAGAAAAAACAAGTAGAAAAGACCCTTATACATGCTCTACGCTCCTCATTCAATATCTAACGTTATTTTACAGGATTCGTGACTTTTCTACAATAAAAGTGCTAAACAATTTTTATTTTCGGCCGAGAGCCGAACGTTGTCATTTTTTGCGCTTTCCCAGGCAATAATTTCATCTCCCAGCTTTTCTTAAGAGCCGGTTTTCTCGCTTGTCAAGTTCCACAATGTCTCGTTCACTTAAAGACGATTGTGATAACAATGTTTGGGTAATGGAAAGGGCTGCTTTTGGATCTTTTTGACGGTGTTCTTCATACTTTGCTAGCTCTACACCCGCTTTTAATCTTAAATGAACATCACTTGATTCAAATAGACGCCTCCATATACATGCCGCTTCATCCCATTGTTTTAATCGCTTGTACTGTAATGATAGATCATAAGCTGCTTGATCCGCATGCTCAAACGCTGCTCCCGTTAATTCTTGCAGGTGCTTTGTTGCTTCCTGCACATCACGGTGAGCAAGATGCCACTTAGCTAATGCATATTTCTCATCGTCTTCCTTCACCGCATCTTTGGATAAGATTTTTTTAGACAAATGAATGTAGAGACTGATTAACGATAAGACATCAAGTTCATTGTGAGTCAAAATTCCTTCAATCAGTTTCGGGTTTTGTTCCTTTAAAAAGTGAAAATAGATCATTGGTGCGAGGAACCCCGGTGTATCTCCCTCTCGATTGACGTGCAGTTCCTCTTTTTCTACAACCGAAAGAGCCATACGCTCATATTTATGTTTCCACAATCTCCTTGACCCATGCAGAAGGTCAAAATGACCAAATTCAGGTAGAGCAGGTATTTGATCGCGTAATAATGTATGCCTCGTTTTGACTTGAGGCCAGTCAAATGATTTTCCATTATATGTCACAAGTGATTCAACATCCACCTCACTAAGAAAGCTATTGTAAAGTGCCGCTTCATTTCCTGGATTCGTGAGCAGATGTTGTTTTACCACTACTTTATCTGAATAAACTCTCGCATGCCCAAGCAGAAAAATCATATTTCCCGTTCCGCCAGACAGTCCTGTTGTTTCTGTATCGAAGAAAAATAGCTCGTGAGGCTTGTAGCCTTTTGCAGAAAGAGAATGCTGAATCTCACTTTTGTTCCATGCACTCACCATCTCCGGCAGTTCTGCAAATGAATATCGACCATGCTGATGGTCAAGTGGATAGGTCACTTCCCGAATGAGGCAGAAAGAGTCTTCAAAGTAGTAAGGAGCTGCACTTAATTCCCCCCACTCTTTTAGAAATGGAATGGTTTCAGCCGTCACAGTGTGCATTTGTTCCTCTTTTACTGCCACACGCTTTTCATCTGACTGATTGTGTGACAGGTGTTTTTTCATTCTGTTTAATTTTCCTTTTAATGACATGAGTACGTCTATTCCCCCTTCCCTTAAAATCCTGCCATCAATTGAATGATCCTGCTTTTTCCATCGATCTCTTTCATTTCCATGCCAATACAAGATGGACAGCCGTTCTCGCAGCTGCATCGCTCAATCAGCTGAGTGGCTGCACGGGCAATTTCATCAAAGCGAGCCTGCACCTCTTTACTTAAACCGATTCCACCTGGGTAATGATCATATAAAAATACGGTCGGTTTCCCGGTATGGGCTGCCTTTATTTGAGAAATGACATGAATGTCTGAACGGTCACACATGACAAACGCCGGAACAATATGCTGAAGAACATTGGCAATACCGAGCAAGAGCTGTTCAAGTGTTTTTTCTTCAAATGTCCGCTCTGCTTCATGTAATTCAAACCAAGCAGCACTCGTATGAATCTCTTCTTCAGGTAAGTGAATCGGGCCGGAACCAATATTTTCACCGGTTGATAATCGAATTTTTTTGAAAATGGTCGGCATTGCATTGACGGTCACATCACCGTAGTGAACAGATACCGCTTCCTTCTCTGTTGTCTGATCAATTTCAAGCACCTTGAGCTGAACCGCTAAATTCGCATCTGTATAATATTCTACATCGACTTGTTTCACATAAGCCTTAAGATGCTCATAATCTAGCTTTTCCACTTGATACTGAACCCCTTCATGTAAATAAATCGCTTCATCATGAAGTAAGGTCATCGCACTGAATCGATCCATCTCCCCAATAATTCGAACGTTCGCTACATCGGATTGATCGACAATGACGACATTTTCCTGACTTGCAGATCTCAGACTGATGCCATGAGCCGGGAACGATTGATCTGACCAATAATAACGGTTCCCGCTGAAATGAAGAACCCCTTCTTCATGTAAGTATTGCAAAATTTCTTCTACTTCCATACCGCCAAACTGTTCATCTTCTCGAAACGGTAGCTCGTAGGACGCACATTTTAGATGATCGACTAGGATGATAAGGTTCTCGGGATTGATTCTTGCCGATTCAGGTGGTCTGTTAAAGAAGTATTCAGGGTGTCTGACAATATATTGGTCAAGTGGCGATGAGCTTGCGACCATGATAATGAGTGCTTCCTCATGACGCCTTCCAGCTCGTCCAGCCTGCTGCCACGTACTCGCTACACTGCCAGGATATCCGGTCATGATACAGACTTTTAGCTGTCCAATATCTACTCCTAATTCTAGTGCGTTTGTGCTGACTACACCGAGAATGTCTCCTTCCCTTAAGCCTTTTTCAATCATGCGCCGCTCTTTCGGCAAATAGCCCCCGCGGTAACCACGGATCGATTTAGGACCAATTTCTTTTTTCACTAGTTCTTGAATATGACTTAGGATAACTTCAACTCTTACCCTACTTCTAGCAAAAACAATCGTTTGAATTTTTTCTTTTAAAAATGTTTTAGCGAGCTGATTCACAACACTGGCCGCACTTTGTCTAATATTTAATGGCTTATTGACGACTGGCGGGTTGTAAAAGACAAAATTCTTTTTACCGCTAGGTGCTCCGTTTCGTTCAATTAGATGCACCTTGCTTCCGGTCAGCTGCTCTGCAAGCTCTTTCGGATTCGCTATGGTCGCTGAAGTACAAATAAAGGTCGGGTCACTTCCATAAAATGCACAAATTCGCTTTAGTCTGCGAATGACATTGGCGACATGACTGCCAAACACGCCTCGATATGTATGAAGCTCATCAATGACAATATACTTTAAGTTCTCAAATAAACTGACCCATTTCGTATGGTGAGGCAAAATCGCTGAATGCAGCATATCTGGATTTGTGATGACAATATGTCCTGCCTGTCTGACGCGCTGGCGAATCGCTGGGGAGGTGTCCCCGTCATAGGTTTCACTGTGAATTGGAACATCCATCTCATGAATGATTTCGTTTAATTCACTTTTTTGATCTTGCGCAAGTGCTTTTGTTGGAAATAAATAGAGGGAGCGGCTTGTCTGATCTTCTGCGATCGACTGAAGAACTGGCAGATTGTAGCAAAGCGTTTTACCTGAAGCTGTAGGTGTCACAGTCACCACATTCTCACCATCCATCACACGTTCAAAGGCTTCCTTTTGATGAATGTACAGTTCGCTCACACCTCTTTTTTCAAGCGCCACTTTGAGCCTGTCATTTACTCTTTCAGGAATTGGAGAAGTCAGTGCAGGCTTCGCTTCAATTTCATGCCAATGCTCGACCTGTTCGTCTTTTTTTAAATCTTCTATGAGTTCGTTCATTGTTTTCTTCTTCATCTGGTATCCACCTCTCATTCTAGTGTACCGAATATTTGTTTGCATGACTAGGCGGCAATTTTTTGATGCACCGCTTGTGAGCAAATATTTTGATGTGTTGTAACAATATCTATTACACTTCTATAGTGAAATGATTTTATCAAGGAAGAAGATGATCAGATTGAAAAACGAATTTAAGCCTTTATTTGAACCTTTTACATTCCCAGGGGGTGCCTCTATTGATGGCCGTTTAGTCGTTGCACCAATGACACACTTCGGTTCTCATGAGGATGGCACGATCTCAAAGGAAGAAATTGATTTTATTACCGCTAGATCAAGCGAAATGGGCATGGTCATCACCGCATGTGCAAACGTAACGCCAGATGGTAAGGCGTTTGAAGGACAGCCTTCTATTGCAAGAGATGAAGATATACCTGGCCTTCAAAAGCTTGCTTCTGCGATTCAAGCGAAAGGAACAAAAGCCATTATGCAAATTCATCATGGCGGCTCTCAGGCTCTCCCTCATTTAGTCCCAAACGGTGATGTCGTTGCGCCAAGTGATGTATTTAAAGATGGAAAACAAATTGCGAGAGCTTTGACAGAAGAAGAAATTCCTCACATCATCGACTCATTTAAAGAAGCAGCAAGGCGCGCAATCCAAGCGGGATTTGATGGGATCGAAATCCATGGAGCGAACGGATATTTATTACAGCAATTCTACTCCCCGCATAGTAATCAGCGTACAGATCAATGGGGCGGAAGCGAAGAAAAGCGTCTCGCATTTCCAATTGCAGTAGTAGATGCAGTGAAAGAAGCAATCAAAGAGCATGTAACAAAACCATTTATCTTTGGGTATCGATTATCACCTGAAGAACCAGAAACACCTGGTTTAACCATGACAGAAACATTTACTTTAGTGGACGTACTTAAGACAAAAAACCTTGATTACTTGCATATTTCTTTAATGGAGATTGACGCTAAAGCAAGACGTGGTGCTGATACAAGTAAGACGCGGATGGAATTATTAAAAGAGCGCTGTGGTGACACGCTTCCACTCATCGGCGTCGGCAGCGTCATTACAGCTGAGGATGCACTGAATGCATACAATCAAGGGATTCCACTCATTGCTGTTGCAAGAGAAGTCATTGTTGATCCCGATTGGGCAGTAAAGATTAAAGAAGGCAGAGAAAACGAGATTGAAACCGTCATTAAACGCAGTCAAAAAGACAAGTACATGATTCCAGAGGGTTTATGGACTGTCATGGAAGCAAGTAAAGGCTGGGTTCCAATGGAGGATTAATGTCCTCAATCAAAAAACTACCCTATCAACTCAGGGTAGTTTTTTGGATTATTTCATTTTCACTGTAAAAAGCTTGGACGTCTGCTTTTCTACAGAGCCCTTAGGTTCTTTGTCAAGATGTTCTACTAAATCACCATTCATGATGACAATTGGTGTCACTGTGCTTGCCGCTTTTTCTTCAATCAGCGCTAAATCACACGTAATGAGAGGATCACCTGCTTTCACTTTATCCCCTTCTTTTATGTGTGCTTCAAAGCCTTCACCATTTAATCCAACCGTTTCAAGTCCGATATGAATCAGAAGCTCAAGCCCCGAGAGTGTTCGAATCCCAATTGCATGTTTTGTATGGAAGAGTTGAATAATTTCACCATCTACTGGCGACACAATGGTTCCGTTTTTTGGTTTTACAGCTACGCCGTCTCCCATCATCTTTTGAGAAAAAACGGGATCTGGTACATCGGTCATATCCATTAACTCTCCATCAACTGGAGAATAAATGACTTCTTCCTTTACATCATCTTGGTTTTTTCCGAAACCGAATAATTTTTTCAGCAATGTTCATTTGCTCCCTTCAAGCTTTGCTTCTAGATCTATTCAGCGTATAAACCTTCACGCCCATACACCTTGCTTCATTCAACACTATTTAATCATAATTTTTTCCTCTCATCAATTGATAACCGCCTGAGCCCCTTTTGCATAGGCTGTAGATGAGAGGTGATTCAAATGAAACATGAAAGTGAAAAGAAACACGAGTTGTTAACAAATGAAGACATTCTATATGAAGCGATTGAACAATTTTTTGCATCATCGCCGTTTCACGACATTTTAAATAGTGCAGAGGCGCTGATGACCACGAGCCATTCACTTGCATCCATTACAACCGATGTGACAGAAGATGATCAATATGTATATATTGAGATTCGATTTCCAGACCATTTTGTCGAAGGTGATATCGCACTAGAAGTGAAAGCGCAATATTTACACTTATCGGTACAGGAAAAAATCAAAACAGACACGACTTCCTCCTATTCGAGCTTTACCAAAACCATTTTAATGCCTGCAAAAATAGATGAAACCAATATGAAGAGCGTTTGGAAAGATCAATCTCTTCGTGTGACTGCGCCAAAACAAACAACCCAATAGATGTATATCTATTGGGTTTTGCTATGCTTTAAAAATGCTTGTAAATCCTTTCGCCAATGAGCCCACTTGATTCATTGTACTCATCATTTGTCCAGCAGTATCAAACATTTTATTAAAATCGTATTGCCCATTCGTTTTTTTAAATTGTGACAGCACACTTTTAAATTGAGATGATTGCTGTTTTTGTGGCCTTGGCAAAGGATAAGGATTCATAGGTTGCTGCATAGGCATCATGCCCGGCGGCTGCATTTGCGGCTGATTCATTGCTTCAGGCTGCGGCTGATAAGGCTGGAAGTTTTCCTGATATCCAAAAGGCGGCTGATAGCCTGCAGACGGCGGCTGGTTCATTTCACCTTGATATGGGGGCATGAAATATTCTGGAGGCTGCGGAGGCTGCTGCATATCTGGATACGGAAAAGGCCGTTGCTGAAATTGATTCATTTCATAAGATGGCTGGTTTGAATAAGGGAACATGTATCTCGCTCCTCTCGCTCTGAAAACATATTGAAGTCAATGATATATTATGTTCAGGAAGCAGAAGATGTGCCTACAGCAGCCATAAGAAAAACGCAGACTGTTTCATCAGCTGCGTTTGTTGATTTCTTCTATTAAAAGGTTCAGTGTATAAATCACTGACTCAACTAAATTTTTCACACGAGGTGCATGCTGTTTGCCAAAATAAGATTGCAGCACAACCTCTTTTCCATTTTCTTGGACGGCTTCAAGCTGTTCTTGATGTAAGTATCTAGGTTTGGCCTGATGAATAAATGAGGTAGCAGCAGTAAGCCACTCTTCCATTTGCTGATCAAATTTGACAACGGCCGGTTGAATATCGTTGTAAAAATCATAAACTGGGTATTCCTCTTCTGCCTTTCCCTTTAGGTACTGCTCGTATGCTTCTTCGATCCACGTGATCAACTCTTGTGTATGTTTAAGTAATGTTTGATTATCCAAAGTGTTCACCTCTATGAACCATCCTATCAAACGTTTACTTATTGCTCAAATAGAAAAGCTATCCGGCGTGATATGCGGGTATTGCCTGCAGCTTATACTCTGCTGCATGAATTTTCAATTCACATTCCTTCACTTCAGATTCAAGACGATCAATGATTTGTTCTTGCTCCTCTACGGCAGCGTTTTTTGTTTTTTTGACAGCTAAAGACAGTTCTTCTTCCACCGCATCAATCTTTCGCTCAATTTCCTCTAACAACTGCATAATGGATTCTTTTGATACAAATTCGCTCATCATCAGATTCCTCCTTTATTGTCTCTCGTTACATTCTCTTTTCTTTCTCCCCCTCCTTCACACATGACAAAACTAGAAGCAAATCGCCAATCTAAGTGTAGATGAGCGCTATTTCTTCCTTTTCGACAGATGCTTGTCCTTCTTTGTATGATTGCGTCCGATTGTGTAAATTCTAAGGACAAAAGGAGGTAGATTTCATGAAAAAGCAGCCAGCACCAAAAGAGCAAAAGCCAAAAGGGAAAGAAAATAGTACAGATCAGCTTGATAAAAAGCTTGGCGGCCCTAACCGTCCATCCACGTAAAAAAAGCAGGTACCCCCTGCTTTTTATTTATGCAAAAAATAGTGTTCTAATGAGAAAAGAAAACGAAGCTGCCTTTTTTTATGAAAATACCAGTCGGTCAGCTCAATTTGTTTTGGTAAACGCTCTGCTTCAAACAAGGCTGGACTCAATTTCTTTTGAAACCAATCTTCCCTTTGATCGTCTAATGAATGTGTCATGACTGGATACACCGTTCTGAGGAAAGGGCTTGACCTTCGCGCAATCCCTAAAAACGATTCAAAATCAAATCGAGATCCCGTATGCGGCACGGTATGCAAAAAGTGATAAAAATCCGAAAACAAATCGGCTCGAAACAATAGTTTTGCTAGTTTTTTCCCTAACGTAATTCGCTCTTTTACTTGGGAAAACTTTCGTATGGTTAAGCCGTACAAATGCCCGTCTACTGTCGGAAAAACGACGGTTTGAAAATGTGCCCACTCGCTGAAAAGATATTGAATCGAGTGAAAAACATTCTTTTTCAGGAGAGGATTTTGTATAATAGGAGATTGTATAGTATATTGTTCATTTATGATGAGTGCATGCAGCAATCGCTCTGTGTCACGCTTTTGCCAAAATCGTTCCCATTCAGCGCTCATAAAACGAGACACACCGAAATGAGGGAGCAGATGAAATAAAGGTTTGCGGCACCTTTTTGACCATTCATACAAGAGAAGCTGCGGGTAAGCATCTGAAAAGATCAGCCAATTCGCTCTTTCATACGCTGTAAAGAACAGATGCCCTTGCTGATCCGTTAAACCCGGATGGAAGAGCTCGCCTTTTAAATCTGTCATCGACCATCCAGCATTTCTCGAGACAAAAGAAGCAAGCAGAGACCATTTCATCTCTGGATGGCGGTCATAAAAGCGCTTGTACGCATTTGTCCTTGTCAGGTTGTCCTTATTTTTCGCTTTCGTTTCATGTAAAATATGCTGGGTAATCATGTGCTCTTGTTGTGACAACATGGTGATCTCTCCAATACAAAATGCATTAAAAGGAGGCTGAAACTTGATGATTCGGTATCCTAACGGAAAATCGTATCAGCCCATTCAACAAATTGGGACAAAAAAAAGAATCAGCGGCGAATCATCTTATAGTAACCGCGGGATGACGCTTGAAGCTGACTTAAATGAAACGAACCAGTACTATTTGGTCAACGGGATCGCAGTCATTCATAAAAAGCCTACCCCTGTTCAAATTGTCAATGTGGATTATCCAAAAAGAAGCGCTGCTGTCATTAAAGAAGCCTATTTTAAACAATCCTCCACAACAGACTACAACGGGGTATACAAAGGGCGTTATATCGATTTTGAAGCAAAGGAAACCAAAAGCACCACCTCGTTTCCACTCAAAAATTTCCACGACCATCAAATTGAGCATATGAAACAGGTTGAAAAGCAAGGCGGTATTTGTTTTGTTATTATATCCGCATTTGGTTCCGTTTATTATTTGTCCGCTACTGACCTCTTCTTCTTTTGGGAGCGGCAGCAGCAAAACGGCCGTAAATCCATTAGCAAAGATGAATTAATGGAAGCAGGTCACCTCATGACACTTGGATATTCGCCAAGAATTGATTATATTAAAGTAGTGGAGACACTTCATTTTTCGGATGACAGCAAGCAACATTTACGTTCGAAAAAGGTTTAACACGAAAGGTTGAGATGTGATGTCTGATCAATTTACAAGTCGTGAACAGCGACGTAAAGCAAGTCAAGAAAACAATAAGAAGCAAAAGAACAAAAAAGGCAAAAAGAAAGCAGGTCTATTTAAAAAAATATTTTTATCTTTACTCGTGATCGGTCTTCTTTGTTTAGTAGCCGGAATCACAACTTTTGCCGTTTTTGCATCAAGCGCTCCTTCTATTGATGATAGCAAGCTAAAAACGCCGTATTCTTCAAAACTTTACGATAAAGACAAAAAAGTCTTTGCAGAAGTCGGGGCGGAAAAAAGAACGTATGTCTCAATTAAAGATATACCCGACGTGGTAAAAGACGCGTTTATTGCCACTGAAGATGCACGTTTTTATAAACACCACGGGATTGATCCTATCCGTATTGGCGGTGCTCTTGTCGCAAACGTCGAGGACGGTTTTGGCGCAGAAGGTGGAAGTACGATTACACAGCAGGTTGTGAAGAACTCCCTGCTTAACAATCAAAAGACGTTAAAACGTAAAGTACAGGAAGTATGGCTCTCGATTCAGCTCGAGCAAAAATACTCTAAAGATGAAATTTTAGAAATGTATTTAAACCGTATTTTCTTCTCTCCTTATGCTTATGGTGTTGGGAAAGCGGCTGAACAATTTTTCGGAGTAACAGATTTAAATAAACTAACTGTAGCACAGGCTGCTACACTTGCGGGTATGCCGCAAAGTCCTTCTGCCTATAACCCTGTGAAACATCCAGAGGCAGCGGAAAAACGCCGTAATATCGTTTTAGGCCTAATGAAAAAACAAGGCTATATTTCAGAAAAAGAGTATGAGGAAGCAAAAGCAACACCTGTCAGCAAAACGGTTGTTTCAGCTGATAAATATAAGAGTCAAAACTCAAGTAAGTACTCTGCTTATATTGAAGAAGTCATGGAAGAAGTACAGAAAAAAGCCAAAGTAGATGTATCAACAGATGGATTAAAAATCTATACTTCTCTTGATCGAAAAGCACAGGATCATCTGGATGACATCATCAATGGGGATTCAGCCGGATTTACGAAAGGTATGCAAGCTGGAGTCACCCTGCTGGATACAAAAAATGGTGAAATTCGTGCCATTGGTGGTGGTCGTGATGTGCCAGCCGGCGGCTTTAACTATGCCACTGATGCAAAACGCCAGCCGGGATCTACAATCAAACCAATTTTAGATTACGGCCCTGTAATTGAAAACAAAAAATGGTCAACATATCAGCAAATTGATGATGCGCCTTATACGTACTCTAACGGTACACCAATTAACAACTTTGACAGAAGACACTTAGGAAAAATGTCGATGAGAAGTGCTTTGGCACAATCACGAAACATCCCTGCTTTAAAAGCTTTCCAAGAAGCTGGTACAGATAATGCTGTTCAATTCGCCAATAACTTAGGTTTGGACTTACCTTCTGACATTCCTGAGTCTTACTCAATCGGCGGATTTGACGAAGGTGTCTCTTCTCTTAAAATGGCTGGTGCATTTAGTGCATTCGGTAACAACGGATACTATAATGAACCGCATGCCGTAACGTCTGTTGAATTTAATGACGGGACGAAGCTTGACTTAACGCCAGATTCTAAAGCAGCTATGAGTGATTACACTGCATTTATGATCACAGATATGCTGAAAACTGCTGTACAATCTGGAACAGGTACACTCGCACAAGTACCGAATGTTCAAGTAGCTGGTAAAACAGGTACAACCAACTTTACACAAGATGATATTAATAAATACAACATCCCTTCTGGCGGTGCGAAAGATTCATGGTTTGTCGGTTACACGCCGCAATACACAGCAGCTGTGTGGACTGGAATCGGCAATTCAAAAGATGCGGACGGCAAAATGTGGCTTACGGATTATGAACAACGTGTTGCCAAAGTTGTCTTCCAGAAATTAATTTCTCAAATTGATGATGGAAGCGGCTCATTTGAAAAACCAGATAGTGTCGTTGAAGCAACGGTTGAAAAAGGATCAGATCCAGCGAAGTTAGCTGGACCAAACACACCAAGTGATAAGAAGACAACGGAATACTTCGTCAAAGGAACTGTCCCAACAAAAGTTTCTGACACATATGAAAAGAAAGAAGCTGACAAACCATCTGACTTAAAAGCGGTGTATGATGAAGAGAAAAAATCGATTACACTCACTTGGGGTTATGATGACGATGCAGATGCAACATTTAATGTGAAGCAAGCGGTCGATGATGGCGGCTATAAAGATATTCAAAACAGCTCTTCTAAAGAAGCCGTCATCTCTGATGTGAAGCCAGGTTCCACCTATAAATTCCAAGTGACAGCGACTGTAGACGATGTCACAAGTAAAGCTGCTTCTACCTTCCTCACCATTAAAGATGACGAAGAAGAGGAAGAAAAAGCAGATGATGAGAACAAAGAAGAAGAAGAGCCACAGCAACCTGATGATGAACAGACAGATCAAACAGATGATAATCAAAACCAAGGTGGCACTGATGAGCAGAAGCCTGATGATAAAAAAGATCAAGGCGGAAATACAGAAAACGGCAATGGTGGTTCAAGTGATGGCTCAGACAGTACAAATGGAAACAGCAACTCACAGAGCGATGCCAATAAAGATAAAAAGAAAGACGACGAGAAAGCCAATTCTCAAAGCTCAAATACTCAGTCAAATTCTACTTCTCGCAAAGAAGACGAATAACAAAAAAGCACTTGCCCTATGTGGCAAGTGCTTTTTTAACGATTTTGTTTAAGCTTTCTGAGTGCTTCGTATTTTCCATACTGCTTTTTGAGCTCTGTGTATAACTCGTCCAATTGAATAAAGCAATGATATTGAGTAGGTTTAAGCAAAATAAACTCTAATCGTTCTGTCCAGTTAATAGGGGCTACTGGAAACGTCTGTTGTTTAATTTCCTCCCAATCAAAGGTTTGAAGCTTCTCTCCTTTGATCCAGTAAAACATTGCAATCATACTGACAATGCCTTGCAGCATATCATCCTCTTCACACCGAGATTTTCTCGTTTGAAAGCGAGGAAGCATGTTGTCTTTTAATTCATTCCACAGTTCAAACATCAAAGGAACAAATTCTTCCGTTTTCTGCCACGGTTGCTCATCTAGTAAAGGTTCTGAAGATAGATCAAATGCGAGTGGATTGTTTCTTAATATATCTTTTTTTTCGCCGCTTATCTCTACCTTTTTCTCTTTTAGATTTTCGACATATGAGGTGAAAACAGCTGCTCCGCTCATGCCAGCTTCACCAGCCCTTTTTTCAGCCTCTTCTGCCCTTCTCTGCACATATCAAGAAGTGGACAAGATTCACACTGTGGCCGCTGCGCCTTACAGTGATATCTGCCGAAAAAGATGAGACGATGATGGGTTACGGACCAATCCTCTTTTGGCACCTTCTTCATTAAGGTTTGCTCTACCTCAAGAACAGAATCCTTCCAGCGGCAAATCCCAAGTCGTTTGCTGACACGCTCGACATGTGTATCTACTGCAATGGCGGGAATTCCAAAAGCGACAGACACAACGACATTTGCTGTTTTCCGTCCAACCCCTGGGAGCTTGATTAGCTCATCTCGATCTCTTGGCACTTCACCGCCATAATCTTCAATCAGCATTTGGCTTAATTTTTGAATGTTTTTTGCCTTATTACGATAAAGACCGATCGAACGAATATCCTGCTGCAACTCTTCAAGCGGCACACTTAAATAGTCTTCTGGTGTTTTATATTTTTGAAATAGATGTTTGGTCACTTTGTTCACTAAAACATCTGTACATTGCGCTGAAAGTGCGACAGCAATCACTAGTTCAAATGGATTGGAATGAACGAGCTCACACTCAGCCTCTGGAAACATATCTCCTATTATATCTAAACATTCATTGATTTGTTTTTTTGATAACATGCCTTCTCCTTTATTGGTTATTGTTCCAGCCAATTATAAAAAGGAACTTGTCGTTTATATGAAGATGTTTCTTCTTTTGAAGGTGGGGCTTTTTGCTGCGAACGGAAATGCTGGCTATGCTCTTTGGCTTCTTCCGCTGTTTTCAGCCCTTTCTTTTTCCACTCAAATAAAATTCGATCGATATAGCGGAAATTTAATTTTCCTGATAAAACGGCTTCTCTTAGAGCAAGACGAATCATCTCAGCATCATGATGGTCTTGGTCCATCCAGATCGAGAGTGTTTCCCCTTCAAGAGGAGAAAGTGGTCTGCCAAACTCATCTTCAAATAGCGCATATAAAGATTTTTCAGCCTGCACATGATTTTTTTGCAGGTCTTTCGCCTGTTTTGCTTCTAAAAAGTCATACAGCACACCCCATAAGGGCTCTACCGAGTACCGGTCATGCTGAATACCAGACCTGTCTTCAAACGGCTGGATCGAAATAAACCCTTTTTGAATCAAATACTGCACCATATAAGCACATTCTTCGGCCGAAATGGTCATACCATGTGAAAGCTCTTCAAATGTCTGAAAAAAGACGCCTTGTTCTTCATTCATTTTAATCTTTAACATGACCATCATTTGTGATTCATTCAGTCCTAATTGCTCATAATGAGCAATTAGCAAATTAGGCAAACTGGTCGAACCCATTTTCTGCATATCTATAAATTGCTGCCTTTTCATCGGATACACCTCTTCACTTTCAGTATATCACGTTTTCTCATACGTGCTGTCCTTAAGACGTTTGAAAAAGCCTCCATATATTGGAGGCTTTCACGTCTTAAGGATATAAACGGTTTAATAATCTTGGGAATGGAATTGTTTCACGCACATGCGGCGCTCCGCTAATCCAAGCAACTGTTCGTTCAAGTCCAAGACCAAAACCTGAATGTGGTACAGAACCATACTGTCTTAATTCTGTGTACCATTTGTACGTTTCTTGATCTAACCCATGTTCTTTTAGTCTTACTTCAAGCAGATCTAAATCATGAACACGTTCAGAACCGCCGATAATCTCTCCATAGCCTTCTGGTGCAATTAAATCTGCACAAAGGACGACATCATCACGGTCTGGTGCAGGTTGCATATAAAATGGTTTTAATGAGGTTGGGTAATGAGTGATAAAGACTGGTTTATCATAGCTTTCGGCGATCGCTGTTTCGTGCGGCGCACCGAAGTCATCTCCCCATTCAATGTCATCAAATCCTTTGTCCTGCAAGAATTTAATCGCTTCATCATATGTGATGCGCGGGAATGGTGCTTTGATGTTTTCTAATTTTGCTGTATCACGGCCAAGTGTGTGCAGTTCTACTTTACAGTTTTCAAGTACACTTTGAACAACGTGAGACACATAATTTTCTTGGTACTCAAGGTTCTCATTAAATTCAACAAATGCCATCTCAGGCTCGATCATCCAGAACTCGATTAGATGACGTTTTGTTTTCGATTTTTCTGCTCTAAATGTTGGACCAAATGAGAATACTTTTCCGAGTGCCATCGCAGCAGCTTCCATGTAAAGCTGTCCACTTTGAGAAAGGTATGCATCTTCATCAAAATATTTAGTAGCAAACAGCTCTGTTGTTCCTTCTGGAGCACTTCCTGTTAGAATTGGCGGATCCACTTTCACGAAACCTTCTTGATGGAAAAACTCATATGTAGCACGAATAATTTCATTACGGATTTTCATAATGGCATGCTGTTTTTTAGAACGCAGCCATAAATGACGGTGATCCATTAAAAATTCTGTTCCATGTTCTTTTGGTGTAATTGGGTAATCTGTTGCTTCGTGAATCACTTCAATGGATTTCACTTGTAATTCAAAACCAAGTGGTGAACGTTCGTCTTTTGTTACTTGTCCTGTGACATAGACCGAAGTCTCTTGTGTCACTGATTTCGCAAGCTTAAAGACTTCCTCTTCCACCTCTGCTTTTACAACGACTCCTTGAATAAAGCCTGTCCCGTCGCGAAGCTGCAAGAATGCAATTTTCCCGCTTGAACGTTTATTGGCAATCCATGCGCCTATTGTTACTTCTTCATCGACGTGTTTAAACACTTGATTAATAGTTTTTTTCAACATATTTCCCTCCAAAGCCAGAAAGAAACTCACCTTGTTAAATAGGTGTGATTCTTTTTTCATACATTTTATTATAACCGTTCTAAATCAGCATGGTCAACGCAAGACAGAAGAAACTACGGTGTTAAATTTTTTTCCACTCGTCCTGTCGTAAAATCAACATAGCTGAAACTATATTGGTTGTTCTCATTTAAGTACGTTACTTCCCAAAGGAGCACATCACCTTCTCGTGCTAATTGAACATTTTTTAGCTTAGAAATGGTGTTCTCCTTTTGAACGGCTTGTACTGCTTGGTTTGAAGTAATGCCTTCTTTTGCTTTTTTAGCAATGACTTTTTCTTTTTTGCTGGCAGGTACCCACACATAGATCGCTTCGTTTTGTTTGTTTTTACCTTCCACAATAAATTGCTTTTCTTTCCCAACAAAGGTATCCACTTGCTCTACTTGTGCTAATGATGCTTGCTTTTTTGCTCGTTCAATCGCTGCCTCATGACCTTCTTCTTTTTGACCCATGGCCATTTGATAAATCCACGAAAAGCTAATGATGCCAATGAGTAAAACGAGCGCAGCAACGGATGAAATAATCCAAACTATTTTTTTCATGTCAAGCTTCCCCTATGTGCGATATATTGTAAATATCGCTTGATTTTGATCTTCTTGATCTAATGCTAATCCAAACATAAGATCTTCCCTTTTAAGCGTTCTGTTCAGCAAATCGACGATTTTGTATAGGTCTTCTGAATGCTTAATTTGAACAGTTGAAAGTACCTCTATTTTACTTTCCACTTCTAATTCCTCC
This sequence comes from Bacillus sp. GbtcB10, assembly GCF_019091365.1. Lineage (NCBI taxonomy): Bacteria > Bacillati > Bacillota > Bacilli > Caryophanales > Bacillaceae > Bacillus > Bacillus sp. GbtcB10. The sequence continues at coordinate 164,457 of NZ_JAGXJP010000003.1, forward strand.
TCGGTACGTAAATATTGTTAGTCATACTTTTCAATGTGAGAACCGATACTATTTTTACAACGGAACATAAAAAGCCGTTACGATAAATTAACTCCAAACCCACACCAGTGAAAGGCCGCTTATGACAGCGGCTTTTCGTTGTTAAGCTTTTCTATAAACGCCTCAAGCGACTCTTTGGACATCTCGTGAACTGGCGCATGATGAAGTGATTCTAAAAATAGTTTTCCATACGAAGCGGTTTTCACTCGGCGGTCTAAAATCAGCAATGTTCCGATGTCTTTTTCCGAGCGCAGCAAGCGGCCGGCTCCTTGCTTAAAAGTTAACACAGCTTCCGGGAGAGCGACGGCTTTAAACGGATTCTTCCCCTGTTTTTTTGCCGCTTCGCATTTTGCTTCAATGAGCGGTGAATCAGGCGGTCGGAAAGGAAGCCTTGCCATAATGACGGTCGTTAGCTCTGAGCCAGGAAAATCCACACCTTCCCAGAAACTCCCTGTTCCTAGCAAGATGGCTTGCTTAGCCAATTTGAACATTTTCGTCAATTTTACAGGGCTCCCGCCTGTCAAACCTTGAGCAAACAATGCCGATTGCATACCTTCTGATTTCAACTCTTCATACACTGCTTTTAACATCTCATGTGAATTAAATAACACCAATATTTTCGCTTGATCCTGCTTTTCCATGATCTTAATATATGTTGCAGCTTGCTTCACATAATCACGTTCATCACGGTTTGTGATCGGCGGCATGTCAGCCGGTACAACGACCTTAAGCTGTTTTTCAAGTTCAAAAGGTGAATCAATTTGGACAAGGTGTGGATAAAAATCTTGCAGGCCAAATCGTTCCAAGCAATAATCAAAGCGTCGATTGATGGTGAGCGTCCCTGATGTGAGGACGACGCTTTTTTTGTTCATAAAGAACCGATCAGCCAACAGCTCCCCTGTATCTAGCGGCTGCGCGTGCATAAAGACAGCATTCTTGGCACCCTTTGCATCAATCTCAATCCAAACGGTTTCATCATTGTTTGGTTCAAAGATAAACCGGTACAGCGTACTGCAGAATGTCTGCATAAATGACATCACTTGATCGTATTCTTCTGCTTCAAATGCAAACTGCTCTATGAACTGATCACTTTTGTGAAGCAACTCATTTTTTTGCTGCTCATACAGTTTCTCACAAGCAATCAATAACGAACAAAGCTTACTCGCTGATTCTTTAATTCGGACCCACTGAGCATGTTTTGAATGATGACGGACTCTATGAATGAGACGATTGATGTCCGCTTTTGGTTTTGTCCTTTTGACAAAAGAATGAACGGTACTAAAAAATGCGTCACTTTCCATCTGAAGCTGCTGAAGATACTCGTCCATTTCAATAAAGGTGTCAGTTGATAAACCTGCCCCATGAAATCTCTTTTTCAATTTCTTAAGCAGCCCGCCATGCAAAGAGCCAAGCTGGGTTAATTTCGCATGAAGCTGGATATAAGACGCACTGTCACCTAGCGTTTCATTGGCTGTTTTTTCAAATTGGTGGGCCTCATCAATCACATAGACATCTGCATGCTGAAAGATAGAAGCTCCTTCCGTTTGAGATAAAAGCAGACGATGATTCGTCAAAATTAAATCAGCGGTTTGAGCCTTTCGTTTAGCCCGTTCATAAAAACAATGTTCTTTAAAACGGCGTTTTTTCGATGTAAATGGCATGTGCACACAAGAGATACGGTCTTTTATATTTGCAGCTCCTGACGGTAAATTCAGTTCAGACAAATCACCTGTTTCAGTGACAAGAAGCCACATTAAAATTTGCGCTTTTGTTAAGACAACATCATAGTTATCATCTTCCTCATGCAGCACATGCTCAAACTTATCTAAACAAATATAATGTGCCCGCCCTTTAAACACACAGGCGGCTGGCTCAAATGGGAGCAACTGCTTGAGTAGCGGAACATCGCGCTGAAGCATTTGCTGCTGCAGTAAAATAGAATATGTACTGATAATGACAGGTTTTCCTGATTTCTTTGCTTCTAAAGCAGCTGGTATAAGATAAGCGAGTGTTTTCCCGATTCCTGGCGCCGCTTCAATTAACGCATAAGCTCTTTCATGGAACGCATCTCTTACTTTGTTCATCATCGTGAGCTGGCCTTCTCTTACTTCATAGCCTTCTAATGTTTGAGGTAGCTTCTCTTTTATCTCCTCAAACAGTTGCTCGTCGTCAGCGCCTACTGCATATGTCGATTCAGTGATAGGATTGGTCACATCTTTCACAGCAAAAGATCCTACTTCTACAAGCGAATCATCCTGACTAGAGTGATTGGTTTCAAGCTGCTTAATTAAAAGTCCTATATCACTTAGAAGATAAGAGGATAATCTGCGCAGCTGTTTTAACACATTTGGCGGTGTATTCCTTAATTGATGTAATAAGGTTAAAAATAACATGGCAGTAACTTCCGCATCACTATCCGCCCTGTGCGGGTGGTCATGTGGAAGCATGAGCTCTTCGCTTAATTCAGTTAACTTATAACCTTCAAGCTCAGGATAAAGAATTCTAGAAATTTCAACCGTATCAATCGCTAGCACATCCAGCTCATTTTTCCCGCATGCTTTTAGTTCATCGTTTAAAAAGTTCAAATCAAAATGAACATTGTGCGCAACAAAATAAGCGCCCTGTATGAGATCATACACCTCTTGGGCAATGTCCTCAAAAAACACCGCGTCATCAACCATGTGCTGCTTAATACCTGTCAGCTGTTCAATAAATCCAGGAATCGTTTTCCCTGGGTTCACATATTTTGAATACCGTTCGACAATTTGTCCATTTTCAATGACCACCGCAGCAATTTGAATGATTTTATCACCTTTTTTTGGTGAATTCCCGGTGGTTTCAATATCAACGACAACAAACCTTTGATCGGTCATAAAATGGACACCTCAATTCCTCGTTCCACTCATAGTGAAACACACTCTGGGCAATATAGCTGAAACAGAACAGCTTCCTTATGATGAAACTGTTCTGTTTCCATGTGAGCGTGCGTTATAAAATCGTTCTCGCAGGCTCTTGCCCAATCATTTGTTCAATTTGATTTTGTTTATTTAACACGACCACTTTAGGTGTGTGCGATTTCGCTTCTTCCTCTGACAACATCCCATAAGCGATAATAATGACTTCATCTCCTGGCTGAACCAATCTTGCTGCCGCACCATTTAAACAAATGACACCGCTCTTTCTTTCTCCAGGGATGATATATGTTTCAAGTCTAGCACCATTGTGATTATTGACAATTTGCACTTTCTCATTTGCCATCATGCCTGCCGCATCAAGCAAATCTTCGTCGATGGTAATACTGCCTACATAGTGTAAGTTTGCTTCAGTCACTGTCGCTTTATGAAGTTTCGAGGTCATAAAAGTTCTATACATGTTTTTCACCGCTTTCAGGAACATGGAAAATCACATTATCAATCAGTCTTGCCCGGGAGAACTTCACAGCAGTGGCAATGATCACTTGGCCCGTTAAGTGCTGAAGGGGTTCAAGCTCTGGGTAGGAGTAAATGTCAATATAATCGATTTCCCCACTCGTTTGAAGAATCTCTTCTTCCACTAATTGATAAATACGATTTATATCATGTTCACCCTTTTCTACAGCTGTCTGTCCTTTTTTTAATGCCCGGTATAAAGCAGGTGCTTCTTGCCTTTCTGTTTCTGACAGATACACGTTCCTTGAACTTTTCGCTAAACCGTCTTCTTCTCGAACAGTAGGAACAGACACAAGGTGAAGATCGAAAAAGAAATCCTTGATCATCGCATCGATAACAGCGACTTGCTGTGCATCTTTTAGACCAAAGTATACATTGGTTGGTGCGACAAGGTGAAACAGCTTTGTCAGCACCGTGACAACGCCGTCGAAGTGTCCTGGGCGTTTCTTCCCGCATAAGACGTCTGTACGCTTTTGGACAGTCATCGTAATCGATGGCTCGTCTTTGTACATTTCCTTCACATCAGGTGTAAATAATATATCTACTCCAGCTTCTTCGGCAAGACGCTGGTCTCTTTCCATATCTCTTGGATAGGATTCAAAGTCTTCATTCGGTCCAAATTGCAATGGATTAACAAAGATGCTCATCACCACGATGTCATTTTGATCTCTTGCTTCTTTTGCAAGCGTAAGATGTCCTTCATGGAGGAAACCCATTGTAGGGACAAATCCAATGGAATGCTGCTTCTTTTGATGCTGCTTGATCATTTCTTTTAGTTCATGAATATGGGAGACAACCTTCATTCCTTAGTCCCCCCATATAAACCATCAAGGACTTCTTCTTTCATATGAAAGGTATGAGCATCCTCTGGGAATGTGCGTGCTTTTACTTCTTTTGTATATTGTATGAGCGCTTCTTCTAATACAGCATCGATTTGCGCGTATTGTTTCACAAATTTAGGTGTTCTAGACACACCGTACCCTACCACATCATGGTAAACAAGAACTTGTCCATCTGCTTCAGCCCCTGCCCCAATTCCGATCACAGGAATCTTTAGCATGTCAGTAATCCGTTTTGTCAGTTCACCAGGTACACACTCTAACACAAGAGCGATGGCGCCTGCTTCCTCACATTTCAGACTATCTTCAATCAATTTCTGTGCACTCTCTTTGTCTTTTCCTTGCACTTTATAGCCGCCAAGGACACCGACTGATTGAGGGGTGAGCCCTAAATGGCTTACAACAGGAATGCCGCCTCTTGTAAGTGCTTGAATGGATTCAAATACTCCGTCTCCACCTTCAAGCTTTAATGCATCAGCACCGCTTTCTTGCATAATGCGTGCTGCATTTTTCATCGTTTCTTCTAATGAATAATGATAAGACATAAATGGCATATCCGTCACAACAAATGTGTCTTTTGCGCCTCTTTTCACTGCTTTTGTGTGATGAATCATATCATCCATCGTCACTTGCACTGTGGAATCAAGTCCAAGGACAACCATCCCAAGTGAGTCACCAACTAAGATCATGTCGACTTCCGCTTTTTCCGCTTGCTTTGCAGCTGGATAGTCGTATGCTGTCAGCATCACGATAGGTTCGTTTTGTTCTTTCATTTTGAAAAAATCTAACTTTGTCTTCATTTGTTCCTCCTCATTCTGGAGAGGAGATGGCTTGTCTGATCTCACACGCTTTTATCTCTCATGTGCAGACGAATCATCCCTCTGTCCAAGTCCCTTAGGATCAAGGCAGAAATTTATCGAATTTTTCTTCCTAACAGGTACAGTTCTTTTTCAGATACTGCCCACACGAAGTATATCAAAAATGTGCCGGGTGTTCCACTTAAGTTGACTTGATCTCAATGTCAGCGGAGTAGATGTTTTGGATTCCGCCCTCCGTTTCGAGTAAGAGAACGCCTTCATCGTTAATCCCAAGCGCCGTTCCAGCATATTGTCCATTGACGGTGCGTGCGATGATACGTTTTCCAATGGTCATCGCATACGATTCCCATAATTGTTTGATCGGAGCAAAACCATAAGTCATATATTCATCATACCTTTTTTCAAAGGTGGACATGATGGTTTGAATCAATGCCGCTCTGTCTACCTTTTCACCCAGTTCCATTTGCAAACTCGTCGCAACATCCTTTAATTCTTCTGGAAAATCATTTGCCGTCTGATTCACGTTAATGCCTGGACCAATAATGACTGCGTGAACTTGGTCAGCTTCTGCTTTTAATTCAGTCAAAATACCAACGACCTTTTTTCCGTTTAGCAAAATATCGTTTGGCCATTTGATTGATGGACTGAGACCCGTTTGCTGCGCTATGGCTTCAGCGATCGCGACAGATGCTAAAAGCGTCATTTGCGGCGCTTTGTGCAGCGGTATTTCCGGCCGGAGAATCAAACTCATCCAAATGCCTGTCCCATTTGGTGAATGCCACGTTCTTTGAAGGCGGCCTTTTCCGTTTGTCTGATGATCACTGACAACAAGCGAGCCGTGCGGGGCTCCTTTATTGACGAAGTCATGGGCAATGAGCTGAGTTGAGGCGACTTCTTCTTGAAAGTAAATATGCCGGCCAAACAGCTCTGTTTCCAAACCAAACAGAATTTCGTCTTCACTAATTTTGTCCGGTTTACGAAGCAGCCGGTATCCTTTTCTTCTGACCGCTTCGACCTCATATCCCTCTTTTCGCAAATCCTCTATATGCTTCCATACCGCCGTTCGGGAGCAGCCAAGCTCATCACATATTTGCTGGCTTGAGACAAAATCTTGCTCAGATGCTGTAAATAGTTCAATTAATCGTTTTCTAATCGCTGATCGCACGCTATGAGCCACTCCTCTATGGCTTCTTTTCGGTTTTCAAGCTGGTTTTGCAAAACGGCTTTTTTTACAGAAGAAAGCTCTTCTGCAATCCATTTACCAGCTGGCTTTTGCCGAAAGGCCATCAAATCTTTTCCTGACACTGCAAGGTCTTGAAGCTGTTTAATCGGCAACGCATCATATGAACGTTTCGCCGCCTCCAGCTCATCAAAGAAAATGCGGCGCTCATGTTTGAGTTGCGTGATTTTCATACTAGAAAGCAGGACATGTTCACCAGCTTCAAACATTTTTTCCGCATCCCAGTCACAATCAACATATTTGCTAATGGCAACGGCTTCTTTTAAAAGTTTCGTTGATAACTTCCATTCTTTTAAAAAGGACACCGCCTCCGCCCCATCTAGACCAAGTAAATGGATAAAGGCTCCCCACACCTCATCTAACCCATCCAATAAATAATACGGGAAAGCTTGGAACGTTTCATTCAGCTGATCCTTGAGGCCGGGCAATTCTTCATACAATTTGGTGGAGATGAGCACCTTGATGGCTTGCTCACAGTAGCGACCTTTTAAAAGTTTTTCCATTTCGATCTTTTTGCGTTCAACAGATATGTTAGCAAGCAGATGTTTATCTTTTTTCATTGCTTCTTCCGTCTCTTTAGAAAGCTCAAATCCGAGCTGGCTTAAAAACCGCACCGCTCTCATCATCCGAAGCGCATCTTCTTGAAAGCGGCATGCAGGATCTCCAACCGTTTGAATCCGTCTTCGCTTAATATCACGCTTGCCGCCTACATGGTCAATGATGTCACCATGAATATCCATGGCTACTGCATTGATCGTTAAATCTCTTCTTAAAAGATCTTCTTTTAGTGATGAAATAAACGCCACTTCTTTAGGCCGGCGAAAGTCTTCATATTCTGATTCAGTCCGAAACGTAGTGACCTCATAGCTGCCCCCGTCAAGTAACACAATAACAGTGCCATGCTCTTTGCCGACATCTACTGTTTTATCAAATAAAGACTCCACCACATCAGGTGTGGCATCTGTCGCAATATCGATATCTCCAATTTCCCTGCCTAAAAGGACATCTCTCACCGCACCGCCGACAAAATAAGCTTGATACCCATGTTCGTGCAGTGTATGTAAAATAGGGATCGCATGCGTGAATGGTTCATTCATCTTCAACATCACCTTCGATCAATTCTAAGTAAAGCTCTTCATACTCTCTCACAATTTTGTCAGAAGAGAAATTGGCTTCCACACTAGACTTGGCTGCCATCGATATTTGCTGATGGAGCGCATTGTCTTTCAGAATAGAGATGGCATGTTTTGCTGCTCCATCTACATCACCAAGCGGAACAAGGAATCCTGTCTCTCCATGTGCAATCACCTCTGGAATTCCTCCAACGTCTGTTCCTATACAAGGTACTCCGCATGCCATTGCTTCAAGTAGTACAAGACCAAAACTCTCTTTCTCAGAAAGCAGCAGCTTCAAATCACTAATCGAATAGAGCTCCTCCACCTTCTCTTGCTTTCCTAAAAATAACACGCGGTCCGTTAATCCAAGCTTTTTCACAAGCTCGCAAACAACCGATTTTTCAGGTCCGTCCCCAATCAGTAGCAGTTTTGCATTCACCTGTTCAGAAATCTGTTTAAACACATGGATCACGTCATGCACCCGCTTCACTTTACGGAAATTTGATACATGGATGACGACCTTCTCATCCTGCAGAAGACCATAATGCGTCCTCAGCACTTCGTGATCTTCACGCAAATATACGCGCTCATCGACGAAATTATGGATCGTATCAATTTTTTTATTCGGTTTAATCAGATCGTATGTCTGCGCAGCTAATGAATGTGATACAGCCGTTACGCGGTCAGATGATTCGATCGCAAACCGGATGACTTCCTTTAAAGATGGGTCATAGCCTAAAACCGTAATATCCGTCCCGTGAAGGGTGGTGACGACTTTGACAGACTGTCCAGTCATTTGTTTGGCTAAGAACGCACAGACAGCGTGAGGGACCGCATAATGCGCATGAATAATATCAAGCTTCTCTCGTTTTGCCACTTCTGCGAGTTTACTTGCCAGTGCAAGGTCATAAGGCGGATATTGAAACACAGCATATTGATTGACATCCACCTCATGAAAATAAATATTCGGATACACTTTATTGAGTCTAAACGGAATACTCGAGGTAATGAAATGAACATCGTGCCCTTTTTCAGCTAAACGTTTTCCAAGCTCTGTGGCAATAATGCCCGATCCGCCAACACTTGGATAACAAGTGATTCCGATCTTCAATTTTTTCATAATTACCCCCCAAGTAAGTCATCGTCCATCAAAAGTGGCTTCTTTGTCAGAAACCCTTCTGCAAAAAGTTTATTGACTTCCCTTCCATACATCGACTCTCTCATTTTGACAAAATCAATATAACCATTTACAAGCGGTGTCTCCACTGAACTCTCTGTTTTGACAAATTGGCTTTTATACGCATGTAAGCTATCAATTTTTTGGTTCATCTCGTCTGAGATATCGATCACAAAATCTGGACGATGGTGGCCATTAATCATGTAATAATACATCTGGCTTATTTTATGCGCTGGCTGCTTGTATGAATCTTCAAATTTATGTATACCTGCAGAAAAAGCGGCCTCTTCTACAAGTGAACCCGCATGACCATGATCAGGATGTCGATCTTGGTGGTGCGGGGCAAAAATAAGTTTTGGTTTATATGTTCGGATGACACCTGCAATTTCTTTTATCGCTTCGTCATTCAGATAAAGTCCTCTATCTGGCAGCGTGAGCTGGATTCGAGTCGTGACGCCTAAAATGGCAGCGGCTGCTCTGGCCTCTTCTTTTCGGCTGTCAATCGTTCCATTTGAAGATAATTCAGCCTGAGTCAAGTCACAAATCCCAACACGTGCCCCTTTTTTTACGTATTTTGCAATCGTTCCACCCATACCGATCTCTACATCATCACTATGGGCACCGAATGCAAGGATATCAAGTGGTTTCATGCGTTCCTCCGTTTTTTGCTACATCTCGAAAATCAAACGTACCTTTATTTAAATTCCTGACTAAAATTTCGGCAGTCCCCATATTGGTTGCTAATGGGATGGCATACACATCGCAAAGCCGGATGAGTGCAGATACATCCGGTTCATGCGGCTGTGCAGTGAGAGGGTCTCTAAAAAAGAGCACAAGATCCATTGCATTATCAGCAATCATGGCACCAATCTGCTGATCCCCTCCAAGTGGTCCTGATTGGAAACGATGAACGGGAAGCCCAGTCGCTTCTTTCACTCTTAAACCTGTGGTTCCTGTTGCATAAAGTGTATGATCTGCCAAAAGATCTCGATACGCAATGGCGAATTGAATCATGTCACTTTTTTTCTTATCGTGAGCGATTAAAGCAATGTTCATCAGGGATCCACTCCTTATTAGTCGATAATATTTTCTAAGCCATAAACGAGTTGATCAATATGCATCACCTGTTCAACAGAAAGCTTCACACCTGACATAAAGGATGCACGGTTATAAGAATCATGACGGATCGTGAGCGTCTGTCCGTCCATTCCAAACAGCACTTCTTGATGTGCAATCATGCCTGGAAGTCTTACGCTGTGAAGGCGGATGCCATCATAATCTGCTCCTCGTGCACCTTCGATTAGTTCTTTTTCTTCAGGGTGCCCCTGCTTTTTGCTTTCTCTTACTTCTGCGATCATTTCAGCTGTTTTTAGTCCTGTACCGCTCGGAGCGTCCAATTTTTTATCATGATGAAGCTCAATGATTTCAACATCAGGAAAATAATTTGCTGCCATTTTGGCAAACTTCATCATTAAAACAGCACCAACAGCAAAGTTAGGCGCAATAATACAGCCTATCCCTTTTTCTTCTGTTAATTGCTGAAGTTCTTTTAGGTCGTCTTCTGAAAAACCTGTTGTGCCTACGACTGGACGTACGCCATGTTCAAGGGCTTTTTTTGTATGTACTTTCCCGATTTCTGGGGTCGTCAAATCAATTAATACATCTGGTGCTGTTTCTGAAAAACACACGTCAATATCCGTATAAATGGGCGCATCAGATGTTGTATGAATCACATCAGATAGCTTTTTCCCCTCATGTGTGTGATCAAGTGCTGCTACCAGTTCAAAATGGCTTGTTTCTTCTGCCAGCTTGACAGCCTCTATCCCCATTCTTCCTCTTGCTCCAGCGATTACGACTTTGATGGTTTGATTCGTCATCTTCTCTACTTCCCTTCTTTTTTCGTCCAGCGGTCTTTGTCTCTTGTATTGAATTTATGCATCACACGATCATGGGCTTCTTCAAGTGATATATTGAGTGAATTGGCAAGGCATGTTAACACAAACAGCACATCGCCAATTTCTTCTTCCATGCTTTTTTCTGTTTCAGTTGTTTTTTTCGGCTTTTCTCCATAGTAATGGTTAACCTCTCTTGCCAGTTCACCTAATTCTTCTGTCAGACGGGCCATCATGGCAAGCGGGCTGAAATAGCCTTCTTTAAATTGTCCTATGTAATCATCTACTTCTTGCTGCACGTGACGCAGCGTTTTTTCATTCGTCATGAAGCTCATCCTCCTATCCATCTCTTACATGTTAGCGAAATCATAAATATTTGACAAATGTTTAAAACTCAGTTTGCTTGTTTCTCTTCCATACCATATAATATTATCGCTGTCTAAGCAAAAAAAGGAGTGATCTTTTGCTAAAAGAAATTCGTCTTAAAAATATCGTATTTATTTTAATAGGATCTGCGATTTTTTCTTTCGGCCTTGTTCATTTTAATATGCAGAACAACTTGGCGGAAGGCGGATTTACAGGTATCACACTGCTTTTATATTTTCTATTTCACATTGACCCATCTATTTCAAACCTTGTGTTAAACATTCCGATCTTTTTTATCGGCTGGAAAATGCTTGGCAGAACCATGTTTACATATACAATTGTCGGAACCGTCAGTCTTTCTGTCTTTCTAGCCATCTTCCAGCGCTTTCAAATACATATGCCTCTTCAGCACGATTTAGCCTTAGCCGCACTCTTTGCAGGTGTGTTTATCGGAACAGGCCTCGGGATCATCTTTAAATTCGGCGGGACAACAGGCGGCGTGGACATTATTGCAAGACTGATCAACAAACATTATCAAGTCGCAATGGGAAGAACGATGTTTATCTTCGATGCGTGCGTCATTACCATCTCTCTCACCTATTTAAATTACAAAGAAGCCATGTATACACTTGTTGCCGTATTTGTTGCTGCAAAAGTCATCGACTTCATGCAAGAAGGCGCTTACGCTGCCAAAGGAGCGATGATTATTTCTGAAAAGGATGACATCATTCAAAAGAAAATCACAGAGGAAATGGAGCGCGGAGTGACCATTTTAAAGGGTGTCGGCTCCTATACGAAACAGGAACGCAACGTCCTTTACTGCGTCGTTCCAAAAAATGAGCTTGTCCACCTCAAGAGCGTCGTAACTTCCGTCGATCCTCATGCGTTTGTATCAGTGAGTGACGTGCATGACGTACTTGGTGAAGGCTTCACATTAGATGAACATAAAAAGCCGCTCAATCCCCACTAAAAAAGAAGCCCGATAACGGTGCTTCTTTTTTTATGACTTTGGATAATCGGCTTGTCGCTTTTGCTTTTTTTCTTTTTCAGCACGGTATTTCCTAAACCCAACATACGTTAAAGTGAGTAAAATCATACTTCCTGTTGTTAAAATGACCCATAAAAGCGATGGATCCGCTTCATCTTGATCAACGTTCGCAAACAAACTTGATAAATCTTCTTCGAGTTTCGTGAGACGCTCAAGCTTTGTCCCACTCGATGCTTTTAAAAATTCACCTTGTTCAATTACTTCCATGTGCTGCTTAATCGTTTGCAGCTTTTCAGGCGAGATATCAATGGTTAAACTCGGATAAATCATATCATACAATGAAACCAGCTCATTCCAAGTTTCATAGAACGTCGTCGATTCTGGATCTTTTACTTCTTTCTTTAATGTCGGAAAAGACCCCATAATCGGCTTCTCGAGAGATCCCCAAAGAGGTTCTGAATTTGATTGTATCGCATCGAGAAGCATTCTAAACTGAGAGGCATACCGAAGTTTTTCGCGTTCATTTAAGTCTTCCTGCGGGAGTCCTTTAATGATATCTTGATAGCCAAGTGTAATTTGCCGAACCTGCGTATTCGTCAGAGTTCCACGCCAATTCTCAGCTTTAAATGTCTTTTCAGCATACAATGCAACTTGTAATGCCTCATCATATTTAGCTTGTCTCGTTAATTGAAAGATTGAATCTGATAGTTCCGTTAATTCTTGCAGCGCTTTAGCAGCTGTTGTTTCCTCACCTTTTGCAGCAGCTGGATGCAAGACGAGAAATAATAATAGAATCATCGCGATTGACTTTCGTTTCATGCAAGTCCCTCCTAGCCTTTCTCCATACAGCGTATGAAGAAAAGGACAAGGTTAGACCAACATTGTTAAGGGAGTTCAAGCTTGACCGATTTTTTCGAGATGACAAGATAATACGAAATAAGAAGAACGGCAATACTTAACCAAAACGTCACGTAGCCGATCTCATTTGAATAGGCAGAAAGCATAGAATAACGCGGCATCATTCCAAATACATAATCAATCACATCATTATGTAAAATCCATATCCCTGCTACAACCAAATGACGCATGTGAAAACGATAATACGGCGCAAATAACACAGCCTGTACCGCCATCGCAAAGTGCGAACCAATTAGCATATATCCTTCCCAAGGAAAATCATCAACAGAAACGAGCACGAAAAGATTCATCCCTACAGCCCATAATCCATATTTGATCAAGGTGACAAGGGCCAGTGCTTCAAAATAAGGAGCATGGCGTTTCATTAGAAAGGCTAGTAATACAAATAAAAAGAAAAAGCTTGCCGTCGGACTGTCTGGTACAAAAGGTAAAAAGACAGCCGGCGTCTCTACGAGCTGCGGAATATACCAGTAATAGCCGTACGCAGTGCCAAGAAAGTTGACAATGAGCACGAGCACAAGCATGTAGCGTGTGGCTAGCAGATATTGAATCCATCTCATATTTCTCTTCACTCACGATCTGTTAAAATCAGAAAAAAGCTGACAGCGCCAGCTTTTTTCTCCTTTTGAGTATATCCTTGTACTTGCATTTAAACAACTGAATTATTTAGATTTGACCTCAGATAAATATTTCGAGAGCTTTTCAAGTTCTTCATCGCTGCCTTTAAAAATGCCCTTAGGCATGTTGCCTTTACCTTCTACAGCGATTTTCGCAATTTCCTCTGGTGCTAAACCATTGTCAACAAGTGACGGTCCAGCTGCCCCGCCTTGCATATTATCTCCGTGACAGGAGATACATGTCTGCTCTTGATAGATTTTATACTCTTCAGCTGAGGTATCAATCTCTGCTTCTTTCTTGATTTCACCTTGCTTCGCTGCTGCTTCCCAGTCATGAGTAGCAACAGACTCCCATGTTAAATAGGTTGCTGCACCAACTGCAAGAATCATCATTCCAACTGCAATTGGTCTTCGATATGGCCTACGTTCAGGACCAGAATCAAGAAATGGTGCGAGTAAAAGAGCACCAAACGCAATTCCAGGCATAATCATTGCGCCAACCACCGTATAGCTCCCTGCAGCAAACTCATATTTTAACAACTGGTACAAAAATAGAAAATACCAGTCTGGCAGCGGAATATAGCCCGTATCTGTCGGATCAGCCATCCGCTCAAGCGGAGGTGCATGAACAACAGTTAGGACAAGAAATCCAATTAAAAAAACAGCACCTACAAGCCATTCCTTTAAAAGAAAGTTCGGCCAAAAGGCTTCGGTTTTTCCCGGATATTCGGAATAGTCTTTAGGTATGTTAGGTTTTCTTTCTGCCGGTATTCTGGAATCTCCGACAAACTTCATCCCTTTTCCCCTATGCAAAGTCATCCCCTCCTCATTGAACATTCATCAAACGCAAAATTTTACAGCGGTCCAGAAATTCCTTGCTTACGAATCATAATAAAGTGGGCAGCCATCAGCCCAAATAATGCCGCTGGCAAGAAAAAGACATGGATAGCGAAAAATCTCGTCAGCGTTTGTGCACCTACAATGTCAGGATGACCTGCAAGCAGCGTTTTAATCTCTTTCCCAATGAAAGGTGTCGCCTCTGCAATTTGAAGACCAACCTTCGTCGCAAATAGCGCCTTCATATCCCACGGTAAAAGATATCCGGTAAAACCAAGTCCAAGCATCACAAAGAAAATGAGCACACCGACAATCCAGTTTAGCTCTCTAGGCTTTTTATACGCCCCTTGGAAAAAGACCCTCAGCGTATGTAAAAACATCATAACAATGACTAGACTCGCACCCCAGTGGTGCATCCCTCTAACAATCTGTCCGAATGCCACTTCATTTTGCAAATAATAGACAGATTCCCATGCATTTTTAATATCCGGTACATAATACATCGTTAAAAACATGCCCGAAAGGACTTGAATGACCGTCACAAAAAACGTTAAACCGCCAAAACAATACACAAAAGCAGAGAAATGATGTGCTGGATTGACGTGCTCAGGCACTTCATGATCCGCAATGTCTCTCCATATCGGTGTGATGTCCAGCCGCTCATCTACCCAATCGTAAATCTTGTTAAGCATCGTTACCCTTCCCCTTTCGGCACAGCTTTTCCAAGATAGAGGTATCCGTCCTTCACTTGCTGCTTATAATGATCAAGCGGTGCAAGCGGTGGAGTTCCGGGTACGTTTGTACCATCCTTGTCGTACAGCCCATAATGGCATGGGCAGAAAAATTTGTTTGGATTTTTCGGATCACTGTTCCAGTTCACTGTACATCCCAAATGTTTACAGATTGGCGATAAAGCGACAATTTCATCCCCTTCTTTGTACACCCATGCAGACCTAGATTCCTTTGACTCATACCATGCATCTACTTGATCAATTTTAAAGTCAAAGCGCTTCGGTTCTTTTGTCAGTTCATCTACACTGACAACTTGAACCATATCCTGATCCTCTGTTCCTTTTAGCACAGGGTCAAGCGCAAAGCGAACCATAGGCATGAGCATTCCAGCGGCCATAAATCCCCCCACGCCGGTCAACGTGTAATTCAAAAATTGACGCCTGGACACTCCATGTCTCTTCTCGCTCATTTTTTTCTCCCCCCCTCAGGTCGTCAGCTACTTTATAACTGAATTAGAAAAAATTTCATAAAACTAGGACACCCTCATAATATATCAATCTATTCACAAGGTCAACAGCCTAAAAAGCTATGTACAATGCAAATGTAAGGGTTTTTATGAAGGGTTCCATTTTTGTAACAAAAAGTTCAAAATTTGTTCTACACTGTCTTGAATGACTTTTTGCTTTAAATTGACCTTTAAATGCTCAAGCGGAACAGACTGCAATATAAATGCCGATTCGCTCACTTCTAGCTGTTCTTTCCATTTGTTATCAGATGTGATAAACACAACATGCTGAAAATGTTCTTGCAATGATTGTTTTACTGCAAGTATGTCTTCTTGCTTACGATGATTTACTTCTAAATATGTATGTGGAGGAAAAAGAAACACTCTGCCTTTCAGTTGCCTTTCAAGATCCTCTGCCACAAGCATTGTAAACTCACCTAAAGACACGGTTTGTTTGATATGGCTTGCATCTATCCCAACTAATGGAATGATAGCGGTATCAATGTAATCTTTAGATTGTAAAAAGAGATCCGCGTCCTCCGCCTGAAACTTCATCTAGTTCCCCTCTTTCATCACATAAGCCCTGCCTGTATAGGGCAAGGCTTATTGGCTTGGTTTATGATAATAGGCTTAATTCTTTTGCTAACTTATTAAATGTTTCTTGATCATGACGGTCAAGCGCTTCATCGATTTCTTTCATCAGCCGTTCTTTTTGGAAAGTAGCAATAGAATGCTCTAGCACTTTCTCAGCAAGATCTTTATCTTTTTCATTTTCATAAAGATCTTTAGGAATATGAGGATTTGTTTCAAGTACAGCGGCATATTCCGGCGAACGATATGCAGATCGGAAATTCAATTGAATAAACAAATCTTGCTGTTTATTCAAACGAATATCATGAAATGATTTTTCTGCATCTGTCGTCATGATATTTTCTTTATAAAATCTAAAGGGAACTTCATCCACACAGTGTGTTGACATAATAATTCCCCTTGGGCAAAATTCTGCTTGCTCTACAAAATGAACCTTTTCCATCAAAGAGTCGTGACTCATTAAATAATTTAATATCCAAACACACTCTCTTCGCTTTAACTGATAATGGTTTAAGAACCACCGGATAAATTCCTTCTTTTCATTGACAGAAACAGGGGTCTGCATGTTATTCCCTCCTCTATCGTAAATTAAATTGCTATACATGAATTATTCAACAAACCAGTTCTTCATTCCTGCAAACTATAAGGAAATTTCGTCTTCAATTCTTAAAATCGTTTCTTCAATTTCTTCATTCGTGCCATCTTTCTGAAGAACTTTTCGTAATAACGGCAAGGCTTCTTTTTGTCTGCCTTCTTCTAAAAGGAACGAAGCATATTCATATAAAAAGTCACGTTCCTCATCAAAATCAGGCAGAGCAAGTTTGAAATACTCAGCGGCTTCATCATATTCTTCTCGTCCGACAGAAGCAGAAGCAGCATACCAATTCCATTTTGGATCTTCTTCCCCAAAACTTTTAACCTCTTTAATCACATCCAGAATTTCATCAAACAGCTCTTCATTTAAATAGATCGCAAGCAGCGTTTGAACTGCTTCAATATATCCTGGATCAAGAGCAAGTGCTTCTTGAAGCAATTTTTTCGCATCTTCCGAATGGCCATTTTTCAAATCAATCTTTGCCCCATATAAATATAACTCTTTGTTATACTCATCCACTTTAATTCCTTCTTTTACTATCTCTAAAGCTTCATGATATAGTCCTTCTTCCTCATAGCTTTTGGCTAAAGGCATATAAAGTGACGAATACGAAGGATCAATATCTTTTAGTTCAGAAAGCTGCTGAATAGCCGTTTTCGTTCTGCCAGCCCTCATCGCTGTAAATCCATAGCCAAAAAGTGTATTTGGATCCACTTGATCCTTTACAGCCTTTTCATACCATTCAAGGGCATCTTCAAATTCTCCAGCTGTGCTTAATGATTCAGCGAGCCGCTGATATACATTGACACCGCCAATTTCATTTTGTTGATCGGCCACTTTGTAGAAATAGTCGGCTGCTTTCTTTGAAAGACCTTGAGAAAAATACAATTCCCCTAAAGCAAAATCAATGACGGCTTCATGAGGTAGTAACTCTTTCGCTTTTAAAAGCTTTTGTTCACTGACTTCAAATAGTCCTTGCATTTGATACAAATCTGCCATTAACAATAAACTCTCTGGATACGCATCGTCATCTTCAGGAATCGTTTCAAGAACTGCTATTGCCTTCTCTTCTTCGTCAGAGTCTATTAAAAGCTCTGCATAAAAACAGGTTAATCCTGTTTCTTCTGGATATAAATCATGTAAATCACTAATGAGATTCCGTGCTTTATCAATATCTCCCCAGTCATAATATAACTGAGCTGCCTGCGCTTTTTCTTCATCATGAAGATGCTTCTCTGCTTGAGCAAGTGTTTGGAGTCCCTTTTCAGTCTCACCCGCCTCAACTAATTTTATGGCTTCTTGTAATGAACTATTCAAATCAAACCGTTCCTTTCTGTTTCCAAAAACCTAAACTGTTGTTACTTCATATCATAATCGACAGCTGCATATCCAGCAAATATGTTGCTCTTTTAACATGAAGCCATTTTTGTGTTTTGAAGACTCTTTTTCAATCAATACTTTACTAAACTGACGATTTGTAAACCGAATACGCTAAAAAATTGTTTTTGAATCAGCAAAATGCTCTTTTTCAAGGTTTCACCTTGAGACAAGCTATGCTATAGTTCTTTCAAATATGCAAAAGGAAAGAAAAAGCCTGAGGAAATCCTCAGACTGTTTGCGTTAAGTATTCAATGTGTTCAAAGAAATTTGGGTAAGATACACGTACTGCATCTGTATCTTCAATCTCGATTGCTTGCTCTGTTATACATGCCGCAATTCCTAACATCATACCAATTCGATGATCTCCGTAGCTTGAGACGACTGCGCCGCCTTTAAGGCTCGTTTTACCATGAATCTTCATTCCATCATCTGTTGCTTCAATATGAGCACCTAGTTTTTTAAGTTCTGAAACGACTGTATCAATACGATTGGTTTCTTTCACTTTTAATTCAGCGGCATCTTTAATGATCGTTGTTCCTTCTGCTTGAGTAGCTAGGAGCGCAATAATAGGAATTTCGTCGATGAGTCTAGAGATCATATCACCTGAAATGTCGATCCCTTTTAATGAAGAGGTAGAGATCGTTAAATCACCGTACGGTTCTCCGCCTTTAGCATCCACTTCTTGAATGTCGAGGTCTGCACCCATTTGTTTTAGCACATCTATAATACCAGTTCTCGTTTTGTTCAAACCGACATTTCTCAATACAATCCGGCTGTTTGGAACGATAGATCCAGCCACTAAGAAAAATGCAGCTGAAGAAATATCTCCAGGGACAAATACATCTGTTGCTTTTAACGTTTGTCCACCTTCAATTGCAACACTTTGTGCATCTTCATGTAGCGAGACACCAAACATTGATAACATTCTTTCGGTATGGTCTCTTGATTTATGCGGTTCAGTTAACGTCGTTGTTCCTTCTGCCTGCAGCCCAGCTAGAAGGACAGCCGACTTAATCTGGGCACTGGCAACTGGAGACTCATAAGAGATAGCTTTTAAATTACCCCCACGTATAGAAAGTGGTGTATACTCGCCATTTGCTCTGCCATCTATCTTGGCTCCCAATTGTTTTAGCGGACCTGTTACCCGTTTCATCGGTCTTTTGGCAATACTTTCGTCTCCGATCAGCGTACTGTGGAACTCACAGCCAGCCAAGATTCCCATCATTAAACGAATGGTCGTGCCAGAGTTACCAACATCGAGAATATCGCTCGGCTCTTTAAGTCCTTTTAGTCCCTTACCATGAATGACAACATCTGTACCTTTTTGCTCGATGTCTACACCCATCTTTCTAAAACAATCAATCGTGCTTAAACAATCAGCGCCAGGAAGAAAGTTTTTTACTACTGTAGTCCCGTCAGCAATAGCGCCAAACATCACAGATCTATGAGAAATGGACTTATCTCCTGGAATATGAATTTCTCCATTCATAGGAGCACTTTTATGAATTTTCATGTTCCTCACCTCAATCAGCATAAAATGTATCGTAATTTGCTCTATTTTTTATACAGAGTTCTGCCCGCTTTCGATCGTCATCTGTTTGAAAACTGATGCGTAAAATCCCGTTAATGTCTTCTCGCGTTTCAATAATACGGATATTTGTAATACTAATGTTTTCATTTGCTAGATATCCTGTAATTTCCGAAATAACACCAGGATGATCCGGCACATCGACATAAAGATCATAAAAAGCAGGGATCGCTCCTTTTTTCCTCAGAGGCAGGCCGTCGCGATATTCCTTGGCCTCTTGGAAATAAGAGAATAACCCCTCAGCATCTTCTTGTTGCACAAAGGATTCAATGCGGTCAATCTCTTTTTTCCATTCATAGAACCGGTCTAAAATCTTGTTTTTATTGTGCAAGAGGATATCGCGCCACATTGCAGGATTACTTGATGCAATACGGGTAATATCTCGAAAGCCTCCAGCAGCAAACCGTTTTACAAGAGGAAATTCTTCTTCAAAATGATGCGCTTGATGCACAAGACTGGCAGCGACGATATGTGGAAAGTGACTAATCACACTTGTCACAGCATCATGTTCTTCGGGTGTCATTTCAATGAAATGAGCATTGGTTCCCTTCAGCAGATCCTTCAAACGGTCAACAGCCTGACGACTTGTTACCTTTGCTGGCGTTAAAATGTAGAATGCATTTTCAAATAAAAAGTCTTTCGCTGCAATGACACCTGATTTATGAGACCCTGCCATCGGATGCCCGCCAATAAATTGGTAATGATCAGGCAACGTTTTTTCAGCAAAGTGAACGACCTTTTGCTTTGTGCTCCCTACATCCGTAATCGTGAGCTCTCTTTCAATTCCAGATGCTGCAATATCACTTAACATTTTGACGGTTTGTTGTACTGGCGTTGCCAAAATAATCGTTGCTGATGCTTTTAAGCCTTCTATAAAGGACTCGGCAGTCGCGTCAATGATCCCTAGTTTTGTTGCAGCAATCATTTGTTCTTTAGAGACATCATAGCCTACAATTTTTTTATGTGGAAATTCTTTTTTAATCGACAGTGCAATAGAACCACCAATTAAACCAAGTCCAGCGATTAATATGGTTTCGTTTGCTTCATTCATGTTCATCACCTGATTTTTCGCGAAAATTAAACAAGCTGTTTCAATAGCTTATATGTATATTGGATGAGTTACAACGAAAGCCATATCCCATAAACAGGATATGACTTCATTGTTATGCTACGCACGGATGCCTTGTAATAAATCGGCAAGTGTAGTTAAGATTTCTTCATTTTGCTCCTTCGTTCCAACAGTAATACGCAAAGAAGTTGGGAATCCGAGAGCTTGACCAGATCGAACGATATAGCCCTTTTTCAAAAGTGCATTGAACAGCTCATCTGCATCTCTTTTAAAATCAATCAGCACAAAGTTTGTTTGAGATGGATAGATAAATAATCCAAAACGGTCTGCAAATTCTTGATATTGTTTAAGACCTGCTTCATTTTTTTGTCTGCACGATTGAATGAAGTCTTGATCTTTAATGGCTGCACGTGCAGCTGCCTGAGCGATACGACTTGTATTAAATGGCTCTCTCGCAGGTTCAATGGCGGTAATCAATTCCTCTGAAGCAACCCCATAACCTACTCGAAGTGCCGCAAGTCCATATGCTTTAGAGAATGTGCGCAATACAATGACATTTTGATAGGCTTTTAATAGAGATAAACTGTTCGGAAAGTCTTCTGCGCGAACATATTCAAAATATGCTTCATCTAGAACGACAAGCACGTGAGCAGGCACTTGATCTAAGAACGATACGAGCTCAGATTCTGACAAATGATTTCCTGTCGGATTGTTCGGGTTACACACCCAAACGACTTTTGTGTTGTCATCCATCGCATCCAGCATTCCCTTTAGATCATGAGCTCCACCATTTAGAAGTGGTACTTCTCTAATCTCTGCATGCTCAATCACTGCATTGTGACGGTATTGCGGGAATGACGGAGATGGGATCACCGTATTTGTATGTTGATCAAGGAATGCCCTAGCAATAATTTGCACAAGTTCATCTGAGCCATTCCCGAATATTAATTGTTTTTCATTTACTTGAAGAAACTCAGCCAGTTCCGTTCTTAAACTTGCGCTGTATCCGTCTGGATAAATCGCTAAATGTTCAAGTTCAGCTTGTATGGCCTCTCTTGCATGTGTGGAACATCCAAAAGGGTTTTCATTTGAAGCCAATTTCACAATTTTGTCTAATTGATATTCTTTTTTGACCTCTTCAATTGGTTTCCCAGGTTGATACGGTTTTAGCTGTTTTAATTGATCTTTGATTTGCAAAATGTTTCACCTCATTTGAATGAATAGAGGGGACTAAATGTTTTTGCATATGTTTCAAATTCTCTTAAAGCCTCTTGGCGTGTATCACTTGCTACTAATTGTTCTTGAAGCTCTTCAATTTTTTTGACAAGCGCACTGCCGACAACGACACCATCACTCATTTTATTCATTGAGTCTACTTGTTCTCTTGTTGAAATACCAAAACCTACAGCAACTGGTATTTGACTCAGCTCTTTCACTTGTTGAATAAAATCTGTAATCGATGCGTCGAAAGATTGTCTGACACCTGTGACGCCGAGAGATGAAACACAATACACAAAACCTTCTGCCTGCTCTACAATTTTTTCTAATCGTTCCTTGCTTGTTGGTGCAACGAGTGATATATATGAAATGTCGTGTGCTTGACAGTTCTTCTGCAGCTCGCTGCTCTCTTCAAAAGGCAAGTCGGGTGTTAAGAGTCCCGAAATATGATTTTTGCGCAGTAAAGCGAAAAAGTATTCTGTGTCTAATTGTAACACAGGATTATAATACGTAAATAGAATTACAGGAATTTTTACGCCGTTTTTTTTCATCTTTCCTGCTAATTCTATCGCTTTTACGATATTCATACCATGATGAAGTGCTCTTTTAGAAGCTCTTTGAATGACAGGGCCGTCCGCTAACGGATCAGAATACGGCACACCTAGTTCAATCGCATGTGCCCCTGCTGCTTGAAGCGCGAGGGCTAAATCAATGGTGATCTCTTCTGATGGATCACCCGCTGTAATAAAGGGAATAAATAATTTCTGACCTTGCTCTAATTGAAATGTGATCATTTTGTTTCACCCTCACTTTCAAGCACATTCATTAATGTATGCACGTCCTTATCTCCTCTGCCTGACAAGCAGACAAGGACAATGTCGTCTTCACTCATGTTCTGGCTCATTTCAAACGCTTTGGCTAAAGCATGTGCAGATTCGATTGCTGGCAGGATTCCTTCTTTTTCTGTGAGCAGCTTTAACGCATCTAGTGCTTCTTGATCTGTCGCACTCACATATTGAACCCGGCCGCTCGCATGCAAATACGCATGCTCTGGTCCGATCCCCGGATAGTCTAATCCAGCTGAAATTGAATAAGGCTCAATAATTTGACCAAATTTGTCTTGAATCAAGTATGTCAAAGATCCATGTATGACACCTTTTGTCCCTTTCGTGATGGTCGCTGCATGAAGCGGAGTGTCGATTCCTTTTCCAGCAGCTTCTACACCAATGATATCGACCTCTTCATCTAAGAACGCCCGGTACATCCCTATCGCATTGCTCCCTCCGCCAACACAGGCAACGACTTTATGAGGAAGCTGCCCTTCCTTTTCAAGTATCTGCGCTTTTGCCTCATCTCCGATCATCCGCTGAAATTCACTGACGATTTGAGGATACGGATGAGGTCCAACGACTGAGCCGATCATATAAAAGTGGTCACTGCAATGCTGGACCCAATAGCGGATGGCTTCATTGGTTGCATCTTTTAATGTTCCGTTCCCGCTTGTGACAGGTATGACTTCAGCGCCGAGTAGTTTCATTCGGAACACATTGAGTGATTGTCTTTCCACATCTTCTTTTCCCATAAATACAGTGCAGGATAAACCGAATTTTGCGGCCACTGTTGCAGCAGCTACACCGTGCTGACCTGCTCCTGTTTCGGCGATGATATTTGATTTCCCCATTTTTTTCGCTAGCAGTGCCTGCCCAAGCGCATTGTTAATTTTATGAGCGCCTGTATGGTTTAAATCTTCTCTTTTTAAATAGATTTTAGCACCGCCGAGATATGCCGATAATTGATCAGCATATGTGAGTGCAGTTGGTCTGCCTGAATAGTTTTTCAAAAGCGATATATATTCCTTTTGAAAAGCAGGGTCTTCTTTTAATTCACGAAAAGCTTGTTCGATCTCTTCTAGTGGCTGCATGAGCGTTTCAGGAACGAATTTCCCTCCAAATTCTCCATATCTGCCAATCTCATTTGGATATGCGTACATGGTTCAACATCCTTTCTTCGAGCGCTTTCATCTTTGTACTGCTTTTCTTCCCGTTTTCTTCTATACCGCTTGAAAGGTCTATGGCGTCTGGACCAAAAGCAAGCAGATCTATTATGGTATCTGGCGTGATCCCGCCAGCAATGGCGCAAGTTTTCCCCAGTTGTTTTGCAAGCTGAACATATGAAGGCACTGCCTCCCATGCAAAAGCTGTTCCAGAACCGCCTCTCATTCCTTTCACTTTCGCATCAATGAGAAAACCGTCGACACTTGGAGCGAATGCCGTCATATGTTCAAGTGTGTCGTTTACATCGGGTTCGTGATGGAACACTTTCCAAACGAGAGCCTTCGTTTGTTGTTTGATGTCGCTTGCATCTTCTGGCGTCTCATCACCATGAAGCTGCACAATATCTAAGGGGAGGTTGTTTGTAATCTCGCACACTTTTGGTGTTTTTTCATTCACAAATACCCCCACGATCTCTTTTTTACATTTTACTTGTGACAGCCAGTGTTTCACTTGATCTGGATCAACCCGTCTTTTACTCGGCGCAAAAATAAAACCGATGGCATCCGCTTGAGATTGCGAGATGCATGCGACATCCTCTTGTGAGACAGCACCGCAATATTTTAAGTAAGGCTTAATTTCCTTCATTCTCCGAACAATGCCTGAACGGCTTTCTCCTGTGATTGTTCCCTCATTAAAGATTCACCAACAAGAACGGCATTTGCTCCGTGCTGTTTCACAAAGGTCAGATCATCAAATGTCTTTATGCCGCTTTCACTTACTAGTAATACGTCTTTTGGAACAAGTGGCGCGATCTCTTTTGTTTGTTCAACAGTTGTTGTAAACGTATTGAGATTCCGGTTGTTCACACCGATGATCTCAGGAGTGAATAGGTGTAAAATCTTTTCTAGTGTATGTGCTGCATGTACTTCAACGAGGACATCCAGTCCTTTTTCTTGCGCTTCTGTATAGAGCTCATACAGCTTTTGCGGCTCAAGCACCTCTCCAATTAATAAAATGGCATCTGCCCCTATCCGTTTCGATTCTTCTATTTGTATAGAGTCAATAATGAAATCTTTTCTTAAAATAGGACGTGTGATGTGTTCTTTAATAAGAGACAAATATTCGTTTTTCCCTTGGAAAAACGGTTCATCCGTTAAGACAGATAAACAATCTGCATTTGATGTTTCGTATGCTTTCGCTGTCTGTAAAGGATCAAAATGAGGCTGAATGATTCCTCTGGAAGGAGACGCTTTTTTCACCTCAGCAATCAGTCCAATCGAGCGGTGAGGATTCATAAGGGCTTCTTTAAATGATCGTCTTTCATAATGTCCTTCCTCAGGTAATTGCAAGGTTTGCACATGTTCTTTTTTACGGGCGATAATTTGATTAAGCATAGATCTCTTCCTCTTTCGTTTTTTGTTTTAGACGGGCTAATTGTTCTTTAGCTGATCCGTTTTTGATCGTTTCTAATGCTTTCATTGTCCCTGCCATCAGACTCTCTGCTTTTCCTGCCACATATAATGCGGCCCCAGCATTAAGCGCTGTAATATGAAGCGGCGCTCCACCTGCTTGATAATTCAATATATTCTGAATCAATTTGGCGCTTTCTTCTGGTGAGTGGACCTGAATGTCTGATAAATGCCCTTTTTCAAGTCCGAAGTCTTCTGGGTTTAACGTATATTCTGTCATGACACCTTTTTTGAGTTCAATGATGTATGAATTTGCTGTAATGGTTAATTCATCCAGCCCATCATCTCCGCAAACAAACAGGACATGTTCTGGCTCTAAAGGAGCAAGAGCTTTCGCCATGAGCTTTGCCTTTTCCTTTGCATACACACCGATGATTTGCTTTTTGGCCTGCATCGGATGGCAAAGCGGTCCTAATAAGTTAAATACCGTCCGAAATCCGAGCTGCTTGCGTACGGCGGCTACTTGTTTCATAGAAGAATGATAGAGCGGTGCAAATAAAAAGCCCATGTTTTTCTGCTGTATTTGCCGTCTTGTTTCTTCAGGTGTGGATTGAATTTGAATACCAAGACATTCTAGCACGTCAGCACTCCCGCTTTTAGAGGAGACGGAACGATTTCCGTGCTTGGCGATTTTCGCCCCAGCAGCCGAAGCAACGATGGCAGCGGCTGTTGATATATTAAATGTTGATAAACCGTCGCCTCCTGTCCCGCACGTATCAACGACATCAAGTGACCTTTCTACTGGTGCTGCATGCTGCCTCATGGCTTTCACGAAGCCTGTCATTTCTTCAGCGGTTTCTCCTCGATGCGCTAAAATAGATAGACTAGCAGCGACTTCAGCATCTGTTAACGAGCCGCTCATCATATCATGCATCAGGCCATTCGCTTCTTTTTCTGATAGTTTTCCTCCATTAACAAGAGCTGATAGTCGTTGATTCATTTGGCACACTCTCCTTTTCTGAGAAAATATGTTCAGCAAGCTGAATGGCTTTTAGAAGTGCTCCTGCCTTATTGCACGTCTCTTCCCATTCGTTTTCTGGAACGGAATCAGCGACAATGCCGGCACCTGCTTGTATAGAAGCAGTCTGATGTTTGACGCTCATTGTGCGAATGGTAATACAGGAATCGATATTGCCGTCGAAACCAATATAGGCAATACAGCCGCCATACGTCTCTCTTGGCTCAGGCTCCATTTCGTTTAATAATTGCATCGCCCTAATTTTTGGGGCGCCTGTCAATGTGCCTGCTGGAAAAGCGGACATAAGCGCGTCTACTGGATGTGTATCCTGCTTCAGCTTCCCTGTCACAATAGAAATAATGTGCATGACGTGCGAAAAGTTCACGACTTTTGTAAAAGTTGGGACAGACACACTGCCGTATTCTGCTACACGCCCCACATCATTTCGAGCCAGATCCACTAGCATGTAATGTTCTGCTTTTTCTTTTTCATCATCGAGCAACTCTCTTGCTAGTGCATCATCTTCTTCTTTTGTCATTCCTCGTTTTCTTGTACCAGCAATTGGATGGATTTCTAAGTGTCCGTTTTTCGCATGGATTAATCGTTCTGGCGAGCTTCCGACTAAGTCTCGATCTTTTAATTTCATAAAATACATATACGGTGATGGATTGACAATCCGAAGCACACGATACAATTCAAATGAGCTCACTGTCACTGGAATGTCAAAACGCTGAGAAAGTACACCCTGGAAGATATCACCCGCTCGAATATACTCCTTGATTTTTTCGACATCCTTTAAAAATTTTGCTTTTTCATAGGTAGACGTCACCTGTTCAAACGAAGGGGGTTCATTCATATTCCCTGAGATAATCAATTCTTTCATATCAATTTTTGTATGAAGCTGCTGTACCATCAGTTCAAGCTGCTTTTGATTTTCTCGATAAACCAGAATTTTTTCTTCCTCTGTTTCATGACCGTTCAGCTGCGTGTACTGAATAAAATGAACTTGGTTTGTTTCATGATCAAATGCGATCATTGTTTGGCAAACAAATAATGTGCAATTATCTGTTGTTGATGCATTCGGATGCGGCTTGACAGACGGCTCAATGTTGGGAATGAGGTCGTAACTTAAGTACCCTACGGCTCCGCCAGTAAATGGGATATCAATTTCAGGTGTCTTGATTTGATATTGCTCTTTCATCCAGTCAAGCAACTCTTTCAGCTCCGCTTTTTGCATCACTGACTTTCCCGCAGCGTCACGAGCAATATAATGGTCTTGCTCGTCATGTAATGTTAAAAAAGGATGTAATCCGATAAAGGAATATCTCGACCAGCTAGAAGATTCGTCTTTGCTTTCTAGCAAATACACAATATCCTGTTTCAGTTTCTCGACAATTTGAATGGGTGAGAGCGTATCAACTGTAATGGTTTCAACAATCGGGATGGTTTTGTAAAACTGACTGTCTCTTAAAAATTGGGTAAGGTTTGATTGGGATTTCATAAGCACACTCCTTAAATGGAATTAAGGAGAATGAGGGGACATCTTGAGGATTTGTTTGAGTATACGAAATAAGCCTAAAAGAGGCTTCGCTCTTTTAGGCAGTATGATTAAATAGAAGTATCGTATCTCTGCTCAACTCTACTCATCTCAACTACCCTAGTCTCATTCTCATCTTCTCTAAGCTTGCAATGCCGTTCACACCTGTGTGTAAACTTCGGCTGTTCATATCGTATTATAATTCCTTGTTTTTTGTCAACTGTAAATCAGGCCGAAGCGTGACAGCCTCTTCCAAGTATACGTGCTGGATGTCTTCCTGCTTGACATCTGTCTGAACGGTCATTAAAACGCGAATACACTTCTTTAGACCTCCATCAATGTCAAGCTCTTGCATACAAGTGACAGGCACATAGGTCCATCCTTCAAACTGCCTGAGTGCTTTTGCTGGAAAAACAGAGTGAATATCTTGTGTAGCTGAAATCAAGATCTGCACGACACGCTCTGGATCTACTTGATTTTTTGAAATGATTGCTTCTAGCAGCTGCTTCGTTTTGGTTAACACTTCTGTTTCAGTATCTTCTGTCACAGTTGTAGCCCCGCGTATCCCGCGAAACATCATAGACAGCCCTCCTCCCGTTTCCATTCTTCGAACCAGTGATACAGCTCATCTTTTGTGAAAGATTGCAGGGTGACGTCTCCAACTTGTTTTAGCAAAACAAATTGAACACTCCCGCCTCTTGCCTTCTTATCACCAATCATGCGATCGACAAATGTTTTGGTTGAAATCGTTTGTGTGACTTGTACTGGGAACCCTAGTTCTTTCATCCACACTTTAAGTTTCTCACGATCTAGGCTGAGTCCTTGCTCTTTTTCACTGACATATAAAGCAAACTGCATGCCAATTGCAATGGCATCTCCATGCGTAATCGCACCGTATCCATACTCCGCTTCAATGGCATGACCTAGTGTATGACCTAAATTCAAGTATGCCCGCACACCTTGTTCTTTTTCATCTTCTTGAACAATGGATGCTTTCACTTGAATCCCTTGATAAAGCATATGTGCCAGTTCATCCTTTGATAATTCTGTCAACGAACGAATGGACATCAGTTCTGATAAAAAGACTTCACTTGAAATCAGTGCATGTTTTATCACCTCAGCAAAGCCTGATCTCAGCTCTATTGGTGAGAGTGTCTCTAGCATACTTGTATCATAGATGACAGCAGCCGGTTGATGAAACGCACCAATTAAATTTTTGCCGAGCGGATGATTGATTCCGGTTTTTCCGCCGACTGCACTATCATGTGCAAGCAGCGTGGTCGGTACTTGAATAAAATCAATGCCTCTCATATAAGTGGCAGCAGCAAAGCCAGCCAAGTCTCCAATCACCCCGCCTCCTAATGCAATGATGCATGAGGAGCGGTCGAGTTGAAATTGGATGGCTTTCGTATGAATCTGCTCAAACTGCGCAAAAGATTTTGATTGTTCTCCGTTTGGCACCACTATTTTTTGTACAGACCATTTCTGTTTCAGTAATTGAACCATTTCATCTCCATAAAGGGCATCGACGGCTGAATCTGTCACGATAAAGAGCTTCGTGTAGGATCGCCCAGTGGAAGTAATCAAGTCTACGATATTTTGTCTAATCCCATCACCGATATATACAGGATAAGTAGCTGAAGACGTCTTCACTTCCAGTGTTTTCATTAAAACTCCCTCTGAAGCTGGCGCATTTTGTCCACATTTTCTTTAATGCGGTCAATTTGATCAAGACCAAACTGCTCAACCACTGCATTGGCGATTTCCCATGCAACGACTGCTTCTGCCACAACACTTGCGGCTGGTACAGCACAGCTGTCAGAACGCTCAATACTTGCAGAGAAAGGTTCTTTTGTCTCAATATCCACGCTTTGCAATGGTTTGTATAAGGTTGGGATTGGTTTCATAACCCCTCTTACGACAATCGGCATGCCAGTTGACATTCCGCCTTCAAGACCACCTAAGCGGTTTGTTTTTCTCGTATAGCCTTTTTCTTCATCCCAGATGATTTCATCATGAACTTCACTGCCATTTTTAGAAGCTGCCTCAAAGCCAATACCAAATTCAACACCTTTAAAAGCGTTGATACTCAGTACTGCACCTGCAAGCTTGCTATCCAGTTTGCGGTCATAGTGCACATAGCTGCCGACTCCAACTGGCATCCCTTCAACGATGACTTCGACAATACCACCAATTGAATCGCCGTTTTGCTTCGCTTCGTCAATGGCATCCATCATTTTTTGACCAGCTTCACTGTCATAGCAGCGAACAGGTGATTCTTCTGTTACTTTTTGCAAATCTTCAATAGATTCATAAGTGGTATGGGAAGCTTTTACTCCACCAATTTCAAGGACGTGACCAGCCACTTTGATTCCAAGGTGAGCCAAAATTTGTTTCGCTACTGCACCTGCTGCTACACGAACCGTTGTCTCGCGTGCTGATGAGCGCTCTAATACGTTTCTCATATCACGGTGACCATATTTAATCGCACCATTTAAATCCGCATGCCCTGGTCTTGGACGAGAGATTTGACGCTTCATTTCACTCTCTTCTTCTTCAGTAATTGGCTCTGCACCCATGACCTTTGTCCAGTGCTTCCAATCATTATTTTCAACAACAAGTGCAATAGGAGAACCTAATGTTTTCCCGTGGCGGACTCCACTTAACACTTTCGCTTGGTCTTTTTCAATCTGCATTCTTCTTCCGCGGCCATGACCTTTTTGTCTTCTAGCCAGTTCATAATTGATGTCATCCTGCTCTATGTAAAGTCCCGCTGGAACTCCTTCAATAATTGTGGTCAGTTGTGGACCATGTGATTCACCTGCTGTTAAGTACCTCATGACTTATTCTCCCTTCATCGCATTAACGCTTTTAAGTAAAACTATAATAACACACTTCCTACTAAAAAGTCAGCTACTACCCCTTCTTTTGATAAAAGAAAGTATCAGCAGAGGTTAGTCCAAACTTTTCTGGGTGAAAAATTTGTTCTGTAGAACCAACAAATAATACGCCGTTTTGCTTTAAACTGCTGCTCATTTTTAAGTAAATTTCTTCTTTCGCCTCTTCTGTAAAGTAGATGAGGACATTTCGGCACACGATGAGATCCAGCTGTTTTTCATATGGATCCGCTAAAAGGTTGTGTTTCTTAAATTGAATGTGCTTTCGAATCTCATCCTTCACCGTGTAAAATGAAGAATCTTCTTTGGTGAAATATTTTTGCTTGATTTGATCTGGCACCTCTTGCAAAGATCGTTCATGATATCTTCCTTTTTGCGCGGATTGCAGGACTTTATCATCAATATCCGTTGCAATAATTTGGAAGTCTTTCACAAGCGGATGGCTTGATAGCAGCATTGAGAGTGTATACGGCTCTTCTCCAGTTGAGCAAGCTGCACTCCATATTTTTAGGGTGCCGCTGTTTTTTGAAAGCAGCGGCAGGATTTTTTGATCAAGTACTTCCCAGCGCTGATAGTTTCGGTAAAATTCTGACACATTGATCGTCATTCGATCCATCGTTTCATCTAATAGCGCTTTGTCCTTTTCAAGAGCAGACGCAAATGCCTCAAAATCTTTATATCCTTTTTTATCATAAAGAGATGTTAATCTTCGTTTCATTTGTGCTTCTTTATATAAATTCAGATCTACCCCAGTTAGTTTTTTCCATTTTCCAACAAATACTTGATACTGATCCATCAATGTCCTCTCCTGTCTCATCTATCTTTGTCCTAGTATAGCTGTTTTTATCATAAATTTGTATCATCTCATGCGAAAATTCGTATAGAAATCTCAATATAAAAAAGCCAAAGTGATCGTTTGATGAACACTTTGGCTTGAACATTAATAAATCCAGCTTGAGATCGTTTGATCCCAGTTTGTCAGTTCTTCTTGTTTGAAGAACAGGTTGATTTCTCTTTCGGCACTTTCTGGTGAGTCTGAGCCATGGATAATGTTTTTGCCAACAGTTAATCCATAGTCGCCTCTTATTGTTCCCGGAAGCGCTTCCTTCGGATTTGTCTTTCCAATTATCTGCCTTGTTACGTCTACGACTTGTTCACCTTGCCATACCATCGCAAATACAGGTCCTGACGTAATAAAGTCAACCAATTCACCGAAAAATGGTTTTTCTTTATGCTCTCCGTAATGTGTTTCTGCTACTTCTTTTGGAATGCTCATGAGCTTTGCTCCAACAAGCTGAAGCCCCTTTTTTTCGAATCTTGACACAATTTCACCGATTAATTGTCTTTCCACACCATCAGGTTTGACCATAAGAAATGTTTTGTCCATATACGTTTTCCACCCCGTCGTTATGTATGTATAGGCTTACATTGTTACAAAGTGATCGTATCATTTTTTTTTATAATAATCAATTTTTGACAAAAAATTTCACAAAAAAACCAATCAACGAAACGTTGATCAGAATTTTCGTTTACCAATATATTTTGCAATCGACGCTAATGAAGATTTAGCCCGCCCACGCGGAAGTTGATCGAGCTGTTCAAATGCTTTTTTCAAGTACATTTCACTCACTCGAATGGAACGGTCGATCGCATCTGTTTGTTTGAGATGTTCAATCACAGGTTTCAGCTGCTTTTCCGTCGTTTCACTATTGATCAGCTTCAACTGACCTTCTAACGTCGGGTTCTGAAGCGCATATAAAACAGGAAGAGTGACATTTCCTTGTAAAAGGTCCCCACCAACAGGCTTGCCTAATTCTTCTTCAGTTGATGTAAAATCAAGGACATCATCAATGATTTGGTACGACATACCAACATAGTACCCAAACCAGTAAAGGGCTTTATGTGTTTTTTCATCTGTTCCAGCTGCAATCGCACCTAATTGGCAGCTGCCTGCAATAAGCAAGGCTGTTTTTCGCTTAATTCTTCTTAAATATGTACGAAGGTTTTGGTCCATGTTGTATTTATCTTTGACTTGTTCTATTTCCCCAAGACAGAGCTCGACGACCATTTTTGACAAAATTTCATGTGCCATTGGGTGATTGATTTTCGTCATGTACTCGAGTGACCTTGCAAATAAGTAATCCCCCGTGTACATCGCAATTCTGTTGTCCCATTTTGCTTTAATCGTCGGTTTTCCTCTTCTCAGTTCTGCATCATCAATGACATCGTCATGGACAAGTGATGCCATATGAATTAATTCAAGCGCTACGGCTACATATTTAATTTTATTAATATCATAGTCACCAAACATGCCTGAAAGGAGAACAAAAACGGGGCGGATTCGTTTTCCGCCCGCTTGCAGCAAATGAAGACCGGCTTCACTTAATAATGCATAATCAGAGCGAACGGTTTGTTCAAGCTCTTTTTCAATTATATCGATATCATGATTTAGAAAAGAAATCATTGCTTTTAGTTTCATTATTTTCACCCAAATATCGTTTATTCAAAGCTTCTTTCCGATATGTGTTGCTGCTACACCGCCTGTAAATGGATGATACGAGACATCAGATAGACCGGCCTCTTCAAAAAGAGACGCCAGTTCTTTCATGCCAGGGAACGTTTTGGCTGATTCTTGAAGCCATGAATACTCCTGATAGCTTTTGGCAAACAGTTTGCCAAAGAGCGGCATGATGTATTTGAAATAGACATAATACCCTTGTTTAAACCCAATCATCTCAGGCTGTGATGTTTCAAGGCAGACAACCATTCCACCGGGTTTTACCACTCGTGTCATTTCCTTTAGCACTGTTAAATAATCAGGGACATTTCGAAGGCCAAAACCGATTGTGACATAATCAAATGAGTTGTCCTCAAAAGGAAGCTCCATTGCATTGCCGTGGAGCAGCTCAATTTGATTGTAGCCGCCTGTTTTCACCTTCGTTTCGCCAACACTCAGCATATTTTTACTGAAGTCAAGACCTTTGACCTCGCCTGTTTCTCCAACAGCGTCTGCAAGCGCAATCGTCCAATCGGCAGTTCCGCAGCATACATCTAGTGCTTTGGCTCCTTTTTGAACATTCATGAGCTTCATTGTTTTATCGCGCCATTTTTTATGCTGTTTAAAGCTAATGACAGAGTTCATTTGGTCATAGTTTTTATAAATTTTTTCAAATACACCGTGTACTCGCTGTTCTTTTGATTGCTGCATGACTTACCCTTCTTCCACTTTCTGATGGTACGCAGGTTCATTTTTCATATGATCCAAGCGATTTAATAGCTCTTTTTGAACGATCGGAGATGAAACTAGATGCTCCTTGATTGATCGTTTGGCCTTTTCATAGCCTTCATTCTCAAAGTTGTCAAAACATGTATAGGCGTCCGTATAGCTATCGTTCAAAAAAAGTTTTAAATGTTTGTCGTCTTCTGCTTGTTTCATAAAACGTTTATAAACAAGGAAGCGACTTGCAATTTCATTCCAATGCGTCAATTGAAAGTGCTCAGAAATTCTTTGGAATAGCGCAGATTCCACTGTAGCAACACTTTTATAAAAGTGGGCTGCATCTTGAATGGATCGATCATATAGTCTAATTTTATGTTCATTAATCTCTTTGATCGCCGTGGCGAGAGTGCGGATCATGTAAATATCTTTCATGTCAGAGAGAAGAGAGTAATAGAGACCGCTGAAATAGTCTCCTGCTAGGATGGTCAACTGACGATTTTTGAACTCGTCTTGTTTGATGGCTGCAGCAGTTGTGACTTCGTCATGGGTATCAAGGGCAATTTGCACAAGCATCGCCGTTAAAATATAATTTTCTTTTTTCTCAGCATCGATTTGAGCTTCATCAAACATTGCATGAAAAAGAAGGAGCTTATCTTCATCGATGAGCGGCGCACGCAAATGCTTCGCCAAATAAGGATGAGAAAGCTTTTTGTTTAATTTTATATTCAGATTAGATAAAATTCCGTAGATGTCTTGCAAAGATATCACCCTTGTCCCAAAAATTACAGTTTCATATGTAGCTCTCTACATTGTATAGAGATTTATTATACCATATCAGGCCTGACTTTCATGCTATCAAGTGCATAGTCGTGCGTTATTTCTTTGCTTCGCTTTGGATTTCACCGAAGCTTGTTTGAATGACAGCATCGCCCCGCACTTTGATGGCTGATGTGTGCTCAGTAAATTGTGCGATAATGACTTCACCTTTATCGAGCTTTTCGGAATGGTGAAATCTTGTATCGGAACCTCTAGTTAAGCCGATCACATTGACACCATTATCAATGGCTTTAATCACCACAAAATCAGATGCTTTATTTTCACTCAATCTGTTCACCTTCCATCTATGGATTAGTCGTTTTTAATAAATGAAAGCACTTCTGCTCTTGCTGCCGCATCATTTGCAAATGTACCGCGTACGGCTGAAGTGACTGTTTTAGCGCCGGGCTTCTTCACTCCGCGCATCGTCATACACATATGCTCTGCTTCAACGACAATCATCACACCATGTGGATTTAAGGTTTCTACCATACTGTCTGCAATCGTTGATGTAATGCGTTCCTGAAGCTGCGGGCGCTTTGCCACGGCCTCTACTGCTCTTGCCAGCTTGCTGAGTCCCGTTACTTTTCCGCCGCGCGGAATATAAGCGACATGGGCTTTGCCATAGAATGGCACAAGGTGGTGTTCACACATTGAATGAAAAGCAATATCTTTGACAAGAACGAGTTCTTCATGATCTTCACCAAAAATGGTTTTAAAATGTTCTTTTGGATCTTCATTTAATCCCGAGAACACTTCTTCATACATTTTTGCTACTCGTTTTGGGGTATCAAGAAGTCCTTCACGATCTGGATCTTCTCCGATTGCTTTTAATATATCGCGTACCGCGTGTTCGATTAATTCTTTATTTATTTCACTCATGTATTATATCCTCCAAAGGCGATTACATTTCATTCAGATTCTAGCACACTTCAGATCCTAAAAGCAAAGGAGAGCGTTCTAAACAAACCATTTGATTCAAAAGGAAAAGCCCCTTATCAAAGGGGCTTTTCTAGACCAGTGTGAAACTGTATATGTATAACTCCTTCAATAGGATCATTACACATAACGATTATTTACCTGCCACCGCGTCTTTAAGTGCTTTACCTGGTTTGAAAGCAGGTACTTTGCTTGCAGGGATTTCGATCTCTGCACCAGTTTGTGGGTTACGTCCTTTACGAGCTGAACGCTCACGTACTTCAAAGTTACCAAAACCAATAAGTTGGATTTTGTCACCATTTTTAAGTGCATCTAAAATTGTATCAAAAACAGAATCAACTGCTTTTGTCGCGTCTTTTTTAGATAACTCGCTTGCTTCAGCAACCGCGTTAATAAGTTCTGTCTTGTTCATGCCTTTCACCTCCTCCCAAAAATATGCATTCAATAGATTGTTATCATTTCTTCACAATTCATCTTCTTTCTATACACTTTTTTTGAAAAAAAGAGCGTCTAGAAAGCGTCATACATGGCTTTTCATTAGAAAACTTCTCTTTGAAGGAATGTTTGTCCAACAAAGTGAAGATTTTCTGTAAGTAGATTAACACATATGAAATACCATATCAAGCATTTTAAAGGGAAGAATCCTTATTCGTCAAGGATTAAGGGCACTTTTACGAACGAATATTCCTAATTTCAGCCTGAATCTGACTAATCTTTATACAATTGTCTTTTTATGACTTCACCCGCACGCAAAAAAAGACCCCCATCAATGAGAGGTCTCACATCCTATAGAATAATCGCGATCAGACCGCCTGATCCTTCGTTAATAATTCGTTCAAGCGTTTCCTTTAGTTTATACCTTGCATTTTCCGGCATCAGCGAGAGTTTTGCTTGAATGCCTTCTCTGACAAGCGAGCTGAGTGAGCGTCCAAATATATCGGAATTCCAGATCGAAAGCGGATCATCTTCAAAGTCTTGCATTAAGTATCGGACAAGCTCTTCACTTTGTTTTTCTGTTCCGATAATCGGCGCAAACTCGCTTTCTACATCTACCTTAATCATATGAATAGATGGCGCGACTGCTTTTAATCTGACGCCGAATCTTGATCCTTGCCTAATGATTTCCGGCTCATCTAAACTCATATCCGACAAAGCTGGTGCCGCAATTCCATAACCAGTCTGCTTCACCATTTTTAAAGCGTCAGACACTTGATCATACTCCGTTTTCGCATGTGCAAAATCTTGCATGAGCTCAAGAAGGTGATCTTTGCCTCTAATTTCCACACCAACCACTTCTTTTAGGATATGATCATATAGATCATCCGGCGCATACAGATCAATTTCTGCGATCCCCTGACCCATTTCAATGCCTGCTAAGCCTGCTCTTTCGATAAAATCGAATTCACTGAACTGACCTACCACTCGGTCAACATCTCTTAATCTCTTAATATCCTTGACGGTTTCTTTCACTGAATCCTGATAACTCTCTCTTAGCCAATGATCTTCTTTTAGTACCATGACCCAGCTTGGCAGGTTCACATTCACCTCAAGCACTGGGAATTCATATAATGCTTCACGAAGTACACTGAGAACGTCTTGTTCTCTCATACTTTCGACACTCATCGCGAGTACAGGAATATCATATTTTTGACTAAGTTCCTGCCGCAGTGCTTCTGTTTCAGGGTGATAAGGTCTCACAGAATTGATCACCATAATAAACGGCTTTCCAACTTCTTTGAGTTCGTCAATGACACGTTCTTCTGATTCAATATAGTCATGTCTTGGGATTTCCCCAATTGATCCATCTGTTGTAATCACAACACCAATCGTTGAATGCTCTTGAATGACCTTGCGTGTACCAATTTCCGCTGCTTCATGAAACGGGATTGGCTCTTCATACCACGGCGTATTAATCATTCTCGGACCATTTTCATCTTCATAGCCGCGTGCACCAGGCACGGTGTAGCCTACACAATCGACAAGCCTAATGTTGACATCCAGGCCGTCGCTCACGTGAATGGATGCCGCTTGATTTGGCACAAATTTTGGCTCTGTGGTCATAATGGTTTTTCCTGCTGCGCTTTGCGGCAATTCATCCTGTGCTCTTGCACGGTCTGCCTCATTATTGATATTCGGGAGCACCACGAGCTCCATAAACTTTTTAATAAACGTAGATTTCCCTGTACGAACAGCTCCAACGACTCCTAAATATATATCGCCTCCTGTTCGTTCAGCGATATCCTTGAAAATATCGACTTTTTCCAAGTGATCCCCTCCCGGACTTGCTATCCTCGTTTTCAAATAAAATACTCTATACTTCAATCAAACGGTGCTTGAAAGGTGTCAGGACAATATATGTGTATGACGTTGTCCTATTTGAATATGACACCTTTTTTGTTTTGAGAGTATGTTTAGCCATAAAAAAACCTTTCTCCTCATTTATATGCAGAGGAGAAAGGTTCATTCTTGTTTATAACGTCTTTTTTTCTAAAAAAGCCGGCTCACCTTTTTTGTTGATCGTATATGGAACAGAAAACGCTGGTACAAACGGGGTTTCCTGCCAATAGACATCTTGAATATTTTCACCTGGTTTCAGCTTTTGTTTCGTATTTTTCAAAATCTGGGCAAAATCACTGCGATAGTCAACATAGATTTCGCCATTTGAGGAAATCAGTAATGGAAGTGATTCACCCGTAACAGGGCTCGTCACTGTAGGCGGTGCTTTTAACCCTAGTTTTTTTTCATTTAACGTATATAAATCTTTGGATACTACTTTGCCATATGGCGGATATGTATGTTCATCTTGATATATTTTGATCCTTAGACGTAATTCACTGATCGTTTGTGTCATTTTGACATCAAGCAGTTTCACCGTTGGATTTTGTTCGACGTCTGTGAGGACATAGATATATTCGCCCCCGCCTTCAAAAGATGTCGACGGTACATCGTGTAAATATCTTGGTGACAGACGCTTAAAGTCAATGACATACTTCTGATAAATAGGTGTGTCGCCTTCTTTTGTTTCAATCGGTAAAAGGCCATTTGTCGCTTTTTGAAAATCTTCAATTGCGGTCTGCACACTTTGCAGCTGCTCTTTATATGGCACGCGGTTTTCAGCTTTACGATTCTCTGGATAGAGGCACCCCGTAAGTAAAATAAGTGTTAACAGCATGACAATGATTTTTGCTTTGATCATCACATTCTTCCTTTTTCTTTATTCATTGACCGGCCCGCTAAATACAACTAAAAACACAATGACACCTGATATGAGCATTAAGCTGTACGCGACAGTTGAGGCTGTTATTTTCAGAAACCGGCTCTTCAGCTTAAATCTACTCAGATAAATGGTTACAACGGCTAAAAACATGAGCCCCATTGAACCAAGCGCAAACCACATCTTGATTAAAGCAAAACTCATCGTGCCTGTCCCCCTTTAATACAAACGAATTGTAAGCGTTTATATTTCATTCTAAACCAAAATTAAGTCAAATATCAATCATTTTTCCAATCATTCAGAAAAAAGTGCATAAAAAAACTGAAGCAAAGAGGGGGACTCTGCTTCAGTCATTAGGTCGACTATTTTTCCTCATTCTGTAGAGGCAAAGCTCTATTCAAACTTCATTGTTATGTTATGCAAGTCTTCCCCTTCTTGCATCCTCTACACGCCTAAGTTCAGTCTTCCAATTACTTTGTTTGGTTTTCGAACATGTTCACAAGGTCTTCCATCTCATGTGTTTTCACACGTGCCATTAAGGATTCTACAGCATCGTCAACCTTTTTCCCTTCAAATAGGACGCCGTAAAGAGCCTCTGTAATCGGCATGCTGACCTTGTATTCTTTGGAGAGCTGATAAGCGCCTTTTGTTGTGCGGACGCCTTCGACAACCATCCCCATTTTTTCAAGCACTTCTTCGAGCTTATATCCTTTACCGAGTAAATTCCCGCAGCGCCAGTTACGTGAATGAACACTTGTACATGTGACAATCAAATCTCCAACACCTGTTAACCCGGCAAACGTAAGAGGGTTTCCTCCCATTTTTGTGCCGAGGCGAGCGATTTCAGCAAGACCCCTTGTGATAAGCGCTGCTTTCGCATTATCGCCATATCCGAGTCCGTCTGTGATCCCTGCCGCAAGAGCGATGATGTTTTTCAGCGCCCCGCCAATTTCCACCCCAATCACATCAGGGTTTGTGTACACTCTGAAGTTGTTGTTCATAAACAAATCTTGAACAAATTGAGCCGCTTCAATATGTTCTGATGAAACTGTAACAGTTGTCGGATGACGCAAGCCAACTTCTTCAGCGTGACTTGGTCCTGACAGGACAACAACTGCTTCTCTTTTTGCTTCTGGGACTTCTTGTTCAATCATTTGAGAAATTCTAAGAAGCGTATCTGGTTCAATTCCTTTACTGACATGAACAAATGGCACCTTTGACGTAATGAACTCATTTGCCTGTTTCAATACCTCTCGAATAGCCTTTGTTGGCACAGCGACAATAATCGCATCTGTCCCTTCTAGTGCCTGTTTCATATCTGTTGTCGCTTGAATAGACGCTGGCAATGCAACATTAGGCAAGTAATCATGATTTTCATGTTTCTCATTGATTTGATCAATTAATTCTTGTCTATGTCCCCATATGTGTACATCATGATGATTATCAGCTAATACAAGCGCAAGAGCTGTTCCCCAGCTCCCTGCTCCAAGTACTGAAATTTTCTTCATCCTGCTCACCCTTTTTATTTTCTCGCTCTCGCAAATATTTTAATTGGTGTTCCTTCAAAACCAAATGCATCTCGAATTCGGTTTTCTAGGAAACGCTCATAAGAAAAGTGCATAAGTTCTGGATCATTTACAAACACAACAAAGGACGGCGGTTTGATCGCCACTTGTGTTGCATAGTAAATTTTCAGACGCTGTCCGTTATGGGTCGGCGTTGGGTTCATCGCTACAGCATCCATGATAATATCGTTTAGAATGTTCGTTTGAACGCGCATCGCATGATTTTCACTAGCGGTAATAATTGTTGGCATTAACGTGTGAATTCTCTTTTTCGTAAGAGCAGACATGAATAAGACAGGTGCATAATCAAGGAATTGAAAATGCTCACGAATATTTTGCTCAAATTCCTTCATTGTACGCTCGTCTTTTTCAACAGCATCCCACTTGTTCACAATGATCACAACGGCTTTACCCGCTTCGTGTGCGTAGCCGGCAATACGTTTATCCTGTTCAATAATGCCTTCTTCACCATCAAGAACTACAGCGACAACATCCGATCGATCAATGGCTTTTAACGCACGGAGTACACTGTATTTCTCTGTTGTTTCATATACTTTCCCTTTTTTTCTCATACCGGCTGTGTCGACAATGACAAAGTCACGTTGGTTGTACGTAAACATTGTATCTACAGCATCTCTTGTCGTACCAGCGATGTTGCTGACAATGACACGTTCTTCACCGAGCATCGCATTCACCAAAGAGGATTTCCCTACATTCGGGCGGCCGATTAAGCAGAACTGTACCACTTCTTCATCATACTGTGTATCTGGTAAGTTTTTGAAATGCTCTGCGACAGCATCAAGCAGATCACCTAGACCGAGTCCGTGCGTTCCAGAAATCGGATACGGTTCGCCAAATCCAAGTGCATAAAAGTCATACACATCGCTTCTCATTTCAGGGTTGTCCAATTTATTGACAGCAAGTACGACAGGTTTTTTCGTGCGATATAAAATTTTTGCGACTTCTTCATCCGCAGATGTGACGCCATCTCTTCCATTGACCATAAAGATAATAACATCCGCTTCATCCATTGCGATTTCAGCCTGATGGCGAATTTGCGCCAAAAACGGCTCATCTCCAATATCAATTCCACCAGTATCTATTAAATTAAAGTCATAATTTAACCATTCAGCAGAGCTATAGATTCGATCTCTTGTTACACCAGGTGTGTCTTCTACAATCGATATTCTTTCGCCTGCGATTCGATTAAAAATTGTAGATTTTCCAACGTTGGGCCTTCCAACAATGGCTACGACAGGTTTACCCATAGTACCCTTCCTTTCAATCCAGCCGCGATTCAATATGTTCATCATCATGTTTCAACCGGGATTTATAATTTTCATTCAGTTTTATGAAATAAACCCTTCAAACATGAAGGGTTCAACTTATATATTATATCAATTTTTAATCAGACCACAATGAATAACTTAAAAATGTTTGACGATCAAGTAAAGATCTTCTCCAATGCCGTGTGCAATTCCATCTAAAATGGCCTCTAAATTCATGGCATACATGTCGAGCTCTTCTTTATTTTCACAGAAAAAAACAGCTGTTCCGCCAATGACCCGCTCTTTATTTGTTGTCGCCACAGCCAATATAAATTGTTCAATGGTGTTCGCCATGCCCTATTACCTCACTTTCTTTTTAATGAAATCTGTCGGCATTCTAATGGCATTTTCTAAAATAGGCACCTCTTCTAATACACGGACAGCCAAATCTTCACGCTGCCATTGCGGTAAAATGAATACGCCAAGTGTGCCGTTATTCAGATCACGTTTTGCGAGCGGACAAAGCGATGGTTCACCAGAATCTCGGTATACACCAAGCACGTTGGATAAATCAAATAAGATGGCTTGCCGCTGCCCAAGGTTTGCGATGGTTGTGGCCGAGTTAAAATTCTTTGGAGTCAAGATGAACCCCATTCCGTGCTCTAAAATCAATTTTTGCTTTTCAGGCAGCCCGATATTCATAATGTAAATATCATTTACGTAAAGTCCTGCGCCGTCAAAGCGAAGTTCCCCTTTTTGAATATTCACGATATCCTTTAATTGGCTCCCTGACATTAATAGTTTTGCCATGAAAAAACAAAGAATACCGACCACTGTCCCAACGACGAGCGAGAAGAAAATACAGGCGGTCGTTGTAATA
This sequence comes from Bacillus sp. GbtcB10, assembly GCF_019091365.1. Classification (NCBI taxonomy): domain Bacteria; kingdom Bacillati; phylum Bacillota; class Bacilli; order Caryophanales; family Bacillaceae; genus Bacillus; species Bacillus sp. GbtcB10. The sequence goes on from NZ_JAGXJP010000003.1 coordinate 207,166, forward strand.
AGGGCAGTAAGAATGGCAATATAATTTCGACTTTCAAAGGCAATCGCAATGCCTTCGATATATGTACTGCCTCGTGAGACAAGCTCATACGAATCCATTTGGGTCAATGTATTTCTTTCCATATTACGCACATCTCGAAATTGCGTGGCTGCAAGCGTCAGAAAGGTAATAGCAGTGAATTCTTCCTGGATCAGTGCAGGCATAATAATAGCACCAAGCCCTGATGCGATAAAACCAAGCGCAATGTGAATCACTTGTCCATGAATATATGTGGGATATTGCCGATAATCAGTTCTTAGCATATAAAGCCTAGCCGCCATCCCAAAGATGACACCAATAATCACAGGAAACGTGTAATCCGTCATGTTGATTTTGCAGCCCCTTTTACTGGTTTTCTAGATGAACGGGTGTTCAAGAGTTTTTCAAGCTGACCTACACCTAATAGAAAAACAGCTCCTTGAACAGCCATGGAAAGAAACGAGAGATCTCCTATGACAATGGAAGATGTGAGGCGATGAATCGTAAGCACATAAAGGGCTTCCCCCAGACATATAGCCATCATCCATAAAGTGATCCGTTCCGTTAACTGATGCCCATATGTTAAACACATCAAGATCAGCAAGGCAAATACAACCCAGTCCACCTTTATTATCGTGAACCAAACTGGATCATATAATGCAAAAATCATAAAAAAGGCATACGCACTGACCATGGAACCTAATTGCATGATTCGCATGATTCGATGAGCAGGCCGAAAGATCACGAATGACATGCAAGCATATAAAAAGGTCATCAAAAATCCTGCATTGATCCTAATGTCTAAAATAGAAACCATGACATGACTGCATATAATATGAATGAGAACACATACGCCTAGCACATTGCGCCACGTGCTTTTCTCCATGATAAATGTCACCATAATCCAAACGAACCATATTGACCAATAATAGTACAATGCCTCCAACCCTCATCACCTCAATTACATTATGGGAAAATCTCCAGTTTTTAAACGTATGAGAAGGTGCGGGATTTGTATGAAATAAACAAGAGGTGACACCCTAATAGTTGAGGAGGGATGTATAATGGGTAAGGATAGACAGGAAAAACGCCTAAAGGCGTCAAGAAGAGTTGAATCTGACCGCGATCAATCCATTCATCACAAAGGGGCAACAACTTTAGAAGGCCCGGAAGACGCTCGCAAAAGAAATCAATAAAAAAAGACATGTGATCACCACATGTCTCAGCGTGCAAACAAACCCTCGCATTCAATGTCAGTCCTGCGCATTGGTGCTCATGAATGTCAAATTCGCTCCGCAAAAAGCAGCTGTCTTTCATAGACAAAGGGCTAAAATTTCATTTAGTCCTTTGTCTTCTTATTTCTTAAACTATAGTACGTAGTATCCACGCCTCTTTCTTTCAGCCAATGACTTGTTTCCCCTGTAAGCACAATCGGAGCTTGCCGTAGCTCCTCAATTGTCTTCATGCCAAGTACTGTCATCAACATCTTCACATCATCTTGTAGATCAATGATATCAGAGATGAGGCCCTTTTCTCCTCCACTCGTCAGGGATTTTAAGAAAAAGCCGGCTAATCCAGCGGCAGACGCACCAAGAGCAATTGATTTTGTCACATCAAGTGCATCTTGAATGCCTCCAGAAGCTAGGACGGTTTGATCTGGAAAGGCTGTATGTACTTCAGCCAGACTCGCTGCAGTTGGAATTCCCCACTGGTCAAAATAGCGAAGTGCTTTTTGACGGCGCAGGTTCTCGATTTTAGAAAAATTCGTTCCCCCAAATCCGCCTACATCAACAGCAGCAACTCCAGCATCAAATAATTTCTTTGCTGTTTCCTTATTCATCCCAAATCCAACTTCTTTGACGACAACAGGTACCTCAATTGATTCAGTGATTGCTGCGATCCGCTCAACAGCACCTCTGAAATCACGATCTCCTTCAGGCATGACGATCTCTTGAATCACGTTTAAGTGAATTTGGAGCATGTTTGCCTCCAGCATGTCAACGGCATCCTGCGCTTGCTGAATTGTCGCCTCACTGCCTAAATTGGCAAAAACGAGTCCATCCGGATTCACCTTTCGAACCACTTCATACGTACGACGTTCGTCTGCATCTTTCAGTGCAGCCATTTGTGATCCGACTGCTACTGGAATATTGGTTTCCTTCGCTGCGATAGATAAAGAGCGATTAATCTCATAGGTCGATTCTCCGCCTCCACCAGTCATTGCATTGATAAAAATTGGCGAACCGAAAGTCAGTCCGCCAATTGTCGTATGTGTATCAATTTGTGATGTCGCAAGATCTGGTAAACTGGCGTGAACGAAGGAAACATCTTGTAAACCTGTTGCTGCATGCTGGCCAGTCGACAAAGCATGCTCAATATGCTGTTTCTTTCTTTCTGCTCGCGTCAATTTTGATCACCAAATTATTTTAGTTTATTGAGTTTATCACCAATCAGGTCACCAAGCTGGAATCCGCTTGTATTTTCTTCTTTCGCCTGATATTGACGGTAATCCTCTTCGATTTGTTTTTCAGGATTCTCTTCTAATTCACGAATGCTAAGTGAAATGCGCTCTTCATCTTCATTGACATCAAGCACTTTCACTTTCACAGTCTGCCCTTCTTCAAGGACTTCTTGAGGAGTACCGATATGTTTGTGTGAAATTTGGGAAATATGCACAAGTCCTTCTACACCTGGCAGAATTTCAACAAATGCACCAAAGCTCACAAGACGTTGAACGGTTCCTTCAAGAACATCACCTTGTTTTACCTTTTCACCAATTTGGCTCCAAGGTCCTGGTAATGTTTCTTTAATAGATAGTGAGATACGTTCGTTATCGCGGTCAACAGCAAGAACTTTGACTTTCACTTCCTGTCCTTCTTCAACAACGTCAGATGGCTTTTCGACATGCGCATGGGATAGTTGAGAAATGTGAACTAATCCATCAATGCCGCCAATGTCAACAAATGCACCAAAGTCAGTCAGGCGCTGCACTTTTCCATCAATCACACTGCCTACTGCAAGCTTTTGCAGGAAGTCTTGCTTCTTGTCTAATTGTTCTTGCTCAACGACTGCACGATGCGATAGAATCACGCGGTTTTTTTCGCGGTCAAGCTCTACCACAACAAGCGAGAGTGTTTTTCCTTTATAGTCAGTGAAGTCTTCTACATAGTGTGCCTCAACAAGAGATGCAGGAATAAATCCGCGAACACCAATGTCGACCACTAGACCACCTTTGACAACGTCTTTTACTTCTGCTTCAAATACTTCTTTTGTTTCAAACTTTTTCTCTAGGTCTTCCCAAGCGCGGTCTGCATCAACAGCACGTTTCGATAAAATCAAAGCATCGTCTTCGACCTTTGTTACTTTAAGCTCTAACTCGTCGCCATCTTTCACGACATCTGATGCTTTTTCAACGTGAAGACTTGATAATTCACTGATTGGGATGATCCCAGGTTGTTTCACATTGACGATATCTACATTGACATGCTTGTCCTCAACTTTAGAAACAATCCCTTTCACTACATCTCCAACCTCTGGTACCTGAACATCGATTTGATTCATTTCCTCTGTCATTTCGATAACCTCCTTGGTCCAAACCTACACAGCTTAGTTAAAACGACTGGGTGAATATGTGTCCTTAGCATGATGATTGCCAGCCGAATATGTATTATAGAAACATTCAAATCAACAGAATTGCTTGAATGATCAATAAAAATAGTATTAGTATAAACTTCTAATAAAAGACCTTGTTTGTCAAGAGATAAACCTCTAACTTATAAAAGTTTTCTAAAATTTCTTACTGTTTTTCTACACGCTCTGCTGCATCTAAAATTTTACCTGCAACCTCTTGAATAGAAAGAGAAGTCGTGTCAATTTCAATGGCGTCATCTGCTTTCTTCAGCGGTGATACCTCCCGCTCAGAATCAAGCTTGTCACGTCTTGCAATCTCTTCGATCAGCTGATCGTAATTGACATCGTAGCCTTTTTTCTGATTTTCTTCAAAACGGCGTTTTGCTCTTTCCTCTACTGACGCAAGTAAGAAAATTTTCACTTCTGCATCTGGAAGAACATGCGTGCCGATGTCTCTTCCATCCATGACGACACCGCCTCGGTTCCCCAGCTCTTGCTGCCTGCGGACCATTTCTTCCCGGACAGCTCGATGCTTTGCAACAACAGAGACTTGATTACTTACGCGGTCTGTTCTGATGTCTTCTGTGACATCGATCGTGTCTAAATGTACTTTTTGACCTTCGTCAGTTGACACAAGTTCAATGACTGTGTTTTTCAATAACGCATCAAGTGCCTGTTCGTCTTCAAGGTCTACGCCTTGATTGAGTGCTGCAAGTGTAATTGCGCGGTACATCGCACCTGTATCGATATAAATATATGATTTTTTCGCTGCGACAATTTTTGCCACAGTGCTTTTTCCTGCTGCAGCAGGACCGTCAATTGCGATAGATAATTTCTTTTTCATAATACCTCTCCTTGATTGAATCTCCCTTATGAATTGTAACACGATCACCGCTCAAACGGGGGAATTTTCTATCAATCCTTTTGCTTAAATGTCTCAATCCAATCTTCAATGCTCATGTTATTCACACCCTCGTATTGTACGACTTTTGACAAAAATAGTTCTCCTTTCGTCAAGTGAAGGGTGACCTGAACCGCCAAAAGCAGAATGAGCTGAATGAGCACTGCTTTGAATAGCCATCTTTCCATTGTTTTCATACAAAAAGCCTCCAACGCTAGATTCTTTCTCTCTAGTATGGAAGCTTTTGACAACCTTTATTCTTATACTTTTTTCACACGTGTTAGAAGCTGCTGCTGGAAGCAGTACTTCATGATGTGCTGCTGGTGGTCATTTGTGATTTCAGTAAATTCCATGATCGCTCTTGTTTTCCCGGTCTGTTCATCTTGATAAACACGATTCATTTCTGCAATCGCTTTAATTTTCACTGGTTCTTTAAGTGAAAGTTCAAACTCTGTGACGACCTCGCCATATTCTTTTAGTGAGACACCTTCTGGAACAGCAATTGCTACACCGCCAGCACTCATATTGACAATAAATGTGTCGAAGGTTTCTTCACCATTTTGCGTAATGGAAGCTTTCACCATCGTATCCACTCGAAGATATTCTCTTCGCTGAAGCCGGATCATTTCTTCTTTTGGCGGAATCGAAACGACAATCATCGGAATATCTTCTTTTCTTTTCCCAATGACTTTGCTTGTACATTTGTATGGAATTTGATTTTCATCGAAAAAGAAGACGGTGATTTCTGTTTCTTGATTTAAATAGATCGTACGCCCCGTTTCTTTATCAGCTGGATAATTAATGCAAATATCATCGTTATTATTTTCCAAAACTTTCGATTTTGCAGTTTTCACTTCTTTGTTCTCATTGACATACTCAATTGTGATTGCATCCCCTATTTGTAACATTCCTCATCACTCTTTTCATCTGTGAAATCGTATCCTCTCTTATATTAAACCATGTATAAAACAAAAGGAAAAGGCTTATTCGCCTTTTCCTCGCTTCCTTTTCTATAGGTCTTTATATATAGGTTCTGCATTTTTTAGTTTATCTACTCTTTCTTCTTTTCCAGTATTTGCATTAATGAACATTCGGTACGTGTCGTTTTTAATGGTTCCTAAAAACTCATAGCAGAGAACTTCCTCTGACATATCATTTTGAACAAGAGCTACATGTGTATCCTCGATCTTCACATGTTTATTTAAGGTCTTTTCAGCTTCTTTTTGAGAAATTTTTGGTGCTTTCATGTCACGTTTTCTGTGATTCATTAAATAGTCTTTCGCTGAGAATCCCACAACCTCTCCATCATCTAAAGCGACTTTCATTCGAATACTATCTGGATAAAGCAATACGTTATTCTGTAAAGGGACATAGGTAAATACGCCGATATTATCAAATTGCGCACTCTCATCTAAATGAAATGATTCAGTATCGAATCCATGCTTCTTTAAGAAACTTAGTGCTTTTTCTGAGGCATCATTTAAACTGATTTTTTGTTTTTTCACTTCACGGTTCTGAAGAAGATAGACAGGATGGCCGCCTTTTTCAGTCAAGTCTAAATAAAAGTTTGCTCGGCTATCTGGGTCTGACATTGACAGGCTGTAGACATCACGGTTCGTTTTACTCCCACTTTTTCTCACCTTGAAATCTTTGTTATGGTCAGGCGCAAATTGCTGGGCGATACGGATCGCTTCTTTTTTTGAAATCTTTTGCCCTTTTAAGTGATTGTAGCCTTGCGTTTCTGATTCAGTTGACACATTTGTAGGACCAAGATCAACATCTGCAAACGCATCAGCATTTCTCTCAACGGTTTTTAATCCGTCAATGATGGTGTTGTCGTTTTTTCGATCTCCATCAGCCAGTGCCATTTCAACATCCATCCATTTTAAATTTTTGTTGAGTACGAGATGCTGCACTTGTCTAAGTTCGTTTTGAATATCTGCCGCTTGATCATATAAAGTGGTAATGGTTTTGTGTGTATCTTTGTTTAATGGTTCATCTGATAAAGATTTAAGTGACGATTTATAGCTAAAGTCACCGACATTCGCTAGAAACTCTTCTGTTTTGTTAAAAGGCATCAATGTGAGCGGAAGCTGGCTGACATTGTTATGCGCTTCTGATGACATTCTCCATACATCTGCAAGTGCTGGAGATATAGATGTTTGGCTGTTCATCGCAAGTGTTGCGCCAAGTTTATCGTGCAACTGATCGACTTGATACGTTAGATCATGGAAGGCTCTTTGATAGTTGTTCTCTGCATGAAGCAGCACTGCATCTTTTTCTTGATGCTCCTTATAGCCCCAGTATCCTGTTGAGATGACAGCAATTCCTAAAATAGCAATCAATATTCCTCTGATCATTTATTTACACCTCTTTTTATTCACAGAAAATATGTTTCCCGATTCGTTTAATTTGTGGCCTTCCCCAAATCCATGGGCTTGTCGCTGTATCAGGATTAAAGTAATAAACGGCGCTTTCAGATGGGTCCCAGCCATTAATGGCATCAAATACTGCCTTTTTAGCGGTTTCGTTTGGCGCCATATAAAATTGTCCATCTGCTACAGCAGTAAACGCAAGCGGTTCAAAAATGACACCAGCGATCGTGTTTGGAAAGGTCGGGTTGTTTAAACGGTTTAAGATGACGGCTGCGATCGCTACCTGTCCTTCATAAGGTTCACCTCTCGCTTCACTATAAACAGCTTGTGAAAGGAGCTGAATGTCATTGCTTGAAAAACCACCTGGCATGTTGGCTGCTGTTTGTTTCGGCGTTTGATTTGCTTGACCATTTCCTGACTGGTTTCCAGACGAGCTGTTTCCTCCGCTTTGACTTTTTTGATTCTCTTTTGCACCTTGTGCTGTCTTTTTTTGCGTGTTTCTTTGCGCAGGAGCCTTTGTTTGCTGATCAAGAGGTTTCCCGCCATAGTGCGTAAACTGATTCCCTTTTTGCAACTGCTGTTGCACAAACTCTTTATAGTATTTCGTCTTTTGAACTAATAGGCTTTTTGTTTTTTCCCCTACGAGTCCATCGACTTTCTTTACACCAAACTGGCTTTGAAAATTGCGCACGGCCCAGTAAGTTCCCCAGCCATACACCCCGTCTATTTTTCCATTGTAAAAACCATTGTATTGGAGCCTTGCCTGGAGCTCGACGACATCTTCTCCTGTAGCTCCCCGCTGAATCACTTGATTTGTGAAAGCTTCACTTTTTTCAGCTGTCATCAATGAAGACGCGAGCAGAACAATTGAGAAGATAAGGACGATTTGTTTCATGAAACGAGCTTTGTCCATATTTGATCCTCCTGTACTTTTGATGTTTGAATATATGTTTCTTCCGATCCCTATTTTTATACATTCATCACAGGAGGGAATTGGATGGAAAAGACAAAAAACGCCCTAAAGACGTATAGGACGTTTTCCAATTTAAATTTGTACCATCTTCACCGCACGGGCTTTTTTGGCTTTCCGCAGACCAAACCACCATAAAAAAATCATGAACGGCAACATGATATATCCCCAATTTTTCATGCCAAGAAGAATGAAATCATATAAGCCATGAAAAAGGATAGGAAGTATTAAAGAGAGAATCAGCCATTTTCGCTGCTCTTTTTTATCAGAGAAGCGAGCTTTACCTATATAAAACCCCATCACCACACCAAATAAAGCGTGGCTTGATACAGGCAGCAAGGCACGTGTAAACGCGTACTCTACCCCATGACCCACTAAGTACAGAATATTTTCAAGTGTCGCAAATCCAAGCGAGACACTTGTTCCATAGACAATCCCGTCATAGTGTTCATCAAACTGTACGTGCGCATAGACACTGACCATTAAAATAAACCACTTTAATGATTCTTCTAAAAAACCCGATGTCACAAATGAAATCACGATAGGATTCGTGGCGATATTTTCCTCTTGGAGGACATACTGAATAAACATGGTTGGAAACACAAGTATGACACCTAGCATAAAAGATCTGATGACCATATGAACCGGCTCATTGTCGTATTGATCTTTCAAATAAAAATAACTTAAAAGTGCGATGCCGGGAGCTAAACCTGCTGAAATGATTGCGATCATAATCAGACCTCTTTCCCTACATTATCCTTTATTATCGTACCACGAATCACCCCTTTTTTATATGACTCGAGCCCATTTTCCCAAAAATAATCTTCTATATAATCCCAATTTACATAAAAAAGAACTGAATCCCTTAGAAGGACCCAGTTCTTTTTTTACCCGTTGATTCTTTTGTTGATTTCTTCTGCAATCAACCCGCCATGAAATCTTCCATTTTCAATGAAAATTTCGTTGGCGTTGTTACCAGCTGCAATAACCCCTGCAATGAAAATACCTTCTACATTTGTTTCCATTGTTTGTTCATTAAATGCTGGGCGGCCTGATTCTGGATCGATTGTTACACCCATTTTTTCTAAAAATGAATGATCAGGATGATAACCTGTCATCGCAAACACATAATCACTTTTCACTCGATCCGTTTGGCCCTGCTGGTTTGTAAAGACAACATCCTGTTCTGTGATTTCCTTCACCTCTGCACCGAACTCCATTCGAATGGTGCCATTTCGAACAAGCGCTTCAAACTCTGGTAAAATCCAAGGTTTGATGCTGGATGAATATTCAGTTCCTCTATATAAAACCGTCACCCTGCTTCCGCATTTCACAAGTTCCAGGGCAGCATCAACACTAGAGTTCTTCCCGCCGATCACCGTTACATCTTTATCAAAGTAGGGATGTCCTTCTTTAAAATAATGATACACGTGAGGAAGGTCTTCCCCTTTTACATTCATATAGTTAGGATGATCATAGTAGCCAGTCGCAATCACAACATAGTCACATGTATAGTCGTCTTTTGATGTATTTACCGTAAAATGGCCATCTTTTTTCGTCACAGCGTTTACCTTTTCAAAAGCATTCACACGCAGGCTTTTTCGTCTGACCACCTCTCGGTAATAGGAAAGCGCCTGAATACGAACGGGCTTCCGATTTTCAGTGATAAAAGCGACGTCACCGATCTCAAGCTTTTCACTTGTACTGAAGAAGGTTTGGTGTGTAGGGTAATGATAAATACTGTTGACCACATTGCCCTTTTCAATCACAAGTGCATCAATCCCAATTTGCTTGAATGCAATGGCAGCTGATAGACCGCACGGGCCTCCTCCTATTATGATCGCTTTTTCTTGTTTCATTTGTTCCACTCCTGTCGTTTCACTGCAATAACAATTGCTGGGCTGTTTGATTCTTTGCATGATTCCATAAAAAAATCTCCTATTTAAGGATAGGAGATTTTAAGGCGCGATGCAAATAAGTCGCTTAAATCCAGCCTCTGAATCGAGAAGCTTCAGCCATTTTACGTACACCGACCATATATGCTGCTAGTCGCATATCAATACGGCGGTTTTGCGCCATTTCATAAATATTATTAAATGATTTCACCATCATATCTTCTAAACGAGTTTCTACTTCTTCTTCTGTCCAGTAGAACCCTTGGTTATTCTGAACCCATTCAAAGTAAGAAACAGTCACTCCACCCGCACTTGCAAGTACGTCTGGAACAAGCAGTACACCACGATCTGAAAGAATTTTTGTCCCTTCCAATGTCGTTGGTCCATTTGCTGCTTCTACGACAATTTTGGCTTTAATGTTCGCCGCATTATCTTCTGTAATTTGATTTTCAATGGCTGCAGGTACTAAGATATCACAATCTAGCTCAAGCAGCTCTTGGTTTGTAATTGTATCATTAAATAATTTAGTGACGGTTCCAAAGCTGTCACGTCGGTCAAGCAAGTAGTCAATATCGAGACCATCTTCATCATACAAACCGCCGTAAGCATCTGAAATTCCTACGATTTTCGCTCCGGCATCATACATAAATTTAGCCAAGTAACTTCCTGCATTTCCGAATCCCTGAACGACAACACGAGCCCCATTGATGTCAATTCCTTTTTTCTTCGCCGCTTCTTTGATACAGATCGTTACACCTTTTGCCGTTGCAGTATCACGTCCGTGTGAGCCTCCAAGAACAATTGGTTTTCCTGTAATAAATCCTGGCGAGTTAAATTCATCAATTCTAGAATACTCATCCATCATCCATGCCATGATTTGAGAGTTTGTAAACACATCTGGTGCTGGAACATCTTTTGTTGGTCCAACGATTTGGCTAATTGCGCGAACATAGCCGCGGCTTAGTTTTTCAAGCTCCCTAAATGACATTTCTCTTGGATCACAGATAATACCGCCTTTTCCTCCGCCATAAGGAAGATCCACAATACCACATTTTAAACTCATCCAAATTGAAAGCGCTTTTACTTCTTTTTCAGTAACGTTCGGGTGGAATCGAATTCCGCCTTTTGTTGGACCGACAGCATCATTATGCTGCGCACGATAACCAGTGAAAATTTTCACCGATCCATCATCCATACGTACTGGAATTTTGACCGTTAATAGGCGAATTGGCTCCTTCAGCAATTCATACACTTCTTGCGGATAGCCCAATTTATCAAGCGCTTTATGTATGACGGTTTGAGTTGACTTTAAAACATCTAGCTTATCTTCTGCGTTATGAGCGGCGTTTTGATCGGCTGCCATTAAAATAAACCCCCTAGAAATCTTTCATGATCTACTGCTCCCTTTCAAGCAATAGTATACACCTTCGTACTGGTAAAGCAAAGGTAAAAAGCGTTTTTTATCAAAATAAAATATCAGCGTTTATAAATATAAAAATGGATATAAAAAAATACTGTTGTTTCATCACAACAGTATTAAATATAATAGAAAAAAGTGATTAAAAATACAGTTGAATCGTTTTCACTGCATCTTCCTGCATGATCACTTTTCCGTATTCTTTTAACCGGTGAATGGTTAATGTCGTCGGTGAACCGAACTCCGCTAAAATAGAAATGACCGTATCTGCAGACAGTTCTTCGAAATCATCTAGGCTGAGAAAATATTGACCTTCATAATGGTAAACTGTACCCCCTAAAAGTCCAATACGACTTAAACTATGGGACAGTTGAATCACATCTTCAAACGAGGCAAATTGATAAAGCACATGCTTGCTCTCGTCGAGCTTGACTTGCATCTCAATGTAATCTTCATCAAACTCATCATCAGCATCTTCCTGCTGACTCTTTGTCACAATGACGACCATCCCCTGCGCCTGAAGAGAAAATACTTCAACAGCAATCGGTCCATTCGCTTCAAAACCGAGCTCCTGATTCGCTTCGTTCATCATGTCTTTAAACAGCTGATGAACTTTGAACGAATCTTTCCAAAGGTCTTCTTTCGTAAGACCTCGGTCTGTCAGATCATCTAGTGTGAGAAAAATTTTGATTTTATTATAATTCAGACGCTCTAGCCGCATAACGTTCCCTCCTGCCTCTTCTAACACACATCATACTGTAGTATATGAGATGATGAGTCATAGGTTCTTAATTTTGTATTCAGTTTACACTGTGTCAAGACGGAAGACAAGCATGAAGCTATGCTTACGGTGACTTTTATGGAAAATATTGATGGGGCATCAACTTAGCGCGTTTTTAGCGGCATTAAATAGATCAGATGGGTTTCTGGTTCTGCTCCAAGACGCATCGGAATCTTTGTTGTTCCGTAACCATTACTTATCAGAAAGAAAGCACCTTTGACTTGGCCTGTTCTTCCTTTTTCATACGGACCAAATTTCCCAATACGAATTTGACCCCCATGGGTATGACCACTCAAAACAAGATCAATTCCCTCTTCTTCACTCATCAAGTGATGCACATCTGGGTTGTGTGATAAAAGGATATTCACATCTTCTTTGACAAACTCCGGCCGAATCGCTTCATAATCTGCTTTTTCAAGCCGGATATCATCGATTCCGCCTATTTTAATGGGCTGTCCTTCAAAATCCCACACAGTCGTCTCATTTTGCAATGTCGTCACCTGATAGGTATGGAGGATGTCTTTGAGTTTTTGCTGATGCAGCTCATGGTCGTTATTCCCCCACACAAAATACACCGGGGCAATCCTTGCTAAACGTTTCACATTTTCTTCAACTCTAGCATAAGGGACTCCCTTTTCAGCTAAGTCCCCGCCGATCATAATGACATCAGGCTGCTGCTCTTTTACTTCCGCTAATAAAGTATCACTAATTAGACGGCGATGGGTATCAGAAATAAAGAAAATGACTGCAGGTCGATCTGACTGAAGTCCTTCTATTGTAAAGTAATGCTTTTTGATGTTGTTTTGTTTTGCCGTTTTCACCATTTTCGCTGTTACACACACACCTGTTGTCACAGCCGCTATGGCAGCAGTAAATCCGATGGCATATTTCATTATGAATGACTCCCTTGTATCAGCTTTCTTTTATAGGACGCTTGAATGAAAAAAGACGTTTCAACTGTTTAAACGTCTTTTGCTCATTTATTTACTTTCATAATAGAGGTTGATGTCATATTGCGTCTGCATGAAGTGAAAAACGGCCTCGCGCTCTTTCCACTGATTTGATTGAGGCCATAAATCTGTGCTTTTCTGTATAATTTCACATCTGAGCTTATGATATTCATCCTCAGCCTTTTCTTCTTTTTTCTTATAATAATACGATGCGTAAAAAGCAAACACTTCAGCCATGATCCAAAACAGAAACACCTCATGGCCAAGCAATGTGGCAATCATCGCTTCCGGCTGCAGGGAGCCCTCGCTATTAGCTGTTATCACAAAATAAAACAGAAGAATCGCAAGTGATAAAAGGGCTGTCCATTGCCACCTTTTGCATTGTTTTGCAAACCCCTCGTATTTGCGCTTCCTTTTGATCAATGTTTCAATCATTTTCTGTGTCGGCTGATCCATATAGCGGCTGATTGCGTGCAATGTCATCACATACACCCTTGTCCCTTTTTTCTACATATGTATGTGCTTTTCGATTCATTCATGTCAAATATTAATTTTCTAATGGGATATTCAATACTTGTCCGCTGTACACGCTATTTCCTTTTAAATGATTGTAAGCTCGAATTTTCTCTTCCCCTGATCGGTTTTGATAATACTTCATGGAAATTCGATACAAGTTTTCCTCTGGTCCAACAGTATGCTGCACGACACGAACAGGTTTTTCTTCCTGCTTCTTCTTCTCTTCTGCTTCTTTTCGCTTTTTCTCTTCCTGCTGTTTTTGAAGAGCGAGCTGTTGCTGCTCACGCTTTTTTGCAGCTTCGGCCTTTTCACGCTCAGCCTTCTCTTTAGCGGCTTGTTCTTTTTTCTTTTGCTCTGCTTTTTCTTTTGAACGCTGCTTTTCTTTATCAGCATCTTTCTTTTTCTTCTCATCATCAGACGCATCCGCTTTGTCAGCGCTTGAATCATTTTTTGTTTCAACAAGTGCTGACGGGACTGGATCTGTGTCAGCACTCGATGTTTTATCAATATAAACACCTTGATTGTTGTTATCGTTAATTTCCTTTGATGTGTAATAAATCAACAGGAAGAAAACCGTGACGACAATAATAGGAAAGATAATAGCCAGTGTCGTAAACAATGGATTACGCACCTTTTTGGTTCGCTGCTTTTTATATTCATGAAAATCTTCTCGTGTAGGAAAGTGAGAGTCATCTGAAGGATGCACTTTTTCTTCTTCAAGATTTTCCTCTACATCATCATGGATGTTTGTCAGCTGCTGCTTTTTTCTCTTCATTCTCGACATTTCTTCCATGTTCATCCCTCCCCCAATATTTAAAACGAATTTGACATGCAAAGACTAGGTCAATGACAAAGTGTGTCATGACAGGAACGAATAAATTCCCTGTCCACTCGTATAAAAGTCCTAAAAAAATACTAATAGAAACCACAAGGATAAACAAGAGTATTTTTGACAAATAGCGAAAGTGAAGAAGTGCAAACACAATGCTTGCAATCTCCAGTCCAAATTGCTGCTGAACGATCCCGCGAAATAAAATTTCTTCTGAAAAGGCAATGAGCAGCGTTAACCAAACAATATGCAGAATGCTGCGGTTTTTGAACATTTTTTCATTTAATCCGCCATCATCATACATATGAGCCGGAAACACCTTCATGACAATAGCGTCGACAATAATCACAAGCAAAGCGCCGCCAATTCCGTAAGTCAGGATACGCATATCTCGGATCTGCCATAAGGCTGTAAAATCAGTCCAATGATCAAACATAAACATCCCTAGTAAAAAAGAGACAATCAGCATGAGCAGCTGTGTGAAATACAACTGTTCTACTACTTGTCGATCGGTTAATTTTTCAATAATACGGCGATGTTGTTCAATCAATGCTGCGCCTCTTTTGTCAGGTGAAACAGACGATCCAGCTCGGTCTTCCAGTGTTTCATTTCATTCAGCTCCAATGGTTGATCTTTTTTTTCGTAATCAGACAGGTCAAGTCCGCATGAAGAGCAGCAGTTCCCAAAGGAAGCGTCCTCCGTTAGATCAAGCTGCTCATCAAAGTATGATAACAGAGATTGCCTAAAGCAGCGATGGCCAGTGATATGCTCTTTAAACTGCCACACTTTTTTTAGCTTTTCTGTTTGTCTATCCTGCAGCTTTTCTTTCAGCTTCTTCATGAGCAAACGGGGCTGTTCAGTTTGGTACATCGTGTAATAATGCGAGAGCATTCGCGCGCGCGTCTCCTGAAGCCCTGCTTCCATCAATTGTTCACGTAATTTCTTTTCATCATTTATCGGCATGTGTGATAATCGGGCTAAGAAAAAATCAATTTCTGGATCATCAAAACCTTCTGCTTGAATCAAATGACTTTGAATATCCGCATCCTCTTCTGTATATAAAAGAACGCTCACACTATTTTTCCCGTCCCGTCCAGCTCTTCCAATTTCCTGCATAAATGCTTCAATTGACTGAGGCGGACTCATATGAATCACAAAGCGTATATTTGCTTTATCAATTCCCATTCCAAAAGCACTTGTACAGCAAATGAGATCAATTTGACCACTGATAAATTGCTGCTGGATCAGCATGCGGTCTCCTGACTCCATTCCACCATGATAAAACTCTACACGTTGATTCGTTTTTTGTTTCACCAAACGTGAAATATCTTCTGTCATTTGCCGGGTCGGACAATAAATCAGCCCAGGCCCTTGAAGGGTTTCCACAAGCTCCAGTGCTCGTTTCTCTTTTGCTTCTTTCGTTTCTTGCGCCTCTTTTAATAGTGCAATATTCGGCCGGTTAACTGAATGAATATGAACATCTGGATGCTCTAGCCGCAATGTTTGCACAGTATCTTTTAAGGTTTGTTTCGTTGCAGTTGCCGTTAGTGCTAAGGCGACAGGATTGCCGAGCGCTTCCCTCCATTCCCCAAGCTTGGAGTATTCCGGGCGGAAATCATGTCCCCATTCCGATATACAGTGAGCTTCATCTACAACGAATAGACCCACATGCATCGCTTTGAGCTGCTCTAACAATACCTCTGACATAAGCGCCTCAGGTGCGACAAATAAAAATTTATATGATGGCAAATGCCGAATAATATGTCTTCTTTCTTGAAAAGACAGTGTACTGTTAAGCGCAGCCACTCGCTTTTCACCGCGCATTTTCATGCGTTCCACTTGATCTTCCATGAGTGATAAAAGAGGTGAAATGATCAGCACTAACCCATCTGTCAAATAGCCCGGAATTTGATAACAAAGTGACTTCCCGCCACCAGTAGGAAGCATGGCAACCGTATCTTTTTGTTGAAGTACACTTCGAATAATGTCCTCCTGACCTGTTTTGAAGGCATCATAACCAAAGTATCGCATCAGCGTCTGATGAAGCTTATCCACTTGCTTTCACCATCCTTGTCAATGCCAATCGTATTTGAAAATAAGTAAATGAATGCTCGAGACTTTCTTTGATCAGCTTCATCTTGTTGGTTTGGAGCTGACTGGCTACCTCATGTATCGCCTTTTGAGCTTCACTGCTGACATATGGTTCGATCGAGAAGCTCGGCTCATGTATCGAGAGCTCCACAATATGATCTTCAATTGTCGCTTTTTTTAATGAACGAATATGAGCAATTTGATCAATACTGAACCCTTTTTGTACAAGCTCAAGCGTTTTATGGGTAGAGGTGGTCAGCACACGTTTGAATTGAAGATCATCTATCATTCGCTGGATGATCGGTGCCTCACCTTTTTGCGCACATTGAATAAAATAATGGAGCACATTCCAAAAAAGCAAGTAAACATACCATACATCTTCTTTCATCCATTCCGCCATTTGCTGGTACGTCCGTCCGATTCTTTCATTGGAAGTCAATGAATAAACAAAAAGCAGTGCCTCTTGATCAGTTAAATGAGCCAGAAGTGTTTCAAGCTCATGATGGATATCTTCAGAAAGCTTTTTCTTCTGGTGATATTGCGAGAAGAAGGATTTCGTCCAGTTTTGAACCGATATATCTCTTTGAATCGGCACATAGTGTTGTGATCTCGCTGCATGATGTGAAAGGACCTGCACAAGTAAAGACAGCCTCATCCATAACACCTTTGCTTTATCATGATACTTGGCACCATCAAAATAAACTGGCATCGGTTTTTCAGCAAAACGCTGACTTAGCATACTTATTCCTTCATCTGTGGCAATGAATGTATCCTCTGTCTTTCTGCTGATTAAGTGCTGCTCTAGCAGCCTTTTTACAGAGCGGTTCAGCTGATCCCTCGTAAAAGCTGGATAGCAGCCGAAGTAGCTAGAGAGCTGAAACAAACTTGCATCCTGTATCGTTTGAGATGATTTTTTTCCTTTAAAAAGATGGTAGACAGCACTAATGGAGCGTTCGCCGTTCAATTTATGTACGCTGTCCATCAACATGACATCCAAGTAATGAATCGTCATTGACCAAAGCACCTGTCTTCCTGACAAAATTCGAATATTTTCTCCCTTTATTTTAACAGATTTCATTGAAGAAGAAATGTTTAAACTCAATTAATGGGGGAAAGTTATGAACAAACCCTTATGTGATAAGCATTCTCAATCACTTTACAGTTGAAATGTGAATTTAAAATCATTACAATAAGGTTTGAGGAAATTGGTTTTTTATCGGTGAAACTAAAAAGGTTAAACCATTTGTTCCATCGAACAATCTGGGAGGTATTTTTTTAACATGGCAAAATATACAATTGTAGACAAAGACACATGTATTGCTTGCGGCGCATGCGGTGCAGCTGCTCCAGACATTTATGATTATGATGATGAAGGCATTGCATTTGTCACGCTTGATGACAATCAGGGGACTGTAGAAGTTCCAGAAGTACTTGAAGAAGATATGCTTGATGCATTTGAAGGTTGCCCAACTGACTCAATTAAAGTTGCGGACGAAACTTTCGATGGTGATCCACTTAAGCATGAATAGGATAAAAGCCCCTTTAAAAGGGGCTTTTTTTATATTAACTATTTTGAAGTCGGCGTTTATTTTCAAACCATGGACGCATTTTGACAAAAATGAAACTAAAGACGATGGTGATGATGATTCCTTTAATCAGGTTAAAAGGCAAGATCCCTGCTGTAATGGTTGCCTTTAGCACATGATCTGACAGGACGGGTGCATTCAAAAACCATGTATAAGCAGGAAGGAACAAGAAATAGTTTAAGATGCTCATCATGACTGTCATGAGTAATGTTCCGAGAATCATGGACCACGCTAACCCTCTTGCTGATTTAATCTTTTTAAAAATAAAAGCCACCGGTAAGATGAATAGTACACCTGCTGTAAAATTCGCTACTTGATCCACAGGCACACCGGACATGCTACCATGAATGAGGTAGTGCAGTAGATTCTTTAAAGCTTCAACAGCAATCCCAGCACCTGGCCCATAAATTAAAATCGCAATAATCGCAGGAATGTCACTAAAATCAATTTTTAAATACCCAGGAAGCCCAGGGAAAGGGAAATTCAATAACATTAATACAAATGCGATACTGCTAAGCATGCTGATGACAACTAAACGTTTTACTTTACTTTGATTCAATATTCTCTCTCCTTTTCGATCAAATCTTTCGAAAAGAGGATTGTTCAATTTTAGCCACAAAAAAACCGCTCTGAATACATACACAGGAGCGGGAAATTTAGGCTACACAAATAAACGTATAAACAGACATGTTTTCAACGTTTACGAACCTCCATCTTCTCCCATCCAGACTATACTGTCGGCTTCGGAATCACACCGAATCCTGCCAAAAAAGGCTCGCGGGCTTAGAGACTATGCCTCATCACCGCCGGTAGGGAATTACACCCTGCCCCGAAGATTGATCATTATTCAATTCGACATCATTATATATGATATATGAGCATTTGTACAGATAAAAATCCTGAGCAAATTCATCAGTTTTAAGAAATCGTAAAAAACCTAAAATTTATAATGACAAATGCGTAAAAATTGGGTATCTTTTGTTTAAAGGTGTCCATTCTTGATCAATACACTAAAAAATGTTCGTGTTTTCTTTTTCGCTTTACTGCTTTAATTTGATTGACACAGTGAAAAGGAATATGGTAAATTATCAGATATTTATGACGTTTATTTTAGGAGGAAATCTTACGATGTTTCGAGTATTAGTCTCAGATAAGATGAGCAATGATGGTCTTTTACCACTATTAGAATCAGATTTTGTTGAAATTGTTCAAAAAAATGTAACAGAAGCAGAAGATGAATTACACACGTTTGATGCCTTACTTGTCAGAAGTGCCACAAAAGTGACAAAAGAACTTTATGAAAAAATGACTTCATTAAAAATTGTTGGCCGTGCTGGTGTGGGAGTCGACAACATTGACATTGATGAAGCAACAAAACACGGTGTGATTGTCATCAATGCACCAAATGGGAATACGATTTCAACGGCAGAGCATACGTTTGCGATGATCTCATCTCTCATGCGTCATATTCCTCAAGCGAATATTTCTGTGAAATCAAAAGAATGGAACAGAGGCGCATATGTCGGTGCTGAGCTTTACGGAAAATCTCTTGGGATTGTTGGCTTAGGCAGAATTGGAAGTGAAATCGCCCAGCGTGCAAGAGCATTTGGCATGACCGTCAACGTATTTGACCCTTTCCTTACAAAAGAACGTGCCGAAAAAATTGGTGTCAATGCAAAATCACTTGATGAAGTGCTTGAAGTATCAGATATTATTACGGTACATACACCTTTAACAAAAGAAACTAGAGGACTTCTCAATAAAGAAACAATCGCAAAAACGAAAAAAGGTGTTCGTCTAGTGAACTGTGCACGCGGCGGCATCATTGACGAACGAGACCTTCTTGAAGCACTTGAAAATGGTCATGTCGCAGGGGCTGCTCTCGATGTATTTGAAGTAGAACCACCTACTGAGAATCCACTTGTGGATCATCCAAACGTCATTGCCACTCCGCATCTTGGTGCATCTACAAAAGAAGCACAATTAAATGTAGCGGCACAAGTCTCTGAAGAAGTTCTTCAATTTGCAAAAGGACTCCCGGTCATGTCATCTATTAATCTACCAGCGATGACAAAAGACGAGTTCAAGAAAATCCAGCCTTATCATCAATTTGCAGGAAAACTTGGACGTCTTGTTTCTCAATCGATGAGAGAACCTGTAAAAGAAGTCAGCATTTCATATGAAGGATCTATCGCAAAACTCGAAACATCATTTATTACAAAAAGTCTGCTTTCTGGCTTTTTGAAAGAGCGTGTCGATTCGACTGTAAATGAAGTCAATGCTGGTATGGTGGCAAAAGAACGCGGCATTAGCTTTAGCGAGAAAATTTCTTCAAGCGAATCTGGCTATGAGAACAGCATTTCCATTGAAGTCAAAGGTGACCTTTCCACCTTTACATTAAAAGCAACGTATATCCCGCATCTAGGTGAACGTGTCGTTTCTATTAATGGTTTCAATATTGACTTTTACCCAGATGGACACCTTGTCTATATTCAGCACACTGACGCACCTGGTGTGATCGGTCAAGTTGGAAAGATTTTAGGCGACCACGATGTGAACATTGCGACAATGCAAGTAGGCCGTAAAGAAAAAGGCGGCGAAGCCATCATGATGCTTTCTTTTGATAAGCACCTTGAAGATGAAATTGTCCAAACGTTAACTAAAGTGAGCGATATTCTTTCTGTACGTCTGATTGACCTATAAAAAAATGGTAAACCTCATGCAAAAGCATGAGGTTTATTTTGTTGAAACGATTAAACGTTCACCTGTCCGTATGAGATGCGTTGTCAGTGCATTGATTTTCTTCAATTGATCAACGGTCATTTGATGTGCTTTAGCTATAGACCAGAGAGTATCCCCTCGTTGTATGACATATGTATGTTTCTCATATCCATCTACATGAAGGGCTGGCTCTTGGAAACGATCTCTTGCAATGATTGTGAGCGGATCTACTGCATCTTCTTTACTAACTGACCAATTACCCCTGTGCACCTCAAAATGCAAATGAGTGCCCCTAGAAGCGCCTGTGTTGCCTATGATGCCGATCGGCTGCCCTGTTTGTACATGGTCACCATTCTTCACAAAACGCGCATTTAAATGCGCATAGACGGTTTCATATCCATTTGGATGCCGAATAAATACAACTTCACCATATGTAGCAGATACATAGGAACGAGTAACCACACCTTCGCTAGCAGCCAAAATGGATTCTCCTTCTGGTGCAGCAATGTCTAACCCCTTATGCGAACCACCTCTTGTCCCAAACAAATCAGTGACTTCACCTTTGATTGGTTCCACCCACTCGGTTGTTTTCTCTGCATGGGCAAACGGTGATAAGGCCAAGAACAAGAAACAGCTAGCACATATGTAGCAATACCTTTTCATCAGTGACTTCCCTTCTTTGAAGTTCTTTTCATGACAGCTTAGTATACCTCAAGGAAGCCCTTTTCTATACATGAAAAAAGAACGCAATAAGTTGCGTCCTCAGATTGTTGACAAAGGGCTAAAATGAACTTGATTTTAGCCCTTTGTCTTCGTTTCAGCGTGATAGAAAACCTTTGCAGTCTAGGAAGGACGAGCACCGGAGCAGAGCGAATTTGACATTCGTGAGTACCGGAGCGCAGGACTGACAAAGAATGCGAGGGTTTGTCTACACGCTGAGAACGCAATAAGTTGCGTCCTTTAGCGTTCTTTGATAACAACTGGGTTTGGCAGTGCCGGTACCTCTAGCGGTTCTTTTAATTCATATGGGCCTACTTGATCTGTTCCTGCATTTTGTATCGTGACATCTGTAAAACCAAAATCTTTCGCTGTGAGCAGCAGTCCTTCAATAAGTAAAATATGATCAATTGAGTCCGTTAATTGTGCTGATGCTCCAAACGTGATGGTTGCATGTTTTCCTTTTGATGTCACTTTTTTAATAGGCTCTTCTTTAATGAGTGGATCGAGTCCTGCATCATTCGCCCGCTTCATCGCCTCTACTGCATCTTTATAAGAAGGATAATCATCTTTTGACGGCACCAAAAATGTCCCGCTCTTATTTTCTAAAACGTAGTAAGCGTGTTTTGTTTGTTTATTAATTGAAATGGTACCAAGACGGCCATTCGTCCCTAATTGAAGGTGCGAGCCATTGACAGACTTCACCTGTACTTGTTTATATTGGCTCCATTTTAACGTTTCTTTGACCATGTCTTTAAAACGATTGGCTTCTTTTAATGTATCAAGAGACAAATCATTTTTCAGCTGAAAAATCAGTGTATCCCCTTTTTCACTCACATCCACCATATCCATATAAGCTTGAAGAGGTTTTGTCATTTCAGGCAGCTCAAGTTTTTCATATGTATCAAGAAGCGCCTGCACATTATCATGCTTATTTTCTTTTTGAATACTGATTGGGACAACTTGAGAAGTCGATTCATCTATGTATGAAATCGTCATATACTTTTCTTTGTCAGATGCATAAGCAACATGTGAAGGATCATTTGTGTTTTTTACCGCCTCTAATGTAGCATTCACCTGTCCTTTTTCAGCACTCGAGTCCATTTTCACTTTCTTTATATCTTGAGCAGCCGGCTGAAATAAATGAGGAGAAATCAAAAACGCCATAAATAAGACCACAACGGTTGCGACCGCTGGACCGATCCATCTGGCACTTTTCTTTTTCTTCCCGCTTGCCATCAGCATTTGCTGGTAAATCTGCTTAGATGAACGGTTGTCCTCCACCTTTGGAAGCTGACTGAGTAATACTTTAATTCGTTCTTCGCTCCAATTGGACCTGTTCGTTTTCATTCACTAGCTCCTCCTTCAAAAGCTCCATATGTTTTCGGAGCACTTTCAGGCCTCGGTGCTGCGTTGTTTTGACTTTGCTTTCCGAGAACTTTAGCGCCTTGGCCGTCTCCATGATTGAGTAGCCTTGGATAAACCTTAAAATGATGACGGCTCGTTGATCAATGGTGCAATGATCAAGTGCGGCATAAATTTCTTTGATATTTTCATCCTGTACAGCCAATTCATCTGGGAGCAGGTCTGGATCTTTTACATCCTGTTTATCCCAATCAAACGTGCCGAGCACCCGTTGTCTGATAGTTTGCTGTTTGCGAAACCAGTCAATTGCCACATGCCTTGCAATTGAAAACAGCCATGTTTTCTCGCTGCTTCTTCCTTCAAAAGTTTTATATGAGTGAAGTACCCGAATGTAAACCTCCTGCACGAGATCCTCTGCCTGATTTTTATCTTTTACCATATAAAATAAAAATTGGTACAAATCTTGATGGTACGAATCATATATTTTTTGAAAGGTTTCATGCATAGGAAACCCCTCCGTTCACTTATTTTTGTCGAGTGACTCTCACAAAACGTTACATTACAACTTTATGACAAATATATTACAAGATCGACAATTTGGAAAGGGCTTTTTGTTTAACTTCTCCTTAAAAATATGAAAATAGAAAAAACACTTCATTTTCTTTCGAAAAGAAGTGTTTCTCATGTAACAAGATTCTTCGTCAAGATTAGACGAGTTCCTGCTTTTTTTTCGGAATATAGAAAGTGAAGTGAGTACCTGTTCCAGCCTTACTATGTGCATGAATGGAGCCTTGATGCGCTTCTACGATGTTCTTCACAATCGCAAGGCCCAGCCCCGTACCGGAACGTCCTCTTGTTCTTGCTTTATCTGCTTTATAGAACCGTTCAAAAATAAACGGGAGATCCTCTTCAGGAATGCCGCTTCCCGAATCTTTCACATCCATCTTGAGCCCATTTTCCACCGATTGAACTGAGAAGTGAACTTCTCCGCCTTCTGGTGTATGACGAATGGCATTATCGATGAGATTTGTAAAAACCTGTTCTATTTTATCTGGATCAAATACAAAATACGGTTCTTCTACTTGAATTTCATACGTCAGGTTGATTTGTTTTTCTTTCGCAATTCCAAGGAATTTACGGTAGATTTTTTCAGTCAGCTCTTCTGTATCAGTTGATTCAAGATTCAGTGTAATATGACCAGCTTCCATACGTGCGAGATCGAGAAGATCATTCACAAGACGACCCATTCGAAGTGATTCATCATAGATAATTTGGGCAATCTCTTTCTTTTCCTCTTCTGATCCGGCAATGTCATCGACAATCGCTTCACTATAGCCCTGAAGCATAGCAATAGGTGTACGGAGTTCATGACTGACATTTGCAATGAAGTCTTTTCTTAGCTTATCCAGTCTTCTCTCTTCTGTCATATCGCGAAGTACCGCTACCGCCCCTCTGACATCTTGCTGGTTATAAAGCGGAGACATGAGAAGAACCCAAGTACGCCCTTGCAGCGTGACTTCGATCATTTGCTCTTTTTCCGTACTGACGGCAGTATGAAACAATTCACGCGCTTCCGGCGGCAGTTCATCCCCATCTTTGATCTTCATATTTTGCTCGTAATACCAAGCCTGCAAGAATCTTTCTGCAGGAGGGTTTGTCATGAGGATCGTTCCATCAATATTGATCGTGATGACACCGTCTGCCATACTGCTGAGAATGTTGGACAAATGTTCTTTTTCTTGATTTAAAGCGGTTATATGAAATTTAAGCTGCTTGCCCATTTGATTAAAGGCGATCGCCAGTTCCCCAATTTCGTCTTGCGTTAAAATAGGAATCTTTGTATCAAATTTTCCTTTCGCCAAATCTTGTGCTCCCTCTCTCATCTTTCTGAGAGGATAGGTGACACGAGTGGATAAGAAGAAAGCGAAAATTGTCGTCAGCACAATCGCAATTCCGGCTGCGAGGAAGATATAACGCGTCGTATGTTTTGTTGTCTGCTCTACAGCAAGGAGGGATTGAGAAAGAAAGACCATCCCTTTCTTTCCGTTCGCCTCGTAAGGAACACCTACTACAATGCGTTCATCCTTCTGATTGCCTGTATCAGATTCAGCTCGTTTACTGATTTTTTTTCGTTCTGTCAGTGCCCTGTTCAAATCTTTGTCTGCTTCAATTTGTTCTTTTGTGATCGCAGGAAGCTTCCCGCCTTTTTCAGACGAATACCATTCTAGTCCATCCTCTTGAACAATCGCGATACTTGTCAATTTATCAGCTAGTTCTGATGTAATCGACCTTGCAAGCGATTGATCCTCATGGCTTTCTAAAATGACTGCTACTTTGTTGGCCATTTGTGTTAAATCAGACTTTGCTTCTTCGACATGGTAGTTCTCAATGAATTCTAAAAGAAGCACAGTTAAAATCGATAAAACAATGAGCACGAGGAAAAGAATGGTTAACCATAGCTTTCCTACGACACTTTTCCACAGCTTCATTCAGTGCCGACCTCAAATTTGTACCCGACACCCCATACTGTCACGATTTTTTTCGCTGCTTCTGGTGACACTTTATTTAGTTTTTCGCGTAGCCTTTTGACGTGGGTATCCACTGTTCTCAGATCCCCAAAGAATTCATACTGCCACACTTCTTTGAGAAGCTTTTCCCTGTCATAGACCTTATCCGGCGTTTTTGCCAAGAAGTACAAAAGTTCGTATTCCTTCGGCGTGAGGCTGACTTCTTTTCCATCTGCTGTGACCCGGTGTGCATCATGATCAATGGATAGATGAGAAAACACAAGAACATCTTTTGTGGTTGTTCCAGTATTGAGATATGACGTTTGAGACGATCTTCTTAACAGTGCTTTCACACGAAGAACCACTTCACGCGGACTGAAAGGTTTGACGATATAATCATCCGTTCCTGCCTCAAAACCTTGCACACGGTTGGCTTCCTCACCTTTTGCTGTCAGCATAATAATTGGTGTGGCTTTTTTATCTCGAATTTGATTACACACTTCGATCCCATCTGTCCCAGGCATCATTAAATCAAGCAAAATGAGGTCATAATCGGTTTGAAGTCCTTTTTGAATGGCCTCATCCCCATTTTCCGCTTCATCAATTTCATAATTTTCCCGTTCTAAATACATTTTTAAAAGGCGGCGAATTCTTGCCTCATCATCGACGACTAATATTTTCGTTTGAGTTGTGTGTTCCATTAGACAATCCTCCTGCTTTCTCCGTTGTTACATACATTTTAACAAAAAGCCGAATCGAATCATAAAAGTTGGCCTTTTTCATGCGATTACGCGTAAGAATGAAGCCCCGCAATCACTAGGTTGACAAAGATAAGGTTAAACATAATGATCGCAAATCCGATTACAGCAAGCCAAGCGGACTTTTCACCATGCCAGCCTCGTGATAACCGAAGGTGGAGATAGGCGGCGTAAAATAAAAATGTAATTAAAGCCCATACTTCCTTCGGGTCCCATCCCCAGAATCTCGTCCATGCAATTTGTGCCCAGATCATCGCAAAAATAAGACCGCCTAACGCAAATACAGGGAATCCTATGGAAACAGCCCTGTACCCAATTTCATCGACTAAATCGAGATTCACTTGTCTTACGAGCGGCTGAAGCAGCGCACTTAGACGTTTGCGAATGATCAATCTCAGCAATCCATAAATAATCAGCCCAACGCCAAATGACCACAGCACTGTATTCACCTTTCTACCTGAAAAAACAGGCGGCAGATCAACCACAGGCTCTAAACGATCTTTTGTGATAAGCTCTCCTTTATGAGGTCCTACTAAGGCAGGCAGCTCATAGACCATGACGCTCTCTTCTTTATTTTTATCTACCCAATTAAATTTCGCTTCATACCCTGTCATTCTAAAGATGGACGTGACAGCGATAAATGCAAGGGTGACCACAATCATAAACATGACCAGCTCTAAGCCAAAGGTTTTCTTCCCCGGTTTTGTTTGATCGACATGCTTCAAAAGAAAAATCACACCTGCCACAAAACTGATCGCCAAAATGGCTTGACCAAGCGCTGCTGTCGTGACGTGAATATATAGCCAATTACTTTGAAGCGAAGGAATCAGCGGTGAAATATCCGATGGAAACATGCTTGCATAAGCAATGATTAATAAAGCGATTGGAAGTGTGAATAAACCTAGCACAGACACTTGATAGACAAAATATAAAATAATAAATGCGAGCACCAGCATCATGCCAAAGGCTGTGGTGAATTCAAACAGATTACTGACTGGTGCGTGACCAGACGCGATCCACCTTGAAATAAAATAGCCAAATTGACTCAAAAAACCAATGATGGTGAGCGTTATGCCGATAAGTGCCGCCTTATTTTTGCGCGGACCCTCTTCTTTCTTTTTTCCTTTAATGGCCCCTCCAAAAAAAGGAACTGCCGCTAAATAAAATAGAAAAGCTGCAAATAACAGGTTTTCACTGACTGCCGCCATCTAACCCTTCCCCCTTGCTTTTGCTGATACTTGTTGTATCAGGCAGTTCTTTTTGATCCACTGGCTGTTTGATGCCACTGTCGTGCAGTAACACCTTAAGATCAGACTTTAAGCCGAACCAGTTTTTGTTTGTATGTCCTGCCACAAATACTTTTCCATCCTTTGCCGATAGCCAGATTCTTCTATGCTGCCAGTACATCCCTTGTACGACACCAATCATAAAGATCATTCCGCCAACAATAAGTACCCAGAGTGTTAAGTCTTTTCGAACCGTTAAACCTGTCACGTTTTTTGTTTCAACCCGGTCAAATTTCATTTTATAAAGATTGTTATCAGAACCCTCTACTGTCTCTTGAATTGCGACAAAGCTTTTTTCACCTTTTGGTTTTTCAGGAGAGATCATTTCAAATACGAACGCAGGATTATTCGGATTCCTCGTTTTCGTACTAGGTGTGCCATCTTCGTCAAAATAAAAATCAGGCAAATAACTCATCACCTTGACTTTGTAACCGCTACCAAGATCATATTCTGACTTAGGCTCCAGCAGATTAATCTTCACTGTTCCGAAAGATTTCTCAGTATCTTTTCGAATCAGCTGAAAGACCATTTGATCGAGTTCATTTTGTTTAAAATCCACTTGATATAATGAGAAATTGTCAAACTTAAGCGGTTCATTCACTTTAATATCGTGTTCTGTTACCTGCTTCAGCTTTGGCTTTTCACCAAAAACAACTTCCCCTTCACGTTTGTATAAAACGGCATCGGTTTTATAACTTTTGACGACTTGACCATCGCCAGCCTTTTCAATCGCATTTTCAAAGACTTCTTTTTCTTTTTCAGATTCATAGCGATCAATTGAAAACGCATTATTCTTTAAGAAGTATTGGCCTCCCGTCCCTGGGATTGGTGCCGTTTCGCCTTCTCTTACCCATAATGTTTCATCCACGTACATTCCTGGGACAAACCGGAGCATGGATCCAATGAGAAATATAATTAATCCAATATGATTGACGTAAGGTCCCCAGCGGGAAAAGCGGCCTTTTTCAGCTAAAATATGTCCATCTTCTTCTCTTACGCGGTAACGCTTTTGTTTCATTTTACTAACGATGCCTTCATATGTATGTTGATCTAATGTTTGATTTGTTTCGCTGAAAAGACGCTGCCTTCTCATAAAACCTTCTTTTTTGACAACCCCTTGATTTTTGAGTGCGCGATAAAGTGGAATCACTCGATCAAGGCTGCAAATCACAAGGGAAATTCCGATAGATGCGACAAGGGCTAAAAACCACCAAGAATTATAAAGATCATGGAATCCAAGGATGTAATATAACTTGCCAAACGACCCATACTGCTCCTCATAATAAGTGGAAGCTGATGCACCTGGCGGAATAAACCGCTCCTGCGGAAAAATAGTTCCTAGCGAAGAAGCTAACAGTGTGATGACAATGAGCCACACACCCACTTTTACGGAAGAAAAAAAGTTCCATACTTTATCAACAATCGTTTTGTTGTATGTTTGCGAGCGTCTTGCACTGCCGTCATATCTCATATCAAGCAGCTTTGATGAATTTTTCTCTTTTGCTGCAATGGGATTCCCGCATGATTCACATAGAACAGTACCGATTGGATTAATATGTCCACACTCGCACTTTACCTCTTTCATTCTATGACCCCTTTGGTTTAATCAAATTCATATATTCATAGACATTACGTTCTGTCATCGTTCCCTTTATGACTTTGATTACTTTGCCTTCAGGATTAATTAAAAATGTGGTTGGCAGCGGCGTAATATCATATGCCTCTGTCACTTGACGATCTTTGTCCATGGCAACAGGAAAATTCACGCCATAAGCATCCATAAAGTTCTTCACAGCAATATTGGATTCCCCCACATTCACGGCAACAATTTCGACACCGCGATCCTTGAACACTTCATACTGATTTGCCATATAAGGGAATTCCTGCTTACATGGACCGCACCATGTACCCCAAAAATTGAGAAAGACGCCTTTGCCTTTTAAGTCCTTTAATTCAATCCGTTCCCCATCTACCGATTGAAGGACAAAGTTAGGCGCAATAGATCCTTCTTTGATTTGATCCTGTTTGGCAAATACTGAGTTATACATCGTATAACATAGTGCAGCAAGCATCACGAGGAGAATGCCCGTCCGTATGAAAAATCGTCTTTTCTTCATCTGAAGTACCCCTTCCCCATAGACATTCAGGTAAATTATAGCATTCTCCTTCTTTTGATGCTTCTTCATTTTTTGAAGTTTATGTGAAAATTAAAAAGCGCTTTTCCCATGATCCGCAATCGCTCTTAGGCGTTTTACTTCATGCGGCGTCAATTCTCTGCGATCTCCTGGTCTCATGCCTTCAATATGAAGGAAAGCATATTGCTCTCTTTTGAGTTTTAGAACGTCGTGGCCGATTGCTTCAAACATGCGGCGAACCTGTCTGTTTCTGCCTTCATGAATGGTTAATTGCACAATACATGTTTGCTTTCGTTTATCAATCGAGAGCATTTTGGCACGGGCAGGTGCTGTTTTTTTATGGTCTAACATGATTCCTTTTTCTA
This sequence comes from Bacillus sp. GbtcB10, assembly GCF_019091365.1. NCBI lineage: Bacteria > Bacillati > Bacillota > Bacilli > Caryophanales > Bacillaceae > Bacillus > Bacillus sp. GbtcB10. The sequence goes on from NZ_JAGXJP010000003.1 coordinate 236,979, forward strand.
ACTTTCTAAGCAATTCTTTTGAAGGGATGCCTTTTAGTTTTGCTGCATACGTTTTATCAATTTCATATTTCGGATGCATGAGCTTATGGGCAAATTCGCCATCATTTGTAATCAAAATTAAACCGCTCGTATCATAATCCAACCTGCCGATTGGATACAGGCGCTGCGGGACATCATCAAAGAAGTCTGTCACGACTTTGCGTCCTTTATCATCCTCAGCAGCTGAAATGACGCCGCGCGGTTTATAAAGCATAAAGTAAACCGGTTCTTCTCTTTCAAGCTTTAAGCCATTGACTTCAATTTTATCTGAAGAGCCCACCTTTACTCCGAGCTCTGTCACTGTTTCACCATTAACGGTAACTCGTCCTTCTTTAATTAATTCTTCAGCCTTTCGTCTAGAAGCGACGCCGGCATGGGCAATTACTTTCTGTAAACGTTCCATTTGTCTTTCACCTCATGTACTATCTTACTTGCTTGGCTTGAAACAAACAAGCATTCGTGGAAAAATAAGCGTTTCATCTGTCTAATTTCAACTAAAAAGCTGTTTTCCATCCACGAAATAAAAAAAGCACCCGATTAGGCGCCACTAAATAACAAACTGACGATAATAATCGATGCAATGATCCCAATCAGGTCTGCAAGCAGCCCCACTTTCAGTGCATCTCCCATTTTTTTAATACCAACTGCTCCAAAATAGACGGTTAAAATATAAAGGGTCGTATCTGTTGACCCTTGCATAACGGCGGCAAGCTTGCCGATAAAAGAATCTGGACCATAAGTCGCAATTAAGTCTGATGTCATACCAAGCGCCGCTGTTCCTGATATAGGACGAATAAGCGCAAGCGGCACCACTTCTGTAGGAACACCAATCGCTGTAAACACAGGTTTCAATAATTCCATGACAAAATCAAGGGCACCTGATGCTCGGAAAATCGTAATAGCGACAAGCATACCGACTAAATACGGAATGATTGAAAAGGCAATTTGAATGCCTTCTTTCCCACCTTCTACAAATGTTTCGTACGTCGGTACTTTTTTAATCGTCCCTGCAATCAATATTCCTGCGATGATCAGTGGAATCAAAGCAAGTGACAGCCAGTTAATAAATGCCACAAGATCACCCCCGCCTGCTTCTGCGATAGTGGAAATAGCGATCAATCATAATCGCACCGATACCTGAAATAAGTGTCGCCAAAATGGTTGGGCCTACAATATCTGTTGGCTGATCTGCGCCATAGGTCATACGAATGGCAATGACAGTCGTTGGCACAAGTGTGATAGAAGATGTATTGACTGCTAAAAAAGTAATCATAGACCGGCTCGCCTCATTTTTTCCGCCATTTAATGCTTTCATCTGCTCCATCGCCTTAATCCCAAGTGGAGTGGCAGCATTGCCAAGGCCAAAGAAATTTGCCATGAGATTGGACAGAATATACCCCATCGCTGGATGATTCGCAGGAATCTCAGGAAATAGTTTTGAGATAAAGGGCCGGCATAATTTACTAAAGAAATGTAACAACCCCGCTTCTTCTGCGATCTTCATCAATCCTAGCCAGAATACAAGAACACTAATCAGCCCTATTGAAATGGTGACCGCTTCTTTTGATCCTTTAAAGACCGCTTCATTCACTTCATGCATCGTTCCGTTAAACATTGCATAGACAAGACCGATGACCGTGAGGAATACCCAGATCAGATTGACCATGAAGATCCGCCTATCGATGTCTGAAAGACAGACTTAAACATTTCTTGAAAGCTTTTTTGAGGCATTCGGTTGCGTTTGTTTTCATAAAAAATGGGGACTTGCTCAATCACCTGACCATCCAGTAAGAACGTCATTTTCCCTACTACATCTGGGATCGCTTCTTTGTTTTTTTCCCATTTCTTTTCAGGCGTCAGCATTTCCGTTTCGATTTCCACTAGTTTTTTCTCATCCTCATTTAGAAAATAGTCCACATCCCGCTTAATAAACGCTTTTTTTTCGTAAAAAGTCCCTTTTAACGAAGCGAGCCTGCCTTTTTCAGCAAGCACATACGTTTTATAGTGATCAAATGCATACTCAAACATTGAGATATGATCCTTCCAATCATCCGGTGCATTAATCGTCACAGCAATGAGCGCAGCATCTCCTTTTGCAGCTGTGGAGACAAGCGTGCGTTTTGCAAGTTTTGTATATCCTGTCTTCCCTCCAGTCGAATATTGATACAAACCAGTGAGCAGCTTGTTTTTGTTTTTCCAATAACCTTCGATTGTTTTTGCTTTATAAAAGGTGGTACCGGCAATTTTTTGATATTGCTGATGCTTCATGGCGTATTTCGTTAAGATTGCCATATCATAAGCTGATGAATAATGGTTTTTATGATCATCGAGTCCATGCGGATTTTGAAAATTCGTATTCTCCATGCCTAGTTCAGAGGCCTTTTGGTTCATCATAAAAATAAAGCCTTCTAAGCTGCCACCAACATGTTCTGCAATGGCAACAGCTGCATCATTTCCAGAGCGCAGCATGAGCCCGTATGTCAAGTCTTCTAAGCTCACCTTCTGTCCTTCCTTTAAATAAATCGAAGAACCTTCCGCTTGAATCGCACGTTTTGACACTTTGACCATGTCGTTCATTTTTCCTGATTCAATGGCTAATACAGCCGTCATAATTTTTGTGATACTGGCGATTCTTCTTTTTTCGTGCTCGTCCTTTCCAAATAGGACTCTGCCTGACTGTCCATCTATTAAAATGGCGCTTCTCGCACTCACCGATAATGAAATGTCTGCTTGAGCGTGTGAGGAAAAAGGCAGTAAGAGTGTCAATAGAAGAAGGACTGCTGTTCCAATTTTTAAATAGGGCATGTTCATTCACGTCCTTGTCCGTTTTGTACAAGTGTATGCGCGGCTGAAAAAGTTATGATGCCTCGTCCATAAAAAAAAGCAACTCTCATGTGAGAGTTGCCTTGTCTTCTTTATACCATTTTCATTTGCTGATGAGATGTTGTATATTCCAGCTCTTCTCTCATCGTTAAAAACTCTTTTTCTAATGAAGAAAACAAACGTTTGACTTCAGCCGATACTTCATGATGGAAAACAATGCAGCTTTTTCCTGTATAGGCTGAACGGCTATCTTCATACCATGTATCCTTTTTTGGTGTAAAAAATTCTTCAATACATTGATGATAAATACGATGAAGCGTCTGCTGTGCGGCTTGCTGCGGGAATGTCTGCTGCTGCCCGATTTTCCTGCAAACCGCCGCGGCATCCTCGCTATAAACTGCAAGCTTCCGCAATGTACTTAATATGTCACAATAATAGGCTTCCGCTTCCGGGTTTAATCGTTTCAAGCTTGATAAGGTAGCTTCGTTCAGAAAATCATTCATTTCAACTGCAACCTTTGATAAAAAAACGCCTGCTTGATCAACTTGAGCCTTTACATTCATATGTGCCATTTGTTTCGTGTTTACCTTCCCCTCATGGCTTTGTCACCATTTTATCTTTCAAACAAAGGTTTTAGACCTAAAATCTTTGTTATATTTTATCATACATTTTTCCTTATTTTGAACTATTTTATCTCTTCAAATGTTTGATTGAAGTTTTCAAAAAAGAGATCAGCCTCTTCTTGCACCCCATCTGCTTCCACATTCTCTGGAAGTGGCGGTAATTCATCTAAGGCTTTTAAACCAAATTGCTCTAAAAAGGTAGGTGTTGTCCCATAAAGGATCGCTCGTCCCGGTCCATCGGCACGTCCTACTTCACAGAGCAGTGCTTTGGCAACTAAACTATGCAGCACTCGTTCTGATTTAACGCCTCTGATCTCCTCGACTTCGCTGCGTGTAATCGGTTGTTTATACGAGACAATGGCGAGCACTTCTAGCGCTGCCTGTGACAAACCTTTCGATGGTGTCTCTACTAATTTTTTTAAATATACGCTGTATTCTTTTTTCGTCAGCAGCATATATGAATCTGCATATTCAATGAGCTCAATTCCTCGTTCTTGTTTTTGATATTCTTCTTTTACGGCAGACATAATATCAAGCAACGCTGCCTCATCAACTTCAAGAACAGACATGAGCTGTTTTCTTGTTAAGCCTTCGTCACCTGCTGCATATAGCAGCGCTTCTAAGATGGCTTTCCAATTCACGATATCAAGCGTCATGAATCGTTTCACTCCCTATGATATAAATATCTTCAAAGTTTCCTTCCTGCTCCAGCATGATTTGATGGCTTTTCATCAATTCGAGAACAGCAAGAAACGTCACGACAAGGTGTTCCTTTTGATCATGTTGAAATAAAGTCATGAAATTGGTCCGCTTTTTTGTTTTTCTTAAATGGTTCATAATCTCATTCATTTTGTCTTCAATCGGGATTTCTTGTCTTGTAATCTTTGATGGTGCTGGTTTTGTTATTTTTTTGCGGTTCAATACCTTCTGGAACGCACCTAACATATCATACACCGTGACGTGTAAGTTTGTGTCCTTCGCTTCTGCTTCTTTTGCAAATTCACTTAAATCACTTGGTGGTTTTGTGAAGGCGTTTTGCCGCTCTTCTTCACGTTCCTTCAGTTCTTGCGCTGCATTTTTATACTTGCGGTATTCAATTAATTTGCCAATCAGCTCATCACGAGGGTCCTCTTCTTCTTCCATCAGGTCTTCATCAAACAGCTCTTCCTCTTGTTTTGGGAGAAGCATTCTGCTTTTAATGCTCAGGAGGGTTGCAGCCATCACCAAATACTCACTTGCAACATCCAGTTCAAGCTCCCTCATCGTGTGGACATATAATAAATACTGCTCCGTAATTTTAGCGACGGGAATATCATAAATATCAATTTCCAAACGGTTAATTAAATGTAAAAGCAAGTCCAAAGGACCCTCAAACGAATCTATTTTCACCTGATATTCCAGCATTCTTTTCTCACCATTTCTACTGTCTTCTAAGTACCGTTTTCATCGGCTAACCTTTAGTATAAGACACGATAAAGCTCTCGTCCAATATAATTTCGACCATGAGGCAGCAGGCAAAAAAAGAAAAACAGCGGATTCGCCCATACCAATGAGGGCATTTATACATAGAATACCATTGTAATCAGAACTGATGAAAAAGGAGGCCGTAACATTATGGGAGATGGTTATTACTTCGGCGGAGGATTTGCGCTTATTGTTGTGCTGTTCATCTTGCTGATCATCGTTGGCGCGGCTTGGGTTTATTAAAGAAACAGAGCGTCCTTTCATAAAGGGGCGCTCTTTCTTCTTTTCTTTTCGGTATGTTAGACTGATAGTGGAAAAGGAGTTGACCGCTGTGTATCCTAAAGCGTACGTGGCTTTTTTACATGAATTTCATACGACAAGAGATTATTTTGAGTGTCATGAAATTCTTGAAGAATTTTGGAAAGAAGATCCTCCTCATCAGCGCAAAAAGTACTGGGTGGGTCTCATTCAGCTTGCTGTTGCTTTGTATCATCAAAGACGAGGGAATGGAAAAGGAGCAAAACGGCTGATTTCAAACAGCCTTCATATATTAGATTCGGACCGGAACATACTAACAGAATTAGGTCTTGATGAAGAGGCATTTCTTTTGCTGCTGAGAACACTGAAAAAGAAAATCGATGAAGACATGCCCTACGAAAGTGTGATGCTGCCAATCCGAGATGAAACGCTTCTTTCTTTATGCCAAGAGATGGCCCAAAAAGAAGGCTTAACCTTCGGACAGGAGAGCAACTTATCCCATACATTCTTAATTGAAAAGCATAGACTGCGTGATCGAACGGACGTATTGCTTGAACGTGAAAAGCAGATGGAACGTAAAAAAAGCAGAGGCATATAACCTCTGCTTCAGCGTGTAGACAAACCCTCGCATTCGGTGTCAGTCCTGCGTGCCGGTGCTCACGAATATCGAATTCGCTCCGCTCCAGTACTCGTCCTTCCTAGGGCTGCAAAGGTTTTCTATCACGCTGAAAAGAAGACAAAGGGCTAAAATAAAGTTCATTTTAGCCCTTTGTCAACAATCTAAAGCAGAGACATATAACCTCTGCTTTTACATGTGTGATATTTAGTTTGTTTCACTGTGACACTTATGAAAAAAGCCTTGCGTTAATTCATTTGGAATGAGCGTTTTCGTTTTGAATACTTCTTCCACGGCTAATACCATTTCCTTGCCGATGCCTTGGTCACGATGGGACGGATTGACACTAATATGTTCGATTTGTACTTGGTCGTCTGTTTTCAGCACACCAATCGCACCGACGATATCCTCACCATCTTTCCAAAGGAACAGCTGCCGATCTTCATCCATTTCATACGACTTTATCGTCTGCTGAAGCTGTTTGACGTCTTTCTCACCCGGCATAAAGGACAGGAGTCCCATGGCAATTTTTTCAAAAGACCTCTTGTAACGAATTAACATATATACCCCTCAATATTAAAATTATCCTATTTTCCAGCAAATGTCTTATGAATCACTTGCTCATCACACATTATAAACACTTTTAGGTTGTTTTTAAACTCTTTTTCATCAAATTAACGAAACGTTCGATTTAGGTTGGCCATTTCAATAGCAGCTGCAGCCGATTCACTGCCTTTATTTCCAGCCTTTGTACCGGCTCTTTCAATGGCTTGTTCAATAGATTCTGTTGTCAGTACACCAAAGATAATCGGCACCCCTGTTGAGATGGCACTTTGTGCGATTCCTTTAGCCGCTTCATTACAAACATAATCGTAATGGGATGTTGCCCCGCGAATCACGGTTCCAAGTGTAATGACTGCATCATATTTTTTTGTTTCTGCTAGTTTTTTTGCCATATACGGAATTTCAAAAGCCCCTGGCACCCACACGACATCAATATCGTCACCGTTTGCTCCGTGTCTGAGCAATGTATCTTCTGCTCCATCTAGCAATTTACTTGTAATAAAATCATTAAATCTAGCGACGACGATTCCAAACTTTAATCCTTCTGCTACTACATTCCCTTGTATTGTATTCATATGTTCATCATCCTTTTTTGTGATTTTTATTTTGTTTTCATTGTCGTTGTTTGCTTGTTTATATATGCCTGCAATGCTTCAATCGTCAGCATCTTTAAATCGTGTTCTTTTTGAATTTTTTGCAGTTCGGGTACGCGGGCCATGGTTCCATCTGCATTCATAATTTCACATATGACACCCGCTGGCACTGAACCCGCAAGTTTAGCAAGATCAACGGCCGCTTCTGTATGACCTGGTCTTTCTACTACGCCTCCCTCTTTCGCAATAAGAGGGAAAACATGACCTGGGCGGGCAAAATCTTCTGGTTTTGACTCTTTATTTAACATGGCCAAAATGGTCGTTGAGCGCTCAAAAGCACTTATACCAGTTGTCGTTGACGTATGGTCGATGCTCACTGTAAATGCTGTATGATGTGCATCCGTATTTCGCTCGACCATGGGATGCAGATCCAAGTGTTTCGCAATCGAGGCATGAACTGGTGTGCAAATAAGACCTCTTCCATGTAAAGCCATGAAGTTAATGACTTCCGGCGTTGCATGCTCAGCAAGTGCCACAAAGTCTCCTTCATTTTCTCTGTCTTCATCATCTACTACGATAATGATTTCTCCTCGTTTCAGGGCATTTACTGCCTCATCAACTGAATGATACATACAATCGCCTCCTAGAATCCGTGCTCTTTTAAAAATGATGGGGTTAATCGTGATGGCTGCTTTTCGTTTTGCTCTTTTGTTAAAAAGCGATAAATGTATTTACCGATCATGTCACATTCAATATTTACTACATCTCCCATAGATTTAGTCGGGAAAATAGTTCCTTCAAGCGTATGTGGAATGATAGAAACTGTCACATGAGCATCTCGCAAATCGAAAATAGTCAAGCTGACGCCGTCTATTGCGATCGATCCCTTTTTTGTGAGCATATCTGTGAGGGTCTTGTCCATTTTCAAATCATAGTAAATGGCATTACTCTTCTTTTCTACACGGGTAATCACAGCCGTTCCATCAACATGGCCTGAAACAAAATGACCGCCGAATCGTCCATTTGATGACATCGCTCGCTCTAAATTCACTTGGCTACCTGGCGCAAGCTGATCAAGTGATGTCGCTTTGACCGTCTCAGGCATCACATCTGCCGCAAACTGTTCTTTTGTGAAGCTTGTGACAGTGAGACAAACGCCATTGATGGCGATACTATCGCCTAGGTGAACATCTTCTAGTACACGACTGCACTTGATGATGATTTCCATGGCATCTGCGGATCTTTTGCTCAATGACTGAACTGTACCCACTTCTTCAATAATCCCCGTAAACATGTGATCCTCCCTTTCTCTTTCTTTTGTATTTCTCACTTTATGAAAAAGCGATGTTTGGGACATGTGATCGATTGAACACCTTCGTCGCTTTTTATGGTCCATACAAGATGAGGGATCACCTAATAAACACTGCATGCGATGACTATATTGACATACAGAAAGCCCCGGAAAAATTCCGGGGCTGTGGTTTTTTTGCATTAGAAATAAAACTATGATCAACACATATTTTTTGTTCATACATAGCTTTCGTTATCCTTCTCCCATCCAGACTTTCACTGTCGGCTTCAGCTTCTCACTGAATCAACCGTTAATAAATTAACGGGTCACGGGCTGTAAAGCATTTGCTTTATTACCGTCGGTCGGGATTTTCACCCTGCCCCGAAGGATACAATCGATATTTAGCTGTCCTTAGGGGCTATTATAGCGATCCTTGTGGTCAAATGCAACAATCAAGATTTATTCACTTATTCATAAAAAAAGCCTCCCTATAGGAAAGGAGACTTGTTAATTGACGACTTTTACTACTTTTATAAGACCGTCTATTCTTTTTTCATTACTAAAGTATGCTTTAATACGATCGCCTTTTTTCAGATCGGCCACATCATCTTCAAATTTCTTCCCGTTAAAAATGATTTTCGTGCCATTTTTGGCTTGACCGTAATACTCATCACCATCAATTTTTGTAATGGTATATTCATAGATTGTGTAATCTTTATCATTATTCGTTAAACTTTCGCCAATGGCTGTTGGCACATCTTCAATTTTCATGCCATTCATGTATAAATAACCTGCGCCTAAACAAAGCAGTAAAACAAATAAGATTGCGATTTTCAATTTGATTTTCCCCATATTTAGAACCTCCATCATCTGCACTTCGCCTATTTGTATGTTCTATTCCTTCTTTTGATGAAATAAAACCAAAAAAGCTGATTTTCATTAATGGTTACTTATATAACGATTCAAATGGACTTTTGGTTCCACCTTTTCATCATTACATATGATACGAATATGCGTTCTTTATTAAGGGGGTCTTTTTTCCTCTTTATCTGTTAGCAGGATGAATAAGATAGACGAGCTTTTTGATTATATTCTTTTCTCTAGTGCGAATAGATCTTCCTCTAACAATTGAGATCTTTGAACAGCGATATTTCGGCTGTCACGAACCCCTTGATTATAATAGTAGCTTCCAAGATATTTTGTGATAAATTCTAATATATTAATGGCTGCTAATTCACCAATCTCCTCTTCTCGTTCTTCGGCAAAGTAACGCTGAATGGCAATCATCATCTGGTTTTTTTCTTCTTTTGTTAATGGTTTCAAAGTATCTCCTGCTTTCTTTCAGCATGATCACACGCTTTTTAGATGTGCACTTCCACTTATTTTTAGAGCTACATATGGTGACACTCACGAATACGAATGTTTGTTCTCTTATCATATCACAAAAACGTGTCCATCACACCCTAAAAGAAAAAGCGTGTTTTAATCAATGGATCAAAATACGCTTTCTTTATATAGACTATTTATTTCAATATGGATAGGATCGTCGCTACAGAATGATCTACAAATGAACGCTCTGGGCGAGATTTCATGAGAACTGTAAGTCCAATAAAAGAAACAACCAGCGCCTGTGCTAAGGCTTTGGCATTCAGACTGCTTTCGAGCTCACCCGAGCGAATACCTTGTACAATTTTTTCTTCAAAAATGACCGAAAGATACATCTGATGCTCTCTTGTGAGAATTTCAAACTTCTCTTCGTGTGGGGCAAGCTCGACTATTGTATTGATGCAGAAGCACCCTTTACTCGGCCCATGTCCATATTCCTCTTCTACTAATTCAGCAAATAATGTATGAAATGCTTCCTTTACAGATAGATTGTTTTGAAGTTTTGTTCGAATGTGGGCAGCATGCTGAGTTGTATATTTGCGTAATGCTGCTTCAAACAATTCCTCTTTATCACCGAACGCTGAGTATAAGCTTGGCCGCTGTATTCCCATTTTTGCAGTTAAGTCGCTTAATGTAGTCGCTCTGTACCCCTTCTCCCAAAAAAGCAACAAGGCCTCATCTAACGCTTTTTCCTCATCAAATTCCCGTTGTCGAACCATTATCAACCCTCATTTCTATCATAAAAATCTTTTCACTAAATCAATCATCTATTTCTTATAACGTTTTTTACTCATCGGTATATTATAATTTTATTTTATTGACATATCATTGTCAAATTGACTAGATCTTCACTACATCATCTTGACTTTAAAACGTTTCTCTGGTTATCCTTAACAGGAATCATTTTATACCAATCAGTATATTATACTTTTCAGTACAAAAGGAGCTGCTGACATGCATGAAAAAAGAAAAAATGAATGCCGTTGAACATTCTGATCTGGAAACAACTCATTTACAAATAAACACCCGATCAACGATGACTCGCAATATGGCTCTACTGTTTGCGACAGCCTCCGGGATGGCAGTTGCAAACATATACTTTGCACAGCCATTATTAGACTCTCTCGCATCCGAGTTTGGTATCAGTTATTCATCCATTGGTATGGTCATTACGATTACTCAGCTTTGTTATGCGCTAGGACTGCTACTGATCGTACCACTTGGTGATCTGTTCAACCAACGGCGGCTCATCGTAGCTCAAATGCTAGTTTCCGTGTTATCTCTCATTCTAGTCGGTATCGCCCCTACCGCCACCGTCCTATTCATAGGACTAGCTGCGGTGGGACTGCTTGCTGTAGTCACTCAGGTACTCGTAGCATTCGCAGCGACATGGGCCGCTCCTGAAGAACGTGGCCGCATAGTGGGCTTGGTTCAAAGTGGAATTGTGATTGGTATTCTTCTCGCACGAACGTTTGCTGGTGTACTAACCGATCTCGCCGGCTGGAGATCAGTCTATCTCGTTTCCGGCGTGATGATGCTGATCATTACTGGCGTGTTGTACCGGTATCTTCCGCGTGCTGACAGCAAGAGAGTCTCCATATCCTATGTGAACTTGCTCGCTTCAATGTTTATATTGTTCAGACAAGAACGAATTCTACGTATTCGTGGCGTACTGGGTTTTCTGATCTTTGTTGTGTTTGGCACGCTGTGGACTTCACTTGTGCTGCCTCTCAGCACTACGCCATACAATCTGTCACATACGGCGATTGGTGCATTTGGCCTTGCTGGAGTTGCCGGAGCATTAGGTGCCGCTCGAGCTGGAAGCCTTGCTGATCGAGGCTTAGGACAGTTAACAACGTGCATCGCCCTTGTCCTATTACTCTTTTCATGGTGTTTTATTTTTTTCACTGAATATTCCCTCATTTTATTAATCGTTGGTATCATCATTCTTGACCTATCTGTGCAGGCCGTTCATGTGACCAATCAAAGTATGATTTTCATGGTCCGGCCTGAGGCGAGAAGCCGGCTGACTGCTGCTTATATGATTTTTTATTCCCTCGGCAGTGCGCTCGGTTCTATTGTATCAACTAACATATACGCAAACGCTGGCTGGAATGGGGTATGTCTATTTGGAGCCTCAATCAGCGCCTTAGCCCTTTTATATTGGATGATCACCTACCGCTTCACGGCACAGATCACAGGAACATCAGATGTAAAATAAAAAAACACCGCAATTAAGCGGTGTTTTGGATTAAGCATCGATCACTTCGACTTTTTCCATGCCTTGTCCTTGTTCCATATCAAGAACAGCTTCGATACCAGATGTTACTTTGCCAAAAACAGTGTGAACACCGTTTAAGTGCGGCTGTGGGTCATGTACGATAAAGAATTGGCTGCCGCCAGTATCTTTACCAGCGTGTGCCATTGATAATGAACCTCTCTCGTGCTGATGAGGGTTTCCTTCTGTTTCACATTTAATTGTGTAACCAGGTCCTCCAGTTCCATTACCGTTCGGATCGCCGCCTTGGCTTACGAACCCTGGGATCACGCGGTGGAATTTCAATCCGTCGTAGAAGCCTTCATTCGCTAATTTTTCAAAGTTTGCTACTGTACCTGGAGCAGCCTCTGGGTAAAGTTCAAACTCAATTTTCTTTCCATTCGTTAATTGTATGTATCCTTTTTTCGCCATTTTTCACATTCTCCTTTCAGGTTAAACAACGCTCATTATAGCACATTTTCGGTGATGTTAAACATCCCCTGCTTACCTAATGTGATTTACCTCTTTTGCCATCATTGATAAAATAAAAGCGCTTGATCCTTTTCTCCTAAGGAAATGATCACAGACTGAGCAAATCACTTCATCATCTTGGAGGTTTCAAACATCTTTAAAAGAAAATTGAAACGTCAGACTGATTTGTTACGTCTATATGATGGAGTACGATTCAAATCATGTACTCAAAAGATGAGTTTCTCACCATCGAGAAACGCTTTCGACTTGAAGGAGGTCAACATGTTTAAAAAAACAATGCTTGGTATGATGGCAGCGCTCCTTTTACTGATTGGTGCGCCAAAAGTCAGCTTAGCGGATGCAGCTGTCGGCGATGTCATCGTCACACTCGGGCAAGACTTAACACCGGCTGATCGCCAGAAGGTGCTTGACGAGTTGAATCCACCTGAAAATGCGACAAAAATTGAAGTAACCAATAAAGAAGAGCACGAATATTTAGGAAAGTATATCCCTCGCTCTCAAATCGGGACTCGAGCATTATCATCTTCATCTATTACTATTGAAAAATCAGGTACGGGTCTGACTGTGGATACACATAACATTAAGACCATTACAGATGAGATGTATTTAAATGCTTTAATGACCGCAGGCGTGAAAGATGCAAAGGTTGTCGTGACGGCGCCGTTTGAAGTATCTGGCACAGCAGCACTGACAGGTCTATTAAAAGCCTATGAAGTGTCAAGCGACAAAGCCATTCCTGAAGATGTGAAACAGGTGGCAAACGAAGAGCTTGTAACAACATCTAAACTGGGAGACTCTATTGGAAAAGACAATGCTTCTGCCCTGATTGCAAAAATCAAAGATGACATTGCCAAAAATGGAGTTCCTAAAACAACAAAAGAAGTGGAAGAAAAAGTAGATCAAGCCGCTTCTGATTTGAACTTAAATCTGACGCAGGATCAAAAAGATCAACTTGTCTCTCTCTTCGATAAAATGAAAAATATCAATATCGATTGGAAACAAGTCGGATCTCAAATTGATAAAGCAAAAGACAAGATTACAAAATTCATAGAATCAGATGAAGGGAAAAACCTTCTACAGAAGATTTGGGATTTCTTTGTCTCTATTTGGAACGCGATCGTCTCTGTATTTACTGGTGGAAAATAAATGTCATAGAAAAAGCTGCCTGATGATCAGGCAGCTTTTTTTAAGTCGATGATTTCACTTTTGATTGATAAGGTAAATCCAATTTGACAATGTCCTCATATGTCTCACGCTCAACGACAAGCTGCGCTTCCCCATCTTCTACAAATACTACAGCCGGGCGCGGGATGCGGTTATAGTTGTTTGACATGCTGTAGCCATAAGCTCCTGTACAAAAGACAGCTAACAAGTCTCCCTGTGATAACTCTGGCAAATCAATATCCCAAATGAGCATATCTCCACTCTCGCAGCATTTCCCTGCAATGGACACCGTTTGATCATGCGTTTGGCTCATTTTATTGGCGCTCGCTGCTTCATATTTTGCTTGATATAAAGCAGGTCGAATGTTATCACTCATTCCGCCGTCAATGGCTACATAATCGCGAATGCCAGGTACATGTTTTGATGAGCCGATCGTATAAAGAGTGGTTCCCGCATCTCCAACAAGGGAGCGGCCCGGCTCAATCCAAATTTCAGGCATCTTAAACTCATAGCGGGCTACATTTTCTTTCACCGCTTGAATAATTTTCTCCACGTATTCAGTTGCTGGAAGTGGTTCGTCCTCTTCTGTATAACGGATGCCAAAGCCTCCGCCTAAGTTCAGCACTGTGGAAATAAATCCAAATGATTCTCTCCATTCATCCAGCTTCAAGAAAATTTTATCTGCTGCAAGGACAAAACCAGCTGTATCAAAAATTTGTGAGCCGATATGACAATGAACACCTAAAAGCTCGATCACTTCTGATTTAAGCACTTGTTTGACCGCTTCGTCTGCTTGTCCATTATGAAGATCAAAACCAAATTTTGAATCTTCTTGACCTGTTGTAATATAGTCATGCGTATGTGCTTCAACGCCCGGCGTGATGCGGAGGAGTACTTTCACCTGTTTTGACAGCTCTTGACCAAGCTGTTCAATGAGGTTGATCTCATAGAAATTATCAACAACAATACAGCCGATTCCATGCGCTAATGCCATCTTTAATTCTTCTCTGCTTTTGTTGTTACCATGGAAATGAATTTTTTCTACTGGAAACCCGGCACAAATGGCTGTGTGCAGCTCCCCGCCTGAAACGACATCAAGTGATAAGCCTTCTTCTTTTGCCAGCTGGAACATGGCAATAGAAGAAAACGCCTTACTCGCATATGCCACCTGAGCCTTTAGTTCTTCTTCAATAAATGCTTTCTGAAAGCTTTTTGCACGCTCCCGTATTAAAGCCACATCATATACATAAAGTGGTGTCCCATACGTTTCAGCTAAAGAAACGGCATCAACACCACCAATTTCTAAATGTCCGAGTTCATTTTGTCTGCAAGTGCCGTGTAAATACAATGTCATTCCCTCTTTCTCCGCCTCGGCTGAAAAAAGACAGCTGCACAAGCTGCCTTTTGCCGTTTCTCAAAGTTAAAAATACAATATCACAATCTTCAGCCACTTTCAACGAGCGTTAAGAATTTGGCGGAATTTTTGATCTGTTCTGAGGGTGAACGATGCTTGGCCTTACTTTTGAGCCAGGAACAGACGTCCGAATGAGCACTTGCCATAAAGCCTTTCCATTAAAAGGAATAAACGGCCACATATAAGGCGTCTGTAAGGAACGAATGGATGTTAAATAAATAAGTAACAGCGTAAAACCGATGATCAATCCATTCAGCTTAAAGATCGCTACTAGTGCTAATATGATCAGTCGGATGATTTTATTAGCGACACTCAGTTCATAACTTGGAGTGGTGAATGTGCCGATGGCTGCTAGCGAGACGTATAATATGACCTCTGGTGTAAATAAACCGACATCAATTGCAATTTGTCCAATTAAAACGGCCGCAATCAAGCCCATGGCAGTCGACAAGGCGGTCGGCGTATGGATCGCCGCCATTCGTAAAAATTCCACCCCAAAATCAGCAAGGAATACTTGGAGAATGACAGGGATATGAGAAGGTTTGTTAAATCCAATATAGCTTAGATTGTCTGGCAGAAGATTCGGTTCTAGAATAAAAAGAAACCAGATCGGCAAAAGAAAAGTAGAACATAAGATGCCTAAAAAACGCACCCATCTTAAAAAAGTCCCAACTGCTGGCGCCTGGCGGTATTCTTCAGCATGTTGAACGTGATGAAAAATAGTGGTTGGTGTAATGATGACACTAGGAGATGTATCCGTAATGATGATGACATGCCCTTCTAATATATGGTTAGCGGCTACATCTGGGCGCTCGGTGTATCGCACAAGCGGGAAGGGATTATATCCTTGCTTAATGATAAATTCTTCTATTGTTTTATCAGACATCGTCAGTCCGTCAACTTTAATCCCAGACACTTCCTTTTCGATAATATCAACAAGATCAGGATCAGCAATGTCTTCAATATAACAAACACAGACGTCTGCTTTAGAACGCTCGCCTACTTTAAGCATTTTGTATCGCAATTTTTCATCCCGCACTCTTCTGCGAATGAGTGCTGTGTTCACAATGATGTTTTCAACAAAGCCGTCTCTTGCACCTCTGACAACCTTTTCTGTATCCGGTTCCTCCGGCATTCTGCCAGGGTAGCTCCTGACGTCAATGATAAATGCGTAATTTTCACCTTCGACAACGACTGCTACAAGTCCAGACAACACTTGATCCACTGCTTCATCAAGCGTTTCAACTTTTGAGACTTGCTGATTGACAAGACGGTTTTCTACCACACGTGCAAGATCATCTGATTCAGGTTCGTTGTCATTGATTTCAATCAGTTCTTTTAATAAATAGATCACATATTGTGTATCACATAATCCATTTACATAGTAAAGCTGGATTTCCTGATCATGGACATAAATTTTCCGAACGCCAAGGTCAAAGCTGAGACCCATCCCGACATTGTCTTTGAAAAAATCTTCATTTTTCTTCGGATCTCGGTACACGTGCACCTTGTCTTTCTTCATGGAAACCGCTCCTTTCTAAAATTAATTCGACTGCCTTCATTGTGATGGGGGACCCTTTGCTTAGATCATCTTTCCGTCCCATCTTGCCAATATCTCCAATGCCGACAACAATCGGAAGCTGTAGTGAATCGAGACAATACACTGTATCTCCACTCATTTTGTGTGGTTCCATTTCTGGAAGTCCATGTTTGTCAACGCCGTATTCTGTCAGTTCACCTTCCCGGTCAATGGAGACATGTACCTTTGTCCATTCCGCTTGATGGGTTTTAGATGCCACTGCAATGGCGCCAATCACTTCAATTTCAGGGTGACGTGCTACGTGCTTCATCGCCGTC
Organism: Bacillus sp. GbtcB10; assembly: GCF_019091365.1. Taxonomy (NCBI): domain Bacteria; kingdom Bacillati; phylum Bacillota; class Bacilli; order Caryophanales; family Bacillaceae; genus Bacillus; species Bacillus sp. GbtcB10. The sequence continues at coordinate 253,820 of NZ_JAGXJP010000003.1, forward strand.
TCCCCTGTTCCTTCACCTGTTAAGCCAGAATCATCAAACATGACAAACACTGGGTCATACGGCGTTTTTAAAATCATCTGGACCAGTTCTGGTCCTGTTCGTTTGCTCGGATTCCCTTTTGAGCTGGAAATACATCTTCCGCCGACTTTCTTTGCGACAAGCTCAATCGTTTTGGCAGCATATATATCTCCGTCTGTCACTAAAATGACTTTGCGTCTTTGCCCCATATTAGGTTATCCTTTCGGTTTAAAGATAAGTGCAATGATAAATGAAAATAAAATTGCAGCTGATATTCCAGCAGAGGTTAACTCAAAAATCCCAATTCCGATTCCAATAAATCCATGGACATCAGCCTGATGCATCGCCCCATGAAGCAAGCTATGACCAAAGCTTACGATAGGGACGGTAGCACCCGCTCCTGCAAATTCAATAAATTTATCATAAATACCAAACCCGTCTAAAATCGTCCCCGCCACAACAAAGGTCGTCATGACATGTGCCGGTGTGAGTTTCAGTACATCAAGTAAAAGCTGGCCGATCACGCAAATCAGTCCGCCTGCAACAAAAGCAATCAAATAATCCATTAGCTTTCTCCTCCTGCACGCTCAAATACAACTCCATGCGCAATGGTTGGAATGGTCTCTTTTTGCTGAACCATCATTGGGCTGAGAAGCGCCCCGGTTGCTACAACCAATACTCTTTGTAAATTCCCTGCTTTCATTTCTTGAAAGATGTGACTGAATGTCACGACAGCTGAGCAGGCACAGCCGCTGCCTCCAGCGAATACATTTTGATCAGGTGTGTATATGATTAATCCGCAATCATCATGCTTCCGTCCAAGCTGAATGCCATCTTCTTTCAGAAGATCCTTTAAAATAGGCGATCCAATTCCAGATAGATCTCCTGTTAGGATGAGATCATAATCATCTACTGTTCTTCCTAAGTCTTCTAAATGTTGTTTGATTGTGTCTGCCGCTGCAGGCGCCATAGCCGAACCCATATCGAATGGATCTGTAATCCCAAGATCCATCACCCGTCCGACGGTGGCACTTGTAATTTGAATTTGGGAAGGTTCTTGGCTGATGACGACAGCACCGCTCCCTGTCACTGTACTTGTGGCTGTATCTGGTTTTTGCCCGCCATATTCTGTTGGATTACGAAATTGCCGCTCTGCCGTCGCATTGTGACTACTTGTCGCAGCAAGTGCTCTATTGGCAAAGCCACCATCTACTAGCGCTGAGGCAATGGCGACTGATTCCATTGATGTGGAGCAGGCACCAAATAAACAAAGAAACGGGATTTTAAGTTCTCTTGCCACATAGTTGGCTGTCACGTTTTGGTTCAGTAAATCTCCTGCCAGCAGAAGGTCAATATCACTTTTTTGCAAATTCGCTTTTGATAAGGCCATTGATATGGCATCATCCATGAGCTGCCTTTCAGCCATTTCCCAGTTCTTTTGATAACAGTGCATTTCATCATAGGTTTTATCAATGAGATGACCGATTGGGCCTTCTTTTTCTTTCGGTCCTGCAGCTGTTCCTTCCGCATTCACATAAAGCTTGTGTTCAAATACCCAAGATTGCTTACCTGTTAGTTTCACGTTTTATTCCTCCTACGAAAACATCTTTTCCAAGACGTATCGAATAATCCCTACGACATATGCCGAGACGACACCAAACACAATGACGTTCCCAGCCAGTTTAAACATGTTGGTCGCTACACCTAACACAAGCCCTTCACTTTTATGCTCAAGAGCCGCACTTGTCATGCTATTTGCAAATCCTGTCACCGGGACAGCTGATCCCGCTCCAGCAAACTGGCCGATTTTATCGTAAATACCAATACCAGTTAAAATAGAAGAAATTAAAATAAGGGTCGCCACCGTTGGATTCCCTGCTGTCTTCTCATTAAAATCAAAAAAAGTAATATAGAAATTTTGCAATCCCTCGCCTATCGCACAAATCAAACCGCCGACAAGAAAAGCCTTGATGCAGTTCAGTACATAAGGAGGTTTCGGCTGATACGTTTTCACTTTAGATGGATAGTTCTCTTTTAAACTTGACACGTGTTGTTCCCTCCACATTTTTAAATATAAATAAGCCAATGAAATAGCGAGCCAAACACCTTTCCTAAGACGATGGCCATGAGCAACAGCACAATTTTGCCGTCCATTCCAATTCTTTTCGTTAAGATAGGAAGTACATTTAACACTTCAGTGAGTGCGGCAGCAAGCATGCCGACAAAAATGCCAGATAAAAGACCGATCGGTAGCGCCAGCCATTTGGATAAATGCAAATGGACTTGACTTAAAGTAGCCCAGCCGCCAACGACCGCTCCACTTATCACGGCAGCCTCATATCCTTGAATAAAACGCTGCGTTTTCGTTAATTGCATTAATCGAGGGATAATACCAAGCACTGTGAGAAACGCCACGAATCCTGCACCTACCGTTAAACCGCCGCCGAGCCCAACAAGCACCACAAAAAGCCATTTACCGATCATGGATATCTTTCAATGTTTCTTTGTTTTCATTGAGTGCGACATAATGATCAAGATCGAGCTGATATTTAAACATTTCCACTTCAAGCGGGCTTGGCTCTTCGTTTAAACGCTTTTTAAACACATGATTGAAAAATAAAATCATGCCCAAACCGAGTCCAAAGCTATATGGAATTTGTAATAAATACGGATGCTCAACCGTGTTTCCAGTAATCATCTCGTAAAGGCGGATATGAACAAGCCGCATACTAACATCCTCATGGAAATTCATGATGGCAAGGGCCGCTCCGACAAATAAGAGGAGCCATACAAACACGAATAATACGGGGGACAGTTGGCGTTTACCTGTATCAATTTCAACAATGGCCTCTGAGCCTCCGACCGTTTGAATGTCGATGTCAGGCCATGTTTTTTTGATCGTTTTGACCACATGCATGATATCTAACACAACGATGTGACGATCCTTTTTGCTGACATGGTATATCGGCATTTTGCTCAGCTTTTGCACAGCACTGTCATCTCCAGTGATTTGGGCGATATCCTCTAAATAAATAAGCTGATCATTACCAGTCTTAATCCGATGGCGCAGCCGAATAAAGATTTGTCCGTCCATCCAAGTCACTTCCTATACGATGGGTTAAAAATAGTATGTGGTGAAAAATGGTTCTCATACTGAAAGAACTTAATTTACCGGTAATTACCACACAAAAAAAGCCAGCCAAATTGGCTAGCTGTCTTTTTGATCCATTTGCATTTGGATTTGTTTTAAAATCTTCTTTTCAAGCCGTGAGACTTGCACTTGGGAAATCCCGAGTCTTTCTGCTACTTCTGATTGTGTTTGGTCTTTATAATACCTTAAATAGACAATCAGTTTCTCGCGCTCTTCTAATTCTTTAATCGCCTCTTTTAGCGCAATTTTATCAAACCATCTTTCTTCTGAATGATCGGCAATTTGATCGAGCAACGTAATCGGATCGCCGTCATTTTCATACACTGTTTCATGAATAGATGATGGTGAGCGGACCGCTTCTTGAGCGAGGACGACATCCTCAGGTGTGATATCCAGATATTCAGCGATTTCCTGTACAGTCGGCATTCTTCCATGAGATTTAGACAATTCGTCCCTTGCCCGCCTGATTTTATTTCCAAGTTCCTTTAAAGACCTGCTGACTTTGACCGTTCCATCATCGCGAATGAAACGCTGAATTTCTCCAATAATCATTGGAACGGCATAGGTCGAAAACTTCACATCATAAGACAAATCAAATTTATCAACAGATTTTAGCAGGCCAATACAGCCTATTTGGAACAGATCATCTGGTTCATATCCTCTATTTAAAAAGCGCTGAACAACGGACCAAACAAGACGCATGTTTTTTTCTACGAGGAGGTCTCTTGCTTGTTGATCTCCGTCTTGGCTTTTTTTGATGAGCTCTTTCACTTCATCATTTGACAGCTGTGCTTTTTTTGCTTGCTTTTTTACCTCCACATCCATATGAGCAGCTCCTTAATTACAAAGCGCTTTGCTTTTTGATAGATGCTTTGTTAAGCGGATCGTTGTGCCCATTTCTGGAGATGAGTCCACCATGACATCATCCATAAAGTTCTCCATGATCGTAAAGCCCATCCCGGAGCGCTCTAAATCTGGTTTCGTTGTAAAAAGCGGCTGCCTTGCTTCCTCAAGATCTGAAATGCCCATGCCTTCGTCTCGAATCGTCAGATACACAATATGGTCATCCAGCGTGACGCTAATGTGCACCTTGCCGTCTGGATTCCCGTCATACCCGTGAATGATCGAGTTCGTGACCGCCTCTGATACAACGGTTTTGATTTCTGTTAGCTCATCTAATGTTGGATCGAGCTGAGCGATGAATGCTGCCACCGTTACTCTCGCAAAGGATTCGTTTTGACTTAAAGCAGAAAAAGTCAGATTCATTTCATTTGTCATGATGCCACCCCCAATGTTTGCAGCGCAGTTTGCTCTGAAGGCTCCATACGAATAATTTTAAACAAGCCGGACATATCAAATAAACGGTTCACCGCTGGCGAGATCGCACAGACGACCATTTCACCGCCAAGCTGTTTAATTTCTTTGTATCTTCCTAAAATCACTCCGAGCCCAGAGCTGTCCATAAACGATAAATCAGCTAAATTCAGCACGATGTGGCGAATGTCCTCTGTTTCCAAATAATTCGTCACCTTTTGTCTCAATGTCTCTGCGGAGTGATGATCAAGCTCCCCTGTCAACCGAATGCAAAGTACGCTCTCTTTTATTTGAAAATCAATACCAAGGCTCATCTTTTCTTCCTCCTTGCTCTATTTTCGGATAAAGAATGTTTCTCTTTCTTCACATGCAAATCCTTCACCATGACAAAACTAGTGATCATTCGTCACATTTAGATGTTCTTTTCGTTCATAGCAAAAAAGACTGCCAGTTGCAGCAGTCTTTCACCTTTTACTTCCATTTAACAAATTCGGCCATCGCCCGTTTGAAGAACGTCCAAACACCGGCTTTTTCCATATCTTCTTTCGCTTCAACAGGACTTTCATGAAGCACTTTTCCATCTTTTTTCAAGATGATGGTGCCAAGTTTCGTTCCTTTTGAAAATGGGGCTGTGACATCTTGAGTTAATTTAATTTCTTTTTTGATCTGATCGACATTTTCGCCTTTTTTCGTTAGCAGAGAAATCGGTTCAGACGTGACAAGCTGAATTTTTTTCTTTTTCCCTTTGCTCACTTTGATCTCTGCTACATCTTGACCACGTTTGTACAGAGGATGCGTTGTATATTGACTAAAGGCGTAATCCAGCATTTTGACGACTTGAGCATTTCTGTCTTTTGGTGTACTTGCGCCGAATACAACAGCAATCACGCGCATGTTGCCTTTTTTAGCAGATGCAGTTAGACAGTATTTCGCCTCGCCTGTAAACCCTGTTTTCACCCCATCCACACCTGGATAAAATTTAATGAGACGGTTTGTATTCACAAGCCAGAATTTTTTATCCGTGTTCTGTCGAAGATAATCTTCGTATACACCTGTGAACTTGGTGATCTCTTCATATTTCAACAGCTCTTTCGCCATTTTTGCCATATCATGAGCCGTGCTGTAATGATCTTTTTCAGGAAGTCCTGTTGGATTTTGAAAGACCGTTGAGGTGAGTCCAAGCTCTTTTGCCTTTTTGTTCATTTGCTCAACAAACTGTTCTTCAGATCCAGCTATATGTTCTGCCATGGCAACTGAAGCATCGTTTCCTGACGCAATCGCAATGCCTTTTAGCATGTCTTTAACCGTCATTTCTTCTCCCGGTTCAAGGAAAATTTGTGAGCCTCCCATAGATGCTGCATGATCGCTCGTTCTTACTTTATCAGTCATTTTTAATTTCCCTTGATCCATCGCTTCCATGATGAGAAGCATCGTCATGATTTTGGTCATACTTGCAGGGGCAAGTTTTTCATCACTGTTTTTATTGTAAAGTACTTTTCCCGTGTCACGTTCCATTAAAATCGCTGATTTGGCTTCATGCGCCAATTCTGATGTTTGTTTTTCTCCTGGCTTTTCAATCTTTTCTTTTGCCATCGCTGATGGTGAAACCATTGAAATAAGGATCATTAAAGTAAACAATGCACATATATGACGTTTCAAGTGGCAGACCTCCATTATCGTAATCCTTTCTATTTTTTCCTCATAAAGGCTGTTTTATTCAGAGATCGTTTGATTGCCATAAAAAAAAGCCCTCTGTTTCATGAACAGAAGACTCTTTCACACGATCTATGAGAGTTGTTTGACAACTTCTTTCACTAAATCAAGGAAACTTGCTTTCACTTTTTCCGTCACTTCGATCACTTCATCATGAGAAAGCGGCTGATCTAAAATACCTGAAGCCGCATTAGAGATGCATGAAATACCAAGTACTTTTATGCCTGCATGACGTGCCACAATCACTTCTGGCACAGTCGACATACCGACTGCATCAGCGCCAAGCGTTCTGAGGAAACGAACCTCTGCCGGTGTTTCATATGAAGGGCCTGTCATTCCTGCATAAACCCCTTGCTGCACAGATATGCCTAAATGTTTAGCCGTTTTCTCTGCAAGTGCCAACAAATCTTTATCATACGGTGCAGACATATCAGGGAAACGAACCCCTTGACTGTCGTTTGGTCCAATTAACGGATTGGTTCCCATCATATTGATATGATCTGTAATCAACATAAGATCGCCAGGATGGAAGGACGTATTCACACCGCCCGCTGCATTTGTCACAATACATGTCTCAATGCCGATTTCTTTCATCACACGGACAGGAAATGTCACCTGCTTCATATCATACCCTTCATAGTAATGGAAACGTCCTTGCATGGCACAAACGACCGTGCCTTTCAGCGTTCCAATGACGAGCTGGCCTGCATGCCCTTCTACTGTTGAAACAGGGAATCCAGGAATATCTTCATATTTCAATTTGATTGGATTTTCAATCTCATCGGCTAAAATGCCAAGACCTGAACCTAAAATCAATCCAACTGTTGGTACATATGTCGATGCTTGTTTAATATATGCCGCCGCTTCTGAAAACTGTGCTCCCACGTGATTTCCCCCTATTTGAGTTTAGATAAAAAGCTTGTTCCGTATTTTGGCAGCGTTGATTTAAAATTATCTGCTACCGTTGCCCCAAGATCAGCAAATGTTTTCGCTGTTGGCAGCTCATTCGCTTCTTGATGCTTTTTGCTGTAAGCAATAAGCGGAACGTATTCTCTTGTATGATCTGTTCCGTGATGAACCGGGTCATTTCCGTGATCTGCTGTGATCACAAGCAGATCATCCTCTTTTAATAGATCAAACACTTCAGGTAGACGTGCGTCAAATTCCTCTAGTGCCTTACCGTAGCCTTCTGGATCTCTTCTATGTCCATAAAGCGCATCAAAGTCGACAAGATTTAAGAAGCTCAGCCCAGTAAAGTCTGTTTTCAGCGTCTCCACTAGCTTGTCCATTCCATCCATGTTGGATTTCGTTCTGAGTGAAGAGGTGATTCCTTCACCATCATAAATATCAGAGATTTTTCCGATCGCAATGACATCAAGTCCATCATCTTTCAATTCATTCATGACGGTACGGTCGAATGGTTTTAATGCATAGTCATGACGATTTGGTGTTCTAACAAATGCCCCCGGCTCTCCGACAAATGGACGAGCGATGATGCGCCCTACCATATATTTTTCATCTAAAGTCAGTTCACGTGCGATTTCGCAAATGCGGTAAAGTTCGTCTAATGGCACAACTTCTTCGTGTGCAGCAATTTGCAGCACAGAATCTGCTGAAGTATAAACGATTAAATCGCCTGTTTTCATGTGCTCTTCGCCAAGCTCATCCAGAATTTCTGTACCAGACGCTGGTTTATTTCCAATGATGCCGCGCCCTGTTTTTTCTTTTAATTCATTTAACAGTTCATCTGGAAAGCCGTCTGGAAAGACTTTAAATGGTGTGTCGATGTAAAGACCCATGATTTCCCAATGTCCTGTCATTGTGTCTTTCCCATTGGATGCTTCTTGCATTTTTCCATAATACGCAAGCGGTTTTTCGTCCGCTGGAATTCCTTTAATTTCTTTAATATGACTTAGCCCAAGCTTCGCCATATTCGGCATATGAAGCCCGTTCATTTTTTCAGCAATATGTCCAAGTGTATCTGCACCTACATCATTAAAATCAGCAGCATCAGGTGCTTCCCCGATTCCTACTGAATCCATCACAATGAGGAAAATACGTTTATACTGATAATCAGGCATAAAAAAGCGCCTCCTTCAATATTCTTGTCCTTTCACCTTTCACAACTGGAGAGGTCAGACATCTCAAGTATAAACCGTTTTCAAGTCAATTGACAACCATAAACGGTCCAAACATAAAAAAGCATGATACACGTTCACCGTGCCATGCTTTACTTATGCCCTTGGATGGAATTTGTGATACACGTCTTTTAATCTTGTTTTTGTGACATGTGTGTAAATTTGAGTAGTAGAAATATCGGCATGTCCGAGCATTTCCTGTACGGCTCTAAGATCCGCACCGTTTTCAAGCAAATGTGTCGCAAATGAATGTCTGAGCGTATGAGGCGTCAATTCTTTTTGAATACCTGCTTCTATGGCTCGTTTCTTTAAGTTCTTCCAAAAGCCCTGCCGCGACATTTTTTTTCCGTGATGATTCAGAAACAAAGCATCGACCGGCTGTTTTTTGAGCAGCTTGTTTCTGCCTTTTTCTATATACACTTCAATCGCACTTGCAGCAGCTTCACCAATAGGCACGATCCGCTCTTTTCTTCCTTTTCCAAAACAGCGGATAAACCCCATGGTCAGATGCACATCTGCAAGAGTCAGATCAAGCATTTCACTTACGCGAATACCTGTTGCATATAAAAGTTCGAGCATGGCTTTGTCACGGTAGTCAAATGGTGTTTGCTGCTTAGGTGTATCGAGAAGCTTTTCTACCTCATCTAATGATAGAACTTTCGGTAATTTCCGCTCTGTTTTTTGTGATTCAATGTTCCATGACGGGTCATCTGTTGTCACTTTTTCACGGAGCAAGAATTGATGAAAGGAGCGTATCGATGATAGATGACGGACGGACGTTTTACTCGATTTCCCCTCGTCTTTTAACTGTTTTAAATAATGAATAATATGAAGGCGTGTGACGTCTTTTACATCTGTCAATTGTTCATGCGTCATTAAAAAAGACAAATAGTTCTGTAAATCTCTTTTATAAGAGACAATGGTATTTTCAGAGAGTCCTCTCTCTACTGTCATAAAATGAATAAAGTCGGATAATTGATCCTTCAATGGTTTCTACTCCCCGTTTTGATAAAAATAAATCAATCGATCCTGCCAGCTGTCTTGTTTCGGCTGATCCATTTCCATCACTTTTATCGCTGCACCTTCTGGTTTATCATAACGATGATAGCTTTCATATTCTGAATTTATCCATATCATAGCATAATAGAACAGGACGGTAAAACCAGTGAACAAGATAAATACTTTCATCACTTCACCTGTTGTTTTGAGCCATTTTCGCATGTTCTTCATGTCCTTTCTCGTGTTCTCATTACTTCAGCATATGCCAGGTGGGACAAGGAATATACAGCGAACATGCAAAAAACCTTTTCATTTTGAATGAAAAGGTTCCAATTCGGATTATTTGCCGGATTCATCATCATGACACCGGTGACAAATACCATGGAATGTCAATCTATGATCCTTAATTTTAAATTTCCAGTCGCGTTCAATAATCTCTTCAACATCTTCTAATAAATCATCTTCTATCTCATCGACTGTCCCGCATTCCATGCAGACAAGATGGTGATGGAAGTGAGCGGCTCCTTCTTTGCGAAGATCATATCGCGAAACGCCGTCTCCAAAGTTAATTTTATCAACAACTTTCAGTTCAGTAAGCAATTCTAACGTCCGATAAACAGTAGCAAGACCAATTTCAGGAGACTTCTCTTTTACGAGGAGGTATACATCTTCTGCACTTAAATGGTCTTCTTCATTCTCAAGCAGTACTCTTACTGTTGCTTCACGCTGTGGCGTGAGCTTATAGCTGGAAGAATGAAGCTGTTTCTTAATTCGATCAATCCGATTTTCCATTGACTTTCCCTCCTACGCCACATTACTTGATCATTATATCAAATGATGCGCAGAGAGCCAACTATAATCATTTTAAATTGATAAATAAATTGATTATTATTTAATAACGATTATAAAATCATCAAAACAGAACACCTGCCAGCTTTTTCATCAGCATGAATGATAAGTATGATTCAAAAAAGGACGAAAGAGCAGCGAGGGTTAAAATCATCAGTAGAACAGAAGCATACCGGCCAAACCAATGGATTGGCGCTTGACTGATGGTTTTTTTCATAAAAAGCTGACCAATTAAACGAATGGAGAACGCAATCGCACAAGTTCCGATCACTAAATACGCTGGAATGAGCAAGATATTTTGAGGAAGCACCGAGACAAAAGATAGAAAAAAACCGCTAAGCCCCATTTGATTGACCAAAAAACCGACAGTAAACCCAACTACAATCCCTTTTAAAAAAATCATAAGAAAAATAAGCGGCAGGCCAATGATGGAAATTCCGAGTATCCACATGAGGCCCAAATATTTCATATGATGCAAAAAGCTTTGCAAAAACATGTCTTTTGATTCTGCTGCTTTCTCATTCGTCAGTTGACCAAAAAATTGATTTAAATAATAGAATAAATCCTCTTTCTGACTCATTGTCATACTATTGACGATAATGGCTCCAAAAATGACGCCCATTAAAAATAGTACAGAAACAAACAAATAAATTGATAAATGATCTTTCACGTGCTGAAGAAGATGTTCTTTCCAAGACTTTTTCCGCATGCGCCTTCCTCCCAAATAGTAAAGGTTACTAGATTCTATGAGAGAGCAGACGAAACATGACAGTTTTATGAAAAGAAAAACGAGAAAGCAGCTGTACACTGCTTTCTCGTTTCCTTTATCGTGCAGCTTTTTGTACGTTCACAAGCCCAGCGCCATAATAAAAAGGTTCGCCCAGTTTTGTTGCCGTTTTTGTCAGCCTTTCACGCAATTCATCATTTGTCAGATTCGGATGTTTTGATAGAATGACTGCCGCAGCACCAGCTACATGAGGTGATGCCATAGACGTTCCACTCTTATATCCATATTCGTTATGAGGAACGGTACTTAATGTTGAAACACCTGGTGCTGATACTTCCACTTCTTCCCCAACAGAGGAATCAAAGGCTCTTTGCTTTCGTTGATCCACAGATGCGACTGCCATGACAGAGCTGTATTTGGCTGGGTAATCTATCGTATTAAGTGACCCGTAGCTCCCAGCATTTCCTGCAGATGCGACAATGAGAATCCCGTTGTCATATGCTCGATCTACCGCTTCTTTCAGCGCCTCCGATTCACTTGCTCCCCCCATACTTATATTGATGACATCCATCTCATTCTCAATCGCCCATTCAATGCCTTTAATGATCCAGCTATAGTAGCCGTCACCATTTTCATCTGCCACTTTCACCGCATAGATCGAAGCTTTTGGTGCCACACCAACGACGCCTACCTTATTATCTAATGCTGCGATCGTGCCTGCAACGTGGGTTCCGTGTTCATGTGGGTCAATGAGCGGATCGGACTCTGTTGGAACAAAGCTGACACCACCAGTTACATGTAAATCTTCATGCTTGCCGTCTATTCCACTGTCAAGAACAGCTACTTTGACATTCTGTCCGGCATATCCTCGTTTATGTACCTTTTGTGCTTTAATGCTTTTGATACCATAAGGGACGCTTTGACCGCTTGTTTTTGCTTTTTGGTCTTCCTCAATAAAAGTAACTTCTTTTGCTTGATGTAGTTTTTCTTTTGATGCTTCGTTCAACGAAACTTTCATCATATCTATTTTCTCTATTGATTCTTTCACATGACCGCCAGCTTTTTCAACAAGCTGTTTTTGTGTTTTGTCTTGAACGGAAGAAGAAAAACCGATCATATACTCTTTTTTTGCTTGATCCTTTGCAGATACATCTGATGCGCCGAATGTCATCGATGCCAGCAGCATACTTGCCATAATACAAAGCCCTGCTCCAAATGATTTGACCTTCACGATACCCACTCTCCCTTTCATTTCTTTTTGTCATTTAACTACATTTTTAGACAAAAAGAAACGACCGTTTGTCCTATTTTTTAAAATTTTTCCAATTATTTAATCTACTTGTCACAAAAAAGCAAAATAAAAATGCTTATGATCCTGTTCATAGCGATCATAAGCATTCCTGCCTTTATGTTTTTTCATCATATGCTGCAAGGCTTCTTGTTTTGTTTTTGTCTTTCTTTCGTGTGTACTAAAATGCGGCATATTTCCTCTCGATTGTTCTGGATTTCGGCTGTGCTGCCTTTGAAGGTGTTCTCTCTTTTTCTTTGCTTTGCTTTTTCCCATTTCTCAAAACCCCTTTCGTTGTCGTTATGATACATGAAAGCACCTAAAAAAGATAGACGTATACACGTTTATCTCAAATTGTTGACAAAAGGCTAAAATGTACTTGATTTTAGCCTTTTGTCTTCTTTTCAGCGTGATAGAAAACCTTTGCAGTCTAGGAAGGACGAGCACCGGAGCAGAGCGAATTTGACATTCGTGAGCACCGGAGCGCAGGACTGACAAAGAATGCGAGGGTTTGTCTACACGCTGAGATAGACGTATACACGCCTATCTTTCTTTTCTCACCATATCAAGATGCGGAATTCCATCCTCATCATAACAATCTGAGACAGCTTCGAAGCCAAACGATTCGTAGAACGATTTCAAATAAGCCTGTGCTTGGATTTTAATCTTTGTTTCGCCTAATTCACTGAGCTTTTTTATCGCCTGATCGAGCAGGATCTTCCCGTAACCTTTTTTCCGGCCGGTCTTCGTCACAAGGACACGGCCAATGGATGCCTCTTTGTACATGATCCCGCTTTGGAAAATGCGGCAATAAGCCACAATCGTGCCGTTCTCTTTTGCGATGACATGCAGCGCCTCTTGATCACGATGATCAATTTCAGGATAAGGACATGTTTGTTCTACAACAAACACATTTACCCTTTCCATTAAAATCAAGTAAAGGTCCTCTTTAGACAGTTGTTCAAATGTGTGACATGTCCATTTAAGTTGATTCATGATTGATATCCACCTTACCGTAGACTCCGCCTCCGCCAGCGATCAGTCCAACTTCACCTTTTCTTGCTTTGATGATGTAATCGGCTGTTTTCTCAGGCAGGACCGCTTTTAATTCTTGTTCTGTTGCTTGATGAAGAATATTCATCTCTGTATGAAAGACAGCTTTTAACTTTTCTAACGTTTTGGCTCCAACACCTGGAATAAATTGAAGGGGAAGCTGGTGAACATAAGGAGGCCTTATTCCTTTGTCACTTTCTTGGTCAGCAAGCTCCTTTAACCGCTCACTCACCCCTTTTGTCATTCGGGTATGGCCGCATGCTTGGCACTTTTCTTGCTCCTGACTGTCAGGTCTTACCCCGCATTTCTCACAGGTCGTATGATAATACTTTCCGAGCCGCGGAGCGAGCCCATAATTTCCAGTGATATTTCTGCCATCTTTTCCTTGAAGCGCTAGCTCAAATTCAGCAAAGGAGGCATGATCCATTCGGATCTTCGTATATTCCCGCGCAATTTTCCCTAAAGAATGGGCATCTGAATTTGTTAAAAAAGAATAACGGTTTAGCTCACTTAGCTGGGAGGCCATAGACGTATCACAGCTAAGGCCAAGCTCAACAGCATCAATGAGTTCTGGATCGAATACTTCGGTTAAAGACGTATTGACCCCTTTGCCGTATAAACTTTTATGTGGCGTAAAAATATGGGCAGGAATAAATAATCCCCCTAGTTCCTTCACCTTATGCTGAAGCGTTCTCCCATCCACATATAACCGCTGTGAACTCAAATGCACATTTTTCATATGAAGAGAAAGCCATGCGGAAAACTCAGACATTTTACGAAGCGTGGGCATAAAGGCAAGCACATGAATCGGACCTTTTGATTGGTCATCATTGATTTCTAGCTCACTGCCTAAAAGCAAAACGGTCTTTCCAAATGATAACCCGCCATCGCTTAGTTCCGTGTATATGCCTTCCTCTACACCTTCTATCAATTCTTCTAGGACTTCAGGAGATTGTGCATCAATCACACCAATCATTCCCATCCCTTTACTTTGAGACGCTTCAATGAGAATTTGGTCAATGGTCAGTGACCTTGCACCTGTAATTTTGACAGCCCTGCCTGTTCTTGTTCGACCAATATGAATATGGATATCTGCAAAGAATTCCCTCATTTTGTAGACTTAAGTACCTCTTGCAATTGTAAGTATTGAATGGCATAGGCTGTTTTCGCATCATAAATATGTTGTTTTTCGATGAGGTGCAGTGCTTCTTCTAGTGAAACTTCCATCACTTCGACAAATTCATCCTCATCCAGCTCTCGTTTTTCTTCAAGCGGGACGAGCTGATCAGCAAGGTAGATGTGAACAATTTCATCCGCAAACCCTGGTGATGTATAAAAGGCTGTCAGCTTTTGGAGCGCCTGAGTTGTATAACCTGTTTCTTCTTCTAATTCTCTCAGTGCTGTATGTGCCGGCTCTTCTCCTTTTTCTAATTTTCCAGCCGGAATCTCAACGATGGATCTCTCCAGTGCTTTACGGTATTGCTTGACCAAAATGATTTTATTTTCGTCTGTACGTGCAATGACTGCTACTGCACCTGGATGTTTAATGATTTCGCGTTTGCCTGGTTTTCCGTTCGGCAATTCTACATCTTCAAGAACCAAGTCAATGATTTTTCCGTTATATAATGTTTTTGACGATAATGTTTTTTCTTCAAAGTCCTTCAATTTTGTCAGCTCCTCGTTCTACTTTCACTTTTTACTTCATTCATTTTAACATAGATGTTTTAGGAGAAGCCAAAATGCGGATGCCTGCTTCAATGCGCCTTTTGAAATCACCTAGCTTGAATTCCAGAATTGTTTCACTTAATGTGAAAGGATAGGAGTGTGATTGAATTGAAAAAAAGACGAATTGGCACCTCTGATCTCTTGGTTAGTGAGGCGGCACTAGGATGTATGTCCCTTGGGACTGAAAAAGAAAAAGCGCTCTCTTTATTAGATGAAGCCATTGATCTTGGGATTAACTATTTGGATACAGCTGATTTATATGATTTTGGAACAAATGAGGAAATCGTCGGGGAAGCCATTAAGAACAGACGCCAAGATCTGATTTTGGCCACAAAAGGCGGCAACCGCTTTGAAAAAGGCAAACCTGGCTGGGATTGGAATCCTTCAAAAGCATATATAAAAGAGGCAGTGAAACAAAGCCTGAAACGACTTCAAACAGATTATATTGATTTATATCAATTGCATGGCGGCACAATTGACGATCCAATTGACGAAACCATCGAGGCATTTGAAGAATTGGTTGAAGAAGGTGTCATTCGCTATTACGGCATATCGTCGATCCGTCCAAATGTCATTAAAGAATACGCCAAAAAATCAAACATCGTGAGTGTGATGATGCAATATAGTTTACTCGACCGCCGCCCAGAAGAATGGTTTTCTCTTCTTGAAGAACAAAGCATTAGTGTCGTGGCAAGAGGTCCTTTAGCAAAAGGATTATTAACTGAAAAACCCCTTTCGCAAGCAAGTGCGGCGATTCAAAAGAACGGGTATCTTGACTATTCATTTGAAGAGCTTCAGCAAATCATTCCTTCGTTAAAGAAAGTCGCTTATGACCTATCACTGACAGAGCTGTCCATTCAATACTTGCTTAAGCATTCTGCAGTCAGCTCTGTTGTTTTTGGCGCAAGCTCGGTGAAACAGTTAAAAGAAAATGTGGCAGCGGCAAATGCACGTTCATTAAGCGACCAAGAAGTTAAAGCTTTGTCATATTTCACAAAACAGTCTGTGTATGAGACGCATCGTTTGAATCAATAGAAAGCAAAAAGAGATCACATGCATGTGATCTCTTTTTAGCGTATGTATATATGTATGTACGTATGTACGTTTTCATGTTCTACGTGCAAATAGGAGAACAACTTGCCACTTACGTTTTGTTTCCCGTTTATCCAGTAGCAACGAGCTAATCAAGATTTCCTCTAAGACTGAGGGGCTAAAAGCCCCCGTTGACTAATTAACTTTTGCTGCTACTTTCATAATATCCATAATTTCCAGCTTTGCCTTTAAAATAAAATGTAGTACCGAAATTATTGAAACTATTTGCAAAAACACCATTATCTGAATACATACATAATCTATTCGTTTCTTTTTTAAAAGGAGTTTCGGAACAATCTACAATTTTAGTAGCCTTCGTACGCAGATCTGCATCCGTTGAATGATTTGTAGCAAGAGCTTGTCCAGAAATAGGTAAAAGCAAGCCTAAAGATAAAGCAACTCCAGTCATTGTTCTTCTCAATTTCATGTGAATCATCTCCATTCCCAAATTTTGTAATACACTTTAATTATAAGAGGAATGACTCTTTCCTAAAAGGGTCTTAACTACTATTTTTGGGATAAAAAGGAATTTAAATAAATCAATACTCCTCTTTTTAATTTATCGTTTATAAAATACGTTTTTTTTAGTTTGAACGTAAAACCCTATTGGTGCAATTCTGAAATGAAGTGATACGAGGGAGTTAGACGTGTTTTCTCTCAGGCTCATGTAGTATGTATTCACCTCAATGATATAACATAAAAAAGGGAGCATCGTAGCTCCCTTTTTTAACTTTTATACTTTCTCCAGTCTAAATGACTTTCATCTAGCAGCTCTGAGAAACTTTTATTTTTTTCTTTTTCTTTCTGTTGCCGAAGGAGGTCTTGTCGTTTTTGTTCTTCTCTTTTTTCTGTCTCGGCGGCCAGATTCTGCTTCATTTGAATGAGCTGCTGTTTCACATCATCCTTTATGCCATCCTTTAGCTTTGCTTGATCTTGATTGGTCTTTTTCACTTTGCCTCTCTCCTTTTGCTTTAGTGTATCATCCGTTTTATTTGCTCAGCAAGAGTCACGCCAAACTCCCAACATGTGGTATGATCTTCATAGAAACCCTTCGGAAAGGAAGAATCAGCTTGAAGAAGAAATGGCTCGCTATACTCGCCTTGGTATTATTTCCACTCGCTGCAATCGGCATTTTTTTTACCAATAAAATGATGTATATACGAAAATTAACGGATGAAGAGCTCATGAAACGAGAATCAGATGAAGGGCACTATCATCACGAGGAGTTTCAGCAGCTGCAAAAAGAGAAAGTTTGTATTCCTTCAACATTTGGTTATGATCTTCATGGCTATTTTGTACCGCTCCCTCATACAACACGCACCATCGTTCTTTGTCACGGGGTTACCGTCAGTTTGATCAATTCCGTGAAGTATATGAAATTATTCCAAAAGCTTGGATGGAATGTGCTGCTTTATGATCATAGAAGACATGGGATGAGCGGCGGAAAAACAACGAGCTATGGATATTATGAAAAAGAAGATTTGGCTCAAGTCGTCAAGTGGCTGAGAAAAAAACTTGGGGAAAAAGCAATCATTGGGATACACGGAGAATCGATGGGCGCAGTCACAACTTTATTATATGCTGCAAAACCGGATGCAAGCGCCAATTTTTACATCGCTGATTGTCCTTTTGCTTCTTTTGAGGATCAGCTTCTGTATCGATTAAAAACGGATTTTCGTCTTTCAGGACAGTGGATTCTTCCACTAAGTGATCAAGTGTTGAAATGGCGGGACGGATACAGCATTCGACAAGTTTCTCCACTTGATGTAATCGACCAGGTGAAAGAACCTATCCTTTTTATTCATAGCCTCCATGATGACTATATCCCTTGTGAGCAAAGCGAGCAGTTATACGCACGCAAAAAAGGTGATAAACGGCTATTTATTGCGCCACATGGTGCGCATGCGATGTCTTATAGTGACAATAAGGAAGTCTATGAACAAGAGGTCGAAGCATTTCTGGAAGCATTTCAATTCAATCAAAATGAAAGAGGAGAATGAACAGCCGTTCGTCTCCTCTTTTTGCTAACTTATACGATAGTCACCACTGTTGTATGGTGTCTGCCCGCCAGCTCCATATGGCTCTCTTCCGATTGCTGCTGACTCATGACCGATAACCCTGCAGTTGCTGCCAATAAAAGAACTATCAAACTCATTTTCATATAAATGACCTCCATTTTGAATTTTTGATATGGCTTGAATTTTCCTTTCGTAATACCGGGTAGAAACTTCAAATAATCCAAGCTCATTATAATAATGAGCCGCATCAAGTGCCAGTTCCTCAATATCTGGGTATAAGCGCTTGTCCTCCAACAAATCTAATGTATCGTCTATGATTTTTATTTCTGCATCAACGTATAATGCTTTTAAAAACTGAAACTTGCAGATGTAAATTTCATCTTCTAATTCACAGGCTTTCATAATACCTTGTTGATAGAGGGTTAACGACTCTTCTATTTGTTTTTGTTTAAACAGGATTTGGGTCAGCATAAATAGTGGGTCTAGAGAGCGATTCAGATGGGTTAAATTCTCCTTTTCAAACACTTCAAGAGAGTCTTTGAGATAGCGACTTGCTGTAGCAAGATCGTTCATTTGGTAATAGCAGTTACCTAAGTTGAAAAGGGCCGAACCTATGACTCGAGGGTTTCCAATTGAGCGTGCTCGCTTTAGAGCATTTTTAAAGTAGGGCAATGCATGTTCATAGCATTTCAAATCATCATAGTTTGCACCGATGACAAATTCACAGTGGATGATTCTCAGCGTGTACGTTCTGTAGGCAGAGTACGTATCTAACGCTTGCAAAGCATAGTGCATCGAAAAGTGGGTTTGTTTCATGTGGTAGTATATTTCTGCTAATTTAAAATAAAATTCTGCTCTTTCTATATCATCTGATATGAGATTGAGCTTTTTTTCTGCGGAACGGTAATAAGCAATGGCGCTCAAATAGTTTCTCTGTTCAAATTCAAACATTCCTGTAAAAAAATGAACATAGTATTCAAGCATATCCGTTAATTTGGTCTGCGAATGTTCAATCGTTTCTAGAAGCTTCTTAATCTCCTCATCATTCGAGGCTTTTTTTGCCGGTTCAAAATATTCAAGCATGACCTTATGTCGAAAATCCATCAGCTGGTAAAAAAGCAGCAAGTTCTGATCTTGCTCCATCTCAAGGATTTCCTGCTCGATCTCGGCCTTTAGCTTCTCTGCTTTCATGACATGAAATCCGCAAATCTGCCTATACCATTCGTTTATTTTGATTCCAACCTGAGGCGATGACAGCTTGAGCTTCAATTCACCTTAGCACCTCCCTCCTCATATACGATACATGTTGTATTCTATCATATTTCCTCGAATGGAAGAAATATGAAATGTCGTTTTTCGTAAAGTTTTCGGTATCCCGCAATAACCGCTTCCATTGCCGGTTTTTCGGCATTTACAGCCTCTCCTTTTCTCTTTCTACTTTTCTCATTTTGTCGAAATGTTTGTTAAAAATGACTTTTTATCGTTGAAAAATCTCATTTTTCAAATTAGACAGTTCTCCTGTTTGATGAGATGATGATGGCACAAAAAAAGCCCTCTTCAGCAAAGGGCTTATAACACATCTGTTACGTGTTCCATATTCTCTTTTATCCAACTGACTGCTAATTCAAGCGTTGGAAATTCTTCCGTTTCAAATGTGACTTCATCTTGGAGAAGCCAGACGTCCTTTTTTACTGAATCCATTCCACCGATTGACCAGTGCAAAAGGCTATATGGATGATTATTATTTAAAAACGACACCCACGTTTTATTTTGTGCCGTATTTTGTATCACTTTCAGCTTTTGATCCACTACGTTTCCACCTTACTTTACAAGTATACCCATTCTCGGGCTGAGTATTTGTTGAGGACTTTTCAACATAAGTGTATTGGCTTTTTCATTAAAATCAATCGTCATTTCCTCGTCAAAAAACACCTTTTGTGCTGTGTGTATATATAGTTTTAAATGTTGGCTATTTTTAAGTGGTTCGCATTCACCTGTTCTTTCACTTGTTAACCAAAGCATCGGTACGCCACTCACTGCACAGCCACAACCTTCTGAATCGTAGCGAAGCAGTAACTCCTTCGTTTCGTTTCCTGTTTGCTGTTTTTCTATATATGTTTTAGCCAGTTCTGTGATGTGAATATACATGGCGAACATCCTTTTTAAATTGATGCTTACATTGTAACACATAAAACACCATAAAACATGACACACGACTAAATCCGAAAGTCACACTCTTTGAAATACACCCTCTTCTCACTAGGATTATATCTATCTATTGGCTCTTTCTGCATCCTGTTTTTTAGAATTATACTGATGACGCTATCCATTTTAAAAGAAGAAACAGGAGGTTTTAGATCGTGAAAAAAAGATTATCTCTCTGCTTCATCGGGGCGCTGATATTGATGTTGAGTTTCACTATGCCAAACATGAAAGCGGCATCTATCCTTGATGAAGTACGAGAAAGTTATGCGACTTATACGGGATCTGGTTACTCAGGGGGCGCCGCTTTATTAGATCCTATTCCCTCTGACATGAAAATTACAGCTTTAAATCCCCATGACTATAACTATAAAGGGGTAAATGCGGCACTTGCAGGGGCTTACCTTGAAGTAACGGGGCCAAAAGGAAAAACCGTTGTGTATGTAACCGATAAATATCCAGAAGGAGCAAAAGGAGCTCTTGATCTTTCTCCTAATGCCTTTACCAAAATTGGCAATATGGAAGATGGGAAAATCCCGATTAGTTGGAAAATTATAAAAGCACCGATTAGCGGAAATGTAGCTTACAGAATAAAAGAAGGTAGCAGTGAGTGGTGGGCTGCGATTCAAGTGCGCAATCATAAATATCCGGTTATGAAAATGGAATATTACAAAGATGGACAATGGGTGAACATGGAAAAGACAGACTACAACCATTTCCTTGGCTTTCATATGGGGTCTACATCTCTTCCTGTTCGAATCACAGATATCCGCGGGGTCATAGTAAAGGATCAATTACCCGCTCTTCCATCTACTGCTGCTTCACAGGCCTATATTGTAAAAGGCAATGTTCAGTTTCCTAATTAACGAGGAGAAGGGGCAGCTTATTTAAGAGCTCCCTCTCTTCCTTCTTTATCCCAGCGATATGCCTCATTTTCTATTTCTTTTATGATTTCATTCTTTCCCGCCATATAGCTTTGTATATCTTCCGGATACTGTTTTGCTAATTGTTCCTTGACAGACGCATACGCTTCAGATCGTTCTGGGTGGAGTCTTAAGTAATCTCGAAACAATAAATGTCTTTTCACATCAGGATGATTCCTTTCATACACATGGACATGATGCGTACGATTCAAGCCACCCTTTTGAAAAAAACGTCTCCCTTTTATACCATTTTCACCGAGCGCTTCGTATCCAAGGTGTTCAAATCTCTCTTTTTTTCTATCGATCTCTTCTATATCGCTTACTTCTATTAATATATCTATAATTGGTTTGGCAACAAGTCCTGTAACTGACGTGCTGCCAATATGGTATCCTTCTATCCAGCTCTTTTGAATGATTTGCTTGAGTCGCTGCTTTTCTTGACGGAATTCTTCATGCCATTCTTTTTTGAATTCGACAACCTCAACCTTGCGTCGCGGTGTCCATTTCATTTTTGATAGGGTGAGCTCTTTTTCCACATGAATCACATTTGTTTCAAAAAACCCCAATTTTTCATATAGCCTTTTTGCAGGGGTGTTTTCTTGCCCTGTGGTCAGTTCTATCGGGACATTCTTCTCCATAATTGTCGACATAAGTCTTGTTCCAATACCCTGCTTTAGCGCTTTTGGATGCACAGCCAATCGACTAATGATCAAACAATCTTTCAGCTCTTCATAGGAGACTACACCTAATAAGAGATCATCTTGCTCAAAACCAATAAATTGCTCTTTTGCTTTCATGACATCTTGAATGGTCTCTTTTAATGGCGGAAGATCAGCATAGCCAATTTGTTCAGCTTCTTGTTGGTATGCAGCTAGTTGAATATGTAAGATCTGCTTTGCTACATCACTTATTGTGTGATCTAAATGAACAATCATTTCATTGCCTCCAGCTTCTTCACAAATAACACACGGTCTTCATGAATGCCATCGTAATCTGAAAAGACTGAGATGCCATCTACTGTTTTATCTCCCTTTTCTATCTGAAACCCGAGTTTTGTATGGTAAGCAATGGAGACTTTATTGATAGGAGCTGTGACAGCTTTAATGGTTGTTCTTCCTTCCTTTTCAGCCGCTTCATAAAAAGCTTGATAGAGGATTTTGCCTATCTTTAATTTACGGTGATCTGGGTGGACGCCAACAAAGTGAATATAGGCTTCATCCGAATGAGATTGCGATAAAAAGCCAACCAAAAAGCCGATCAGCTCTCCCTTTTCAACGACAACAAAACTTGTTTGCTGGAAATGTTCAAAAAAGAGCTTTGGCAATTTTGCACGCAAATCTCTGCCTCCCCACCAGCTTTGAATGACGGATGTGACTGCGTAAAAATCTGACGGTTTCACTTGACGTATCATGATGGCCTCGCCCCTTTTTCCATTTTGGCTTTCCTTTGATTCGTTTTTTCTCAAAAATGCGATTGTTTCAATAGTCTACTGTCTGATCAAATGGTTGTAAAGACAGTATGCCCGTCTTTTTCATGTTCACTTGTTGGTTCTTCGTCTTTCAGCCGTCATCTCCTTTTAAATCTTCACACTTATTTCAAAAAGTTCACTTTTTGTGCGAAAGTTTCATTCATTTGTTATGTTAAGATGGTTCATATAGGAAATGGTACAAATGTTTATTGGAGATGATGAGATTGGTTTGGGTTGTTATTTCGCTTGTTGTGTTTAGTCTTTTAAAGCTGCTTGTCACCTCTTTGCCTTCTGGTGTTGTTGAGCGCCTTTTTAGCCGCTACGCCGTACATGCTAAAGTAACAAGTGAGCAAACAAATATTACTTTTCAAGGTCGTTCGCTTGATGAGCAGCGAGCATCTGAAATCATTCAACATTTTAATGATGCGATCTTTATTGAACGCTATTATATTTACCCGGGTGATGAAGAGCGCTTTCTTCATCCGAATGAAGGGCCAGCGCCGCTTACTATGCAAACAAAGCTTGGGAAACATGATGTCACCCTTTATCTGTTCCATTATGATGACCATGTAGATGTGGTTCGGCAGTTTACACATAAGCCAAAGAAAAAGCTGATGGCTTATCGTCTGCGTTCTGAACCGCTCCAAACATTCCACAACATGGCACATGCCTAACAATCGTTGCAGCAGACGAGACGAAGTGTTCACCACTTCGTCTTTTTTGTATGGACAGCTTTTGAATGATTTACCAGTATGAATTTCACCTCATGTTGTTTACAATAGATTCAGAACATACGTTCTAAGAGGTGAAGTACAATGAATGAACGAGCCATTCTGCTTGTGGATATGCAGTCATTTTATGCATCAGTCGAGAAGGTGGAGGCGCCTCATTTGGAGAATGTACCGCTCATTGTCTCTGGAGATCCAGAACGAAGAAGCGGAGTCGTCCTGGCAGCCTGCCCTCTCGCGAAGAAACGTGGCGTACAAAATGCATCAAGGTTATGGGAAGCACAGGAGAAATGTCCTGAAGCAGTGGTTGTACGTCCACGTATGCAGCGCTATCTCGATGTCTCTGTCATGATTACAGAACTGCTTGAACAATACACAGACCTTGTCGAGCCATATTCCATTGATGAACAGTTTCTTGATATTACAGGCAGTCTTACACTATTCGGCTCTCCACATGAGATCGCTCAACATATACAAACAACGATTATGAACCAGACTGGCATTTACGCACGTGTGGGCATCGGCCCTAATAAAGTGCTCGCTAAAATGGCCTGTGACCATTTTGCCAAAAAAAACACATCCGGCATCTACGAACTGAGTGCCGACCGGGTTGCTGCTGATTTATGGCCGCTTCCAATTGGAAAATTATTTGGCGTCGGCAAACGAATGGAGCATCATTTGAAACGAATGGGTATCAGTACCATTGGCACACTTGCTACTTATCCGTTAGACCGATTAAAAAAACGCTGGGGAATCAATGGGGAGCTTCTGCAGCGAACAGCTTTAGGACACGATCCCTCCCCAGTCACTATTCACACACATGATCAGCAAAAAGCCGTTGGGCATCATATGACCCTTCCCCGTGATTACGCATCTTTTGAGGAGATCAAAGTCGCTCTTCTTGAATTGAGTGAGGAAGTCGCTAGGCGGGCACGTTTTAAGCATTATCTCGGTCAAACGGTGTCTGTTGGTGTAAGAGGGGCTGATTTTTCACATCCAACAGGCTTTCATCGACAAATGAAGCTTCATTCACCGACACAGTATGGCTCAGATATTGCAGAGGCAGCGATTCAGCTATGCCAGCAGCACTGGGATGGCCAGCCCATTCGCAGTGTAGGCATTACCCTCTCACAGCTGCAGCCTGACAGCCACTATCAGCTGACTTTATTTGATCATCATTTGAAGAAAGATCAACTCAGCAAAGTATTTGATGAAATCCATCTGAAATATGGACCTGCGGCATTGCTGCATGCTTCGTCACTGACAAGCGCTGGGCAGGCATATCACCGCGCCGAAAAAATTGGCGGGCATTACAAATAACGGAGGCGAACAAGCATGAATCCCAATAAATTAACACCTGGATACAACATCATGTGGGAATCAAGCCGAATGATGCTACCAGAGCACCGAGAGCAACTACTTGCTCAAAAACGAAAGAAAAAAGAATATACACCTCTACCGCTCAGCTCCGATCAGCTAGAGGAAATGAATGTTTTGATCACACAGTCGATTACCGAGGATCAAGCGATTTGCGTGACATATGTCTCATCAGGCATGAAAGCACAGTTTTGGGGCTGGGTGAAAGCCATTCATTATGAAACACGCCAAATGAAAATCGTGAATGACGAAGATGTTCTAAACCTTTCCTTACATCAAATTATTGCCATCGATCTCAATTGATTTTCGCAAAACGAAAACATGATCATTGAAAAACCCGCTTCGTTTTTCCGAAAAAATTATGACCCATCAAGGCTTAAAACCTTGAAAACGAGGCATATGCTCTTCGAATGAACGGAACGGTTCAAGCTTCTCTGTCATTTGACGGATGACTCCTCCATCAAATTGTGTATTTAATTTGCACAATTTTTCATGTATGATTGGAACATCTTACAAACTCAGGGGAGACACAGCATGAAAAATAACTTACGCACTTTACATCCACTTAGTTGGACGATCATCATCGGCACGATATTTGGCCGAATGGCGACATCCATGAGCATTCCCTTTTTAGCCGTTTATTTGACACAAGTCAAAGGCGCCTCAGCCTCTTCAGCTGGATTGATCATTGCCGTCAGCTCTCTTATTGGGATTGTTGCGAGTTTTTACGGCGGCTATGTTTCCGACCGAATCGGCAGAAAAAAGGTCATGCTTTTATCCATCTTTGGCTGGACACTTGTCTTTGTTGGCTTCGCATTTGCAGATGCCATTTGGGTCTTCTTTTTTATGAATGCTTTAAATGGACTGTGCCGGGCGCTGTTTGAACCAACGTCTAAAGCACTCTTATCCGATGTCACCCCATCGAGCATTCGGTTGTTTGTCTTTAACTTACGGTATACGGCCATTAACATTGGTGTCATTTTCGGCCCGCTGCTTGGCTTATATCTCGGGTCATCAAAAACGACTTTTCCATTTCTCGTCGCTGCCCTCATTTACTTGTTGTATGGGTTAACGCTGGCATGGCAATTTCAAAAGCATCCAGTGGCTGCTCCAGAAAGCACCAAACAAATCGGCGTCAAAAAAGCTCTTTCCATTATTCAGAAAGATACGGTCTTTAGCATCATCCTCATTGGCGTTACTTTATGTTCATTTGGCTATTCACACCTAAGCTCAACACTGCCTCAATATTTATCGGCATCCCCTATGATTGAGGATGGCCCTAAACTGTTTGGGTATCTTTTATCCTTAAACGCAGTGGTTGTCATTGTCGTTCAGTACCCGCTGATTATGATCGCTAAGCGCTATTCAACGATTTTGTCGTTAACGACTGGGAACGTGCTTCTAGCAGGCAGTTTGTTTGCCATTGCTTTTTCACAAAGTCTCGGTACGCTTGCTTTCATCATTGTCGTGTTTACGATTGGTGAAGTGCTGCTCTTTGCGATGATGGATCTGTTTGTAGACAATATTGCAAAACCTGAAGTGAAAGGATCATACTTCGGCGCAATGGGGTTTTCTCAGCTCGGCAGCGTCGTCGGACCGTTTGTCGGAGGATTGTGTATTGACTTATTTGGCGCAGCCCATCCCCTTTCTATTTTTTCAGTCTTGGCGATTGTCACCGCTGCAGGCGTTCCGTTTTTACTCATCGGATACTACCGCCTAAAAAAACGAACGGCGGCTGCCGTGGCTGTGAAAGTAAGTGGAGGTCATTAAAAAAACCGCTCTCAATTTGAGCGGTTTTCTTTATACCCTGCGGATGGCGATCTCTTCCACCTTATGCTGATCGCCTTTTTTTAAAATCAAATCGGCTCTATATTTTGTCGGCAAAATATTTTCATATAAATTTGGACGGTTCACTGTATTCCAAATCGTGCTTGCCATCTGATCTGCTTCTTCATCCGTCAAATCTTTGTATTGATGAAAGAAAGATTCAGGGTCTTGGAAGGCTGTTTCCCGCAGCAAACGGAACCGTTCTTTATACCAGCATTGAATTTGCGTCTCAGCGGCATCTACATAAATCGAAAAATCGAAGTAATCTGATACAAACACGCGCGGCTCATCCTTCAAATCATCCAGTGCCGGTGATTGCAACACATTGATCCCTTCAATGATGACAATATCCGCATCTTCTACTGTTTCATACACCCCTTCAAGACGGTCATAGGTCAGATGTGAATATACAGGTGCATGCACAGTTTGTTTCCCTGATTTTAATTCATTTAAAAACGAAAGTAGCGCTTTAACATCATAGCTTTCCGGGAAACCTTTCTTTTCCATCAGCCCCCGATCTTTTAACTCTTTTTGAGGATACAAAAAGCCGTCCGTTGTTACGAGACTCACCTTCAGTCCATCTCCAAGCCTTGATAAAAGTGTTTCAATGATACGTGCTGTCGTGCTTTTTCCGACGGCCACACTTCCTGCAATCCCGATTAAAAAGGGGATTTTCGCATGATGCGGGTAGTTTAAAAAAGCATTGACATGCTGATTTTTTTGTTTTTCTGCAAAGACATGTAATGTCAGAAAACGAATAAGCGGGATGTAAATATCTCGAACTTCTTCTAGCGATAAGTAGTCGTTTAATCCTTGAAGTGCTCTCACTTCTTCTTCTGAAACAGATACCGGCATATATTCTCCAAGAGCGGCCCATGCCTCTCTCGTATGGCGTGTATATAATGTATTAAAATCTAGTCGTTCGTCACCCAAAGTCTTTCCCACCAATCTAAACTAAACTCATAACCAAAAAGACGATAATCCGATTGTAGCTTAAAATGAAGGCGCTGTCTTTATTTTTCAACGAAAGTTTGCTTCTTTTGCGAAAAAAAAGCATTAAATAAAGGAAAATGAGGGTAAATAAGAGTATTCAGTTTGATAGATAGAAGGGAGCACACCAAATGAAATATGTGATGATTGGCGGAGATGCAGCAGGAATGAGCTGCGCTATGCAAATATATAGAGAGGATCCAGACGCGCAAATTGTAGCTTTTGAAAAAGGAGAAATTTTCTCATATGGACAGTGCGGACTCCCCTACTTGATCGGCGGTCTCATTGATCATCACAGAAAACTCATCGCACGCAGCGCTGACACCTTTCGTGACAAATACGGGATTGATGCCAGATGCTTACACGAAGTGACCTCAATTGACCCAGAGCAAAAAACAGTATCGGGTATTCATTCTAAAACAAAAGAGCCCTTTACAGAAACGTATGACCGTCTGTTAATTGCGACAGGAGCAAGCCCCGTCACACTTGATCTAGACAGTCATTCATTAGAAGGTGTCCACGTATTAAAAACAATCCCGCATGCGCTGTCTATTTTAGACAATCTAAAAAAAGACGTCACACATATCACGATTATCGGCGGAGGATATATCGGTTTAGAAATGGCAGAAAATTTAAAAGGGCTAGGCAAAGACGTTCATATCATTCAGCGGGGGGCAACACTTGGCCCAGGCTTTGATCCCGATATGGCAAAATATCTGAAAGAAGAAGCGGACAATCAAGGCATTCAAGTAGTACTTGGTGAAACAGTGCAAAAATTAAAGGGCAAGACACATGTAACAGCTGTTCAAACAGACAAGCAGACCATTGAAACAGATATGGTCATCATCGCCGTTGGTGTCACTCCGCAAACATCCTTTTTAGACAGCACAGGAATTCAGCGACTGCAAAATGGCGCAATTGTTGTGAATGAATACATGCAGACGAATGTACAAGATATCTATGCGGCGGGTGACTGCGCAGCAACCTATCACCGTATCAAAAAGGAACTGGACTATATTCCGCTCGGTACGACAGCAAATAAACAAGGAAGAATCGCAGGGTTTCATATGACAGGAACAAACCGCGCGTTTCAAGGCGTCACCGGCACAGCGGTGATGAAATTTATGGACGTGACAGCAGGGCGAACGGGTTTATCAGAGAAAGAAGCAAAAGACGCGGGCCTTTCTTTCTCTACCATCACCATCGACAGCACTGACCACGCTGGATATTACCCAGATGCAGAGAAAATGAAAGTGAAACTGATTTACAGAAGCGATGATCACACCTTGCTTGGTGCACAAATCATCGGTAAAGAAGGTGTTGATAAACGAATCGATGTCATGGCAACTGCTCTTTATCAAGGGCTGACTGTGACAGACCTTGAAGATTTAGATATTAGCTATGCCCCCCCTTTTAACAGTGTATGGGACCCACTTCAGCAAGCGGCAAGGCGGATATAGAAAAAGGAGTGAAGCCATTGACCATTCAACAAATTGCTACTATTGAAATTCCTGTGACTGATATCCCCCGGGCTGTCTCTTGGTATGACCAGATTTTAGAGATGATCGTTCTACATCAATCAGAAGAAGCCGCTATGCTCACTTTTACTCATGGCGAGGGACCTTCTTTTTATCTCGTCAAAACAAAACACGAGAAACGAATCTACTTTATGAACTCTTTTACAGGAGTTCGGCATAGTATGATTGATTTATTTGTGAAGGATTTAAAAAAATTTCACCAGTATTTAAGCGAGCATAACGTCACCGTATCGGATATTCAAATATTAGCTGACCCAGACTTAGGCGGTTTTAGCTTCGAAGATGTTGATGGCAATGTCTTTGGCGTCACCAATATTAAGCCCCATCAAACAAAAAAAGAAACCAGCCTGTGACCGGTTTCTTTTTTTGTTATTTTTTCATCATCGCTTTACGTGCTGCTTTTTCAAATAAAAACGGGAATAATTGATACAACTTACTGCCAGCATTCATCCATCCTGGTAAATTAATCTCTCTTTTTTTCGTCATCATGGCGGATACGACCTTCCCTGCTACCTTGTCAGCACTGAGCATCATAAAATCAACATTTTTAACATATTCACCACTGCGGTCTGCAATGGTAAAGAAGTCTGTGGCAATCGGTCCTGGATTGACGGTTGTGACATGAATTCCGCTGTCTGCCAGCTCCATTCTGAGGCTGTTTGAAAATCCGAGAACCGCATGTTTTGATGCGGAATAGATGGCGGATTTAGGGGTGGCAATTTTGCCTGCCTGTGACGCAATATTGATAATATGCCCCTTCCCTCTTTGTTTCATCTCAGGAAGGACCTTTTTTGTGCAGGCAATTAAACCAAAGACATTGACCTCAAACATCGACACCATTTCTTCAATGGATGCGTCTTCGACGAGATCGAACACACCAAAGCCGGCATTGTTCACCAAAATATCAACAGCACCCACTTGTTGATAGGCTTGATCAATGTCCTCAAGCTGACTGACATCAAGCTGAACGATGTGACATACGCCGCCAGCACTTATAATCTTTTCTTTTACACCTGCGAGCTTTTCAATTCGTCTTGCCGACACAATGATTTCTGCTCCTTCGGCTGCTGCCAAGTACGCCATCTTTTCACCAATACCGCCTGAAGCACCTGTAATCCATATTCTCTTTCCTGTTAGTCGCCCCATTTATTTCACTCCTTCAATTGCTCGATAGTAGAGGGTTCCGTCTTTTTGCACTTCTTCAATATGTCCAGCCGCTAAAAGCACATCAAGCTGCCCGACTGTCTCAGACATTGTCAGAAATAATGCTTCTTCATACAGGCCTGGAAATAAGGTGCGACAAAGATGAAAGGCGGTCATTTCCTTTCGTTGAAGCAGCTGATACATCGTATTTGCCCGTTTTTCCTGTTTTTTAAATCTTTCTTCGATCAATTCGTGATGAGAGGTAATGAGCTGGCCATGCCCTGGATAAATCGTCTGAATGGGCAAATGCAATAAACGCTTGAGTGATGCTTTATATTGAAGCAGCGATTTTTGACGTTCTGTTCCTTTCACCGGTGCTTCCATTAACGGATTGGAAGAAATGGTCGTAAGCAGCAGATCACCGCCGATGAAATTCCCTGTTGTTTCATCTAAAAAAGAAAGATGAGATTGTGCATGTCCTGGGGTCTCCAGCACTTGGAAATGC
The DNA here is from genome assembly GCF_019091365.1 of Bacillus sp. GbtcB10. NCBI lineage: Bacteria > Bacillati > Bacillota > Bacilli > Caryophanales > Bacillaceae > Bacillus > Bacillus sp. GbtcB10. The sequence goes on from NZ_JAGXJP010000003.1 coordinate 284,606, forward strand.
TCATGTCCCTTCAAACGATCACCTTCTTTTATGACGTCATCGACATGTGCCGTACATGAATATGTATAGGACTGCCTCACCATTCTTTCACACTCACCTTGACGAAGCGGGACACCTAACTGCTGAAAAAAATCATTCATAAAATGGATTTGACGCTGTTTAAACGCTGCATCCTGACTAATATAGGGCTCATTCAACTCGTGTCCGATGACACGGACATGAGGTTTCATCAGATCTAAAAGACCGACATGATCTGCATGATGATGTGTCAAAACCACTTGATCAATATCATCTATTGATAAATGATGTTCCTTTAATTGCGTGACAAAGGCATGCTGTGCCTCTTGTGTCATCGGTCCGCAATCGACTAAGGTCACGGCATCGCCTTTTAATACATATGCATGGACATCCCCCACCGCAAACGGTGTAGGGATGGATAATTGAATCATTTCTTCTTTCACTTTTATACGTCATCTCCTGATTTTTGACTCATAGATCATCTGAACTCACTCTTCTTTATTCATTGTATCTTGCAAAGGGCAGACTGTCATGCGGTTTAGATGGTCATTTTTTTATCTTTCCCTATTGACACAAACTTGTCCATCGTTGCATAATGAACAACAAATATAAGATGCGCGATGACAAGGATTAGTAAGCAAAATAATGATGCAAGAGAGTGAGGTCCGCCGGCTGTAAGACTTCACCATCCTCTTATTTGCTGAACCTGCCCTTTGAGCTGTTAGGCAAACCTAAACGTTTCCCGCGTTAAGGGACTAGAGCTGAGTATGCAACATTGCATGCTAATTGAGGGTGGTACCGCGAAAAACCTTTCGTCCTTTGCAGACGAGAGGTTTTTTTATTTTCTACAAGGAGGAGCAGCTTATGAGTAAAATTGGATTTATTGGTGCAGGCTCAATGGCCGAGTCTATGATTAAAGGTCTTTTAAAGAGCGGCATTATGTCAAATGAAGATATCATTGTCACAAATAAAACAAATGAAAAACGATTAGAAGAATTACATGCACGTTATGGAGTCAAAACAGATTTCGCGCGTTCCTTTATTTATGAAGAAGCCGATATGCTGGTGTTTGCTTTAAAACCAAAAGATGCGGAAAGTGGCATTTCTGAAGTAAGGCCCCATTTAAATGGACAGCTGATTATTTCTATTTTAGCGGGCATTTCTATTGAAACCATTCAGCATTATGCTGGCGCAAAAACGGCGGTGGTTCGTGCCATGCCAAATACATCAGCGGCCATACAACAATCAGCTACTGGCATTGCTGTCAGTGATGAAGTCACAGAGGCGCAAAAGGAAAAAGCAGTTCAGCTGTTTGAAACGATCGGTCATGTGACGGTTTTAGATGAATCACAGCTGAATGCGGTCACAGCCATTGCCGGCAGCGGTCCTGCCTTTATTTATCATTTGATTGAAGGAATGGAGCGAGGTGCATCGGAACTTGGGATGGACCAAGAGACAGCGAAATTGCTCATTTGTCAAATGATTGCAGGCGCTGCAAATATGCTTCAGGATAGCGGTAAGGAACCTGCTGAACTGCGCAAAGAAATTACGAGCGAAGGCGGAACGACAGAAGCAGGACTGAATACCCTTGCTTCCTATCAATTTGAAGAAGCGATTGTCGATTGTGTGAAAACAGCGACAAAACGTGCAGCAGAATTAAACGATATGTTTTCAGCGAGTACGTATAAGTAAGAGAGCAAAGCACCTGCCTTGATGACAGGTGCTTTTCATCTATCACTCGATGCTCTCATGGACATAATGGCTTTGATTTGATCGAGGTGATGAATTTCATGTAAAGCAATGGTTTCAGCTAATATTTGGACTGTCATCATCCCTTCTTCAGGATGGAGACCTGAAAAATCCCATGTATCCTTTTCTAATCGTTGTAGTGTTTTGTTTCTGCTCTCTTTTAAGCGCTCGATCAATGCACTGACCTCTTGTGCAGTATACGTTTCATAAGCTCTTTCCTTCACATATATCTCTGGATCATATGATGCGAAAAGCGTGTGCTCATTTGATATTGCCTGCTCTATCCGCTCTGACCAGACTTCTTCTGTATCATACAAATGTCCAACAATTTGTTTAATCGACCACTTGCCTTCCCCAATAGATTCATCTAATGTAGCCTCATCACATGTCCATACTAACTCCTCAAGCTTACGCAAACTCTCATGAAGTGATGTCATGATCTCTGTTTTTGTTAGTACTCCTGTTTTCACTCTCACAATTCCCCTTCAAATATATGTAAGTATCATTCTATATCATACTCTATTTCTTTAGACAGAAGGTGATTGATATCAAAAAGAAAAGCCCTATCATGACGATAGAGCTTTCACTTAATTCTTTTCTAATAAAGCATGAATTGTTGATTGTAAGAGCGACGGCAAAACGCCAAAAGAAAATGGGACATGCAGCCGTTCTGTCCATTTGTGCGCATCCTTTCCTAATGGACCAACGTTGATGACAGGAACGTTAAGAGCTTCTTTTTCTCCTTGTGGTAACGAGTAGCCTTTTTGGTATAGCGGCATGTTGGCTGTATAATCGTCTATATCTTGATTTTCAAGCTGTAAGTAGCTTAAATCAGATAAACCAGGAAAATATTTGACTTCTTCTACTTCAATTCCATAGATCTCTTTTGCTTCTCTTTGAATCTTCTTTAAGGTCGTTTGAATATGCAGATCGTTTGTTGAAGAAACAGATGGGTAAAATGGCGGACTATAAAACAACACAATCAGTGCTCCATCTTCCTTACAAAGGGTCGTCAGTTCTGATACAATTTTGGTTGAAAAATCACGATCCCCTAGCTCACCCCGGTTGGCAAAGGCGTAGTTGACAATTCGCTCGACCTCCTGCTTGCCGGATCGTTCAGCAGCTTTTTCGTACAACTCATGATACGTTAACACCGTGATGTTTGTATCAATGGGTGTAAAATGTTTAAAGCGTTGAAATGCAGCGGTTTTCTGTTTGAGATTGGCTTCGATTTGAGCTGCTGCTTGTTTCGCAGTTTCATAGAGGAGCCCGTGAAGCTCTTCACTAGAGCGGTTCATCATCAGCACATTAAATAAAGAAACAGCCGTGTGAGGCGTTTGAACAGAGTAAGCTTCTTTCAAATCCTTTTGCATCAAATTGGTCGGAGGCGGTGTCACTTCACCATCTACTTCCTCACAATAATCACTATTCAGTTCTAACAGCCTGTTTAATTCAGATACCATAAAATTTGCATTTAATCCTGAGAAGGGCTCACCTACATGTGTTTCAATTCCTTTGCAGAAAAATCCCGCAAGTACCTTCCCTATACTACCTGTATAGATGTATTGGTGCGCATCCCCGGGATACTTTTCAAACATCGGCTCACTGTTTAAACAAGCGGTATACTCAAGGTCATACTTCTGCTTGAGCTCCTTTAGTTTCGGAACAGCCTCCAGCATCCCCTGTGAATTCACTTCTTCATCTGGCACTGTGACGAGTAGAATATTTCCTTCAAACCTCCCCGCCATCGCTCTTTCCAGCATGGAAAGCTGGACAGTCAGGCCTGCTTTCATATCCATGGACCCTCGTCCAAACAGCCAGTCACCTGAAGCTAAATCCTCTCTTGCCCTTTTTGGAAGAAGTGCACTTTTTTGAGAAAAGGACGCCATTAACTCTTCGGGCTTACACGCCATATTTTGAAATTCTCCGTAATCCTCTGTATCGACGACATCAAAATGGCTGAGGAGTAAAACAGTACGTGGCAGCGTACTTCGTTTGACAAGTGCCGTTAAAAAATACCGGCCATCTTTCATTGGATGCAAAGCCAAGTGATCAGGGTGCTGCTCAAAATATGGACGCTCCCTCAGCAAGTAATATAAATATTCCGCTAATGCGACTTCTCCCGTTGTACCAGATATGCTTTCATACTGCATCAGAGCTGTGAGTAGCTCCTTTAGTTCACTTTCCGTTTGCCATTTCATCCGTTTATCCCCCTTTGATGTCCATATCTTTCATTATACAAAATCATGTTCAAAAGCTATATGGTTTGAGCACCTTTTATGACGAATGTTTGAATGACTGTTATAATCGGCTATACCATTCTATGAGGAGGCGAAGGTAATTGGAAACAAAGCTTTTTTCACCTTGGACATTAAAAGGTGTCACACTCAAAAACCGCATCGTCATGTCCCCGATGTGTATGTATTCATCCTATGACCGTGATGGAAAATTACAGCCTTTCCACTTTGCACATTATGTTTCCCGTGCGCAAGGTCAGGCCGGATTAATTATGGTCGAGGCAAGTGCTGTTTCACCTGAGGGAAGAATTAGTGATCAGGACCTCGGAATTTGGAGTGATGAGCACATTGAAGGGTTTGCCTCATTAAACGAACAAATCAAAGCGTACGGAACAAAAACCGCCATCCAGCTAGCCCATGCAGGACGCAAGGCTGAGCTAGATGGTGACATTCTTGCTCCATCCAGCATTCCATTTGACGAGCAATCTAAAACACCTCTTGAGATGTCTATCGATCAAATAAAAGACACCGTTCAGGCGTTTCAAGATGCCGCTGTCCGCGCCAAGAAAGCTGGATTTGACATCATTGAGATTCATGGTGCGCATGGCTATTTGATTAACGAATTTCTCTCACCGCTTGCCAATCACCGGACAGATGAATATGGCGGTTCACCAGAAAATCGTTATCGCTTCTTGAGAGAAGTGGTTGATGCAGTCAATGAAGTGTGGGATGGACCATTATTTGTCCGTGTATCCGCTTCTGATTACACAACAAAAGGACTAGATATTGCAGATTATATTGGCATTGCCGCATGGCTGAAAGAGCAAGGAGTCGATCTAATTGATGTGAGCTCAGGCGCTGTGGTGCAAGCCAGTATTAAAACATTCCCCGGCTACCAAGTCACCTTTGCTGAGAAAATAAGAGAAGGTGCCGGCATCCAAACAGCCGCTGTCGGTATGATCACATCTGGTGTACAGGCCGAAGAAATTTTACAAAATCAGCGTGCTGACTTGATCTTTATCGGCAGAGAATTTTTACGGGATCCGTATTTCCCAAAAACAGCCGCTAAAGAGCTTCGTACATCCATCGAAAGCCCGCGCCAATACGATCGTGCTTGGTAACATCTTTAAGCAAAAAGGTGTCTATTTTTTGAAATAGGCATCTTTTTTGTTTTTAAGAGAAACATCTTTGCCTTTTGTGCCGTCTTTTAGCTAAAGAACCACTTAGAGGAGATGGAAGAATGAACTCGGCATTGATTGAAAGAACGTATCATATAGATGGACATCACTTTTATACAAGGCATCGTCAAGGAAAAAAGCAAGCCACCATTATTTTTGAAGCAGGATATGGAATTTCAGGCGATACGTGGGCGAATATCGCTCGTGATATTGACCCAGAGCTTGGTGTTTTCTTATATGACCGTTTAGGTAATGGAAAAAGCAGCGAAAGCAAAGAAGGAAGAACTTTGCATGATCTTGCGGATGATTTAGATACACTCTTACATCAAGCCAATATTCAGCCGCCATTTCTCATTGTGGCGCACTCATTTGGCTCTCTTGTCAGTCGCTTATGGGCAAGCCGCAGAAAAGAAGATGTTATCGGTATGGTCCTTCTAGACCCAGCAAGTGAGGAGCAAGAGCAGGTCATTCTGCCGCTCTTATCAAAGGAAGAACGCACTTCATATATGGCGCAGTTCACAGCAGAATGTACACATGAGGACTTTGAGCAAATGCTGCGTACGATCAAAGAGGAGCAAACGCATTATGGGATGATGCCCCTTCTTGTCATTTCATCAGGCAAAAGCCGCTTGTTTCATCCAGCACATGAAGCTTGGCTCAGGCTTCATAAACGAATGCTCACATTGTCATCCCAAAGCGGATGGATTCAGGCGCAGAACAGCTCGCACTATATTCATCACGATGAACCACATATTGTGCAGCTTGCGATTTATGATGTATGGTGTGCAGCAAAACAGCCTGCCACTTATTATCAAACAGCCAACTAAAAACAAAAACTCCTTGACCGGACATCAGTCAAGGAGTTTTTTCATTATACCGTTGGTGCTGATTGACTTTTCTCAGACAGCAGCTTTTCAATGCTGACAAGCTGAACGCATAACGTAAAGATGTCAATCGCCTGCTCTAGTTCTTCAAGCGTTGGGAACGTTGGCGCAATACGGATGTTACGATCAAGCGGGTCGTTTCCATAAGGATATGTCGCCCCTGCACCTGTTAGTGTCACACCGGCTTCTTTCGCTTTTTGCACAACAGCTTTTGCACAATGATCGAGTGTATTTAAGCTAATAAAATATCCGCCATTTGGTTTGTGCCACTCAGCGATGCCTGTTCCACCAAGCTTTTCATCAAGGATCGAAAGAACGAGGTCAAATTTCGGCTTAATAATCGCTGCATGCTTTTTCATATGTTCCTTCAATCCTTCTGGATTCTTGAAGAAACGAAGGTGTCTTAATTGATTGATTTTATCTGGCCCAATGGTTTGAACTGATAACTGTTTTTGAATAAAGCTGACGTTGTCCTGACTAGATGCCATCAGTGCAACACCCGAGCCTGGGAACGTAATTTTAGAAGTAGAGGCGAACATAAACACACGGTTTGCATGTCCTGCTTTGTCTACTGCTTGAAAAATATCTTTTAACGTATCAGGCGTATCTGTTAGATGGTGGACTGCATAGGCATCATCCCAAAAAATACGGAAGTCGTCTGCTTTTGTCTGCATGGAAGCAAGACGGTCGACAACCTCATCTGAATACGTAATGCCGTCAGGGTTGCTATATTTCGGTACACACCAAATCCCTTTGATGGCTTCATCTTCTGCAACCAATTTTTCTACCTGATCCATGTCAGGTCCATCCGACTTCATATCTACCGTAATCATCTCTATGTTAAAATGCTCACAAATGGCAAAATGACGATCATACCCTGGGCTTGGTGCTAGGAATTTTACCTTTGGAAGCTTGCCCCAAGGTGTTTTGCTGCCATATACGCCGTGAGTCATGGCACGGGCAATTGTGTCATGCATCATATTTAGGCTAGAATTACCGCCAATGATGATTTGTTCTGGCTTCAGATTGAGCACACTTGCAAAAAAATTCTTTGTTTCAGGAAGGCCTGTCAAGCCGCCATAGTTTCGCACATCTGTACCATCCTCAGCTGTCATTGCATCCTTTGATGTCACGACATCGAGCATGCCCATAGATAAATCGAGCTGTTTTGGTGAAGGTTTCCCTCTAGACATGTCTAAGTGTAAGTTTTTACTTTTGTACGTTTCATACTCTTTTTGTCGTGCTGCATATAGGTCATTTAATTCTGCTTCACTTAACGCTGTAAAACCGCTCATCTTTGATTGTGCCTCCCGTATTCTTCATAGTGTAATTCGTCATTTGTTTTTTCTTCACCATTTTACCACTACCTGAAAAAGAGCGTCATCATAAATATCAAAAAAATCACACAACTATTTTTGACGATTCATCCAATTTTTACAGGGTACGGTCAATAGGAAAAGAAAAGAAATCATGTGCAGCTTCAGTCAGCGGGAATATATCGCGGGCTTCTTTGAGTAATTGTTTCATTGACTCTTCCCCTTGGTACCGTGCACTAATATGAGTCAAAATCAGTCTTTTTGCGCCTGCTTCCTGCGCTGTTTTTGCTGCCTGTTCTGTCGTACTGTGATAATAATTATAGGCTAGTTCTGCATCTTCTTTCCCAAATGTTGCTTCATGGACTAACACATCCGCATTCTTGGCAAGCCTTGTTATATTCTCGCACAAACGGGTATCTCCTGAAAATGCAACGATTCTCCCTTTTTTAGGGGGTTCCAAATAATCGGTTCCATCAATCATTCTTCCATCTTCGAGTGTAACGGTTTCCCCATTTTTCAACTTCTGATACAAAGGTCCAGGTTTTACACCGATTTTTTTTAGGTCTTCGGCTTTTAGTGCACCGGGTACATCTTTTTCCACGACCCGATAACCGTAAGCTGGGATCCCATGAGACACTCGTTTTGCTTCTACTTGAAAGGTATCATCTTCAAAAACGATCCCTTCCTCTATTTCTATGATATGCAGCGGATAAGTCAAATGCGTTTGCGTCGCTGAAAGTGCCGCGTTTACAAAAGCTTTAATGCCGCTTGGACCATATATCGTCAATTTATCCTCTCCGCCTTGAAAGGACCTGCTGCCAAGCAGACCTGGGAGACCATATACATGATCACCGTGCATATGCGTGATAAAGATCTTCTCAATTTTTCTTGGTTTAATCGTTGTATGTAATATTTGATGCTGCGTCGCTTCTCCGCAATCAAAAAGCCACACGGCTTTTCTCTCTTCTAAAAGCTTCAGCGCAGTGCAAGTGACGTTTCTTGTTTTTGCAGGAATGCCTGCACCTGTTCCTAAAAAGAGCAGTTCCATTACGATTTCCTCCTACAGCCGGTATACAATCTCTTCATTCATATAGAATACATGAAGACAGGATAAATGTGAATTCAGCGGAATTTTTGAAAAAAGTCAAACTTGGGCAGAAAAAGTCGAATCAAATGTTTGCTTTACGAACAATGAACCTTTAAAATAAAGAAAATGTACATACATTCTCGGTTTTTACAACAATGCTACGAATAAAGTGAGGTACTTTTCGTGAATACAGAAACTAACTATCCAAAAGCAGTCATTGTCATCTTTGGCGCAACAGGAGACCTTGCAAAACGCAAGCTCTACCCTTCTATACATAGACTTTATCATAGCGGAAAGCTTGGAGATCAATTCGCTGTTGTAGGTGTTGGACGTCGTCCTTGGTCTCATGAAGACCTAAGAGCTGTGGTAAAAGAATCGGTCTCTTCTGATGATGCAGAAGCAAAAGCAGAGGAATTTATTTCTCATTTCTATTACCATGACTTTGATGTCTCAAGCCCTGCTTCCTATCAAGCACTGAACACACTTCTTTCTGGTCTTGAAGATACATACAGTATCCCAAATAACCGGATGTTCTATTTAGCGATGGCACCGGAATTCTTCGGAACCATTGCGAAGTTTTTAAAAAGTGAAGGCGTATCAGAAACGACTGGATGGTCTCGACTTGTCATTGAAAAACCGTTTGGTCATGACCTCCCTAGTGCCAAAACATTAAATGAAGAGATCCGAGATGCATTTACAGAGGATCAAATTTATCGTATTGACCACTACCTCGGTAAACAGATGGTGCAAAACATTGAGGTGATTCGTTTTGCGAATGCGATCTTTGAACCGCTTTGGACAAACCGTTACATTTCAAACATTCAAATCACATCGAGTGAATCATTAGGCGTCGAAGACCGTGCGAGATATTACGAGAGTTCTGGTGCACTGAGAGATATGGTCCAAAACCATATGCTTCAAATGGTTGCACTACTAGCCATGGAGCCGCCGATTAAGCTCAATACAGAGGAAATCCGTAGCGAAAAACGGAAAGCATTGCGTGCGCTTCGTCCTTTCTCGAAAGATGAAGTGGATCAATTCTTTGTCCGCGGACAGTATGATGCAGGAACGATTGATGGCAATATGGTTCCTTCCTATCTTGAAGAGCAAAATGTGGACCCAAACTCCAACACAGAAACATTCGTTGCAGGGAAACTTCTCATCGATAACTTTAGATGGGCCGGGGTACCATTTTACATTCGTACAGGAAAACGTCTAGAAAAGAAATCCACTCAAATCGTGGTGCAATTTAAAGACATTCCGATGAACCTGTACTATGGAAACGGGAATTCCATGCATCCAAACTTACTTGTGATTCACATTCAGCCAGACGAAGGCATTACCCTTCACCTGAATGCTCGCAAGCTTGATGGCGGAACGTATGCTAAACCAATTAAGCTGGACTATCAAACAAATTACAACGACATCATGAATACACCAGAAGCGTATGAAAAGCTGATTCATGACTGTTTGCTAGGTGACGCAACAAACTTTGCCCACTGGGATGAAGTGGCACTGTCTTGGAACTTTGTTGATCCAATTTCAAAAAAATGGGCTGAAACCAAAACGTTAAAACCAAATTACCCTGCTGGTTCTATGGGACCAAAAGAAGCAGATCAGCTTCTTGAAAAAGATGGATATCACTGGTGGAATATATAAAATCAACGAAAAAAGAGCAGTCTCCCGATTGAGGGGGTTCTGCTCTTTTTTTAAAGTCGTGTTTTCGTAATTTCAACCGTTGAAAAATCAAATTTATCATAGCGATGATGGCTAAAGGAATATTCAAACGGCCGACCTGTGTTTAAATAAGCCACCTGCTCCACTTCTAGCACTGGATCCGTAGGGTCACAGCCTAAATATTGCTGATCAAGCTGATCTGATTTAGCCGCTCTAATTTTTTTGTGCGCTCCTGCCACTTTTAAATGAAGTGTGTTTGTAATGTAGCTATAGATAGACCCCAATAAAACCTCTTCATCTATTCCTTTAATGACATTGACAGGCATAAAGGTTTTTTCTAATACATATGGCTCTTCTTCCACCAAACGGAGCCGAATAATGTCATAGACGGGTGTGCTTGAGTCAATGGATAAATGAGCTGCCACCTCTTCACTTGGAAAATGCACATCAAAGCGAATGATTTGGCTCGTCACGTTTTTATCTGCCATCACTTTCGTGAACCCTTTATTTTCATGACCTGATACGTTGATCGCACCTTGATTTAGCGCTGCCTTCACAATAAATGTGCCATGACCTCTTTTTCTAAAGAGCAGACCTTCCGCCACTAAAAGATCGAGCGCACGCTTCATCGTCATTCTGCTGCATTTAAATTCAGCGGCAAGCGAGTTTTCATCTGGAATGGGTTGATCTTCTGGATAATATGCTGTTCCTATTCTTTTTCTAATTTCTTCTGAAATGAGTTCGTACTTTGTCATCTCACACCACCAACTGACTTGTTTTTTCATATCCTATTATAGCGCTTTCTAGCCTTCCTCTCATTCTACACTAAGCCTAGTGCGCTTAAAAGGTTCGAGCCACTTTCATTTCAACCCTTTCATCTTTACATAAGAAAAATACTTGCCCTTTTCAAGGAAAGAGCAAGTATCTTGATTAGAAACCATTATTCTCTGAAACCGATTGAAACCAGTAGCCACTTTTTTTGATGGTACGTTTCCCGTCTTTCTCAAGGTCCACTGAGACAAATCCATAGCGATTTTTATAGGCATTCGACCATGACCAATTATCCATAAACGTCCACAGATGATAGCCTTTTACATGACTTCCTTCTTGAATGGCTTGATGCACCCATTTAAGATGCTCAGAAATAAAATCAATGCGGTAATCGTCATGAATCATTCCTTCTTCATCCTGAAACCGCTCTTCTCCTTCGACACCCATTCCATTTTCAGAAATAAAGCATTCAATATTCCCATAGTCTGTCTGGACTTTTTTCAATATATCGTAAATACCCTTTTCATAGATTTCCCAGCCGCGGTACACATTCATTTTTCTGCCCGGCATTTCAAAAGAATCGAAATAATGGTCTGGCATAAATGGTGCATCAGGGTGAGGCATATGTTCCTTTGCTTTCACTCTTCTTGGCTGATAATAGTTGATGCCGAGAAGGTCGATCGTGTTCTCTTGAATGAGTTCAAGGTCTCCTTCCTCCATAGCCGGCATCAATCCTTCTTTCTTTAACACGTCCACTAGCTTTTCAGGGAAATGTCCTTTCACAGCTGGATCTAGGAAGGACCGGTTAAAGAAGGCGTCAGCCATCTCAGCTGCTTCGACATCCCGCGGATTCTGGCTTCGCGGATACGAAGGAGTAAGGTTGAGGATAATGCCTATTTTCCCATCCTGCTTCATCTCTTTATAAGCCGCAATGGCCTTAGCATTTGATAAAATCTCATGAAATCCAACTTGCACTGCCTTTTGGAAATCAACTTCGTTTGGATAATGGAAGCTATACATATATCCACCCTCTACAGGAACAATCGGCTCGTTATGGGTAAACCATTTTTTCACCCGGTCGCCAAAAAGCTGAAAACACAATGTCGCATAGCTGACATAATCGTCTACGACCTGCCTGTTTACCCATCCTCCCGTCTCCTGAAGCGCCATTGGCATATCAAAATGATACAAGTTCACAAATGGTTCAATGTCACTCGCTATCAGTTCATTGATCACATCATTGTAAAAAGCCACAGCTTCTTCATTAACAGCCCCTTTTCCCTCAGGTAAAAGGCGTGACCATGAAATAGATAGACGAAACGAGTTGTGCCCAATCTCCTTCATGAGGCGGATATCCTCTTTGTATTTACGATAAAATTGCGAGGTCACGCCTGGACCGACGCCCTGAAAAAAACGATTCGGCTCTTTTTCAAACCAGTGATCCCAAATGTTTGGTCCCTTTCCATCTCCTGGATAACTGCCTTCTGTTTGCGTAGCAGAGGCAGAAGATCCCCACCAGAAACCTTCTGGAAATGTATATGATTGACTGTTAGTTTCCATCGACATGTATTGAGTCTCCTTCACCTTTGATGTTTGTTTGTTTCGTTTTTTCTGTCGTGACTATTTTTTCATTTTTCACATTCATACGATCAATAAATTTTAGGAACGGGAACCAAATGACAAACACAATCATTAAATTAAACAGCTGAAGCAGACCGCCCGCTAATGAATTCGTTGCCATGACTCCGCTAATAAAGATCGGTACTGTCCATGGAATATTCACGCCTGTCGGAGGCGGCACAATACCTGCGGCCATCGCAAAATAAGAAATACAAGTAATCACCATTGGCGCCAAAATCCATGGAATGAGAATAAGCGGGTTCATCACAATCGGTAAACCGAAGATAATGGGTTCATTGACGTTAAATAAACCTGGTCCTAAGCCGAGCTTTGCTACTTGTTTCAATTGCTTACTTTTAAGAAAAATTAAAATCGTAAACACAACAGCTAGCGTCATACCGGTTCCACCCATACCCACTGTATAGATTTCGATAAACTGCTTGCTGATGATGTTCGGAACCTCACCTGTTTTTGTGTAGCTTTCTAGATTTTGAATGGACAATGTATTCCAAATCGGGTCCATGACAGAGTTGATAATAATTTGGCCGTGGAGCCCAAAGAACCAAAGAATTTGTATAAAGAAAATAGCGATCAAGGTCGGAATGATACCGCTTCCAAGTCCGACAAGCGGCGCCTGAATCGCATTGTAAATCAAGTCATGCATGTTGGTTTTGAACCCTTGTGTAATGATGATATTGATCAGTAGAAAGGTTGTGAGTGTCAAAGTAGCCGGGATGAGTGCAGCAAAAGACTTAGAAACAGCTGGCGGAACCCCTTGCGGCATATTGATGACAAATTTCTTTTGGACAAAATAGCGATAAATTTCAGCCGACAAAAAGCCTGTGATCATTCCAAGGAACATTCCCTTTGCGCCTAAACGATCGACTGGGATGACACCTGCAATGGATGCACCGCCCTCTTGCTCTAGTAAAAATGGCGTAAGGAGCAGAAAAGAGGCTAAAGCGATCACACCGCCAAAGACAGCTTCCACATCATAGCTTTTCGATAAATAGTAGCCAATACCAAATACAACAAACACACTCATAATGCTGATGGTCGCACTCGGTGCAATATTCAGTGCAGACTGAACACCTTCCAGTGCTGTTTGACTCATGATCTTATCTAAAAATGGCAAATTCATTAATACGACCATGATGGAACCAAAAATTGTTAATGGGAACGCAAGCATAAAGGCATCCCTTAAAACCCCTAGATAGCGATTGTTGTTCAATCTCCCAGCAATCGGAACCAAAATCGCACTTATTTTATCAAACATTGGTTTCCCCCCTTGTTTACACCCTTTATTGTTTCAGTGATTGCAATATCGGTAAGAGCTCTCCCACAAGCTCTTTTATTGTCATCGTTGACATGAAATGATCTTCGGCATGCATGAGCAGCAAGGAGAATGAAATTGTTTCTCCGCTTGCCTCTTGCTGTACCATTTGAAAATGAATATCATGTGCATTCCGCAAGTCATCTTCCGCTTCTTTGAGAAGGTCAGATGCTACTGTTTCATGACCTTCTCTAAATTGTTTAAGAGATTGAAGCAATTTGCTTCGTGCATTTCCGCTGTGTAAGATCAATTGAAAACTGATTTGTTCTTCCGTGAGTCCTTCGAGCGTTTTCTTTTCCATCCTTTAAGATTCCCCCATCAATGAAACCGCTTGTTCATACGCTTTTTGTCCATCTGCTAGCCCATACGCCTGCATATCGATGACCTCTACTTCAATCCCATATTTTTGAGCTTCTTTTTGAAGATCCCCTTTTAAAAAGCTCATTTGCGGTCCAATTAATACAACATCGGCATGTGCCATTTCTTTTTTCGCTTGGTCTTGTCCGACTGCCCAAATCTCTGCTTCTTCCCCTATAGACTCAGCATGTGCCTTCATCTTTGTGACTAGTAAACTCGTAGACATACCTGAACTGCATGCTAATAAAATACGTTTCATTTCTCTCACCCCATTGTTGTAATAAAAGCGCTTCCAGTTAATATTATATATTTTTATTTTTAAATGTCTAGACATTTAATTATATATGTCTGTATTTTATTTTAAAAATGACCGTATCAATACTCACAACAAGCTTTCAGAACAAAAAAGATCTCATCCAGATATGAACGAGACACCCTTTTCTTTTAAAAAATACTCTCCGAATGAACCATAAAGTAGCTTCTTCTTCTGAAGACAGTCTTTGAGAACTTTGTTAAAATAAGTGCGAATGACTTAGCTCATTCAAAAACCCAATTTTTCATCCCATAAATCATGAGAAGTAACTGCCCAGAGATGGAAACAGTTTCTATTCCCACTCAATTTGATGGATAGGTAAACGTCTTTTGCTGCTACTTTTCGAATCTATTCTTATCTTTGCAATCAAAGGGAGTCGATATCATGGCAGTCACTCATTTGTGTGAAGCCTGTAAAAGAAACGAGATTGATGTTGTAAAAATTTCTGATGAACCAGCTCAGCCTTATCGTTTATGCAATGATTGTCACAGGCGGCTCTTAACCTATTCTTTACGGCCAATTGAATGGTATCACTTAGCGATCATCCACTCTCCAAAGAAATTTTTATTGCACGATGATTTTTATGAAGAAGACGGAGAGGCTTGTCAGCCAGAAGAAGATGTATTGGTCACAGCAGAAGAGAAAATACCCACATTACAAGCGGTTCAACATGATTTGGAGTCTTTATTAGATTTCTCAATCACAAGATGGTTTCTTCAATACGATGTCATCAATGCCCTGAAAAAACACGATACACAAAAAATGTTGATGTCTGTAAAAGCTAGATTTTATGGAACGGAAAATCATGAAGTCAAATCAAGAATGCTGGAGATCGCAGCTAATGTTTTAGGTACTGCAGCTTCGGATTGGGTAAGAGAGCTTTGGGAGAATGATGCCCATAAATTTTTTCATCCGCTTTCTTGGGCAGCAGCCAGTAGTTTACCAGCCGAGGAAGGAATGAGACGTATTTTTGATCAATTGAAATGTGTAAGTGAAAAGGAATTGCCAATGACGGCTCTCTCCAGCCTATATCGTTTCCGTTCACATCACATACTTGATTGGATGGAGTCTCATTGCTCCTCTTTTCACGACAGTTGGGGCAGGTTGGCATCAGCATGCTTTCCAACATGGCTCAGAATGAAATCTTGGCTAAACAAAGGAAGACCTTTCAGTTTAATTGCACTCGATACAATGGCGAACTGTCTAGCAGTTAAAAACGATCCATTTATCGAGGAGTTATCACCTAAAATACTTCGTACAGATATCAATGAAATAGAACCCATTTTATATGATTATCTTCAAAAAGATGGCGTTCCTCGTGTCAAAACGAAAGTAAGCATCATCGTGAAGAACAAAGAAGCCATATTTGAAAAAGGCGAATAAATGGATAAAAGCGTGTGCAATGTTTATGCTCACGCTTTTCACTAGCATGACAACATACTAGATCATAATTTGATGTTGTGTTATCCTCTGAGCCCAGCCCGTGATCAACATATGCACGATTATCCTTTTCCTGCTTGGAATCCCGGGTACTTGGTCATACCGCCGTCTACATATAACGTCAACCCTGTCACATAGCTCGCCTCTTTTGATGCAAGCCAGACAGCACATGCTGCCACTTCTTCAGGCTTTCCGATATAGCCAATTGGTATCAGCTCAATGACGCCCTTTTTCAATGCTGGATCATCAAATTTTTCGGCATTGATGGGGGTATCAATTGCACCTGGTGCAATACTGTTTACACGGATTTTTTTAGGGGCATATTCTAGTGCCAGCGTTTCTGTCAAAAGCTTGGCGCCTCCTTTACTTGCTGCATAATGGACAAAATGAGGCCACGGAATTTGCTGATGGACCGACGACATATTAATAATCGACCCCTCGATCCCGTGTTCTGTCATATACTTTAATGCATCACGGCACCCTAAAAACATACCTGTTAAATTGGTGGACATCACTTTGTTCCAGTTATCTAGCGTCATTTCAGTTGAAGGAACTTCATTTTCAATTCCTGCATTATTGATCATGACATCAAGACTGCCATATGTATCAACAGCTTGATTAATCATCGCCTTCATATCCTCTTCTTTTGATACATCCCCTTGAATTTTCACAGCCTGTCCGCCACTTTTTTGAATCTCAGCAATCGTGTCGTCCGGGTTTTCTTTATCTGAGAAATAATTGATCACTACATTGGCTTTTTCTTGTCCAAACCGGCGCGCCATCGCCTGACCTATCCCTGTACCTGCTCCTGTGATGAGAACTGTTTTTCCTTCCAAATCTGGATACATTCGCTTAAAACCTCCTATTTTGTAAAACCTAGTAGCACACCACCTGCGATAATCATCAAGCAGCCTGCAATGACAAAGCTTGTTTTAGATGCTTTCTCTTTTAATAAATAAATACCGCCTAAAGTCGAGATGACAATTCCTGTTTGAGACATGGAAAAACTTACTGCTACGCCAATGAGTGGAATCGCCAAAAGAAGCCCTAGATTTCCTGTCGACCACACAAGACCAGCAATGATATTTCTGAACGTATATTTGCTAAACGGGTCTTGCTTTAGACTAATCGCTAACGATGAAAGCAGCATGCCGACAGATTGCGGAACGAGCGCAGACCAACCATCTATATGAAACCATCTTAAAATGACGACGTATCCGACGTAGCCTACGGTTGAGATGAGCAAAATGATGATTCCCTTTTTAAAATTGCCGCCCTCGTTTCCGCCACTCTTTTTTTGACCGAGGGATGTCATGACAACGCCAGCAATAATAAATAAAATGGCACAAGAACCAATAAGTATGACCGTCATGGTCTGCCATTCTTTGAAGACAATGACACCAAATAATGTCGTGCTCACAAGCTGCATACCCGTTGATAAAGGAACAGCCTTTGACACCCCTAGAAAGGCGACACTTGAAAGCTGATTCATTTGCCCAATACTCCAAAAGATCCCAGAGATAACGGAAACCGCAAAAATAAGCGGTGTCAGTTCCGGCATTTTGATCAAATAGGCGCCGATTGAAAACAAAAAAGCGCCGAGGGTAATGCCGAGTGTTTGCTGATAGGCATTCCCGCCAAGTTTGACACTGATGAGAACAATACTTCCCCAAAATATCGCTGGGAGAAGTGCATATAAAATGCCCACTTCTATCCCTACTTTCTGTTCTTTTTTACTTAGCATCCCTCTTTTTCGGATTTTTAGCCGAATAGATGTAAACACAAAAAAGACCTTACCAAAGGTAAGGTCACAGCGTGTAGACAAACCCTCGCATTCGGTGTCAGTCCTGCAAAGGTTTTCTATCACGCTAAAAAGAAGACAAAGGGCTAAAATCAAGTTCATTTTAGCCCTTTGTCAACAATCTAAGACCTTACCAAAGGTAAGGTCTTTTGAGGTTTTATATTTATTTCATCCATTCAGTATGGAAGACGCCTTCTTTATCTGTGCGCTCATATGTATGTGCGCCGAAGTAGTCACGCTGTGCTTGAATTAAGTTAGCTGGAAGGACAGCTGTACGATAGCTATCAAAGTAAGCTAGGGCACTTGAGAATGAAGGAACAGGAACACCTTGTTCTACTGCAAGTGAAATCACTTTACGAAGTGATGATTGATAGCTTTCTACGATATCCTTGAAGTAAGGATCAAGCAATAGGTTTTTCAATTCAGGGTTACGGTCATATGCTTCTTTGATTTGCTGCAGGAAGGCTGCACGAATGATACATCCACCACGGAAGATCATGGCAATTTCACCGTATTTCAAATCCCAGTTATACTCATCAGACGCTGCTTTCATTTGCGCAAAACCTTGTGCATATGAGCAGATTTTACTCATGAATAGGGCTTTTCTAACCGCTTCGATCAGCTCTTGTTTATTCTCTGCTGATTGCGCTGGCTTAGGACCTTCAATTAATTGACTTGCTTCAACACGCTCATCTTTCATTGCTGAAATGTAACGCGCGAAAACAGATTCAGTAATGATTGGAAGCGGAACACCTAGATCAAGAGAGCTTTGGCTCGTCCATTTCCCAGTTCCTTTTTGTCCAGCTTTATCTAAGATCACATCCACAAGCGGCTGATTTGTTTCTTCATCCACTTTTGTGAAAATGTCAGCTGTAATTTCGATTAAGTAGCTGTCAAGCTCGCCTTTATTCCACTCTGAGAATACTTCATGAAGCTCCTCTGCTGACAATCCTGCCACATGCTTCAAGATAAAGTATGATTCAGAGATCAATTGCATGTCTCCGTACTCGATACCGTTATGAACCATTTTGACATAATGTCCTGCTCCATCTGGACCGATATACGTTGTACAAGGCTCACCATCTACTTTCGCAGAGATGGCTTCTAAAATTGGTTTCACTAGCTCGTGCGCTTCTTTTTGACCGCCAGGCATGATAGAAGGACCTTTAAGTGCGCCTTCTTCACCGCCAGAAACACCTGTACCAATGAAGTGAATACCACTTTCCGCAAGCTCTTGGTTACGTCTTTGTGTATCCTTGTAATATGTATTTCCACCATCAATTAAAATGTCACCTTTCTCTAGGTGAGGAAGTAATGATTGAATGGTTGCATCTGTTGCTGCGCCTGCTTTTACCATTAAAAGAATTTTACGCGGCGTTTCAAGCGATTGAACAAATTCTTCAATGCTGTATGTGCCTACAACGTTTTTCCCTTGTGATTCTTGAAGAAACTCTTCTGTTTTGCTGCTAGATCTGTTATAAACGGACACGGAGAAACCGCGGCTTTCAATATTTAGGGCAAGGTTTTTCCCCATAACGGCTAGTCCAACGACACCGATTTGTTGTTTTGACATAATTCTGACGTCCCTTCTAACACACTATATTGATTACTGCTGAAATGATGTACCCTTTGAAATTACCACAACATCACCTCTTTTATCAAGTTTTCAGGCTAGTCATTTCCTCTTTCGTCCTGAAAAAAGTCTTTATTAAAACTTGTACCACTTGTTTTGCTCTCTTTTTCCTTAATGGTCACTCCTCTTTGAATGAGTGGTTTACCGTATTTTTCTTTCAGTCCGTCTAAAAGAGATTGGAGCGGTTCGTCTTTTGCATCTTCTGTATAAGAGAATAAATCAAGTTGCTTGACGGCTGATTTTCGTTCCACAAGATCGGTCCCCGTCACGCCTAAAAGTCTTACTGGCTGGTCATTCCAATGCTTTAGGAATAGCTGCTTTGCCGCCTCAAATAGATCTTCCTTTCGATCAGTAGGATTCGTGAGTGTGACGCTCCGTGTGATATTTTTCCAGCTTGCATACCGAATCATAATGAGCAGCCGGTTTGCCATTACTTCTTTTCTTCGTAATCTGGCACTCACCGATTGCGACAGTTTCTCTATTAATGAGACGAGTTCATCTGTATCATCAGAATCGTGAGGAAGAGTGGAAGAATTTCCGACAGATTTAAATTCGTATATTCTTTCTGGGTCGACAATGCCGTCATGCTCTCCGTTTGCCTTTTGCTTTAACCTCGGTCCATTGATGCCTAATAACTCTTTTAGCGCATATTCATTCGCTTTCGCTAAATCTTCAATTGTATGAATTCCGATGGTTTTCAGCTTATCTGCCGTTTTCTGTCCAACCCCATGCATGTCACCTGCAGGGAGCGGCCAGAGCATTGTCGGAACATCTCGTTTACGCAAAATGGTAATGCCCATTGGCTTTTTCCAATTAGACGCCATCTTCGCTAGAAATTTATTCGGTGCAATGCCAATACTCGATGGAAGCATGAGCTCTTCTACGAGCCTCGTTTGAATATCATGAGCGGTTTTCACGGCATGCTCAGCATAAGGTGTATCGGTTAAATCAATATAGCCTTCATCAATTGAAACGGGTTCAACTAAGTCACTATATTCTCTTAGTATAGTAAACATTTCTTGTGAGGAGCTGCGGTACCGGTCGAAGTTGGGTGTACGGACAATCAGTCCCGGACATAGCCGCTTCGCTTCCCAGAGTGGCATCGGCGGCTTCACCCCGAGTGCTCTTGCCTCGTAGCTGCAGGTCACAACTATCCCTTTGCGCTCTTTTGCATTTCCGCTAATGGCTAAAGGTTTCCCTCTCAAAGAAGGATCATACGCCATTTCTACCGATGCATAAAAACTATTCATATCAATATGAAAAATGATTCGCCCCTTCTTTTGAGAATCAGCCATTTGCTTGCCTCCTTAGGTGATCTACTTTCCTTCACTTCACCGTGATTTCACCTGTTTGTTCCATTAGACATTTCATATGGTGTATAGTACACTGTGAGTAATGAAATGGATGTGATAATCATGATTATTGATACATTCAATGAAGTCTTTTTCCTTGTTGAATTCTTTACGATTATTCTTCCAGCGCTGACCGCCATCGGTATTGCTTTCTTATTAAAAGACTGCCGAATGAACGAGCACCTCGGAGGACATCGTTTAGAAGAGTTGGATGCATCTTGTTTGAATCGAACAGACTTTCTGTTTATCATATATGATCGCATTACAACTTGGATTAGTAAAGTCATTCGAATGAAAAGATCATCAAATGATGATGAAGACCATTCGCTTCCTCTCTCTTATTAGACTTTATTATTGAGGAGGAAACGAATTGAAACGTTTATTGACTATTTGTACGACTTTATTTTTGATGATGGTAGCGTCACCGGCATTTGCTGCCAGTGCGCAAACAAATACAAGCTCTGATGGGTTTTTCCATCATTATTTTGTTCAGCCTTTTTCTGAGTTGATTATCTGGCTTGCGAACTTTTTCCATGATGACTACGGTTTATCTATTATGTTCGTGACATTGATTGTCCGGCTGCTTATTTTCCCGCTTTTTGCAAACCAATTTAAAAAGCAAAGAGTGATGCAAGAGAAAATGGCACTCGTTAAACCTCAGATTGACCAAATACAAAGCAAATTGAAAAAAACGAAAGAACCTGAAAAACAAAAAGAACTGCAAATGGAAATGATGAAAGTATATAAAGACAACAATGTGAACCCGCTGGCAATGGGCTGTCTGCCGATGCTGATTCAAATCCCAATTGTTCTTGGCTTTTACTCAGCAATCCGCTCAACACCTGAGATTGCGACGCATTCGTTCTTATGGTTTAACTTAGGACAAACTGATCTTTTAGTGGCGATCTTTGCAGGGGCCATGTATTTCTTGCAATTTTACGTCACACAAAAATTCGCAAAGCAATCAGGCACCCAAACAGAAGCCGCACTGAAACAAGCAAAAATCATGGGCATGATTTTCCCAGTCATGATGCTGTTTCTATCAATTAATGCTCCCGCTGCTCTTCCTTTATATTGGATGACAAGTGGACTTTTACTCACCATTCAAACGATTATTTTAAATGTGATGTACCAAAAATCAAAAACAAAAGCTGCGGCAAACGATTCAATTAACCCAGCAGCTGAATAAATGATAGCCCCCTTACCCGAACATGGTAAGGAGGCTTTATTTATCTTCTGTAGAGCGCATCAAATAAAAGATGCGTGAGCTCCGGCACGCAAAATGACCCCTTATCCATGGATAAGGGGCCTTTGTTTATGCCAATTCCTCTTTCAATCGCTCAGGCAATTGATCAAGATCCTCAATTTTCCCTAGAAACTTATTAGGGTCCACTTGTAAAATCATCTTGTTCTCTCTCTCAACGACGCCGAAGAAATATTCAGATGCTTTTGTGTTCATATGAAATGGCTTGATCTCACTTAGCTCGATATCAATGATATCTTTTGCATCAGAAACAAGGCAGCCAATCATTTGATCGTTTAATTCAAATAGTAGAACCTTAGACTGTTCGGTTACATCCAGAGGTTTTCCGTGCAGCATGACACCTGTGTCACTGACTGGAATGACCTCTCCTCTTAACGACATGAGTCCTTTAATCTCTTTTGGAAGGTTCGATACTTCTTGTAAATAAGGGACCTTCTCAATCGAGCGTATATGCTCTACGCTGATACCAAAATCCTCTTGTCCCACTTGGAAAATAATGATCTTTTGCGTGCTCACAGAGTCTCCTGCCTTTACGATGGATTTGTCGTTTCTTCGATAATGGCGAGAACCATTTCAGCTGTCTTGACTAATTCTTCAATCGGCATTTTCTCATTTTTCGTATGAATATCTTCATATCCAACAGCTAGGTTGACGGTCGGGATGCCGTTTCCAGCAATGACGTTTGCATCACTGCCTCCCCCGCTTGTCTGTAGTTCTGAAGGACGGCCAATTTTCGCAGCCGCTTTTTTCGCCACTTCAACGACTTGATCGCCGTGTGAGAATTTGAAGCCTGGATACATGATGTCAATTTGTACATCGGCACTTCCGCCCATTTCTTTAGCAGTTTTTTCAAAGGCTTTTTTCATTTTTGCTACTTGTGCTTCCATTTTTGCCGGTTCTAAAGAACGTGCCTCTGCCAGAATATCCACTTGATCACAGACAATATTCGTTTGTGTTCCGCCTTCAAAGCGGCCAATATTCGCCGTTGTTTCTTCATCAATACGGCCAAGCGGCATGCTGGCGATCGCTTTTGATGCAATCGTAATCGCAGAGACGCCTTTTTCTGGTGCCACACCTGCGTGAGCTGTCTTTCCGTAAATGGTTGCGCGTACTTTCGCCTGTGTTGGCGCAGCCACGATAATGGTACCGACCTTGCCATCTGAATCAAGGGCATAACCATATTTTGCTGTCATCAGTTTCGGATCTAACGCTTTTGCTCCTACAAGTCCTGATTCTTCACCAGCTGTAATGACAAATTCAATCTTGCCATGCGGTACATTTTTCTCTTTTAGGACACGGATCGCTTCAAACATTGCAGCAAGCCCTGTTTTATCGTCAGCACCAAGAATGGTTGTGCCATCTGTCTTGACATAGCCGTCTTCAATGACTGGCTTAACACCATTACCTGGTACAACTGTATCCATATGAGAAGTAAAATAAATCGTATCTGCCTCTTGATTCCCTTCAAGTGTGCAAATAAGATTGCCTGCTCCGTGGCCGGTTGTCTCTTTTGAATCATCTTCAACTACATTAAGCCCTAAACCAGTAAATTTCTCTTTTAGGACTTCAACAATTTTTTCTTCATGTTTCGTTTCTGAATCGATTTGAACAAGTTCTAAAAATTCGTCTAATAAGCGTTTCTCATTGATCATGATGATGTTCCTCCTCTTATAGCGGCATGTTTCCATGCTTTTTTAACGGTCTATCTTCTTCCTTACTGCGAAGCAGGTCAAATGAGCGAATGAGCCGTTCTCTCGTTTCATCTGGCATTAAAATATCGTCGATTAATCCTAATTGTGCTGCCTTCATGACACTAGGTTCATTGTCCACCTCACGCAAAGCAGGATGAACAATTTCGTCTGCAAACGATTTTCCCATGACATCAATTTCTGCCTCTGGCCATGCATATACAAAGTCAGCACCTAATCCCTTACTATTCATCGCAACGTATGCACCGCCAAATGCCTTTCGCAAAATCACAGTGATCTTTGGAACGGTCGCCTCAGCGTACGCATACAGAAGCTTTGCGCCGTGGCGGATAATGCCTGCATGCTCAGCTTTCTCCCCTGGCAAAAAACCAGGAACGTCCACAAGGGTTAAAATGGGAATATGAAATGCATCGCAAAATCGAATAAACCGAGCCGCTTTATCAGCAGCATCGAGGTCAAGGCTTCCTGCCAGCACCTTAGGCTGATTGGCTACAAGACCAATGGAAGACCCTTGTAATCTGGCAAAACCTGTGACGATATTTTTGGAGAAACAACGCTGCGTTTCAAAAAATGAGCCGTGGTCGGTGATCGCTGTCACCACTTGTTTGACATCATAAGTGCGTGATGGCTCCTTTGGCAAGATGTTCCCAAGATCGCTCGCATCATGCTTTTGCACCTTACGATGAATGACAGGCCGTCGTTTCGTTGGTATGTACGTTAAAAGCGTTCGAACTGCTTTTAACACGTCTCTCTCATCTTTCCCTGTATAGTGCACATTCCCGCTTGTTTGATGCTGAACTGCTGCACCTCCAAGCTTGTCAGGACAGACCGTCTCTCCTGTTGCTTTTTCTATCACTTTCGGACCAGTTAAAAACATATGAGCTGTTTGCTCCGTCATGAATACAAAATCCGTCAATGCAGGTGAATAAACTGCACCTCCCGCACAGGAGCCTAAAATAACGGATATTTGCGGAATTTGACCAGAGTACAGCACATTCCGTTTAAAAATCTGACCATATCCCTCTAATGATACCACACCCTCTTGAATTCTCGCACCACCTGAGTCTTTTAGACCGATAACAGGCATTTGATTTTTAGCCGCCAAATCCATTAAAGCCGCTATTTTTTTCGCATGCATGTCCCCTAGTGAACCCCCGTACACGGTCGCATCTTGTGCATAAACGCCTACTTGTTTCCCATGAATCAGTCCCGTCCCAGTGACAACGCCATCCCCTAAATGCTCTGAGCGGGAGCCTTTAGCAAATGACTGGATTTCCATAAAGCTGCCTTCATCAAGAAGTTCATGAAGCCGCTGACGAACAGTCAGCTTTCCTTTGTTTCGGTGAGCCGCTGCTCGTTTTTCACCGCCACCCCTTAAAGCTTTCTCGCGCCATTCAGACAAGTCATTGAACGATTCATGCATCTTCCTGTTTCTCTCCTTTCAATGGCGCACACAATTCAAATAGCACACCTGACGTTTCTTTTGGTGAAATAAACGCGATGCGCTTTCCGTTCGCACCATTTTGTGCGTCCTTTTGAATGAGCTGCATGCCGAGCTCGTCAAGTTGACTGAGATCAGCCTGAATGTCACCTGACTTTAATGCAATATGATGAAGCCCCTCTCCTCTTTTTGTTAAGAAGGTATGTAATGTGCTGTGATTTGATATCGGTTCAATCAACTCAATGTGCAGATCACCTAGGGAAGCAAAAGATACTTTGACCCCTTGATTTGGAAGTACTTCTATGTCTGAAAATTCCCAGTTAAACAGCCTGGAGAACGTACGTGCTGTTTTTTGAATTGAAAAAACGGCAATGGCTATATGATCGATTTGATTCATCCGTTCACTTCCTTTGTACATCACTTGTCGCCTGCGTAAAAACGAGCTAGAATAAAGAAAGGTGCGCTCGTCGCAAAAACATTTGATTATAGGGGTGCGATATGTCTCAGAAATTCATGAAATTTATGGTATTGCTCATGATTAGCTTACTGTTAATTTCTTCACTTTTAGCAGGAGCGGCAGCCTTTTTATAAAGTGTTGATAAAAAAGCAGACAAGCAGGTGATTCGTTTTTTAACGAATGGCCTGTTTGTCTTTGGCCAGTTTTTCAAATGCATCGCTTGATGTCGTGATCCATACCTTTGTACCAACTGGAAGCTGATCAAATAGCCGTTCTACATCTTGATTATGAAGACGTACACAGCCCGCCGTAATAAATTTCCCTATCGATGTCTCATCACTTGTTCCATGAATGCCATAGGTTCTCCCGTCGGTTCCTCGCGCATCAAATCCAATCCACCTTCGGCCGAGTGGGTTATTCTTCGCGCCGCCTTCAATATTTTTTCTTCTGTAATAAGGATCTTTCGCTTTGATCATAATCGTAAATTCACCTTCTGGCGTTAAATCAGCTGTTTTGCCAGTAGAAGCCGGGTAGACTTTTTGAATTTTCCCATGATCAATATACGCAAGCTCGTTTGTTTGTTTATTAATAATGACATACGGGTCTCCTGGAAGCGGGTTTTGCCCAAGCGGCCAGATGGGTGAAAGGGACATGGTCAGCACAGTATAAAATAAAAGACGCATAGGCTCCTCCTTTTTCATTAGATTGACCAATGAAGGAGGAACTCATGCGTCTTTATTCTTTCATCCCTTTAAAATAACTTTTCAGCACCAAATATTGTTCCATTTCCCCGAGAAAATGAAAGAGTGCGGCTCTAGCTTCAAATTCTTCACGTGTTTGCGGAAGCGGCAGTGCATCAAACTCTTCTTTCATATCAATCAGGCGTCTTAAGAACTTATGCGCCGTGTTCCCTGGGTGAATATGTTCTCGTAAATCTCTAATATATTCTGCAATGATTTGCCCATGCTCCGTTGTAACAGAAATGGACGTAATTTTCGGAAGCACACGCTCAATGATTTCAAATTGCTTTTGTCTCATGTTGAAATAATGATAATACAGATTTTCATGTCTTAAGACATGGTTTTCAACATCACGGTATGCAAGAGCCTTCGCTTCTTTAATCAATTGATGCGTCTCTGGAATTTCTTTTCCTGTCCAGTCTTGTTTTCCGGTCATTAAATATTGCTCGATTTCTTCAAAGATTTTCGCAAAATTCGCTTCAATTTGTTCACTGTATTGTTTCAGCTTTTTATCAACGCTAGGCATATACAGGTTCATAATGAGTGCGACCCCTACACCAATGGTGATGAGTAAAAGCTCATTCCAGATGAGATGAAGCGTAATGCCTCCAGACATATACAAATGAAGGATAATCACTGAACTTGTGACAATCCCTTCTTTAATCCGAAGCAAGACCGTTGTTGGAATAAAGACGAGCAGCATCAGTCCAATGACAAAAGGATGATACCCAATCAGATCAAAAAATAAATAAGAAAATAAGATGGCAAGACTGCATGCGGCAAAGCGGGCCCCAGATGCGAGGAGTGACCTTTTTTTCGTCACCTGAATACAAAGAATCGTAATAATGCCGGCAGCTGAATAGTTTTGCAGACCGAGCATTTGTGCAATGTAAATGGCTAGAGCTGTTCCTAATGCTGTTTTCAGCGTTCGGTAGCCGATTTTAAACATGATGTGATTCACTCTTTTCTGTCTACTTTTGTGAAATGATGAACTTTTTTTACTTTCCCCATTATAATCAAAAAAAGAAGGAGATGTTAAGTCTCCTCCTCGTTTTTTTCATTATAATATTTTTTGTAAGAAATCTTGAGCACGCTGTGAAGACGGAGATTCAAAGAATTCTACAGGATTGGCATCCTCTACAATTTTCCCATCATCCATAAAGATCACACGGTCTGCCACTTCTTTTGCAAAGCCCATTTCATGTGTGACGATCATCAGCGTCATCCCAGATTGAGCGAGCTCTTTCATGACCTCTAATACTTCCTTTACCATTTCTGGATCAAGAGCAGACGTCGGCTCGTCAAAAAGCATGATGTCTGGTGTCATCGCAAGGGCACGTGCAATGGCGACACGCTGCTTTTGACCACCTGACAGCCGGTTCGGATAATCATCTTTTTTCTCTAAAAGTCCAACCTTTTTTAAAAGCTCCTCTGCCTGCTTGATGCTGTCTTCCTTCGATTGGTTCTTTACATTCATTGGCGCATACGTAATATTTTCTAGCACTGTTTTGTGCGGGAATAAGTGAAAATGCTGAAATACCATACCAATATTCTCGCGCACTTTTAATGCATTTGTTTTTGGATTGGTAATTTCCGTCCCCTGAATCGTAATCACTCCAGAAGTCGGTTTTTCAAGTAAGTTAATACAGCGAAGAAATGTTGATTTTCCTGAACCAGAAGGCCCGATGACAGCTACCACTTCGCCTTCTTTAATCGTGGTATCAATCCCTTTCAACACTTCATTTTTACCGAAAGATTTTGTGAGTTTCTCTATTTTAATCATTTGATTTTAACTTCCTTTCCACCGATTTGCCGACGAAGGTAAGAATAAGCACGATGACATAATAGATGAGACCCGCAAAAATAAGCGGTTCAAGATAGTTATAGGTGACGGCACCTGCTTGATAAGCTCGTCTCATGACATCGCCCAGTCCAATGACTGTGACAATCGCTGATTCTTTTGTCAGTGTAATCGTTTCGTTCACAAGTGCTGGTGAAATATTTTTGAATGCTTGCGGAAGCAATAAGTCCTTCATCATTTTAGCATACGGGATACCTAAAGCAACGGCCGCTTCTTTTTGCCCTTTATCAATGGCATTGATTCCTGCACGAATGATCTCAGAAACGTACGCCGCCGAGTTTAGTGAAAATGCTGCTACAGCTGCCCAGTATTGATCAATTTGAAAGCCGAGCAGCTG
The DNA here is from genome assembly GCF_019091365.1 of Bacillus sp. GbtcB10. Taxonomy (NCBI): domain Bacteria; kingdom Bacillati; phylum Bacillota; class Bacilli; order Caryophanales; family Bacillaceae; genus Bacillus; species Bacillus sp. GbtcB10. The sequence continues at coordinate 313,181 of NZ_JAGXJP010000003.1, forward strand.
GGGAAGACCAAAATAAATAATCAAAAGCTGAAGCACAAGCGGTGTGCCTCGGAAGATTGACGTATAAAAATCTGCTAGCCAGATAAGCGGCTTAAATACACTAATTTTACAGAGCGTTAATAAGATTCCTAAAATAAAACCAAGGAACAGTGATACCACAACAATAGAAAGCGTTACTTTAAGACCTTCTAAAATAAAGGGCATCTGAGGTATGACATCTTTAAAATCCATCATGATATTCTCCTTTTTTTCCTTCAGATAAAATCAAAGAATAAAACAGGAAAAAAGTTCAACACATGTTGAACTTTTCAGCGCTTTCTACTTGATTTTCATGAATGACGCTGATCCTTTTCCTGACTTACTTTTCATCAGCAAACCATTTTTTAATGAGTTTATCAAGTTCGCCATTATCCTTCATTTCTTTTAATGATCTATTGAATTTCGCTGTTAAGTCGCTATTTTTTTTGAACGCAATGGCTGAACCTTCGTTTGAGCTATTCAATCCAAATGCTTGGAAATCTTTTTCCTTTTTCAAGTAGCCAGCCGCTACTTTATCTTCAATAATAGCTGCATCAAAACGGCCTGCTTTAATTTCTTGAATGATATCAGAGATTTTATTACGATCTTCAACCGTTAAGTTATATTTCTTTTGCAATCCGTTTGCTTCATCTTGCTGGATAGAACCTAATTGAACGCCAACCGTTTTGTCTTTTAAATCTTTCTCTGTTTTCATACCGCTAGATTTTTTTGATACAACCAAGTTTTCAGCATTGTAGTAAACATCTGAGAAATCAACTTGTTTTTTACGCTTTTCAGTAGGTGTCATGCCTGCAAGCACAATATCAGCTTTATTTGTTTTAAGAGCTGACACGAGGCTTGCAAAGTCCATATCTTGAATTTCTAGCTTATAGCCGTTCTTTTTCGCTAGAGCTGTAGCAAGGTCGACATCAAAACCGATAATTTTATCACCGTCTTTTGATTCAAATGGCGGATAATCTGCTGAAGTCGCCATAATGAGTGTTTTGTCGTCTCCTGATGCGTTTGAATTATTAGAAGAAGTTCCGCATGCTGCTAATGCAGTTGCAAGACCAGCTGTCATAAGTAATAATAACCACTTTTTCATATGATAATGCCTCCTAGTATTTAAAATCATGAGTAGATTTGAATATTTATTCACTATAATGTATTTTAAACACTTTCTTTTTGATATGCAATAGTATTTTGCTAAAATTATTTTGATTCGTATGTCATGTAAAACAAAAAAACAGACCGATCAAAAGACCGGACTGCCTCTAAATGATTCATTCAAAAGTAACATGTTACACTTCTTCGCAATACTCATCGAAAGCGGCTTGAAGTTTTGACACCACTTCCATCGGTTCATGTCCTTCGATTTCGTGACGTTCGACCATTTTAATGATCTTCCCGTCTTTTAATAGAGCAAATGATGGTGAAGATGGCGGGAAGCCTTCAAAGTATTCACGTGCTCTTGCGGTTGCTTCTTTGTCCTGTCCAGCAAACACTGTGAGCAATTGATCTGGACGCTTATCGTAATGAACAGAATAACCAGCCGCTGGTCTAGCAATACCGCCTGCACAGCCGCACACTGAATTCACCATGACAAGTGTCGTTCCTTTTTTCGTTAGCGCTTCATCAACTTCTTCAGCTGTTGTCAGTTCCGTATAGCCTGCCTGTTTAATTTCTTCTCGTGCTTGTTTCACAATATCATTCATAAATAAATTAAAATCAATATTCATAACCGTCCACTCCTTCTACGTACCAAACCATTTTAACTACATCATATCAAGGAAAACGCCGGCGGGCAAATGTCTTGTTTCGCCCCCTTCACTTTTTTCAAACGTCGTTTATGACCTGTGGAATTGGGGAAAAGTGATAATAAAGTGATGAAAGGGAGAACTGCGTGATGGCACAATTCAAAAAAGCGATACTCATTTATAACGGAAATGCTGGACAAAAAAACATGGAAAAAACACTAGGTCAAACAGTGCCTCTTCTTTCTTTACATATTGATGAACTCATCCTTAAGCCTACAAAACAGCCGAATGATGCCTATCATTTCTGCCGTGAGATGGATGAGTCGGTTGAATTGCTGATTATACTAGGTGGAGACGGAACCGTCCATGAATGTATGAATGGAATTGGCGGTTTAGAAAAAAGGCCGACTGTAGCGATCTTACCTGGCGGGACGTGCAATGACTTTTCTAGAACGCTGGGCATCCCTCAGCAGATGCCAAAGGCCGCTCAAATGGTGATAGATGGCACTGAAAAAAAGGTCGATTTAATCAAAGCAGAGGATCGATACCTTTTAAATTTTTGGGGGATTGGTCTCATCGCAGATACCTCAAACAATATTAATGATAAAGAAAAAGCTGTCCTCGGAAAAATCAGCTACTTCACGAGCGCTCTTCGAACCCTTCAGCAGACAGAACCTTTCTACGTACGCATTGAAACCGAAGAGGAAAACTGGGAAGAAGAAGCTGTGATTGTCCTTGTCATGAATGGGCACTTTATCGGTACAAATAAAATAGATCTGCCAAATGCTTCAATTGATGATGGAAAAGTCGAAATTTTAATTTGCAGAAATACGAGTTTCTCTGCTTTAAAAGAGATTTTTTCAATGAACCGTGAAGAGCTAGAGGATTTTAAAGGTGACCTGTCTCTTATACAAGCATCCAGCATTCATATTCATACTAAAGAGAAAATGGATGCAGATACAGATGGAGAAGTATACATGACCGCTCCTTCTTCCCTTGAAGTATTAAAACAGCATTTGACCTTTATCGTTCCAGCAGAATAAAGAAAACGCCTGCATCATTTCGATGCGGGCGTTTTTTTGATATAACGTCTGTATAAATATTCAAGTGCATACCCTAGCAGTGTACCTATCAGAAGGGAAATGCCTAATAAACTATTGGCGACTCCTTTAAATCCACCTATCATCAACAAGCAATAGGCGATTTGAATGATTGAAACGATCGATATGATGAGCAGTAAGCGTTCAGGATGATTGCGTGATTTGGAAATATACCGAAGAAAAGCGAACGCAATGGCTGTGATAAACATCAGACCAATCGTAAGAAAAGCAAAGAAATCTAATCCAGACATCTCATCGCTCCTTTCTGATTGATGTGGAAATCCCCCTCTCATTGTGAGAAGGGGACATATAAATGAGCTTAATAGACGGACGTCTGCTCGTCAATGCCTTCAAGAATTTGTTTAATTCTTTGCAGGAACCTACCGCATACAAGACCATCGAGTACTCTATGATCTAATGAAAGACAAAGATTCACCATATCTCTTGCGGCAATCATACCATTTACAATCATCGGGCGCTTTACAATAGATTCTACTTGTAAAATGGCTGCTTGTGGATAGTTAATGATCCCCATTGATTGAACCGAACCAAATGATCCTGTGTTGTTCACAGTGAAAGTGCCGCCTTCCATGTCACTTTGCTTCAGTTTGCCTTGTCTGACCTTGGAAGCAAGTTCATGAATTTCTTTGGCGATTCCCTTAATCGTTTTCTCATCCGCATCTTTAATCACTGGGACAAAAAGAGCGTCATCTGTTGCAACAGCAATGGAGACGTTGATCGCTTTCTTTTGAACAATTTTATCTCCAGCCCACATGCTGTTCATTTCAGGGAATTCCTTTAAGGCCTGAGCCACTGCTTTGACAAAGAATGCAAAGAACGTCAAATTAAAGCCTTCTTTTGCTTTGAATTGATCTTTTAGCTGATTTCTTCTTGTCACAAGGTTTGTCACATCCACTTCCATCATCGTCCAGGCATGTGGAATTTCATGCTTGCTTCTTAGCATATTTGCGGCAATCGCCTGTCTAATCGGTGTGACCGGCAGTTCAACATCTCCAGGCATTGAAGGGATGGAAGGAGCCGCTTTTGCTTGTGACGGCTTCGCAGGCTCTGGTTGACCCGTACCTTCACTCACAGGTGCTGCCGTTTCTTGTGCGCCTCCACTTTCGATAAGCTTCAGCAAATCTTTTCTTGTGATTCTGCCGCCAGCTCCCGTTCCTTGAACAGTCGCTAAATCAATTCCGTGCTCATCTGCTAAACGCAGGACTGCCGGAGAGTATCGTTTCTTTTGACTCTGATCCACACTTGTTTGGTCAGGTTCTGGTGCTTCATCTTGCGCAGGCGCCTCTTCTATTTTCGCACTCTGCTGCGCACTGCCTTCTACTTCAATTTCACAAAACACTTCTCCTACTTGAAGTGTATCACCCTCTGCAGCCGCTAGTTTAGTGATTTTTCCTGTAAAGGATGACGGAACCTCTGCATTTACTTTATCTGTCATGACTTCCGCAATCGGATCATATTTATTCACATGATCGCCAGGTGAAACGAGCCATTTGCTAATGGTTCCTTCTGTTACACTTTCACCAAGCTGAGGCATTTTCATTTGTTCAGTTGCCACTTTGAAACCCTCCTCTTTCTTAAAACGCCGCTAGTTCTCTCATTTCAGCTTCTACCTTATCCGGATTAACCATGAAGAATTTCTCCATTGTCGGTGCATAAGGCATTGCAGGGATATCAGGTCCTGCTAGACGTTTAATTGGCGCATCTAAATCAAACAAGCAGTGCTCTGAAATGATGGCAGCTACTTCACTCATGATGCTTCCTTCTTTTGTATCTTCTGTTAACAAGAGTACTTTCCCTGTTTTTGATGCCGCTTCAATAATCGCTTCTTGATCAAGCGGGTACACTGTACGTAAATCGAGAATATGAGCAGAAATTCCGTCCTTCGCAAGGCGCTCTGCTGCTTGGAGGGCAAAATGAACACAAAGGCCATATGTAATGACCGTAATGTCATCGCCTTCTCGTTTCACATCCGCTTTTCCAATAGGGAGCGTATAATCCTCTTCAGGCACTTCTCCTTTAATGAGACGGTATGCACGTTTGTGTTCAAAGAACAATACAGGATCTGGATCACGCACTGCGGCTTTTAACAACCCTTTGACATCATAAGGTGTAGAAGGCATCACAATCTTTAAGCCTGGCTGATTGGCAAAAATGGCTTCGACCGATTGTGAATGATAAAGCGCCCCGTGTACGCCGCCCCCGTAAGGAGCACGAATGACCATTGGGCAGCTCCAATCATTATTGGAACGATATCTAATTTTTGCAGCCTCTGAAATGATTTGGTTGATGGCTGGCATAATAAAATCCGCAAATTGCATCTCCGCGATCGGACGCATTCCATACATAGCAGCCCCAATACCTACACCTGCAATCGCTGATTCGGCAAGAGGTGTATCCATGACGCGCGCTTCTCCAAATTGCTCGTAAAGACCCGCTGTTGCTTTAAATACGCCGCCTTTTTTCCCGACATCCTCTCCGAGCACAAACACTTTCGGATCTCGCTCCATTTCTTCTTTCATCGCTAGTGTAATAGCGTCTATATATGACATAACAGGCATTTTTCTTCCCCCTTACTCCGCATACACGTAACGAAGTGCGCTTTCTGCATCGGCATAAGCTGCGTTTTCCGCTTCATCAGTGGCTTCGTTTACGATTTGCATGATTTCTTTTGTCATCTCTTCTTTCATTTCAGAAGTCATGACATTTCCTTCGATTAAGTACGTTTCATATTGAATGAGCGGATCTTTCTTTCTTGCTTCGAGCACTTCTTCTTTTTCTCGATAGCTAGAATCATCGTCATCACTTGAATGCGCAGTTAACCGGTAAGAAATGGTTTCGATCAATGTTGGGCCTTCGCCTCTTGCCGCACGGTCTCTCGCTTCTTTGACCGCTGCATACACTTCAAGCGGATCATTTCCATCAACCGTCACACCCGGCATTCCGTACCCTATTGCACGATCTGAAATACGCTCACATGCCACTTGTTTGTCATACGGGACAGAAATCGCATACTTATTGTTTTCACACATGAAAATAACAGGCAGCTTATGCACCGCAGCAAAGTTGGCGCCTTCGTGAAAGTCTCCTTGGTTTGAAGAGCCTTCACCGAACGTGACAAAGCTAACAAAATTCTTTTGCTCTAGACGCCCGGCAAGTGCGATGCCAACCGCATGAGGAACCTGTGTTGTCACAGGCGATGATCCAGTCACAATTCGGTTTGATCTTTGCCCAAAATGACCTGGCATCTGTCTCCCGCCTGAGTTTGGATCGTCTTTTTTCGCAAAACCAGACATCATTAAATCTTTCGCCGTCATCCCGAATGCAAGGACAACCCCCATATCACGGTAATAAGGTAAAACGTAATCCTCTTCCCTATTGAGGGCAAAAGCGGCACCGACTTGCTGCGCTTCCTGTCCTTGACAAGAGATGACAAATGGAATTTTTCCAGAACGGTTTAACAGCCACATCCGTTCATCAATTTTTCTTGCTAAAAGCATGGTTCTATATATGTCAATCGCTTGTTCATCTGATAATCCTAATTCCTGATGACGCATGTTACTCATCATGTTTCCCTCCTTGATTAAAAATGGATCGCCTTTCCGTCAACAGCCAGTGCTGCCTCGCCAATTGCTTCTGACAAGGTTGGGTGCGGGTGGATCGTCTGCCCCACTTCCCACGGAGTTGCATCTAATACTTTGGCTAATCCAGCTTCAGATATCATATCTGTTACATGAGGACCAATCATATGAATCCCTAAGATATCATCTGTCTTTTGGTCAGCAATGATTTTGACAAATCCATCAGACTCTCCAAATACAAGCGCTTTTCCGATGGCCATAAAGGGAAACTTCCCAATCTTGACTTCGTAGCCTTGCTCTTTTGCCGCCTGTTCAGTCAGTCCAACGCTAGCGGTTTCTGGGTGAGAGTACACACATTTAGACACGAGCGTTTCATCAAGCGGCTTTGGATCTTGACCAGCCATATGTTCTACTGCAATCATGCCTTCATGTGATGCGACATGCGCCAGCTGAAGACCGCCAATGACATCACCTATTGCGTAAATATGCGACTCTTTCGTTTGGTAATGCTCATTCACGACAATGCCATGATTTTCTGTCTGGATGTCCGTGTTTTCAAGACCTATGCCTTCCACGTTTGGCACTCGGCCAACTGAAAGAAGCAGTTTCTCTGCTTCAAACGACTGAGTGTCTCCACCTTGTTCCACTTGGATCTTGACCAGATTCTCATGCTTTTCGGCAGTATCTGGCAGAACCTTCGCATTTGTCACTAAGGTGATGCCCTTTTTCGTTAAAAGCTTTTCCATTTCTTTAGAAATATCTTGATCCTCTGTTGGCAAAATGCGATCTGCAAATTCGATCACTGTGACTTTTACGCCAAAATCGTTAAGCATGGAAGCCCATTCGATCCCAATCACGCCTCCGCCGACAACCAGCATGGACTGAGGGAGTTCTTGCAGTTCAAGTGCTTCGTCTGATGTAAGGATGTGTGTTCCATCCGCTTCAAGTCCGGGCAGGACGCGCGGTCTTGATCCAGTCGCAATGATGACCTGCTTAGGAATCAGCATTTCATTTTCATCGCCATTCGCCATTTCTACCGAGATGGTGCCTGGCATTGGCGAAAAAATCGAAGGGCCTAAGATACGGCCTATTCCTTCGTATACATCAATTTTTCCTTGTTTCATTAAGTGTTTGACGCCGCCTGCTAATTTGTCGACAATCTCTGTTTTTCTTTTTTGTACGCTTGCAAATTGTAAGGCAATTCCGCTTGCTTCAACGCCAAAATCAGCGGCACGTTTGACCGTTTGATAGACTTCTGCACTTCTAAGCAGCGCTTTAGATGGAATACAGCCTTTATGAAGACATGTTCCACCGAGCTTTGATTTTTCTACGACTGCTGTTTTCAATCCAAGTTGAGAGGCACGAATGGCCGCTACATAGCCGCCTGTGCCTCCACCAAGAATGACGAGGTCATATTCAGTTGCCATGACTTGTCACTCCTTTCTCCGCCTTTTGATCATTTGGGTATTCTTTTGGTGATTCTTCTTCTTTTAAAATGCGAAGCGCCCCTTCTGCTAAGGATTGCAATTCATTTTCACCTGGGTACACAACAACATCTGAAATCCAGTCAATGTATCCTCTAATGCTTGACGTAATTTGTTTGCTGTAGGCAAGGCCGCCCGTTAACACAATGACGTCTACAGCTCCTTTTAAGACCGCACTAGCCGCACCAATTTCTTTGGCAATTTGATAGCACATCGCTTCATAAATAAGCGCCGCACGCTCATCGCCTGCTTCAATCATTCGCTCTACTTTTACTGCATCTGTCGTGCCAAGATAGCCCGCAAGACCGCCTTCGCCAATAATGCGTTTGAGCATTTCCTCTTGCGAATATTCACCAGAAAAGCATAAATTGACAAGGTCACCTGTTGGGAGAGTACCTGCCCGCTCTGGGCTGAAAGGACCCTCACCATGAAGACCGTTATTCACATCAATGACTTTTCCTTTTTGATGTACACCAATCGTAATTCCGCCGCCCATATGGGTAATGATCATGTTCAAATCTTCATAACGTTTTCCAAACGAAGCAGCCGTTTTTCTTGCGACTGCTTTTTGATTTAACGCATGAAAAATGCTTTTCCGCTCAATTGTTGGCAGTCCTGAAATACGAGCAATTGGCTGTAGTTCATCTACGACTACGGGATCAACAATAAAAGCTGGGATGTTAAGACCAAGTGCAATTTCTCGGGCAATGATTCCGCCTAGATTAGAGGCGTGCTGGCCAGCATACCCTTCTTTTAGATCTTCAACCATTTGCTCATTTACTTCATATGTGCCACCTTCAATCGGGCGAAGCAGACCACCGCGTGCGCAAACTGCATCAAACTTTGAGATGTTCATCCCCTGTTCATGCAGTGTTTTTAAAATGGTTTCTTTACGGAATGAAAATTGATCAATGATATGAGGAAACTGCTTGATTTCCTCATCTGTATGTCTTAATGTCGTTTCAAAAATAGATCGTTCATTATGAAACACACCGATTTTTGTTGAGGTAGAGCCAGGATTAATCGTGAGAATACGCCATTCTTTTGTCAGCAAAAACAAAACCTCCGTTTCAACTCATTCATCCATTTAGCGACGACTTAAAATATGTTGACCATTTTGCAGGAATTGGCTTCTTGATTTGCGCATTCTTTCAATTCGCTCTTCAGCCAATCGGTCTGCCGCTTTATAAGTTGGAATGGCATCACGGTTAGAGATTTCAATCACTCGCTCAATGTTTTGGTAAATGCCTTCTACTTTTTTCATTGCACGATCGGCATTATAGCCATAAAGCTCATCTGCAACGTTAATCACACCGCCTGCATTGATCACATAATCCGGTGCGTACACAATGCCCATTTCATGAATAAGATCTCCATGATGTGTTTCTCTCAGCTGGTTATTCGCTGCACCTGCAATGACTTTTGCCTTTAGTTTAGGAATCGTCACATCGTTAATGGTTGCACCGAGTGCACATGGCGCGTAAATATCACATTCTTGATCATAAATATCATCAGGGTCTACCGCTTTTGCACCGAAGTCTTCTACAGCTCGCTGAACTGAGTCTTTGTTGATATCAGTGACGATAAGCTGTGCGCCTTCTTCATGCAGGTGTTTACATAGGTTGTAAGCCACGTTTCCAACACCTTGAACGGCAATTGTTTTTCCTTCTAATGAATCTGTACCGAATGCTGCTTTTGCAGCTGCTTTCATCCCTTTATATACACCGTAAGCAGTCACTGGAGATGGGTTTCCTGAAGAACCAAATGCAGGAGAGATGCCTGTGACAAAGTCTGTTTCTTCATGGATAAGATCCATATCTTCTACCGTTGTACCGACATCTTCAGCGGTGATATAACGGCCATTTAATCCTTGAATGTAACGGCCAAAAGCACGGAACATTTCTTCATTCTTGTCTTTTCTCGGATCACCAATGATGACCGTTTTACCGCCGCCAAGGTTAAGCCCTGCCGCCGCATTTTTATAAGTCATACCTCTTGCAAGACGCAAGGCATCTTCGATAGCTGCTTCTTCATTTTCATATGTCCACATTCTTGTTCCGCCGAGTGCTGGCCCAAGTGTTGTATCATGAATGGCAATGATGGCTTTTAAACCAGACTGTTCATCCTGACAAAATACAAGCTGTTCATAATCGTATCGTTCCATATATTTAAAAAGTTCCATTTTCTATTCCTCCTAATACTTTCACTTAATTTGATGTACAGATGGCAAGTGCAATTGAATAGAGCTTGCTTTCAGCTGAATCAGACCGGCTTGTTAAAGCAATCGGTGCTTTCGCTCCTGCCACCACAGCTCCCACTTTTGCATGAGCAAAGTAGATGAGAGATTTATAAAGAATGTTGCCTGCTTCAATGGTCGGCACAAGCAAAATATCTGCATGACCAGCCACATCACTCGTAATATTTTTATGAGAAGCTGCCGTTTGAGAAATGGCATTATCTAAAGCCAGCGGTCCATCAATCAGGCAGCCAGAAATTTGACCTCTTCGATTCATTTGCGCAAGACTTGCAGCTGTGAGCGTCGAATCCATCGCTGGGTTTACGACTTCTACCGCTGATAATACCGCCACTTTGGGCATATCATTTCCGACAGCTTGTGCGACTTGAACGGAATTCACCGTAATTTCTTTCAGCATATTTAAATCAGGCGCAATGTTCATCGCAGAGTCCGTCACATAGATAAAACGGTCAAAGCCCGGTACTTCGAAGGCTGCAACATGTGAAAGGACACTCGCTGTCCGAAGCCCATATTCTTTATTTAGGACAGCTTTTAACAGTACGGCTGTCGGGACATGCCCCTTCATGAGAATATCTGCATGATTTTCACTTACTGCCTGAACGGCAATTTTGGCAGATTCTTCGGGTGAATCTGAATGAATAATATCTATCCAGTCTTCATTGATCTCATGCTGTTTGACTAGCTCCTTTAGGTTGCGTTTGTTTCCAACCAGCAGGAAGCGAGCGACTTTTCGTTCGATTGCCATTTTGATGGCATGAAGCACTTCTTCGTCTTCTGCATGAGCCACAGCCGCTGTTTTATTCTGCAGCTGCGAGGCTTTGATAATCAGATCGTCAAGCTTCATACTTGCCCACCTTTCCTTGTGCTCGGTTCCTCTTTTTATATGCAAGTTCCGTGCCAGCTTGAAATGTGTGAAAAATAAGCCTTTTTGCAAAGAAATCATGCAATTTCTTGCAGGTTACGTGCATGTTACTGCATGCTATCTTTTGCAAGCTGATACTTATCCATTTTATAGTAAAGATTTCGAATGCTGATCCCTAATGTTTTCGCTGTTTTTGTGCGATTGAATTGATGTTTTTCAAGGGTTTGTTTGATCAGCTGCGCTTCAAATGCTTCTACAGCATCCGAGAGCGTCTCCCCCTCAAATTGACTAACAGCCAGTTCCTGCTGCTCTTTTTCCTCATGCTCGTCTGACTCCATGAAGGCGATATGCGCTTCATCGATCCATTCTTCTTGCGGATTCAAAAAGATCATCGCTCGTCCAAGCACATTTTCAAGCTCTCTCACGTTGCCTGGCCAGCTATATGATCGAAGTCTATGAAGCGCACGATCTGTTAAGCCGCTGACGTTTCGCCCATAGTCTAAATTGATCTTCTGGATGAGGCGTTTACTTAATGATTCAATATCTTCGAGACGCTGTCTGAGCGGTGGGATCGATATCGGGTATCTATTCATTCGATAATATAAATCCTCTCTGAACTTCCCTTCTGCCATCGCCTTTTCAATATTGACATTTGTCGCTGTGATCACACGCACATCGACCGGTATCGCTTTCGTTCCGCCTACCCGAACAATTTCTTTTTCTTGCATGACACGCAGCAATTTCGCTTGTGTACTTGGCGTCATTTCACCGATTTCATCTAAAAAGATGCTGCCTTGATTGGCTTCTTCAAACAGCCCTTTTTTCCCGCCTCGCCTTGCACCAGAAAACGCTCCTTCCTCGTAGCCAAACAGTTCTGACTCTAAAAGAGTTTCTGATAAGGCAGCACAGTTGACACGGACAAAGCGGTTGTACTTGCGATCACTTTCATTGTGAATGGCATGTGCAAACAGCTCTTTCCCAGTACCTGATTCTCCGCGGAGTAAAATGGTTGCCGGCGTTTTTGCACCCAGCTTTGCCTGCTCAAGTGCGACAAGCATTTGTTCACTTTCTCCAATAATGTCTTCAAATGTGTACTTTGCTTCAAGTGTTCGGATGAGCTGTCTTGCTTTATTTAATTCATTCGTCAATGATTGAATTTCGGATACATCGTGAATGACGCCGACACTGCCTTTTAGAATGCCGTCCACAATAACAGGTGCTACATTGACGATGACATCTTTTTTATTTGGACCAACCTTCATTCTGACGCCACGAACAGGTCTTCTTGTTTCAAGCACCTTTAAGTGCATGCTTTCCCCTTCGGAAATATCAGCACCAGCTGGTTTACCTACGACCTCTTTATCCGTTAAACCGGTCATTTTCGTATAAGCACGGTTGATCAAAATACCTTTCCCCTGCTCATCGACAACCGATATGGCTTCATCTGATGATTGAATAATCGCCTCAAGCATCGTTCTTACTTCTTTGAGGTTTGTCACTTCTTCCGCAAGCTCCACCGCATCTGTAATGTCTTTAAAGATGGATAAAGCACCTAACATTCTCCCCGCGTCATCAATAATCGGCAGACGGGTGGTCACAATTTGAATTTGCTGATTCAAAAATTGCTTTTGGTTAAATTCCGGCTCCCTTGACCTTAATATATCGGGAAGTTTCGTGTTCGGAATCACTTCTCGAATGTGACGGCCAATCGCATCCTTTTGCGAACACCCCACCATTTTGGCAGCCGATCGATTAAACAGGACCACTTCTTCATCCATATTAATAAAAATCATGCCATCATTCGTTGCATTAAAAATGCGGTCATGTTTATAGGTTTGTTCCTTCAATATTTGAATAAGCTGTTGTTTCTCTGCCATTAATTCTGACATGACATATGCCATCGAGCTTGGCACAATCACAGCATGCTCTGGTTTTTGTTCAATTAGTTCCTTCAGTACAGCAGAACTGCCTGTGGTTTCAATGATGATATCAATGTCATCTTTTATGTATTCTTTCCAATCCGTCGTCGTCTCAATTCCATTCTTTTTCGCTTCATCCATCCCCGGTGCCTCGAGATCAAGGTCGGCGATCGCAATGATTTGAACCGTATTTGTTTTCAGCAATGTTTCAAGCAGTGCTGATCCACCTTGTCCTGCACCGACAATCAAGACTCTCTGCATCCCGTTACCCCTTTATATGAAAAATTTTGCACACCATATTTTTCCGTTGCAAAAAATTGCACAACACCTATATTACCACGTTTTCCTTTCTTGACAAAATATTTTTTGAATTAGACAATGGAAGTAAATGACGTTTAAGGGGACATTTGATGGGGAGAATACTGGCATTAGTGATTATTTTAATACCTGGAGCCTTTGCAGCACTTGGCATTAAGCTGCTGCGTGACACTGTTTTCGGCATCATCATTGCACCATTTCCATATTTATGGCTGCAAGGAATTGCAGGGTTGTTATTTTTAGGGGGAGGTCTTTATGTTGTTGCAGGATTTATTTTATATAGAGACCGTAAACGAAATAAAGTAACAACTCGTTTTAAGCAAAGGTAATCATGAAAAAGACCCGCTGTTGATAGCAGGTCTTTATTTCATTTCTTCTCTTATTTTGACGGCTCGATCAGGAAAATCAGTAAAGATTCCATCAACACCCAAGGTCAACATATTTTTTATTTGCTTCTCACTGTTTACAGTAAACGGTCTGATCACTTGTTGGTCCGCATGGAGAGCGGATACAACTTCTTTTGTCACCCCAGCACCCTTTATATTCGGATGGTACCCCTTTGCCGGGATTGTTTTTAAATACATCTCCGGCTGATGAATCACATCCATCGTGAGGACCGCCAGTTCAATGTGCGGCATCAGCTTGTGAAAAAGAGCTAAGCTGCCGTGATGAAATGATGAGACAAGCACTCGATCCTCTATTTGAAAGTGCTCAATTTGCTCTTTTACTTTTTCTTCAATCCCTGGATATCGATAAATAGAGTTTTTTAATTCAATGTTGATCATAAAGGATGATCTCTGCGTCACTAACTCTAATACTTCTTCTAAAAGAGGAATGGTGACCGCACCCGTTTCTTCATAGAAAGAATGACTGGCATCTCCTCTTTTTAACTCTTCATATGTATAGTCTTTCACTAACCCTTTCATATTGGTCGTTCGGTTCAGTTTTTCATCGTGAATAACAGCCAGTCTGCCGTCTTTGGTGAGCTGAACATCAAGCTCAATCCCATCCGCTCCAGAATGGAGTGCGTGCTCAAAGGCAATCATGGTGTTCTCTGGATAGTTTCCTTTAAACCCTCTATGTGCAAAAATTTTCGTCATATGCCACCTCTAAATATGATGATTACCTATATTATGACGTGTCTTTTTTTGTTTTGCCAGTTTGAGCACATAAAAAAACCTCTTCTGATAAGAGAGAAGAGGTTGAAAGGTAAATTCGATCACGTAATCGCTCTGATGGCTTGCTCTGTCGTCTCTGCGTCAAGAGCAAAAAGGGAAGAAACAACTGCGACTGCTGTAACGATTGTTACACCTAACAACAACTTTTTCATAAGATAACCTCCACTTTCTTTTGAAGTATTTGTGCATCGAATTTCTTTTCAAGAAAACGAATGGCATTTTGATAATCATTTCGTTCCTTGAAGTATTTCGATATTTGTTCAGACAAATCCTCAAGCTCCACATATAATCTATTTTTTTCTATGTAGTCTAATTTTTCAGAGAATACGTCTGCTGCTCCACTATTTTCGCACATCAAATCCAAAATTTCAAATTTTACTATATATTCATTATTTTGGATATCGCAGCTATATTGAATCCCCTCTTTAATATATTCTTTTGCCTCATGATCCCCTAAATGAACTAAGGCATTTGCGAGAACATATAAAGATTGGATGAAATAATGGCTATTGTCGCGATGAATTTGAATGCTCATCCCTTTTTTAGCGTATTGTGCGCTTTTTTCATAATCATGTTTTGCGTAATAAAGAACCGCTAAATTGTGATAGCACTTCCCAATCAGCACTTCATTGTTAATGCGCTTACTTTTCTCAAGTGCCTCTTGGTACTTTTCCTCAGCTTCATCAAACTGTAGTAAATCAATACAGTTGCTTGCATGTAAAATCAAGCTGTCAATCGCCTGTGCGGTATATTCCTCATGCGCTTTAAACGTATCAATGGCTTTTTTAATATGATTAATGGAAATGAAATTTTGCTTCAGTTCGTAATAAATGGAAGCGACTTTATGATGAAAAGTTCCGACTTCAAGATCTTCATTCACACGTTTTAGACGCTGCTCAGCAATCTTATAAAAACTAATCGCCTCATCATATTTTTTGACATAGGCAGCATATTGGCCTTTATAAAAGTAAAAATAAAAATTAATAATGTCATCTGCTTTTTCATCCAGCGTTCCGACACTTTTCATAATCTGATTGGCTTTTTCAATATTTCCAAGTAACATTTCATGTCTGCCGTCGACTAGCTGATAATAAAGAAGAACTTCTCGATCCTCATCTGTATTTTTTAGCAAATTCTGAATTTTCTCTTTATAGACAGCAGATTTTTCTAGGTCATTCTGAGAAATGACCCTCGTCCACTTGCTAATTTCGTTCGCAACCTCAGCAGAGTGGATTTTCAGCTTTCCCATAACCTCACCCTCTTCTTTTCATTATTATAGCATAGTAAAAGAATGTGAAAATTATTAAATTCGACAATGGGAATATTCAGTTCAAATGGCACAATCTCTAAGAAGCCAGTGACTTTAAAACGCCAACCAATCAGGTCAATAGAAATAGAACTTTCGATCTCATTTACTTTATTTACTAATTACATAAGACCTTTTCCTCTCATCCTTTTTCTTACGAATGAGCGTTTTCTTCTTCTATAAGCCAATTGATTAGCATAGCTGATTACCACTATTTTATGTCCTATTCATTTCTTTCATGCTTTATTTTTCATTTTATTCTGAAAATAAAGCAGCCCGTTTGTCCAATTTAAACATTAAAGATGATTTTATCAATATAACCATTTTTTGGCAATAAAAAAACGCCTCATTGAAGAAACGTTTTTTTATGGAAGGTGACTTAGCTTGCTCTATGCTCTAAACGCAGACGATCAGCCACCATGGCAATAAATTCGGAATTGGTCGGTTTGGCTTTTGACATGCTGACTGTGTAGCCAAAGAGTGACGAAATGGAGTCAATATTCCCTCTACTCCAAGCCACTTCAATGGCATGGCGAATCGCTCGTTCTACCCTGCTGGCTGTCGTGTTAAATTTCTTTGCAATGTCTGGGTACAATACTTTTGTAATACTGCCGAGTAGTTCAATATCATTGTACACCATCGAAATGGCTTCTCTTAAGTATAAATAACCTTTAATATGAGCTGGCACGCCAATCTCATGAATAATCGTCGTAATGCTCGCATCTAAGTTCTTACGTTTCGGTTCAGGTTTGCTGCGAAGGACACTGTTTTGGATAGATGAAGATCGATGGCTGACTTGTGTGCCGTTTCCACTGACTTGACGAATATGACCTACGAGGTTTTCCATATCGAATGGTTTCAAAATGAAATAGGATGCGCCCAAATCGACTGCTTTTTTCGTTACGTCTTCTTGTCCGAAAGCCGTCAGCATAATGACACTTGGCTGTTTGGTCATTTCATTGTTTTCACGGAGGCGTTCCAGTACAGCTAGACCGTCTAAATGAGGCATGATAATATCTAAGAGGAGAACGTCGGGCTCTTTATCTTTAAATAATGTCAGACATTCCTGACCATTATACGCCACGCCAAGTACTTCCATATCTTCCTGTCCCTCAATATACTCTGTCAAAAGGCCAACAAGTTCTCGATTGTCATCAGCTACACACACTTTAATTTTCTCCACGTTCTTTCCTCCCCAATGTCGATTCCTTAGTCTTTTGCATTTCTCTTCTGAGTGTTCAATTCGACAAAACCATGCTATCCCCTTTAAAAAAGTTTAATTTTCCGAATAATAGAGCATTATCTAGCTTTTTCTACGTTTTTCTTAATGAATCGACGATTATTGCAATTTGACAACACACTGTTTTCCATTTTGTCGAAAAATCTCTTTTTCCTTATTTTATAACATGATGGAAGAGAAAGAAAGGGTAGAAAAAAACTGCCGGAAGATTCGCGGCAGTTTTTCATCAGCTTGCTTTTTTGTTTTTTTGATAAAGGTCAATTCCTGCTTCTGACAGCATCCATTCAATGTGTACGCCGTATCCGCTTGTCGGGTCATTGACGAACACGTGAGTGACCGCTCCAATGACTTTGCCATTTTGGATGATCGGACTACCGCTCATTCCTTGAACGATCCCGCCCGTTTTGCTTAATAAGCGCTCATCCGTTACTTTAAGCACCATTCCTTTTGTTGCCGGGAATTTTTGCGGTGTTGTGCTGACGATTTTAATATCAAATTTCTCTACTTTATCATGGTCCACAACTGTTAATATTTCGGCTGGACCTTCTTTTACTTCATTTGATAATGCGACTGGAAGTGGTTTGTCTGCTACATGATTTTCAAGTTTTTCGGTTAACGTACCAAATATACCGAATGGACTGTTACGTGAAATATCACCTATCGTTTTTCTTTCGGAAGAAAACCTGGCCAATTTTTCTCCAGGGTTGCCTCCTGTCCCTTTTTCAATGGATGTGACAGTTGATCTGACAATTTCACCATTGTCGACCACGATTGGTTTTTTTGTATCCATGTCAGAAATCACATGCCCAAGGGCGCCATATTTTTTAGAAGATGGTTCAAAGAAGGTCATCGTCCCGATTCCTGCTGCGGAATCACGAATATAAAGACCGATTCGATAAGTACCTTCACTTGCATCTTTCGCGGGTGTTAGTGTCGTTTGAAAGGTTTTATGGTCTCTTTTTATGAGTAAATGAAGGGTTTCCCCCGTTTTTCCGGCTTTCTGAATAAATGGGGTGAGGTCATTCATCTTCTCCATTTTCTGACCATTGATCTCAATGATCATATCCCCTGATTGAATGCCTGCAGCTTCACCTGGTGATTTTTTGCCGTCTGCTGTTGTGATTTGATGAAAACCAACAACGAGAACTCCGACAGAGTGGAGTTTGACGCCAATGGATTGTCCTCCAGGAATGACTTTTAATTCGGGAAGAACATCGACTTTTGTTTTCTTAATAGGAAATCCTTTAAAATCATAAACAATTTCGGCTTTTCCCGCCTTTTGTCCCGTTACTTCAAGTTGATTCTTTTTCTCTGAAAGACTAAAGGCTGGTGAAGAAGCATTGGCTGACGCTTCAATGGATGTATCAATCGAATGCTTCTCGTGTTCAAATACTGCGACAGTTGTTGGAATGCTGATATATTCCTTCACTATGCTCATAAACCCTGTACTTATTAAAGAAACAAGGAGAATCACACCAATGGCTTTTCTCATCTTTTCGGGCATTCATTTTTCACTCTCCTCGCTCCTTACCCACACCAGAACATTAATGTTTTGGCTACATCTTTACTTTTGCCTTCTTAGCGAGGATTTATAACCGGCACCTTTAGAAAATGATTGGATAAATTGATAAAAGAAAAAGACGATTTCATGCGTATATACGGCGAATATGAGACAATATAAAAAGGCAGCTGTTGTTTCAGCTACCCTGTCGTTTTGACATCATTTGCTTGGTGCAGTAATTCTTTTGCATGCTGTTTTGTGAGCTCAGTGACTTCTACACCAGCAATCATTCGGCCAATTTCACTCACTTTTTCATCATCACTGAGTGGTTTGACGTTCGTCATTGTTCTGCCAGCTTTAGCGCGTTTAGAAATAAAAAGATGTGTATCAGCCATTGCTGCGACTTGCGGCAGATGGGTAATACAGAGTACTTGTGAGCCTGCTGCTACTTTATAAATTTTTTCAGCAATGGCTTGTGCGACTCTGCCGCTAACGCCCGTATCCACTTCATCAAATATAATGGACGTCACTTCTTGTTTCGCTGAGAAAATACTTTTCACTGCCAGCATGACACGTGAAATTTCTCCTCCAGATGCTACTTTTGACAAAGATTTCATCGGTTCACCCGGATTTGTTGAAATGACAAATTGCGCTTGATCTATGCCGTTTTTCCCGAGCTGTACGGGTTTTCCATCTAAAAGCGGGCAGTCCGTACTGCCAAAAGGTGCATATCGAATCGAAAAAGCGGTATCAAAAGAAGACTTCTCCATATATAAATCCTTCAATTCAGCTTGAATGTGCTTCGCCAGTTTTTTCGCCCATTTTTTACGGAGCTCTGACACGTTGAGCGCTTCAAGCAATGCATCCCGGCTTATCGCATCAAGTTTGTTTTTAAGTGTCTGCAAATGGCTGTCTCGATTTTGGATTTGGTCTATCTCCTCTTCAATCTTAGCCGCATATTCTAAAATTTCCTCAACGGTTGTGCCGTACTTTCGCTTCAGCTGCTTCATCTCATTTAGCCTAGACTCAATAAAATCAAGACGGGCTGGGTCAAATTCTAATTGATCAAGCATGCTGCGCATTTGAAAAGTAGAATCTTCTAATAAATAATAGGAGTTTGACACTTGCTCAGAGAGCTTTTTCAGATCGTCGTTGATTTCAGAAACTTGCTCAAGCTCGCTTGAAGCCATCCCAACCCAATCAAGTCCTCCCTGCTCATTACGCAGAGCATTATATGCATTTTGAAGCGAGGAAAAGATTTTTTCAAAATTGCTGATTTGATGACGTTCCTCTTGAAGCTTCTCATCTTCCCCAGGCTCTAATTGTGCCGCTTCAATCTCTTCCAGCTGAAATTGCAATAAGTCTAACCGGTGAACCATTTCTTGTTCATTTTCAGACAGCTGTTTGAGTTTTTGCGCCGTCTTCATATATTGATCATACGCTTCTTGATACTGCGAGAGAGCAGGTGCAATTTCATCTGCTCCAAATTGATCAAGCAAATGCAAATGATTTTCATCCTCCATTAACAGCTGATTATCGTGCTGTCCATGTATATCAAGCAAAAGACGGCCAACTTCTCTTAAAATCGAGATGGTGACAAGCTTACCATTAATGCGGCAAATGCTTTTCCCGCTTTGATTGATATCACGGCGAAGAATCATCATTTCATCAGATGCATCAATGCCTTGCTCCTCGCAAAGGGCAAATACAGGATGATCTGCTGGTACAAGAAAAAGACCTTCCAGCTCTGCTTTTTTTTCGCCATAACGGACAAATTCGGATGATCCTCTTCCCCCTACAAGAAGTGAGACAGCGTCAATCATGATTGATTTTCCGGCACCTGTTTCCCCTGTTAGAACTGTGAGTCCTTTTTCAAACGAAACCGTTAACTCCTCAATGATTGCAAAGTTTTTAATGGTTAGTTCTGCTAACACTCATTTGACACCTCTTTTTGTAAACCTGATCTCTTTATAGAAGTTCTAAAATTTTAGACGAAACGGTATCCGTATCATCTGGCGTGCGGCAAATGATTAAGATGGTATCATCCCCACAAATGGTTCCCATAATTTCTTCCCAATCTAAATTATCCATTAAAGCACCGATGGCTTGAGCGTTCCCAGGCATTGTTTTTAGAACGATTAAATGACTGGCAGCATCCATTTTAATAAATGCGTCCATTAAGGAACGCTTTAATTTTGATAGCGGGTTAAACCGCTGATCTGCAGGAAGGCTGTATTTATATGTTCCATTATTTGTTGGCACTTTGACTAAATGCAGTTCTTTGATATCTCTTGATACGGTCGCCTGTGTGATGTTATATCCATCCGCTTTCAAAATATCGACTAATTCGTCTTGTGTTTCGATTTCTTGGCTTGCGATAATTTCTCTAATCTTAATATGTCTTTGACCTTTGTTCATTTTGACCCCCCTAGGCGTTAGAATCTCAGTTTGTCTTTACGTTCTATGTTATATGATGCACACTTCAAAAAACAAGCATTACGTGAGAAACGGTCAATTCTGATCTTTTGACCATGTAAAAAGGAATAATAGCGAGCTATTATTCCTTTCAGCATGTAGACAAACCCTCGCATTCTTTGTCAGTCCTGCGCTCTGGTGCTCACGAATGCCAAATTCGCTCCGCGCCAGTACTCGTCCTTCCTAGGGCTGCAAAGGTTTTCTATCACGCTGAAAAGAAGACAAAGGGCTAAAATCAAGTTCATTTTAGCCCTTTGTCAACAATCTAAAAGGAATAATAGCGAGCTATTATTCCTTTTGTTTCAATAATTCATGTGTCAGCCGGCTCAGGACTGTTTTTCTTTTCTTTCAATACGGCATGGGCTTCTTTGACGACTTTTTCAAGTTCAGATACTGGAAGTGCCGTATTCTCTTCTTGATCGGGATGCAGGACCAAGTGGAGGAGAAATTCGATATTTCCATCTCCGCCTGTAATGGGTGAAAACGAAACATCCTTTACATCATAGCCTTCTTTTGCAGCAAATTGATTCATTTCTTCTAGCACACCAAGATGTACAGAAGGTTCTCGCACAATGCCTTTTTTTCCAACAAGCTCTCTGCCCGCTTCAAACTGCGGCTTTACTAGTGCAATACAGTCGCCGCCTGGGATAAGAATATGCTTTAATGCGGGAAGAATGAGTTTGAGCGAGATAAATGATACATCAATAGATGCAACCTCTGGTAATCCTTCGGTGAAATCTGCCGGAACAGAATGGCGGAAGTTGGTGCGTTCCATGACGATCACCCGATCATCCTGTCGTAATTTCCACGCAAGCTGATTGTAGCCAACATCCACAGCATAGGATTTGACTGCTCCATTTTGGAGTGCGCAATCTGTAAATCCCCCTGTTGATGAGCCGATATCAATTAAAAGCTTTCCTTCAACGGTTAAATCAAATTCTTGAAGTGCCTTTTCGAGCTTTAGCCCACCTCGGCTGACATATTTCAGCGGATTCCCCTTCACAGTTAGCGGGGTATCACGAGCGATTTTTTCTCCTGGCTTATCCAAACGGTTTTCATTTGAGTAAACGATCCCTGCCATAATGGCGCGTTTTGCTTTCTCTCTCGTTTCCATTAGTCCTTGTTCGACTAATAAAACGTCAAGTCGTTCTTTCTTTGATGTCATGATCCAATTCCTTTTCTTGGTGCTGCGGGAAGCAGGTCACGTAACGTTTCAGCAACCTGCGTTTTCGTCAGTCCAATTTCCTCAAGTAGCGCATCGACACTTCCATGCTCAATAAATTCATCTGGAATGCCCATACGTTCTACTTTTATATGAGACGCTTTTTTGTCGTGAATATATTCTAATACGCTGCTGCCAAATCCACCTTGAAGCACCGCTTCTTCTATTGTTAAAATTGGCAAACCTTCAGACAGTATCTCATTTAACATGCCTTCATCAAGAGGCTTAATGAAACGTGCATTGACAACACGAATTGATTTACCTTCTTTTTGCAGTTCTTCTGCTGCCTGCAGCGCCATTTTAATGGTTGTACCGAATGTTAAAATGACAGCATCTTTCCCGGGACGAAGAACTTCCCAAGAACCAATTGGGATGGTTTTCAGCTGTTCATCCATTTTGACGCCTAGTCCATTTCCACGCGGGAAGCGCATGGCGATTGGACCATCATCATATTGAATGGCTGTGTTGACCATATGTTGTCCTTCATTTTCATCCTTTGGCATCATGAGAACCATATTCGGCATATGACGCATGAAAGCAATGTCAAACACACCTTGATGTGTTTCTCCATCTGCACCGACAAGACCTGCACGGTCAATTCCAATGAACACATTGAGATTTTGACGACAAATATCATGCAGCACTTGATCATAGGCTCTTTGGAGGAATGTTGAATAAATCGCTAAAAATGGCTTCATGTCCTGTGTAGCAAGTCCAGCAGCCATTGTTGCAGCGTGCTGCTCTGCAATTCCAACATCAAACATTCGCTCAGGGAATTCTTTTGCAAACCCTTCAAGCTTTGAGCCAACAGGCATTGCAGGTGTAATTGCGACAATCCGCTCATCTTCCCTTGCCAGCTTTCTGACGGTTTCACTGACGAGACCACTCCATGACGGTGCAGCTGCTGTCGGTTTTACAAAGTCACCTGTGTCGATTTTGTATGGGCCTGTTCCGTGCCATGTGCCGATCTTATCAGATTCGGCCGGCTTATAGCCTTTTCCTTTTTTCGTGATGACATGAAGGAGAACCGGGCCTTTTGTTTTCTTTGCGTACTCAAGATTCTCAAACAAATCTTCATAGGAATGTCCATCTACTGGTCCTAAGTAAGTAAAGCCCATTTCCTCAAAGAACATACCAGAGACAAGCAAATATTTCAGACTGTCCTTGATACGTTCTGCTGTTGCAGCAAGCTTCCCGCCTACTGCTGGGATACGCTTGAATAAGTATTCAAGCTCGTCCTTTACCCATTGGTATTTACCAGCTGTACGTAGTCTGCCAAGCATTGTATGGATCGCCCCAACGTTTGGCGCAATACTCATTTCATTGTCGTTTAAGATCACAATCATGTCTTTTTTTTCATCCCCGATATGGTTCAGTGCTTCTAACGCCATACCGCCGGTTAGTGCACCATCGCCGATAATCGGGAGAATGTATTCATCTGTTCCTTTAATGTCACGCGCTGCCGCCATTCCCATTGCACCAGATAATGAGGTTGAACTGTGTCCAGTTTCCCAAACATCATGTTCACTTTCATTTCGTTTAGGGAACCCGCAGAGCCCTTTATACTGACGAAGTGTATCAAACTCGGCGCCTCTTCCAGTTAACAGCTTGTGAACGTAAGACTGATGTCCAACATCCCAAAGAAATTTGTCTTTCGGGCTGTCAAATACTTTGTGAAGTGCAACAGTAAGTTCAACGACACCAAGGTTTGGACCAATGTGCCCACCAGAGTTCGCTAACGACTCAATTAAAAACGTGCGAATGTCCGCACTCAGCTCCTCTAATTCTGCATTTGACATTCCTTTTAGAAACGTTGGATTTTTTATTGATAAAAGATCCAATCAGGATCAACTCGCTTTCAACAAAATTTCTATCTACATATATAATGCCTTATTCCTATGAAAACCAATTCAGGAATAAGAGTTGTCTCATCATGATAAACTGTTTACAGTTTACCACAATTGCTCGAGGACCCTCAAATCTAGGCTGTTTTTAGTGATCTCGTGAGGCAATCAGATCGCATAAATCATGCAGCAAGTTTTGCTCCAACTCAAGATTTGAGACAATTTCTTTCGCACGAGTGATATGTTCATCCAGCTTTTCTTTTGCTCCTGAAAGCGTTAATAAAGAAGGATATGTCGACTTTTCATTTGCTGTATCGGAGCCGATCCGCTTTCCTATTTTCTCTTCGCTGCCTTCAAGATCTAAAATATCATCACGGATTTGAAAAGCAATGCCAATATGATAGCTGAATTCTCTCAGCTTTTCGATCTCATCATCAGGTGCACCTGCCAGTATCGCACCAGCAACCACACTAAAGGTGAGTAGCTTTCCTGTTTTGCGGGCATGAATCGATTCTAATTCAGAAAGAGGGATTTGTTTCTGTTCTGCTTCCATATCATCAAATTGCCCGCCAACCATTCCGAGTGCACCTGCTGATGTAACAAGTTCATCGATGATTCGAAGCTTTTGATCAGCAGGTACATCGTCAGATAATTGCGATGTGATCAGACGGAAGCTTTCAGTGAGCAGCGCATCACCTGCAAGAACAGCTGTTGCCTCGCCGTATACTTTATGGTTGGTCGGCTTTCCTCTGCGCAGATCATCATCGTCCATACAAGGAAGATCATCATGTATCAACGAATACGTATGAATCATTTCCACTGCACAGCCTACTGGTATACCGTCTTCTTCCCTTTTTCCATACGCATTTAAAAGAGCAAGAACAAGCACAGGACGCAGTCTTTTTCCGCCAGCTTTCAGAGAATAAAGCATAGAAGATTTCAGCTCTTCTGGAATAGACAATTCCTGCACATATGTAAATAAATAATCTTCAATTGCTTGTTTTCGTGTTGTTAAAAATTCGTTTAAGTTACTTGTCACCAGCATCTGCCTCCTTCACTGAAAAAGGAGCCAGTTCACCGTCCTCTTTTAAAATGAAATCCATTTGCTTTTCAACATGCTGTAATTTTTCATGGCAAAGTTTTGAGAGTGTCATACCCTCTTGGAAATAGTGGATGGCTTGTTCAAGCGGTACATCGCCTTCTTCGAGCTTTCCCACAATCTCTTCAAGTCCTTTCATGGCCTCTTCAAATGTCATTTGTTCTTCTTTTTGTTTATTTGATTCTGTCATGATGATTGCCCTCCTTCTCAATAACCTCACAAATCAGACGTCCATCCTTCATTGTAATCGTCAGTTGATCCTTCGTTTCTACTTGATTCACACTTTTAATGAGCTCATCTTCTTTATAGGCTAAACTATAGCCTCTTTCCATGACTTGAAGCGGATTTAATGCATTTAGTTTACCAAGAACCGATTGGAACTGCGAATGAATTGTTTTCATTTGCACATTCATGCTCCGAACGAGCTGTTCTGTTTCATTGGCGTGACGTTTTTTCGCCTGAAGCAGCTGCTCTTTTGGATGAAGCGGCTTCAGTCTATATGTTTGGCGGTCAAGTTGACTGCGTTTTTGTTCCATTTGTCTTGTCAGCTGTTTTTGAAAACGATCAAATACCATATCGAATTGCTGCTCTTTTTGCTCTTGTAATCGTTTTGGAAAACGGAAAGCATAGGAGGATTGAAGTGCCACAAGACGGTCTTTTGCTTGTGACGTTCGATTTTTTACCGCTCTTGTTAACCGAATATCGATTGATTTGATTCGTTCGATTAAGTCGGCAGTGCTTGGAACAGCTAGTTCTGCTGCTCCTGTTGGTGTGGGTGCTCTCATGTCTGCAGTGAAATCACTAATGGTAAAGTCTGTTTCGTGCCCAACCGCAGAAATGATTGGAATGTCTGATGCGAAGATCGCTCTTGCGACTGCTTCTTCATTAAAGGCCCAAAGTTCTTCGATCGATCCTCCGCCTCTCCCGACAATCAAGACATCACAAAGCTGTTTTTCATTGGCTTCTTTAATCCGTTCCACAATCGAACGCGGAGCATTTTCTCCTTGGACTAATGCCGGAAGCACAATGATCTTGGCCTGCTGATAGCGCCGATTGATCGTGGTAATGACATCTCGAACAGCTGCTCCTGTTGGGGATGTAATAACACCAACAACCTCTGGAAATTCAGGAATTGTTTTTTTATAGCGCTCATCAAATAAGCCTTCACTTGCTAGTTTCTTCTTCAGCTCTTCATAGGCAAGATGAAGAGCACCAACACCATCAGGCTGCATTTCTTTTGCATATAATTGATAGCTTCCGCTCGGTTCGTAGACTTGAATTCCGCCTCGTACGAACACTTTCATCCCGCTCTTTGGTGAAAAAGGCAGCTTGGACGCGGAGCGCTGGAACATGACGGCTTGCATACGTGCATTTTCGTCCTTTAAGGTGAAATAAACATGACCTCTTGAATGAATCTTCACATTTGATAACTCACCTTTGATCCAAATATCTTCTAAATGAGGGTCAACATCAAATTTTCTTTTTATGTATTTTGTAAGGGCTGTGACCGTCACAAAGGCTTTTTCACTCATGACGTATTCCTCCTCTTCAAAAACGCACATTCATCCACCGGCAGCACGCAGGTGGATGAATGGATCAAGCTTATGATAATGTACGTTTTGCTGATTTAACCGTATTGTGTGCAAGCATCGTAATTGTCATTGGACCCACTCCGCCAGGGACTGGTGTGATGTAAGAAGCTTTTTCTTTTGCTGCTTCAAAGTCAACGTCCCCTACAAGTTTCCCCGTTTCTAGACGATTGACTCCTACATCAATGACAATAGCGCCTTCTTTAATTTGGTCAGCTTTAATAAAGTTTGCTCGACCGACGGCAACAACTAAAATGTCCGCTTTTAACGTATGTTCTGAAATGTTCGCCGTTCTTGAATGACAGTAGGTGACGGTTGCATTTTCGTTTAATAGCAATTGTCCAACTGGTTTGCCGACGATATTGCTTCGTCCTACAACGACCACTTCTTTACCAGAGAGATCCACACCTGTTTTGTTCAATAATTCAACAATACCTGCTGGTGTGCAAGGGAGGAATGTGTCTTCCCCAAGTAGCATTTTCCCGATATTCAGCGGATGAAAACCATCTACGTCTTTCTCTGGTGAAATTCGTTCAATGACGGCTTTTTCAGAAATATGTTTTGGCAGTGGAAGCTGAACAAGAATTCCGTGGAATTGATCATTTGCATTGTACTGATCAATCATCTTTAGCAATTCCTCTTCTGTTAAAGAAGCATCTAAATGATCAAGCTGGAAATGCATGCCCATAGCTTCTGCTGCTTTTTTCTTCCCGCGTACGTAAGAAAGTGAAGCCGGATCATCACCGATTAGAATAACGGCAAGACCAGGTGTGACTCCTTTTTGTTTTAGCTCTTCTACTTCTTTTGCTAATTGTTCACGCTTTTCTTTTGCTGTTTCTTTCCCATCGATGATTGTTGCTGTCATGTCGAATCCTCCTATTACTGCTTTAGGTCATTTTTAATGTTTGAAAGTACACCATTTACAAATTTCGGCGCCTTATCGTCACCGAACAATTTAGCCAGTTCAATGGCTTCATTCATTGAAACACTCACCGGGATATCTTCTTGATATACCATTTCGTACACAGACAGCCTTAAAATGGCTCTGTCTACGTTCGCAATACGATCAAGTTTCCAATTCACAAGATGCTGTGAAATCATGTCATCGAGCTTGTCCTTTTGTTCGAGCACACCGAAAACCAGTTCCTCGAAAAAAGGATCTGATTCTTGTTCATCCAGCGCATGTGTAATGGCCTCTTTCGGATCAATATTGCTGACATCAATTTGAAATAATGTTTGTAGCGCCTTTTCTCTTGCAGTTCTTCTTTTCATTATTTACTCCTTTAACCACTTTATCCGCTTGTCGTTAAGCCATACAGAGATCATAACATATTTTGACCGCAGTCGCACCAAGATCCATGCGAGCTGTGACGAAAAACGAATCACTCCATGCGTGACGTAATCATCATGTTGAATTTTCCCAAAAATAGGCTTTAAAAAACCAAAGAGGCAATGCCTCCTTGGTTTCACTTCAAACCTTTTTACATTTCTTGATCAACTTCGGCTTCAGCTGTTTTTGTATCAAATTGAATGCCGACGACATGAATGTTGATTTCATTAATTGTTAAGGCCGTCATGTTTAAAAGGGTTTGACGGATATTTTCTTGAACAGCAGTGGATACCTTTGGAATGGATAGGCCAAATTCAACCACACAATACACATCAATTGTGATGCCTTCATCAGAGACATCTACTTTCACACCTTTACGGTGATTTTTCTTCCCAAAGCGTTCTGCCACATCAGCAGCGAAGTTGCCGCGCATTTCCGCAATTCCTTCGACCTCTGATGCAGCGATCCCAGCAATGACTTCAATCACTTCTGGCGCAATTTGCACTTTTCCCAATTGATCTTCATCAAGGTTCATTTCAAGCAAATTGTTTTCTGACACGATCATTCACCTCCGAAAGCTGTTATTATTTCATAATTTGATATGTTTCTAAAAACTTCGTATTAAAATTACCGCTCACAAATGTTTCGTGCTCTAGTAATCTGAGGTGGAATGGAATCGTTGTGTAGACTCCTTCAATGACGAATTCTTGAAGCGCACGTTTCATTCTTGCAATTGCTTCTTCTCTCGTTTTACCATATGTGATCACTTTCGCAATCATACTATCGTAATATGGCGGAATCACATAACCAGGATAAGCGGCAGAATCAACACGTACTCCTAAACCGCCTGGCGGAAGGTACATTTTAATTTCACCAGCAGAAGGCATGAAATTTTTCTCAGGGTTCTCTGCATTAATACGACATTCAATCGCCCAGCCTTCGTATACGACATCCTCTTGCGTAAGGGAAAGCTTTTCACCTGAAGCTACTTTGATCTGTTCTTTGATCAAATCAACACCAGTGACCATTTCCGTTACAGGATGCTCTACTTGGATACGTGTATTCATTTCCATGAAGTAAAACTTCTCTTCATTATAATCGTAAATGAATTCAACCGTTCCGGCACCTGTGTATTCAACAGCTTCGGCTGCTTTTACGGCAGCTTCACCCATTTGCTCACGAATATCTGCATTTAGTGCAGGTGATGGCGTTTCTTCCAGAAGCTTTTGCATTCTTCTTTGGATAGAACAATCACGTTCACCTAAGTGAATAGTATTTCCATGTTGATCAGCAAGGACTTGAATTTCAACGTGTCTAAAGTCTTCAATGAATTTCTCCAAATAGACACCTGGGTTCCCGAAGTTTTGAGCTGCTTCCTGCTGCGTGATGGTGACACCGTTAATGAGCTCTTCTTCTGTGCGAGCCACACGGATACCTTTACCACCGCCGCCTGCAGTTGCTTTAATAATGACAGGATACCCAATACCAGCTGCTGTTGAAACAGCATCATCAAGATCTTTTACAATTCCTTGAGAACCAGGGACAATTGGAACACCAGCTTGCTTCATTGTTTCTCTTGCCACATCTTTCGTTCCCATTTTGGAAATTGCTGACGCAGTTGGTCCAACAAAGATGACATTACATTCCTCGCAAAGCTCTGCAAAGTCTGCATTTTCAGCAAGGAAACCATATCCTGGATGAATGGCATCTGTACCTGTTAGTTTTGCCACACTGACAATATTTGTCACATTTAAATAACTATCTTTTGAAGCAGTCGGTCCGATGCAATATGCTTCATCAGCCATTTGAACATGCAGCGCATCACGATCCGCTTCAGAAAATACCGCAACTGTTTCAATTCCAAGCTCTTTACAAGCACGGATGATTCTAACTGCGATTTCTCCTCTGTTTGCAATTAATAGCTTTTTAATCATGATCGTACTCCTTACTCTGCTTTCACTAGAAAGAGGGGTTGTCCGAATTCTACAAGCTGACCGTTTTCAGCTAATACTTCGACGATTTCGCCTTTTACTTCTGCTTCGATTTCATTAAACAGTTTCATCGCTTCAACGATACATACAACTGAGTTTTCCTTCACTTTAGAACCTGTTGTCACATATGGATCTGCTTCTGGTGAAGAAGAAGCGTAAAATGTGCCAACCATTGGGGATGTGATTTTATGCAGGTTTTCAGACGCGGCTTTCTCTTGTGCAGGGGCTTCGGTCTGAGCTGGAGCTTGTGCTTTAGGAGCTTGTTGAGCTGGAGCTGCTTGGACAGGAGCCACTGGTGCTTGTGCCGCAACTTGCTGAACGACTTCTTTATTTTTCTTTAACTTGATTTTTGCACCTTCGTTTTCGTACGTAAATTCATCAATTGTTGATTCGTCAATTAATTTAATTAGTTCATGAATCTCTTCAATTTTTAACATGGATTTGCACCCCTATGTATGGATTTATCTTTTTTTATAGGCTAGTACTAAAAGTACATACTATAACCATCTTACAGGAGGATTTCGTTGAATTCAACTATTAATGTGATGAGACACCTCGCGCAAGCATCTGAAAAAGGGCGTCAACCCGCATGAAAAAACGCCCTTTTCAGAAAAGGGCGCTTGTGCATTTTTTATTGATTCGATGGCTCAAAAGTGACGGCTACGTTATCAAGCCCTCTCATTTCTTTTGTGACCAAATCAATAATATCTGCTGCTTGGGACTTTGATTTTTTATCAGAACGAACCGTGATGTTCACTTTATCTCCTTCTGCACTGACGAGCGCATCTTTATATCCTTTTGTTTTGATTAATGTCTCCAACTGACGCTCTGTTCCTTCTGCCTCACTAAGCGCTGTCATTTGATCATAAGCTTCACTTTTCTCTTGCGCTGTTGCATCATCGCTAGACACGATTTCGTTATACTCTTCACGCTGCTTGCTGCGCTTATCTTCCAGTTCAAGTCTGTAGGTTGTGAAAAGTTCATCGTCAGTCTGCTCTGAAACAGCCTTTCCTTCTTCTCCACTTGTTTCAACATCTTCTTGTTTCGCATTGGTTTCTTTGTCAGTTGATTTCTCTTCTGCGTTCTTTTCGGTTCCTTTGTCAGTCCCTTTTTCTGGCTCAGCCTTTTTCTCTTCCATTCCTTTTGATTTTGTATCCTCTACTGTCACAGCATTCTCACCTTGTGGGGACATGATATAGTACACACTTAATACGACAACTAAACTTAGCATCGTTAATAGCCAAACCGTTTGTTTTTTTAACATCATTCCGAATCCTCCTTGATTTTTTTAGGGGCAACAGCCACTCTATGGCTCGGTACATCAAGCACTCGTGTAACCGCTTCAATGATGGTTTTCTTTATTTGAACGTTGTCTACTCCTTGAGCAACAACGAGGACACCTCGAATGTCTGGCTTTTTCGTTTGGACAACAACAGGTGTTTCTTCATTGCCATTTTTAATAATGACAACCTCTTCTTCTTTTGTTTGATCCGTGACACTTCGCACGCCGCCTTCTTTGTCTGTTTCCTCGGTTGTAGTGCTTTTATTGGATTTGTTTTTTTCAAACACTTTTAAAGAAGTTGCGTCTACATTTACCACGATGGAAACATCCTCAACACCAATGATCGTTTCTAAAATCTCTTTCAGCTGATTTTCGTATTCTTGTTCAACATCCTCTATCGAGTTGTTTGACTTACCTGAAGAGGATGGTTTGAACACCGCCTGCTCTTCTGAGGATGTTTTTTTAGACGCAGGAACAGCAGCCTCTTGTTTGCTTGATGGCGGTGACAGAATCTGACTGACTAACATGAATGACACGCCGATAATGAAGACAAGCAGTAAGTAATGGTGCTTCGTTAATTTTGGTTTCCCTTCACCTTTTTCAGGTGCTTGGAACATTGATTTCAGTTTTTGTCTCCAGTCCTTGTTATTCATGATCTGCTGCGTCACCTCCCTCAATGTTCAGCGCAATGTGTTCAGGCCGTGTATTCCATACATCTGCAAGCGTCTCTTTCACCCTCGCCATCTCTTTTGCTGACGCCCCGGCGCTTTCCTCCTTTTGCCTGGAGAGATCAATGTCGACCTTTGCCACCGTTTCTACAGCATCACCTGTGAGCGGGACAAGGACTGCTTTGATGCGAAATTGATCTGCCTCCATATTCTGATCAAGGTGCTCCTCATCTGCCAACACTTCTACGTGTTTCATTTCATAGCTCTCCTTCTCCAGTGGCTCCTTTGCGCTTTTTTCTAGTTGGACAGCCATTTGCTTTAAAATATATGCACGCTGTGAAGCTTGTATTTCTTTTTTTTCTAAATTCATCTGATTTTTTATTTCTTCTGATTGCGCTTGGTCCTTCCCTTTCATGATTTCTGAGAAAATTTGGTCAGGATCTGCCCGGAATAACGCAAAGATCGGATTGAGCATCACCACAATTAACAGTAAGCTGACGACCATTTTTGCATACTTCTGCATGCTTGAATTGGGAAGCAAAAGATCAATCACAATCGCAAATAAAATAAATAGGATAATACTTGTGATCCATTCTGTGAGAAAACTCAAATGGTGTCACCTCCTTACTTCATCATCATGGTGAGGTTGCCAGCTGTGATGATAACGGTAATGCTTAAAAAGAACATAAGCGATACAACAGCTAATGCAGCAAATATATAAAGAACACTTTTTGAAATGACATCAAGGCAGCTTATAATCGGCCCGCCTCCTAAAGGCTGAAGAATCGCAGCGGCCAGTTTATAAATGAGAGCGAGCGACAGCACTTTAATTGCTGGGAAAGCCGCAATTGAAATCAAAATGGCGACGCCTACAAGACCAACCGTATTTTTCAGCAGCACAGAGGCGCTGATAACGGTATCTGTCGCATCAGTAAACATTCTGCCAAGGACAGGGATGAAATTTCCGGTAATAAACTTGGCTGTGCGAAGAGCGATTCCATCAGTGATAGCAGCAGATGCCCCCTGTACAGAAATGACGCCGAGGAATACAGTTAAAAAAACAGCGAGCCCGCCAATGGCGACATTTCTTAACAGCTGGGCAAGCTGGGTCACTTTGTATTGTTCGGTCAATGTACTGACGATGCTCAAGATCGCTGATAAAAAAATAAGCGGAAGAACGACATATTGAATAAAAACACCGCTCGTGTTCATTAAAAACAAAATCACAGGATGAAAGAATCCGGCTGAGACAAGCCCGCCTGATGAGGCAATAAGTGCTAATAAAAGAGGAATAAGAGCAAGAATAAAACTAGTCATCGTTTGAATGGCTTCTGTTGCATAAGAGATCGCAACATGAAAACTGTTTAATGCAATAATGATAAGCACCATATAAACAAGAGCGTATGCAACTTTACTAACAGTGCTTTGTTCAAACGCATTTTGCAAAAGCTGCAAAAGCGAACAAAAGATGGTGAGTAATATAAGTGTGCCTAAGAGCTTTCCATTGGCAATCAGCTCATGAAACAGATAATGAACAAAAGCCTTCAGCCACGTTTGGGGAGACAGCTCTTTATCGCCATCGATCATTTCCTTCACTGTACCTTTTTGGCTTTCAGGCAGAAAGCCGCCATACTCATCCAATATCGTTTCCCAAAAGTCACTGATAGAATGAAGCTCTAAGGCATCAGCCTGTCCACCCGCAACTTCTTCTGCGACCGGTTCTTCACTTGATAAAGGCACACTTTCTTCTGCACCTGCATACGGAACGATCATCCAAAAGAACATCATAAACCCTAGCACAGCTGTCACCCGTTTCATCATCATCACCTCTTTTCCATCAAGTCATAGACGGGATCATACCTAGGATCGTCTCAATGATGACCGTTAAAATCGGTACCGCCATGACCAAAATAAGAATTTTGCCGCCAAGCTCTATTTTTGAAGCGATGGCGCCTTGTCCAGCATCCTTTGTGAGCTGGGCACCAAATTCTGCAATATAGGCAATGCCAATGATTTTCAAAATGGTTTCAACGTATTTCATATTGACGCCTGCACTTGCTGCAATTTTTTCAATCATGGAGATAATGGCATAGATTTGATCGATTAAATAAAGGAAAATGACACACCCAGTAAACACAACAAGCATAAAGGCGAAGGTTGGCTTTTGTTCTTTGACGATTAATGCTAGAAAAGTAGCGATTAAACCAAGTCCAACAATTTGAATGATTTCGATTTGTAAGCCCTCCCCTATCCTTGAAATAGAAATACGGCTTTAATCTTCTTAAACAAATCATCCACAATGGTAGCAACCATAAATAAAATGTAGATAAATCCAAGCAGTGTCACCCACTGTGCGTACTCTTTTTTCCCCATTTGATCTAAAATCGTATGGAGAAAAGCCACGACGATACCCACTCCCGCAATTTGGAAAATGACGTTTACATCAACGCCCATGCTCTCGACTCCCTTCTTCTCACATCAATAACAGAATCAGTAGTAACCCACTTAGAAAACCAAGACTTCTCACCATTTTTTCATTTTTCGCTTGGGCAACTTCAGCTTCTTTTTCCTCTGATTCCAAATGGCCTAAAGCTAGCTTGATATATTTTTGCTGAGCCGTCACATCATGCTGACCAAGGGTTTCTCCAAAGTGCTTCAGCGCCTCATATTCGCCTTTTTTTAATACGGTTTTTTTCCATACATCCTCTAGACTTTCATTCCATGCATGCCTCGCAGAAAAGGTTCCAACGTTGAGTTTTTCTGCAAATTGTTCAAATAGCCGATTCACAGGCGGTCCTACTTGGGACGCAATTTGGTCAGCGGCTCTAGCTAAAGGTGTTTGACCATACATAATTTCAGCTTCAAGAGATTGGAGTGCAAACCGGAGCTGGCGGATTTGCTTTGGCCGATCACTGTACCGCTTCGCAAACTCGAATCCTCCCCATGTCGTAGCCGCAACAATGAAAATAGCACCAATAAGCTTTAACATACGTCCACTCCCCGCCTCCTCTTCAGCTCTTGTCCCTCTTGGTCAAATATCCGTCCGATTGTGCCAGGCCCTTTTTCTCTATTTAATTCCACATATCGATCAAACACACGAAGCTGCCATAACGGTTCAAATGATGGCCGTTTAGATAAGTCTTCAAGAGAATACCCATGAGCTGAGACGATAATGGTGACTCCAGCATGGATTGCTTCTAGCAGTGCCTGTACATCTTCACTTTTTCCGATTTCATCGACAATGATGACTTCTGGGCTCATGGACCTGATCATCATCATTAACCCTTCAGCCTTTGGGCACGCATCAAGTACATCAATCCGGTGTCCAAAAGAATGCTGCGGCACTCCTCTTATACAACCTGCGATTTCAGATCGTTCATCTACAATCCCTGTTTTTCTAGGAGAAATGGTTGTTGTTCCTGTACTGACAAGACGTGCTAGATCACGCAGCAATGTCGTTTTCCCGGTTTGCGGCGGACCTATAATCAGTGTGTTACACCAATGTTTTTCATATAAATAAGGGAGAAACGGCAGAGCAATTCCGATCTTCTCTTTTGCGATGCGAATATTAAATGAAGAAATATCTCTTAAGCCTTTGACGAATCCATTTTCGACGATGACCTTTCCAGCAAGCCCAACCCGATGTCCGCCAGATATGGTGATATAGCCCTGTTTTAACTCTTCCTCAAGTGTGTACATGCTGTAATTACTGAGCCTGCCTAATAGCTGAGCCGCCTCTTCACCTGTTGTATGATAGGAAAGAAAGCGTGGTTTTCCACCTTGCATCAGCTCAATCGGGCGATCGGTGCGAATGCGGATTTCTTCTATTTGCGCCCACTCTGCTTCTTTTAACATGCTGAGTTCTTGTCCAATTGAGTGCGGGAGAATATCCAACAAACTCCGCAACGAATTCCCCTCCTTTTTTTCTTCTCTAAAATGTATGATGTATGCCGTTAATTATGCCAAGCCATTTCACTTATAAATTCCAACAAGAATAAATACGACACCAATGAAAATAAACACAAGCTTCGCATAGGATAACTGCCCTGCAATTTGATAGATTCCAATCGTCATCGTGATAATAAAAATGAGCGGCCCGATGATCGCTAATATACTATTGATGACAACCGCTTTACGCACATCATTAGTCACTAAAATGAGGATGGCGGCCGTCAGTTCAATCGAGGCAGATAAAAACCTCATCCCTGCCATGGCAGCAACTGATGGGTGTATACCCGGGAGAAATTGTTTCATATAGAACCTCCAGCTTTTTTTACACTATATGCTTCACTAGCTAGAAGTAGTCTTGTTTTTCAAAAGGAAGAGAGATGGATGAGAGAATAGAGTAAGGGGTGTCATAACGAGGCGTCCTATTTTTCAAATAAAAAAAGACTGTAAACACGAGGTTTACAGTCTCAGATAGTTGACAAAGGGCTAAAATGAACTTGATTTTAGCCCTTTGTCTTCTTTTCAGCGTGATAGAAAACCTTTGCAGTCTAGGAAGGACGAGTACTGGCGCGGAGCGAATTTGACATTCGTGAGCACCAGCGCGCAGGACTGACAAAGAATGCGAGGGTTTGCCTACACGCTGAGACTGTAAACACGAGGTTTACAGTCTCTCTGTTCATTACGCTCTTGAAACGTATGAACCGTCAGATGTATTGATCACTAGTTTATCACCTTGGTTCACAAAGAAAGGAACGTTCACGATTAAACCAGTTTCTGTTTTTGCAGGTTTTGATCCACCTGATGTCGTATCACCTTTAATACCAGGCTCTGTTTCTACTACTTCTAGTTCTACAGTGTTTGGAAGTTCTACTCCAAGTGTTTCATCACCGTACATGACGATTTGAACCGACATATTTTCAAGCAAATATTTCAGCTCATCTTTGATTTGCGCTTCGCTTAGTTCAAGTTGTTCGTATGAACTTGTATCCATGAATACATGCTGATCGCCATTTGCATATAAATATTGCATTGTTTTTGTTTCAATTTGCGCTTTCGCTACTTTTTCACCTGCACGGAATGTTTTCTCTTGAATCGCACCTGTACGCAGGTTACGCAGTTTCGAACGGACAAACGCTGCGCCTTTTCCTGGTTTTACGTGTTGGAAATCCACTACACGCCAAATACCGCCGTCCACTTCAATTGTCAGGCCTGTACGAAAATCGTTTACTGAAATCATTTTGTCATCCTCCTACATTTCACCATCATAATATGATAAGTTCTTTCGGTGAGTGGGTCAATCGTTTATTGCCGTCAGCTGTCAGGACAATATCATCCTCAATTCTCACGCCGCCGACATCCGGCAAGTAAATGCCTGGTTCAACTGTCACAACCATTCCCTCTTCTAACACGACATCTGAGCGCGAGGAAAGGCCAGGTGCTTCATGTACTTCCATACCAAGACCATGTCCAGTCGAATGCCCGAAGTATTGACCGTAGCCATACTTTTCAATGATGTCTCGTGTGATGCGATCAGCTTCTTTTCCTGTTAAGCCTGGCTTGATTTTATCCACACCAGCGTTTTCTGCTTCTAATACGATATGATAAATTTCCTTTAATTTGTCGCTTGGTGTTCCTACAGCAATGGTTCTTGTCATGTCTGAACAATAGCCTTTATAATAGGCACCGAAATCCAGTGTCACCAAGTCGCCAGATTCAATCACCTTTTCGCTCGCTCTCCCGTGTGGCAGGCTTGAACGAACGCCAGAGGCAACAATCATATCGAATGAAGATCCTTCTGCCCCTTCTTTTCTCATGAAAAATTCAAGCTCGTTCATGACCGCAATTTCTGTCAGGCCCGGCTTGATGTACGTGAGAATATGATCAAAGGCATGATCTGCAATCTTCGCAGCTTCCTCTAATATCTTAATCTCTTCATTAGACTTAATCAAGCGCAACTTTTCAACTGATTCTGAGACTGGAACAAGCTCGATACCGCTTGCTTTCCCCGAGTACTGCTGGTAGGTGGCAAATGTCATATGGTTTTGTTCAAAACCAAGACGTTTCACCCCAAATTCGTTTGCCGTTTGGACAGCAGTTTCCACAATGTTTCCTTTATGTTCAATGATGTCATAGCCCTTTACTTGATCCTTTGCTTGCTCCGTGTAACGAAAATCCGTAATAAAGGCGGCTCGATCCTTTGAAACGATGGCAAGACCGGCTGATCCAGTAAAACTCGTCATATAATGTAAATTAAAGCTGCTCGTAATCACTAAACCATCTATGTCTAATTCGGCTAAAAGTTTTCTTAGTTTTTCAAGTTTCATGATACTGCTCCCCCTTCACTGACTAAATAACGAATCGCCAATTTATATCCTTCTAAACCAAGTCCAACGATTTGACCTTGACATACTGGAGCAAGAACCGAATGATGGCGGAATTCCTCTCTCTTATGAACATTTGTGATATGTACTTCGATGACAGGTAACGTAATACTTGCAATGGCATCTCTCAGTGCATAGCTATAGTGGGTAAAAGCACCCGGGTTAAACACGACGCCATCGTACTGATCTTCTGCTTCATGGAGCGCATCGACCAAATCTCCCTCGTGATTCGATTGAAAGAACGTCAATTGAATATTTGCTCTTTCTGCAAACTGAAACAAATCCGTTTCTAAATCTGTTAATGTTTTACTTCCATAAACTCCTGGCTCTCTCTTGCCGAGCCTATTTAAGTTGGGCCCATTCAGCACTAGAAAATGAGGCATATGACCACTCCTTCACCCTAATTCACTCTATATCGATGTCTGTTTCTTTTTCCTTAGAAACCTTTCGTTTCCAAAAATAATTTTATCATATGAAAGGTGGATTTACACTTTATTCTGTCTTTTTCCCGAGTGCTCTTGCAAGCTTCTGACTCGTTAATTCATTGTATTCAAATGAAATACTGTATCCGACAAACATGCCATATAAAATATATAGGCAAAATGTCGTCACAATGGTGCTTTGCTGCAAATCTTGCACTTGCTTCACATCGGGGAATATAGGATTAAATACATAAAAAACAAGCAGCCACAAAACCCCTCCATAAATCAGTCCCATCCAAAAACCTTTTATCCGTTTGAGCAGTCCATAATAAATAAAGGCTGCCCCAATAGATAAAATCCCTAAAAGAACAATACTCATAAATGTACCAAGTCCGCCTTTTTTCCATTCACCAAGCACAAATGGCTGCAACAGCATATTTGGACTCACCTCTGAAAAATGAAACATATGGGTCAGAAATCCGATAAAGCCCCAAAAAACTCCGCCGACAAAACCTGTGGCTGCTGCCCTTGCCACCATTGAAGACATTTGTACTGATTGATTTTTTTCTTCTTGGTTTTTCTTTTCATCACGTTTCATATGAACACCTCCAGCAAGTAGTATGTCCAAAATGTCATGAAAAAAAAGGATTTCCGTGCGAGAGTGTAAAATTTTTATAACAGGGTATACTGGCTAAAAAGAGGTAGATAGAATTCTAGTAGATAATCGACCTGTGAGCTAGTGATTTCCCCTCTTTTCCTGTACAATAAAGGTATAAGGAAATGCATGTAAATTACAGGAAACAGGCAGGTTGATGAAATATGTCCAATCAAACAAAACCTCCAGCATATGGAGGGCAGGCAGTTGTGGAAGGTGTCATGTTCGGAGGTAAAATGAACTATGTGACAGCGATTCGGCGTAAGGATGAGTCGATTGAGTTTTTAAAGCTTCCCCGGACCTCCAATAAACGAACCGCCTTTCTTAAGAAAATCCCTTTTGTCAGGGGTGTTGCTGCACTTGTTGAAGCAAGCGCAAACGGCAGTAAGCACTTAAACTTCTCCAGCGAGCGCTATGACTTAGATCCTTCTGAAGATCATTCTCTTGAAAAAGAACAAAAAA
The DNA here is from genome assembly GCF_019091365.1 of Bacillus sp. GbtcB10. Classification (NCBI taxonomy): domain Bacteria; kingdom Bacillati; phylum Bacillota; class Bacilli; order Caryophanales; family Bacillaceae; genus Bacillus; species Bacillus sp. GbtcB10. Next base: position 353,088 of record NZ_JAGXJP010000003.1, read on the forward strand.
GCTCGAAATTATCAATGATCTTCGGCATTGCTGTGATCGGAGTTCTCTCTCTTCTTTTTAGTAAATTTGTCTTTACTTTAGTGCCTGTCTTTTTAGCTGAACTTGTGCGTCCGGTGTTTTCTGGAAACTTCGCACAAATTGCAGTGGAAACATTCTTTAAATTGATCCTGTTATTAGGCTATATTTACTTTATTTCCATGACCCCTTTAATTAAAAGGGTATTTCAATATCATGGGGCAGAACATAAAGTCATAAACTGCTATGAACAGAATCTTGACATCACAGTGGAAAATGTCCAAAGCCAATCTCGCCTGCATTATCGATGCGGCAGCAGCTTTATTTTATTCACTGTCATTGTCGGCATGTTCGTCTATTTACTCGTACCGACAGATCCTTTATGGGTGAGAGTTCTGAATCGCTTGGCGCTTATTCCGGTTGTTCTGGGCATTTCATTTGAAGTGCTTCAGCTCACAAACAAACTCCGTGACGTGCCAGTGCTTAAAGTGCTTGGCTATCCTGGCCTTTGGCTGCAATTGCTCACAACAAAAGAACCCTCTGATGATCAAGTCGAGGTAGCCATTGCAAGTTTTAATGAACTTCTTCGTTTAGAGGAAGCATCTGCGAAACAAGCATCAGATTCTGCTCATCAAGTGATCTAGTTTATAAATCCGGTAAATTCTTTCGGAGGTGGACAGTTATGAATCGCCGAGTACATCCTGCTTTTACCATTATTTTCGCTTTAGGTGTTTTGGGATTTGTGTATTTACTCACAACGAATCCAAGCAGACTCTTTACAATGCTGCTATCAGTTGTGATCGTTGGAGCGGTTCTATTTTTCTTATTTAGATGGCTGATGAATCGAAGAACTGGAACAGAAGGAAATCTTTATCGTAAAGCAGTCAAACAATCAAAACGTCGCTACCAGCAGCCTAAACCAAAAACGAAAAGCCAGATGAAAAACCGGGTCACTCATTTGCGAAGCGTGCCGACTGACCACAAGTCTAAGCCCGTCCTTCTCAAAAAGAAAAGCCAAACACATTTGACAGTCATTGAAGGCAAGAAAAACAAAAAGAAAAATCGCGCCTTATTTTAAAATGTCCAGCTCTTTAAAAATTGCTCGGCCTTCTGTCTGCCTAGATCGACGAGCGCCTTTTTCTTTTCTGTCATCAGCTGAAAATCAGTGGCAATGACGTGTTCTACAGGAATAAAAATAATATGACGTTCGTGTTTTGTGGCAATATGTCTTTCGTCATGAGCACCACGCATCGTTTCAAATAGAGCGCCAAACAGTTCAAACGCATTGCGGATGGAATGTTGAGGGCGTTCTTTTTCGTTTGGGGTTAATGTGACACCGACAAACGGTCTTTTTTTCTCTTCAGCAAAAAGCCAAATCGGAAAGTTGCTGAGCACGCCGCCATCCACTATGGTACAAATTCCTTTTGAAGACCTCAGTTTGACAGGTTCGAAAAAATACGGCAGACTGCAGCTCATCCGAATGGCTCTGGCGACAGAAAACCGTTCTGGATTTAACCCATAGGAAGGAAGGTCATCTGGAAGGACAAGGATTTTGCCATTTGTTAAATCAGAAGCGACGATTTTGAGCGTATCTTTTTTCAGATCCCCGAATACGGTGACGCCTTTTCGTTTTAACACGTCTGTCAGCCATTTTTCTAGACGGTCACCTTTGTAAAGGCCAAGACGCCAATAAATAGACACCCACCTGAGCATTTTAAACGGAATGAATTGACACCTTCGATCAAGCAATTGATGCTCATCCATTTCGTCTAACAGCTCCCGAATCTCCTGACTCGTAAAACCCGCTGCGATGAGTGAAGCAATGATCGCTCCCGCACTTGTTCCAGCGAGACGGACAAATTGAAACCCTCTTGCTTCAAGCGCTTCATAGGCGCCTGCAAGTGCTGCACCCTTAATGCCTCCACCTGAGAACACACCATCTATCTTCATCAAGGAGCCCCCTTTTCTGTCACACTATTAATAGTGTAGGAGCATTTGCCTTTCATTAGAACTATATTCAAAAAGGACACCCATGCTAAGGGTGTCCTTTCAGCGTGTAGACAAACCCTCGCATTCGGTGTCAGTCCTGCGCTCCGGTGCTTACGAATGTCAAATTCGCTCCGCTCCGATGCTCGTCCTTCTTAGACTGCAAAGGTTTTCTTTCACGCTGAAAAGAAGACAAAGAGCTAAAATAAAGTACATTTTACCCCTTTGTCAACAATTTAAAAGGACACCCTTCGACAGGTGTCCTTTTTCTTAAGATTCTTGATTTGTTTGTTCGTTTTTCTTTTGAATCGCTTTCAGCTGAACGGATCGCTCATCGTTTTCTTCAAAGAATTGGACAAGGTCGCCGATGCGGTCAATGCTGTTCCAGCTGAGATGATGCTCAATACCTTCTACATCATCATAAATTTTCTCTTCATCTACACCAATGATTCTTAAAAATTGCTCTAGCAGTTCATGTCTGTATACGAGACGTTTTCCAATTTTTTTGCCTTTCGGGGTTAAAATTAGACCACGATATTTCTCATAAATGAGGTATTCATCTTTATCTAGCTTCTGAACCATTTTTGTTACAGAGGAGGGATGGACAGCGAGGGCTTCTGCAATATCAGATACTCTTGCATATCCTTTTTCTTCTATCAGCATATAAATTTGTTCAATATAATCTTCCATACTAGGTGTAGTCATAAAACCCCTCCAAAATGCACCTTTACTTAATAATCATAACAATTCTACACCATCGCCCATTAAAAAACAAGAAGAGTCCTTCGTCTTAACGCTTGTAATTCCAATCATCTGTGGCGTATTTCGTTTTGGCGAGGTGATGAACAAATGCCAACTCTTCATCTGTCAGCTCATAAGGCACAAGCTCGATATTTAATCCTTTTTCAAACCCTCGTTTAAATGCAACACGCGCATCGTCTATCGTACATGTTCGATCTGAAATTTCATTGATCGCCACCGCTTTGTTTTTAAAGCTGCGCTGCATCCGCTCTCTCACCCGGTCATTTGGATACAGAAATAAATCAAACAATTTATCCTCATCAAGATCAATTAAAATCGAGCCATGCTGGAGGATCACACCTTTTTGCCTTGTTTGCGCACTGCCTGCTACTTTTCTGCCTTCTACAACAAGCTCGTACCATGAAGGCGCATCAAAACATACAGACGATCTTGGATTTTTTAAGCTTTCTTTTTCTTTTTCTGTACGAGGAATGGCAAAATACGCATCGAGTCCCAGTTCTTTAAAGCCCTCTAAAATCCCTTCTGAAATGACGCGGTATGCCTCTGTCACCGTCGCCGGCATCTCTGGGTGCTCTTCTGACACGATGACACTGTAGGTCAATTCCTGATCATGAAGAACGCCGCGGCCTCCTGTAGGCCTGCGAACAAATCCAAGACCATAGCGCTCAACCGCTTCCATGTTGATTTCTTTTTCAACATGTTGAAAATATCCAACAGATAATGTCGCTGGATTCCAACCATAAAAACGGATCACAGGCGGGATCAGCTTCTCGCTATGCCAATAAAGCAAGGCTTCGTCCATTGCCATGTTAAAGGCAGGGTCTTGGTTTCCTGTATCAATGAAACACCATTTCTCTTTTTGCATATAAAATCCCTTCTCTTTTACGTAGTCAATGTTAGATAATGGTGGTGACCACCGATTTTCTCTCTTCATCAGTCTATCAAATAGGGAAGGAATTGAAAATAATTCTTACCATTTATGATGACAAGTTTCTTTTGCTTTACTATAATAGTATTTGTCTAAAACGTACCATCAGACAGGTGACTGTGCTGATGCTCAAGAAGGAGTCGAGTCGTATTGCCAATATTCAACTATATCGTCCTCTCACTTTGTGGACTTTTCGTTCTTTATTCCATCGGCAGTTACATTTATCAGCAGCGCATAATGAAAACGCTGACGGAAGCAGAATTTATCAAAGGTTACCGCAAAGCCCAACTCATTGATGTGAGAGAACCAAATGAGTTTGAAGGCGGACATATTTTAGGCGCAAGAAACATTCCCCTTTCACAATTAAAGCAGCGCAAAAATGAAATACGCCCTGACAAGCCTGTTTATCTCTATTGCCAAAATAATTTGAGAAGCGGAAAAGCTGCTCAAACGTTACGTAAAAATGGCTGTCGTGAGATTTATAATTTAAAGGGCGGCTTTAAAAAATGGGGCGGCCGCATTAAAACAAAGAACTAACAAAAAAGACTCTGGGAGCTATTGCCCCCATGAGTCTTTTTATTTTCTTTCAAAAACCAGCACTGGATTCCGTGCAGCCTTTGTTTCATCCATTCGTTTCACAACGGTTGTATGTGGTGCTTCCTGTACGATTTCTGGGTTCTCTTCCGCTTCTTTTGCAATTTGAATCATCGCTTCAATAAATGCATCAAGGGTTTCTTTTGATTCTGTTTCAGTTGGTTCAATCATGATACATTCCTCTACATTTAGCGGGAAGTAAATTGTTGGCGGATGATAGCCAAAATCAAGTAATCGTTTGGCAATATCAAGTGTCCGCACACCTAGTTTCTTTTGGCGTTTACCTGAAAGGACAAATTCATGCTTACAGTGACGGTCAAATGGCAAATCATAATGAGCACATAAGCGGCGCATCATATAGTTTGCATTCAACACCGCATGATCAGTTACAGCCTTTAAGCCGTCTGGTCCCATAGAGCGGATATACGCATACGCTCTGACATTGATACCAAAGTTCCCATAGAACGGTTTCACACGGCCAATGGATTCTGGACGATCGTAATCAAAGAAATAACGACCTTCTTTCTTCACAAGCACTGGCTTTGGCAAATATGGAATCAAATCCTTTTTCACGCCAACTGGACCTGAACCAGGACCTCCTCCTCCGTGTGGACCTGTAAAGGTTTTATGAAGATTTAAGTGAACCACATCAAATCCCATATCCCCCGGTCTTGCTCTGCTTAATACGGCATTTAAGTTCGCTCCATCATAATAGAGCTTCCCGCCTGCTCCGTGGACGATTTCAGCCATTTCTAAAATATTTTCTTCAAAAAGACCGAGTGTATTTGGATTTGTGAGCATGAGCGCCGCCGTTTCTTCATTGACAACACGGCGCAGGTCATCTAAATCGACAAGCCCATGTTCATTAGATGCCACCGTAATCGTTTCAAATCCAGCTACTGTTGCAGATGCGGGATTTGTTCCATGAGCAGAATCAGGCACGATGACTTTTGTTCGTTTATGATCTCCTCTTGCTTCATGGTATGCACGAATCATCATGAGCCCCGTCCATTCGCCATGTGCTCCTGCCGCAGGCTGTAATGTCACGGCGTCCATTCCTGTAATTTCTTCTAAATGGTCACCTAAATCATAAAGTAACTCTAATGCACCTTGCACAGTGTCTGCCTCTTGAAGTGGATGCACATGCGAGAAGCCTGCAAGACGTGCCACCTTTTCGTTAATCTTTGGATTATATTTCATCGTACAAGAGCCTAGAGGATAAAAGCCAGAATCGACCCCGTGATTACGCCTAGATAATGCTGTGTAGTGACGCATAATATCCAGTTCAGAAACCTCTGGCAGCTCCGCATCTTCATGGCGGATATACGCTTCATCAAATAAATCTGGGAGCTTCTCCTCAGGTACGTCTAAATCAGGCAGGCTGTAACCAATTCTTCCTTCTTTGGATAATTCAAAAATAAGCGGCTGATCTTGTTTATTCATGACGATCCCCCAATTCCTTGATGAACGTATCAATTTCTTCTTTTGTTCTTAGTTCTGTCACAGCGACGAGCATATGCTGCTGAAGCTCTGGATAATCCCGTCCCAAGTCATATCCACCGATGATTCCTTTTTCAAGCAATCGCTCATTCGCTTCTTTCACAGGTTCATTCAGTTTCAACACAAATTCATTAAAATGAGCGCCCTCTATTTCAGCCTGTAACCCGTGTTTTTCTGCCTGCGTCTTGGCATAATGGGCTTTTTGTACGTTTTGATAGGCAATGTCTTTGATACCTGTTTTCCCAAGCGCCGTCATTGCAACAGAAGCGGCTAACGCATTTAATGCTTGGTTTGAACAAATATTTGAAGTCGCTTTGTCTCTTCGGATATGCTGCTCGCGCGCTTGAAGGGTCAGCACAAATCCTCGCACACCGTTCTCGTCTTCTGTTTGCCCGACTAAACGCCCCGGCACTTTCCGCATTAATTTTTTCGTCACAGCGAAATATCCACAATGAGGTCCGCCAAATGCAGCTGGAATGCCAAATGGCTGCGCATCACCAACGACAATATCTGCCCCAAGCTTTCCTGGTGGTGTCAGTAAACCAAGTGCAAGCGGGTTGCTTGAGACGATGAATAAACTTTTCCCTTTATGTGCAATCGGTTCAATGTCTTTTAACGGTTCAACAACACCGAAGAAGTTTGGGTATTGTACAAGGACCGCTGCTGTTTCGTCGCAGACGGCTTCTTCTAATGCAGCTAGATCGGTCTGACCTTTTCGCGCAGGTACCTCGACGACTTCAATATGCTGACCTTTCGCATATGTTTTCAGCACCGCTCTTGATTCAGGATGAACCGTCTCAGAAACCACAATCTTTTTCTTCTTTGTATGACCTGCAGCCAGCATCGCTGCTTCAGCTAATGACGTTCCGCCATCATACATCGAGGAATTGGCAAGATCCATACCGGTCAGCTCAGCAATCATTGTTTGAAATTCAAAAATTGCCTGCAATTCACCTTGAGAAATTTCTGGCTGATAAGGTGTGTACGCTGTATAAAATTCAGAACGTGAAATCACATGGTCGACAATCACAGGCTGGTAATGATCATACACACCAGCACCTAAAAACGAGGCATAGGCCACTGTATCTTTATTTTTTGCAGCAAGACGAGACAATTCCCGCACTAGCTCTGTTTCAGATGCGGCTTCTTTGATGTTGTACGCACCTTTGAATCTGACTTTCTCTGGGATATCTGAGAAAAGCTCATCAATTGACTGAACGCCAATGACATCCAGCATTTCTTTTTGATCTTGCTCTGTTTGCGGCAAATACCTGTGCTTCATCCTCTATTCCTCCTCGTTATTTGGCTCTTTTATAAAATGGTGTGGCGACGATTTTGGCTTTTAGACGTTTTTTACGAACTTGCACTTCCACTTCTGTCCCAAGCTGCGCCTCTGATGTTTCAATCAAGGCAAGCCCAATATTTTTCTTTAATGTTGGAGATTGTGTACCGGTTGTGACTACACCAATCTGCTTATCTCCTGAGAAGACTGGATAGTCTGTCCGCGGAATCCCCTTATCTATCATTTCAATCCCGACAAGCTTTCGCTTCGGTCCTTCTTCTTTTTGTTTTTTAAGTGCATCTTTTCCGATAAAATCTGCTTCTTTATCCGTTTTAACAGCAAAACCAATGCCGCCTTCTAAAGGAGAAATATCCTTTGTGAGCTCTTGGCCATAAAGCGGAAGTCTTGCTTCAAATCTTAAGGTGTCACGTGCACCGAGTCCACATGGAATCAGTCCTTTCGGCTGTCCGGCATCTAATAAAGCGGTCCAAAGGTGAACAGCATCTTCTGACTGGCAGTAGATTTCAAAGCCATCTTCTCCTGTGTAGCCGGTTCTTGAGACAAGCACCTCTTTTTGCGCAATGATTGCTTTTGATAAAAACGTAAATGGCTTCAGTGATGTTACCTCTTCATCCGCAACATCTTTGATGATGTCAGCAGCATGAGGTCCTTGAAGGGCTAACAAGGCGGTTTGATCAGAGACATTTTTAATCGAAACACCTTCCTCACCTTGATGTTTAAGCAGCCAATCCACATCTTTTTCAATATTTGAAGCATTGATCACAAGTAAATAGTTGTTCTTTTCTTTTTGGTAGACGAGCAGATCATCCACCGTTCCGCCATCTTCATAACACATGGCTGTATATAGTGCCTTCCCGTCTGTCAGCTTTGACAGATCATTGGTTAATAACCTTTGTAAAAAAGGAAGGGCTCCCTGACCTGTGACTTCCACCTCACCCATGTGAGACACATCAAACAGCCCTGCTTTTGTTCGAACAGCTTCATGTTCTTCTTTAATGGAAGAAAATTGGACAGGTAATTCCCAGCCCCCGAAGTCAATGGTTTTTGCGCCAAACGTTTCATACGCATGAAAAAGCGGTGTTCGTTTCAACATCAATCGTTTCCCCCTTTTTTCTTACAGTGCACATCACAAGCTGAATTTTCAGAAAAAAATCACAGCAAAAAAGGACAGAGCGCTCCCTTTTATCAAAAAGAAGTCTCTGTCCTTGCACCTGAAAGTTTACAGCACAACATCATTGTGCGTTTTCCCCTTTGGTGGTTTGCTAAAAATCGCTGCGCAAACACTCTCCAGAGTTGCGTCCGGTAAGAGTACTTTTGCCTGAGAGATTCACTGAACCAATTCAGCTTGCTCCTTCGGCGCCTGTCAGTGCAAAATAACCGCTAGGTCTCTCCCCATACCATCATCCGCTCATATTCTTCACCTTTATTGGACATACTATCAAAATGGGTGACTTATTCTCTAGATCACTTACCAACATCCTACCATTAGAAATGGATGAAGAGCAACAGAAAAATCATTAACATTTTTAAAATAATTATTCATTATCGTTCGCTTTTATTGATATATAACATCTTTTAAATCGCTATCAAAAAATGAAGCGTTTAAAAACAGAACGATTTTATCATCACTCTACCAGAAAGGCAGGCGGTCACATTGAATATTCAAACGATCTTTGATCAAAAATGGGCAAGTGAATTTCAAAAGCGGCTTACAGCAGACGGTCCCTGGGCGAATTGGGATATGTACCGTTTAGCAGCACAGGTACAAAAAGTGACAGCCATTGATTCATTTGAAGGACTGCAAGCACCTGCGCACCTGCCTGCATTTACTCCTTTAAAACACCAGCTCGAAGTCGCTAGAAGAGTCGTAGAAGAGATGAATGGGAAAGCCATTTTAGCAGATGAAGTGGGTCTTGGAAAAACCGTTGAAGCAGGACTGATTATCAAAGAATACATGATTCGCGGACTTGCCAAGAAGATTCTCATTCTCGTACCCGCCTCTCTTGTGTCCCAATGGGTACAAGAACTGCGGACGAAATTTTACATAGATGCTGTCGAGCAAAAGAAGAGCTATGTGTGGGAGCAGTGCGATGTTGTGGTTTCCTCAATTGATACAGCCAAAAGACAGCCGCATCGAGACACGATCTTATCCATCTCCTACGATATGGTCATTATTGATGAAGCACACAAACTGAAAAACAATAAAACGAAAAACTATGAGTTTGTGAGAAATTTGAATAAAAAGTTCTGCCTGCTGCTCACAGCCACACCTATCCAAAATCGGATAGGAGAAATTTTTAATCTCGTCTCTCTGTTGAAGCCAGGCCATTTAGGTAATGAAACACAGTTTAAAGACCTCTTTGCCAAAAAAGACCTTCAACTCGAGGACCATGACCGACTAAAACAGTTAGTCAATAAAGTCATGATTCGGAACCGGAGACAAGACACTGGCATCGAATGGTCAAAGCGGCATGTAAAGACGATTTCTATTGATTTCTCCCCGACAGAACAAGCACTATATGATGAAATTTGCAAGTTAAAAGAAAACCCTTCCTATACGAAGCACATGTTTTCAATTATGACCTTAGAACGAGAATGCTGTTCGAGTCGTGAGGCCGTCTATATGACCATTAAAAAAATGCAAGAAGAGGAAAAACACATTCTAGGTGCTTCTGCGATGATGCACATCATGGAGAAAATTAACCAGGTAGAACAAAATTCTAAAGCACTTGAAGTCGTTAAACTCATTCAGCAATTAAATGAAAAAGTCATTATCTTCACTGAATACCGCGCGACACAAATTTATTTGCAATGGTTTCTCCAGCAAAACGGCATCAGTTCGGTTCCTTTTCGAGGCGGGTTTAAACGGAGTAAAAAAGACTGGATGAAAGATTTATTTAGAGAGCGGGCGCAAGTGCTCATCGCGACAGAAGCAGGCGGCGAGGGGATCAACCTTCAGTTTTGCAACCAAATCATCAACTACGACCTTCCGTGGAACCCAATGCGCTTGGAACAAAGAATTGGACGTATTCACCGGCTCGGTCAAGAGCGGGATGTTCACATTTACAATATGGCAACCAGCGGGACAGTCGAAGAACATATTTTAAAACTTTTATATGAAAAAATTCAGCTGTTTGAAAACGTCATTGGCGATCTAGATGATATTTTAACCCGAATTGATATCCAAGATGCTGAAACAGAATTGCATCAAATTCTCTTCCAGCACGAGTCTGACGTAGATATGAAAAAGAAATTAACCCAATTTGCTTCCTATTTAACAGAAGCACAAACACCGCTTTTAGAAGAAAGACAGCAAGGTTCATAAAGGAGAGTTGACCAATGGAGCAGCGCGAGATTCACACATTTCTTCTCCGTTTCTTTCAGGCAAATCAATGCGACATACTTGAAGAAAGTGCAGGGCACATGACCGTACAGCTGACAATTGAAATGGATAAATTGATCATGAACCGTCCTTTTTATTGGCATTGGCTCGAAAAAACGGGAGGCGTACCTGAGCCACGGCAATTGACTTTGATCACCGATCAAAAAAAAGCTGATGACTCGGTCGAAGGAGAATTTGTCCACTTCGGCTCCCCTCGTTTATTCCAAATATTCGAGGTTGTGAAACAGCAAGGCCGTTTTATTCGGCTGTACGAAAAAGTCAGACCGCTCACAAACAGCCAGATCGCACTGGAGCCGTGGCTTGGTCTCAATGTCAAAATATCCTATCTGGCAGACCGTAAAAAAGACAAACTGCTGTCTCTTGGACTTCATCTAATACGCGGAGAAGTCATCGAACAATTTCAAGAGAAGCTAGAAGCACGTGAGCTATCGTCTCAAATTCCTGATTATTGCTTCACAATGAGTACGATGATTAAGCCAGAGAGCGGCGTCAAACGGCTTTACAGCCTGATGGAACGTTATGCCAATGAAGAGCCGGATGATTGGGCGGTAAGAGCTGTTCAAAAGTGGAAAGAAGACTCGGAACTTTTAAACCAATTTTATGAAGGGACTTCAGACACATCTGTAGAATATGAAATAGAAAGACAAGCACTTAAAACTTTATACGAACCAAAAATCAGTCTTACGATTGAAAATGGCGGACTTTTTTACTTACAGCAAAAAAGAGGGGGCTGACTTAGCATGTCTCCCTCCCTTTCATGTGATATCAAATTTTCGATCAATCAAAAGCAACGTTTGTCTGTTTGTATTGGGCGGAAACATGACGCAAGCAATCTATGAGGTCTTATCACCTGTGTTTTTCCATTTCATGCGTTAAGTGCCTGAAATACACGATTCAGTATTTTAGGAGGGTATTTGTATGGAAAAGAAAACGAAGTTATTAGACAGTGAATGGGTTCAATTATTACGCGAAGCGCGCAAAGCAGGACTAACAGTAGAAGAAGTCCGTCATTTTCTCAAATCACGCGAAAAGTCCTCTGAGTCTCCCCCTATGGCAAGAAGTCATTCTATCAAACCTTTCTGAATGTGCTATAATATCGAAAGGAAGGTGATGACATTGATTGGCCAGCGTATTAAACAATACCGCAATGAAAAAGGCTACTCACTATCAGAACTGGCCGAAAAGGCTGGGGTAGCGAAGTCTTATTTAAGTTCAATAGAAAGAAACTTGCAAACAAACCCCTCCATTCAATTTCTTGAAAAAGTCTCCGCTGTTCTGGACGTCTCGGTTCATACACTGTTAAACGAAAATGATGAAACCGAATACGATGGTCAATTAGATAGTGAATGGGAAAAACTAGTTCGAGATGCAATGACATCAGGGGTTTCGAAAAAGCAATTTCGTGAATTTTTAGATTATCAAATCTGGAAAAAAAAGCAAGAAGAGGAGTAATGCGCATATTTTAGCGCATACTCCTCCAATTGCTATGCAGATCTTGTTATCAGTCTAAAGACTGACTTTATTTTTTATCTTCGCTGTGTGCTTTTTCGTTTTCTTTCACGTAGCCTTTTTCATCCGTATGCTTTTTCGGATTGATCGTTAAACCATTCCACTGAGTCGCTTCGAAGGAAAGATCAACTTGAATCGCATCGCCTTGGTATTTATTTTGGATATAGTTACCCGCTTTATCCTTCGTCTGGTCATTGACAAATTCAATGATCATTTCCATTTTATCGTAATCAAACGGATTCTTTGGAATGCCGTCATACTCTGGAGCTGTTGATCCATCAACGGTGGCAACATTAATTTTACCACTTTCATGTAAAAACTTCTCATCGACGGCATGACGAAGCTTTTCAAATGCGGTCTGATCCTGCTTTGACGTTAATAGATGCAGGTCAAGCAGGTTTGCATGGTCTAAAATAATATTTTTCGGGTATCCATTCCCACCTTCGGCTCCAACCGTTAGAACACTCACCTGAAATTGGCTGAGGAATTCTTCAGCTGTATTCTTCCCGCCATTTTTCGCTGATGTTCCATCTTGAAACTGGCTATAATCAAGACTCATCAGCACTTGATTAATTGCAAGAGACCCTTTATTTTCAAAATTAAATTCCTTCTTTATACGGTCACCGGGTTTTATGTTCGCAAGGTTGATGGCGCCGGAATTCTCTTTTGCAGATAGATTCAGCTCTCCTGTAGAGTAGACCGCGTTTGCCGTCTCAACATCATTAAATGCAGCCCATGTTCCCCCTCCAATTAAAGCAAGACCTAATGCTCCTGATAAAACACCTAAACGAATTGATTTTTTCATTGCCATGATTGAACCCCCTAATAAATTGTTTTATTGAAACCTGATTTAGGTTACAAACGAAAATTTATGCTTGTTCCTCTGACATATGTAACTCAGCCGTATGTCTTCTATGTTTGGCAGCACCAACAAAATGAATGGTTGAATAAACAAGCAGCATCACCCCTGGAATAATGAGCAAAAGAGCGGTCCCAGCAGAAGTTCCTGCATACGAAAGAAGCTTTCCTGCATAAGGAATGTTCACGCCCGTATACTGCGCAGTCACTTGATTCGCTTTGACGAGCGTGCCGTCTTGATACATATTGTGGTCTCCTTTTGTCTCAAAGGCTTTATTTACTCCTTTTCCTTTCACCCCAACAATGCGGTGAGTCACAAAGGATTGGTCTTGCTTCGTTTGAAACGTAATAATATCCCCTTTTTTGAGTGTTTCAGGTGAGGTGACATGTTTCACGACAATCAATGAACCAGTCGAAAATTCAGGTTCCATTGATCCAGATAATACTTGCTTGAACTCATAACCAAAAATCTGAGGATCTCCTCCTGTTGTTCTTGATGACAACACGACAATAATACACACAATCATCATCGTGAAGACCAGCGCGTAAAGAATACTCCCAGACATTTTCATCCACTTTTTCATACCTTTCTCCCCTTTACATATCATGTTTCATTCAAAAGACTAGTCCCCTTTAGGACACCTTTTCTTGACAATTCGAAAGCTGCATATGTCGAGACGTAAAGAATGGCTTTTCAGAACCACCAAACCCTTTAGGATAATAGATTTTAAACAAATAGATTCCATTTGTTTTTGCTTTAACTGCCGTGACAGTCGTCGTTTCTTCTGATGAGAGGGACTGTATAGCACCTTTTTCAATAACATGGCCATCTTGTAATGGCATCTGAGCACTCTCTACTTTATACAGTTCCCACTTCCATTCAGAGTGCGCGATGGGTTGTCCAATATTTTTTAGTGACATGCTCAACTTTTGAGGCGCACAGACTGTCCCCTCAATGATCGTTTGATCGATCAGTTTCAAATGGCTTCTATCCCATTTCTTCGGCTGACAATGCTGATCTGTCTCTTCGAAATTTTCACATGTTTTCATGACAAAATTCGAATGCTCGACATCGTTAAAAGAAGCATTAGTAGACGTAATAAAAAAAGAAGTGAAAATCAAACAAATAGCACAAAATAGTACAAAGAGCGGCTGTTTCATTGATTCTTTCAACTCCTTGAACAATTGTTCTTTAAAAAGAACGATTACACTCAGTATAAGGAATTACCTATAAAATCCAAAACGTCAAATTAGTCCATTTTGTTCTTAAACAAGAACATTACCGAGAAAATTCTTCCATTTTCTCATTCTTTCGCCATATTCAATATTTTTTTCTGTGACATTTGTACTTCTTAAAAATTTACATAAAAGTGCAGGATTTGGTCAGGATAATAATTGGTGAGGTGATGTTAGTTGAAATATGGAAGAATCATGATCATGCTCAGTTTACTGTTAAGCCCTTTGATCCAAAGCGCCCATCTTGCGGAGGCAAAAGGAATCACTGCTCCCGCAGATCAATGGGAAACAAGGGCAGTCAAAGAAGCAAAAAAACGGTATCCGTTAGCACATGTTTTATTCAAACAAAAAGTGTGGGATCGGCACCGGGAGAAAGAATCCGTGAAGCAATATCATATTACGTTGAAAGATCAGGCCAAAGAATTTGGGGTATATGTCACCATTTCCTATAACCCATACTCGAACAAGGTCAATAAAGTCATTGTTGTCGAAGAATACAGCTAAAATGGCATTAAAAAACCGCCTGCTGGCGGCTTTTTACTTTTGTCGATGACGATGACGTTTTTTTAGCATCATTGAGAAGCCAAAAGGCAGAACACCAAATAAACGCTGAGAAAATGGTGGTTTTGTCTCCATTTTTTCCTGTTTATGTTCTTTCCGCTCGTCACGTGGTGTATTCATATATTTAATAATTTCCTGCGTCATATATTTTACATAATCATTTGTCTTCATCGAACACTCACCTCTTCTTCCTTAAAGTGTTACCAAGAAGAGTATCGTTTTATACACTCGCTAATAAGTGCTGATCCATTGATTGATTTCTCCTGTCTCCTTATTCATCTCTAGTTCCCGCTCGTCAGTTACACCACCCTTTGTTTCGATGTTAACCAAGAGGCGGACTATCTTTTTTCTGTCATCGCACCCAATTCGCTTCAACGTCACTCGACCTTCTTCTGTGAAAATTGGGCTCAATGGCTGATCACAAATACGATTTAATTTGTTTGCAGCTTCATTTAGTCCCATTCGAAATAACTGCTGTTTTTGATAAAAAGAAATCGTGAGCTCTGCACTTTTCAACTCTTTTTGAAACCCAATGGTCATTGAGCCTAGAATCAATAAAAATAAAAGAATGACAGCAAATACGTGAGGATAAATAAACCCGTCTTCTCTTTTCACGTTTTAGGAATCACTCCTTTGTAAGTGAAAAAAACAGCTTCATGTACTTGACCAAATACATCTGTGACTTGGAGAGTGGTGGTTTGCTCTTTTGTTCTTACATGGAATTGTTTCACCTTTTGTAATAAAGGGAGATGGCCTGCCTGATCCGTTCGTTTACGAAGCATCTCTTGATACGGCTCAATCGTCACCACTCGCCCTTGACTTGAAATATACTCCAGAGCTGTTCCATTTTTCACCGCTCTTACAGCGACAGCACAATTTAGATCCTCCTCTAATTGCAGGACCGTTTGTTTCCACTCCATTTGCGAAAATTTGTTGATTTCTGCAAACGGATGAGCTTTTTCAGTAATTGATAAAAGCAGCATGCAGCCAACAGAAAGCAGCAAAAATAGCTGCAATTGCCATATTGCTTGTGCGAGTGTAAAGCCTTGTTCATCGCTCCAAATGCCAAAAGCAAATCGTCTGCTTTTTTTGTACTTTGTATGAAACACATCCCTTCTCCTGACCCCAAATGAATTCATATGTGATCTCGCCTCGTTTCTTTGTACTTGTTTTCTTTTGACCTTCTATAAAAGCTTTATTCATATACTCATGTAAAATTTGATAAGCTTCCAGTTTGGCTCTTAATTCTTCTTTCCCTATTGTCAGTTTTTCAAAGGATGGCACGAGCACAAGAGCAGTAAATAGAAAGAGATGGCAAGAAAAGAGCATCTCAAACGTACTAAATCCTTTATTGTTTCTGAACATGAATCCGCCCGCTCCCTAAGTAAATCGTGAGTTTATATATTTGACTGCCAAATTGAACAATGAGAGAACCGCCGCTATTTGGATGTCCGTTTTTATTAAAGTGAAGGCCTTTTTGAAATGTGGATTGCTTAATGGTACCTTTTTTGTGTGCATGAGAAGCAATGATCTGCTTACTATTCTGCTCGATGACTTGATAAGATACATTGGTCGGGTGAAACTCAACAGTTACTCGTGTTTTTTTAATAAATGCAGTATAAGATGCCAATTGAAGATCTTGTTTTAGCAAGTTCACTTGCTTTTTTGCTTCAGCACTTTCTAATATATTGGGAACTTTTCCACCTATTATCGATAATAAGATAGAGAAAATCATGACGATCAAGAGCTGCTCAATGAGTGTAAATCCTTTCTCCTGGAAAAGCGATTTATTCATTTTTCACATCCCCATTTTGAATGAAAATTGCCTTTCCATTCGGACAAGTTAATCCCTTTTTGACATAGCCTTCTTTTTCTAATTCAGCTAAAGATGGCGTCTTGCCATCATGCTCTAATTCATATGCCATTACCTGTGTACTCACCATTGATTTCAGCCCTTCACAGCCCTTTGCTTGAATGCTTTGATGATGCCGAGTGATATTTGGAATGGTAATCAATAAAAGAATGGAGATCACAAGCATGACAATTAACATTTCTAACAGTGTAAATCCTTTATCATTCATGCCTTAGCCCTCCTTTTCACACTTGTTCCATTAATTGATACATTGGTAAAAGAATAGATAAATACACAATGAGTATAAGAAATGCTGTTAAGCCATAGATGACAGGCTGCAGCCATGAAACCCATTTTTCAATTTTCAATTCTGCATTCTCTAAAAGAAATTGACTATATGTGTACATTTCTCTTGCTAGCATCCCACTTGCTTCCCCATGCTTAATGACAGCCGCAAAATGCCTTTCGAAAAAAGGAGACCGGCTTATTTGATGTTCCATACTCTCACCTTTTCTTAACTCTCCTATCATTTGTTCAGACATTTCTTGAAGGAAGGGTAAATAGGTCTGCTGTTTAAAAGCTTGCAAACTTTCGTAAATCGATAACCCAGCTTGGAGAAGTCCACTTAGCTGAAGAGAAAAAAGATACGTATGCATCAGCTGTACCCCTTTAAATACCACTGGCAGCCTGCTGATGACTTTCAATTTCTCAAGGGTCGATTTTTTCTTAAAAAAGAGCTCATAATATCCAAAAAGACAGATACATATACAACCGATCATGAGCAGCGAAGCGTGTAGGAATTGGAAGAGGCCAAACATCCCTTGAATGAGCCATGACATGCTTGTATTCATAGATGAATATAATAAAGAAAATTGAGGGACGATCATTTGCTGAACAATGATGAGCACAACAAAAACCGTAAACATAAGAAAAATCGGATATCGTAACATACGCTTGAATGTGTCTACCTGCATGGTTTTTTTCTCTAGAAAACGGGCGCTTTGTTCAAGAGCTCGCGCTAGGCTGCCATGTTTCTCTGAAAAACAAAGAATAGCGACGGCTTCCCGCTGAAAATGAAGTCGCTCAAGTACAACGTAAAAAGGCTCCCCTTCAAGCAGCCACTGAATGCCTGGCGTTAATCGCTGCTGCTGTTTTTTTGATAACTGAATATTCACCATCGTTAGTGCATCAACCAATGTATATCCGGCTTGAATCAATTGAGCCAGTTTCGATAAGAATTCAGCTTGTTCTTTTTTAGACCAGGCTTTAGAGGCTCGCTTCTTCATAAACCCATCGATGATATGTGCTTTTTGATAAATAGCCGAGTGCCACTCCTTTCCGAATTAATCTTTGCAGTGTTTCGTATGACGAATGAGCGTATTCTCCTTTTGCCTCTTTGATACACTCACCAAGCTCCTTTCCGTAAAGCAATTCAAATACATTTGTTCGTCTGACTGGCCGATTTAGTTTGCAATAAAGCTCACACGTTTCGCCGCAAAATGGACATGCGAGTTCGATTAACCGCTGAGCAGCAATGGCAACCATTGTTTGTTCGAGTTCATTCATCGTCACTCCAAATTCCAGCATTCGATAAAGAGCTCCTTTTGCATTTTTTGCATGTAGTGTGCTCATGACTAAATGACCTGTCAAAGCTGCTCTAATAGCTGTTCTGGCTGTTTCCGCATCTCTTATTTCTCCAAGCACAATCATATCTGGATCATGTCTTAAAATAGCGCGTAAACCTGCCGCATACGTGATACCAGCTTTTTCATTTACTTGAACCTGCAGCACTTCTTCATTTCTTGTTTCCACAGGATCTTCAAGGGTAATAATATTTCGATTAAAATGTTTTTTGGC
This sequence comes from Bacillus sp. GbtcB10, assembly GCF_019091365.1. Taxonomy (NCBI): domain Bacteria; kingdom Bacillati; phylum Bacillota; class Bacilli; order Caryophanales; family Bacillaceae; genus Bacillus; species Bacillus sp. GbtcB10. Next base: position 371,452 of record NZ_JAGXJP010000003.1, read on the forward strand.
AAACTGAATCAATGAATAAAGTGTTGTCGTTTTCCCTGAATTTGTTGGTCCAGTAAATAAAATGAGCCCATGCGAATGATTCAGAAACGATAATAATCTCGCTGAAGCCTTCGGGAACAGTGACAAATACTTTGTTTTCGGCACATGATCCTGCGGTAAAATCCGAATCACTAGACTTTCATCATTTACAGTCGGTAGTGTAGAGAGCCGAACAAACACTTGACCGCGTCTTAGCATCACAGCCAATGACCCATTTTGTGGTCTCCTTCTTTCACCAATATCCATAGAAGATAAAAATTTGAAATGAGCAATGAGCCGCTCTCCGCTCTTTTTGTCAATGATCCGCTGCTGAATGAGGTCAGCGTCTACACGAAAAGAGACTGAAGCTTCCTTTTCTCTCGGAACAATATGCACATCAGATGCTCTCATGCGGCATGCCTCTTCTAGCAGCTCTTGTCCCAAATATTCAATACCATACAAGTGGTTCACTCCTTTCAGTGACCCCATTGTATGATGGCAGAACGTACCTGACAAAAGCGTATTTTATGATTTTCATGACTGAAAAGATGTGAAAATGTTCAATTTGAGGTGTATTTCATCTATAAATAACAGAAGCGCACATCAAAAAACTTGACTTTCACAACAACGGGTTCCGTTCAGAGGAGAAAATAAAAAAGAAGTGCTATTGGCACCTCTTTTTTGATGATCATCATTATTTCATTTTGTTCTTTCATTATGGATGATCTGTTACAAGGAAGTGTCTCCAAATTTAATCCTCCTTAATAGGTTACTGATTTGAAGATAAAGAATATCCTTTCGTGTCTGATTTATGGATAAAAAAAAGAGACCAAATCTGTATGCGAATTGGTCATCTCATTCATATGCTCATTATATTGCTTCTCCTCGTCAACGGACCCGTTACTTTTATTAGTAACATTTTTTGGTTCACGTTGCTTCTTGCTGCTGCTCTTCAAAGATACGAAATCCTCTTTTTTCTAAAGCTTTTGCAAGGCTGTGTTCAGTATTTACTTTTGAGAAATCAATGCCCAGTTTCACTACAGTTTGAGCGATTTCTGGGCGAATGCCTGATATAATCGTCTCAATTCCTAGCAACTTCGCACTATCGACCACTTTAAACAACTGATAAGCAACCATCGTATCAACAACGGGAACGCCAGATATATCAATAAATAAATGCGTTAGACGCAGTCTAGATGCCTGTTCTAGTACTGATTCCAAAATGATTTTTGCCCGGTACGTATCAATTTCACCAATCAGCGGCAAAATACCGATCTCTTTTGAAACTGGAATAACAGGCGCACTAAGCTCTTGAATCATTTCTCTTTGTGCATTAAGCTGATTGATTGTCACGCGATCATACTCTTCTGATAAACGTGCAATCATGTCATCAAATGTTGCGTGAAAATGCTGATTCCAATCGCACACATCTTTGAGTGTCACTTCAAGCTCCGTTTGTTGTGTAAAGGTCTCAATTCTGGAACAAAAAATGTGACGGAACACCTTAAATTGTCCGATGATTTCATATAAAGGTACTTCATGAACAGCTCGATCGCGGGCAATATCAACCGACCACTTTTTTAGGTGGTCTTCTACTTTATCTGATAGCGTGACTAACGTTGCTGCAATGGTTTGGATAAATGCTGTGTTTTGTTCTTTCAGCTTCTTTTCTGTCTCCTCTGAAGCATGTTTGGAGTATAATGAGCCTTCTTCTGTTCTTGTTTTCAGCCATTCTTCGGTCATGACAGGGGCTTCTTTAAGAATAAATTCATATAATTGCTCTGATTTTTCACTTTTCATTTCTGTCGTTCGCTCCTTTTTCACTTACAACTAGTGACAACCAACTTTTTATGTATAAATGACCGCAGATGGTGAACAATAGCATTACACGTTTCATATTGGGCTATAGCCAAGTGGTAAGGCAATGGACTTTGACTCCGTGATCGTTGGTTCGAACCCAGCTAGCCCAGTTCAGCACAAAAACGAAGACGGCTGAAACATCATTCAGCTGATCTTCGTTTTTGATTAGGAAACCGATTGATGAATCGCTTTCTTTTTTGAAATTTTCATGAGTTCTCCTGGATTATAGCCGACCACTAATTTATTTCCATCAATGATAATAGGTCTCCGGAGCAGCTTTGGTTTTTCAATGAGAAGCTGAAGTACCTCATTTACTTTTAGATCATTAATATTTAAATTTAAGCTTTTAAAAGCTTGGCTTCGAGTAGCTAAAATTTCATCCATTCCTTCTGTTGTTAAGGAAAGGATTTTTTTCAATTCGTCTAGTGTTGGCGTTTCTCTGAAAAGGTGACGCTCTTTAAAATCAATTTGATTGGCCTTTAACCAATGTTTTGTTTTGCGGCAAGACGTGCAGCTTGGGTATGAATAAAAAGTAATGTCACTCATTAGTCTTCCTCCTTAGGTCGTTAACCTTTTCTCTTATGGACTAAGTACCCTCATAAATTTAGGCATAAACACTTTTTCATCACTTTTTCAAAAAATTTTTTTCTAACGAAAGAATGAATGTTCACACGTTGTCAAAAATGTAAATGTTTACATAACAAGTGATCATCAGCTATAATATGAATCAAAGGGGTTTTTTAAGGGGAGGGAAAGAAATGAATCGCATGTTCCGCGTTCTTGGGTTTTGGACGGGTATTTTTGCTGTCATGTTCTATTTAGGACATATGAAAGATGCATCCTTGCTGTTCTTCGGTCAAACCGTTCTTTTTGTATTTTTATCCTACTTGAATTTATCCGAAAGAATGTATATTTACATTTTCGGAGCGTACTTGACGATTTTCTTTGCCGGATTTACATATTATTCGATTTTCATCATGGTTCCCGGTACCGGACATTAATAGAAAAAAGCATCTCTTTTGAAAGAGATGCTTTTTTCGTGCGTGCGATTATAAAGAAAACCCATTGATAAACGGATTTTGCTCCTGTTCTGTAAGCACAGTTGTTTCCTCGCCATGTCCACTTAACACAAGAGTTGATTCTGGCAATGACAACAATTTGTCATGTATCGATTGAAGCAGCACGTCTTGATTACCGCCCGTTAAATCAGTTCTCCCGATACCGCCTTGGAATAAAGTATCACCAGAAATGACAAACCCCTCTTCCGCTGAATAGTAAGACACACTGCCAGGTGAATGACCTGGTGTGTGGAACATTTCTAATGTAAACGATCCAATTTGAAGAGGTCCTTCTGACGTAATCAATTGTTCAGCTTCTTTGACCGTTATTCCGTTACCAATAAGTCGAGCTGAACCGTTTAACTGAGCATTTGTCAGCCATTCTTTTTCCTTTTCATGGACATAAAGCGGAATTCCCCATTCTTGACGCACCTCATCTGCTGCACCAATATGATCAAAATGGGCATGTGTCAATAAGACAGCAAGTGGTTTCAGCTGTTTTTCTTTCACATAAGAAATTAGCTTTTGCGCTTCGCCGCCTGGATCAAAAATTAAACATTCTCCTTGTTCATTTTTCCAAATATATGCGTTCGCTTGCACATAGCCTAGTGGCATTCTTCTCCAATTCATTTTCATCACCTACTACTTTTTTCATTCTTTTTTATTATGAAGGCTATTCAATAAAAATTCAAACAATCGTCAACTTGAATGTACTCGACAAGCTTTATGAAAACGGTTAAAATGAAAAGAAAGGAAATCAAGGGGATTGATGACAAAGGGGGACTTTCATATGATGCTCGTCATTATTTTTGGTCTAGTCACGATTTTAGCCGCTCTCGGCATCTATCGCTCACTCAAAAAAGTGAACGTACTAGCCATTGCTTTCGCTGGCGCCACATTTTTGGTTTTTGGATGGTTTACCGTCATGACCATCATCTATAGCGGTTATCCAACTGCACATTAAAAGCCTGCAATTAGCAGGCTTTTTCTATTGATTCAAATGTTTATTCACGCTTTCTAATTTGCTTGAAAGGGTGGTCGTTTGATCTCTTCTGTCATCTATGCGGATATTGGTTGCTACTCGGTGTAAACCCTTTTCAAATGGAGCTTCATGAATACGCTGAATGACCTCAAATAAAACGGATAGCTCCCCTTCAATTAAAGTATTCATTGGTGTGAGCTGATATTTGATTTTCCCTTCTTGTTGAAAGCCCTCTAACAGTCTTTGTACGTCTGCTACATAAGCACTCACGCTTGGTGTATCAGTGCCTATTGGAATGATGGTGACATCTGCTATCGCCATGGTTCTTGCTCCTTTCAATGATATCCTATTTCTTTCTCGTTCTCATTGTAACCCATCGTGATTCAAAAATGCCATGATCATGTGGCGTTTAAGCTTGGTTTGTCCCGTTCTATCGTCAAATCTGCTCTCTCTACCTTCCCAATATTCGTGAAAAGGAGCAAGCATATACCTGAAATAGCCTCTATCAGTCCTCCTGCTGCAATGACATAACCTGAACCGAATAACGTCGCCATATAACCACCAATGAGAGCGCCTAACGGTATCATTAAATACGAGATCATGTTAATAATCGCATACACTTGCGGCTGATCCTCCGCTTTTACTGACAATTGAATCATCGTATGTTCAGGTACATTGACTGCACTGATGGCTGCACCTAAGGCAAATGCAGATATAAACACAAGTGGTAATAAGGCATTCATCCCTGTAATGAAAAATGCAATTCCATCAACGATCCCTGCCCCGATAAACAACAGACCGTATCGATTCACTTTCACCTTTGTTAAAACGAATCCCATCAAAAATGCACCTAATGCCGTGGTCACTTTGATGAATGAATATACTACTGGTCCACTATGTAAATCTTCTGTTAAATAAATAACCGACAATGCCTCCCACGGTGCCGCAGCAAAATTGGAGCAGACACAAAAAATGGCTAATGGAAACAAAATATGATGACTTTTTACAAGTGAAAATCCCCTTATTAATCGTTTTCCGTATGATAATCCTTTTTTTCCTTTATCCATGATCGCTTCCGTTTTATATGTAATCAGCAAAACCAGTAAAGCGGACATGAGGTAAAGAGGAATAATCACAACCATTGTATATCCTACCCCTACAAATGCAATCATGACACCACAAATCGTCACAGTCACAAGCCTGACCACATGACTGGCTGATTGAATGGTTGCATTCGCCTTTTGTATCACATCTTCATGCACAAGCTTTGGAATAATGGACACCGAAGCTGGTTCATAGGAACCACCAGTCGCTGAATGCAGCAACATACCGCCAATGATGAGTGCCAAAGGAGAAAAATCATAAAAGTAACTCACCACAATCACAAGTATAATCGCCGCCCGAGTTAAATCAGCAAAGCACATCCAAAATTTCAATTGATGCGGCTTCATCATTGGGGTAATAAACGGCCCAATAATGGCTTGAGGGACAAAACTAACGGCAATAAAAAATGCTGTTCCAATTGCTCCTTTTCCCCCTAGCACTAAAAGCCACAAAATGGTGTTAAAAGATAAACTATCAGCAGTAATTTTACACATTTTAGAAACAAATAGATAAGTAAAATTCCGTTTCCACAGGCTTTGAGCATTCAATCATCGACATCTCCCTAATTCATATCCTTTTTTTTACATCCACTCTTTCACAATAGCTTACAGGGATGCTCTCGTCAATCACATCAGCACGGTTTTTATTGACCATAAGAAATTGATTGGTTTGAACGGATTAAATGATTGTTGACAAAGGGCGAAAATGAACTTGATTTTAGCCCTTTGTCTTCTTTTCAGCGTGATAAAAAACCTTTGCAGCCCTAGGAAGGACGAGTACTGGTGCGGAGCGAATTTCACCTTCGTGAGCACTGGCACGCAGGACTGACAAAGAATGCGAGGGTTTGTCTACACGCTGAAAGCACCAATTAGGTGCTTTTAATACTTACATGCTTCCCACAATAACCGCTTTGTTTTTTCATAGATCGAATCAAATTGACTCATAGAAAGCGGGTTCTTACCTCGCCCAAGTTCCACCGTATAGCCCTCACTTTTACATTGATAAATAAACCAATCTCGATAACCTGCATAGCTATCAAGATATTGAATCGCTTTGTAACCACTCACCCGTTCTAACCGTTCGACCGTCTCTTTTGAAATGGCCGGTTCGTGGCCAAGAAAACCCCAGTATATCTCTTCTCCTTGTGTATGAAGGGCAATTAGCCGGTCAAAGCGTTTTCGTAAGGCGAGATGTGCCATTGCTTTCGCTTCTGGTTCTGTTAACGGCTGATGCCCTGGGAAATCCCTATAAGACGGAGCTTTCGGCTTATTACGATAATATTCGATTTCCCAATAAGCAGGAAATTGATTGTTTAGATCAATTCCTCGAATATTCGCCTTCCATTCTCGATAATCGGAAAATCCACCATTTAGCGGCGCGAACTCCTCACCGCACAGCCCTAAAGATTCTGGACCATTGCGAACCAAATCAACACCGTCTGGATTTACCATCGGGACAATAGACAAAGCAGTAGTCTGCAATATACGAACCGCTTCATGATGTCTTGCTTGCACTGGATCAGAGGCCGCTAAACAAAGTGATTTAAGCCATTTTAATAAAACAGAGGTCGTGATCCATTCATTTGCATGAAAAGAGGCATTAACATGTATGGAATGTAAATGTTGTACAGGCTCCGTACGGATTTCATAAATGGGCGTATCAAGCACTGATTGACCAATCACACTCATTTGAAGAAAAGGAAAAACAGCTTTCAAATATTGAAGCTCTCCTTCTAAGTGAGCGCTATCATATTCAAATATTCCGCTGATCCAATCATCTGATTGCTGGAGCCGGTAAGGCGCTATGAAGCTTTGCACATCACCTACCGATTGAAATGAATGGGTCCCTTCTGGAAGTCTATACCCCGGTAAAAGGAGGTGATCCGTATTTGATTGATTGGATAAACGGAAAGCTTCTTTCCCTATACCAAGCTGCTTTGCCACATCCTCCTTCCTTGCTTCACCCAGATGCCATTCAATTGTGCCAAACGACTTTTTCATTTACATCCCTCCCCTCTCACACTATATGAACCAGTAAGTAAAAAAAGAAAACCTCTGCATGTAAATAGCAGAGGTTTTCTTTTAAATTAAGACGCCTTTTTTAGCTCAGTGTCATCTTCTTTTTTAGATGGTGAATGGTCCGAGTTGTTTCGGTCATAAAATCTAAGGAGATCTCCATAGATAATTTGATCAGAGAATTGAAGCTCCTGTTTTGCCTTTTCTTCATAAGACTGACAACCAGACTCATCTTCTCTCGGCTCACCCGTTTCTTTGTTGTAGCACACACCAGCTGTGAAAACACTGTCCTTCGTAATAAAACTTCCATCTCGAAGCACTGTGAAGTCATTTGTATCTTTTGATAATAGGTCATGACCAAATTGAATTTGCTTGCTTGTATCGATTCCTAGAAGGTTCATGACTGTTGGACGGATATCCACTTGGCCGCCAACTGTATCAATCTCTTTTGGATGTTTATCCGTGATACCAGGAATGTGTACAACAAATGGTACTTTTTGAAGCTGAACTTCTTCAAAAGGTGTAATGTCTTTGTTTAAGAATTGTCCCATTGCTTCGTTATGGTTTTCAGAAATCCCGTAGTGATCCCCATATAACACAAAAATGGAGTTATCGTATAACCCTGCTTCCTTCATTTTTTTAAAGAAAAGCTTTAGTGCCTCATCTTGATAACGCACTGTAGGGAAGTATTTGTTCAACGTTTTGCTCTTTGAGTCATATTCATCAATGAGCTTATCTTCTTCATCTAAGTCAAATGGAAAATGGTTCGTTAATGTAATCAATCTCGTATAAAACGGTTGCGGGATCGTTTTCATTAAATCCACTGACTGCTCAAAAAACGGACCATCTTTTAGTCCCCAGCCAACTGAATTTTCTTCATTTACATCGAATGATTTAATATCAAAAAATTTGTCGTAGCCAAAGCTGTCATAGATCAGATCACGGTTCCAGAAACTTTTGTTATTCGCATGAATAACAGAAGAATGATAGCCTTCCTCTTTTAACAACTCAGGTGCGGCTTTGAACTCGTTGCTTGGATTTGTGAAAAATACAGCTCCTCTTCCAAGCGGATAGAGTGAATTATCAACAATAAACTCGGAGTCGGATGTTTTCCCTTGACCCGTTTGATGATAGAAATTACTGAAATTGTAGCTTTTCTTGATCAATTTGTTTAAGAACGGCGTGATCTCTTTCCCATTCAATTTTTCATTGATCACAAAGCTCTGGGTAGACTCAAGCGATACTAAAATGACATTTCGTCCTTTTGCTTGACCAAACGTCTTTTCATTACGGTCTGTTTGATTTGCGCTTACATAGTTTTCAATTTCAGTTAAGCTATTGCTGTCAGCAAGTGCTCGCTGAGCGGATTGCTTCGATTGCAGAACCCCATCATAAATATGGAAGTTATATAAGCTGATGTTTTTCACTAGCATCTCTCGGTCAAATGAACGAGTTAACAGCTCTGGTCTTTCTGTTTCAGCCAGACCAAGGTTAAAGAAGAAAGTGGCTGCCACAAATAAATAATAAGCTGCACGTCCCTTACGTGAAATCGTTACATCTGTTCTAAAGGAAGGCTGTTTTTTATAGAGCCAAATTAAAATGATGATATCAACAAACATCAGAAAATCAACTGGTTCAATTAAAGAGGTAATACTTGACCCGAGGTCACCCATATTGTTTGTTTGAAATAGGACGGGGATGGTTAGAAAATCACTGTAGAATCGATAAAATACAATGTTAGCTAACAAAATAAATGTCAGAACAAAACTCGTCACGATGATATATCGATTGCGATTTTTTTCTTTAAAGAATAAACCGATACCGAAGATAAACAAGAGAAAGCTAAGCGGATTAATAAACAGGATAAATTCCTGCATGAAATTTTCAATTTTGATATTAAAACTAGATTTATAGATAACATAGGTTTTCACCCACATTAACAAAGTCGCAATCAGTAAAAATGAAATCGCCTTTAATCTTTTCTTTCGCATTGTAACCTCCTTATGCTAAAAACGCACTCAGGTTAGGGACATCCCCAATTATTGGTGCTTCTTCAAAAATAACTAAAGTATATCTTATCCTGTCTATGCTGGAAAATCAATGTCTTTTTCCCCATGACAAACTTATGAATATGCTAAACATTCAATTTCATGCCTATCTATCGCTGATTTTAATAAAAATGACATCATTATGACATTTTTGTTCAAGACAGCCACTTGTTTTTTGCCATCCATGCACCGCCGATCACGCCTGCATCGTTTCCTAGTGAGGCAATTACCACTTCAACATCCTCAGCACATGGCGGGAAGGCATGATGTTTGACGACACGCTCTACTTTACTGCGAAGAAGCTCGCCCGCTTTAGATACACCCCCGCCAATGACGATTTTTGTTGGGTTTAAGGCACTAGCCAGATTCGCAAGGACAAGACCAAGATGGGTTGTCACTTCATCTACGACACGCATCCCCAGTTCGTCTCCGTTTTCTGCTGCCTCAAATACATCCTTTGCAGACAGCGAAGTAAGTGAGCCAAGTGATGATGTATGGCTCTTTGTTTGTAATGAATCCTTTGCGATTCGGACGATACCTGTGGCAGACGCAATGGTTTCAATACAGCCTGTTCTCCCGCAGTTACATGGTGCTCCTTGAAATGGAACGGCACAAATATGACCAATTTCTCCACCAGCACCTGTTTCGCCTTGAACCACTTCTCCATTGACAATAATACCGCCGCCAACCCCTGTGCCCAGTGTAACCATCAGGATGTTTTTGGCGCCATCACCTGCACCCTTCCACATTTCACCGAGTGCAGCAATGTTTGCATCATTTTCGATGACAGATGGAAGTCCTGTCTCTGCCTCTAAATGGTCTTTCAAGGGATAGTTTGTCCAGCCCAGATTCGTTGTTTTATAGACAATTCCGGATACTTTATCCACTGGTCCAGGTGCCCCCATACCGATCCCAATTAGGGCTGATTTCGGCATGCTGATCTCAACTAGTTTATGGTCAATTGACTTGGCAATGTCGACTGTAATTGTCTGCCCAGATTTATCCGTAGGAATCTCCCACTTATGCTGAATTTCACCATAAAGATTAATAAACGCAAGCTTAATTGTCGTACCGCCAAGATCAACTCCTACAAACCAATCCCCTGTCATATGTCCTCCACCTTCACATTGTTTTTCGATTTAATTTGGCTAGTTCCATTTGAAGGATGGTCATTGCGTTTGACCATTCAGTTCGATCGATGATGCCCGATGTGTACATTTCCTTCAATTCATCTGCCATAAATTCTAATTCCACTTCACGATCTCCGAAATACACGTAATTTCCAAATCTCATGAGCAGCTGCTGTACATCATATAACGTTTTCATTATTTTCACCATTTCTCTAAATCAACAGATAGGATAAGCGTATTCATAAATACGCTTTCAGTCAAGTCATTCAACGTGTTTGAGTGTTTTCAATATATTGTTTCAACTTTAAAAATTGGTCATTTTGCGGATCTTGTTTTAATGCTTTTTTGATGAATTCGGCTGCTTCCGCTGTCTCGCCTTTTTCTACATACAACAACGATAAGTGATACAATTTATTCGGCTCATTTGGATCTTTTTCAAGCGACTTTTGCAAATACTCAATGGCCTTGTCAAGATGTCCAAGCTGCGCTTCGGAAAGCGCATATATATGAAGTGCTTCAGCTGAGGCATCCTTTTGCTTTACATATTCCTCTAGACGCTGACTTGCTTCGCTATAGTGCTTTTCATCAAATAAACTCGCTGCCTCGCTAGTTGCCGCCGCTTCTTTTTGATCGTCTGAATGAAACCCTGTATACAATCCAAAGCCGCCAATAAGGAGGAGAAGAAGACTAGCAAGAAGCATTTTGACAGGCTGAAACTGTTTAGGAAGACGGACCGCTAAAGCGGCTAAAAATCCCCCAGCGAGCCCCCCAAGATGCCCTGCATTATCAATCCCTGATACAGTGAAACCTATCCCTAAATTGATGAGGATAATCACGATAATATTTGTCCCCATCGTACGAAAGAAGAGCTTCCGGTTAGAAATCGCTAAATATAACAATGCGCCTAAACAGCCAAAGATCGCACCTGATGCTCCTGCTGCGATGGCTGTATTAAACACAAAGCTCGCTATGGAGCCAAAGATGCCGGAAATTAAATAAATGAGCAAAAATCTTCCTGAACCATAAATTCTCTCAACAGCCGCTCCAACGGACCAAAGAGCAAATGTATTAAAGAGTAAATGCGTCAAACCAATGTGTAAAAACATAGGTGTCACAAAACGCCACCATTCACCCTCTAAAATCAGCATATTATTTTTCGCACCAAATGCTGTTAAAGTGGCTGTATTGGTACTTCCACCAGATAATTCAAGTAAAAGAAACATCACCACTTGAACTGCGATTAACAAGTAGGTAAAAATCGGCCTGCCATTTTGGAAAACAGCCCGTTCTCGTTCACGCTGCTTTTCCTGATCTTGAAATGCCTGAAGCACGTTCATTTTAAGCTGCATCACATCTTCGGCTGTATCTGCCTTCGCCTCTTCTACATCAATCGAAAGTGATGTATTCAGCCATTTTTGCAGCTCGTGTCCATCGTTTTGAAGGGTTTCTTCATTCAGTAAAACAGGTGTCACCGTCACCTTTTGCTGTTTTTGCGGTTGACCGTTTATGTCTTCCCAATCATCTACTGGATGATCAGCTGTAAATTGTAGCTGCAGGAGATGAAGAGAACGTTTACGCATGGCTTCTCTTAACTGATTCATCCGAAAGGCCTGCTCTTCCATATCTCGAACGATCTCCTGTCTAAAATTCACATCTCTTCTATATAGACGGATGAGATCATATCCTGAGTTTCGTGGTGCTTCAAAAAAGATTTCATCTTCTGGGTAAGGACTTTGAATCATCTCGTATCCTTTTTGTCTGAGTTCATCAATCACTCGCCAAAATAGACTATCTATGACATTCATTCATTCGCGCTCCATTTTTTACATTATTATAGCAAGAATTACTCTTATACGCATTTCTCAACAAAAAAATCCCGGCTTTTGCGGGATTAGAATGCTTGGCGAATAAATTTCGTCCGAAAATATGGGATTTTCATCAGCCATTTAATAAAAAAGTGACGCACTTGGTTTTGACCTAAGATCAAATTCATGACCCGATAACGATTTTGCACAAGAACGAATGCAAACAGTGTGAACACAATGCTCCAAATCATTTTATTCATCATATTCCCTCCTATGTTCGTATCGTGGCTTAAATAGGATTTGTTTATGCATGAACCGTCATTTTTATCGCTGACCATGGCCTCTTTTATTAGTCAGTTTTCACAGCCTAATCCCTTGTTCTTTTGATTGAATATAAAACTCTTCTCCATACTCTGTGTGAAGATAAGCTACATCAAATTGTTGAAGATCAATCAAATCCTTGAACGTATGAAGCAGCTTACCATTCCACTCTAACTCTTCGATCTTGTGCGGGAAGTTGGGATCGTTTGGATTTGGTGTATGGATGTATACTGCGTCTAGTGCAGGATCTTGTTCGTAAATACAAATCCATGTTTGATATGGCTTTTCAAAACCTTCAAGCAGCTTGAGTGTTCTATTGTACAAGGCGACATGAGCTTTAATATGCTCTCTTCTTATTTTCAAGCTATTTTTCCCAACACCCAAAAAATCAAGATGGGTATGAAAAAAATCGAACCAATAATCATGATCAAGTTGTAAGTCAAAAGTATTCACTTCGACCAACGCATCAAACCAAACAGTCTCAACACAAAAAAGCCCGGTCTTACGCATAGGCAGCGGACTTTTACTTTTGATAAAACGCGCCTTTCTCACTGACCATGATAGATACTGGTATGTCATGCGGTTCAGCTGGAAGATGGTCTACTTGCTGAACAGAGAGGCTAAGAGCAAGCGTGATTCCATGATAATCAGCTAAATACCGGTCATAATAGCCGCCTCCGTAACCAATCCGGTAACCACGTTGATCGAAGCACACCCCAGGAACAATGATCAAATCAATGGCTTCTTTATGTACAGCTGTAGACTCAAGAGGGTCTGGCTCCAATAGCCCAAAGTAGCTGGATGTCATCTTTGTTTCAGGTGTATATTCATAAAACACCATCTCTTTTGTTTTCGGAAAACAGGTGGGAATACAAACTGTTTTTCCTTCTTCCCACGCTTTTTCAATCAGAGGCATTGTCGGTATTTCTTTTCCCCTAGACATAGTCAAAGCAATCGTTTTCGCCTGTTTCCATGCTGGCAGCTGCAACAAGTGTTCATGAAGTAGAGCGGCGTGGCGATTGAACTCTTCAGCGCTTATCTGATCAAGCATGGCCAATGTTTGAAGGCGGAGCTCCTTTTTCATACAGGTTCATCTCCCATCATAAAAAAACAGCAGGAAAATTCCCTGCTGCTTACTTTGTTTCACGATGTAAAGTTTGTTTTTTATCACGTGAGCAATACTTTTTGAATTCAACGCGATCTGGATTGTTTCGCTTATTCTTTTTAGTAATATAGTTACGCTCACCGCATTCAGTGCAAGCTAGAGTAATATTTACGCGCATGTTTTTCCCTCCAAACTAAAATCAATTCACATTCAGACCTAACTATAATACCACTTCTAGCTAAGGAATGCTAGAATGTTTTTTCACCAATTTCATTTTTCAATGCATTCCACCCGCATCCTGATCCATATTGTCTGATCATGTGATGAAAAATCGCCTTCTCCCCTATAAAAACACGTTCTTTGTCGTACTGTATACATGAGAACCCCCTCTTTGTTCCACAGCTTTTTTTCATCTGATCCGTCTTCTTTTATTTTAACAGCGGGCAAGGTTTTCATACTTGGTTTCCCTATAAAAAGAAAAATGATGAAAAAAAGGTGATTTTTTCAGCAATTCCTTTTGAAACTAGCTTTTTTATGGTATAAAAAAGAAGGGTCGAAAACTGTCTGAAACAATCATGAGAGCCTTTTTTGGCTTTCAGCATTAAAATATGAATAAAAGGTGATGAAACATGGAAATTGCAATTATCGGATTGCTTGTTGTCAGTATTGTACTGATCGCATTCTCATATTTTCAAAGAGAGCCGATTAAAGAAGTCGAACAAGAACTTGAAACACTTCAACTATCTGCAATGCAAGAAATCTATAAACTGAAAAAGAAAATGAAGGTTCTTGAAGAAGAATTGCTTGAAACAAACATCGTTGTCCGCAAGCATTCAGAAATTGATCCATCTATTGCAAGACAAATCATTTCAAAGCATCAAAATGGCATGTCTCCTGAGGCGATTGCGCGCGCTGAGCATGTATCTGTAGAAGATGTAACCATGATCATTAAAGACAACGAGAGGGTGCTTGTATGACGAAAAAAAGCATCCAAACGTTTGCAGCAGGTATGATTCTTGCAACTGGTGTTCTGGCGATCGTCTTTTTCCTTACTGGAAAAGATGAAGCGGCAGCTGATTCTACAACAAAAGAAACCCTCGCAGCGAAAGTGACAGACACTGACGTGAAAAATTACTTAGACTCTAAAAAAGAAGTCTCCGTCAGCCGTGAAACATATCAACAACTTCTTGATTATAAAGAAAAAGCGCTGAAAGCAAGTGAAGACGGCGATTCTCAGAACGATAAACAAACAACGGACAAGCCAAAAGGCAAAACGGTTAAATTCGTGATTAAAAACGGTATGAGCACAAGTGATGTTTCAGACATGCTTGAAAAGGACGGAATCATCAACTCGTCTAAAGATTTTAATGATTACGTGATAGACGCAGGCTACCATAAAGAAATTCGTGCCGGCAAATTCAATTTAAAAACAGGTATGACATTCAAACAAATTGTCAAAGCCTTAACAAAATAACATCAAAAACCCCCTGGCGGCATTGACCTCCAGGGGGTTTTTGATTATCCAAATCGTCCTGATATATAATCATTTGTTCTTTGATCATTTGGCTCTGAAAACATCACATTCGTATCATTGACCTCAACAAGCTCGCCCATCAAGAAGAACGCTGTTCGGTCGGATACCCTTGCCGCTTGCTGCATATTATGCGTCACAATGGCAATCGTATATTTTTCTTTCAGTTTCATGATTAATTCTTCAATCTTTAATGTTGAAACGGGATCAAGCGCAGATGTTGGTTCATCCATTAATAGAATATCTGGGCTTGTGGCAATGGCTCTTGCGATACAAAGACGCTGCTGCTGACCGCCGGAAAGACCTAATGCAGGCGCACTTAATCGATCTTTCACTTCATCCCAAAGGGCAACATCACGAAGCGCTTTTTCAGCGATTTCTTTCAATTGCTGCTTGCTCTTCACTCCGTGAATTCTTGGTCCATAGACGACATTATCAAAAATAGATTGAGGGAATGGGTTTCCTTTTTGAAAGACCATCCCGACGTTTTTACGCAGTTCCACTAGATCGACACGGCCTTTTAAAATATTGTCACCGTTATACATCATATCCCCGGTGATTTTAACACCTGGCACTGTTTTGACCATGAGATTTAAGGTCTTTATAAATGTTGACTTTCCGCAGCCGGACGGGCCGATAATCGCTGTGACCTCATGCTCTTTAATGTCTAAATCAATATGCTTCAGTGCGTGATGCTGTCCGTACCAAAGGTTCATATCATTCACACGAAACACTTCT
Organism: Bacillus sp. GbtcB10; assembly: GCF_019091365.1. Lineage (NCBI taxonomy): Bacteria > Bacillati > Bacillota > Bacilli > Caryophanales > Bacillaceae > Bacillus > Bacillus sp. GbtcB10. Next base: position 387,167 of record NZ_JAGXJP010000003.1, read on the forward strand.
TTTTTGGCTGTTTTAGTTGCTACTGCATTCATCAAAATCCACCCGCCTTATCCGAATCGACCATTAATATAGTCTTCTGTTTTTTGCTGCGCAGGACGTGTAAAGATACGTTCAGTCGCATCGTATTCCACTAGATCACCGTTCAGGAAAAAGGCTGTATGATCAGATACACGTAACGCTTGCTGCATATTGTGTGTGACAATGACAATCGAATAATCATGTTTCAATTCCGATAATAGCTCTTCAATTTTTGCATTTGAGATCGGGTCTAAGGCAGAAGCCGGTTCATCTAATAAAAGCACGCTAGGTTTCATCGCAAGGGTACGTGCAATACAGAGGCGCTGCTGCTGGCCACCTGATAATGATAAGGCAGAGCGGTGCAAACGATCTTTGACCTCATCCCATAGCGCTGCCTTTGTTAAGCTTTCTTCTACCGCATCATCAAGCACTGATTTCCTTTTTTCACCCGCATATTTTAGCGCATGCGTAATATTGTTGTAGATGGATTTAGGAAATGGATTTGGCTTTTGGAAGACCATCCCAATTTCTCTTCTTAAATTCACCACATTAATACGGTCATCCAAAATATTTAACCCTTCGTACATGATCGCCCCTTCACTTCGTGCACCTGGAATTAGGTCGTTCATGCGGTTAATGCTGCGTAAAAAAGTCGATTTTCCGCACCCTGATGGGCCGATTAATGCAGTAATTGCATTTTTTTCAATTTCAAATGAAATTTGATTGACCGCTCTTTTTTCACCATAATAAATACTTAAATCCTGCACCTGTAGAATCTGTTCCGCTTGAAGTGGAGCCTTTTTTGCTGCAATCTCTTTTTTTTCTGCTAGCATTTGAACCATATCCCCTTCACACCTCTCACTATTTATTTTGACGTAAGCTTCTTATGAATAAATGAACCAAGCCATCTAGCTGCTAAGTTGAATACTAATACAGAGAGCACAAGTACGGCTGATGCACCATTTGCAATGGCCTCTGCATCTGGAATAATCCCCTGTGTATTGACGTTCCATATATGAACGGCTAATGTTTCTGCCGGTCTAAAAATATTCAGTGGTGATGTATCGGAGAAAGGACTCCAGTTTGTAAAATCAAGACGCGGTGTTGAAAGACCTGCTGTGAAAAGAAGAGCAGCCGCCTCACCGAAAACTCTTCCCGATGCTAAAATCGCTCCGGTAATAATGGATGGAATCGCACCTGGGATCAGAACCGTCTTCACTGTATGCCACTTTGTCACACCGAGCGCAAGCGATGCTTCCTTTTGATCCTTCGGTACAGATCGAAGTGCATCTTCTGTCACCCTGACCATCACTGGCAGGTTAAAGACAGTCAGCGCAAGGGCTCCTCCGATGATCGTATAGCCCCATCCTGTTAAATTAACAAACATCAGCAAACCAAACATACCGATGACGATCGATGGCAGAGACGATAACACTTCAATACATGTACGAATAAAATCAGTCACTTTGTTTTGAGGTGCATATTCTGCCATGTACACCCCGCCGCCCACGCCAAGAGGCACGGTAAACAGCATCGTAATAAATAGAATGTAAAACGAGTTAAACAGCTGATCCCTAATACCGCCGCCAGAACCAATCGCACTTGAGCGTGTAGTCAAAAAGTCAAAATTTAATTCTTTGGCACCGTTGAAGATGATATAAGAAAACAAGCCAACAAGTATCGCCGTAATAATGGCGGCACATAATCCAAAAACAATTGTGGCAAAACGATCGGTCATTTTGCTATTCATTAAATCTTCCTCCTAGATGACAAGTATCTGATAATGAGTATGAACATAAATGATACAACTAGAAGGACAAGTCCCATTGACCAAAGTGTATTATTTTCAACACTTCCATACGTTGTATGTCCCATGTTTAACGTAATAATGGTTGTTAATGTACCAGCTGTGTCCATAATACTTTCTGGTAGATTACGCGTGTTTCCAATGACCATCTGAACGGCAAGGGCTTCTCCAAATGCTCTTGCCATTCCAAGCACGACTGCTGTCATTAATGTCGGAAGCGCTGCCGGTACAAGAACACGTCTGATCGTTTGCCATCTTGTTGCGCCTAATGCATACGATCCCTCACGTAAACTTTTTGGAAGTGAAGCCATTGCGTCAGTTGCAATGGATGTAACAGTTGGCAGAATCATAATAGACAGGACAATCGTTCCTGCTAAAACACTGTGCCCTGAACCGCTTGACTTGAAGTGTCCAATAAACGGCACCAATACTGTAAGACCTATGAATCCGTAAACAACGGATGGAATCCCTACAAGCAGTTCAATCACTGGCTGGAGAATTTTCCGTCCCCATGCAGGTGCAATTTCTGTCATAAAGATCGCTCCTGCGATGCCTAGCGGTGCTGCTATGAGTGCTGATAGAAGCGTGACAGCGATTGATCCAAAGATAAACGGAAATGCGCCGTATTGCGGATTTTCTGCTGTAGGGTTCCAATTGATACTGGTTAAGAACTCAATTGGGCTTACACCATTTACGATGAAAGATTGTAAACCCTTAATGCCAAGGAAGATTGTGATGGCAATTGATACAGCAATCATTAAGAATGCGCAAAATTTCACCAAAATACTTCCTCTTACTTCATCCATTTGCCTATTTTTTTTCGAGCTGATCAGTCGATCGCTCGCTTCTGTATGTTCTATCTGTTTCATCTTTTTCTACACTCCTATGAATGTCATAAAAGGAAAAGTGAAAAGCTCCACTTTTCCTTCATCATCAATTCAAGACCTTTTACTTATCTGTTTGTTTGCCTGTTGCGTCTCTTTCTACTTTCATATTAGAGACTGAGATGTAGCCTTGGTCTTTAACGATTTCTTTTTGTACTTCGTCACTCATCAAGTAATCTAAAAATTGTTTTGCTAAACCGTCTGGCTCACCTTTTGTATAAGAGTGCTCGTATGCCCAAATTGTATATTTACCGCTTTCTACATTGCTTTCTTCTGGTTTCACACCATCAATGCTAAGCGGTGTAATTTTGTCATCTGTTAAATAAGAGAATGCTAGGTACCCAATCGCACCTGGTGTTTCTGCAATCAACTTTTTCACTGTGTTTGAAGAATCCTCTGTGATTCCTTCTGCAGGTGTCGCGCCGTCAAGTGCATATTTCACAAATGTTGCACGAGTTCCTGATGAGTCTGGTCTGTTCACAAGTGTGATTTTTTGGTCTTTCCCGCCAAGCTCTTTCCAGTTTTTGATTTTACCAGTGAAGATTTTTTTCAATTCGTCCTTTGTGATGTCTTTGACACCAACTTCAGGGTTAACAGCTGCCGCCATTCCAACAACTGCTACTTTGTGGTCTTTTAAAGCTTTTGCGTCGATTCCGTCTTTCTCTTCTGCGAATACATCTGAGTTCCCAATTTGTACAGATCCTTCTGATACTTGAGAAAGTCCTGTTCCTGAACCGCCGGCTTGTACTTGAATATCGGCTTTTGGATGTTTATCCATGAATTTTTCTGCTGCCGCAAGAACTAAAGGCTGCATCGCAGATGATCCTGAGATGGTAATGGAACCTGATGCCTCATCTTTGTTTGAAGCATTTCCTTTACTGTCTTTTGAATCTCCGCTTGAGCTGCTGTTTCCGCATGCTGTGACGAATGCTAACAATGCGATAGTAAGGAAAGTAAGCAGCCATAATTTGTTCTTTTTCATTTCAAGAATACCCCCTGAATAATTTGTCCTACGAGTAATACATTAAAGGTTCTTTATTAATTTCGTTTAAATGGAATGTTAAGGTTTTGTAAATGTCGAAGATTTGTAGAGAAATTGCGGGGTTTTTTATGATTTTTGTCAATTTATATCGAAAAGTTTGAAGAAAATATAAAAAAACGCCCACAAAAAGTGAGCGTTTTTACCTAGAATAGGTCTAGTTATTTGTTTCTGCTTCATTTTCAATTTTGTTTTTGTTCTTCGCTTGTGTATCATTGCTTTCCTGTTTTGATTTCAGTTCAAAGTACTTGTCTAATACTTGTTCACCAATATCATTTGTAATCGGATAGCGCTGGTTGTAATCTTGATACACCCAAGGCACGACAACTGAAATCGCTACTTCTGGATTATCAGCAGGCGCATACGCAACAAGTGTTGTGTTATACGTCGGTGTGCCGCGTTTGCTTTTAATCGGGCCGTCATAGAATGATTGAGCGGTCCCTGTTTTGCCAGCTGGATTGTATTTTTTGTTGCCAAAGTTCGAATAAGCTGTCCCTCTTGGGTTCTGCATCACAAGCTTGAATCCTTGCTGTACGCGTTTGATCTCATCACTTGTCATATCGAGCTTATTCAGTACATCCGGCTTGACGGACTCCGTTACAGCCCCAATGCCTCTTTGCGGATCTGGCTCTCTCACTTCTTTTACGAGCTGAGGACGTAAACGATAGCCGCCATTGGCAATCGTTGAAACGTATTGCGCCATTTGCAGCGGTGTAAACGTGTCATATTGTCCAATCGCATAGTCAAGTAACAGACCGGATTGTGTAGACGTTCCACGATAGCCAGTTGCTTCGTTTGGCAGGTCAATACCTGTCTCCACTCCAAGACCAAATTTACTAAAATTGTAACGGAACGTATCAAACGCCTTTGTATCAATTGGGAGCGGCTGATTCTTACGATATTCCCCTTTCCCAATTGCAATCGCTGTTTTAAACATATACACGTTTGATGAACGTTCTAGTGCGGTTAAATCATTAATGAGTCCCATATTTTGATAGGATTTTTTCGGCGGTGACTGAGCGATATAGAGCGGTTCATCGTATTGGGTGCTTCCAATATGAAGGACGCCTGTTTTATAACCTGTCAGCACAGTTGCCCCTTTTACTGCTGATCCCATCGCATATGATGATGTCATCGTTCCTAGTGCATAGTCATCAAATTTGTATGTCCCATTCTTATTGGTAATCTGTTTACCCGCAATCGAGAGCACTTCCCCATTTCTCGGGTCCATCATGACAACAAACGCACGATCAAGAAGTTCTGTGCCGCCTCTTTGCTTCGCACTTTTCAAGTTCTTTTCGATGATTTTTTCCACCGCTTTTTGCAGCTGAATATCAATCGTCAGCACAAGGTCTTTCCCGCTCTTTCCTTCTGTTAACACTTTAGAGCTTGTGACATTGCCTTCTTTATCTGTTGTACTTTGTTCTTTTTCTTTTTGACCTTGCAGGACATCTTCATATTGATATTCAAGATAGCTTTTTCCTACACGATCATTTCGGCTGTAGCCGAGTGATAGATAATGTTCAAGCAGTGACGACGGAAGACCTTCATCACTTGAAGACACACTGCCGAGCATACTGCGGAGAAGTCCTTTATAAGGATAGCTGCGTGACCAGTCTGTTGTGACATCTACACCTGGCAGCTCGTCCAAATGCTCAGAGACGTAAGCAATTTCACTTGGTTTTACATCTTCATTTTTAATGAATTGAGGCGTAAGTGCATAGCCTGCATCCATTTGTCTTTTAATCGCAAGCACTTGCAAATCTTTTTTCGTCAGTTGATTTAATTCCTTGTCTGTGATGCGTTTCAGCTGGAGCTCGTATAGTTTATCATCAGAGACCTTATCGTCACCCTTTAAATCGGCTTCTTTTTGAACAAGCTTTTTCGCTTCATTCGGATGGGTTAAGATCCAGAAATCTTTTTTATCACGATCTGTGATTTTCTTCGTACTTACGTGAATCATATCCGCTAATTTTGTTGCCACTTTGAGCCGCTCTTCTTGTGAAGTCGTCGAGGTTCTCGTATATGTAATGGCATTTAGCGCTTTATTGCTGACAATCGTGTTATAGTTTCGATCATAAATTTTTCCTCGCGGAGCAGACGAGCTGACATTCACGTCTTCTTGTTTTTCTGCCTGCTTTTTATAATCTTCTCCATTCACAATCTGCACAAAACCGAGTCTGACCACAACACCGGTAAAAATAATGAACGCAGCTAAAAATAATAAATTCAGCCGGATCGGAAGTGTTTTGCGCCCTTCCTTCGCGTCTTTTTTGTTTTTCTTGTTTCTCATCACATCACCTTTTCTATCAAGAAAGAAATGGCACCCCTTTTTATGTATAAAAGGTGCCATCATCATTTTAGCGGTTTTTCTATCATTTATCTAGAAATTTGATGTTCCATTGGTAATAAATTTTACCTTTCTCCCTTCATAAGGTTCGTTTGAGAAACAGGCTTTTGACCGTCAGCCTCTTCTATATCAGCTGTTTTCTCTTTTAAATGAATGTCCTTTACAAAATAATAAATAAGGGTGTGCCCCGCTCCCAGTACGACAAGTGAAGCAGGAATCCCAAGCCGATCGCCCAGTAAGGTGACAGATAAAAGAAAAAAGACAATCGAACAAATACGCCCTGCATTTAAAAATAGTTCTCTGACGACAATATATTCAATTCGGGCTTTTCTTGCATATCTGGCATGACCGATGACATCGTAAGTTAAAGAGACATACGGAACAAGCAGAAGCGGGTAGCCGATCGCAATGGCTACTGCGTACATAAGCAGTGATACATAGGACAAGTGAAAGACGATTAAAAATAAAGCGCCGTATAAAATAAGCCCGCCAAACATAATCGCTTTTTTGCGCCATTTTTTCTTAATCAAACGAGTAGCAAAAAAATAGGCAAAAAAGGCAACACCTGAATTGACTAGACCAAATGTGCCTAAAGCAAGCTCACTGTTTGTTGCAATAAACACAAAGACACTGATTAAAAAGACAAACACGCCTTCACGGAGCCCCTGAAAAAAGTGAGCAGTTGTGATCTTACGCCAATTCTCGTCCGCATGGCGCTCTTTCCAAATTTGCTTAATGATAAATTTTCCTTTTGATTGTCTCCTCTTGAGGAAAAAACTCATCACAACCGCTAGTGAAAACAAAAAAAGCGATAAAGTGAAAATCACTGTATAGCCTGTATCATCCGTTAATTGAGAAATGACAATTCCTGCAATGAGCGGCCCAATCATACCAGCTGTAGAGGTAAGCACTCCTAAAAATCCATTAAAGAAATCCCTTGTCTCAGGTTCAGTAATCTCAAAAGTGAGCACGTTAAAGGCAAGCCAGTAAAAACCATAGCCGATTCCAAGCACACTGCCCAATAACACGAGCCGAGCTGCCGCTTGCTCTCCTGCCATGAGAACAATTAAGTAAAAAGCGGCTAAGAAGATGACACCGAAACGAAGGACAAATGCACGATCTATTTTTTTAGCGAGCCGTCCAGCAAATAAAAAGGTAATGGGCTGAAGGACAACAATTGCCAAGTTATAAATCGCAAGGTCTGTAAATCGCCCAGACTGTTTCCATAAATACACGTTCACAAACGTATTCGAAAGCGCAATCGCAAGTGCGTATAATCCGCCAATCGTGAGGAGGAGCAATAAATCTCTTGTGACATCCATGTCCCCGAACATTTTCTTTAATCTGCTCATATCATTCATTCTCCTTTTCTACACAATAGTCTGTCTCATCAAAAGGCAGATATGTAAAAAAAGGAGGGAAAATATAAAAAGACCCGCTCTCAGAGAGAAGCAGGTCTTTTCGAATCAAATCATTTATTTAGCTTCGCTGTAAAGGCGAGCCACTTCATCCCAGTTCACAACATTCCAGAATGCTGAAATGTAATCAGGACGACGGTTTTGGTAGTTTAGGTAGTAAGCATGCTCCCAAACGTCTAGTCCTAGGATTGGTGTTTTTCCTTCAGTTAAAGGAGAATCTTGGTTTGGTGTGCTTGTGATTTCAAGTTTGCCATTGTTCACAACAAGCCATGCCCAACCAGAACCAAAGCGTCCTGCAGCTGCTGCAGCGAAATCAGATTTGAATTTTTCAAATCCGCCTAATTCTTTTTCGATCGCATCTGCAAGTTCACCAGTTGGTGCGCCGCCACCGTTTGGTGAAAGAAGCGTCCAGAATAATGAGTGGTTCGCATGTCCTCCGCCATTGTTACGTACAGCTGTACGAATGTTTTCAGGCACAGAGTTCAAGTTAGCCACTAGCTCTTCAATTGATTGATCTTCAAGAGCTGATACACCTTCGATTGCTTTGTTTAAGTTTGTTACATAAGTGTTATGGTGTTTTGTGTGGTGAATCGTCATTGTTTCCTTGTCGATATGTGGTTCTAATGCATCGTAAGCATATGGTAATTCTGGAAGTTTAAAAGCCATGGTTAAATTCCTCCTTAGAAATGTATGTACTGAAATGCTTCCTTAGTAAGCAAGCAATTCACCCTAATCAAAGAGTATCAAAAGAAACGGCTTGTTTCAACGTTATTGCTCATGATCTGAAACATTTCAGTGTTTATTTTGTATTTAACCCTTCAGAAAGAGTGTTAAACACCGATTTTCCATTTAGCGAAGCACATAAAACAAAAAGATTCCCAGCATCAGTGCTTGAATCAACCCTTTTGCAAATACGCCTGACACAAAACCAATTAATGAGCCAAGCCCAACTTTCACACTTGTCTTCAGATCTTTTTGATGAACGAGCAGCTCTGCGATGACACTGCCGATAAATGGACCAATGATAATTCCAGCAATCGGAATCACAAAAGGACCGGCTAAAAGCCCAATGGTACTTCCCCAAATGGCCGCCCGGCTGCCGCCAAAGCGTTTCACCCCAATCAGATTGGAGACATAATCCGCGGCAAATAACACAGCTGTAAACATGGCTTGAATGAGCCAAAAGGTGAGCGTCAATTTCTCAAAGCTAAAAAAGAGCCCATATAAAATAAACCCAAGAACCATGAAAACCACACTAGGAATGATTGGATAGACAAGTCCCACAAACGCAATGATAAATGCACAGCCGATCAAAATCCAATACAGCACGTCCAATCCGCAGCCGCCTCCTTTTTATATGCTGTATACATTATGCCTCATTCCTTCTATCTTAACCAGTAATGAAGGCCGTACTTGTACTAGATGGATAGACATTGATACAATGTGAGAAATAGAAAAGAATGTAGGAAGTGAATCGGTTGAACGTATTTAGTTTATTGTTAAAAGGAATTTATTCACCAAAAGATATTGCCAGAGCACGTTTTACTGGGATTGGAAAGGCCATTTTATTCATCTTTATCCTTTCGATCATCGCAGCTGTCCCCCAGGGCTATCATATGAGCAAAGAGATTTCAAATGCGATGTCAGGATTTCAGCATGTGATAAAAAAAGATTTACCCGACTTTTCCATTGAAAAAGGAACGCTTCAAGCGGATCAAAGCACGCCGATCGAAAAAGAAGAAAACGGCATCACGATTATTTTTGATCCCGCTGAAAAAATAAAATCAAGTGAGCTTGAATCAAAACAAACAGCCATTGCGTTATTAAAAGAAAAAGCAGTGATTGCCATTGACGGACAAATGACAGATATTCCATACCAGCTGCTTGGCGGAACACTCACAAAAGATGAACTTGCCAGCGTCACAAACCAGAATCAAGCGATCATTATCCCTGTCATTTGTGTCCTGCTGTACCTATCTACTGCTGCTCTCATGTTCATCAGCGCAACATTCCTAGCCATGCTTGGTACATTTATTAAACGAATGCAGCAAAAAGAGCTGTCCTTTCAAATGCTTTGGAAGCTCTCTGCCTATTCACTCACATTAACAACCGTCTTTTTCGCCATCATGAGTGCATTAAACACGCCGGTTGCGAACTCATTTTTATTAAATTGGGTGATTAACTTTATTTTCTTATATCTTGTCGTTAAAGAAATACCTGCAAAAAAATAAGCTCCCTCATTTTGGGGAGCTTTTTTATTTGTTTTGACCCTATGACTCATCTGGATGGATGATCGCAAACATATAGTGATCCTCCCACTTATCATTGATCTTTACTTTTTTACGATGAAGTCCCTCATTTTCAAACCCTGTCTTCTCAAGCACACGAATGGAACCAATGTTAGATGGTTTTACGCCAGCTTCAATACGGTGAAGGTACAGTTCATAAAAGGCATAATCAATAATCAAACGAATCGCCTCTGTCATATACCCCTTCCCGCCTTGCTTTTCATCAAGTACATATCCAAGCAAAGCCCCTTGAATCGGTCCTCTTTCAACAGAATTGAGTGAGATCGTTCCAATTAATGCATCTGTTTCATTTAAGAAAATACCGTGCATATAGGCTTCATCTTTTGCACGCCTTTGCATACTACGGTTAATCCGTTCCTTTTGACGAGGTACAGTAAAAAAATCATCCTGAACCAAAGGTGTAAATTGCTGAAAATAAGTGCGGTTTTCTCGTTCAAGTGTTAATAGAGCTTCTGCATCACTTTCTGTTAGTGTTCTTACATATATATTCTGACTGATTTTCTTCATATACTCTCCCCCCTTTTTTTATTTTATCATAATAAAGAAAGCGCTTTGGCTTATCAAAAATTTTTCCGATTACAAGTCATAATAGAACTCACTAGAACCACCCTTCCTAGCTTTTTCACTCTTTTTGTTCTATCAACTCAGGGACAAACATACACTGAAGTAAACTCTTAAAAGCGGTGAGTAAAATGCGGCGAATTATTTTTTTACTAGTCAGTTTGTTTGTCCTCTTTATTATCTTTTTTGATTTAAAAAATGGAACGATCCCCGTTCAGGAAGGCCCTGCTGTTCCCGCCAGCGCCTTTCAAACAGCTGAAAAACAGGCATATAAAACTGTCACTGTTAAACAAGGACAAACCGTCGTCTCTATCGTACATACAAGTAAGCCATTAGATGAAGTGATCGAAGACTTTGAAGCACTGAATCAAGGCGTCAAAGCGAACGAAATTAGGGCAGGCAGCACATACAAGTTTCCGGTCTATAAGAGATAAAACGTTAATTCCTTGTCATTCATACGAAGAGACTGTTACAATATGAGATGTAAAACACGTCGTACACTGCAAACGAATTGCATGTACACTAAGGAGCGATTGACAAGTGAGTGAAGTCACACATCGTACAAAAACGCGTCCCGTCAAAGTGGGACCTTTAACTATAGGTGGAAACAATGAAGTCGTCATTCAAAGTATGGCGACAACCAAAACACATGATGTCGAAGCGACAGTAGCTGAAATTAAACGTTTAGAAGAAGCTGGCTGTCAAATCGTGCGTGTCGCATGCCCAGATGAGCGTGCAGCAAATGCGATTGCGGACATTAAAAAACAAATCAACATTCCCCTTGTTGTCGACATTCATTTTGACTACAAGCTTGCACTGAAAGCCATTGAAGCAGGTGCAGACAAAATTCGTATCAACCCAGGAAACATCGGAAGAAGAGAAAAAGTCGAAGCTGTTGTGAAAGCGGCAAAAGAAAAAGGTATTCCAATTCGTATTGGGGTAAACGCCGGTTCACTCGAGAAAAAGATTCTTGATAAATACGGCTATCCAACAGCAGATGGTATGGTTGAAAGTGCACTGCATCACATTAAAATTTTAGAAGACCTAGACTTTCATGACATCATTGTCAGTATGAAAGCATCTGATGTAAACCTTGCGATTGAGGCATACGAAAAAGCAGCAAAAGCCTTTGATTATCCTCTTCATCTTGGGATTACAGAATCAGGTACGTTATTTGCAGGTACGGTCAAAAGTGCAGCTGGTCTTGGCGCAATCTTGAATATGGGGATTGGTAACACACTCCGTATTTCATTAAGTGCTGACCCGGTCGAAGAGGTCAAAGTGGCACGTGAATTATTAAAATCATTTGGTCTTGCATCAAATGCAGCAACACTCATCTCTTGTCCAACTTGTGGACGAATTGAAATTGACCTCATTAGCATTGCAAATGAAGTCGAAGAATATATTTCTAAAATTAAAGCACCAATTAAAGTAGCTGTTCTCGGATGTGCTGTAAACGGTCCGGGTGAAGCGCGTGAAGCTGATATCGGCATCGCTGGTGCTAGAGGTGAAGGCCTCTTATTCCGCAAAGGTGAAATTGTTCGGAAAGTGCCAGAAGAAACAATGGTCGAAGAACTGAAAAAAGAAATCGATAAAATCGCTGAAGAACATTATGCAAAAATGGAAGCTGAAAAAGCAAAACAAGCGAACGCATAACAAAGAACGCCTGACATCACTGTCAGGCGTTTTTCTGTTCCTGTCCTGTTAAAAGAACGGGGTGATAAAGATGCCGAGGATGACGGAAACGATTCCGATCCCGATTGACCACGCGCCAAGCGCATGTGCTCCTTTTCTTCTTGCAATATAACCAACGACGATTGCCGCTACGCCTAATAGCACCGGCAAGACAAATAATGAGATAATCGCAATCGCGAGTGCTGTATAGCCTATCCCCTTACTGCCTGAATCGTCACCTACATGGTCACGTTCTCTTCTGTCTTCACGATCTCTTGATGCTTGATATGGCTCTGCTATTTCAGCAGCTGTTTCCTCTAAATAGCCATCATCATTACTAAAGTGTGTGTCGATTTCACGATCATTTCTTCTGAAATCTTCGTCTCTTTCCATGATCAATTCCCCCTTTTGGTTAATAGAAAGGAGCTTTTTTAGTATGAGCAAAAATGTCTGTTTCATGTTTGCTAAAACTTGCTGGAATTGTGAATTGATTATGTTACACTTTAAGAGGATAAATATGAGGAGTGTGGGCATGTTACGTTTAGGAATTGATATCGATGGCACAGTCACGGCGCAGGACACCTTTGTCCCCTACTTAAATGAGTCGTTTCAATGTGACATCACACTAGATGATATGACGGAATATGATTTGACGAAGCTTTTAAAGATTTCAAATGAAGAATTTTGGGGCTGGATGAATGAGTATGAGCCTCTTATTTATAAACAGGCAAAGCCTGCCGAGGGTGCAAAAGAAATCCTCAATCAAATGAAACATCATCATCAATTGATTTATATCACAGCCAGAAGGCAGCATCACTCAGACATCACCTACAAATGGTTTGAGGAGAATCATGTCCATTACGACGATATCGAGCTTGTTGGCGGACATCATAAGGTGGAAGCTGTTCAAAAACATAAGATCGATGTGTTTTTTGAAGATCACCATGGCAATGCCACAATGATTGCAAAAGAAGCTGACATTCCAGTGATTCTGTTTAACTCACCGTATAATCAAATGCCAATTGATGAACGGATCATTCGCGTGAATAACTGGCAAGAAGCATCCCAATGGATCAAACAGTATGAAAAGCGTCTGCAAACTGCTTACTAAAACAGATCAAAAGCCGATACGTTTAATGTATCGGCTTTTTGGTTGTACGATGATGTCCTTCTTTTATTAAAAAATGATAAAGTGCACCCATCATACCTGCCTGATTGAAATAATAGCACGTTTCCAGTGTCACCTGTATGTTTTTCCATGCATGCAAAGTATGTAAATGTTTCTCAATGTTTGGAATCAAATCGGGCCTTGCACTCACGCCCCCACCAATGAGGATTTTCTCTGGATTGAGAACTGTTGCCACATTGTAAATACCAATTGCGATTCGTTTGTACCACTGATCGATCATCTTCTCAATGGCCGGATCATGCTTGGCTTTTTCAAAGATTTCTTGACCGTCGATTTGCTGACTTTGTGGAATGCCCTGCTGCTCTTTGTAGCTTCGGATCAATCCAGCTGTCGAAGCACTGCTGTTGAGTGTCGTAAACTGACCGTTTTCTGTTTCTGTCAGCATCATGCCAAATTCACCGCCGCGAAAAGAGGCACCGCGAACAAGCTCGCCACCAGCAAAAATACCACCGCCGACACCAGTCCCAAGCGTCATACATATAAAGCTGTCACACTCTTTCGCATGACCACTAAATTTTTCAGCCAGAGCTGCACAGTTCGCATCATTTTCTACTTCTACACGAAGTGATGTTTTTTCTTCCAAAAGCGTTTTGACATTTTGGCCATTTAAAGCAATAATCGCTCCTGCAAATTCCGTATAACCCGTTTGACTGTCAACAAAACCCGGAAGACTCATCGCAATCCCTTTGATATCCCAAGTCCTTTGATACTCTTTCACCACGTTCTCCATGCCTTCTAAAAACGGCTCAAGCTGCCTGCAGTTTGTTTCGTAGTCGCCGCTCGTGATCAGCTCACCATTTCGATCCATGACCCCATGCTTTGTTTTTGTTCCGCCTACATCGAAAACAACATAATATGCCACCTTTGACCACTCCCCTATTTCAAAAGACTCAATGATGTTTCAATAGATGATCTATTGTTCTCATTTTAATGAAACAGCTATCCTTTGTAAAACGTTTTCAAGATCACAAAACAAAAAGCCAGCCCATCGGCTGGCTTCTTTCATGAATGAACTTCTTTCGGTTCGCAAGAAGGACACCTTCCGTAAATTTCAAATTTATGTCCGCTAATGTGATAATCCTCTAGATCAGCATCAAGCTTGTCCATAGGGCAAGCGTCAATTTCCTTTGTTTTACCACACGTCAAACAAATAAAGTGATGATGATGGTGGGAAAACGAACATTTAAAACGGAACAGTTTCTCCCCTGATAATTCCGTTGTCTCTAATATCCCAAGATCTTCATATAAAGACAGGTTTCGATAAATCGTATCAAAACTAAGCCCTGGGTAATCTTCACTTAATGCTGTTAATACATTTTTAGCGGTCAAGTATTTATCAGAATCAGAAAACAATTGAAGCATATCTTCACGTTTGCTTGTATATTTATAGCCTTTTTCCTTTAATAAATCAAGCGCTTCTTGTACGTTCATGATGATTCCCCCTTCTGAATTTCCCAATACTAATACACCCGATTAAAATCAAAATAGACAGCATCACAATGGTTCCACCCGGCGCTAAATCAAGATAATAACTTAAAATCAAGCCGACCATGACAGACAATTCCCCAAATAAGATGGAAAGGAAAATCGCCTGTTTAAACCCTTTGGCAATCCGAATACTTGCCGCAACAGGCAGTGTCATGAGTGCCGACACTAGGAGTGTACCGACAATACGCATCGATGCTGCGATGACAAGTGCAACAACTAAAATAAAAATAAAATGAATCCACTTCGCTGAAATACCAGAAGCCTTCGCATGTTCTTCATCAAAAGAAAGCAAAAACAATTCTTTATACAAGAGCACAACCACTAATACAACAACAAGTGAGATCCCAACAATAATCCAAAGATCGAGCCTTGAAACCGCACTGACACTTCCAAACAAATAGCTGAACAAATCTGTATTAAAACCATTTGCAAGTGAAATGAAAATAACAGAGATCCCAATACCACCTGATAAAATAATGGGAATCGCCAGCTCCTGATAATGTTTATACACAGAGCGCAGACGTTCAATAAACAATGAGCCAGCCACAGAAAAAGCCATTCCTAAGTAAAGCGGGCTAACCCCTGTCAAAAGTCCAAATTTTTTATCAAGGAATAAACTTGCCGCTATCCCAGCAAGTGACACGTGACTAAGCGCATCTGCGATGAGAGAGAGCCTTCTCACGACAATAAATACACCAAGTAAGGGCGCAATAAAGCCGATCAGCATCCCTGCGATAAACGCATTTTGTAAAAATTCATAATGAAAAAATGGAAATAGCATTATTCATGTCCCCCATGATGGTGATGATCGTGATAAATCACTTGAATGTCATGCCCGTAAAACTGAGAAAGCGCCTGATCATCCATCGAATCAAACGTTTCCGCATCTCCATGAAAATGAAGTGTCTGATTTAAACAAGCCACATGCGTGACTTTGTCAGAAACGGTTCCTACGTCATGTGTAACGAGAATTAAAGACATTCCTTTTTCTTTGTTCAATGTTTCTAACAGCTGATAAAAGCCCTCTACTGTTCTTTGGTCTACACCCACAGTCGGCTCATCTAAAATGAGCAGCTTCGGCTGACTGACGAGCGCACGGGCAATAAATGTACGCTGCTGCTGACCGCCTGAAAGCTCACCAATGTTTTGGTGTTTTAAGTCTTGTATGCCAACTGAGCGTATGGCCTCATCTACTTGAAGCTTATCTTGCTTAGTCATGCGTTTGAATAAACCAATCTTCGCCGTTAAACCACTTGCCACGACCTCGTATACAGAAGCAGGAAACCCTGTATTAAAGCTATTCGCCTTTTGAGAAACAAATCCAATTTGATCCCAGTCTTTAAATTTTTGAGCAGGTGTGCCAAAGAGCTTCAATTCTCCCTGCTGTGGTTTAATCAAGCCAAGCAGGCATTTTAATAAGGTTGTTTTACCAGATCCATTCGGTCCAACAAGTGCTAGAAAGTTTCCTTCCTCTACTGTTAAATGAATGTGATCGATGACATTTCGCTGTCCATATGAATACGAAATATCCTTCATTTCAATAATTGGCTTTGCCATAAATCTTTCCACCTTTAATCCAATATAAAAAGAATGATTACGATTTATACAACAAAAAGAAAATGGCAAAAGCCATTTTCTTTGTCCATACATACATTTCATTATATAAAAGAAAGATAAAAAAGTAAAATAAAAGCTAATGAATGGCTGTTTTGAATTTACCGCCTTTTGTTTCATGCGTATCCATAATCGTAATAAAGGCTTGACCATCAATTTCAAACACGATAGATTTCAGCTTCGTAATTTCAAGTCTTGTCACGACGGCGTAAATGACATCTTTTTCTTCATCGGTATAGCCGCCTTTTCCTCTAAGTTTGGTGGTTCCCCTGCCGAGACGATGAAGGATCGCATCTGAAATTTCATCATAATAATCCGAAACGATAATGACAGCTTTTGTTTCATCTAGTCCTTGAATGACAGCATCAATTGTTTTCATTGCCAAATAATATGTCATGACAGAATACATAGCTTGCTCCGGTCCGAAGACAAAGCCCGCCCAAATAAAAATGAACACATTGACGATCATGACAAACTCACCGACGGAGAAAGGAATTTTTTTCGTCAGAAGAATTCCTAAGATTTCCGTTCCGTCCATTGAGCCTCCATTCCGTATCACAAGCCCAACGCCAAACCCGAGTAACAGCCCCCCAAATACAGTAGCTAAAATCGGCTGCGTCGTAAATGCTTCTACATGATGGAGTGAAGATTCAATCACGGCCAAGCTGACAATCCCAATCACAGTGGAAATCAAGAAGGTTTTCCCAATATGTTTGTATCCTGATATCATAAATGGAATATTTAAAATGACAACAATCGTCGCAAAATTAATGAATGGGTTATCCGTAAAAAGATAATCCAAAATAAGCGAAATACCGATGATGCCTCCATCAATAATATTGTTTGGCACTAAAAATAATTCAATGCTGACTGCCGCACATGCAGCTCCTACTAGAATCAGAAAAATTCTCAAAATAAAATGAGGCACTGATTCCTTTTTATGCTGTTTACTATTTGCCATACGTTCTCCCTTCTACACATGTTTAGTTTTCAATGAACATTTTATTCACTTTACTATTTTATCATTTCACAGAGTAAAATAAAATTTTTTGCACATTTTCCGTTTTCGCCCATACATTGATACAGAGGGGAGGAATGGAATTGATTTTAATTCAAAAAATTGTGTTGCAGCGTCTGAATCAGATCACAGCAAATGACTTGTTAAGGTATGCAAAACAGTATGGGGTCAGCTTAACATCCAATCAGGCTGCAGAGGTCGCCAAACTCATGAATGGGAAAAACGTCAATATTTTTAATGATGCAGAGCGCAACCGGCTGCTTAAGCAAGTGGAAGCGATTACGTCTAAACAGACAGCACAGACCGTCAATGATCTGTTTAATCAATTCACAAATTAGGCAAAAAAGGGCCGCATTTAGCGGCACCTCATCACATTGCATGCACTTTTTATTGACCCGTAATCTTATCTAGTAAACCTTCATCAAATTGCTTTTCTTTCAGCATCGCAATTTCGAATTTATAAGGTGGTTTCTTGTTCTTTTTATCTTCACCTACATAAGGCGTTTCTAGAATCTTCGGCACATCTTGAAGCTGTGGATGATGAACGATATAGCTCAGGGCATCAAAACCAATTTCTCCAAAACCGATATTTTCATGTCGGTCTTTTCTTGCGCCTTGTACATTTTTACTATCATTAATATGAAGAACTTTGATTCGGTCGATCCCGACAATTCGATCAAATTCTTCTAAAACTCCATCAAAATCACTCACAATGGGATAACCTGCATCGTGCGTGTGACACGTATCAAAGCAAACAGAAAGTGCTTCGTTATGTGTCACACCGTCAATAATTTGGGCAAGCTCTTCAAAGCTTCTTCCGCACTCTGATCCTTTTCCCGCCATTGTTTCCAGCGCAATTTGAACCTCCTGCCCCTTCACAATGACTTCATTGAGACCTTCAATGATTTTTTGAATTCCAGCATCTGCACCTGCTCCGACATGCGCACCTGGATGAAGAACAATTTGTCTTGCACCTAGCGCTTCTGTACGCTCTATCTCAGAGCGAAGGAAGTCCACTCCAAGCTCAAATGTCGCTGGATTCACTGTGTTCCCAATATTGATAATATACGGTGCATGAACGACGATATCTGTCATACCATGCTCTTTCATATGCGCTTGTCCAGCTTCAATATTGAGATCTTCAATTTTTTTACGGCGCGTATTTTGCGGTGCACCTGTATAAATCATAAAAGTATTTGAACCATAAGAGGCAGCTTCCTCACTCGCTGCAAGTAGCATATGTTTTCCGCTCATGGATACATGTGATCCAATCTTCAACAATGTGTCCCCCTACTTTCCGTTACGCTTTGACTTTCTACGTTCTTGTCTTTTGATCTTATCCATCTCACGTGTCATTTTCTTTTTATATCCAGGTTTGACGGCTTTCGGTTTTCTGACAAGGCGTTTTGCTTTTTCTTCAATTTCATTTGGTGCTTTTTTACGTCTTTGACGCTTCAAACGATCATCTGCATCTCGCCATTCGCCATGAACAATCGTTTTGTTTTCAAATACAACACCCATTTTTTCAATTTGAACGAGTGCATCCTCATCAGCAAGATCATAAATGGTCATCGCAATGCCAGATGAACCAGCGCGAGCCGTTCTTCCCACACGATGAACATAGAAATCAAGATCGGATGGGAGCTCATAGTTAATCACGTGGCTGACGCCCTTAATATCAATCCCACGGGCAGCAAGATCAGATGCCACAATATAGGTGAACTCCAAATCTTCAATTTGTTTCATCACTTTTTTACGTTCACGAGGCGTTAAACCACCATGAAGTACCCCAATTTTCATTCCTTTTTCCTGTAGGAATGAGGCAATTTCATCAACAGTTGATTTCGTGTTGGCAAAGATGATCCCTAAATAAGGCTGTACATTCGTCACCATTTCATGAAGTAATTTTAATTTATCACGCTGTTTAGATGGAACTAAAATATGCTGAATGTTTTCAGCCGTAATGCGTTTCGGTTCAACATGTGCATATTTCGGATTATCCATATATTTTTTGAGGAAAGGTTTTAATTTTTCTGGAATAGTTGCTGAGAACACGAGCATTTGCAACTGTTCTGGCATTTGTGAGCCAATACGATCCACATCTTCTAAAAAGCCCATATCCAGCATAAGGTCTGCTTCATCAATGACAAGAGATGTCGCTTTGTACACATTCAGCGCTTGCTCATGAATAAGATCAGCAATACGTCCAGGAGTGCCGACCACTAAGTGCGGCTGATTCTTTAGCTTTTGAATGGATTTCTGCTTGTCCGTTCCGCCAATGTAAAGCTTTGCCTTGATTTCTTCTTCTGGAGGCGTATTTTTTAAGATCGTTTGTGCTTCTTTAAAAATTTGATTCGCTAATTCTCGTGTTGGTGCAGTAATGACCACTTGTACTTGCTCTTTGCTTGGATCAATTGAATGAATAAGCGGCAATAAATACGCATGGGTTTTCCCTGTCCCTGTTTGAGACTGTCCAATCACGCTTTCACCTTTTAAAACAGCAGGGATGATTCTTTTTTGAATATCAGTCGGCTCATAAAAGCCCAGTTCATGAATAGCATCTATAATAAAAGACTTTAATTCATATGTCGTAAATTTCGTTTCTTTCATATTTTCACTCCTTAAGGCAATGCCTTTTTGCTCATCTCCTCATTATAGCTGATTTTCACCAAAAAAACCATGTCCGCTTTTCTCACAGGAAACCAAATGATACTTCCCTGCATAACCTATGAAGAGAAAGAGAATGCAGTAAGGGAGGTACAAGTATGTTAGGGCAAAGGCCTATGGGCGATTTTCAGCCGCATCGTCCCTCACGCCGGCACCTTGGAAATGGCGGACAGCCCGGGATTTTTCAACGGAGACAGCAGGCTCCGATCGAACAGCCTTTTCAAGGGCAAGGCAACCAATTTCAACAAATGATGCCTCGCTCTCCGTCTGTACAAGGCGGCGGTCTACGCGGGATGGGTGGCATTCCTGGAGGCGAAAGCCGTGCACTAGGCGGCGGAGCCGGAATTAAGGGCATGCTGGCAAAATTTCTTCCTGGAGCTGGAGGTGCAGGAATCTCTGGAGCTGGAGGTGGTGCGGGATTACAAGGAATCCAGAGCTTCGCAAACCCTGCGAACCTTTCAAGCATGTTAGGAAATGTTCAAAAAGTACTCGGAATGGCGCAGCAATTCACGCCTATGATTCAGCAATACGGTCCTTTAGTCAGAAATTTGCCTGCCATGATTAAACTCTATAGCCAGCTTGGCAGTGCGGATGATGATGAAACAAATACGAATGATGCAGACGAAGAACCAAAAGAAATCACTGCAGAAACAGACGTTCCGCACGAACAAACAGCACCGATTGATGATGAAATAGAAGAAGGAAAAGAAGAAGAACCAGAGGACATCCTTGTCAAAAAAGGGACTGTACACACATCAGCTGCTCCTGAAGCAAAACCGAAAAAAAGATCGGGTAGTTCCATTCCGAAACTATATGTCTAGTGATCTTTTAAAGGCGAAGTGTTTCCCATGTATAACAATCTTTGATATATGCGCTTACTTTGGCTATAATGAAGGAAGAGAATGATCAAAAGCCGTTTTTCACGGCTTTTTATATTGTTCTTCTCTAGCAGCACTTCCCTACAGGAGGACGAATAAATGAATGTAATTAAAATTTCGCCGCGTGGCTATTGCTATGGCGTTGTAGATGCAATGGTCATTGCTAAAAATGCCGCACTTGATAAAAACTTGCCACGCCCAATTTATATATTAGGTATGATTGTGCACAACAAACATGTCACAGATGCCTTCGAAGAAGATGGAATTTACACACTGGACGGACCAAACCGTCTGGATATTTTAAAACAGGTTGAAAGTGGCACAGTGATTTTCACCGCTCACGGCGTATCTCCTGAAGTCCGTCAAATTGCAGAAGAAAAAGGTCTTGTCGCCATTGATGCGACGTGTCCAGATGTCACGAAAACACATGAACTCATTTCAGAAAAAACAGCTGATGGATATGACATTATTTATATCGGGAAAAAGGGGCACCCTGAGCCAGAAGGAGCCGTCGGTGTTGCACCTGACAAAGTGCACCTTGTTGAAACAGAAGCTGATATTAAAGCGCTCGATTTAACGTCAGATAAACTGCTCATCACCAATCAGACAACAATGTCTCAGTGGGATGTTCATGATCTGATGGAGCTCATTAAAGAAAAATATCCTCACGTCGAGTACCATCAAGAAATCTGCCTTGCGACACAGGTACGTCAGGAAGCTGTGTCACAGCAAGCAGGCCAAGCCGATCTGACCATTGTGGTCGGCGATCCAAAAAGCAATAACTCAAATCGTCTGGCGCAAGTGTCAATGGAGATTGCAGGAACGCAGGCTTACCGAATTGGTGATCTCAGTGAACTAAAGCTTGAATGGCTCCAAGGGGTTAAAACAGTTGCCGTTACTGCAGGTGCTTCCACACCAACACCTATTACAAAAGAAGTCATTCGTTTCTTAGAAAACTACGAACCTGATGATGAATCAACATGGAAAATTGAACGGACGGTTCCTCTTTCTAAGATATTACCTCGCGTGAAAACAAAGAAATAAAAAAAACGTCAGAGCTGCTATGCTCTGACGTTTTTGTTTACACAAATTGAAACGGGTTTGTGTTTGATTCTGATACAAAGAATTGCACATCATATTTTTTATCTGTACATAGCGATTCTAGCTTTGTCTTTACGCCCTCTTTCATGATCTTTTCTGCGTAATGACCTGGGTCCACTACATTCAGTCCGAGCATCATGGCATCGTGAGCGACATGGAAATAAAGGTCGCCAGTCACGTACACATCTGCACCCATTCTTTTCGCTTGATGGATATATTTATTTCCGTCTCCTCCAAGCACAGCTACTTTTTTCACGATCGCTTCCTGATCTCCTACAAAACGCGCTCCATTCACATCTAACTTCGTTTTCACAAATTGAGTGAAGTCTTTAAGTGTCATAGGTTCTTTTAATTCTCCAATACGGCCAAGGCCTTTTTGAACAGGAGGAAGATCTGTCGTATGAACACTGTAAGCCACTTCTTCATAAGGATGTGCTTTGATCATTTCACGAATCACTTGTTTTTCAATACTTGCTGGGAAAATGGTTTCGATTCGTACTTCTTTCACAAATTCCAATTTACCCGTCTCACCAATAAATGGCACAGCTTCTTCTGATGGCAGAAAACTGCCTGTCCCTTCATTTGAAAAAGCGCAATGACTGTAGTTGCCAATATGGCCAGCTCCCGCATTTCCTAAAGCCGTCCTGATGGCCTCTTCAAATTCCACTGGGACATACAAGGCTAGCTGCTTAATTGGATCTTCATATGTTGGAACTAGCACTTTTGTTTCCCCGAGCTCTAAAGCCTCTGCAAGCAAGTCATTGACTCCCCCATCAGCCACATCCAGGTTTGTATGTGCTACATACACCGCAATATCATGTTTGATGCATTTCTCAATGATCCGTCCTGCCGGCTGATCTGTCGCCACATGTTTTAATGGACGGAAAATTGGCGGATGGTGGGCAATAATGAGATCCACCTTCCGCTCAATTGCCTCATCTACCACATTTTCTAATACATCTAAGGTGATCATGACATTGTTCACTTTTTTATTCAGCGTTCCAATCTGGAGCCCGATTTTATCACCTTCCACCGCATATGCCTTTGGTGAAAATTGCTCAAATAATTGGATGATTTCATGCCCGTTCACTGTTTTAGCCAACAGTCAAAACCCCCTTTAGCATTTTTATTTTCGCATTCAGCTCTTTCAGACGTTCTTTGTTCTCTTCCGTCGGCGCTGCTTTTTGAATCTGGCCTTCTATATGCTCCATGTGCTGAAGCTCATTCATCCATTTGCGCCGGAAGACATCATTATGTTCTTTGGCAAGAAACGGACCAACGAGCATGCCTGTTTCAATCGACATGCCTTCATAAGCTTTATCTTTGTCGCCAGTTTCGGCAATGATGATTTCGTATATCTTGCCATCCTCTTCTAAAATCACTTCATCCATCAGTTCATACCCCTCTTGATAGAGCCATAAACGAATATGGTGAGCATGAATATTAGGCTGAAGAATAAGCCGCTCCTGCCCTGTGAACTTGTGTTTACCTTCATTTAGAATGCTTGCAATGAGTGCTCCGCCCATTCCTGCAATCGTGACAGCATTCACCTCGCCTTTTTCAATCACTTCAAGGCCATTTCCTTTTCTGACTGAAATCTGCTCATCTAATTCAAGCCTATGTACTTGCTGCTTCGCAGATTGAAGCGGTCCATCAGTAATTTCACCAGCAATGGCTTTCAATGCTTTATGATGTAATATCGCATAACATGGCAAATAGGCATGATCTGAGCCAATATCAGCAAAGACCGCCTCTTTTGGTAAAAAGTCTGCGACTCTTTTTAATCGTTTTGACAAATTCATTTCATTCATCCATATCACTACTTTTCTTTAATGTTCATACTTGTCTATCTTATATAAATTATGGACTTTTTAAAAGTCGTTTTCAAATGAAAAAAGCTCTTCTGATGAAAAAGAGCTTTTTGCGCTTTATTATTTAATTTTGGATACCCATTCTGACATTTCATCGAGCTTTTCATTCGGAATTAGCCCGCCCGGCATCCCATTTCCGCCTTCTTGAATTTTTTTCTTGATGTCTGCTACTTCAAGCTTGTCGCCAACACCTTTTAATGCAGGACCAGCGCCACCTTCGTAGTTTTCCCCATGACAGCTAATACAGTTCTGCTTATACAATTCTTCCGGCGTCGCATTTGCGGTCTCTTCTTGCTTTTGCTCTTTGCCCCCAGAGGCAATTTTGTCTTCATCTTTCAGCCCCTTCATTGATAAGAAAAAAGTGAGTCCAATACCTAAAATGGCAATCAATAAGAATGGTATAAGTGGATTCCGTTTCATTTCTTTCATCCTCCCCTTTGTGAAAAACCCCTTTGAGACTATGCAAACAATTCTAATTCTACTTTAATTTTACAAAAAGTAAACGAATTATGATACAAAACTTTGGTCAAGTTCACAGATTAGACAAAAATGATTCAAAATGAGAAATGAAGCCTTCAGCACATTTAGATGTATTTTTTATACATCTTTTCTCTAAGAACGTTGCAAATTCATTTGTTATTCAGTAAAATATAATCAGGTCAAAAAAGCGTTTTCATTTTGATGAAGAAAGAACGGATCTCTCTCAAGATCCGTCCGGTTTCTATTCTAAGAAGTCTTTTAATCGTTTACTTCTGCTTGGGTGTCTTAATTTACGAAGAGCTTTCGCTTCAATTTGGCGAATACGCTCTCTTGTTACGCCAAACACCTTTCCTACCTCTTCTAATGTGCGTGTTCTTCCGTCATCTAGTCCGAAACGCAGTCTCAGCACATTTTCTTCACGGTCCGTTAGCGTATCTAATACATCTTCAAGCTGCTCTTTTAAGAGCTCATAGGCAGCATGGTCTGATGGAGAAGTCGCCTCTTGGTCTTCGATAAAATCACCAAGATGCGAGTCATCTTCCTCACCAATAGGTGTTTCTAAAGATACTGGCTCTTGCGCAATTTTAAGAATTTCTCTTACTTTCTCTGGTGTTAAATCCATGTCTTCCGCAATTTCTTCTGGCGTTGGTTCTCTACCTAGATCTTGTAGAAGCTGTCTTTGGACACGGATTAATTTATTAATGGTTTCCACCATATGAACCGGGATCCGGATTGTTCTCGCCTGATCGGCAATCGCACGTGTGATCGCCTGTCTAATCCACCAAGTCGCATATGTTGAGAATTTGTATCCTTTGCGGTAATCAAACTTCTCAACCGCCTTCATGAGCCCCATGTTTCCTTCTTGAATCAAGTCAAGGAACAGCATACCACGACCAACATAACGTTTCGCAATGCTGACAACGAGACGAAGGTTCGCTTCCGCTAATCTTCTTTTTGATTCCTCATCGCCTTCTTCAATCTTTTGAGCATACGTAATCTCTTCTTTAGCAGATAGCAAATTGACGCGCCCGATCTCTTTTAAGTACATACGAACAGGATCATTAATTTTGACACCTGGTGGTACGCTTAAATCATTCAGGTCAAATTCCTCTTCTGCCTTAGCCAGCTGCTGAACATTTGGGTCTTCAGTCTCTTCATTTTCACTAATGAGTTCTACACCCTGTTCGCCTAAGTATTCATAGTATTCATCCATCTGGTCTGATTCAATTTCAAAGCTAGACATACGCTCTGCAATTTCTTCGTATGTTAAAACGCCCCGTTTTTTACCCGTTTCAGTGAGCTTATCTCTCACCTGTTCAAAGGTTAATTCAGTTTCAGTTTCGTGGGCTTGTTTATCAGCCATTATGGATCCCTCCTTCCAAAGCTTGCAACGAATTCTAAAGTAACTTGCGATTTGCTTCTGCTCTGCCTTTCTCTCTCTATCAAACAGAATGAGCAAATAGGAATAAAATAAATAATGATGAAGGCAAGATGCTTGCGGTCTTATGCTCCTCCCATTAAAGGATTCATTGCCAGCCGTAAGTCTTGTCATAAATAGTAGACGTATTACTTCAGCGAACGGTTCAACTGAATAATTTCTTTTGCAAGTGTTGCCGCTTTGAAGAAATCTTTTTGCCTCTCCGCCTCTGCACGTTCTAGTTCTTTTTCCTTTATCATTGACAAATTCCGATGATTCAACACTTTTTTTACATAATCACTTAATTCAGCTTCACTTAGTTCGTCTCCAACTTGAATCATGAATATATCCGTCAGGAGCTGATTGATCACATCATCTTCTATACGGTTCATCAGATGCTGCGGGGTCGGCTCCTTGCCTTCTTCATACAATGCATAAATGTATGTTGCCAGCGCTCTGTGCGAATCTATATTAAATTCAAACCCTATCCTATCAAGCACTTTTCGGATCACGTCATCATTTTTCAACATATGTGCAAGGAGCATTCGCTCTGCGTTTTCATATGCCGGCCTTAGACGTTTTCGTCTTACCTGTGTTGACAGATGTGCACGCCGCTTTTCAAGCCCATTTTCTTCTTGCGAGCTCTTGGCCTCTTGTCGCTGCTGCTTTTCAAAAAGCTCCAATTGCTCCTTTAATGAGTCAAGTGAAATGGAGAACTCCCCGGCCAGCTGCTTCATGTAAATCTCTTGTTCCAAGGAACCGTTTAATCGGCTGATTTCTCGGAGAACCTGCTTCATGTAAGTCAGGCGGTCTCCTTCGTCAGACAAATTCTTTCCTCTTCGGAAAAAATTCATCTTAAATGTCATTAATGTCACACTTGCATCTATGATGTCATTCCTAAATTTCTCGCCGCCATATTTACGAATGTAATCATCTGGATCAAGTCCATCTGGTATCATGGCAACGCGAACTTTACATCCTCTTTTTCCAAGCAAATCTGATGCTTTCATGGTCGCTTCATACCCGGCCGTGTCAGAGTCATAACATAAAATGATTTCTTCTACGTTCCGCCTAAGAAGCTTTACGTGCTCTTCTGTTAAAGACGTACCCATTGTTGCAACACTTTCGCCAACACCACTTGTGACAGCCGAGATGACGTCAGCAAATCCTTCGAAAAGGACTGCACGTTCGCGTTTTCTAATATGCATACGCGCGTCATGAAAGTGATAAAGCAGCTTACTTTTATGAAAAAGTGGCGTTTCAGGACTATTCATATACTTTGGCTGCTGATCACCAAGTGATCTTCCAGAAAAAGCGACGACCGTCCCGTGATGATCATGAATTGGAAACATGACACGATCTCTAAAGCGGTCAAAAAAACCTGTGCCGTTTTCTCGTTGAATCAAAAGACCAGCCTTCTCCATCATCGCAGGATCAAACCCTCGTTTTTCTAAAAACTTGGTCACGAAATCCCACGAGTCGAGAGCATACCCGATCTCAAACTTGGCAATTGTTTCATCCGTAAAGCCCCTGGACCTTAAATAATCGAGTGCGTTTTGACCTTCCTTTGTATTTACCAGCAAATGGTGGTAAAATTTCTTAAGAAGCTCATGCGCCTCAATCATTTTATGGTCTGCTGTATCCTCTTGCTGTGAGGAACTGATCTGCGCATTCGCTACATGATCCGGCAAATCAATATGGTACTTATCAGCAACATGTGAAACGGCTTCAATAAATGAGTAGCCTTCCATTTGTCTGAGGAACGAAAATACATTGCCTCCTGCACCACAGCCAAAACAATGGAAGATTTGCTTATCTGCTGAAACAGAGAATGAAGGAGTATTTTCACCATGGAATGGACAAAGACCGAAGTAATTCCGACCTTGTTTTCTAAGCTGTACGTATTCTCCAATCACTTCGACAATGTCTGCGTTTTTTTGGATTTGCTCCAAAAGTTCATCTGGTATACGTTTGCTCATCCTAATAACACTCCGTCGTACATTATTCGCCTTTTAATTCAAAAATCCTTCATGATTCGACAGGATTTTTTGTAGTTGGGCAATAAATCGCTTTTTATCCTCTTCTAAAAGCTTTTTGGGACCTTTTCCGTATACACCTTTTCTTCGCTGTTTACTGGAAACATGCCTGCGTTCCAAATCAAAATCAATTGTTTCGTTTGTGTACATTCGTCCTCTTTCAGACAGAACAATGACTTGTCTTGGAAGCAGTAAGGAGGCCAGACCAATATCCTGGGTGACAACAATATCGTGCTTGACAGCTAAGTTCGCAATGACTAAATCTGCTGCTTCCTTATGTGTATCAACAAACCGCCAATCTTCAAGTGGTGATCGTTTGGTTTGAAAATGCTCATATGAAGCAATGAAAGTCACAGGTACTTGAAATTGAGATGCGACAGAAAGGATTTCGTCTTTTACAGGACAAGCATCTGCATCGACATAAATCGTCCTTTCTTTTTTACGTTCATTCAGGTGACTAATTCTCCATCCCTCCACCTTATTCCTGCTTTAGAGAAGCAAAAAGACCATACTTTTCCCCCATAAAGCAATCAACAGTAAAACTCATTTTGTCGAAAAGTTATGTTCAGAATCACTTGACTTCTGCCAATATTAGTTTATTCGTTCTTGACTTAACTTAAACCTAAAATCAATCATTTTATCACAATTTTTTATTATAATACAAATGCAGCAAATATGCTATTGTTTTTGTTTACCCGTTTCCCACCATAGGAAAAACCCAGGAGGAGCATCCTGAGTTTATTCGGAACCTCTTTTGGTCAGCATTTGATGAATGACATTTGCTGTCTCCTCAACTGCTTTATTCGATACATCAACAACTTGACAGTTAATGCGGTCAACCACTTTTTCAAAATATTCTAGTTCCTCTTTAATCCGTTCGATATTCGCATAAATGGCACGGTCATTTAAACCGAGTGATTTTAAACGTTCTTTACGGATATGATTTAGTTTGTCTGGACTAATTTTTAGGCCGATGCATTTTTTTGGATCAACTGAGAATAACTCCTCTGGCGGATCAACTTCAGGAACAATCGGAACGTTTGCTACCTTCAAGCGTTTATGTGCTAAGTATTGAGAAAGTGGTGTCTTAGACGTACGCGATACACCAATCAGCACAATATCAGCCTTTAGAATACCTCTTGGGTCCCGGCCATCATCATATTTCACAGCGAACTCAATGGCTTCTACCTTTTTAAAATAGTCCTCATCTAATTGACGTACACGACCTGGCTCATGTTTCGCTTCATTTCCATATGCCGTCTCCATTTTATCAATAAGTGGACCGATAATGTCATAGTACACGACGCCATTCGCTTCTGCTTCTTCAATTAAGAATTGGCGCATTTCTGGCACAACAAGAGTAAAGCAAACGATTCCATTATCTGCTTTCGCCAATGAAATCACTTCTTTAATCGTACCGACATCCTCTACATATGGGATTCTTCTAATATTTGAATGGTCGGATGAGCCGCCATCAAATTGGCTAAGTGCCGCTTTGACCACGAGCTCTGCCGTTTCTCCGACTGAATCTGATACAACAAAAATTACACGATTACTCATAACATCCCCTCGCAGTCTTCTGTAATTAGATAATTTCGTTCTCTGATAAGCTAACAAGTATTTTCGTCATGTTTGTTTTCGTAATTCTGCCGACCACTTCAAAGCCTTTATCCGTATCTTTTATAACAGGAAGTGCATCTATTTGTTTTTCAATCAAGTGCTTGGCCACATCCATAATAAAATCTTCTTTGCGGCAAACGGTAATGTTCGGCATTCTTGTCATAATAATATGGACAGGTATAGACGGAAGCTCTTGTTTCCCAATACTTGCTCGAAGGAGGTCTTTTCTTGATAACACGCCTGTTAAAATAGAGTGATCGTCCACAACGAATAATGTGCCCACATCCTCTAAAAACATCGTACAAATCGCATCATAAACCGAAACATTCTCGTGTATCACGACCGGAATGGACTGAAAATCTTTCACTTGAAGTTTTTTCAGCTTATCTGCCAGAAGCTGCGTGCCTGTTTTGCCTGTAAAAAAGTAGCCGACCCTTGGTCTTGCTTCTAAAAAGCCAGACATCGTTAAAATGGCTAAATCCGGTCTGAGGGTAGCCCTTGTTAAGTTCAGCCGATCGGCGATATGCTCTCCAGTGATCGGACCATTCTCTTTGACAATCTGTAAAATCTGCTCTTGCCGTTTATTTAACTCGATTGTACTCACCACCTTTAAATAGAGAGAGCGAATCCTTACTTTATGTATATCAATTTCATAACTCATCATATTATAGCGCATCTTCGTCCGAATGAAACAAAAATCCACTCAAAAACCGTGAATTAAATGAGTAAAAAACGATTGCCCTTCGAAAAAGGCAACCGTTCTTAGGTATTTATTTTACAATTAAATTGTTCATATTCGCAAATGATTGAATGACTTTTGCAAGTTTGACCATTTGTGCCAAACGATTTTGTTTCAGTTTTTCATCATCGGCATGAACCATGGTATGGTCAAAATAATGAACAATTGGTGCTTTTAACGTATCTAACGCTTCAAGTGCTGAATGGTACTGTCCTCTTGCCATATACTCGTTGACGGCTTTTTCCGCTTGCTGATACGCTTCAAATAGCTTTTGTTCGTGTTCATTTTCAAACAGTTCAGGCTGAATCTGTGCGTCTTCCCCTTTTTTACTGATTGAAATGACGCGGCCTAGTGCCTCAGCCGTTTCTTTGAAACTCTCCTGTTTCACGCTCTCTTCAAGAACAGCCGCTTTTTTCACAACCGCATATGGTTCAATATTTTCAACATCAAGGACTGCTTCCACCACGTCATGACGGATATGTTCTGCTTGGAGGACATATTTCAAACGGTGTGTTAAAAATTCAATGAGAGCCGCTTCATGTTTTGCATCTACTTGAGCTAGTGCTAAAAGCTCTTTAAATGAAAGATTCCATTGGCGGTCGAGCAGGATTTGAACGATACCGCTCGCTTGTCTTCTTAATCCATAAGGATCTTGAGAGCCAGTTGGAATGACATCAATTGAGAAGAATGAACAAATAGAATCTAGCTTATCCGCCACTGCAACAATCGCCCCAATAAGTGTTGACGGCGCATCGTCACCGGCAAAACGCGGCATATAGTGCTCGTTGATACTCTTTGCCACTTCTTCATGCTCGCCAAGTGCTCTAGCATATTTTTCACCCATGATTCCTTGCAATTCTGGGAATTCATAGACCATCTGAGTCACAAGGTCAAATTTAGAAATACTGGCTGCTCTTGCAGCGCGTTTAGACGTTTCTTCATCTGCACCCACATGATCTGCTAGGCGGACGGCAATGTCTGTTACTCTTTTCAGCTTGTCACCAATCGTGCCAAGTTTCTCATGGAATACGACTTTATCAAGCTTTTGAATGTTGTCTTCAATGACGAGTTTTTCGTCTTCTTTATAGAAAAATGCCGCATCTGATAAACGTGCACGAAGGACCTTCTCGTTCCCTCTTGCCACATTTTCAAGTGCCTCACTGTTTCCATTTCTGACCGTAATAAAGTGCGGCAGTAATTCCCCTTGTTCATTTTTCACTGGGAAATAACGCTGATGCTCTTTCATTGTCGTGACAAGCACTTCTTCCGGCAGCGCAAGAAATTCTTCTTCAAAAGAACCAAATAGAACGGTTGGATATTCAACGAGATCGTTCACTTCTTCTAGAAGCTCAGGATCAACTGGAATGACCCAGCCTTTTTCGGAAGAAAGCGCATGTAATTGCTCAGTAATTAATTGTTTTCTTTTATCTGAATCTACAATGACAAATTGATCTCTTAATGTTTGCTCATAAGAAGCTGGTGTGTCAATGCTGGCTGTCGTCCCTAGGAAACGATGTCCTCTAGTCTCCCGTCCGCTTTTCACTCCTGCAATTTCGACAGGAATGATCTCTTGACCAAATAAACAAACAATCCATTTAATTGGACGGATATAGCGTAAATCCTCGCTTCCCCATCTCATGTTCTTTGGAAAACTCAATGAAGCTGCAATGTCACCCAATGCTGGAAGAAGGTCTTTGACTTGTTTTCCTTCTTGAAACTTTTGGACATGGACATAATCCACACCTTTGATGTCTTTGAAATAAAGATCATCTGTTGAAGCACCTTGTCCGCGGGCAAAACCTTCGGCAGCTTTTGTCCAATTGCCTTCAGCATCTTGAGCAATCTTTTTAGCCGGTCCTTTTGCTTCTTCTTTGATGTCCTCTTGTTTTTCTGCAACACCTTTGACGAGTACAGCTAGACGTCTTGGTGAATTAAATAAAGCAACGTCTTCGAATGAAATATTTTGCGCTACGAACCAAGCTTTTACTTTGTCACCTAGTTGCTTTGTGCTTTCTGGCATGAAACGAGCCGGCATCTCTTCTAAGCCGATTTCAAGTAATACATCTTGTTTATTCATGAGAAGCCGCCTCCTCTTTTAGCATAGGGAATCCTAGTTTTTCTCGTTCTTCGTAATATGTTTTGGCTACTTTTCTCGCTAACTGACGTACTCTTCCGATATAACCTGTTCGCTCAGTCACAGAAATCGCGCCTTTGGCATCAAGCAGGTTAAATGTGTGAGAACATTTGAGTACATAATCATATGCCGGGTGAACAAGCCCTTTGTCCATTTGGCTATGTGCTTCTTTTTCATATGTTGTAAATAAATCGAACAGCATATCCGTATTAGATGTTTCAAACGTATACACAGAATGCTCGTATTCAGCCATTAAGAATAAATCTCTTACAGTAAAGCCATCTGTCCATTCAAGATCAAATACATTTTCTTTGTCCTGAATGTAAGAAGCAAGACGCTCAATTCCGTATGTGATTTCAACAGAAACTGGCTTACATTCTAAACCGCCGACTTGCTGGAAATACGTAAATTGCGTAATTTCCATTCCATCAAGCCAAACTTCCCAGCCAAGTCCTGCGCAGCCAAGAGATGGGTTTTCCCAGTTGTCTTCAACAAAACGAATATCATGTTTCAGCGGGTCAATGCCAAGCGCCTTCAATGATTTTAGATACAGTTCTTGAATATTGTCAGGTGATGGCTTAATGATCACTTGAAATTGATGATGTTGATACAATCTGTTTGGGTTTTCTCCATATCTGCCGTCAGCCGGGCGTCTTGACGGTTCTACATAGGCTACCTTCCATGGCTCTGGTCCAATGCTTCTGAGGAACGTGTATGGACTCATCGTTCCAGCACCTTTTTCTGTGTCATATGCCTGCATTAATACGCAGCCTTCATTTGACCAATGCTTTTGCAGTGTCAAAATCATGTCTTGAATATTCAATGATCGCACCTCCATCTTTTTTACACCATCCGCTATGTATGGCGGTGGGGCCTAGAACCTTTTTGCAAAACACAAAAACTCCCGTCTCTATGCTCACAAGGTTCCTTGCAAACATAGGGACGAGAGTTTTTCCCGCGGTTCCACCCTATTTGCTGGTGTCGTAGCACCCAGCCGCTTTGTTTTACGTTGCTCAAGAATGCCTTTCGTTACGTGTCCATCCTTAGCTCACACCGTCCTAAGGTCGCTTTTATGGCTGATACGTAAGTACTTCTTTCTGTCAATGCAACATATTTGATCTTAGATGATCTTACAAAAAGTCACGAGAGATGTCAACTTTTGTTTTCACCGTCCATTAGCTTTTTCATGGATTCCATTTGATTCATGAATTTTTTTGATTTTAAATAAAGACCTGAATACTCTTCATAATAATGATCGAGCACTTGACGAATTTCTTGTTTCGTTTGTGGTTTCACGTCAACCTGACCAAGCCTTGATAAATCAAAATAATGAAACAAACGGAGCAGTCTTGCTGCTGCTGGGGATAAGGGCAGTTTATATGGATCTTTAGAAAAGCATTGCCTACAGATGAATCCGTTATCTCTAATTGAGAAATGGAACTGCCCTTCTTTTTGACCGCAGTGTACACATTGGTCCAGTTCAGGCTTCAACCCCATCACTGACAGCATTTTGACCTCTACGATAAATAAAATAATATCAGCATCTGTGCCTTCATTGAGATGGCGTAAAGATTGAAGAAGAAGTTCAAACAAGTAAGGGTTTGGCTTCTTTTCTTCTGTTCCTTTATCAAGTAATTCTGTCATATATGCGGCATATGCGGTCAGAAATAAATCTTCCCGAATGGTTCGCATGCTTTCCATCATTTCACCTTGCTGGAGCGTTCCAAGTCCTGTTGATGATTGGATCAGGAAGGTTCCGTATAAAAACGGCTGGCTTATGGCTGACAGGCGGCTGTTCGATTTCTTAGCGCCTCTTGCCATCACACCAATTTTCCCATGTTCTCTAGTGAGCAGCGTGACAATTTTGTTTGTTTCGCCATAATCTGTTGTTCTAAGGACGATTCCTTCACTTTTAATGAGCATTTGTCTACACTCCGAGCATTGGAGGGGGTCAAGAATTATAAGATTGGAAAATCAAGTCGTGCTATTTCTTCTTCAAGTACATCGGGTCTTTCCAGGTTCTCCTTTTCTAACTCTTTGAAAAGCAGATACGTGTCAACGCTTCCTGTTTGTGAAAATACGTTCCATGTAAAATTCAACATAAAAACCCCACCTTTCTTTATTAGAAGCAGCAACGCTACATCCAACATATTAATTTTATCTTGACCAGGCTACCTCCATTTCATGATAAACAATTTTTACTAATCGAACCGCACCATTGTCAGATCTACTAACAACTGTATCGGTTTTTAATATTCGTCTTCTCTAAATCCGAAATCACGAAGATGTGTGGATTTATTACGCCAGTCCTTCTGCACTTTTACCCAAAGCTCTAAATACACCTTTGAGCCTAAAAGTGCTTCAATGTCTCTGCGCGCTTTTTGTCCCACTTCTTTTAATAAGCTGCCGCGCTTACCAATCACAATCCCTTTTTGTGAATCACGTTCTACGACGATGGTCGCTGCAACATGAATCTTGCCGTTTTCATCTGGCTTGATCGATTCAATCGCAACCGCAATACTGTGAGGGATCTCTTCTCTCGTTAAATGCAGCACTTTTTCACGAATTAATTCAGAAATAATAAATCGCTCTGGGTGATCTGTTACTTGATCTGCCGGATAAAATTGAGGGCCTTCTGGAAGATAACCTTCAATTTGCTGAAGAAGCGTATCAATGTTGTTGCCTTCAAGTGCTGAAATTGGCACAATTTCCTTAAATGGGTAACGTGTACGGTATTCATCAATTAAAAGGAACAGTTCATCCGGATGAATTTGGTCAATTTTATTGACGACAAGGAACACCGGTGTCGATGTTTGCTTTAGTCGTTCAATGATGAATTCATCACCTTTTCCATAGCCTTCCTGTGCGTTGATCATAAACAAGATCAGGTCGACTTCCTTGAGTGTATTTTGAGCCACCCTCATCATAAAATCGCCAAGTTTGTGCTTCGGTTTATGAATTCCTGGTGTATCGATAAAAATCGTTTGTGACGTGTTCGTTGTCAGAACACCTTGCACTTTGTTTCGAGTCGTTTGGGGCTTATCACTCATAATCGCAATCTTTTGTCCAATTACACGATTAAGAAAGGTCGATTTCCCTACATTTGGTCTTCCAATAATTGATACAAATCCTGATTTGAAGCTTTCGTTAGTCATTTAAATCCTCCGGTGAAAATGCGCCTGGCAATAGTTCGTTTACTGTCGTTTCGTATATATGACCTTTTAAGTTCGTTAGAATCACTGGCATATCAGGTGCACATAGCTCTGAAATGACCTGTCTGCATGCGCCGCATGGTGAAACAGGCCGATCTGTATCAGCCACTACTGCAAGCATTTGAAAAGATGTGATGCCTTCTGAGTACGCTTTAAAAAGTGCTGTTCTTTCCGCACAATTACACATACCATATGCTGCATTTTCAATATTGCAGCCGCCATACACTTTTCCGTCATGCGATAATAATGCTGCACCGACTTTGAATTTAGAATAGGGTACATATGCAAAATCTCTTGCTTTGACTGCTTCTGAAATCAACTCTTGTTTGTTCATTCTAGTTCCCACTTTCAGAAGAAATGGTACCACTGTCACATTTATATTTTACATAATTCACGTGACATTTTCACGCCCATTTCTAAAAATGTTAATAAATAGTAATATTGTTCTATTGCATGATCTTCGGTAAGAAGATGATCAACCCAATCATAACCGAAATGGCGGCGTAAACGCAAACAGCGCCTGCTGCCGCGTCCTTCGCTCTCTCAGCAAGAGGATGCTTCTCTTCTGTGAAAAGATCTACTGTATGTTCAATCGCTGTATTCACAAGTTCTAACGCAAACATCCCGCCACATAAAAGCAGAATGATCATCCATTCAACCGGATGAATGTGAAACCAAAAGCCGCAAATCACCACGATGATGGCTGCGACTGTGTGAAACCGAAAATTCCGTTCATTCAAGAAAGTTCGCCATATTCCTCTAAATGCATAATAAAAACTCCGAAAAAAACGGACAAGCGGCGTTCGCTTCTTACGATGATCTCGAAAGGCCATAATCATCCAAAATTTTTGTCTGTTTGGCGAACATTTCTTTTTCATCTTCTTCTGTCATATGATCATAGCCAAGCAAATGAAGAAAACCATGAATCGTTAAAAATCCTAGCTCTCTCATGAAGGAATGTCCATATTCCTCTGCTTGCTCTTTCGTACGATCAACACTAATGATAATGTCACCAAGTACAGGCGGAATGTCATCAGCTCCAATGATTTCAATTTCCCCTTCGCCTTCTTCCTCAAGGGCAAATGAAATTACATCTGTTGGTGCATCTTTTCCTCGGTATTCTTTATTAATTTGATGAATTTCTTCATTTGAAACGATCGATACTGATACTTCCGCTTGATCTTTTACCTCAAGGGCATCCGCAGCAAATTGAAGAAGCTTTTCAACTTCTTCAAGCTGCTCTTTCGATACTTGTCCTGTTTCATCTATTAAATCGATTAACAATGTCATTTACTTCACCTTCTGCTTCGGGGCATCTGGATATTCAATCCGAGAATGGAAAATCCCCTTTAATGTTGTACAAATCGTTTGGCTAATAATATTTAATTCTTTAAATGTCAGATCACATTCACTAAATTGTCCATCCTGCATCTTATCTGAAATAATGCCTTTGACAAGCTTTTCAATCCGCTCAGGGTTTGGATTATGCATCGAACGAACCGCCGCTTCCACGCTGTCAGCTACAGAAATAATGGCCGCTTCTTTCGATTGCGGTTTTGGACCAGGATAACGAAATTCTTCTTCTGTCACCTGATCATCCCGTTCTTTTGCCTTATAGTAAAAGAACTTCAGCAGGGACTTTCCGTGATGCTGTTCTGCAATGTCCACAAGTTCCTCTGGAAACTTCTTTTCTCTCAGCATTTCAGCACCATCTGTCGTATGGGCAATAATAATATTCTTGCTCAGCTGAGGAGAAAGCTTGTCGTGCGGATTATCAATGTTCATTTGGTTTTCAATAAAGTATTGGGGTCTTTTCGTTTTTCCAATGTCATGATAATAAGCTCCAACCCTTGCTAACAATCCATTTGCACCGACTGCTTCACATGCAGCATCCGCTAAATTCGCCACCAT
The DNA here is from genome assembly GCF_019091365.1 of Bacillus sp. GbtcB10. Classification (NCBI taxonomy): domain Bacteria; kingdom Bacillati; phylum Bacillota; class Bacilli; order Caryophanales; family Bacillaceae; genus Bacillus; species Bacillus sp. GbtcB10. The sequence goes on from NZ_JAGXJP010000003.1 coordinate 424,602, forward strand.
GACACTATGATGATATGTACCTGGCGTCTCTGTTAAGATCTTTTTCAGCAGCGGATGATTCGGGTTCGATAATTCAATAAGCTTCATGGTCGAAAGAATACCAAACATGCTCTCAAAGACTGGCATTAACCCAATAACCAAAATAGCCGATGCAAACCCTGACACAATCGCCATGATGAGGTTCACACCTATTTCAAGCCCTGATGGAGAAGAATTTTGAATCAGCGTAATGGACAGCACAACAAGTACATTCACCAAAGCTACCCAAAGCCCCGCCTGCAAAATTTTTGATCTCGCATTATGTTTTCTCAAAAATAAAATCCCCGCCATCCCGCTTATTAGATAATAAGCACAGATGACATAGTTAAAGACGCCTGTTACTCCTTGATTAAACATCATACTGCCGCAAAGGGCAAATACAAGGCCGGAGAAGATCGCCAGCCGCTCATTGATCAGCAGCTTAATCAGCATCGTGCCAAGTGCCACAGGCACGACGTAGCCGATGGTTGTATATTTGGTTTCCTGGAAGAGACTGAATACTTCCATGATGATTAAAATAATGGTGAAAATAAGCGAGTACAGCAGTAACGATTTATTCTTATGGACGAGCGACTTTTTCCTCGATTCCAGTGAGTGGACAATCGCCGCTAAGAAAAGACCGATTAAGATGATAAGACCGCTTACAGGCTTAAACAAATTGGAGCTGTTTAAAAGACCGGTCAGTTCTAATTTACGATACACTTCACGGTCAATGAGCTCGCCTTCTTCCACTAAAATTTGCCCTTGCTTGATTTGAACCGGCTGGATATTATCAGCTGCTTCTTGTCTTTTCTTCTCTGTTGCCACCGGGTCAAATACATAGTTTGGAATAATCGCAAATTCACCAATTTCTTTCGCTGCATTTAAATATTTTGACGGAATCGAATTGTTTTCAAGCTCTGCTTTCACTTGTTTCTTTTCATCTTGCAGCTTAGAAGCTGTGATTTCTTTACCCATGAGCGAATTGACCACTGTGATGATGGAGTCCTTTGTAAAAGAAAGGTTTTCGTCGCTTGCTTGGAGCAGTGCTTTAATCGATTGATCCGAAACAGCTTCCTGCATATCCGTCGTGAGTTTCTCTTTTACATGCTTCACCATCTCTTGATCTGTTGGCGGGTTCTCTTTGTCATCAGCTGCTGCTTTCTTCTCTTCTTTAATGGCTTCAAAGAGGGATGAAATGAGGTCAACACGATTATCAGAATACGCTTTTTTGAGTGTATATTGGTCTTCCACTTGATCCGTTGCTTCTTGTTTCTTTTCTTCTGTTGCTTCTTGGTCATCAACGGTAGACGGAGAATAGATGGTCTGTTCGCTCACTGAAAACAAATCTAGGTCGAGCGATTCAGGCTTTACATGGAAGAAGAGCACCACAAACAGGATGGCCGCTAAACCAGCGTATAGCAGTACGTTTAAATAGCGTGAGCGCTCCATTTTCTGAGGTTCTTTTTTAGACAGCAGCCTTTTGCGCTTACTGCCTTTCTGATTCTTTCTCAAGGAAAGTACCTCCTTTTTTACTTTAAACCACGATCGAAACAAAATGACCCGATTAAGGCGATCGGGTCACTCAGTTCATTTTTGCTTTTCGTATGCTCCAATGATCTTCGCCACAAGCGGGTGTCTGACCACATCTGTCTGATCTAATTCAATGAATGAGATACCCTTGATCTCAGCAAGCATGTCCTTTGCAGCTGCAAGGCCTGACTGCATACCTTTAGGCAAATCAATTTGTGTAATATCTCCTGTAATGACCATTTTAGAACCAAAGCCTAGTCTCGTCAAAAACATTTTCATTTGAGCTGGCGTTGTATTCTGCGCTTCATCTAAAATCACAAATGCATCATCAAGCGTCCGCCCTCTCATATAGGCAAGAGGGGCAATTTCAATCACTCCGCGCTCAATTAAACGTTCCGTATGATCACTACCAAGCACATCGTGCAGAGCATCATATAGCGGTCTTAAATAAGGATCGACTTTTTCTTTTAAATCTCCTGGCAAAAAGCCAAGACTTTCTCCTGCTTCAACAGCTGGCCTTGTCAGGATAATCCGTTTGACATGTCCATTTTTCAGGGCATGTACGGCGTTGACCACTGCTAAATACGTTTTACCTGTACCAGCAGGTCCAATCCCAAAGACCAGATCATCTTTTTTCATTGCCGCAGCATATTCACGCTGGCCGATCGTTTTGACTCTGATCGACTTGCCTTTGGCATTTTTCGTAATTTCATCTTCATACATATTTTCAAAATAATTGAGCTTGTCTTTTTGCGCCATTTTAATGGCATAGACGACATCCCGCTCAGAAATCTCAATTCCTTTACGAATGAGATGTAAGAGAGATGTAATCAAACGGCTCACAGTATCTCTTGATGCTTCCTGACCAGAAACATACACTTTCTCTCCACGTGTGATAATGGAGACATTCAGCTCGTTTTCCATCAGTTTCAGATAAGCATCTTGATTGCCAAATAAAGCAATGGCTTCATTTGGGCTATCCAATTTTTGTTGAATCTCAAGTAAATGTTCTGTCATTCTCTAGTCTCCCTGAACAATAGGTGTTGGTTGAACAATATCTTCTATTACTTGGTAAAGGATGATTAACTTAACTTTACCATTCCCTGTTGTCTCGTGCAAAACTTTTTCACTTTTCACTTCACCTGTTTGACCTAGCTTTTCTTCTAATTCTTTTTTACCCATTTTAATCCCTGCTTGAACCGCTTCTTTATTTGTGTATTCTCGATTTATTTTTTCACTTTCTCGTGTGATTTCCTTTTCATAGGAGAACGGCAATTGCATATTCAAAAAATGAAGCGGATGAACTTCTGTTTCTATTTTCGGCTGCTGAAAATCATCTTTTTTAAAGGAAAATCCCCAAAATGGGATGGAGCCTCCAAACAAGGAGAGCTTGTGCTTTGTCTTCATTTTACCCGTAAAGACATCAAAAGATGTTCGAAGAGGGACAGAAACTTCAGATCGGTACCATGTTTCACCATAGATTTTCGCTTTAGCTCCGACCGTTTTTTTCTGATCTTCACTCCCAATTAAACCTGAGACGAGCATCTGCCCTTTTTTCACATGCTCATCGACCTGGGCAAGCGGTTCCCCCTTTTCTACATACATTCTCGTGATGACCGCCTTTTTCTTGGCAACGATGTGCTGAGGACTTGTATATTTCTCCTTTTCAGGTTCATTTTTTTCGACCACTTTCATTTGAAACGTCGTTCCGTTCAGTTCAACTCCGACCCATGTAATGCTCTGAATATTGGTCGTCAATGACTTTTGTATTTTTTCAGGGGTCCCCATGAGAAACTGAAAACGCCCTTTTTGCACCCCTATTTCGTCCAGATGCTTTCTCATTTGGTGTTCTGTTTCTGGATTCGCACCTTTAATCTCAATTTTCCACACCATATTTGAAAGAGCCAATATCGTCACTAGGAAAAAAGCCATCCCGAGGGTGAATCCAATATTTCTTCTCGACCAAAGAAGAAGAAACGGGAACCCTTTCTTTTGATGAAACGAACATTTCACCTCATGATGTCTGCGCACTTTTCTAAAGGCATGTACATCTGAGAGGCGAATAAATAAGCGCACGCTGTCTTGACGGCGGCTCACTTGAAAAATTGTGATCCCCTGTCTCGTGCACTCATTGATTAGCCGCTCAATACCGCTTCCTCTTATCTCCACTTCCACTCTGCCAATAAAATAGGAAAACCATTTGTTTTTCACGTTTCTCCCCTCCGTCAGTTAAGAATCAATATAACGGACCTCATCGATTTTCCCCTCTAATAAGATCTCTTCTGGCAAAATCGTTTTAATCACAAAGTCTTTTCCTGAAATAATGCACTGTCCTTGCTTGAGCATCAGCCTTACCTCTTGATCACTGAAAAGTAAAAGCCCTTTATGGTTCTCTATGTAAATATGGAGTCTGCCAACCATCGTAATACGGGGAAGATCCATCATCACGTCCGGAGGGATTTCAAGTGTTCTTGTCAGCCATGCTTTAAGTTGATTTTTTCTTTTTCCCATTCAATAAGAACCCCTTCCCACCTCATGTGTATGAGATCAAACTGAAAGATGGTGAGACTGATGAGAAAGCCTCTATATCATCCTATTCCTTAGCGGTTCATATCATGCTAATGAATCCCGTAAAACAGCCGTTTCATCATTTTGACTAAAAAAAGTCTCCATTACACAACAAAAAAGCCCCCTTAAGGATGAGGGGGCTTACTTCTTTATCTTTTATATGGCCGTTTCATCGTTCGATGTGGCTTTTTCGCACGAGGCTCTCCAAATACTTCACCAAGGATCATCCCTTGAACGACCGTATCTTGGTTGAGTTTCTCAATCATTTTCGGCTTCATTCCAGCAGATGCTGCCTTTGGCCTTGTAAGTTCTCTTTCAAGCGATTGAAACTCTTTATTCAGCTCGCTTTTTCTTTCTTCCATTTCGGCAAGTGTAGCTGTATAACGATCCTGTAAGGCCTGTGAACCTTGTTTCTTCATCCCGCCATGATCATGTACATCGCCAAAATCGTCCAACTGGTCTGTTTTGACCGGGGCTGGTCGTGTTTGTTCTGCCTTCTTTTGAGGAGCCGGCTTTTGCTGCCGGTTATTTTGTTCCTTCTCCTCTTGTTTGCCGATTTTCCCAAAGACCGCAGAGATAATACCGATGATAATCGCTATTAGTAACGGATTTTCAAATAGAATGTCCAATGGGCTCCCTCCTTAAAGCGTGAGAGGATGCTTATTTGTTTTCATTATCAGATGGACCTTTTGTCATTTTGCCAAATGAATCTCTCATATCCGTATCAGCATCGATATTCTTAATGTTCATGTAGTCCATAACTCCAATATTACCTTCACGTAGTGCTTCGGCCATTGCAAGTGGTACTTCAGCCTCTGCTTCTACTACTTTCGCGCGCATTTCTTCAACTCTCGCACGCATTTCTTGTTCTTGTGCAACAGCCATCGCGCGGCGTTCTTCTGCTTTCGCCTGTGCAATGTTTTTGTCGGCTTCTGCTTGGTCTGTCTGCAGGATCGCCCCGATATTCTTACCGATATCAACATCTGCGATATCAATCGAGAGAATTTCAAATGCTGTACCTGAATCTAATCCTTTACCAAGAACCGTTTGAGAAATCATATCAGGATTTTCAAGAACCTTTTTATGATTATCTGATGAACCGATTGTTGAAACAATCCCTTCACCTACACGAGCAATGATCGTTTCTTCCCCTGCACCACCGACAAGTCTGTCAATGTTTGCACGAACTGTAATACGTGCTTTTGCTTTTACTTCAATCCCGTCCATCGCAACACCTGAGATAAATGGTGTTTCAATGACTTTAGGGTTTACACTCATTTGGACAGCTTCAAGTACGTCACGGCCTGCTAGGTCGATTGCCGCACAGCGAGCAAAGTTCAATTCGATATTCGCACGCTGAGCTGCGATCAGTGCGTTGACAACTCGGTCTACGTTACCACCTGCAAGATAATGGCTTTCTAATTGGTTAATCGTCGCATCAAGACCTGCTTTATGCGCTTTGATGAGCGGGTTGACCACTCGGTTTGGAATCACTCGGCGAAGCCTCATTCCTACAAGTGTAAAAATGCTCACTCTTACGCCAGCCGCTAGGGCAGAAATCCACAGCATCACCGGTACAAAGGTGAAGAAGATCGATAGAACGATCAAACCTGCTGCGATAATCACAAATAATAGTAAAGTAGATGGATCCATTTTATTCCTCCTATAAAATCAGTATATCTATACTTTCCTCACGACAATGCGTGAGCCTTCCGCTTTCACAATTTTTACTTGTTCATCCTTATCGATAAAAGCACCTTCTGACACAACATCAATGCGCTCGTCTCCGAATACAATCGTACCAGATGGACGAAGTGCTGTTGCTGTCACTGCGATTTGTCCTACAAGATCATCTCTTGTTTCATTTGAGACATAACCACTTTCTTTATTGGTTGAATCGGTTAAAATGAACTTTTTAAAAAATTTCATACGTTTCCCCAACACCTTTGTCAATAAAATAACTGCTATGATTGAAACAGCAGTGGCAATCAAGATGGAAATCGCCATTTCTGTAAAGCTTCCAGCTGCTAAAAATAAGCTGACAACGACACAGATTAGTCCAATGACACCCACGATTCCCCCTGGCAAAAATAATTCCAGAATGATCAACACAATCCCTGCCAAAAACAGGAACAATGTCTCATATCCTGCAAAACCTGCCACGAGATGACCATAAAAGAATAGAAGAAGCGCTGTGACTCCCATGGTGCCTGGGACCCCAAAGCCGGGAGAATATAATTCAACAATTAACCCTAAGCTCGCGATGGATAAAAGGATAGGAATGACGATCGGATGCGTGAGAAAACGCGCAACCTTTTCAGCAAAGCTCACTTCATCGTATTGAACAGAAGCATCTGCTAAGTTCAGCTTCTGAAGCAAGTCATCCATATTTTTCGCTTCTCCTTCTGCATAACCGAACTGAAGTGCCCGATCTGTGTTAAAGGTCAGCAATTCTCCTTTTGGTGCACCAGCTTCTTTTGCGTCTATATCTACATCTGCCATCGCAAGAGCATATTTTGGATCACGCCCCTGCTTTTCAGCAGCGTCACTCATTTCAGCAAGCCATAGAGATTCAGATTTTTGATCGGCAGCGTTGCCTTCACCATCAATAATCGCAGCAGCCCCCATCTTTCCGTTTGGGGTCATATAAATTTGATCGGCATTTAAGGCAATGAATGCCCCGGCTGAAAGCGCTCTATGATTCACAAACGCTGTCACTGGGATATCGGATGCACGAATGGTATCGGCTATTTCAAGCGCCGCATCGACTGCACCACCTGGTGTATTGATGTCGAGAATGATGTGCTTCGCCCGTTCCGACTTTGCCTGCTCAAATGATCGTTCAATGAATTTAGAAAGTCCTTTTTCTACTGTATCTTCAATTGGGATAACATGAACTTTCTGATCTGCTGATTTCGCGGTCAATTGAACCCCTAATAACAAGCATATTATAAAACAACTGAAGAGAGCAATAGAAATTTTCATTTTTTTCATCTATTTGGTGATCCCCCCTCTCTTTCTTTCATTTTACCGTTCCTTTACATACGTTACAAATGTATCATAGGTTTCATTTTTATATGACAGGTTTATGGAGGCATAAAAAAAGTACCCTTCTAACATGAGAAGGATACTTTTTTATTGAGACAGTTGCTCGCTGACAAGTCTGTTAATCACAGCACCATCAGCTTTACCTTTTACCTTTGGCATTATAGCGCTCATGACTTTACCCATATCAGCTTTCGATGAAGCACCGGTTTCGGCGATTGTTTCTTTCACAACCGCCTGCAGTTCTTCTTCAGAAAGCTGTTCAGGTAAATAAACGTCTAAAATGTCAATCTCTTTTTGAACTTTATCTACTAAATCTAAGCGATTAGCTTTCGAAAATTCATGGAGGGAGTCTTTACGTTGCTTAATCTCGCGGGAAAGGACGGTTAGTTCCTCATCTCCGGTCAAACTGTCTTTCTTAAGCTTTATTGCTTCATTTTGCAGTGAAGCCTTTACCATACGAATGACAATAAGCTTGTCTTTCTCTCGGTTTTTCATAAAAAGCTTCATATCAGAATTTAATTGCTCAAGAAGACTCATAAAATCCACCCTCTTTAGAATTTACGTTTTCTAGCAGCTTCAGACTTTTTCTTACGCTTTACGCTAGGCTTTTCATAAAATTCACGCTTTCTTGCTTCTTGCAATGTTCCAGTTTTGGATACACTGCGTTTAAAGCGACGAAGAGCATCTTCAAGCGATTCGTTTTTTCTAACGACCGTTTTTGACATTCTCTTTCCCTCCCTCCGAATACACCAATCGACTGCATTAAAAAAAGATATACATGCAAAACATGTACCTAGACATTATAATATAAGCCTAGGTTGAGGTCAACTAAGTGATTTGGAAATATATTTTCGTCATGAGCAGGTAGACAAGTCCATATATTCATTGGTAAGAGGAGGACTTTTCTATGATGGCGATCATTTATTTTTGTGCACTTATTTTCATTTTTTTATGGGCAATGGGTTTGCTTAGGAAAGGATTAATGGCGCTCACGTCGTCTCGTATTGAGAAATCACTTCTTCTCTTTACAGATCATCCAGTCAAAGCATTCTTGGTCAGTATTGTGTTTACAGGGGTTCTTCAAAGCAGTTCGGCGTTTATGGTCATCGTTATCGGCTTTGTGAGTACAGGCATTCTCACGTTTAAAAAATCCATACCCATGATTCTTGGAACGAATATCGGCTCAACATTTACGACAGAATTTATTGCCATTAAGATGGACGTGTTTATGTGGGTTCTGATTGCAGCTGGTCTTTTATGTATCATTTTGGGCAGGAAGTCTTTTCGATATGCAGGAAAAAGTTTATTTGGGCTTGGCATGATCTTTTTTTGCATTCAAGGTTTTTCAAAAATTGCAGGTATGATGACCAGTCAGCCAGAGACACTGCATTTCCTTGAAATGATGCAACACTCCGATTGGACAGCTCTTCTCTCTGGTACAGTGCTCACGGCGATTGTTCATTCAAGCTCCGTATGTATCGGTATTTTGATGGGATTTATGAATGAAGGGACTGTCGCTCTAAAAGAAGGCATCAGCTTTGTTTTAGGGTCCAATATCGGGACATGTATTACTGCCGTGATGGCTGCTATCTCTGGCGGTTATGCAGCACGCCAAACCGCGTATGCACACGTTGTGTTTAATGTTCTAGGTGTTCTTTTATGTCTTCCTTTTCTCGCCTTTATCACAGAGTTTGTTGCGCTTCTCGCAAGCTCTCCTGCCCAGCAGATTGCGCACTTTAGTCTGCTGTTTAATGTGGCAAGTTCTCTCCTCTTTTTCCCGTTCATCCGCCCTTTTCACGCCTTGATTTTGTTCCTTCTTCCGAATCGGTCAACATAAAAGAAACCGGCTTGCCTAATGGCTGCCGGTTTTTCATCTCTATTATGAGGTCATTCTCACTTGATCCGTCTGCACGTCATCACTTATACGGACAAATTGTCCTTCGTTATAAGGATAGCCTGCTTTTGTAATCTTCACTTTCACCAAACGGCCGATCATGTCCTCTGTTCCTTCAAATACGACCTTCATGTAGTTATCAGTATATCCTACATACAGATTGTGCGTTCCGTCTTGTTCTTTGAAGGATTCTTCTGGAATAATCTCTAAGACATCGCCTTCATATGCCGATGCATATTCTTTCGCAAGCTGATCAGAAAGAGCAATGAGGCGATGAACGCATTCGTTTTTCACATTCTCATCTACTTGATCTTCCATCCTTGCAGCAGGCGTACCTGTCCGTTTGCTGTAAGGGAACACATGGAGCTCAGAGAATTGATGGTCTTTGACAAAATTGTATGTTTCCATAAATTCTTCTTCTGTTTCTCCTGGGAATCCAACGATCACATCTGAAGTGACAGCAAGACCTGGCAATGCTTTTTTGAGCTTCGTTAAACGCTCTGCAAAGAATTCCATTGTGTATTTACGGCGCATTCTTTTCAGTACAGTATTAGAGCCAGATTGAAGCGGAATGTGCAAGTGTCTCACAATTTTATCTGACTGATCGAGCACTTCAATCACTTCGTCTGTAATTTGACTTGCTTCAATGGATGAAATGCGGATTCGTTTTAATCCCGCCACACGTTCATCTAATTCTTTCAGAAGCTTAGCAAAGTTATAATCCTTTAAATCTTCACCGTATCCACCTGTATGAATACCTGTTAATACAATTTCTTTGTAGCCAGCATCGACAAGCTGCTGCGCTTGATTGATGACTTCTTCTGGATCGCGAGAACGCAGTAATCCGCGAGCCCAAGGGATAATGCAGAATGTACAGAAATTGTTACAGCCTTCTTGGATTTTTAATGAAGCACGTGTTCTGTCTGTAAACGCAGGAACATCTAGTTCTTCAAAGACCCGTGCTTTCATGATATTGCCAACTCCATTGATCGGCTGTCTTTCTCTTCTGTATTCTTCAATATAACCAAGCAGTTTATGTCTGTCTTGTGTGCCAACCACAATATCAACACCAGGAATCGCCATGATTTCTGCCGGAGACGTTTGTGCGTAACAGCCTGTTACACAAATGACACCATCCGGATTATGACGAATGGCTCTTCTAATGACTTGGCGGCTTTTTTTATCGCCTGTATTGGTGACGGTACATGTATTAATGACATATACGTCTGCTTTTGATTCATAATCTTTTCTTTCATAGCCAGCTTCTTTAAACAGCTGCCAGATGGCTTCTGTTTCGTAGTGATTGACCTTACAGCCAAGTGTATGGAACGCTACTGTTCCCATCATGATTCACCTCTTAATAACTCTGTTTGATAAGATATAGCAGAAAGCGCATAAAGAGGAGCTGTTTCTGTTCTTAAAATGCGTGGTCCAAGCCCGCAAATGACTGCACCATGCGCTTCAAGTTCTTCAATCTCCTTTTCTGCTAAACCGCCTTCTGGACCAAAAACCACTAATAAGGTTTGTCCGCCCTTCATCTGTTGGAGCACCGTTTGAAACCGGCTTTGCTCGCCTTCTTTCGATGATTCTTCGTATGCAACGACACATTTATCGAATTCACCGGCCAGTTGAATCAGCTCTTTAAATGTTGATACTGGATGAACGCGCGGAATGATATTCCGGTAAGACTGCTCGGCAGCTTCTTTCGCAATTTTTTCCCAGCGATCTCGTTTTTTTAATGACTTTTTTTGGTCAAGTTTTGTAATCGAACGAGCCGCTTGAAACGGAATAAAAGCACTTGCGCCAAGCTCGGTGCCTTTTTGGATAATCCATTCAAGCTTATCCCCTTTTGGCAGACCGCTTGCAATCGTCACCTTGATCGGAAGTTCTCGATTCTGATTCGTCCAGCCTTCCAAGTGACAAATCACTTCTTCCTTTGTTATTGTATCAATTTTACTGAGCGCTTCAAAGCCGTCTGTCGTTAAGCAAAGGATGTCTTCTCCTGCTTTCATCCGCATGACGTTTGCAAGGTGATGAACATCTTCACCCTTTATGACGATGTGTCCCTTTTCCGTCACTTCTTCTTTTGTGAGGTCGATAAAATATCGTTGCATACGTGTCCTGACACCTACTCGCTTTATTTTTTCGCTATAATGCTGACCCAATCTTCCATTGACAGCACTTCAACAATCTCAAAACCGGCTTCTTCTAAAGCCGTTTTGACTTGTAATTTCTTTTGTCCGATAATGCCTGATGTAATAAAGTAACCGTCTTTCTTCAATAGATCATACGCTTGATCTGTAAAGCGCATGATGACCTCTGCAAGGATATTGGCCACAATCACATCGCGTTCACCTGAAATCCCATCAAGTAAATTATTTTGTTTTACCGTTACTTGCTCGCTCACACCATTTAATTCGATGTTCTGCTTTGCACTTTCCACTGCAACGGTGTCGAGATCAAATGCATGAATGTCTTTTGCACCGAGCATTGCAGCAGCAACACTTAAAATGCCAGATCCTGTTCCAACGTCAATCACCGTGTCGTTTTCCTTCACATAGCGCTCAAGCGCCTGAATGCAAAGAACCGTTGTTGGATGTGTACCGGTTCCAAATGCCATTCCAGGGTCCATTTCGATGATCAATTCATCAGAATGAACAGGTGTGTACTCTTCCCATGTTGGGACGATGGTAAATTTCTCAGAGATTTTCACAGGATGATAGTATTTCTTCCATGCAGTCGCCCATTCTTCTTCGTTTACTTCACAAATTGACAGTGTATTTCGTCCAAGGTCAATATCATATAGAAGAAGATTGTTGATGGCTTCTTTGATCTCATCTACCGTTTCCATCAAAAAGCTATTCATCGGAAGGTAGGCTTTGACGATAACCCCTTCCTCAGGATAATCATTCGGATCGAGCTGGTAGATCTCACCGTATACATTTTCACGTTCCTTGACTAAATCAAGCGGGTCCTCAATCACGACACCACTTGCACCTGCTTCATGCAAAATATTGGTGATCGGTTCCACCGCTTCATTTGTTGTATGGACGCTAATTTCTGACCACTTCAATACTACCAACTCCTTATCCGTCTTACTCGCCTTTAAATGCGCGTTTCACCTTATCGAAAAAGCTCATTTCTTGTTCGTCCGGTTTATTTCCGCTCACTTCAGCAAATTTTCTAATGATATCTTTTTGATTTTCAGTTAAATTCGTCGGTGTTACGACGCGTACAACGATATGCTGATCGCCTTGACCATAACCGCGTACATTTTTTACACCTTTTCCTTTGAGTCTAAACTTCGTACCCGTTTGTGTGCCCGCAGGAACTTTTAATTTGACTTTCCCATGTAATGTCGGCACTTCAATTTCATCACCTAGTGCAGCCTGCGCAAAGGTAAGCGGCATTTCGCAGTAGATGTCATCTCCATCTCGTTCGAAGAATTCATGCGCCCTCACATGGAAAACAACAAATAGATCGCCTGGAGGTCCTCCATTTACACCTGGTTCACCTTGACCAGATACTCTAAGCTGCTGACCATCGTCCACACCTGCTGGGATCGTCACATTGATTTTCTTACGCTTACGCACTTTACCAGATCCACCACATGTTGAACACTTATGCTCAATTTGTTTACCAGTTCCGCTACAGTAGTTACATACTCTGCGGTTGACTACTTTACCAAATGGCGTGGATTGCTCGACATTTAGTTGACCTGATCCGCCGCAATGTGAGCATGTCTTCGCCTGTGTTCCAGGTTTTGCACCTGATCCATGACACGTTTCACATGATTCCTCGCGGGGAATCTCGATCGTTGCTTCTTTCCCAAATGCCGCTTCTTCAAATGAAAGGGTCATTGTATATTGAAGGTCCGCTCCTTGACGCGGTGCATTTGGATCTCTTCTTCTGGCTCCGCCGCCAAAAATACTAGAGAAGATGTCATCAAAGCCGCCGAAGCCGCCAAAGTCTCCTCCACCGCCAAATCCGCCGCCACCAAATCCTTGGTTTGGATCGGTGTGACCGAACTGGTCATAATGTGAACGTTTTTGATCGTCAGAAAGGGTTTCATAGGCTTCTTTTACTTCTTTGAATTTATCATCTGAGCCAGCTTCTTTATTAATATCAGGGTGATACTTTTTTGAAAGCTTGCGGTATGCCTTTTTGATTTCGTCCTTTGAGGCGCTCTTACTCACGCCAAGCACTTCATAGTAATCACGCTTACTCATCTCTTCACACTCCCGATTTTCTCACATAAATACGATTGTATCATTTTAAATTGATCTTTTTCAATTCCTTTTCATCGTTGAAAAGAAAAAAGTCAAAGCCAAGAGATCCTGACTTTGACTTTCTGACGAGTACGTTTCAGCAGTCTTTTTCAAAAGTAAAGGTGATTATTTTTTCTCTTGATCGTCGTTTACTTCTTCGTATTCTGCATCCACTACATTGTCATCTGCTTTTTGAGCACCTTCAGCGCCTTCTTGCTGAGCTTGTGCTTGTTTTGCAGCTTCTTCATAGAGCTTTGTCGTTAATTCTTGAACGATTGTTTGTAGCTCATCTTTTTTCGCTTTGATGTCTTCAAGCTCGCCTTTTTCGATCGCAGCTTTTAGCGCATCTTTCGCGTCGTTTGCTTTTTTCACTTGCTCTTCATCGATTTTGCCTTCAAGATCTTTTAATGTTTTTTCTGTCGTAAACACTAATTGATCTGCTTCATTGCGCACTTCGATTTCTTCTTTTTTCTTTGCATCTGCTTCAGCATTTTCTTCTGCTTCTTTGACCATTTTTTCGATCTCATCATCAGAAAGACCTGAAGAAGATTTGATTGTGATGTTTTGTTCTTTTCCAGTACCCATATCTTTCGCACGTACGTTGACAATACCGTTTTTATCGATATCAAAAGATACTTCGATTTGTGGTACGCCGCGTGGTGCTGGCGGGATATCAGTCAATTGGAAACGACCTAATGTTTTGTTGTCTGCTGCCATTGGACGCTCACCTTGTAAGACGTGAATGTCTACAGCAGTTTGGTTGTCAGCAGCCGTTGAGAATACTTGAGATTTACTTGTTGGAATGGTTGTATTACGTTCAATCAGCTTTGTGAATACGCCGCCCATTGTTTCAATTCCTAAAGAAAGTGGTGTGACGTCAAGAAGAACAACGTCTTTGACATCTCCTGTGATAACTCCACCTTGAATTGCTGCACCAAGTGCAACCACTTCATCAGGATTTACGCCTTTATGAGGCTCTTTACCTGTTTCTTTTTTGATTGCTTCTTGTACTGCAGGAATACGAGTTGATCCACCAACAAGGATGACTTTATCAATCTCGCTAGCAGATAGACCAGCATCTTTCAGTGATTGACGTACAGGTGTCATTGTACGCTCTACAAGGTCTGCAGAAAGCTCTTCGAATTTAGCACGCGTTAGCGTTAATTCTAGGTGAAGAGGACCTGCATCTCCAGCTGTGATAAATGGCAGTGAGATTTGTGTAGAAGATACACCAGAAAGATCTTTTTTCGCTTTTTCAGCAGCATCTTTTAAACGCTGAAGCGCCATTTTATCTTTAGAAAGATCAATGCCGTTTTCTTTTTTGAACTCAGCCACTAGATGATCGATGATGACTTGGTCAAAATCGTCTCCACCTAGACGGTTGTCCCCAGCAGTTGAGCGTACTTCAAAGACGCCGTCTCCAAGCTCAAGGACTGATACGTCAAATGTACCGCCACCAAGGTCATATACAAGAATCGTTTGATCTTCATCTGTTTTATCTAAACCATAAGCAAGTGCAGCTGCTGTTGGTTCGTTGATGATACGTTCTACTTCAAGACCAGCAATTTTACCAGCATCTTTTGTTGCTTGGCGCTCTGCATCGTTGAAGTAAGCAGGAACTGTAATAACCGCTTTTGTTACTTCTTCGCCAAGATAAGCTTCAGCGTAAGATTTAAGGTGTTGAAGGATGATTGCTGAGATTTCCTGCGGCGTGTAGTTCTTGCCCTCAACTTCTACTTTATAATCTGTACCCATATGTCTTTTAACAGACATGATGGTGTTTGGGTTTGTAATTGATTGACGTTTCGCTACTTCACCTACTTGGCGCTCTCCATTTTTAAAAGCGACAACAGATGGTGTTGTACGTGCTCCTTCAGCGTTTGCAATAACTTTTGGCTCGCCGCCTTCGAGTACTGCAACGCATGAGTTTGTTGTTCCTAAGTCAATACCAATGATTTTACTCATATTCGATGACCTCCCATTATGTAGTTATTGATTTACTTTTACCATTGATGGACGAATAACTCGGTCTTTGAGTTTATAGCCCTTTTGCAATTCTTCTACAACGATGTTTGAATCGTAGTTTTCATCTTCAACTTGCATGACGGCTTGATGAAGGTTTGGATCGAACTCTTTGCCGACAGCTTCAATTGGTTCAACGCCTTCATTTTTCAACGCTTCTACCAGCTGGCGGTAAACCATTTGCATACCTTCTAACAAACTTTTCGTCTGCTCATTGTCTGGATCGATTCCAAGCGCTCTTTCAAAGTTGTCGAGAGCTGGGAGAAGGTCGCTGACAACATGTTGAGAACGATATTTTTGCACGGTCTCCACTTCAGTTCGAGCACGGCGTTTATAGTTTTCAAAATCTGCTTGAACACGCAGAATTTTGTTTTCTTTTTCATCTAGAAGCTGCTGCAATTCATCAATCTTCTCTTGGAAGGCAGACTGTTCATCGTGCTTTACTTCCTCAGTTTCTGCTTGAACTGCTTCTTCTTGTGCTTCAACCTCTGCTGCTTGCTCAGGTGTCTGTTTTTCTTCTGACATTGTGTTCACCTCCCTCAAAAGATTCAATTATACGAAGGGGCTGTGCCCCCACCTTTTATCACCCTACTCATCATACAAATTGGAAAGTGCGTTTGACAAGTCTTTTGATACATGATGCAAAAGACTAACGACTCGCCCGTAATCCATACGGGTTGGACCAATGACAGCGATGGAGCCGAGTGATTTTTGATCAATCGCATAAGTTGCTGTGATTAAACTGCAGTTCTCCATTGCTTCCAAATTGTTTTCTGAACCGATTTTAATGGTGATTCCTTGCTGATTTGGATGAAACAGCTGCATGACATCATTCTTTTGTTCAATCAGCATCATGAGTGAACGAATGCGGTCAATGTCATGAAACTCTGGCTGGTTCAACATATTAATCTTCCCGCCAAAGAAAAGTTTTGATTCATTTTGTGTTGAAGTGAATGTGTTACCAAGTGCATCTAAAATATGATCATAGTCTTTTAAATGCGTGCGAAGGAGCATCACTACTTCTTTATACATCCTGTCCTTCAGCTGATCCATCGGGACTCCGGCTAAGCGGCTGTTTAAAATATTCATTAGCTTCTCAATATCGGAGACATCAAGATGCTCAGAGAAGGTAATGGTTTTGTTTTCAACATGCCCGCTGTCTGTAATCATAATCGCTACTGCTTTATTAGGCTGGACAGGGACAAGCTGAATTTGCTTCAATCGATTTTCACTTAGCTTTGGACCAAGGACAATCGATGTGTAGTTTGTGAGATCTGATAAAATTTCCGCCGATTTTTGAACTGTTTTTTCCAGCTCAAAAATTTTCTCCTGAAATACTGACTGGATGAGCACAAGCTCTTTAGATGACAGTTTTCGCGGAGAGAGCAAATGATCTACATAATAACGATATCCTTTTTCGGAAGGAATTCTTCCTGATGAAGAATGGGTCTTTTCAATAAAACCGAGTTCCTCCAAATCAGCCATTTCGTTTCTAATCGTCGCAGAGCTGAATGTAATGTCTTCTTTTTTGGAAAGAGTCCTTGATCCAACTGGCTGCGCCGAACGAATAAAGTCATTAATAATGACTTGTAGAATCAAAAGCTGACGATTTGTTAACATCATCATCACCCCTGTTAGCACTCTCTTTCAACGAGTGCTAATTGTATAAACAAAATTACCAAACTCAAATTAAAATGTCAATTATAACTCACCGAGAAACGCTTGAAATACTTCATTCCCTAACAATTTTCCTTTTCTTGTTAAACGAATGCCAATCTCATCCTGTTGAATGAGACCTTTTTCTGCTAATTCTTCAAGAATGGCGGGAAAGAGTGCTTCTGGTGATGCTCCAAATTTCGCTTGAAAGTGAGCACTTTTCACGCCTTCAATTTTCCGCAAACCTAAGAACATTTCTTCTTCGATCTGTTCTGCTTTTGTCACCTGATGCGTTTCCTTATATGGAAACCCTGTTTGATCAATTAGCTCTAAGTAATGCTTCACTGGTCCAGCGTTCACATTACGGACGCCATCTACATACCCGTGCGCTCCTGCGCCAAAACCAAAGTAATCTTCGTTGCTCCAATAGGTGAGGTTATGCTGGCTTTCAAAACCTGGTTTGGCGTAATTGCTAATCTCATATTGTTTGAGTCCGTGCCGCTCCATTTCATCCATGACGAGCTCATACATTTCAGCCTCACGTTCTTGCGGTGGTAAATGCAGTTTCCCTTTTTGCATCAAATTGTAAAAGACCGTCTTTGGCTCGACAATCAGCGAGTAAACCGAATAATGTTCTGCACCTAATGAAAAAGCGGTCTCTAGTGAATGCATGACATGATGCTTCTCTTGATGAGGCAAACCAAACATCAGATCAAGACTAATGTTGTCAAACCCAACTGCTCTTGCTCGCTCGAAAGATGTGAGAACATCTTTCTTTTGATGAACCCGTCCGATTTTTTTGAGCAGGTCATCTTCAAATGTTTGAACACCAAAGCTCAGCCGATTAACGCCAGCTGATTTTAAGACATTCAATTTCTCAAGCGATAGTTCGTCTGGGTTTGCTTCTACTGCAAACTCGATTAAGTTTTTGGTTGGTTTTAATACGCGGTGAATGCTGTCCATAAGCTGATCTAACTGGCTGGTTGTGAGTGATGTCGGGGTTCCTCCGCCAATAAAGATCGTCTTTAGTTCTTGCTCCCCTTTTTGATCGATCGTGTGCTGCATTTCTTTTTCAAGAGCGGCTAAGTATTCATCGACCGGCTGGGTTTTAATGAAAAATTTATTAAAATCACAATAGTGACAAATGTGCTCACAAAATGGAATGTGAATGTATGCTGCTTTCAATTATTGACACCTTCTTTACAGGTAAAGAGCCGCAGTTTATCGCTGCGGCCTCTTCGTTTGTTTTCGACTATAAACGTCAAGGCGAGCATTGTAAAGCAGGTTGCCTTGAGGATGTTATTTTTTCGGTGTGCTGTCGTCCATTTTCAGCACGGCCATAAATGCTTCTTGTGGGACTTCTACAGAACCCACTTGCTTCATGCGCTTTTTCCCTTCTTTTTGCTTCTCAAGAAGCTTTCTTTTCCGGGAAATATCTCCACCATAACACTTCGCTAGTACGTTCTTGCGCATTGCTTTAATGGTAGACCGTGCAACAATCTTTTGACCGATCGCTGCCTGAACTGGTACTTCAAAGTGCTGGCGCGGAATCAGTTCTTTCAGCTTTTCTACAATGATCTTTCCGCGTTCATACGCATAATCGCGGTGAACAATAAAGGAAAGTGCATCGATTTTTTCGCCATTGAGCATGATATCCATTTTCACTAGAGTGGATGGGCGATAGCCGATCAGCTCGTAATCAAAGGATGCATACCCTTTTGTATTGGACTTTAATTGATCAAAGAATTCGTATACGATCTCTGCCAGAGGAATTTCGTACACAATGCTCACGCGGTTTGCATCAAGATATTGCATATCAATGAAATTGCCGCGCTTTCCTTGGCAAAGCTCCATCACAGAACCAACATAATCATTTGGCACCATCATTGTTGCCTTCACGTATGGCTCTTCAATTCGCTCAATCTTTTGCGGATCAGGCAAATTGGATGGGTTATCTACAACGATTTTTTCTCCGTCTGTCATATACACATCGTAAATAACACTTGGCGCTGTCGTAATGAGGTCGATTTTAAATTCACGTTCAATCCGTTCTTGGATGATTTCCATATGAAGCATGCCAAGGAAGCCACAGCGGAAGCCGAAGCCAAGTGCTTGGGATGTCTCTGCCTCATATTGAAGTGAAGAATCATTTAATTCAAGCTTTTCTAACGCTTCACGCAAGTCGTTATATTTCGCTGTGTCAATTGGATAAAGGCCGCAGTACACCATTGGGTTCAGCTTTCTATATCCAGGCAGAGCTTCTTTCGCAGGGTTTACCGCACTTGTGATCGTATCCCCTACTCGTGTATCACCAACGTTTTTAATGGCAGCTGTTAAATAGCCAACATCTCCAACAGTGAGTTCGTCTGTTGGCATTGCTTTCGGTGTAAATACGCCAACTTCAAGCACTTCAAATTCTTTGCCTGTCGCCATCATCTTAATTTTTTGACCCGGTTTTACGGTTCCTTCGACAATTCGTATGTAAGCAATGACGCCACGATACGCATCGTAGAGAGAATCAAAAATGAGGGCTTGAAGTGGTGCTTCTGGATCTCCAGCTGGTGCCGGCACCTTTTCGACGATTTGTTCTAAAATATCCTCGATCCCGATGCCCGCCTTAGCAGAGGTGAGAACAGCTTCAGATGCATCCAACCCGATGACATCTTCAATTTCTTGTCTTACACGTTCAGGTTCTGCACTCGGCAGATCAATTTTGTTAATGATCGGCAGGATTTCTAAGTTGTTATCAAGAGCTAAATAAACGTTCGCTAGTGTCTGTGCTTCAATGCCTTGTGCTGCATCCACCACAAGAATTGCACCTTCACAGGCAGCTAGGCTTCGAGATACCTCATAGGTGAAGTCGACATGCCCTGGTGTATCAATCAGGTGCATAATATATTCTTCTCCATCCTTCGCCTGATATTTCAGCTGAACAGAGTTTAATTTGATCGTAATGCCGCGTTCACGCTCTAAGTCCATGGAATCAAGTAATTGTTCTTTCATTTCTCGTTGCGTAATCGCCGCTGTTTTTTCCAAAATACGGTCAGCCAATGTGGATTTCCCATGGTCAATATGGGCGATAATGGAGAAATTTCGAATTCTTGATTGCCGTTCTAATCGTTTTTCTTTATCTGTCACAATCTATCACTCCTACTATAAAACGCGGGTTGCGCTAGGTTAGATTATATCAATAGGGCTGTAAAGATTCAATCGAAATCAAGAAAAGCCGCTCATCGGTTAGCGGCTTTCACGAAAAGGTGTGATATCTTATGAAATAACATCCAACATGATGCTTACAACAGTTTATTTACCATTCACCCAATCATAAAGTGTACGGGCTGCATGCGTCATACCTTCTGATAATGCTTTTCCGGCCTTAGAGAAGGCATTAAAGCTCTCCATTTCTTCTAGCTGCTTTTGTTTTTCTGCTAAGTCTTTTTGTGTGACAGCTGTTCCGAGGATAGAAGCTTCTTTTTCTTGATCATCATTCGTTTGGACAGTGAAGGCCCCTTTTAATTGCGGATCATGATACCCTTTCATTTGAAGCATGCCATTATTAGCTTGCTGCATTCCTAAAAAGACACCGAATAGCAATACGAGCGATAAAATAATGGTTTTTCCGATAAATGAGCCCATGTCCTCCACCACCTTAAGACCGTTTTTTCTCATCCTTTGCTTTGCCGTCTACCTTTTCTGCGTCCCAGAAAATTTCACTGAACACATCAGCTGCTGCATTGGATGCGTTTTTCAGTTCTTCCATATTATTATCCACACCGCCAAATTCTAATAGGAGGGCTTTGTCAGATAAATCTTGATTATAGATTCCATTATCACCAATTTCTCCTTTGGCAAACACACCGACACTAAGTCCTTTATATTTTTTCTCCATCAAATGGTGGAACTCTGTCGCCAGCTTTAAGTTTTTCTCATAGCTTTGATTCTTCTTCCCTACAACAAACGCGATTCTCGCATATTTCTTGCCTTTGATTTCTACTGTCGTATCTTTCTTTCTTCTTGAATCCCGGTGAATATCGATTAAGTAATCTAGGTCATCATTTTTAGCGAGAGCCTCTTTTACAACCAATCTGGATTCATTATATGATTGAGGATACTTCAACCCTTTTTTCAGCAGTCTTTTTTCAATTTCTGTTTTATCCACTGTGTTGCCGATTCCTTGCTGATCGAGCGCTTTACCAAACATCTCCCCGACAAGGGTGACGTTCACTTTTGAGTGGCGCGCATTGTTTGGGTTTGTTTCTCCTTTTAAAAATGGTAAATATGATTCCGTATTATGTGTGTGATAAATGTATACAGCTTTTCGTTTTCCTGTCGACTGGTCCGGCTCTTTTGCAGGCGTTTTCGGTTCATCTTCATCAAGCTTGTCCAGCTCAGCTAGATTTGCTTCTTTTTCATCTTTGATGACTTCACTTGGAGGCGGCGATTCCATTGGCATATTCGTATAGTCTGTACCTTCACCTGCTAGGATGATTTTTGTATCAAAATGTTCAAAGCCTGGCAGCTCTCTTCCTAGAAAACTGCGGGGGTCTTCTAAATTGATACTTGTGGCAAGTTTGAGTGACAGCCCGGAGAAATGAAATCCTTTTTGATCTTCAGGGACTGCTGAGGAAAAATATTGATTTTCCATCCCCATTAGAGTTGCAAAGAATGCCCCTGACAGCTCATCTGCCACACCATATAATGATGCTTGAGGCCTAAGCTCAGGTTTTAAAGACGTCAAAGCCCCTGACATGACAAACACAACCACCAGAGAGACAATAAACAAAAAAATACTCTTCACTACTTTTGTTCCATTAATCGCAACGACCAACTGTCGAGGACGGCGAGGTCTTTTTTTCATGATTTACTCCCTCCAGCACGCTTTCTAGTAATTACACTATGAGCGAGCTAGAGAAAGTAGAACTGTTTAATGATTATAGGAACCCATGTTGTCTTGAGAGATTTTTTGATGAAGTGCTGTATTTAACCCATTGGCGAGTACGTTCGCCATGTCATCAATGAATGTATCCACTTCCTTCGGTGTGACCATTAGATTTTGTCCAAGCGGTGCAAGCACCTCATGGATCAACTGTCTTTTTTCTTCTTCAGGAAGCGTTCCGACGATTCCTAAAAAGGATTGACGCGTTTCATCATCTGGTAAATCCTCTTCATTCAGCACTTTTTTCTTGCCAAATGTCAGACCCGCTGGTACTAAAGATCGGGAAGGTCTATCATCTTTCAGTTCTCTACCAAAATGCTTTAACACGTAATCAATCGTGTCACTTGCGATCGTGACTGCATCGACCACTGTCGGTACACCAATGGCAATGACTGGAATCCCCAAGGTCTCTTTGCTTAATTCTTTTCGTTTATTTCCGACACCCGATCCTGGATGTATACCTGTATCAGAAATTTGAATTGTCGTATTCACCCGTTCTACTGCACGTGCAGCTAGTGCATCGATGGCGATCACAAAATCTGGTTTAGATCGTTCAATGACACCTTGTATAATGTCACTTGTTTCTATACCAGTCAGTCCCATGACTCCAGGCGATAATGAAGACACTGGGCGATAGCCTTCCTGCACATTCTCAGGCTGTAATTCAAATAAGTGGCGTGTCACCAGCAAATTTTCAACTGTGAGCGGCCCTAAAGCATCCGGCGTGACATTCCAGTTTCCGAGTCCTACGACAAGACAGCTCGCATCCGCCTGAATGCCGTGATCTTTTAAAAACTGAGCAAAATGATGGGCAAAAACTTCGACCACTTTTTCTTGCATCTCAGAGTCTTTCTCACGAATTCCTTGCGCCTCAAGCGTCAAGTATGTCCCTGCCTTTTTTCCGGTCAACTCTTCTCCTTCTGTCGTAATCTCCACAGTGCGGATGCGGATGCCGTGCTCTTCCTTCTCTTTCTCAATAATTCCTTGAATACCGTCCTTTTTGACCACATTCGGATCGTTCTCTTGTTCTAGTATCTCTTTTGTTTCAACGGCCAAATCGGTCCGGATTTGATAAGCGCTTAAATCGAGTTTCTGTTTCTTCATGAAAAGGCTCCTTCCATCAAGTAATTAACAGTAGTCTTTCCATCTCTTTCAAGAAACATTCGAGCGCTTCATCAATGAAAAATACTTTACATTTATATTGCATTCTAAAGGTGTGTTTGATAGAATACAATTTGTTCTATTGTGAAGATTTAACCTTAAGACAATTGTGTTTAGGTTGTATCTTAGGAGGTGAAACACATGCCAAATATTAAATCAGCGATCAAACGTACAAAAACGAATAACGAACGCCGTGCACACAACGCAACAATCAAGTCTGCGATGCGTACTGCGATTAAACAAGTTGAAGTTTCTGTAGCTAACAACGATGCTGAGCAAGCAAAAGCTGCTCTTTCTTCTGCTGCAAAACGCATTGACAAAGCCGTTAAAACTGGTCTTGTACACAAAAACGCAGCTGCGCGTTACAAATCAAGACTTGCGAAACAAGTAAACGGACTTTCTGCATAATGATTGCAACGCCTCAGTGATGAGGCACCTGTTTAACTGTACGTCCGTCCTGAACGGCCGAGCCTAAGGACAGACTGGCAATTATACATCTAAACAAAAACGACCCTCTTTTGAGAAGGTCGTTTTTTTATGTTCAAGCCCCTAATAACCGAAGCAGGAACAATTCTAATAATAGCTGCTTGTCCTTTTTACCCGTTTTCATTTCATAATCAATCGTGGAGAGCTCTTTGACGATGTACTTTAGCTCTTCTTCTGAAAACAGTCTTGCTTGATCCATCGCGAGTTTGACCCGGAATGGGTGAACTTTCAGGTTTGACGCAATTTGTTTTTGCCCGTATCCCTGTTGAGCAAAGTACTTTGTCTGCAATATCAACCGAAATTGATTTGAAATGAGTGCCAATATTTTAATGGGTTCCTCATTTTGCTTTAGGAGATCATAAAACATTTGCATCGCTTCAGACCGGCGCCTGTTCACGATTTGGTTAATCAGTTCGAAAATATTCTGCTCCAAACTTCGTGCAACGAGCTGATTGACATCCGCCAGCTCAATTTCCTCTCGCTGCCCAATATATGTACTTAGCTTTCGAACCTCTTGAAAAAGTGAGGACAGGCTCCCGCCACATAACATGACAAGCTGTTCTGCCGCTTCAGCCGAGATTGTTTTTCCTTCTGTTTTTACTAATGTGATGGTGAAATCCGTTGTTTCTTTCGGATTTAACTCTTTCGCCTCAACCACAGCCGCTTTCTTTTTTAACAATTTGGTGATTTTCTTACGTTCGTCCAGTTTTTCATATGGGGCTAATAACACGAGAATCGTGTAGGGTGCTGGCTTTTCTAAATAAGCTTCTAATACAGAAAGCTGATGCTCGATCTTTTCTTTTTTCTTTTCTGCAGTGAGGAAATAAGGGTTTTTGATCACAACGAGACGCCGCTCTCCCATAAACGGAAATGTTTCTGCGTCCGTCACAGCCTGCTCAAGCGGCACCTCTTCCATATCGAAGACAGAGTAATTAAAATCCTTTGTTTCTTCGTCGACGACAGCTTGTCTCAATTTTGCAGCTGTCTCTTGAAGTAAATACGTTTCTTTTCCATATAAGCAATAAACGGGATGGATATCCCCTTTTTTTAAATTGTTCCATACTTCAAAGACCATTCGCTTAAATCCCTCTCTTTCACTTCCTCCTCTATCCTAAAGCGTGTAGAGACATTAGTAAAGAGGAAGCTGAAAGTGCCGCCTCCTCATTTATAGTAAACGTCTCACGTAAGCTCCCGGGTCAGCTTACAGTCAGACGATATTCACAAAATGATCATGAAAATGGAAAACGGTTACTTTACCTTCTAGCAATTCCAAATGAGTTCAAGTATACTAAAAATAGCCAGGAGGGATGAAAATGAATGAATTTGAAAAGAATGTTCAAAGCAAGCGGAATGATGTGACCGACTCAGCTGTTGGTTTTATCGTCACATTCGGATTTTTCGCCTCAATGTTTATTTTGGCAACAGTGATACACCTCGTTGGATCTTAACTACATGAATGCAAGATGACTGCCGTTTTGGCAGTTTTTTTATTGATTTTGTAAGATATCATATGGAGGATGAGCGTAAAATGTTCCATCCTCTTCAAGAAATTCATAGGTCACACTTCCATCGATATCTGTACGATACACCTTTGTTTGATGCTCATTTATTTTTTTCAAAACTTCTTGATGAGGATGGTGATACCGATTTCGTTCACCTGCTGAAATCAGTGCATATGACGGGTTCAAATGCTGAAGCCATTCTTCACTTGTTGATCCTTTACTCCCGTGATGCCCAACCTTCAAGACATCCGCTCGTAGCTTGGGGTAAGCTTGAATGATGTCTCGTTCCCCTTCTTGTTCAAGATCCCCAGTCAGCATAAAACGCTTGCCGCCAAGCGTAAAGGTGAGGACCAGTGAATCATTATTTTTACTCGTCACCTGGTCACGTGCGGGATGCAGAACGTCGAATTTTTGTCCTCCAATTCTCAGCTGATCTCCTCTTTCCAACTCATCTACAGGAATCCGTTGATCAGCCGCTTCCTTTAAAAGCTGCGCATCCTCTGGATTTCGAGCAAAGCCTTTTGGGATTGCAACGCGTTTGACTTTATTTCGCTTTATTAACCGCATCGCTTCTCCCATATGATCTTGATCTGCATGGGTAAGGATGAGGACATCAAGTTTTGCTATGCCTTTAGAATGCAGAAATGGAATAAGCGTTTGATCCCCAATTGTAGATACTTTACGTCTTTTTTTCCATGGCTCTTCTTCAAAAGAAAGTCTGCCTCCTGTATCGACTAATATATGCCCGGTTCGATAAGGTAACTGAATAAACAAACTATCCCCTTGTCCTACATCTAACATCGTGACCTCTCCTTTTTGAAGAAAATTCGGCGTGAAATAGTGTACAGACAGCACACAAACGAGAATCAAAATCGGCACAAGATAAGATTTGATAGAAGTTTTACATTCCATCACAATGAATAGAAAAACAATGGAGGACACCTCTAGGAGCACATGCCACCATGTCGATTTCATAAAAATGAGAGTAAGACTATCGTAAGCAGCCATGTGTGCAGACAATTGATGACTAAACTGGATCACCCAATCAAGCAGCTGAAACAGTGTTTGTCCAAGCGGAAGATAAATGATAGATAAAAGAAAAAAGAATAAGGACAGAGGCATGACAACCATTGTATAAAAAGGAACGAACATCATATTTAAAGGAACACTCAGCAAGGAAAATTGTTGAAAATAATATAAAAGAACAGGAAGCGAAGCAAGCTGTGCAATCAAGGAAATGAGGAATAACTGCATCACCGAACTTTTTGCTTTTGATAAAATACTAGTGGATAGCAAAATAAATAAGGTCACCACAAATGACAGTTGAAAACCGACATCAAATATATAAAGTGGTTGAATGGCTAATAAAAGCAAGAACGCTGCACTTAACACGACCGCAGAAGGCTGTTTCATTTCTTTTGGCAGGCTTGTGATGACTAAATAAATTCCAGCCATGAGACAGGCTCTTAACACAGACGGTGCAGCACCTGTTAAACTAGCATAAACCGGCAAAAAGGATAATAAAAGAATACGCGCTGTCTCTCTTGTCACGCCAGCGCGGAGTAGACACCAAAATAGACAAGCGAGCAATGTTTGAACATGAAGTCCTGAAATGGCTAATAAATGAATGATGCCAAGCATTTGATAATCTCTTAATGTATCAGGGTCTATTAAATCACGATCGCCAAAAATAAGTGCCTGCACAATCCCAACAGAATTCTTCGGAACGTGATCTTCTAGAAATTTCAACCCCTTCTGCCTAATAGATGAAAGGTCATGTGAAGGGCTGTCATGTTTCGTGCAGCTTTTCATAGACTGCGTTAAGAAAATAGCATCAATACCTTTTGTTTTTAGAAATTGATCATATTGAAAGCCATTCGGTATGGTTGCATGTTTAGGCAACCGCATCTCACCTGTCATATGACAGCTCATACCTGGCCCAACATCTTTTAGCTCTTCTTTTTCACGCTCCGTTTGAATCGTATAAAATGCCGCTAGTCGACGATTCTCTGATGAAACAGTCGCTGAAAAGCGATTGCCATCTATTTTCGGAATCGTTTCAATCACAACCGAGTGAGAAAATGCTTTTTCTTGCATGGGATGATCCGTTTCAAAAGACTGATGCACCATAAAAATGAGCATATAGATCGTTCCACACAAACTGACCATTAAAAAGAACTGGGGTATTTTTTTCAGCAGACTGAAAAGAAGACATACAAGAAGAAAAAGGAGAAAATATAAATGAAGATGATATGCGGCCAGAGCAATTCCAGCAGCTGCTGAAATCGCCCCGAACGGCAAATACTTAAACATAGGAAGTAAATAATTGATTCGCCTTTTCATGCATTTGACGAATTTCTGTTTCGCTACGTCCTGATTCACTTAGTTTGCCTATTAAATCCGCAACAAAGGCTAATTTTTCTTGGTTTTTTAAGTCAATAATCATCTCATCTAGTTCGACCTGTTCTGTTTGAACTCCGGCCTGTTCAAATAAATCAACAGCATATGGATGATTTTTATAATCCTTCGCATAATACACTGTTCGAATACCTGCTTGAATAATCGCTTTACAGCACTGCAAGCAAGGAAAATGCGTCACATATATTTCAGCATCAGCCGTTGGTGCACCAAATTTGGCACATTGTAAAATAGCGTTCATCTCCGCATGGATTGTACGAACGCAGTGATGATCTATCACATAGCATCCTACATCTGCACAATGCACGTCGCCGGCAATGGATCCATTATATCCACCTGCGATGATGCGCTTGTCTCTTACGATCGTTGCCCCAACAGCTAGCCGCTCACAGGTGCTTCGCAAAGCAAGCAAATGGCTTTGAGCCATAAAATATTGATTCCATGAAATTCTCTCCACGAGCTGATCCCTCCAGAATGATGGTTGGTATTAAGTGTACATGCCTTTCTTCTATACCGTCAATTCTACTTAACCGTCAGTTGATTTTTCAGCCGTTCAATGGTCTTCTCTCCAAAACCCGAAATATTCCGCAAATCTTCAATTTGCTGAAATTCTCCATGCTCTTCTCTATACGCAATGATGGCTTCCGCTTTGGCCGGGCCTATTCCGTTAATGGTCTGCAATTCCGCTGCATCAGCTTGATTGACATTCACCGCTTGACTCTGTTCATTTCCCGGCGGCGTATCAGCCGCTGCTGTTTGTCCCTGCTTGTCAGCCTCCCCCTTCTTTCGTACATAAATCATCATACTGTCCTCTAATTTTGCTGCTTGATTGATGTCAACTGTATCTGCCTTGCTCGTAAAACCACCTGCTCTTTTAATGGCTTCTTCAACTCTGTCCTCAGCCATCAATGCATAAACGCCCGGCTTCCGTACAGCTCCTTTGACCTCTACTACGATGGATGTTGGCTCTTTTTCTGCACTCTCTTGTTTTTCTTCTAATGTGACTTGCGTTTCATGTTGTTCTTTCAATACACCTGGCTCGGCGCTGCCTTTCTCTTTTCCTACTAAAAAGCAGAAACAGATGATGAGGATGACGAGGATAATGATTCCCGCTATCAGATAAAGACTGTATTTTTTCAACGAAATGAGCTGCTTCACTTGTTCACGCTTCTTTCAATCATATTTTCACGCTGCTTCACATACTGTTTAGAAGATAACAGATCCTATGCGTCTAAGGAGGGAGAACGTTTGAATATAGGGTTAATCGGTACAGGAAACATGGGTACCATACTTACTGAGGCATTTATTGAATCAAAAGCAGTCAATCCCTCATCCATCACCATTACAAATCGGACCATCGAAAAAGCGTTCAATATAAAAAAGAATCACCCAGAGGTCGAAGTGACGAAACAGCTTTCAGGAGCTGTAACGGATAAAGATTTCATCTTTGTTTGTGTCAAACCACTTGATATTTATCCGCTTTTAAAAGAGCTGAGCCCACTTTTAAAAGAACAGCAAACCATTGTCATCATTACAAGTCCGGTTCATCCTGAACAGCTTCAAGATATTGTTCCTTGTCAAACAGCCAGACTGATCCCAAGCATCACCAACCGCGCATTATCAGGCGCATCACTTTTAACATTTGGTTCATCATGCAATGTCACGACAAAAGCAGCGCTCAGACAACTCGCTTCCCGCATTTCAACACCAATCGAAATTCATCATTCAATCACACGGGCAGCCTCAGATATTGTCAGCTGCGGTCCTGCCTTTATTAGCTTTCTTGTTCAGAAAATGATTGAAGCCGCTGTTGAAGAAACAGATATTTCAAAAGAAGAAGCCACTACCTTATCAGAAGATATGCTTGTAGGACTTGGCCGTTTGATTGAAAAAAGGGTGTATACCCTGCCTACACTGCAAGAGAAGGTGTGTGTAAAAGGCGGCGTCACCGGCGAGGGCATTAAAGCACTTGAAGCAGGTGTTCAAGATATGTTCCATCAGCTTTTCCAGAACACTCATGACAAGTTCGATGAGGATGTAGAAGCGGTTGCGCATCAATACCCACCGAGTGTGTTTACTGATGATCTCAGAAATTAAACATCTTCGCAACAAGCGAAAAAAGGGTTTTAAAAAACCATCGTTCCATTAAACGATGGTTTTTGGTTTCTTCGCTGAAATAAAATATCTTTCTGCACATTCTTGAGGTGCTTCATTTGTAAAATCAGCGGTCACTTCAATCTGTTCAAAGCCAGCGGACTCAAGGAACGCTGCATATGTCTCAAAAGGAAATGTACGCTGTTCGTGCGTTTCATCATAACGCTCATACACGTCTCCGTCTTTTACAAAAAAGCTTAAATCATGAATGACTGAAAATGGATGATCTCCTTTATCACTCTGCCAAATGTAGCTGATTTCTTCATCTTGATCGGCATAAGTAGAGCCAGGAAATACCTCTTCCATTTTAAAAGGGGTATGAACATCAAACAATAAAACCCCACCTGTCTCTAAAAGCTGAAACATGTTTTTAAAGGTTTTTTTGACGTCATTTTCGTTTTTTAGATAATTCAAAGAATCACAGCAAATAACCGCTGCTTGAAAAGTTTGTTCAAACCCCTCAAGCTCTCTCATATCTTGATGTAAAAATTGAATAGACTGCTTATGAGCCTGTGCTTTTTGCTGCGCAAATGCCAGCATCTCTTCACTTAGGTCAATTCCTGTGACCATGTGGCCTTTTGCAGCTAACCGAAGAGAGATCTCTCCAGTTCCACAACCTACATCGATAATCGCACTATTTGGCTTGATATGCCGCTGTATCCACTGAACCCATTCATCATAAGGGGCATGTGTCATGAGCTCATCATACACACCTGCAAACCCTTGATAAATCATGAGTTAATGCCAAGCGAAAGCGTTTCTCTCGGCGCATCTCCCCAAAGCTTCTCTAAGTTATAGTATCCTCTTTCCTCTTTGTGGAACACATGAGCAATGACATCTCCTAAATCAATCAAGACCCATCTTGCTTCGTCAAAGCCCTCCATCTTTTTAACTTCGATGCCGCCTTCTTCTGCAAGGTGTTTCACTTCTCTTGCAATGGCCTGTACTTGTTTGTCAGAATTCCCGTGACAAATGAGAAAATAATCTGCAACAAGTGAGATCCCTTGCATATTCAGGGCAATAATGTCCTCTGCCCGTTTATCATCGCACGCTCCAGCTGCGATGTTTAAAATTGATGATGCATCCATCAAAATTCCTCCTTAGTTGTTCTTTTGCACAAGTGAGTTATAAGTAGCAAGTGTATCTGGGAAAACCGGCTGATTCTTTTTCATTAAAAAGCTGACGGTGTTTTTTAAAGATTGAATCAAGGCAAGGTCCAAATCCTGCTCTGCTAACTCTCTTACTTCCTCTACACCAGGAAAATGGCGTCCTGGCTCTATATAGTCGGCCACATAAATAACTTTTTCAAGCAATGTCATGTTCGGTCTGCCGGACGTATGGAATTCAATGGCTGTTAAAATATCTTGGTCGTCAATTCCAACTTCTTTTTTGACCAAATAGGCACCAACTGGGGCATGCCAAAGCTCAGGTGAATATTTAAGCAATAGAGGGTTCATCTGTTCTTGCTGGATGATGCCCTTCATTTCTTCTTTCGGTCTAAATTTAGCATAATCGTGGAAAATAGCCGCGACCTCTGCTTTTTTCACATCTGCACCAAAACGTTCAGCTAATGAAATGGCCGTCTCCATGACCCCAATTGTATGTGTATATCTATGCTCTGTTAACTGCTGTTTGACACAGTTTAAAGCTTCTTCACGATTCATATAAATGATGCTCCTTTATATAACACTCAACAGCTTTCGGAATCAAATAATCAACAGGTTTCCCCTGCTTCATTCGCTGCCTAATCAATGTCGATGATACATCAAAAGCCGGAACATCTGCAAACAAAAGAGGATACGCCGTACTTCCTTCATAACCTGGTCTTTTCATCCCAATAAAGGTGATCATCTGAAGCAAATCATCGATTCTATGCCATTTCGGCAAATACTCGACCATGTCCGCTCCAATCATAAAAAAGAACTCATCTTCAGGATGGCGCTTCTTTAACAGCTCAACCGTATCTACTGTATAAGATGGGCCCTCCCGCTCCATTTCAATAAGCTCAACTCGAAAATGAGGATTTGTCTGAATCGCTTTTTCCACCATTTTTACGCGGTGATGACTCTCTGCTCGTTTTCGGCCCGTTTTATGAGGGGGCTTGTGATTTGGGATAAACCAAATTTCATCAAGCCCTACTTGGAAACGCACCTCACTTGCCATCAGCAAATGCCCATTATGCGGGGGATCAAACGTACCGCCGAATAACCCTATTTTTTTCATATCATATCCACCTTTACGGCAGCTTAATTTGTTTATTTTCCTTTGATTCCTTATAAAGGACAATCACATTTCCGATCGTTTGAACGAGTTCAGCTTTTGCACCTTTTACAAGTGCTTTTGCAACCTCTGTTTTGTCCTCGTCGCAGTTTTGCAATACGCTGACTTTCAAAAGTTCTCTTGCTTCAAGCGCCTCGGAAATTTGCTTGACCATATTGTCATTTACCCCGCCTTTTCCAACTTGAAAAATAGGTGATAAATGATGTGCTTGCGCACGTAAAAAACGTTTTTGCTTACCT
This sequence comes from Bacillus sp. GbtcB10, assembly GCF_019091365.1. Taxonomy (NCBI): domain Bacteria; kingdom Bacillati; phylum Bacillota; class Bacilli; order Caryophanales; family Bacillaceae; genus Bacillus; species Bacillus sp. GbtcB10. Next base: position 456,785 of record NZ_JAGXJP010000003.1, read on the forward strand.
TTTAACATGGTGTTCCTCCTAATTTCTCTATGACAATTGACTTCATTTTTCGGGCGTCAGGTGTAATGCCCGTCCACAGTTCAAAGGCTCTTACCGCCTGACCAACAAACATGCCGACGCCATCGACTGTTTTCAAACCTAACCCGGCTGCTTCGCTTAGCAGCTTTGTTTCTATTGGATTATACACAATATCACAAACGACCGCTGTTTTTTTTGCGTTCGCTAAAGAAATTGGGGTTTCTTCAACATTCGGATACATACCAATCGAGGTCGTATGGATGATGACATCATATTCCCCAAGCCGCTCTTCTGCTGTATTTAATGCAATGGCACGAGATGTGATTTTCCCATCGGCACTTTCAATTAAAGCCTCAGCTTTTTCAATGGTGCGGTTGGCGATATCAAATTGTTTCGGTGCATACTCAGCAATTGTCGTGTAAATCGCTCTTGCTGCTCCACCAGCACCAAGCAGGAGAAATGACAGCTCTGATAGCGGCTGATCCAACGCTTCAAGCAATGAATGAAGAAAGCCTTCTCCATCTGTATTGTACCCAACGAGCTGATCTCCTTCGAGCCGCACCGTATTGACGGCACCAAGGCGTTCAGCTGTCACATCAATTTTGTCGAGGTACTTCATGATTTCTACCTTGTGCGGAACAGTGACGTTAATGCCGCTGATTCCTAACGCTTTCATGCCGCTAATCGCATCTTTCAGGTCATCATTTTCTACTTGAAAGCCATGATAATGTCCATCAATTCCAGCATCCTTTAATGCTGCATTATGAATATCCGGAGACATTGAGTGGCCAACAGGGTTACCGATTACTCCGTATAAAGGTTTCAAGGTCTCTCCCCCTCTGAACATTTAAATTAACGAACGTCTCATAAACACGTGCACGCCTTTTGGCGCATACACTTTGATTTGTTTTCCAGCATCATTCGCAGTCACCCAGCCCAATCCTGAAAAGACAATGTCCATTTTTGGCTGATCTATGGTGAAAGTGTGCGGAACGAGCGGCGGGAAATCTTCCATCCCCTCTTTTGATGGCGGTGAAAGCAGCTCACCTGCATGCTTTTCATATAAGTCATCTGCATTCTCCATCTTCGTTCTGTGAATGTTGAGTTCATTTGGCATGTAGCAGACAAAGGATGTTCTGCCGCCTTTTACATAATCAAATCGTGCCAGTCCGCCAAAGTAAAGCGTTTGAGCTTCATTTAACTGGAACGTTCTCGGTTTCAATTCTTTTTTCGGCGTTAAAATCTTTAAGTCATTTTTGCCGACATAGTGCGCCATTTGATGGCGGTTGATGATACCCGGTGTATCGAATAAAGCAGACCCGTCATCAAGCGGGATTTCAATCGCATCAAGTGTTGTCCCTGGGTATTGGGATGTGGTGATCACATTCTCTTCTCCAGACACCTCTTTGATAATGCGATTAATAAATGTTGATTTCCCAACATTTGTACAGCCGACAACATAGACATTTCTGCCCTCACGGTAATGATCAATTGCCTCCATGACCTCAGGCACACCTTGTCCTCTGCTCGCACTGATTAAAAACACATCGATCGGATTGAGCCCATTTTCTTTTGCTTCCCGCTTCATCCATTGAACAAGACGGTCTTTTTTCACGGATTTCGGTAAAATATCTACCTTGTTGCCGACAAGTAAAATGGGATTACCACCAACAATACGGCTCAGTCCATTAATCCAGCTTCCGTTAAAGTCAAAAATATCAACGACCTTGACGATCAGAGAATCAGTCTCGCCAATGCTGTGTAAAATATTTAAAAAGTCGTCTTCTGTTAAAGACACATCCTGAATTTCATTGTAGTTCTTTAACCTAAAACAGCGCTGACAGATCACATCTTCTTTCAATAGAGATGCTGCCGGCGCATATCCTAATTGATCTTTATCTTCCGTCTGAATGGCTACACCGCAGCCAATACAAACAACCTTTTCCATTATTACTCTTCCTCCCACTGAATGTGGCCCTTACGCTTTAAGGCTCCTAAAATTCTGCGTTCAATCTGCCTGTTAAACTTCGTGAAAAATCCGTCCGATGCCGCAACAGGTACAACCAAAATGGTATGGAAGCCATGCCTGTTTCCGCCAAGCACATCTGTCATAAGCTGATCGCCAATGACAACCACATCTTCTTTCTTCAATTGCATATCAGCGACGGCCTTATTAAAGGCTCTTCCCATCGGTTTTCTCGCTTTATAAATAAACGGGATATGAACCGGCTCAGAAAAAAGCTTGACCCTTTTTTCATTATTGTTCGATACAATCGTCACCTGTATCCCGTGATCTTTCATCTCTTGAAACCATTCAATTAAACGCGGGGTCGCACTTGGACGATCCCATTCTACTAGTGTGTTATCTAAATCCGTAATAATTCCTTTTACATTTCGTTCTTTTAGTTTTTGCGGCGAAATGTGGAAAATACTTTTCACAAATTCATCCGGTAAGAAATACTTCTTTAGCACAATTTGCACCCTTTCTTCCATTGGTTTTTCAGCGATTGTGTCGAATCAAATCACAATTTGTCTGTCTATCGAATACAATGAAAAAGTTTTCGACATATGATGAGGACCTTCAACAGGTGTGGATAATTTTACACACATTATCCACCTATATTTCATCATGCTTTCATTCAATTATAAACACTCTACCCACAAGTTATCCACTTAACCATGTGGATAACAGAACGATTGTTCTTGTTTCCCATTCATGGTAGATTAAAGGTACTTCAAAGACATTCGATCAACCTATGATGATATGTCTTTTCCTCAAGTTTTATGCCAACTTTTTCAGGGGAGGTGTTTTTCCCATCATATGGGTTTCTAGTATGAAAAAGCTGTCAGATGATTTACTTATAGAATCGTATTATAAAGCAAATGAAATGAACTTAAATCGCGACTTCATTGAATTAATTGAGACAGAAATGAAAAGACGTTCGCTCGGGCATATGCTCTCTGTTTCCTCTTAATTCCATATATCCAGGAACCATGCCTCCCGAGCACTCTCCTTTTTAAACTCAGGTGACTGATATTATATCACTTGCGCTATAGGCTTACTACTATTTTCCGTAAAAAACACCCCTTCTGATCAAAGAAGAGGTGTCTTATTTGCAAGGCTGTTCATTCCAAAACCATAACCCTCCACCTACGACCAAAATGACGACAAGGAACACAACAAGAAAAGCGTAACCGATTCCTGCTCCTTGAGCTGGATAAGGCGAACACGCAGGGTAAGGATAAGGACATCCCCACATATCAGTTACCTCCTTCTAGGAAGATATACTGTTAGACTATGCGAGATGGATCGTCTTGTTTAGGCAGATGGCCTGCTTTTAAAAATGTTTAATGACATCACGCTCTTTGATTTCGTTATAAATGATTCTTGCCCCTTTTGGTGTCATATGATTGCCAGAAGGGTCAATGAGGCCAGACTGAATCAAGGCGTTGTCACTATCTTCACCCGCTTCTCGGATGAACGCTTTCCAATTGTCGACAAGCGGCACCTGCTGTTTTTCAGCTACTTGTCTTGTGATGTCATTGTATGAGTTTTGCCAAGCTCTCGCCCCGCCTCTCTCAGCAAAATAAGATGACTTATATCTAGAATAATAATACAAGCCCTTTTTGCCTCCTTCGACTACAGGCACGCACGTCATGAGGATCGGGGTAATTCCCTCTTTCCTACTTTCAGAAATGAAGTAGGATAAGTTTTCCTTAAATCGTTTTTTGGTCACACGGGGATGTTTCCCGTCAAGAATCGCCGCATCATTTGTACCGAACATGATGAGGACGTAAGTTGGTTTTTGTTTTAAAATATCCTGCTCAAAGCGCAGCTTCGCATCTTCTGTTGTCTGCCCGCCAATTCCGGCATTGTGTACCTTGATTTGGCCGCGCTCGACGTTTTTCATGAGATTTACCCATTTTTCAGATGTTGGATAATCTCGAAAATCCCAGTTCGATCCTCTTGTGTTACTGTCACCAAATGCAATGACACTTTCCTGCGCCTGCTTCGAGCACCCAGCAGCAACACATAACAGGATGAAAAGGAAAACAAATTTCTTCACAACATTCACCTCCAAAAGCCCTCTTCATATAGTAAACGACAAGACTTTTGGTTTCAATGAATGACTGTTTCTTATTGTAATTGAACCGGCAGATAATCTCTGTCATGGTGCAGTAGTTCGCTTACTTTCACAAACTCATAGCCCCTTTTCTTTAGTTCAGGTACGACTTGTTTCAGCGCTTCTACCGTCTGCTTACGATTTCCACCGCCATCATGTAAAAGGATGATATCACCGCCCTGAATATTCTCAATAATACGGCTGGCAATTTTGTGAGCACCTGGCCTTGACCAGTCCTTCGGATCTTGCGTAAAGGACCACATCACGACATCGTATCCTTGCTTAGAAAGAATGCGGAATGACTTCATCGTCAAGCGCCCGCCCGGGGGACGAAATAATAAGGGTCCGCCCGGCTGGAGAGAAGCGATATGAGCCGCTGATTCTTTTAATTCTTGCTTGATTTCTTTCGATGACAAAAGGTCAAAATACGTATGGTTCATCGTGTGATTGCCAAGCTCATTTCCTTCGCTCACAATCCGCTCTGCGAGGAGGGGATATGCATGAATACGGCTTCCGATGACAAAAAAGCTGGCATTCACTTCATGCTCTCTTAGTACATCTAGTATTTGACTTGTGTATACCGGATGAGGCCCATCATCAAAGGTTAACGCAATCTTTTTCCGTTCCTCTCTCATGTCCCAAAAGGCTCGTCCCGTTTTTTCTAGGTCGATTCTTTTTAATGTACGCGCCTCTATGTTATCAGGAACAAAAGCGCATAATACCAATATACATAACAAGATATGCAATCCTTTCATCAGACCGCCTCCACAGAACATCATTACACATTAAATTGCCCGCTTTCTGATGAATTCATTCAAGTTTCGTGATCGTCTACGCTTCTTTTTCACATAAAAAAAGCCGGCCCATTAGGCCCGCTTTTTGTCTCACGTTTGGTTTCTCTCTTCAACTGTCGAACGTTGCTTAGAATTCATACAGACACTCTCCTTCTTGGATTTGATTTTGAGCCCATAGCAATTTTTGATAATACTGGTTGGACTTCTGGTATTGTTGAGAGGCTTCTAAGGCTGTCGCAATTTCTAGTGAGATATCCTCTATATAAGAGTATAGGCTAAGTTTTTCCAAATAATCAATGGTTTTTTGCAGTTGTTCTTCATTGATTTCCTGAACATATAAAGCATCCAGATACTCAAACATATGACAGAACAGCTGGTCTTCATGCTTCTTTGCGGCCAATTTCCCATCCTCTAATATGCGCCTTGCTTCAGTCTGCTCATTTTGTCTAAAAAGCAGCTTGGCCAGTGTATAAAGTGTATGAGGCAGCGTGGGAAGCAGCTCTTTTTTGGCGAGGTCAGCCGATTCGGTTAAATATCGTTCTGCTTCTTCTCGATAACCTAACTCCCCGTAACATTTCCCTAAATTATAGAGCGCTGAGCTATAAATGCGCGGGTGATCAATTTCGGATGCGAGTTGTTTCGCCTTTTTCAAGTGAGGCAGTGCTCGATCTTTACGTTTTAAATCTTGATAATTTCCTGAGATGACAAAGAGACACTGAATAATGCGAATGGAATATGCATCATGCTGATCGTATATTTCAAGCGCTTTTAAAATATGGTGCATGGAGACATGCGTTTGTTTCATTATATAGTAGGCTTCTGCTACTTTAAAATGAAACTCGGCCTGCTCAATATCATCAAATACCATAGACAGCTGTTTTTCTGCCATGCGATAATATTTGACGGCCTCCAAATATTCTTTTTGACTAAACTCATGCATGCCACGAAAAAATGCATGGTAATAATGCAGCATATCAGATAACTCATGATTGGAATTTTCGATTTTATCGACAAGGTTAGATACTGAGAAAGGTTGATATTTTGAAGGGTGTATATAGTCGAGCATAATTTGGTGCCGAAAACACATGAGCTGATAATAAATCAGTAAATGCTGGTCCTCTTCCATACGTTCAATTTCCGCTTCTACTTCTGCTTTCAAGATTTCCGCATCTGGAACACTGAACTGCCGTATCATTCGATACCATTCATTAATTTTCATACCGACATGTGAAGAAAGAACCTTCCCCATGTTCCGAAAAAACCCCTTCCTTTTCGGTCTAATATTACATATTTTAGCACGCTTCTAGACCGCCAAGCACCGCAAAGAAACCGCAAACATATGAGAGGGGCAGCAAAAACATACGCACAGAAGCACGTTTCTTTCAAATAAGATGATTTTTTCATCGTACAGACACAGACAATCCTTCCTTCACATACATTTGAGGATATAGGCAGCGGCCTAAACATGGTGGAGGTGAAAATCGTGGCAGGAGTATTTACAGCGATGGGATTGATGGTCAAAGAATTGGTGTTTTTAGTGTCCTATGTCAAAAACAATGCCTTTCCACAGCCCCTTTCGGGAGATGATGAAAAAAAATACTTAGCCCTTATGGCAGAGGGCGATGAACACGCAAGAAACATGCTGATTGAACATAACCTTCGGCTCGTCGCCCATATTGTCAAGAAATTTGAAAATACCGGGGAAGACGCTGAAGACCTCATCTCCATCGGGACGATCGGACTCATTAAAGCCATCGAAAGCTATTCCTCTGGAAAAGGAACAAAGCTGGCAACGTATGCTGCGCGGTGTATTGAGAACGAAATCCTGATGCATTTACGCGCACTCAAAAAAACAAAAAAGGACGTCTCTCTGCATGACCCCATCGGTCAGGATAAAGAAGGTAATGAAATTTCATTAATTGACGTCTTAAAATCAGAAAATGAAGACGTGATCGATACCATTCAGCTCAACATGGAGCTTGAAAAAGTAAAAGAATATATCGACATTCTCGACGGCCGGGAAAAAGAAGTCATCGTCGGCCGGTTCGGTTTGGACTTAAAGAAAGAGAAAACGCAGCGGGAAATAGCCAAGGAGCTCGGGATATCACGGAGTTATGTGTCTCGGATAGAGAAACGCGCACTGATGAAAATGTTTCATGAGTTTTACCGGGCGGAGAAGGAGAAACGGAAGCGGGAGAAGGGGAAGTGATTTGAAAGGTGTAAAGAACCCCTTCATTTTTGGGTGATAAAAAAACAGACCATATGAGGTCTGTTTTTTATTTTTTTCTAATCTAATATCTCTCTGTATTACTTATTAAAAATAGCTGTATTCTATTTAATCACCTAATGGGAGATCCTCTTTGTTGATTAAATATAACTTGTTATTATCTTGATATTTGCTAGGATAATGATCAATTAGATACTTCGTTAGGGTTTTCAGTTCAGCTATATCAATCATTTTTGATTCTATAGCATTTTCCCAAAGTGTATTCAATGTTTCATCATCTATTATCTCTAGCACTTGCGGAACAAATTTTTTATTTTCTCGTTTATACGCTTGATAAGCTGTATAAGAAACCGCATCTAATACTGAATACCAGCCATATTGTTTTTGTTCATCTTTTTCTTTATTTGCGAACTCGGCTACATCTATATAATCTTCACTATCTATGTAGTTACATAAATCATCTGCACTTAACTCTTTACCAGAAAGCCATTTCCAGCAATCTTCTAAAGCTTTTTCTCCTATGTGGTAACCATCATCTTCTTTATCTATGAATGCATACATTTTTTCGGCTATTGCTAAGCCTAGTGCTACTTTAGCTTCTTCACTAATGTCATTTATAAAATCCATTCTATAGCCTCTTTTCTATTTTTTTATTTTAACGACATTTTCTGTAACACCATTTTTAACATCAAAAGATAAAGTATCTCTTGGGTACGGGACACTTGGATCTCGTTCTGATGTTACTTTTATTTTCAATTCAGGATAGTGATCTGTCAGTTGCTTGAATATTCCTCTTTCCTCACTTGGAACTTGATCAAACAAACCTTTTGTACATTTATTACAAACTCCATTTGGATTAGATTGATGGATATTTAGTATACCTTTTATCTCTTCTGGTTTCAGTCCTGCCTTTTTGACTGCATCCTCAAATTCTGCTATCACACCTTCTTCTGCATGATCCATAAATTGAGCATGCCCTCTAACTGATCTTTTATATGGTGCCTTAATTTTCCGATCAGGATAAACTTCATCTAATGAAGGAAGACCTCCTTCTTTCCTAACTTTTGGTGACCCACCTTCGAAAACGCTACGTTCCAAACCTCTAACGTCTGTTTTACCTACAGCAACAGTTTGAGTTTCTGGAACATTCCACTTTTTCCTTAAACGATCTAAATCAGTCTTTCCTATACTTGCTTGATTAAGGTGGGTGCTTTTTTGATTGATTCCCATTTTGCCATTAAACCCTTTCGCCCCAAACGGCAAAAGCATCCCCAGAGCCGCATTCATACTCGCTTCCTGCTGTTCTTTCGAGACTTTATTTCCAAACATATCTCGACCCGTAATCGCTTCGCTGAAGCCGTTTGTTGCGGTGAGGCCATATAAGCCTTTTTGTGATGTTTTCAACGCATTGAAAGACTTCTGTGACGTCTTATAGATGTCGACTGCTCTGACTGCGGCGGACGTGGCTTGAGTCGTTTTATAGACGGCTTTTCCGCCTTTGAAAATACGTCCTGCCCAGCCGACAATCGGGATGTATCCTGCTGCTGCCATGCCGCCTGCGGCGACTCTCTGGCCTGCGGTAAGTTCTTCACCTGTGATCGGATCGACACCTGTTGCGGCACGTTTTGCATCGTTCACGCCTGTCAGCTCATTAACGATATTCCCACCGTAATCAAGGGCTTTTTCATACCAAGGACGGTTGGCTAGCGCTTCTTGTTCCTTTGCGATCTTGCGGGCTTCTTCTTGATCTTTTTTGATTTTTAGATATTCAGAAGTTTGCTTCTCAATATCGCTTTTTGCCTTGTAGATTTCGCTATTTTGATACGCTTTCTTGTCAAAATTCATAGGCGAAATGGATTTTCCGCCATTTGTGGCATTGATCATTTCTGCGTACAATGCCATTGTAGCCTTCTCCTCAGTCTCTGACAAAGCATATTCATCTTTTAGATTTTGATCAAGTTCTATTAAATCTTTAACCGTTTTCTTCCGTTCATCTTCCGCATCTGCAATCTTTTCGTCAAAGGTTTTACTATCAAATACCTCCAGAGAAATGAGGTCATCAATATCTTGAAAAATCGTTTTGAGTGCCTTTTTTTGATCCTTCACGATGCTTTTGGCATTCTTGATTCCCATATGTACAGCGTTGTCTAAAAAGTGTTCTTCTACAAAGGTGTCGCCGCCAAAATTTGTATCATCAAGCGTTCCAGAAACACCTTCATGAAAGGCTTTCTGCTTATCGATGAAGCTGATAAACATGTCCACATTTCCAGCTAGCTCTTTATAAAAACTTTTAATGTTATCGGCACCTTTACCAGTGAAATCATCACCCAGGTTTGCCACGCCTTGAAGCGCCTTTTTTAAATCAACCATTTGTTCGCGGAGTTCCTGATAGTGTTTCGCCCTTGTATCCATGGCATTGGTTAGTGCTTTTGCATCAAGTATTTTCCCCAGCAGAATTCACTCCTTCCTATTCATTGACAAGGTCAATTTTACCAACGTGATGCTTGTCATTAAATAGGAATAAAGATACAAAAAAAGCGCCCCTTGTTGAGGCACTCTTAAACTTTGGTTACACGGACACTGAATTTTGTATCTTAGTCAATGATTTTGAATAATTTTCATACCTCAACTTATATTCATCTGTTTTTTTATAATTACTATCAGTTTTAACTTTAGCTATTGGCTCGAAAAATTCCCCATATGATTCAATATACGGAGTATAATCACTTTCACCCGCACAAATAATGGTATTGTGATTTTTATTCTTGTTTTCACCAAAATATAATTTAACTTCTTTTATTGCCAGCTTATTAAACCCTTTTTCAAAAAAAAGAAAGTTTGTTCTTCCATCTTTAGCTTCTGATTTATAAGCTAAACAATCCGGTTTCCTATCCTCAATTAGATCTATTAACTTTATCTCCTCTGATGTTAATTCTTCATTTCTTTCTATTTTTGAAAGTATCTTTTCAAATCCAAGTTGAATTCCATCTATAATGACTAAGTCTTCATTTGTGTTTAGTGTTGGGAAAGTACTACTTCTATCATCATAAGCAATAAATCTTAAATAATTTTTATTACCACCATGTTTTTTAATTTCAGCTAAAGCAGTTAAAGTATCATCAGCCCAATAAGATATTTTTTGATTTGGGAACAGTCTTGAATGCCTTCCCTCACCGTTATTATCTCTCAAATTGCCCTTATGTAATTCACTTACATTTTTTCCAAATACCCATTCTTCTACATTAACACATCTAAAAAAATCAAATTCATATGATTCGAAGATAGGTAACTCTTTATCTCTTAAAATTCTTGCAATTTTAGAATGGTTTCTAAACAATATGCTCACACTCCTTATTTTTCTATTAAATACAATCAAAATATTCAAGTTCACAATAAGTTTAAGTGAAAATTCCGAAATATCAACCTTTCTTTAATTGTTTGTATTTATCAGCCTAAATCTTTCTGCAAATTACTGAATAAAAACAGCACTCATATAATTCCGAGTGCTGTCGAAAGTTTAAACGTAGCTTGCTTTTTCAATTTGTAATATCGATCTTTCTTTAATCCTAGTTCTTCGCATACCTCAAGATCTTTAACCATTCGTGAAGTAAGGTACTTCATACGAATAATGTCTTGTTCAATTTCATCCAAGCTGTACTCTAGTGCTCTTTCTATTTGCCGCACCTTCAGCTCCGAACAAACATTTTGATCTTTTAATTTTGGAAACAAAGTTAAGATGCCATTTGCTTTTTGCTCATCTAAATTCTCTTGTTTAACTTTTAATGCTTTATAAAGCTTCAATTCATTTATTAATGTCTGACGGACCTGCTTTTCATTTACCTCTGGTAAAAGGTGAAGTACTTCAACAGTCAAGGTTATTCACCACGCATATCACATCTATTTTAAAGCGGCTAACTCTTCTTTATCATTTACCCATAGAAAATTAGACTCTATTAAATGATCATCAAAAAAATTAGTACCCTTTAAGATATCTTTAAATTTCTCTCCTTTTTCTGAGTAGACAACATTATAAAACAACATTAATAATTCCATTGAAGATAGCTGTGCTCTTAATATACCTCTATATTTCTTTTTTTCTTTTTCGTTTTCTATAAAATTATTGCTAAAGTGCTCATCCTGTATAAATTTTATAATTCGATAAAGATGCCTATAATAATGTCCAATTTGTTCTTCATGTTCTTTATAGATATTTTCATATGCCATTTTTTTGAGAGAATATAATGGATTAATCAAGGTCGCTTCTCTAGTCTTTTTTAAAAAATAAATTGACCATTCACTTTTTATATCATTATAAATTTCTTCAATATTTATAGTAAAGTCTGAATATGATGTTACCCTAATTTCGTGATGTTTGTAATTTAAATACTCATAAATATAGTTGAATAAAGAAATGCGTTCTATGAATTGATCCACATCTATTAATTTAAAATCCTCTTTTAAATGTTCGTTCATATGTACAGCATCATTAATATCTTTCTGAATCGCTTCTATAAAACTTTCATTCCAATCAATCTCATTATGTATGTCACTCCTTATCATATTTTCAAGTCTATCTTTAAACTGAGCATTACTTTTCTCGAACAAATACATTGAGAGTAAAAAATCATAAAATTTATTTAGATCATTATTTTTAAGAGAATAAAGTTTGTTTTTCCAAAATTCATTTACATTAGTACTATACCTAGAAGAAAGTTCAAGGTTAATATCCTCTAAAAATTGACGACCACCCTTTAAGTCTTTCAACAAATTATGATGTAAATTAATCATGTTAAAGAAAGTACTCTCAAACTGTTGTTTAGTTAATGTCTTGTTTGTAAGTTCAAACTCTTCTCTCGTTTTAGCTAGCTCTTCTCTCTGCATTTTTAATTCATCTTGTTGCATATCAAGTTGCTTTCTTTGCATTGAAATACTGGCAATAACAAATAACATGCTTGCCAACGTTAAGAGGCCAACAGTTGTTCCACCAAAGAAATCTCCTACTGGCCCTAATGCTTCAAACGTTTTTTGATCTAAATGATTTCTCCCAATGAATAATATAAGAGGAGTTAATATCGCTACAACAATTACAATTCCCCCAACAAAAATCCACTTGTTTTCTTTTAACCATTCTTTCATTAATTTATCTCCCATCATCCAAAAATCCTATAAATCGTAACATGTAATCCATAATATAACAATGATCACATTATTTTATATCCATAATCATACTGTACCCTTATAGGTAAGCCGTCTTTTGAGAGCCATTTGCGCTTTTTTGCCACATTTTTTCTTTGTAGCTTTTTGCTACGATATAATGTACTCAACCTTTAATTTGAAAGTAGGAATAACTATGTTGGGTGATAGACTTAGATCCCTGAGGGAAAAACATAATCTGACTCAAGAACAAATTGCAAAAAAAATTGGCATTTCACGAGGAACATATGCTCATTATGAAATAAATAAACGCCGTCCTGACTATGAAACGCTTATTAAAATAACTGATATTTTTAATGTATCTCTTGATTTTTTATTAACCGGAAAAGAATTCGATAACTCAAATGAAGATATGTGGAAAGAGCTTTTAGATCCAAAAACAGAACTTTTCTTTAAAGATTTGAAAGATGCACCCGATGATAAGATTGAGGAATTAATACAGTTTTGGGAATTTATTAAGAGCAAAAAATAATCACATACTTGTATATAAACCTTTTTATGCAGAATGAATTATTTGATGAATTTGAAGAGATATACAAGTTATCAGAAAGAAAAATAGGGGGAAGCTATGGGGAAAAGATTCTTATTCTCAATTTGTTTATCGTTATTTGTACTTTTAGTCGGATGTAATTCAACTAAAACAACTGATGAATCTTCGGCAAAACCACAAGAAAATGTTTCAGACAAAAAGGAAAAAGAAACAAAAGAAGAACAGACAAGTGACAGTTACAAAGATGACGAAACAGGAGAATTATTTAATTACTTAAAAAGCCAAGAAAAAATTAAATCACAGAAAATGGGCCCGCTCAAGTTAAATTTTGAACATGTCAACATAATGAAGTTGTCAAATATTCCTGATGACCGCCTAAGCGACTATCAAAGTTTAACGGATATTCAATTAACAAACCCTTTTCATTTTATTGATATAAAATTTTCTGTAGAAAATACAGATAAAGAGACCATAAATTTCTCTGGTATTAGTCATGTTATTTTAAATACAAAAGAACAGATTAAGATGAGCAGTAATAATCTTTATACAGACATTGAGCAATATGATATGAAACTTTTTGGAAATGCGAAAAGAGAATATCAAGTTGCTGTTCCTTTTGAATCTGATGTTTCCAAAATTAAGAGTATCAGACTTGTATTAGATTCACCATTCGACGAACATTTAAATAATGTTGCCGAAAAAAAAGAATTAACAGTTGATTTAAAATAAATGCTCATTAAGAGTATTTATTTTTTACTCAAAAACAGAACAAATGTTCTTATTTTAAAGGAGTTACTTTAGTTGGAACGTATTTTGTCAAAAAACACAACACACTTAGATGACTGGATCGAAGCATTCTATCATCAAATCAACATTAAAAATCCTTCAGAACTTGATCTATTAGACATCGCCTACCGCTCCAATTTGAAAGTCGAATTCTTAAACATTAGCAGCCGGTACTATGCTGGAACTATTATCATTGATAATCGCCTCAGTCCTCAAGAACAGTGGCAAGATTTTGGTCACGAACTTTGTCATGCGCTAAGACATGAAGGAAATCAACTGATTATGCCCCCGCTGTTTAGAGAGCTGCAGGAAATGCAGGCGAAGCGTTTTGCATATAAGTTTTGTATTCCAACTTTTATGCTTAGAAAAATTAAACTCACTACAGAAAATGATTTAATCAAAGACATTTCCTTAGCTTTTAAAGTGACTTATAATTTTGCTCGTAATAGATTTCTCTATAGGGTTTAAAGTGAAAAATGGCAAGGAAACTAACGTATCCTTGCCATTGTTACAAACTAAAGACTCTTAATCATATTATATCTGCTATTTCATTTAATTTTTCCTTACAGTCTTTAATTTGATCTATTAAGGATTCAGATACCTCTTTAACAATGCTAATCACATTATCAAGTTGAACAATAATTTGTTCAGTAAACCCATCGCCAGGGATACCTTCGTCATCAATATCCATATATCCATAATGTATATCTATATATCCTTTTATATCTATATCTGTGATTGAATTATTAACACTAATCACTAAACAATCTTCACCATCATTAATCGGATAAATATCTCCCTTAACTTCTATCGTAAAACTATTTCCCTTAAAATCTTTTAATTTAAACAATGTACTATTCAAATCAAAGTAGTCCTTGCATGATGAAAGTTCTTGATTGTAAAGACCTTCGAGATCAATTCCTATTTTTTCAATAACAGACTCCATAATAGACTTTTGGATATCGTATTCATCTCTATTTGAATGAGTTAAGACAATATTAAGATACTTTAGAACTTCTTCCAACCTTTCAATTGATAAAGATTCAATGTAATCTTTGAATGAATCATAATCGTCTACTAAAGAATTGTATTGTTCAGAAATCTCCTCATGGTATTCTAATAATTTATTAGTAAAATCATAAACGTCAGGATCATTTGCTACCTTTTCTTCCCAGTCTGCATTTAGAGGTGTAAGACCCACTTGTTGTCGATTAAAATTCACTCTATCTATTTCTTCTTCATATTTCGATTCAATCATTAGCTGTTCTTTCATTCCAGCATTATCTGTCTCGTCCCCAAATTTAGAAAATAATGTTTGTGTAAAATATAGGCTGTAATGAAATTGTTTTTTAATATTCGCTTGATCAATATCTGCTTGTATATCTTTATGTAAAATATTTTGATCGCTATCTGATGAAAAATCTGCTTTATTATTTGAGATAAAAAACAAAGCATCTTTATTGTCCTTTTTACTTATGAAATTTATAAACGATTCTATAATAACTGCATCAGCCAGAGAATCTTTACCATTAGAATTAAATGGTTTTTTCTTATACAATTGCCTTCTGTATGCCTTCTTGATCACTTCATCTGTTTCTGGGATAATAATTGTATTTGAATGATAAAAAATTTCATTTAAAAGTTCTTTTGCATCCTGAAGGTACCTATCTTTATTAAGTTCAAATTGTTGTCTTAGTTGATTTATATTAGAGGTTACACTCTTCTTTAATTCTTCAAAGCTTTCCATTTCTTTAACTTTATTTATCCAATATAAGTCTTTAATTTTTTTTTTGACTTCGTTTAATTTTTTATATGTTTTTTCTACCTCCCTTTCTAAATTTCTTTCAACCTCAGTTATAATTATTTCGGGTAACACCAAACGTATCTCACCATAATTTAATAATTTCATCATATGATCGTATGATTCTGGCTTATGACCACCATCTCGAGATACAATCATATTTATAAACACATTCGTGTCTAGACCTAAATATTTCATCACTCTCTCCCCCGCTTAACCAATACATACTCTTTTTATCGGCATACTTCAAACAATTATGCACCCCCTTCTTGACATTAATAACGAAATCCTCATGCATTTACGCGCACTCAAAAAAACAAAAAAGGACGTCTCTCTGCATGACCCCATCGGTCAGGATAAAGAAGGCAACGAAATTTCATTAATTGACGTCTTAAAATCAGAAAATGAAGACGTGATTGATACCATTCAGCTCAACATGGAGCTTGAAAAAGTAAAAGAATATATCGACATTCTCGACGGCCGGGAAAAAGAAGTGATCGTCGGCCGGTTCGGTTTGGACTTAAAGAAAGAGAAAACGCAGCGGGAAATAGCCAAGGAGCTCGGAATATCGCGGAGCTATGTATCCCGTATTGAGAAGCGAGCGCTGATGAAGATGTTTCATGAATTTTACCGGGCGGAGAAGGAGAAACGGAAGCGGGAGAAGGGGAAGTGATTTGAAAGATGTAAAAGAACCACTTCATTTTGTGTGATAAAAAACAGACCGTATGAGGTCTGTTTTTTTATTTTAGCTCTATACTACTGTCTCTCTGCATTGCTTTTTATGCCTCTATTCATGCTTCTCGTTGATACGCTGTATAAGAAACTGCATCTAGAACTGACTATCAGCCATATTTGTGTTGTACATTTATGACAATCTCCATTTGGATTGGTGCATATTCCTGTATACCTTTTATTTCTTCTGGTGTAAGTCCTGCCTTTTTAACTGCATCCTCAAATTGCTAATGAACATATCCACATTTCTCGCCAGTTCCTGATAGAAGCTTTTGATGTCATCGGCACCTTTTCCAATGAAGCCCTCACCGAGACTAGTTCCTAATCGTGTTTGGTCCTTGTATTCATGGCACTTATTAGTGCTTTAGCAGTATCTTACTTAAAAGAATTCACTCCCTCCTACTCCTTGATGAAGAAAGATACAAAAACAACATCTCTTATGCGCAATGATCAGCGACCTTGTTTCTCCATTTCCTCATTCTTATGATGATATTCTATTTCAAACTTCTCAAATAAGATGAACTGCATAGTAAAAACTTTATTTTATTCTTTTCCACTTTAGCCCTTACATATATTTACATGTTCAATATGATATGTATAACTACTTTTTAAAGGAAGCGTTATGATGAAAAATAAATATTATTGTTGTCGCTGTGGGAAATGTTTTGAATATTGTTGCTGTATAAAAACCATCATCGTCCCTGGAAGACGTGGGCGTCCGGGGCGAACTGGTCGTATCGGAGATCCTGGTGCAACCGGACCGACTGGACCGACTGGACCGACCGGTGGTCCCGATCCAGGGCCGACCGGAGATACTGGACCTACCGGCGCCACCGGGGATACCGGATTGGCTGGCGCCACCGGAGACACTGGACCGACTGGCGCCACCAGAGATACTGGACCTACCGGCGCCACTGGGGACACTGGACCTACCGGCGCCACTGGAGATACTGGACCTACCGGCGCCACCGGGGATACCGGATTGGCTGGCGCCACCGGAGATACTGGACCGACTGGTGCCACTGGAGATACTGGGCCGACCGGCGCCACTGGAGATACTGGACCGACTGGTGCCACTGGAGATACTGGACCGACTGGCGCTACCGGGGACACTGGACCGACCGGCGCTACTGGTGATACCGGACCGACCGGACCTACTGGAGATACCGGACCGACTGGCGCTACCGGGGACACTGGACCGACTGGTGCAACTGGCGATACCGGACCGACCGGCGCTACTGGTGATACTGGACCTACCGGCGCTACTGGGGATACTGGACCGACCGGTGCTACTGGCGATACTGGACCAGCTTCAACATTATCAACAAAACCTATTTTCTTTGGAGGAACCAATACCGGGTTTGCTAGATTAGCAGGTTCCCCAGGTCAAACATCGGAAGTTCTACCTTATGTGGTCGCTGGTATTACAGGGAATTTAGTTGCTTTATCAGGAAGTATAAACGCGAATAACTTAACAGCCGGCACCTATACCTATGAAATGGTTACTAACGTTCCAAACAATACCGGTACTCCGTCGCCTGCTAATGTCCTTGCTACAGTGTCACTTGTTGTGACCGCAACCATCACTGGTACTATTAAATTTTCAAGTAAACCAACAGATGTAGGTGCCCAAAGTGTCTTTGTCTCAAATAACGGAGTTTATACTGTAGCACCTGCAACTGTCACTTGGACATCTAATGTGCCGACGGCACCCGTAGTTAGAGATGGACTCACTATCGTTATTTATATCTCCTACACCGGCTACAAGCGCTGTTTATACTGTTTATGTAAGAACTGACGTTTAAAATTAAATACAATGGTAAAGTGGAAAATGAAGGTATGGTTTTAGTTGCTTTACTTGTATGATGTTTCGAATTTGAGTTCAATCACATTTCACTTAAATGATGTATATCGAGAGGTCAAACCAGAATTATTGCATAATGAGTTAAAAGTTAAATTCGATTTTTAAATTTTGCCCCCCTTTTGACTTTAATAACGAAATCCTCATGCATTTACATGCGCTTTCAAAAAATGACGTCTCCTTGCATGACATCAGTCAGGCTAAAGAAGGCAACGAAATTTCATTAATTGCCTTCTTAACATCTGAAAATGAAGATGTGACTGATACCATTCAGCTCTAAATGACCGGTCCGGTTTGAAGTTAAAGAAAGAGAAGGCGAAATGAGCAGGGAATTTTAATAGAAAACATTTTGCAACAGAACAGGCCTTATAAGGTCTGTTTTTATTTGTTTAGGCTCTTACCATTTATGAATTATCTTTTAATTTTAAAAATGGTTTCGGTATATTTTTTTGCCCTTCAAATCTGAAAAGTATATAATTAATATACTTGTATGACAAATAAAGAGGGGTGATTTCTATTACATTCAATCCTGTTTCCAATAAAAAATTATACATACAAATTTATAATCAGATCCTTTCTGAAATACAGTTAGGCTCTTTTCAAATAGGAGATAAACTTCCTTCAGAAAGGGAATTATGCGAACAATTTGGTGTCAGCCGCGCACCTGTTAGACAAGCCCTCAGTGCACTAGAAATGAATGGTATTATTTATTCACGTCAAGGAGAAGGTGTTTTCGTTAAGAGTACGACCATACACAATGAAGGGTCCATCTCTATGAAATCGGCATCACCTGAGGATATCGTGGAAGCTAGAATGCATATCGAGCCTTTAATTATTCATTTTGCGGCTTTGAGAGCGACTGACGAAGATATTTTAGAACTGAAACAAACCATCAAAAAAATGGAAGAAGAAACACATTCAGGTGTATACGTCCCGGCAACTGACGAGCAGCTACATATGGGAATTGCAAAAGCGTCACATAATGATTTATTCATTACCTTTATGTCTTCCATTACGAATGCTATGAAGCAGCAGGAAATGTGGAGGTTTATACGTGATCGAACCGTTACCCGTTCTGACTATCGTGAGGTCAACTTTCAGGAGCATAAACTGATTATAGAAGCACTCGAAGAACGGAACGCAGCAGAAGCTGTGAAACGTATGACTGCCCACATGCAAAACCTATATGATCGATATTGGAAAAGCTAGGATCTCCCACTTCCAAATACGATATGAGAAGCTTCTTTTTATTTAATCGAAAAATAAGACGCATACAACAAGTAGAAGCCTTGCTGTTATGCGTCTTTGTCTTTTTAAGTTCATTTATTTTCCGATGCTCGGCACCCTTCGCATATTCCGTATAAGACTTTAACCCCTTCAGAGCCATAAGCGATGTCAATGATTTCTCCACATTCCCGGCAAACGATCGTATTTTGTGGTACATTTGTCTCTTTTCCCATGAAAATTTCAGCTCCAATCGTTTTATTCTCATGTATTGTCTCGTTTTCTTTCAGAACTTCTCCTGACAGCTAAATCACCACAATATTTCCCCTTACTACTTCCATCATAGTTTTTTTATGACCCTCGTTTAAATAGACTTTTCTATACTGGATTTTTCTGTACTTGCTTTTACAACTAGTGCTTTTCCTGACTGTTTAACTAAAAACACAATAATAAAAGAAGCCAGTATCATACTAATACCTAAAAAAATCATACTGATGTGAAAAGAACCTGTGACATCCTTAATGTACCCGACAATATATGGCCCAAAGAAACCGCCAAGATTGCCAATACTGTTGATTAGTGCGATCGCTCCACCGGCGGCTGCTCCTGTTAGAAAAGAAGGGGGAATGGCCCAAAATGGAGAATAAGCACCAAAGGCTCCGCACAAGGCAATGGTTAAAAACACAAAGGATAAGATCACACTGGAATTTGCTATATAACTGCTAATGATCATGGCCATCGCACTGACAGTTAAGCAGGCAGATACATGCCATCGCCTCTCGTTTTTCTTGTCAGAATGATTCCCGACCAGCACCATTACAATGATAGCGACGGTATACATGAAACCTAACAGCCAGCCCATTCCCTGCGTACTTAAGGAAATGGTGTCAGATAATCCTTTAGAGATTGTCGGCAAAAACATATTGATGCCGTAAAATCCAACCATCCAGCAGAAATAGCCTGCCGATAAAATGAGTACATCTCGATCTTTTAAAGCTTGAGTGAATGTATATCGCTTGACCTGTTCTTTTTCAAGCTTTTCTTTTGTTGTGACATGAATCAGCCACTCTTTTTCATCTTGATTCAGCCATTTTACATCTTCAAGTTTGTCATCCAAATAAAAGAATGCAATTACTCCAAGAATGAGTGCTGGAATGGCTTCTAAAATAAACAGCCACTGCCATCCAGACATATCCAGCCAATCAACACCTAATAGAAATGTAGAAAGTGGAGCACCTAGGGCATTCGCTCCCGGAATCGCCAGCATAAATCCAGCAATGGCTTTGGCATGATGTTTGGTTTGATAAAAACCGCTCAAATAAAACACCATACATGGATAAAAGCTAGCTTCTGCCGCACCCAATAAGAAACGTGCTGTATAAAACTGCCATGGTTCTTGGACAAAAGCCATTAAAATCGCAATAATTGCCCATGTCACCATAATTCGGCTGATCCATTTACTCGCACCGATCTTTGCCATAATGGCACTTCCCGGAACTTCTAATAAAAAATACCCTAAAAAGAATATTCCAGCCCCAAGTCCAAATACAGCATTTGAAAATCCCAAATCTTCATTCATTTGAAGAGCAGCAAATCCAATATTCACACGATCTAAAATAGCGATAACAAAACATAAGGATAAAAATGGGATAAGGCGAAGTGTAACTTTACGAGTCGTCGACTTTTCTAATGCTTGTTGATTCAACATGATTCCCCCTTCAAGTTGCTTTGTCCAACTGCGTGAAGATATCTAAATGGCATGACACATTTTTATTAAGCGCTTACAAAATATCATTTCATCAATCATTTTGACTGTGACTCTACTTCCTTTTTATTCAAAATAGAGTCAGGCATGTTCATGTGCCTGCTCCATTTCTTTCTACTAGTCCATATGTGAACCACCATTGATATCGATTTCTTCTCCTGTAATGTAGGATGCTTCTTTAGTAGCCAAAAATGTAATGGCGGCTGCGATTTCTTTCGTTTCACCTGGTCGGCCAAGTGGTATATTATCAATTACTTTTTCGGCTTCATCGATAGGAAGTGACTTCCAAATATCCGTATTCACAAGGCCTGGTGCCACACAATTCACTGTGATACCATCTTTCCCTACTTCACGGGCAAGGTTTTTAGAAAAACCTAATACTGCTGCTTTGGAAGCTGAGTAATGTGCTCCTCCAAATACGCCTCCTCCCCTTTTAGCCGATACAGAAGACAGGTTGATAATACGCCCATATTGCTGCTTGATCATTGGTTCTAGCACGGCTTGTGTACACAAGAACAAACCAAACATATTTACATTAAATACTCTTGTCATATCTTCAAGTGTCATGTTCTGAACGGTTACTTTTTGAGAAATACCTGCATTATTCACCAATATGTCAATGCGGCCAAACGCCTCAAGCGTTACAGCCACCATTTGATCAATTGATTCCTTATTTGTTACATTTACTACTACACCTAACGCTTTTCCTCCGGCTTTTTGAATGGCTTCTACTGTGAAGCGAATCCCTTCTTCATTGATATCTGCTACCACGACAGCAGCACCCTGTTTAGCAAGTGTTAGAGCGATTGTTCGGCCAATTCCTTTTTCAGAACCGCTCCCTGTTACAATAGCTACTTGATTGTTTAATGTAAACATTGTAAATAACCTACTTTCAAATGTGATTGTTCAGCATGTCTTTTGCTGTATTTATGATGTTTTCGATTGTTATTCCATTTATTTCTAAAAGTTTTTCGTAAGGTGCAGATTCTCCAAAACGGTCTTGCACTCCGATCCGTTTGACTTTTCCTCGACCTTCTTCTGCTGCTACTTCACATACAGCACTGCCTAATCCGTTCAAAATGTTATGATCCTCTACAGTGATCATACGTCCAATATCAAGACACTCCACAACCGCCTCTCGATCTAGAGGTTTGATCGTATGCATATCTAAAAGTGATGCTTCAATCCCTTGTTCTTCTAGTTTTTTAACCGCTTCCAAAGCAAGATATACTGTATCACCATTTGCAATGATCGCAATATCTTTGCCAGACCTTAATTTTTTGGCTTTTCCAATCACAAACTCCTCATGTTCATCATAAATCATCGGCACAGCATCTCGGGTAAAGCGCAAATACATGGGGCCATACGTATTCGCTGCCTCTTTGATCAATTTTCTCGTCGAATAGTAATCAGAGCCCATGATGACCGTCATGTTGGGAAATGTTCTTAAAACGCCCATATCTTCTATCGCTTGATGACTTCCACCGTCATTTCCCGGTGTCAATCCTCCGTGCGAGCAGGCAATCTTTACATTCAAATTCGGATAGCATATTTCTTGACGGATTTGCTCTGCCATGCGCAGCGAGCCAAAAACTGCGTAAGTGCTTACAAATGGAATTTTTCCAGTTGTCGCAAGACCAGCTGCCAGCCCGGCACCATTTTGTTCGGCAATTCCAACGTTCACATGCTGATTGGGAAGCTGTTTTATGAATTCTCCTGTTTTGCATGATTTTCCGATATCAATATCAATCACGTAAATATGTTGATTCTCTTTTCCTAACTTAACAATTTCATCACCGAAGGCTTCACGTGTCGCTTTTTTCTTAATGACCGCTTTTTCAGTTTGGCTCATGATCTCAAACCTCCTGCTAATTCTTCTAATGCCTGTTCATACTCTTTCTCATTTGGCGCAACACCATGCCATGAGCAGATATTTTCCATGTAGGAAACGCCTTTGCCTTTAATCGTGTCTGCTACAATACATTTCGGCTTTCCATTTTTCATGTTTTTCACTTGATTCAATGTTTCGACTATCTCTTCCATCGAATGTCCGTCAATTCGCTTTGTTTCAAACCCGAATACTTCAAACTTCATTTCTATGTCTTGCAGCGGCATGATTTCCTCGCAGAAACCATCAATTTGCAGACGGTTATTGTCAACAAAAACAATTAAATTATCAAGACGGTATTTGACTGCGGTTTGAACCGCTTCCCAAATTTGTCCTTCTTGACATTCGCCATCGCCTACCATCGCAAATACCCGATAATCTTTTTCATCCCGTTTACCCGCAAGCGCCATACCAACCCCACAAGAAAGTCCTTGGCCTAATGAACCTGTTGAAATATCAATTCCAGGGCATTTCTTCATATCAGGATGACCTTGGAACGGTGAACCGTACTGTCTCAATTTGTATACGTTTTCAAAAGGGACATAACCTTTTAGCGCTAAGGCAGCATATTGAATAGGTGCAACATGGCCTTTCGATAAAACAAAACGATCTCGATCGTCCCAGTTAGGATTTTGGGGATCGATATTCATCTCTTTGAAATAAAGGGCCGTGATGATATCAGCAGCTGATAAAGAGCCGCCAGGATGCCCCGATTGCGCTTCATAAATCATCGTAATCGCCGTTTGTCTAAGTTCAATCGCTTTTGCTTTTAAATTCGCCAAACTTACATCTTTCACTGGATCACCTCATTTTATTATTTGAAATCCAATCTTATATTCTTAGTTACTTGTTCACTTGTATGACAAGTAATTTATGAGAACACTATACAATTCTTGCAAGCATTTGTCTATCTATTTTTTGAATTTTTAAACAATCAATGCAGATTTGTATTAGATGCTCTTTAGATTACATAGAGCAAAATTTTATAAAATCAGTATCCAACATAAAAAACATCACTCGTCATTTTCATTGAGTGATGTTTCACATTCTGTATTTATCTCACTACCCCGTTTTCTTTTAAAAAACGCTCAAACAGCTGATTTCCTTCACCTTCAATTTTGTCATCTTCAATAGAATACTCGCCAATCAACAGCCCTAAATCTTCATATTTTTCATAATGCTTTAAAAGCGTTATCCCATACCATGTATGATCAAAGAATAATTGCCACTTTCCTGTTTCTAAACTCTTAAAAAACACTCCTTCAACATCAAGACCCTGTTCGTAATAGCCAACATGTACATGCATGGTATCATCTAAACGACACATTTTATTCTCCTTCTCGTTCCCCGTAAGAATTTATAGATCTTGCTGAAATTCAATCGTCCTCAACTCCACCCATTCAACACTATCAGGTATCGATTTTGTTTTTAGAAAATGTTGAACGATTTCATAGGCTTGATGTCGATCGACGTAGCTGCATGAAGGTACATACAATGGTGCGCCTGCAACGACATGCTTGATTGTTTCTATCTTCTCTTCTTTTTTAAAAGGAACCAAAAAACCTGGATATCTCATAAGAAAAAAGCCATAAGGTTCATGATAAAAGAAAACAAGACTTTCCGTTTCCCAATCTTCATCCACTTCAATAGAAGATTCTCCATTCCCTTGTTTCCAATAGTCTTCATCCTTATGGAAGAAGATTTCTTTCATCCATTCTTCTCCCGGATTTTCCACTGGAGCACCGGTTGGTCCATAATACAAAAACATTCCATTCTCTCCTTCGACAACTATTGATTTCTCGTTCTCTTTCCTTCAAATGTGTAAAATGGATAAGTAAATGATGATTTATTCTGAAAGAATGCTTCTTAAATTAAATATTTTTTAATAGACCATTCATATTCAATTACTAAACTCCATTAATCTAAATTCTCCTTATTATGTTTCAACTCTTTATAAATAAATTAAATAAGTTTAAAGTTTTCATTTAACCAACTATAAAAATCTTAAACTCCTATGAAAAAACTTTAATTCTTTACTTTCAGACCGATTATAAAATTAAAGATACATTATCAATATTAAACAATATTTTTATTCTGAACAAAGGGGAATGACATGTACGATTTTTTCTTATTTATATTTTTTGTTAGCCTTATTTCCATAATAATTATTATTATATTGACCCTCATTGAAAGGACCAAAGAAAAAAATGAATTTGAAAAATTAAGCAAATCAGGAATCGATCAAATAGATGCTATGACAGGAAGAGAATTTGAAATCTATTTAAGCGTTCTATTTAGGAACCTAGGTTATAAAGTAAAATTAACTAAAGCTTCTGGTGACTACGGTGCTGATCTAATCTTGAAAAAATCTGGTTTGAGTATTGTAGTTCAAGCTAAAAGGTATAAAAAAAAGTGGGGGTGAAATCTGTACAAGAAATCACTTCAGCAAGGTTTTATTATTCATCTGAATCATCATGGGTAGTTACTAATAATTATTTTACATCTCCAGCAATCGAATTAGCTGAAAAAACAGATGTTAAATTATTTGATAGAGATGATCTTGTTAACTTAATTTTAAAGTCAAAAGAATCAAACGAAAAAATAATTATTACCTATTGAATATTAACTAGATTAACTCTAAGAGGCATATATAATGGATCTAATTACTTCTTAAACAGAAAACAATTTCTATGTTCCGAAATTGTTTTCTCAATTAATTATCAATAAATTATTTTTTCTGTTCTTCCTTCCACTGCTCAAGCTCAGACACCGTCAATAATTGATATCCTTGTTTGGTGAGTTCTTTGATAATCGTGACGGCTGCGTTGGCTGAGGTGTCATAGATGTCGTGCAATAAGACCGTTTCACCGCTAGATGCATGGGCTAGAATGTAGTCCGCGACGTATTGGCTGTTTCGATATTTCCAGTCTTCAGGATCCACATCCCAAAGGGTCACTTTCATGTGAAGAGCTTCGTTGATTTGCCCGTTTGTCCCTCCATATGGCGGTCTAAAATGAGTCGGTGTGAACCCGCTCGCTTTTTCAATGATTTGTTGCGTGTCTTCTACTTGTTTGACCGCTTGTTTTAAAGGAAGTCTTGTGAGCAAAGGGTGGTTATAGGAGTGGTTTCCAATTTCATTTCCACCCTTTCTGATTTCACTTAACATATCGGGATAATACTGAACCCTGCTGCCTAATACAAAAAATGTAGCATGTCCTTTGTTCTCTTTTAATGCTGTTAAAATTTTTGAGGTCGTTGATGGATTGGGCCCATCATCAAATGTGAGTGCAATGGCTTTTTGATTTGGATGAAATGTGGATGGTTTTGGCAATTTCACAATCTTTCTTGTTGGAATCGATTCTTTTTTCTCGTTTTTGTTCAATTCTTTCTTAATATATTCAGGTTTTAATATTCCTTTCAGCAGTGTTTTCTTAATCGCTAACACTTGAGGGCCTTGATGATTTGGAGCGATTTGTCCTCTTGGAAAGTAGAATTCGATATAGCGATCCTTGATGGCAAAATACTGATAATTCTTCGCCACAGGAGACGTTCCCTGTTTGAGCAGCGGCTGATTTTCAGCTAGCGTTCGATCTTTTTTTAATTCCTCAAAAGTCATATTGGATAATTTTTGAATATTGTCCTTCTTTGATAGAAAGATATCGTTGATTGATAAAAATGTCTGTTTCTTGAAATCAAAGTTCATCACCTTCGTTTGATTGACGCCTTGCTTTCCGCCCTTCACCTCATATGTATTGAATTTGATTGCGACGGTTTGCTTGGCATAATGAATGATCTCATAATCGATATTTAATTCGTATCGTGTTTCTTCATTGACATCACTCGCTTGACTAAATGATGTTTTAAACCTTTCTAACGCTGTCTCTGCAAATCTTTTGATCTCCTGATCTAGTTTTTCTTGATGAAACAGCGGATAGTTGACAGCATATCTCATGAATTTCCCGTCATTCACAAGTGTGACTATTTCAACTTGTTTGTAGCTCGCATCTTGTTCTACTTTTTTCCTCTCTGTCCCGCTTGCCTGCTGGTTATGATAAAACGCAGCGATACCGATAACGACCGCAAGTACACATAGGACGAGACTGATCTTCCCTTTCGTTGACACAATGATTCTCCTCTCGTGATGCCGTCCTGTCTGGATGACGTGTGTTTGTAGGATAGACTTTTCGCAGCCCCTTTTAGTTTGCAAAAAACACATTTGTCACATTTTCGACATATTTTACGAGAGGCATATAAAAAGGGCTTGATTGCTCAGCCCTTATTTTTGCATATACAGTTGGAATAACTTTGTTTCTTCATCAATAGAGCGTGCCTGGTCAAAAGCTGCTCTGACTGTTTTTGAGTTGTTCACCAGCTCATACAGCATGGTGAGAACAAAAATAAATGACGCATTTCCATCAATGTAGTCATCGGGCGCTGTATAGGATATCGCCCCTGTTTCTAAAAAAGCTTCTGCCAACTTTTTTTCGCCTAGTGTACAGCCTGTACATATAATGTGGACTCCATTTAACGAAGCATACCGCTTTATGTCATCCGCACCAAAAGCAGCACCTCTCGGCTCACCCTCTTCGTATACATCTTCTCCTAACTCCGGCATGAGAAACGCTCCTTCTTCTCCGTGAAAGGATAAAAGAATGAAATCCGTCTCGCCTCTATTCCTCCCGGATAATACATCAATCAGGTCATTCGGTCTGCCTATCCAATGCATATCGACTTTTGCGCCAAAGTTTTCAAGTGCTGCACGAAGCGCAAAGGATTCTAGCTCACTATTTGGTCCGGCTGCCAATGTGATGCGCATAACTGGCTGGCTCATTTATATCCCCTCCAAATGATGATAAACATAGCACCATTTTTTCCTCATCTACATAAGCACCATTTATTTTTAGTGCTTTTTCCTCTACCGCATACGACTTAAATCCAACAGACTTGTAAAGATGTTTGGCTGGGTCGTTTGTTGTGACCACTGTTAAATATATTTGTTCGATGTCTTTTTTTTCGCGTGCAAAAGAAAGTACTTTTGTCAGAAGTGCCTTCCCCATTCCTTTTCCGCGTCCATTAGCCGTTACATACATCGCTACCACATTGGCACGGTGCTTTAATTTCTGCAAGGTTTCTTGTATGAGTGTAACCGAGCCGACCAGCTGACCTTGATGAAAGGCACCGAATGTCCACATAGATTGTGTAGAGGCAAAACGAGCCTTATATTTATTCTTCGTATCTAGCTTCTCTTCCTCGTAACTCATAGCAAAACTCTCTGGATTTAATCGGAGTGCTTCTAATCTCAAGTTCGCATATTCTTGAGCATCTTCTGGTGTTAACAATCGAATATTCAGAAAATCGCCTCCATCAGAATGAATTGATACTTCCAATTTTATCTTGAAAGGCGCTTTTGATCAAAGAATATTGGTTCATTTACATATAGCACATTTCTTATAGACTTTTAGGCTCTCTTTCGTTTTTGTGAAAACAAGGTCATTTTGATCATGTTCACTCGATATTTCCTATCCAAAACGATTCTTTTCTCACTTATCTTTTCACTTATTTTATATTAACCTATAACTAATTCATGAAAAAAAAGAAAAAAAAGGATTGATATGAACAAAAACATATCATAAGATAGAATAGTAATAAAAATACAAAAAAGGGAGGAATTTGATATGACAGAAACAAGAAATGAAATCAAACTACATGTTCTTTTTGGTGCTTTAGCAGTAGGATTCCTTATGCTAGCTCTTTTTTCCTTCTCGCTACAAGTACTGCCAGTTGCTGATCTAGCAAAAGAATTTGGTATTCCAGGCAGTGTTGCCGCTGTAGTTCTTAATGTGGTTGAAGCGGGTGGAGCTGTCACTACAATTGTCTCCATTTTAACTGCTGTAGGTTCAGGCGGTCTTTCTCTTATTGCTGCGGCTGGTAAAGAGACAATTCGTCAATACCTTAAAAACGAAATTAAGAAAAAAGGCCGTAAAGCCGTTATCGCTTGGTAATTTATTTAACGACTCAATAGAAGGAGACTCTGTTCTCCTTCTATTTAAATTTTTGTGCAGGTGAGAAGATGTTATATCCATTATTATCACTACTTCTATCCATTAGACTGGAGCAACAGTATTCTAATATCGCTCAGTTCGTTATACGAAAAATTCCATTTCTCAAGTCGTTTTCTTCAAAACAGTACATATTTTTTTCTTGTATTCTTGATATCATATTCGGATGCATGATTGTATTCGTGATTTCTTCATTTCTTTACTCCCCCGTCTATCAAATAGAATGGGAAAGTGCTTTTGTGATGTTTTTATTTTTATTTTCTATCGTCAAAGGAATTGAATCTTATAGAAGAACTCATCTTCTTCCTTTTAAAGAATTGATACAGCTAGCACCTGTTTCCTCTAGACAACTTTTTCAAACGCTTCTGTTTTCTGAATTGATTTGGCTTGTGTTTACGAGTTTGAGCACTTATTTGATCTATTTTTTGTTCCAATATGATATTGTTCAAACACACGATCTGGCATTCTGGTTAAAACATGTCAATGTGATGCTGACAAGTATCTTCCTATTTATCATCAGCAATAAGATATTCGGTGCTTATATCTATAACATCGTCGTGAAAAAAATCGGGGCTATTCGTGTCCTCTTTTTTGCAAGCATCGCTTTGCTTTTTTTCTTTTTCGGAAGGGTTCTCATATTAAACATCATGTTCCCTTTTTATCACACCTTCCAGCAACTATTTCAATCGATCTCATCGCTTGCAGAGGATTCGTTTTGGATCACTCTTTCAAACAAGCTGATCTCTTTATATCAACATGATCTTCAGCAAATGCATCATGCTTTATTTTCAGATGGCTCTGTTTTTCTACAATTTCAAGCCCTTTTTAATTCACCTATTACATTGATTGTTGTGATACTAGGTAGTGCGCTTGTCATGAGAAGTCCTGTTCGATGGATTCCAACGGAAAAAGATCAAGACCAAAGCTCAAAGCATTTTCGGGATTTATTTTATTGGTACTTTCAAGTACTGCATAAAATTCAGGGTTCGCTGTTTAGACAAAATGTGTTGATCCAAAAAGACATCAAGCTGCTGAAAGAAAAAAGGTGGCTCTTATCTAAAGAATTTTTTAATTATATGTTCATGTCATATGAAGCCTTCTTTTATATTGGTGTTTTTACCGGATTGATCTCGATCATCGATCATCAAGCCTTGCAAATTCAGCTGCTATTCACACTCAATATTATGATACTAGCGAATCAATCTTATGAGATGAGAATGCTGACACCTTCTATTTTTACTTTAAGTGCTGAAAAAAAGAACATTTGGCTTTACGAGCTTTCTCAAATATCTCTATTGCAGTTTTTCTTATCAAAAATCCAGTTATTTTATTGTTTATTTTCCATACCAGCACTCTGTTTACTATTCATTAATCTATCTATTATGACTGTGTATCAACTGTTTCATGTTCAGATGCTCATTCAACTGGTGGTATTAGGGGTTGGCTTTTTCATTTTTCCTTTGATTCAGCTTTACTTGTTTCCATTCACAACGAAATTCAATTTTATTCATGAGCATGAAATAGGGACAACAAATGAGGAATTAGAGATCATCGATAAAGGTCAGGCATTTGCCAGAAACTTTCTTGTACTGCCTTTTATGTACTATTTGATTTTGACCTCTTTTCTCCCTATATTGCAGCAATCCTCAGGGCTCGTAAACGTGCTGTTCGCTATATATTTTGCGATCGTTTCAGTGATTTGCTGGATATTATGCCGCAAGACCATTTATAAAGGAATTGAGTATGTTGAAAAAAATAAGATATTTTCTATCGGAGAATAGATTGATTCTACGTCTCGGCTATCTTTACGCCGGTGTATTTATTGTAGCTTTGCTCATTGGAAGTCTCCTTCCTTATGATCAGATTCCTTATTTAAAAAAGGATGAAGACATGTTTTTTCTCTCTATTTTTTCAAACAATTTACAGGTTGGGCTTGCCATACTAGGTATCGGCGCTTTTACTGGCGGCATTATGTCTGCTGGCATTCTTTTTTATAATGGCTATATCATTGGAAAACTCATTCAGTTTTTGATAGCTCAGCATGAAGTGCAGCAGTTATTCACTGGCCTCATGCCGCATGCTTTTGTTGAGGTTCTTGGTTTGATCCTCTTTTCAATCGTCAGTGCTTTTCCATTCATTTATCTTTACCGGTTTATGAAAGGTAAGGCCATTGATGTAAGAAAGCTGACTCGGACTGTGGTTCAGTTAATCTTTTCCGCTGTAGTGCTCTTGTTGATTGCCTCTCTTTTAGAGGAATATGTCAGCCATGTACATCTATCTTAGAAGAAAGGAGAATGTGGTTCTATGGAGCTACTTCTACGCCCTAAACAATTTTTCAATCAACATCAATCGATCAAAACCATTGTAGGTCTTGTCTTACTATCTTTATTTGTTTCGACTGTTTTTTTAACATTTTTTATCATTGATTTGTTAGTAGAGGAGCCTTTATCTGCTGGAAAACAATTAGCCAGCATTGTGTTTATCTTTTTACTGACAATCCCGCTTTATTTCATATTGAATTTTCTTGGTACTGTCGTTACTTCGATTTATATGTACTTTTTTCATAAAACGTTTATTTTGCGCAAAATGTATTTTGTCATCTTGCTTTATAATGCGTTGCTTCTATTAGTGAATAGCGCAGCGATCTATTGTGTGATGGTACTCGATTTAGATCATTATTTTATCATCATCCAAGCGATTTCTTTTTTGATCAACTTGTACCTTTTACGCATCCTATATGATGGGATCATTTATTATGCTGAAGGATCAAAAAAAGCCGCCCTCGCGACCGTCATCTTGTATATGCTGGTGACCACTGTTTTTGTTATTGGAGGATTTATCAATGGCTAGTTTGCAAGTGTCTCAGCTATCTTTTCGTTATGAAACAACTGAAGAAAGCTCTCCCCTCCTTGATCAAGTATCCTTTCATCTGAAAGAAGGTGATCGTGCTTGTATTATCGGGAAAAACGGCAGCGGTAAATCGACACTTTTAAAGATCATCGCAGGTCTGCTTCCTTCAGTATCCGAAACGATTTTACTCAACGAACAGCATCATCCTAGGTCAGCTCTTTTTAAAGGGTTGGTCGCGTACATTCCAGATAAGCCTTTGGTTTATGATGCGCTGACTGGTATTGAGCATATGACTCTTATACAGTCACTATGGAAAATGAATCAGTCAGAAAAAGAGGTATACAAAAAGACCTTTCTCTCGCTTTGTGATGCATTTGATTTAACTCATGCACTTAAGATGCCTGTCAAACAATATTCACTAGGTATGAGATATAAGCTTTTCTTTAATTGTATGGCAGCCAGATCACCAGAACTAATCATTCTTGATGAACCTTTTACATCTCTTGATGAGGCATCTCAAATGCAGTCTATTTCTTTATTAAAAGAAGAATTCTCTGATCAATGTGTTTTATTTACAAGCCATCAGCGCTACCTTTATTCAGAATTAGGAAATCGTTTTTTAGAGCTTGATCACGGACAACTAAATGAAATAGAGCGTTAAACATACAAAAGGCATCCCATCACAGGATGCCTCACTTCTTTTTACCATTAAACTACCACTTACAGCGTTTGACCGGGCGGCAGCAAGGATTCTTGATATCACTGCCACAGTCATATTCTTCCACAATATACTCATTTCGAGTAGATTGCGTTACAGGGTAGTAGTTTTCAATTCTTTTGATGTTTTTATTGACGTTTGTGATATGAGTTGGATGAATCTTTCTGATCGTTTGTTCATTTGTTGTCGTGTTGACAATTTGACGTGTAGGGGATACAACCGTTTCAACTTCTCCATGATTCCCTCTGCGAGGCCCAAAGAAAAAATTGTCTAATCGATTCCGGCTCATCTCAACACCCCTTCAAGTTGTCTTTCACTTACACTCTATCGTATGTCAGAGGCACGATTAGTGATTAGATGCTTGTCTATTTTTGATAAAATCCGCTGGTGATCTAGTCGTCTCTTTCTTTACAATAGGACAAATTTAACATATTATACAAATGATCTCTTGTGAAGGAAAGGACATTCATTGATGAAGACAAGACATAAACTTTTTTCATTTTTCATCCTGCTCGTCGCAATCATCACCCTTCCCTTGCTGTCGCCTATGGTTTTTACAAATGCGACTGAAAGAGGAGCGATACGGCATGCCATTTATCAAGAAGGCTACCCTTACCAAAGCTATTTTGCTATTTTGCAAAAAAAGGACGATGTAGACCCTCAATATGGTCAGCTTTATGATGTGTATTGGCAGGCTTGGAAAAGTGAGACGGGAATGACGCCTTCCGTCTGTTATTCAAAAAAGGTAGAAGACCATGAATATAAGGTCAGCTGCGGAACTGCACCGTAACATTTTTCAATAACTTTAAAATAAGAGGTGAACGATTTGATCAACACAACACAAACCATCGAACGAAACAAACTGGACATTGCACTTGAACTGACGCAATTGCATTTGAATCGATATGAAGCAAATCATCCTGATCAGCTGAGTGAAATTTATGCGAAATATTATGCGCTGCTTGAAGTGCTGGACGTATCCTCACCTGATCAATTAATGGATTTACTGCCAGATGAACTGAAACAAATACTTGATTAAAAAAGCCATCTATCCACACAGGATAGATGGTTCAGATTGTTGAAAAAGGGCTAAAATGAACTTGATTTTAGCCCTTTGTCTTCTTTTCAGCGTGATAGAAAACCTTTGAATTCTAGGAAGGACGAGTACCGGCGCGGAGCGAATTTGACATTCGTGAGCACTGGCACGCAGGACTGACAAAGAATGCGAGGGTTTGTCTACACGCTGAAACCATCTATCCACACAGGATAGATGGTTTCTTTTAGACTCGTGCAGCCATATCGGTTTCGATTTGTTCTAAGCTTCTTCCTTTTGTTTCGACTAATACAAAGCGGGTGAACAACAGGCCAATTAAGCAGATGACCCCAAATGAGGAGAAAATGACGCCAAAGCTGAATTGGTCAGCCAAGATTGGGAACACAAGGCCAACTGCTAATGATCCCGTCCAGTTAAAGGCAGAGGAAATGCCCGCTCCAATACCCCTTACAGAAAGTGGGAAAATTTCACCAATGATAATCCATGTGATCGGTGCCCATGAGAAGGCATAGCACAAAATAAAGCAGCAAAGTGAAATCAATGTGACCCAGTTTAATATACCTTCACTCACTCCGAGCGCACCTAATGCCGCTGGTGCAAAGAAAGACAGGGCCATCCCCGTTCCCCCAACTGTGAGAATCGTTCGGCGGTCGAACCGGTCGACGAATTGTAAAAAGATTACGGTTGTCACAACAAATATGACACCAACAATGACGGTAAAACCTGCGGCAACTTGCGGAGCAAGACCTACATTTCTTGCGATACTCGTTGCATAATACACAATGGAGTTCGCCCCCTGTATTTGCTGGAGTGTCGCCATTCCGACCCCAATAAAGAGAGCCATTCGGAATTTCTTTTGAAATAATTCACGAATGCCTGAGCGTTCTTCTTTTGCTACTTCTAAAATTTCTTGCATTTCTGCTTCAATCTCTTCACGTGATGAACGAAGTGTTCCTAATACTTCACGTGCCTTATGAGCCATTCCGTGTTTAATTAAATATCTTGGAGATTCAGGAAGTTTCAGCATGCCAATATAAAGCACGATCGCAAATAAAGCAGCACTTCCCAGCATCCAGCGCCAGCTGTCTGGAATTGGTTCAAACACAAATGCGACGATGTAGCTAAGTAATAATCCACTCACAATCATCAGCTGATTCAGGCCAGACAATTTCCCGCGAATTTTGGCCGGAGCGATTTCAGACATGTAAGCAGGCACGAGCGATGAGGCTGTCCCTACAGCTGTTCCTAAGAAAATCCGGGCAATGGTTAATGAGATTTCTTCTGGTGCAATGGCTGAGCCAAGCGCACCGACAAAAAAGATAATCGATGATACCAAAATGAGCTTTCTGCGGCCAAACTTATCCCCCATCAGACCGCTTAAAATGGAACCAATGATCGCCCCGCCCATTAATGAAGAAACGACGATGCCAAGCCATAACGGGCTGAGCTGAAATTCTTCCTGAATGTGCCCTTCCGCCCCTGCGATAATGCCAATATCATATCCAAATAAGATACCTGCAAAGGACCCGAAAAAGAAGATAAATTTACTTGATACTTTTTTCTCCAAGTGGATGACCCTCCTCACTTAATAAACCGCTTTCATTTCTCCCTGCCATTCTACCGTTCACAGTAGAATGCATTTCACCCTTCTTTATAAAACCACATATTGTGCATTCACAAGCTTTGCAAAATGAACAATTTGATCAACCGTTAAATTGAGAGATACGACTGTATGATGACCTCCGCCGTGCTTAATCCATGCTTTGACGCCATCTTGAAAGTTCGGTTTGATTTTCCAGAGGACTCGTGCCACCGGTAAATGTGGTGCTGCTTCCTGCGGCTCAAAGGCTTCCACTTCTTGAATCAGCCATTTGAAATGTGTTCCAAAATCAGCAATGGAGACAACAACGCCCTCGCCTGCTTTTCCATCAAACACAAGACGTGCTGGGTCTTCCCGGTTTCCAATGCCTAGCGGAGACACGACAATGACAGGTTTTGTATGTGCAAGCGCTGGATCTACTTCTAACATATGAGATTGCAGCACTGCTTCCTGACCAGAGGTCATTTCATATGTGTAATCTTCCATAAAACCAGTCGATTGATGATGGCTCATCACCTTTAATAAACGATCCAGTGCGGCGGTTTTCCAATCCCCTTCACCTGCAAAGCCATACCCCTTTGCCATGAGGCGCTGAACAGCTAGACCCGGAAGCTGCTTCATGCCATGTAGATCTTCAAAGTTTGTCGTAAAGGCATTGTAGCCGCCTTCATCTAAGAAACGTTTGATGGCAATTTCATATCGTGCTTGCACTTTTACACTTTGTTCCCATTCTTCCGCCGAATAACTCCCATAATCCACGTCATATAACGTTAAGTACTCAGCAAACAGAGCATCAACTTCTGCTTCTTCCACAGCATTTACATAGTTCACAAGATCGCCAATTCCAAAGTAATCAACGGTCCAGCCCAGCTGGATCTGCGCTTCAATTTTATCTCCTTCTGTCACCGCAACGTGACGCATATTGTCACCAAACCGTGCCACTTTGATGTGGAAGCTCTCATGATAGGCAGCCGCAACGTCCATCCAATCAGCGATTTGTTGCTTCACCTCCTGCTTCGACCAATGACCTGCAACGATTTGGTTTTGCTTATTTAAACGTGCATTGATATAGCCGTACTCTCTGTCTCCATGTGCCGATTGATGGAGATTCATATAGTCCATATCAATCGTGTCCCACGGAATGTTTTCATAGTATTGCGTGACGAGATGCAAAAGAGGCTTTTGCAAAAGAGACGTACCACGTATCCACATTTTTGCTGGAGAAAACGTATGCATCCAAGTCATCACACCGATGACCTCATCACGATAGTTGACCTCTTTCATCAGCTGTGTGATTTGATCCGCACTAACCGCCAGTTCCTGCAGAATAATTGGATAAGGCAGCAAACCGCTCTCATTTAAGGCATCTGTTATCTTTTGCGCATCTGCCTTCACTTGCTTCAGTGCCTCGTCCCCATATAAGTGCTGTGAACCGACGACAAACCAACATTCTTTCTTCTGACTTGTTAACATAGAAATCCCTCTTTTCTTTATCTTGAAGGTTTTTGTCCGTAATACGCATGTGTTCCATGTTTTCTCAAATAATGTTTATCTAAAATCACCTGCGGAAGAGGCTCCGCATATTCGTTCAATTGCTTTGCAAACAGGTTCATTTTCGCTACTTCATCTAAAATGACACTGTTCGTTACCGCACTTTTTGCATCTTTTCCCCACGTAAAGGGCCCATGACCTTGCAGCAAAATACCAGGAACCGCCATGACATCTATCTGTCTTTTCTCAAACGTTTCAATGATCAGGTGTCCTGTTTCCACCTCATACCCGCGATTCACCTCTTCTTCTGTGAGAAATCGAGCGCACGGAACAGGTCCGTAAAATGTATCTGCATGTGTTGTGCCCATTGCTGGTAAATCAAGTCCAGCTTGCGCCCATACCGTTGCCCACATTGAATGGCTATGTGAAATGCCGCCAATTTCCTCAAAGTGTTTGTAAAGAACAGCATGTGTGGCAGTATCGGAAGAAGGATTGAATTCCCCCTCGACCACTTGACCGTCAAAATCGACCACGACCATGTCTTTTGCTGATAATTTGTCATACGCTATGCCGCTCGGCTTAATGACAAATAGTCCACTGTCACGATCGCACGCACTGACATTGCCCCATGTAAATTTCACAAGTCCGTACTTTGGCAGATCTAGATTCGCTTGAAACACTTCTTCTTTTAACCGCTCTAACATACAGGTGCCGCTCCTTTCTGTGGCGTCAAATGTTCTACTGCTACTTTTTCT
This sequence comes from Bacillus sp. GbtcB10, assembly GCF_019091365.1. NCBI lineage: Bacteria > Bacillati > Bacillota > Bacilli > Caryophanales > Bacillaceae > Bacillus > Bacillus sp. GbtcB10. Next base: position 494,236 of record NZ_JAGXJP010000003.1, read on the forward strand.
ATCGGGAGTCCTTCTTGATAGCGCTTTATAAATGCCTCAAAACCTTTAACATCCAGTGGATCAGGATCAATAAGCTCTTCTAATGTATGGGCAAACACTTGATGCTTGAGAAAATGGCTCAGTGTTTGCTGCTGGTGATTGAGCATATACGAAGCAAGGACCGCCATCCCAAACGCACCGCCTTCTCCCGCCGTTGATACGACGGATACAGGTGTCCCAAGTGCAGCAGCGACCATTTTTTGCCCAACTATTGGTGTTTTAAATAAACCGCCATGTCCTAGTAAGCGATCAATCTTGACTTGTTCATGTGCTTTTAAACGATCCATCCCAATTTTCATTGCGCCAAATGCAGAGAAGAGATGCGTCCGAATGAAATTAGCAAGGGTAAACCGGCTTTGAGGAGATCTAACAAAAAGGGGTCTTCCTTCTTTTAGTCTCGTAATATTTTCACCAGAATAATAGCCATAGCTTAAAAGCCCGCCCCCATCATGATCTGCTTCTAAAGCTTGATTTAATAGGGTTTCGTACAATCTTTCTGTTTCAACTGGCTGACCCATTGCTTCAAACGCTTCTCTGAATAGATTCATCCAAGCGTTGAGGTCACTTGTACAATTGTTGGCATGAACCATCGCGACTGGCAGGCCATCTGGTGTCGTGACAAGGTCCACTTCTGGGTACACACCTTTTAGATGATGCTCTAACACAATCATGGCAAATACAGATGTCCCAACTGAAATATTCCCAGTTCTCTTTTCCACACTGTTTGTTGCGACCATCCCTGTTCCAGCATCACCCTCTGGCGGGCAAAAAGGGATACCTGGCTGCAACTGTTTGCCTTGGTCTAAAATCGCTGCTCCAGCTGCTGTTAACACACCAGCTTCTTCGCCTGCTAAATAGATGCGCGGCAAAAGATGACGAAGCTTCCACGGGTAGCCTTTTTCTGCAATCAATGCTTCAAATTGATGAAGCATCACTTCGTTGTAATCCTTCGTTTTTTCATCAATGGGGAACATTCCCGACGCATCGCCAATTCCGATGGCCTGCTTCCCTGTTAACAACCAGTGAATGTAGCCGGACAAAGTGGTCACATACTCTAACCGGGACAGATGTTTTTCCTCTCCTAATATCGCTTGATATAAGTGAGCGATGCTCCATCTTTCTGGAATATGAAATTGGAATACATCTGTTAGCTTTTGACTCGCCTCGGTCGTTGTTCCATTCCGCCACGTTCGAAACGGGACGAGGACTTCTCCTGTATGATGACAGGCGACATAGCCATGCATCATCGCAGATATCCCGATGGAGCCAATGGTTTGAATCGTCACCCCATACAATTGTGCAGCCTGTTCCTTCATCTGACGGTACGCCACTTGAAGACCTGTAATGATTTCAATTAAATTGTACGTCCATATTCCTTCTTGAAGAGAACTTTCCCATTCAAATGCACCTTGCGCAATTGGCTGAAACTCTTCATCTATTAAAATCGCTTTAATTCGTGTGGAACCAAATTCAATGCCCAAAGATGTCCTGCCTTCTCTAATGGCTTTAGCCGTCTTTTCACGATTCATTTTGTTCACCTCCAAGATGATAGCGGTTTCAAATATCTTTTTCATTTGATTCATCTTTACCTGTGCACAAAAACAATATAATATTTGTACGTACATATGTCAATAATAAATATAGTTGTGCATACACAATTAGACAAAAACTTTCATATTCTCCAAGGAACAGACGATAGACACTGTAAGCGCCTGTTCTTGATTAAGCAACCATGTTAGAATATGTCCATACAAGTTCTTCTCAACCCGAGTAGAGGATCAACTGTGAAAGAAGTGAAACGATGAAAAAGAAGTACCAGATCATTATAGATGATATAAAAAGCAAAATACTGACAGGGGATTACCGGATCGGGGAGCGTATTCCAACCGAATCAAGCTTACAAGAGATGTATCAAGTAAGCAGACATACGGTGCGAAAAGCCATCTTGGAATTATCGAGTGAAGGTTTTTTAAGAAGTGAAAAAGGCTCAGGCACATTTGTCACCAATCAATATCAAACAAAACCTGCTGGACATGCTCATATGAAAACGATTGGCGTCATCACCACATACATATCCGATTACATTTTCCCGTCGATCATTCGGGGCATCGAAAGCCGATTAAATGAAGAGAACTATTCTTTGTTACTGGCGAGTACAAATAACGATGTGGAGCAAGAGAAAAAAGCACTTGAAATGATGCTGTCCTTTGGTGTGGACGGATTAATTGTCGAACCGACAAAAAGCAACTTATATAATCCAAACATTTCGTACTACCTATCCTTTAAAGAGCAGGATGTCCCGCTTATAATGATCAATGCCTACTATGAGCAGTTAGAAGTTCCCTTCCTTTGTTTGGATGATGTAAAGTCCAGCTATTTAGCGACAAAGGAGCTGATCACCTCTGGGCATCAGCATATTGGACTGATTTCAAAAACAGATGATTTACAAGGAAAATATCGAATGAAAGGCTATATTCAGGCACTTGGTGAAGCGAAGCTCAATTTCCTACCAGAGCATGTTCTTTTTTTCGATACAGAATCGAAGCAGTATTTGGGGGATCATATCAAAACCTTTTTACAAGCACACCAGCATGAGCTGACCGCCCTTGTTTGCTATAACGATGAAGTCGGGTTAGAAGTAGCAAATGTATGTAGTGAAATAGGTTTATCTATTCCAGATGATCTTTCCATTATTGGACAGGATAACTCGTATATTGCCCAAAAAAATGCCCATGTGAAACTGACAACGCTGACACACCCTCAAGAGCAAATGGGACGAGATGCGGCAGACTGGATGATTAAACACGTACAAGGGAAAAAGAATCTCCCTGATCAAACATTTTATGAGCCTGAACTCGTTCCTGGTGAAACGATTAAAGCGCTGAACGCAAGAAAAAATGAGCCCTCTTCATAGAAGGCTCATTTGGCTTTAGGCTCTTGTTCAAGCATATTCATCAAATCATAGGCAATTCGGTCGGGAGAGTCTTGCGTGATACGATTGCGATAGTTAGACAAAACGACCACTCCTGTTTTTGAATGCGGGCGGAAGCCCATGAAGCTGGAGAAACCAGAAGTTGCCCCATTATGGCAAATCAATCCCGTATCATCTATGACCCACCCGAGTCCCATTGACATGTTTTTCCCTATCTTTACCTTTGGCTCGTGGGTCATTTTCCATGGAGAAGCGACGTCTGCACTCATATGTGCAGAGAGAAATGAAAGCAAATCCGTGATCGTCGAACGAATCGCACCAGCCCCTTGATAGTCATGCATCTGAAGCGGAGGAACCTCTTTTCCATTCTCTTGATGACCAAGGATCATCTTCTCTTTGACGTCCTCCTTGATCGTAATAAAGGTGTTCGATAGTTTCAGCTCATCCACGATATATTCAGTCAGCAACTCTTCATATGTTTTGTGAAGAGACCATCCCATGATCAACCCGAGGAGTCCCATCCCTACATTGGAGTAACGAGATGGGTATTCCTTTCGCTCATTCCATTTTTTCGAGTGTAACAGTTTCATTAATTCATCAAGGGAGTATTGACAGTACATATCTCTTCTCACTTTTGGAAGGAACCTTAGTTGTAAATCTCTGAGAAAACGATGTGAAGGAAGTCCAGACGTATGGGTTGCCAGCTGTTCCAATTGGATGGGGTGATTCTTTCTTATTTCGGGACAATACAATGAAATGGAATCGTCTAGCTTCATCTGCCCTTTTTGAATCATGCTTGCCAATATACTTGTCGTAAAGACTTTTGAAATAGAGCCGATTTCAAAAATGACCTCCTCAGGCTGCACGCGCTGCTGTATGGGATGATCTCCGAAATGAAAAACGTGTCTTTCTCCTTGATGAATCAGTCCGATCACAAGCAGTGCCTGTTTCTTTTTCTCCGTATAAGAAGAGGCAATTCGCTGTACTTCTTGTTTGAGCATCATCAATGAATCATCATCCTTCCCCTTCATTTTGATCTACAATCAATTGATCAAGCTTTGTATAAATAGATGTCAATGTGCTGATCTCTTCGAGGCTTAATTTTGAATAGTATTTTTCAATGATCGCAAGTTCTATCTTTCTCATATTCTCCAAGTACGTCTTTGCCTTTCCAGAAAGTTCAACGTGCAATTCCCGGCGGTTTTGCGGGTTGATGCTGCGGCGAACCCATTCTTTTTTTTCAAGTGTGTTTAATAACTGGCTCACAGCACTTTGGGTGATGCCTAGTTGCTGAGCAATTTGAATAGGCGAGCTCCCCCCATTTCGCTCTACGAAATCAAGGACAATATGCTGCTTATCAGTTAACTCATCTACAAATAATTCTTCAAACTCTAATCGGAGCTTTTGATGAATGCGCGCTTCGATTTGGTTTAATTCTTGGATCATCGTTGTTTTGGATGTCACTGTCATCACCTTCATAATTAAGATACCTTAAGTATAAAGGTATGTTAATTATTAATCAACAAAAATCCCTATCTTTTATCAAAGATAGGGAAAATGCCGATTATACTTCTTCTTTAGGTGAAGGTACTGCACATACGCCATCTGCACATGCTTCTTCAAATGAAGCATCAGCCGCTTTCTCTGTTTGTGCTGCCTCTTCTGTCCAAGCCGTTTCAAGTGCACGAAGGAACGTATCTGCTGGCTGTGCACCAGCAACCGAATATTGATCATTGATCAAGAAAAAAGGCACAGCAGAAATCCCGAGCTGTCTTGCTTCTTTTTCGTCTTCTCGCACATCGTCTGCAAATTCTTGCCCGTCTAGAACCTTCTGTACTTCGTTCTGATCAAGACCTGCTTTTTCTGCAATATCTAAAAGGGTTTGACGATCACCAACATGCTTTCCATCTGTAAAATACGCTTGAAACAGCTCTCCCATGACAAGATCGCCTTTTCCCATTTTTCCAGCATATTGTGCGAGCTGGTGGGCATCAAAGGTGTTTGTCAAAACGAGTGGATCGAATTGAAAATCGATTCCTTTCTCCTTGCCCGCCTGTTTCACCTGTTCATTCATTGCGATGGCCCGGCTACGGCTCATGCCATATTTTTTGACAAGCATATCATGCACATCATAATCCACTGCAACAGGTGCATTCGGATCAAGCTCAAAGCTTTTAAACTCTACTTCTACCTGTTCTTTATGAGGGAATTGCTCAAGCGCTGTTTCCAACTGTTTTTTTCCTATATAACAAAAAGGACAGGCGATATCTGACCAAATTTGCACTTTCATCTTCATCTTCCTTCCATTGCTTACGTTTTTTCTTTCAAGATGTAACTATTATAGTTACATCTTATCCTTTATGTCAAGTGATCCTTCTTTTTAAGTACCATGTATTAAAAAAACCTTTCCTTCAAAAAAGGAAAGGTTTTCATCACGGCTATTCTAAGTTCGCATGGTGACCGTACATTTTATGGGTGTCGAGCTTCTTCATTTCCATCAATCTCAAGATGACCGCATCGTACATAAGAAGCAAAGTTTGCTCAAATAATGAGCCCATCGGCTGAATCGTATGATGGTTTCCTTCATGTTGATCCTTTGGCGCACCTGACAGTAAGATGACTTCATCCGATAGATCAGCTATAGGTGACTCAGCTGAAAGCGTGAACGACGCCACGCTTCCGCCAATCGCCCTTGCCTTTTTCGCGAGCACAAGCAGCGTCTCTGTTTGGCCAGAACCGCTCCCTACAATCAATAAATCCTCAGATGTAAAAGCAGGCGTATTCGTTTCACCGATCACATAAGCTTCGACACCAATATGCGTGAGTCTCATCGCAAACGATTTCCCCATCAAACCAGACCTGCCAGCCCCTGCGACGAAGACCTTTCGAGCCGCTAAAATGCTTTTGACAAGCTGCTCTGCTTGTTCGTCTTGAATAGCGGGCGAGTGCTCAGAAAGCTCGCTTAGAATCGCTCTCACATAGTCACTTGTTTTCATGATTGTGCAATCAACTGCTTCATTTGCGCAGCCACTTCTGCTTTATTGTCTTGGCTCGCAATGCCGCCACCGACAATAATCAAATCTGGATTTAATTTGACGACTTCAGGTAACGTATCAAGCTTAATACCGCCTGCAATCGCTGTTTTTGCCTGTTTGACCACTTGTTTAATGGTCATGAGGTCAGCAAATGAGTTTTGACCAACCGCTTGCAGGTCATAGCCTGTGTGCACACAAATATAATCTACCCCAAGCTCATCCAGCTCTTTCGCACGGCCGGCGATATCTTTGATCCCAATCATATCGACTAAAATTTGTTTCCCTCTTGCTTTTGCTTCTTTCACCGCTCCTTGGATAGACATATCTTCCGCTGCCGCAAGAATGGTGACGATATCCGCTCCAGCTTCAGATGCCTGCTGCACTTCATAACCGGCAGCATCCATAATTTTCAGATCGGCGAGTACACGTAAGTTTGGAAATGCCTGTTTGACTTCTTTGACGGCACGCAAGCCTTCGTTGATCACAACAGGTGTTCCAATTTCGACTACATCGATCGATCCTTCTACTTCTTTGATCAGCTCGATCGCTTCTGGTATATTCACTAAATCTAACGCTAATTGTAATTTCATGAACGTTCACTCCCGTTTTTTCATCTCATCTTCAAGAGCTCCGTGAATAGGGCTTCTTGAACGATGAAATGAGTATAACAACAGGATGGAAGCAATCCAAGTACGCACTTTTTTTTTACATACTATACTTTTTCGCATATGGTTACAAAAAAGACACTGTCTTTTCGACCAGTATCTAAACGTACTGACAAATCCTCGCATTCGGTGTCAAGTCTGTGTTGTGATGCCGCTTCAGTACTCATCCTTCCTAGACTGCAAAGGTTTTCAAGTCACGCTGAAAAGAAAACAAAGAGCTAAAATAAAATGATTTTAGCTCTTTGTCTACATCTATCGTCTTTCTATTTATCATCCTTTAAAAAATTGCTATCGAGATATTGTTTTCCCCAATCATACATCGCCTCTAAAATCGGCATTAAGCTTTCTCCGAGTTCCGTGAGAGAATACTCAACCTTTGGCGGAACGACGGGATAAACCTCCCGGTGCACAATGTGATCTTCCTCTAATTCTCTTAGCTGATTGACAAGCATTCTTTGCGTAATCCCAGGCATTAACGACTTTAACTCACCAAACCGTTTTGTCCCTTCTCTGCCAAGGTGCCATAAGATCAGCATTTTCCACTTCCCGCCGATAATATTCAGCGTCAGCTCTTTTTCGCAATTGAACACTTTATTTTCCATTCTTGATGACAACAATATACACTCCTTTTAATACAAACCGTTTATCCTATATCATATACTGCGGCAAAATCGATTGCCTAGCATACGGTCTTCGTTATTGATTTTGTTTTTTGACAAAAGCCATCACAGCCTTTGTCATGTCTTGCGCTTCTTTTGGCGCTCTGTCAGATCCAAACCATTTATTTAAATCACTGTGGCTCAGCGAATGAACCCGAAACACAAACCGTGAGCCTTTCTCATGATTCAGTTTTTCTGCAAATCGGTACACTTCAGGATTTTCCCAGCCTGTGACCAAATAAACAGGCGGTACATTCGTTTGATTCATATAAGTGACCGGTGATGCCTTTGTCCAGTTTTCCTCTTGTTTGCCAAAGACTTTTTTGTACGATGGAATGGCTTGTATAAATTGATTGATGTTTAACGGTCCATCTAAAATCACGATAGAATTGATCGTTTTTGGCGACAGCCCCACACGTTTTAAGTAAGTCGAATCTGTAGCAACCAGCGCCGTCAAATGACCACCCGCTGAGTGACCCATGACATTGATTTTTGATGAATCGATTTGATATTCATCTGCATGATCCTTCACCCATTTAATGGCGTTTGCCGTATCATCTGCCATCTGTTCGTAGTTGGCATCAGGGTGAAGCCTGTAATTCATTGAAACAAACACATATCCTTGACCCGTAAAATAATCAGCCTTTGAAGCGACTCTATTCTTATCGCCGCCTGTCCAGCCGCCGCCATGGAGATAGATCATGACTGGATGCTTCTTCTTTTTGTCTTCATCTTTTCCCTTTGGCATATATATATCCAGTGTTTGCTGTTTATTTTGTGTGTCTGCATAATGGATGTTTGTCGTCGGCTTAGGCTGGTTGAAACGGAACACAAAGAATGCGCATACCAATAAGCCAGCGATGACTGCCGCAAATAAAAGCCACTTCATGATTCGATTCAATTTCATTGCACCTTTCTATATTGGGATGGGGAAGCATCATTCGCACATATGTAGAGAGACTAGCCCGATTCATTTGAAACGACTTGTATGACTTGAATCGTTTCACAATAAAAAGAAAAATACTGTTCTTCATAATCTTCGACAAAGTAATTCAAATATTCCCAGCCTCTATCCAAAAGTTGAATGTTCAAAAAAAGAGAGGAATCGTTTGTTAACTCCAAATCTTTGATTTGAACAGAAGAGACGTTGGTAAATTTCAGATGAATGTCTGCTTTATGGGTTGCAGATTCGTATGGGATGTGTAGATGAATACAGTTGATCAAGTCGTAATGTTCATTATACTCTTTAAAGTAGTGAAATTCATTGATTTGCTTTAGATGGTTGATATCGAAATCAGGGATTTGTTTCTGGATTTTTTCATCTAAAAACCATGTCATCGTTTGTCCTCCAAGAGGTTATTGTAGAAGTGCAATGATTTGTTTTCTTGTTTCTTCATGGTATTGAACATAGGAGTGCAGTAAAGGATATGATTCAAGGATCTCTTGATACGATTTGATTTGGGGATATTGCTCTTCAAATGACTGACGCAGCACGTTTAACTGTTTTTTCGGTATTCGTTTATGATCGACCACATAACTTAAGCTGCCTGCAACAAGTGAAAAAAACATATAAAAATCATCTGAACATATACCAGTTTCCTCTTCAAAAGAGACGATTTCATCTGGATAAGATGAATCTAATAAGTATTGATAACGTTGTTTTACATCATCGAATAAACCTTGTTTATCTCGGCTGATTTTCATGGATTTTCCCCAATCTCTCATTGTTTTTAATTCTTATTTAGACGCTAATGAGATCTTCCTATACACTGCAAATAAATTCTTGTGAATCGAAACATACGTTTTTCGATTCTATTGCGAGTAACATCCCATTGATGTTAAATAGAAAATTTGCATTTGAATCAAATTCTTCAAGAAGTACATTTTTAAGGTCCCCTATCCCATTAGGATGGTAACTACATTCAAAAATTTGCCAATTCATCTCTTCTTGTATCAATTCTTCAAATCTATCATTACCTTCACCCCCATTATAATAAAGACTCGCCATATTCATAAATCGTATTTCATGTTGAGTAACTTTATTTAATTCTGATACTTTTACGCTCAGTATTAATTCTTTATGAAACAAATCAAATGTGACTCCGAGTACATTACAACCCCCATCTAGATAATCGATCCATTTTTGTACACTATTAAACATCTCATTCACTCTCCTATTTTTTCAGGATGAACTCTATTCTTATCGTGTCACGGAGTTTGTAAATATTCTTCAAATGAAATAAAGTCCGCTTTTTTTCGAAATTCGCTTAAGATTTTCTGATCTCCTGTAAAAATAACATCTGTCGAATCAAAAAATCCGATTTCAAACACGGCTTGAGGGATAACGGGTGTATAATTTACGTTCCAATATCGTTCATTATCTTCAATTTGAGGTATTGAAATAATATTCAAATGATCTATATGACGAGGCAATGCGGTCAAAACAGCGAAAATAAAAGAATAAGAATAGTCATGTAAGAATTTTTTGAAATGTTCACCCTTCAGAAATAAAAAATCCGTATAATCCGGCATGACTTCTGAATGAGATTGATTATTCCGATCATGAAGCATTGGGAGTGTCACATCACTTATGACCCAATGATACTCTTCTACGTTTAAATTGATTTTCTTTATTAATTCATTTACTTCGAATAGATTTTCCTCTTTTGCTAATACGATTCTCATTACTTGCTCCACCTCACCGATTTAAAACATCAGACGAAACTAAAAATATTCCACAGTATCAAAATCTGACCATAATCTCCAGTCAGTGTTCGTGTTTATATTTACAATGCATGTTGGATCTTGATAGATCAAACTCTTCGCAACCGATTGAAAAAAAGGAGATTGACTAGGGAGTTGGCTATGCGTTTCTGGATGAAACCATGATTCAGTTGTATAGAGCGGTTTATCATATACATGCTGAACGATGTCAAATTGTTCTTGATCTGTCATCCATAAACTATCCAGCAAATCTCGATGTTTGGCCATTTCTCTTAACAGAGTAATCCATTCATTTTCCTCTGTTACATCAGATTGGCATGACTCTGGTATTTGAACATTAAAATAGCCACCATTCAATTTAATTCGTAATGGTTGTTTGGTGAATCCAGGTTCTATCTCATCATCATCTATTATTTCATCATGCTGATCCACGAAAACAAAGAGCTCATCCAATAGAAAATTGATGGATCCATTATTCAACTCATGACCAAACGCAAAAAAATCAATAGCCGGTCCTAACTTCGATAAACCGAATAATTGAATCGTGATCAGCCAATTTCCATCTCTAGTAAATAGAGAAAGCTTCCCTTTGGCAAAATCAAAGTTCTCGTTATCTAATAGCGGAAACTCTTTATTTAGAAAAGACTTATCTAATGTGTTTAATACATGGTCTATTTGTTTCATTTCTTCCTCCTTATGAAGTCATTTCTTCAAAGTTAGTATAATTTCGAATCAGTTCTTTTTTAAAATCATCAGGAAGTTTTTGATTCGGAAATACAACTGAAATCCAGCCTAATACAATCTCATCTAAAGTTCTCCACGTTTTTAACAATTGTTTATTCATTTGTTCTAATTGAAGAATCGCTAGTACTCCTATCTCATAACCTCTGTCGCCATAAATGATCCATTTCGCAGAAGGGGAAACCCATATCACACGTGAAGCAATATCCATTATGCTATCATTTACACTCTCTATCGGATAATCCGTTAAGAGATCGAGGTAATCACTTGGAGTAAGGTTTAACGGTACTTTCACCCAAGGATAATAACCAAAATCATGATAATAATCATCCATGCTCTTCTGCTCATCTAATACAGCCATGAGTATATAGTCATCATGATGATTCAAAGCTAAACCTTTTAACATTTCCCAACCATCATCTGATAACAACCAATGGAATTCTTCGAATAAATAATGAGGGGTTTTCGTTTTCAACACTTGATCAGGGAATGTCTTCGTACTGTGAATGAGCGAATGAACAAACGATAGAACATGTTCAAATTCTTTTGGATCGGATATAAACAAATGTTTCACTTTATGCTCCTTTCATATCTTCGGGTAAGTCTATCATCAGTCATTAATAATCCATTTCACCGCTTGTAACATGACGCATAACGAGAGAGCATTTGAGTGTAATAATCATTGAATGTTTTTTGATCCTTCAATAATCCTTCAAACCAATTTGCTAAAACAGGGTGATCCATTGGTTTCCACCCTTCTTTTAATAACCTATTTTTCACAGAATCTTTTGTTGATACCATTCCTATGATACAAATTTCCATATCTCTATCTGCCCAAATCGCCCACTGCAAAGAATGAGCTAACCAGACAACTATATTCGAATGCGTGATTATATTATCCGCTATGGAACCTTTTGGGTGCATCCATAGTGCATTTACATAATCCTCACCTGAAATGTTCACACTCGCTTTCAGCCAATGATAATAACCAAATTCCTTCAAATAATATGCGGTTGGATCTGGTTGAAGGACTGCAGTCAAAAATTCTCTATCTTGTGTAACAGTTGATAACTCTTTTATGGTTGGTAAAATATCATCACTCAATGCCCAATCAAACTCTTGAAACAAAAAACAATCAAATGTCTTACGAAAAACTTGTTGTGGCAGCTCTTTACTTGTTTCAAACACATGGTCTACTAAATTCTGATAGAATTTGAACTCTTTTTCTGAACGAATAAATAAGTCTTCAAGCCGTTTCAAACAACTACCTCCACTCTTGTCGAACTAGTAGTTTTTTAATTCTTCCTCTATATCTTCTTTTAATGTTTGAATTTCAATTGACACCGAATTATTTCGATTATAGAAAATGGACGGATTGATTCCATCTGCTAACATTCCCGGCAGCCACTCTTCTATAAAATCGTCTAAATCAATCATTTCTGGCACTGTTTTTTCCCATTGATCGATCGCACAATAAGCGGCATAATCCTCTGTCGGCCAAAAATGAAGCTGCGGTACACGATAATCATCCTCTGACATCACCCATCCCTTCTCGTTTCTTAATGACCAAACCTCTTCAAAATCAACAATCTTTTTGATGAAATAGTCATAACGCTTTTTCGCAGGTAATTGCATGGTGGTTTCTAATTCTTTCGGATGCATGGACATTGCGTCACTCCTTTTATATATAAATGGGCTTAACCATAAGAATTTAGCAAGCTCATATATAGGAACTATTTGTATTCTTCTAACCAGTCATTCAAATCATCTACAGGATGTAAGTAAGAATTAGGTGAATCTTTCAAATCAATTCCACTTAAAAGAATCAGCATATCCCAAACTTGATCATCGTCTATTTCTGGATCGTCTGCAGAAACGTAAATTCCAGCCCAATCAGACACTTGTTCTCTTGTGATCGTCCCCTTTAAGACATTTCGTATTTTATTTAAACAGTCTAGCATTTTTGGTTCAGCCATTTATTACACCATTCCTTTCTCAAAACTCATTTTACGCTGTAAACTGCCTATATTTCATATTTAATAATATCCTCCATTGACATACCTTTAAAATATAATGAAAGAATGCTTATAATAGTGTATTCGCCAAGCATACCAATCGGGTTAAATATCATTTTAGCCGTTTTTGGGTCAGCAACCTCTAAGTCCATAACAGGTGCATTGTGACCTTCTTTCCCCTTGCTTACGTAATAATTTCCATCTCGGTATTCCACGAATTTCAGATTTTGAAGATCCTCTTCTTTTATAAAATCTTGATTTATTTTTGTGATGACTTTCCATGAACCATTTAAAAAGCCTGTCAGACCTGTATTTGCAACAAATAGTCCATTCTCTTTTTTCATCAATTGTTTTAACTCATTTTTTTCTATTCTTTCATCAACAAACAAATCATAGTATTGGATTAAAATATCATCATATTGATTTTTCCCCTCACCCGAAATGATCAAAGCATAGCTCAATTTCCCAACTTCTTTTAATGGGAGTTCAAATATAGCTCCTGGTTCCACTTTACTTAAAGTTTTTACTTTTTTAGTTGTTATTTTAATATCCGTTACTTCTTTGTCGTTTAAATCATCAAAATAGTGACTACCTCCATTGTTTAAAGCCATCATAATTGTCAAAAGCATCTCATCAATCGTTGGCTTCTTCTTCAAATGTTCCTCAGTCATTTCATAGAATTGTTCAATCGCTTCTTCAAAAATATCTAATCCATCATCACCAATTATGATGTTCTTTTTCTTATGTTCTTCTTCCCAAAAGCCCATTTAGAATACCCTCTTTATATATTGTGTTCTTTATATTATTCTCATTTTGCTTTATCACGATAAACGTATACTTGTATAAACTGTTTTATGTGCACGTTTGAAAAGTGCCACTTCATGATCCGTTAACCACTTAAGCTCTCTCATATGATAGGAAATTTCTTCTAAATAAGTATCGGTTTTTGCAATTAATTTTTTATCTAAGATATTTCTTTTATTGTCTTCAACTACAAGATAAAGAGTAAACTGTTTTAAATCTAATTCGATAAGTGGGTGAGCTTTTCTTTTTTTATCGGGACTTAGTTTTGTTCTCCCTTTAATCTCCGCTTTATATTCCTTCTCTTTCATTTTCTTAAATGTCGCTTTGACTAGCTGACTGTCCCAATTTTTCAGTTCACACAGATAGAGTATCGCTTTTTCCAAAGTATCTGCTAAGATCTTTTTCTTATTTGTTGCATTTTCAAATTCACTGTAACGGAAGGGTACTTCCAGCTCGTACGTATTTTTTAAAAATAAGATATCTGGTTCATCTTTTAAAGTACTAATTAATTTGTAGTCTTTAAAAGACTCACATATCAAAACAATAGCCTCACAATCTTTCGTTTGAAATTTCTTTTCTAATTCGTATAAAAACATTTCAGTCATACAAAGGGATTGGCTGGCTAAGTTCCCACGATCGTCATCTGACATTAATTGTATATTTTTCAAATGCACTTCTTATAAGCCTCCTAATGAGATTTTAATCACCTTATTTGTCGTATCTTTTCCGATATCTTTGTTAAATTCTTTGGTCAAAACATTCAATTTTATTTTGTTCATAATTCCAACTCTTGTACTTCCTATGTAATTGCTTAAGAAGAGATTTTTTGTTTCTAATCAATTTCAATATTTTTCTATAAATATACCATACTTTTAAACTAACCCATATATCATCAACTTATCAATATATCCCCTTTTTCGCATACAAAAAAGCACCCTAAACGGATGCTTCTACCAAATGATATTTTTTCAAAATACGATAGGTGATTTCTTTTGCTTCTAGTCCGGTGCCTTCTATATTTGTGGTGAAGATGTAGGTTTTGTTTTCATGTTTGATGAAGCCTGCGTACCAGCCGATGCCTGATCCGGAGCCTGTTTTTCCGTATAGCGTGGCGTGTTTCTCTTCTTCTTGTATCATCATTCGCTTGACGGTTCTCATAACAGATAGGTCAAATGGGAGACTTTCTTCATATAGCTGTTTAAGGAAATGGACTTGTTCTACTGGTGAAATGCGCAGCGTACTGCTTAGCCAAAATTGATCGATTCCACCAGATATGTCTTGATTCCCATAATGAATGGCTTTTATCCAATGGCCCATGCGTTCTTTCCCGATGTCACGTGCCATAGCTTGATAATACCAGACGACTGAATCTCTCATGCCAGAGCCCAGTGTATGGTCCTTATTCCAGTTATCAATCTCTCTTTTTACTCCGTCCCAATATTTAATGTCATATTCATCTTTAACTGCACTTGTTTGAAGTCCGATTAAGGCATTTGCTATTTTAAACGTTGATTGTGGTGCAAAGCGCTTGTTCGCTCTTTTTTTGTTATACACCCATGGTGATTTTTCTTTTACTTCTTGAATCACAAATGTGCCTTCCCGCTCTTTCATGAATTCATCGACGGACCATTTTGGAGATGTTCCTTCACTTGATGCAGGCTTGCTCATACAAAGTGCTGCAAGCATCACGCCAGCAATCAGCCATTTCATCTTCTTTTTTTGCAAACAATCACCCTCTTTGCTCATGATTGCAATTGATTGTAGCATGCTGACTGATCAGAAATAAGAGCCGCTCGTCCTCTTTTTTAATAAAAAAAGCCGGTTTTATCCGGCTTTCTGTTTATTGTATGCTCAATTTTTTCTCTTCAATCGCTTGCTTTGCAATTTTTGAAATTGTCATATCGTCCATTGGTGGGTTATGAAGGCCAGCACGAATGTCTCGATAGTAACGTTGAAGCGGGCAGCTAAGGCTTAAGCTTTTTGCACCGACTAAACGCATGGCTTTATCGACCACTTGCAGACTATGATTGACGACTGTATGCTTCACAGCACCGAATTCATTGATTAACAGCTCTCTTTTCTCTGGCTGCTCATACAATGTTGTCGTTGAATAGATGACATGGCGTGCTTGCTTTAGTAGTAAATCAATTTCGCCAATCAGTGTTTGGACATTTGGCAGTTCGCTAATCGTTCCGCTAATACTGTTCGGTGAATGGGTGATGGCATACTGAACAGCATAGTCTCTTGCCGCTTGCGCAATCCCTAAATAACAGGAAGGGATATGTGCGATCCAAGGATTCAGCATACCGCCCCGAGGTCCTTTTTGCACTTCAACCAACATGTCATCTGGGACTTCCACTTGATCTAGAATTAAATCATGGCTCTCTGTTCCTCTCATGCCAACAACATCCCACGTTTCTTCTATAGAAACACCTTTTGTATCACGGTGAATTAAGAAGAAGCCCATCGCTTCTTTTTCTTCGATCCATACACCGACGAGAAAGTATGTGAGTGCTGGTGACATCGTTGTGAATGTTTTCCGGCCATTGATCACCCAATGATCTCCTGATTTCGTTGCAGTTGTTCCAGGTTTGCCTCCTCTTGTTGGACTCCCTGTCTGCGCCTCACTGACGGCCCGGTTCACAAGAGCCCCATTTTTGATTTCTTCAGCAAAAAATTGCAGCTGCTTCTCATTCCATAGTTTCTTTTCATAAATTTCACCAACAACTCCTTGGTGCCAGCCGATCGATAAGGCAGTTGCTCCATCCATACTTCCTAGCGTTTCTTGAAAAAGGACCATATCCTTTACAGATTGACCCCCGCCCCCGTACTCAACAGGCAGAGACAACGTTGTATAGCCCAGTTCTACTAATGATTCGATATTCTGTTTAGGAAAATAGGCACCCTCATCATGTTCTTTTGCAGAATGTTCGATCGTTTCACGAAGGGATTCTAGTTGATTTAGCCAATTTTTTTGAAAATCTGTATCGACAAATAATGCTTTAGACAAAACGTATCCAACTCCTCTGTTTCTCGCAATCTATCATATCCGATTTATCCAATAGGTATTATTAAAACACACTTTACTTATAGGATTTAATGTGTTAAATTTTATCAATATTAAGTACATATGTCAAAGGAACGTGATGCTTTTATGATTTCTGCTACTAATCTACATAAATCCTATGGGTCAACTCATGTGTTAAAAGGAATTGATTTCACCGTACAAGAAGGTGAAGTGGTCGCCATTATTGGACCGAGCGGATCAGGAAAAACAACACTTCTCCGCAGTTTAAACAGCCTTGATATCCCAGACAAAGGAACGCTGACAGTTGGAGAAGCCACGATTCAATTTGAACAATATCGAAAAAAAGATCTTCTAGAACTCAGACAGCAATCGTCTATGGTGTTTCAGCATTATCACTTGTTTCAAAATAAACGAGCACTTGAAAACATCACAGAAGGATTGATTGTGTCTCAAAACATGTCTAAAAAAGAGGCAGAAAAAATCGGAGAGCAATTGTTAACGCGAATTGGGCTGCTTCATAAAAAAGATGCGTTTCCAAGTGAATTATCCGGCGGTCAACAGCAGCGAATCGGAATTGCCCGTGCGCTTGCCATGAATCCTGCGGTGCTTTTATTTGATGAGCCGACGTCCGCACTGGACCCAGAGATGGTCGGAGAAATCCTTGAAATGATGAAAGATATTGCGAGCCAAGGAATGACGATGGTCATTGTGACGCATGAAATTTCGTTTGCAAAGGATGTAGCGGATACAGTGATCTTTATGGCAGATGGGGAAATCGTTGAAAAAGGCTCACCAGAAGACGTCCTGATGAAGCCTCAGCATGAACGGACGAAACAATTTTTATCAAGAATTCATCGCGGGATGTGGCAAGGATTGGAGGAAGACAGATGAAGCGCAAGACTTTATTCACTGCCGCTAGTATCCTTCTGTTTCTCCTCTCTCTCATTGGCTGCAGCAGTGTGAAAACAACAACAGATGATGGCAGACAAATTGTCAAAGTTGCACTAAGCGCAGAAGTCAATCCGCCTTTTTTAGCCACAAATGACCGCAACGAGCCGATTGGCTATAACATCGATTATTTAAATGAAGTCGAGAAACGTTTGCCACATATTCATTTTGATTATATCTTTGGCGAGGAAGAATCCAATTTAATTGGGATCGGCGCTGGGAAATTTGAAATGGCGGCTAATTGGTTTTTCAGTAATCCTGAACGTGAAAAACGCTTTCTTTATCCTAAAGTGCCATACGGCTATTCGATGACAGGTTTAATTGTGAATGAATCAGAGCAAGATATTCAATCTCTAGACGATATGACATCAAAAAAGCTCGCTCCCGTCAGTCCTAGCGGTGGCCTTCGTTCCATATTAAATCAATATAATGAAGAACATGATCGAAAAATTCCGCTCACAACCATTGAAAGTCCTTCAAACGAACTCAATTTAAAACGAGTCGAAAGTGGACGATCCGATGCGGCTTTTATGAATATTTCGACCTTTGATACGATTCAAAAACATCTTCACCTGAAAGTCAAAGTGGGCGGCATTGTCTCAAAGGAACCTATTTATCTTGTCTTACAGCCTAGTCAAAAGAAACTAGCATCACAATTGGACCGAGTGACACAAGAGATGATAAAAGACGGAACATTACCTGACCTTGCGAAGAAATGGTTTGGCGTTGATTTCTTTCAAGATATTGACTATATATCAGAGCAAGGCTATCAATATGAAGAAAGGAAGGAAGCGCCATGACGTTTACAGCTGGAGATTGGCTGAGAATCTTTTTACAAGTGGTTGATCGTCTGCCACTCACATTTCTTATGATTGTGGTGTCATTGTTTTTTGCCATCATCATCGGATTGCTGTTTGCTTGCATTCGAATCAAACAAATTCCAGTGCTGAAACAATTGGCGGTCATTTATTTGTCATTTACACGAAGTACACCGCTCATTGTTCAGTTATTTCTGATTTATTTTGGCCTGCCTCAGCTTTTACTCATGGCCGGAATTCAAATCAATCATTGGGATCGTGTGTTATTTGTGATGATCACATTCTCGTTACATACGGGCGCTTATTTATCTGAAGTCTTTCGCAGTGCATATTCCTCTGTTGGGAAAGATCAGCTTGAAGCAGCTTACATTGTTGGGATGACAGATTCGCAGGCATTAATGAGGATCATTATTCCGCAAGCCTTTCTCATTGCACTTCCGAACCTCGGAAATTACACCATTGATCTCGTGAAAGATACCGCCATTGCATTTACAATCGGACTCATTGATATGATGGGACAGGTCAAAATCATCCTAGGTAATAACTACGGGATAGGGATGTTTGAAGTGTACGTCATCATTGCAATTGTGTATTGGCTGATTTGCATCAGTATTGAACTGATCACGATGCTACTGGAAAGAAAATTTGTGAAAGGCCGCACCAGCCTGTCACGCTAAGGAGGCGATTTGATGCAAACCATTGATATATCATTTGCGATTGACCAAATACCACATATTCTAAAAGGCGTTCCCTTTACCTTATTGATTGCACTTGTTTCTATGGCTGTGAGCCTTTTGATTGGATCTGTTTTTGCTTTCATTCGCCTCTTTCGTATCCCTGTGCTCCGCCAGCTGGTCACACTCTATGTCTCATTTTTTAGAGGAACACCTCTCATTGTTCAGTTGTTTGCTTTCTTTTATGGCATTCCATTTGTTCTGACCAAAATGAATAGCACTTTTGGGTTGACCTTTCACCCGGATATGGTCTCCCCGCTTACCGTTGCCCTTATCACCTTCAGCCTGCATTCAGCCGCACATTTAACAGAAGTGGTCCGAAGCGCACTTCTTGCAGTAGACAGAGGGCAGCTTGAAGCGGCGAAAATCGTTGGCATGACCACTAGACAGGCGATGATTCGCATTATTTTACCGCAAGCGTTTGTGGTTGCCCTGCCAAACCTAGGGAATCAGCTCATTCAGCTGTTAAAAGCCACATCCCTTTCGTTTACAATTGGTGTACTAGAAATCATGGGAATCTCGCGCATCATTGCAAATGATGGCTACAAGTTTTTAGAAACGTATCTTGTCTCTGCTTTGATCTATTGGATGCTTAGTATTTTCTTTGAACTCGCTTTTGCTTTGTTAGAGAAACGAGTCAGCGTGTACGGAAAATCTCTTGGACGTTAAAAAAGTCGATCAGGCACAAACCCTGATCGACTTTTTTATTCTCCTTTTTTCGGTGTGTTATATAGTTCTTTCGGTGCTGGTTTGAGTTTAGGCGCAGAGCCGAACACGACAGGAGCAGAAATATATCTGAATTCTCCCTTTCCATCCATACTTCGGCCATGTGCCCATCTGCCTTCTTTGCTTTCTTCTCCTCTTGAGAAGTTAAACAAATCATAGGATACTTGCTGTTTTTCCAGTGAGCGCGGGAAGGTGGTTGGAACAACGACATCCCCTTCTCGTTCTTCCAATTCCTTAATTGCAGCCAGCCACATATTTTGATGATATGTATCACGAGCAATGAGAAAGGAGAGCATATCCTTCACTCCGCGGTCATCGGTCATTTCATAAAGCCGTGTAACCTGAAGTCTGCCTTGTGACTCCGCGTTCAAATTTGCCCGGAAGTCAGCCATTAAATTTCCACTTGCAATGATATATTTTGCATTCCACGGATACCCTTGACTATCTGCTGCCATTGCCCCTAAGCCTGCAACAATTGCATGTTGAGGATTCATTCCGCCCATGACGGCTGCAAGTGCTGGATCACTTTGATACGCTTCTTCTTGTTCTTTAACTGGGGCATTATCAAGTAATCGAGCAATCATCGTTGCCAGCATTTCGACATGACCGATTTCCTCCGTTCCAATGTCATGGAGCAAGTCTTTATATTTTTGATCCGCTCGGCAGTTAAACCCTTGAAATAAATATTGCATCATCACGCTGATTTCTCCATATTGACCGCCTAACACCTCTTGTAATTTTTTCGCATAAAGAGGGTCCGGCTTAGAGGGCTTTGCTTCATATTGCAGTTCTTTAATGTGATAAAACATGATGTCATCTCCTTTATTTATAAACATCTTTGCACTTATCACTATTCAGCCGATTCCCTCTTTATGAAAAATCGCATGCTCTTATAAAAAAAAGAGAACGGCATCTGCCATTCTCTTTATCGTCCTACTTATTCAGCACTGACTAAAATTTTCACTTGATCTTTTTCATTGATTAATGCATGGAAGCCATCTTCGATCACATCGTCCAGCTTAATTTTCTTCGTGACGAGTGTATCTGCAGAGAAATAGCCTTTTCTCATTAAGTTTAATACAGATGGAAATACGTCTCTATAGCCGATGATTCCTTTGACTGTACGTTCTTTAATGACAATGTCATTCGGCATAATTTCTGCGCCTTTTTCCCAAATGCTTACAATGACTGTTTCACCTGAAATTCTAGTTGATTGGATTGCTTGCTTCAATACAACAGGTACACCTGTCACTTCAAAAGAAACATCGACTCCACCATTTGTGCGGCGTGCGATTTCTTGAACAACATCTTCATACTGAGAAGGATCTACAATGATCGCTCCAAGTTCTTTTGCTTTTTCTTGGCGCTCTTTTGATAATTCCACTGCATAAATGTCAGTAGCACCAGCTGCTTTTAATGCTTCAATGACAAGTAAACCAATTGGTCCACAGCCAAATACAGCTGCTGTATCCCCAGCTTGTACTTTACTAGAACGAACGGCATATAAAGCAACTGCAGAAGGTTCAACAAGTGCACCTTGCTCATATGAAATTTCGTCTGGTAACAAATGAAGTAATTCTTCATCGACAGATACATATTCAGAGAATCCTCCACCGCCACCAGCAAGTCCTAAGAAGCCCATGTTTTCATCTAAGTTGTAAGCACCTTGGTGCCCGTGAGTTGCAAAAATAGGTTCAACAACCACTCGATCGCCTACTTTGTAATTACTCACGCCTTCTCCAACTTCTACAACTTCACCAGAGAACTCGTGTCCCAGTGTAATGGGTGCTTTTTCTTTTGTAAGTGGATGAGGTTCATTCACAGGAATGAAGATCGGTCCGCCTAAATATTCATGTAAATCACTACCACAAATGCCGCACCATTTTACTTTCAGTTTCACTTTTCCTGGAGCAACTGTTGGTTCGTCAATTTCCTCTAGTCGAATGTCCTTTTGATCGTGCCAGCGTAGTGCTTTCATTTGTAAGACTCCTTTTCTCATCAATTTAATTAACTTACTTAAATAATGATAACATAATTTTTTTAATTTTCTAAGTAAGATGCACTATTTTTTTGACAGTCAATGGACGAAAAATGACAAAACATAGCAACAGACAAATAAGAAGCATACATAGGCAGCCAATTATGACAGAAGTACGTATCGATAACATATGCGCCAATACGCCGCATATTCCTGTCATGATCATCGTCAGAACTGCTTCACATAACGCATAAAAACTTGCCACTCTCCCCATGACCTCTACCGGGATATTCGTTTGATAAAAAGTCATAAAACCGGTGTTTGCAAATGCTAAAAAGAAAGCGAGAACAAAAAAGCCAGCTGCTGCGACAGTCAATGTGTTCGAAAAAGCATAGATCAAGTATCCAAAAGCCACAAGCAAACTCCCCGCACCAAGCATCACTGAAATAGGCAGCCTTTCGACAATGACCGTATTGAGACATGCCCCTGCGATAATCCCTGCTCCAGCTACACTGACAAGAAACCCATATTCGGTATTGGACAACATCAGCACTTCCTTTGCAAAAGCTGCTTCAAGTGAGTCAATTGCAGTCGGCAGCACCGTGATGGCAGCACTAAATAATAAATACACGGCCATCACTTGACGGGATGTGAGACTGAAATGAAAGACAAGTTTTGCATCTTCCTTTAATACCGAGAGAGAAAAGCCCTTTTGTGCCCCGTCTGCTTTTGACAAAATCGGTAAACACATCGTCAAAACAGCAGATATCAAAAGGCAGATTGCATTTACATAAATTGAAAGGACTGGTGTACCAATGAGAAAAAGCAGCCCTGCTACGGCGGGTCCGAGTAAAAATCCACCAGACTGCAGCAAAGATCGAATGGCATTAAACCGTTTTCGTTTATCCGCCGGTATTAGTGCTGTCATATACACCATCGAAGCTGGATGAAACATGGCTTGTGCCATATGAATGAGAAATAGCATCACATATACGATCAATAAGTGGCCTGAAAATAAGGCAAAGGGTAAACAAGCAATCAGAACGGCCCGGCATAGATCTAGACTGATCATGACATTCCGCTGATTCAGTCTATCTACTAAACTACCAGACCAGCTATTTGTTAAAAGAGCCGAGACAGGTCTTAACATATAGACGGCAGTTACAGCAAGAACGGAGCCCGTTTCCTGAAAAATCAGCAGGTGGAGAGCAATCATATAAATCCATTCTCCTATGTTCGCAATACCAATCGCTCCAAGTAACATGCTCATATCCCGCCAATGTTTTTTCATCGTAGTGCCCTCCTTTTTTTCATCAAAAAAAATCCCGCCCCCAAGACATTTCTGTCTTGAGGACGGGATTGACTCCGCGTTGCCACCTCAGTTCATTCACCTGTTACCAGATGAACCTCAGCAGGTTATCGCTAACCCTTCTCTATAACGGGAGAATGCCGCTGCACCACCATCACAATGAATCCGGTGCAAAGCTAAGAGGCTTGGTTCTGTAACGCTTCCCAGCTCCTTCTCAGCTTTACGGAGTTCTCTGTGTGAGGCAGCCATTACATACTCTTCTCTATTTGCGCTTTATCTTTTTTTCATCACGATCTTCAGCTGAATTGTTACATATTGTACTGCGCCTCCGTCAAGGCGTCAATGTTTTTTTCATGTTAATCCGCATAAATCATTTTCCTAGTCATGCCGCCATCAACAACCAAATCTGTTCCTGTCACAAATTGATTGTCTTCATCTGTTAAATAAAAACAAGCTTTGACAATATCCTTTGGCGTTCCTACTCGATTGGAAAGATGCTGCTGATGGTCAATTTCTCGCAAATTTTTCTCATCCTTCGTTTCAATCCACCCAGGGGAAATGCTGTTTACTGTTATATGATCCTGACTAAAGGAAACAGCCAGCGCATGAGTAAGTGCTGATATCCCGCCTTTTGATGCAGCATACGCTTCTGTATCTGGTTCTGACATGGTCGCGCGAGTGGATGAGATATTAACGATAGAACCGCCTGATTGATTCTCTTTTATATAACGTGCCGCTTCCCTTGCACATAAAAAAGCACCTCGTAGGTTTGTATGCAGCACATGATCAAACTCATCAACCGTTAGCTCATAAGGCGATTTTGTACACATAACCCCTGCATTATTGATGAGAATATCGATCGTTTGATAACGTGCCACGGCAGCCGACATGATGTCTTGAATATCTTTCTCTTGTTTCACATCCGTTTTTTTAAAAAAAGCCTCAAAGGACTCCTTTTTCAGCTGATCTTCCAAGCGCTTGCCCTTCTCTTCGTCAATATCCGCAAGCACGACACGCGCCCCTTCTTTCGCATAGCCATACGCGATCGATTCACCAATTCCATTGGCTGCGCCAGTGATAACGACTGTTTTATTGTGAAAATTCATCGTTTATCCTATCCTTTCTCTCATGAGATGTTGTCGTCTATCATACCACTCATGTATACATGATACCTAGTCAAATGGGACATAGAAAAACCACCACCTAAATCATACATTAGGAGGGTGGTATATTTGTAATTCTCCATATTGACGACATAGTCGTTTGCTTCTTGTGTAAAGTCTAGGAAAGTTTGTGTTTATCATTCAGTCATTCTATTCGGCTCTTTTTCTGTATGATTATATTAAAAAGCAGCCTTTAGTATATCTAAGTAGTCCGCTTTCGTAACGGCACGAACATTGCTTTTTGTAGAGTTGTTTTGTTCTGCTAGTTCAGCCATTTTTTCAAAATCTTCTACTTTTACATAAGATAATTCTTTTAGTGATGGAATACCTAAATTCTTTGTGAATGTATATATACCATCCATTAATTTTTGAATCGCCACATCATCTGCATCCGTTTTATCTGCAAAGCCCATAATGTTTGCAAGCTCTATGTGCAATGATTTGTTTTCAGCTGCATTAAATTGTATGACATAAGGTAAAAACACAGCATTTGCGATACCATGAGGCGTATCATAAAGACTGCCGAGCGCTTCGGCTAAACAATGTACGGCTGCTACATCAGCAGAACCGAAGCATAAGCCAGCGAGTAAACTGCCTTCCTGCATTTTGTATCTTGCTTCTAAATCAGACCCGTCTTCATACGCCTTCGGTAAATAGGTCACAATGGTTTTCATTGCGCTTGCTCCCATCGCCTTAGATATAGGGTTTGTTTCTTTACATGTATAGCCTTCAATCGCATGGACCAGTGCATCAACACCTGTTGCCGCTGTTATACTTTTTGGCACCGTAGAAGTAAGAGCAGGATCCAAAATCGCAATAGTTGGTCGAAGCAAGGCATGTTTTAAGGTGATTTTTTTATGTGAAGCAGCTAACGTAATCACAGATGAACGGGTCACCTCAGAGCCAGTTCCAGCCGTGGTTGGAATACAAATTAAGGGTGATACATTTGTATACGCCTTCTTCCCTGCTATATACTCTTCAGGATTACCGCCATTTGGACCTAATAAAGCAATGGCTTTTGCCGTATCCATTGGGCTGCCTCCGCCAATCGCAATTACCGCTGATGCTTGTACTTTTCTAAAGAGCTCTGCACCCGTTAGACATTCATGATCTCTAGGGTTTGGTGATACTTGATCAAAGACGACAACGGAATAACCAGCTTCTTGTAAATATGCTTCAATAGGCGTCACCAATCCTGCGCTTTTTACACCAGGGTCAGTCACAATCATAATTGTAGCACTAGGCAATACAATGTCCTCTACAATAGAGGCAATATCTTTAGATTTTCCAGTCCCCATGATCATTTTCGTATGACAATCATATTCAAAATTTATCATTGATTTTCTACCCCTTCATTTGTTGATTTAATCACTTGTTTTTCTGCTCCCCACCATTCTATTCCTTTTAAACCTGGAATGGTAGAAGCGTAAAAAACAGGGTTCTTTCCTACCTTTCTTTGTCCCATGTAATCATTTAGAGCCGCAAAAGCAAATTTGCCTAAAATCGCAATGGCAACCAAGTTAACAATAGCCATAATCGCCATCGACAAGTCCGCTAACGTCCAAACGATTTGTAAGTTGGCGAGAGCACCAAACATGATCATCATTAAAACAGTGATTCGATACACGAATAGCGCGGTTACACTGTGATGAATAAAACCGATATTGGCTTCACCGTAATAGTAGCCACCTACAATGGAGCTAAATGCAAAAGTAAAGATCGCAAATGCTAAGAAAATACTAGCCCAAGAACCGAAATGCTGCGCCATTGCAGCTTGAGTAATTTCAATACCTGACAAATCACCTGCTGTTTCTACTGTTGATAGCATAATAATAAATGCTGTACAACTACAAACAACTAATGTATCAAAAAATACGCCTAATAATTGAACAAACCCTTGTTTTACTGGGTGTGAAACATGGGCAGCAGCTGCTGCATTTGGCGCACTTCCCATTCCTGCTTCATTGGAAAATAAACCGCGTTTGACACCGTTCATTATTGCAGCGCCGATTCCGCCTCCAACCATTTGCTCTAATCCAAACGCACTTTTCATAATACTTGCTAATGCTGCGGGTACATCAGCGATATTTGTGACAATCACATAAAGTGCTAAGATAATATAAAACGAGGACATGATTGGCACAATGATTTGGGTAAAGCGGGCAATTCTCTTTACACCACCAAAAATGATGAGAGCCGTAAGAATGGTTACGAATACCCCCATGCCAATTGGACTGATACCAAATGAATATCGAAAGGCATTTGTGATGGTGTTCGTTTGTACTGCATTAAAAATTAAGCCAAAACTAAGAATAACAGAAAAGGCAAAGATCCTACTTGGCCATTTCAGTCCAAATTGCTTTTGTATATAATAGCCTGGCCCACCTTTAAAACCATCACTTGTTCTCACTTTATATATTTGAGCGAGTGTGCTTTCGACAAATGCAGAAGCTCCCCCTAAAACTGCTGCAAACCACATCCAGAAAATAGCTCCAGGACCACCAACTGTGATGGCAATAGCAACACCTGCCATATTTCCAGTTCCAATCCTCGTCGCTGCTCCGATAAAGAAAGCTTGCATTGAAGAAATGTCTTGACTCCCTTTTATTTTTGGAGCTTTTTCAAAAATAGAACGGAAGATCTCTTTTAGTAAGACAATTTGCATAAACTTCATTCTCACCGTAAAGTAGATTCCAATCCCTATTAACATAACGACTAAAATATATGTCCATAAAAAGTCATTTATTGAATTGACAATCGTTTCAAACAAAGCCATCCCCCCTATAAAATCTGAACATTCTAAATAATGAAAGCGCCTACTTTTATCATAGTAAAAATGTTATGATCTATCTATAGAAGTTTTCTGATTGCATCAATCGGCTCATCCGATTTAGGAGGGATTGACGTTGGAAATAAAGCAACTGATGATGTTCCAAACAGCATCAAAAGTATTAAACTTTACAAAAACAGCACAAATACTTGGCTATGCTCAATCTAGTATCACGGCAAATATCGCTGCATTAGAAGAAGAGTTAGGAACCCCTCTTTTTGAAAGGCTTGGAAAAAGGGTCATTTTAACTGAAGCTGGCATGAAGTTTCAAGATTATACGGATAAGATTTTAGGTTTAACAGGAGAAGCATTAGAGGCTGTTGGCGGGATGAGTGAGCCAAGCGGCATTTTGAGAATATGTGCATCTGAAACACAATGTACCTATCGACTTCCTCATATTTTAACGGACTTTCAAACAACGTATCCTAAAGTAGAACTGATTTTCCGTCCCGGAATAGCTGAAAAGGATGTTTTAAATCTATTACTGGAAGGACAAATTGATGTCGCCCTATTATCGATGAATCCTGTCGTATCCTCACATTTAATTGTAAAAGAATTAAAAGATGAACCGATGGCCATTGTTTGCTGTCCAACAAATCCATTGAGCAAAAAACAAAAAGTATATCCTATCGATTTAGACGAGCAAAGATTGTTGTTAACTGAAGACTGCGATTATCGTTACGCCTTCGAACACTCTTTGACACAGGCAGGAGCAAAACCGAGAAGTAAACTAGAGCTAGCAGATGTAGAAGCCATAAAAAAATGTGTAATGGCTGGTCTAGGAATTGCTGTACTTCCCGAAATTTCTATAAAAAGAGAAATAACAGAAGGCCATATGATTAAAATCAATTGGATGGGACCCTGTCTCACAACGAAAATCCAACTATTCTGGCATAAAAATAAATGGATGTCTCCTGCTTTGAAGGCGTTTGTTGATTTAACAGAGGAATATATCCTTCTCAATGGGTAATGTGAAATATTTATTTGGGCAGCCTTCAATTTCTTTCACCATTAAATATTAACGAGTTATCCAATCATTTAAAGTAAATTACGTGTATACAAAAAGCCCTCTACATAGCTATAGAGGGCTTTTTAGAAGAACAAAGGATTAATAGGATCTGATACTCTTCAAACCAATGATCATAAAGACCACCGTAAAAGCAATTAAAACCGTCGCATCTAATAATAAGATAGAAAGATTAACATTGCCGCTCATGATCTCACCAAAACCAGACATCATCCATGTTTGCGGTATAGTCAAAGAAATCTTCTTCATAATGTCTGGAACGATATCTAGAGGCCAATAAATACCACCCAGCATGCACGATCCTACAATGACAATTGCACTAAAGATTTCAGCTTGTTTTTTTGTTTGAGATAAAGTAGCTATCATAAATCCTAAACTTACGACAAGGCCTATAACAAATGATCCGAACAATAAGATAAGAAACAGGTTGCCTAAGTAGACATTAAAGAAAATAGATAAGATGGTCAAAAGAACACCCAATTGTATCCATCCAAGAAGGAAATATGCCATTAAATAGCCCAGAAGTACATATATTTTATGGATTGGACTCGAAAGCAATCTTTGCCATGTATAATTTTTATACTCCGAATGTATAGATGACAAAGAGCTTGAAATCGCAAACATCATAAACATAATGGTAAAGCCAAGCGGTATCAAATTTGGTTGTTGGCTTGCTTGACCATTTTGATTTTTTTCGGCCAATGAAATCGTACCAGATTCATTTAACTTGTTCAATGCATTGGTGAGAGAAACACTTTTCTGCTCTTTCACACCCTGATTGATTTGATAAATGATGGCAGCTGTCTCTTTTAAATAGGGAGATAAGACTGCATATTCTTCAGTTTTTTTATAAACTGTCACATCAAAAATCTCTTTATTTTCTTTTAGATGGGACTTTAATTGGTTTACGACTTTCACAGACGCAACTACCTTTTCTTCAGATACTAAATCTTTTGCGTCGCTTTCAGTTGCCTTTACCCAGAGAAATTTGGTGTTTTTTTCGAGAATTTGAAAAATTTCTTGATCTAGTTTACCTTGACTGGGCTCTAGAATAAAAGCAACTGTCGGTTTCTTTGTATCAGATGCGGTACTACCAAAGATAAAACTAAAAACAATTGGCATCACAAATAAAAAAATGAGGGTCAATGGGGACTTTAATGTTTCTTTTAACTTTAACGTGATAATGGCTAATATTTTATGCATAACGATGCTTCCTTTCAAAAGACATTCTTAATAAAGCAATGATGAAGAAAGCCATTCCCATCCCACAGCTAAGTAATAATCCGTTTTGTATTTCACTAAAATCAGCACCTGCCATACTTTTCAAAAACATTTGAAGTGCAAGAGAATTAGGTAAAAAATAGCTGGTATCAATCACCCATTGTGGGAATAAGTATAAGGGCACCATACTCCCGCCTAAAGCAGCTAACACTTGAGTGCCTAAAATCCCCACACTATTAAACGTTTTTTCTCTTTTGATAAAAGAACCAATCAGCACCCCGAAACCCGCAGCATTTAATATAAAACTACATCCGATCATAACAACAGTAAAAGGCTCTCCCCAGTTCACCTTAAAGACAAAGCTAGTAAATAAAATAATGACCGCAAGTTGAATCATACTCATTAAAATAATGCCCAATAACTTTCCAATGATATAACTAGTATTGCTTAATTTTGATACTAGTAGTCTTTTATAAACTTCTTCTTCTTTTTCCTCTATCATACTGCCAACCAAGAAAACAACAGTCATTAATAAAAAAAGCACACCCATCCCGCCTGCGTAGTATTGGAAGGATGTAATCGGCTGGCTGTTGATATGAATATTCCTTTCGTTCACTAGTTCTTTTTTCAGTTGATCAGACACGATCTCCACTTCTTTACCTTGATTCAACGGCACCAGAATACGATTCATATGATAATTTTGAAAGAATTGCACAACCACATTCTCTAGAACCATTTCCTGTAAGTTTGAATTAGGTCCTTTCAAAATATTCAATTGCACATGATCGTGATTTAATAGGCTTTTTTCAAAATTCGGCTTGATGATTATACCCATTGTAATGTCTCTACTATTTAAATCTTTCTCTAATTGATTTTTCGAGGTGACCTTCACCTCAAATATGTCACTGAGTTCACTCTTAGACAAAGTTGAAAGAAACATTTTACTTGTAGCGGACTTATCCTGATCTGTTATTCCTACTCGAAATGAATTGATCCTAATTTCGCTATCTTTCTTCATGTTATCTCCAAATGCTGCACCTAATATAGCAATTAATATGATAGGCATAAAAAAAAGTGTAAAAAAGCTTTTCTTATCCCTAAAAAACAATAATAGATCTTTCAGTACAACCCAAATGCTCATATGCTCACCTCTATTCGGTCTAATCTCGTAATTTCTTACCTGTTAAATACAAGAATACATTTTCTAAATTTGGTTCTACCACTTCTGCTGAAATTAATTGAACATTTAATGTGGTTACACCTTGAATAAGTTGACTTAGTAAATGCTGAGGGTCGTCATCAAATAATGTGATTTGATTTTCCTGTACCACAAAGTCATTCAGTGGGTGGTATTCATTTATGTATTGGCACACTCGCTCCATATCCTTTTGTCCTTGTTCACATTTAATCGTAAAAATGATTTCTCTTTTTTCTCCAACAAGCTCAGCCAATTCACTTAAATCACCTACCTTAATGAAAGAACCTTGATCCATAATAGCTATTTTTTCACATAGATATTCGACTTCCTCCATGTAATGACTCGTATAAATAATCGTCATTCCTTCACTATTTAACGTTTTAACTGTTTCTAATATATGATTTCTGGATTGCGGGTCTATACCCACTGTAGGCTCATCCATTATTAATAGTTTTGGCCGATGCAAAATCGCACATCCGATATTCACTCTTCTTTTCATCCCTCCTGAGAATACTTTCACTTTATCATTCGCTCTATTGCCCAGACCAATTAATTCAAGGATTTCTTGTACTCTGCTTTTTAATTCTTCTCCTTTAAGTCCATACATTTTCCCCCAAAACGTTAAATTTTCTTTTGCTGACAAATCTAAATATAAAGCGATCTCTTGCGGAACAATGCCAATCAATTGCTGTGCATGCTTTGTTTCTTTATGTAGATCAATGCCTCCAATCGTAACAGTCCCGCTCGTTGCAGGTAGAAGTCCTGTCATGATGCCGATTAAGGTTGATTTCCCTGCACCATTAGGACCCAAAAGCCCAAATGATTCACCAGGTTTCAAGTGGAAGCTAACCCCTTTTAATACTTGTTTACCCTCATAATTTTTGATGATGTTCTGTACTTTTAGCAATTGTAATCTCTCCTCTATTCTTCCTATCTATCATAATCCTATCCAATCATTGCCAACTGTTTTATGGTATGTCTTTCAACTAAAGATCATTTTTTCCAATTTACTCATTTTACCACGTTATGAAATGTAGAAGAACAGTATAGGTCTTTTTATATTTATAAACAAAAAAACTTACAGGAAAAATCCTGTAAGTTTTTTCGATGGATCATTATTTAGAAAGCATCCCATGCGGGTCAATCACAAATTTCTTCGCCACACCCGAATCAAAATCGCTATATCCTTTAGGAGCTTGATCAAGGGATATGACGGTTGCATTAACGGCTTTGGCGATTTGTGCCCTTCCGCTTAAAATAGATTTCATCAAGCTGCGGTGATATTGCATGACAGGGGTTTGGCCTGTCACAAAGGTATGGGCTTTGGCCCAGCCAAGTCCAATTCGCACTTTCAGAGATCCAACTTTTGCATCTTCATCCACAGCACCTGGATCTTCTGTGACGTAAAGTCCTGGAATTCCAAGTTTACCGCCAACTTTGGTAATATCCATAATTGTATTTAAAACGGTGGCTGGTGCTTCTCCTTGATCTCCATGACCTGAAGCTTCAAAGCCGACACAATCGACCGCACAGTCGACTTCTGGCTCTCCAAGGATATTTGTCATTTGTTCACCGATTCGATCATGTTTTCGTAAGTTAATCGTTTCGCAGCCAAAGCTTCTCGCCTGCTCGAGCCTTTGTTCATTGAGATCGCCGACGATGACAGCAGAAGCGCCAAGGAGCTGAGCGGAATGCGCTGCTGCTAGACCTACTGGCCCTGCACCAGCAATATAGACGGTAGAGCCCGGCTTTACGCCAGCCGTATAAGCACCATGAAAACCTGTCGGGAATATATCAGAAAGCATCGTCAAATCAAGTATTTTTTCCATCGCCTGATCTTTGTCCGGAAATTTGAGTAGCTGGAAATCAGCATATGGCACCATGACGTACTCCGATTGGCCGCCAACCCATCCGCCCATATCTACATATCCATAAGCTGAGCCAGGTCGATCGGGGTTCACATTTAAACACACATGGGTTTTTTGTTCTTTACACATGACGCAGCGACCACAGGCAATATTAAATGGAACTGATACGAGATCACCCTTTTGGATAAACTCTACATCTCGTCCAACTTCCACGACTTCACCAGTAATCTCATGACCAAGGACAAGTCCTTCAGGCGCAGTTGTGCGCCCTCTTACCATGTGCTGGTCGCTCCCGCAAATGTTTGTTGTCACCACTTTTAAAATGACGCCATGCTCACACTTACGTCCAACATTGGCTTTAGGTACACCAGGGCCATCTCTTAAAACCAAATCAGGGTATCCAATATCCTCAACTGCTACATTTCCTGCTCCTTTGTAAACGACACCTTTGTTTCCCGACATGTTTTCATTCCTCCCTTTTTGTTTAAAAATGAAGTCTCTCCAAAATTCTCTCTTTCTCGGGCTTTTTCCTTCTTTTAACCGCACATTGACTCAAAAAGTAAGTGACAAATGTCTATCTAGGAGAGAAAAATGTACTTTCCAGTCAAATAAAAAAGAAAATATTGAAAAAAAAGCTAAACATTTGCAGAACATTGTCGATATAAGGAATAAGCCAGACAGGTATCCTTAATCGACAAACAAATTCCTTATATATACTATCATTCCTTACACACCTGGCTGGCCCCTACATATGAAATGAATGCAAAAGACTCTTCTTGTGAAGAGTCTTTTTTATTGACGAATGGTCCATTTCATCGCATGCAAAAAGGCTCCTCTGACGAAGAGCCTTTTTTAATTGCTTGTTCATTACCTGGGAAATATTTTCATCATCATTTTAAGGCTTTGATACAGATGTATGTATCATAATGGTAAACAGAGACGTCTCTAAAGTGATACGCTGAAAAAAGACAGCTGATGTCTTCTTCACTGTACGTTGAAAGAGACTGAGAGCGTTTTTGTTCCTTCATCAGTTCCTGCTTTTGAAAAGATAAGAATACTTCTCCATCCACTTGAAGAACGCGATATACCTCTTTCATAACTTGTTCGATATCTGGCAAGTAATAGATGGTCTGCACTGTGAACAATTTATTGAATGATCTGTCTTCAAAAGGTAATTGCTCAGCTTTTCCAAGTGTGATAACGGCTTTTTCCTGCTCGACAAGCCTCTTATGTTTTCTTTTCGCGT
The DNA here is from genome assembly GCF_019091365.1 of Bacillus sp. GbtcB10. Classification (NCBI taxonomy): domain Bacteria; kingdom Bacillati; phylum Bacillota; class Bacilli; order Caryophanales; family Bacillaceae; genus Bacillus; species Bacillus sp. GbtcB10. The sequence goes on from NZ_JAGXJP010000003.1 coordinate 527,944, forward strand.
ATTTTACCATATGACGCGAAGCATCGATTCCATATACTTTCCCTCGATCAAGTTTTTCCGCTACTTTAGATAATGTCATACCTCTTCCAGTACCAATTTCTAAAATCCGGTCGTTTTCTTGTATATTTAAGAGTTGAATCGTCCATTGATTGATATTATGATGATTTTTTTCCATATAGCGGGCAACCCATTTTGAGAACAAGCCCTTTGGTTCCCTCATTTGTTTTCCAATCCAGCTTTGAATCAATGTCAACACCTGCTTTGCACCAGTAAATAAAACTATTTACGAATTTTCTTACTTTTCATATCGGCTCTCGCCTAACAAAAGTTAAGACCTAGTCCTAATTTCTTTGTCTTTTATTAGACGGCACCTTTTCTGAAAATGTTTCGCACGTAATGAAAAATATTTAAACAAATAGGCATTTTCATTAATTGTGCTCAGATTGATTTCGTTTTCTGCATGAGCTGCATATTTTATGAATGTATCTTGATTAGATAAAGGTGGTGCTAGATTATGGGCTTTGGCGGTTATTCTGGAGGCTACTGCGGTGGCTACGGTGGCGGTTTTGCAGGCGGATTCGCATTGCTTGTTGTACTGTTCATTTTGTTAATCATCATCGGTGCAAGCTGGATTTGCTAATGTAAAAGGAGCAGGAAACGATAACGTTTCCTGCTCCTTTTCTTTAATACCAATAAGTTGGATAATTGTACATATAGCGTCTGAGCATTTCTTCTTGCTCTCTTTGCATTCTGTATGGATTGCCGTATCCGTGCTTTAAAGAATGCGGAATAGACGCATACCCGTGCCCCACTGACGGAAACCTCATATATGGTGACATCGACATTCATTGATCACCTCACAATCTCCTTTTACGGTTATCATATGTGCAGGTGATCAATGTGGAGCGTGTCTAAACCTGGTCCTTCTCCCTTGTATAACAATCAAGCATTGCAAGCATCATAAACATGTCAATCTCCTCCTTTTCATGTTTTTATTGTCCTTTTTAGTTCATGTACTTTAGTTGTTTCTGCTTCATTTCTTCATAAAATGTTTCGACTTGTTGTTCATAAAGAACGGTTTCAATGTCCTTGTATTTACGTTGGATCGTCAAAGTAATAAAAAATAAATGGATTGTCATATACGCTCACCTCCCTTCAGTTCGCAGCACGCGAAATAGCCCGCAGATCTTCTTTATCAGTTGACCTGCGGGCACACAAAAATGCAGATCAAAAGACAGTGTCTTCTAACCTGCGATGGATGATACGTGAAATCCTCGTTTACTTAAACAGTTTTGTAGCGTGAACCGTAAAAGATAAAGGAAGGACACGAGCTCTTCCACAGGCTGATGACATGATGAAATTGGTTGTTGAATTGATCACAAGTAGATACGAATAACATATTCTTCAGCCTCCTTTACGTTTTTAATTACTTTGTAAGTATATCCAGCAAGCACCATTTTGTAAACCTGTTTTTAGTAAATTAGATGATTTTTGTGTGTTTGACTAAATTTCTACAGTAATTCTTGTCCGATTATCCAGTGTAATCAAAAAAGTCTCCTCATCATATGAGGAGACTTTTTGCTTAATCTTCATCTAGTTCTTGTAGCTTTTTTTGAAAAAAGATCGCACGTTTCACGCAAAGGAAAGCAGCCAATAGGAAAACACAATCAACTGCCAGCATCAGCATTTTTGGTGATGCTTCTATGTGCTGATTTGGTAAAATCGTACCAATATATAAAAAGGTGCTGACAGCAAGCAAAATAAAAGCGTATTGCTTGTAATCTGTCACTAAACCATCCCACTTTTTCTTCACTTGTTTCACCTTCCCGCTATCAATGTCTATTGATAGCTTACCATAGTGAGAGAAAGCGAGGGACATGTAAATCTATCCATTCGTTACTGCGTCGAGCCCTTGTTCAATATCATGTAATAAGTCATCAATATCCTCAATACCGACAGAAATACGGATTAAACCATCTGTGATGCCAAGCTCTTCTCTACGCTCTTTTGGAATAGATGCATGGGTCATGCGAGCAGGAACAGAGATTAAACTTTCAACCGCCCCTAGGCTTTCTGCGATTGTAAACAATTTTAATTGGCTTAAAAACACGTCGACATTTTCTTCTTTTCCAATATCAAAAGAAATCATACCGCCAAAGCCTGTTGCTTGAGTTTTTGCAAGCTCATGCCCTGGGTGAGCGCTTAAACCTGGGTAATAGACACGTGTAATCGCAGGATGCTGTTCTAAAAACTCAGCGATTTTCTGCGCGTTTTGTTGATGTGCTTCCATTCTTAGTCCGAGCGTTTTCATCCCTCGCATTAGAAGCCACGCATCTTGCGGTCCAAGAATACCGCCTGTAGAGTTTTGAACAAAGTGCAGTTCTTCACCAAGCTCTTCAGTAGCTGTCACGACAAGTCCGCCCACCACATCACTATGGCCGCCTAAATATTTTGTGGCACTGTGCAAGACAATGTCAGCCCCATATGAAATCGGCTTTTGAAAATATGGGGTAAAAAACGTATTATCGACAATCATCAAGATGCCAGCTTCTTTTGTGATCCGGCTTATGGCTTGTAGATCGGTCATTTTTAGCAATGGATTGGTTGGTGATTCAATATAGACGGCTTTTGTTTCTGGTAAAATTGCTTTTTTCACCGCTTCAGGATCACTTGTGTCTACAAATGTAGCTTTAATGCCAATCCGGTTGAGCACCTTTGTCATCACACGATAGGTTCCGCCGTACACGTCATCAGTCAGTACGATATGATCTCCGCTGTTAAACAGCATCATCACAGCTGTAATTGCAGCCATTCCTGAACCGAATGCATAGCCGTTTGCCCCGCCTTCAAGATCACGAATGACTGTTTCCAGTGCTGTTCTTGTTGGATTCGCAGTTCTGGAATATTCATATCCAGTGTGCTCGCCTGCTTTAGGCTGCTTATAGGTGCTGACTTGGTAAATAGGAACAGACACGGCTCCTGTTTTTTCATCACCAGTGATTCCACTATGAATCATCATTGTTTTTGGCTTCATTTTATTTTCCTCCCTCATAAATACCTTTACTTAGATAACGCTCACTGCTATCAGGAAAAATAGTGACGATCACCGTCCCAGGTGATGCCTTTTTCGCTTCCTCTAAAGCGGCAAATAGAGCGGCTCCAGACGAGCTTCCGATCAGAACACCTTCCTTTTCAGCTGCTTCTTTCACCATTCGGAAAGCATCATCGTCACTGACGGTATAAATCTCGTCAAATAAAGTCGATTCCATATAATCTGGAATAAATTCAAGGCCAATTCCTTCCGTTCTATGCGGCCCCGGCTTTCCGCCATTTAAAATAGATCCTTCTGGTTCCACGATCACTGTTTTTAGCGCTTCTTTTTGCTCTTTTAAATAGGCAGCACAGCCTTGAAACGTTCCGCCAGAGCCCGCTCCTGCTACAAACACGTCTATGTTACCCTGGAGGTCAGACCATATTTCTGGCCCGAGCGTTTTATAGTAAGTCAATGGATTTACTTGGTTTTTAAATTGTAAGACACAATACGCATTGACAAGGCTTGCCTCTAGTTCAAGGGCCCGATCAATCGCACCCTTCATCCCATCTTTTCTTGGTGTATGAATAATCTCTGCACCAAGCGCCTTCATGAGCTGTTGTTTCTCTTGACTAAAATGTTCTGGTACACAGAAGATCGGATGCAATTGATGTTTTCTTGCACTTAGCGCAAGCCCGATGCCTGTGTTTCCTGCAGTTGCTTCAATAATGGTTCCGCCTGGGCGCAGTTTGCCCGATGCCAGCGCTTCTTTAATCAGCATATCACCTAAGCGATCCTTAATACTTCCGCCTGGGTTCATCATTTCAAGTTTTGCATAAACATCAACACCTGCCGGCACACCCATCCCTGACAGTTTTAAAAGCGGTGTGTGGCCAATTAATTCCGTAATATCATGTATGACAGCCATATAAATCCCTTCCTTTGTATGGAAAAGAAGGGGGAAACCCCTTCTTTTATTGTGTTTGCTTTATCATACGCAGGACAAGGTCTGTTGAGTGAATCGCTGCTTGCTCTAGAAATTGATCAAAAGAGATATTGGATTCTTTCCCAGCAATATCTGACAACGCTCGAACGACCACAAATGGCGTTTCAAATAGATGGCAAACTTGCGCAACTGCAGCTGCCTCCATTTCCACTGCATACAGCTCTGGGAATTTCTCTCTCACAAACGCGACACGACCAGGATCATCCATAAATGAATCTCCTGTTGCAATCGTTCCTTTTGCCACTTGAATATGATCGATTTCTGAAGCAGATTCCTCTGCCAGCTTCACAAGCTGATCATCTGCGATGAAAGCAGCTGGTAATCCTGGCACTTGTCCATATTCGTAATTAAAGATCGTCACGTCCACATCATGATGTCTAACATCAGTAGAGATGACAATATCACCTACATTTAATGAGTGATGGAAACCGCCAGCTGATCCTGTATTGATTACATAATCTGGCTGAAAGCGGTCAAGCAGAAGTGTTGTGCTGACCGCTGCATTCACTTTTCCAATCCCTGATTTTAATAAAATCACTTCTTTATCTTCATAAACACCTGTTGTAAATTCACACCCAGCGATGTTTTCTTGTGTGGCATTCTTTAGTTGGTCTCTTAAAATCGTCACTTCTTCTTCCATTGCACCTATCACTGCGATTTTCAAATCAAAAACATCCTTTCATTCCCTTTTCTTCGCTTCTACGATCCACACAAAATCATTCATTTGATGAAAAGATGTGCTAAAACCTTCTTCTTCAAAGATTTGCTTTAACACACCTATGGATGGATAGTATTCCGTTTCTAAATCCTCTGCAAGCTGATCGAATCCAGCGGCTTTCGCTTTGTTTATTTCAGCTTGATGTGCTGCTTGATTTTGAAACATTGTATCAGCAAAGACTATTTTACCACCTGAGGGAAGGATGTTGCCATAGGTGTGGATGGCTTGTTTTTTTTCGTCGTCCGTTAAATGATGGAAAGCATATGAACTGACGATCGTATCTGGCTCAAAAGGTGGAGATGGAAACGATAAAAAATCTCCGTCATGAAATACATTTGGTATTCCTTTTTGAAGAGCCGCTTTCTTCATGGCCTCTGAAGGTTCAACGCCAAACACTTTCTTATCTGCTTGAAGCAGTGCCGCCGTTAGGTTTCCTGTGCCGCTTCCAAACTCAATGACATGTTGACCTGCACGGCGAGTAATCTCTTTTAGAATGGCCGGATACCGGCGAAATACTTCTTTATACTGCTCGTCATGACCACTTACAGTGTCATCATAAGATTCAGCCCAATGATCAAATAAAGAAAGAAACTCACGTCCCATTTTTCTTTCCCTCCACTTTATCTATTTATTCCTATCCGTATAGTATGTTTTATTCCGTCGAACAGTTCCTATCCTACCACATCTTCTGATTCTTTCCTACTAAAAAATACTGGGCGGGGTAGAAAAATATTTGCCCTTTTGAATGGGAGAGATTATGATGAATCTAGAGCATGGAGGGATGAATGAAATGGATTTTCAACTGGATTTTTTAAAGGACAAAATTGAATTTTTTGAAGCAACGTCTTTAAAAAAACTTGAACAAAAGATCCAAAAACAAATTGAACATAATCAGGCGATCTTGCTGACTGTTCATTCTGTGAGTCATCAAACGACTGTCATTGATGATAAGATTTTGTATACAGCAGTTGTTCATTTTAAAGCGAATGTCTCATAAAAAAGATCAGCGTGTAGGCAGTCAGGTCTGTGCGCCCGGTGCTAGTCCTTCCTAGACTGAAAAGAAGAAAAAGGCTAAAATGAAGTTCATTTTAGCCTTTTTGCATGCATCTTTTTTATTTTATTTTAATTTTTCAACCTTCACAGGTTTCCAGCCTTTTTCATCCACCCACGTAATTTCTACGCGGTAGCGTTCACCTGTTGATTTATCACGGATGGTTCCTTTTGCATCTTGAGGTCCTCCGTTATTTCCTAACCAAATAACAGTCATTTGGTCTTCTGAGATTCCTGTCGCATAGGACATAGCTTTGATCATTTCTTTCCAGTCTTTTGAGTTAGCATCATAGGTTGCTGTATGTGATCCCGATTGCTCTGTTCCTACAGGCTCCCAGTTATCGTTTTCATATGTTTTGTCTACGTCACTTGTTTTACCGCCATCTGTTTCTGTGGCATCTTTTAACGCATCTTTGTTTGGCTCTTCTTCATCATCTGTTTTCTTTGTATCGTCTTTTTTGTCAGATGAATCGTCTTTTTTTGCATCTGCATCATCGGATGTATCTTTCTTTTGATCTTTCACATCTTCTTCTGAGTTTTGTTTATTTTCACTCGATGCAGGTGCTGTTTTGGATGGTTCGTCTGCTACATTTGTATCTTTCGGTTTATTAAAAATTAACAAACTCGATGCGACAACCAAAATAAGCACCACAACGATACCAATTAATATGTTAAGCACCATATTCGCCTTTCTGCGCTTATCACGATGTTCAAATCGAGAATTTCTACTCAAAATCTCTGCACTCCTTTGCCTCTGTTCCCTAAGTCGTTACTATTCTAACATGACATGAAGGGATGTTCTATGTCTGTTTCTTTTCAATTTCATTGACCTTTTTTACAATATCATAAAACGCTTCATTTGTCTTAGCCCGGCCACTTGCCTCATCAAGGTGAACAACAACCAGAGCGTATTTTGGTTTTTCTGCCGGAAAGTATCCGGCAAACCACTTGTGATAAAGTGGATTCCCCTGTTTATCTTTGCTGCCGGTTTGGGCAGTGCCTGATTTCCCTGCTATATGGAACGGCAGGTCTTGAAATCTTCTTCCTGTTCCTTTGTCAGAGGTCACCACCTGCCTTAAGTACTTTTGCAAGGTTTGAGCTGTATAGCGGTCAATACTGTCACCATCAGGTCGTTTGTTTTGAAAGGATAGCATGGTTGTTCCGTTTTGATACATCACTTTATCTGCAATCCTCACTTCTTTTCGTTCTCCGCCCCTTGCAATCGTTGCCATCATATTGGCAATTTGTAAGGGGGTTGTTTTGACATTTTTTTGACCAATCGCCGTTTGTGCAATGGCTTTTTTGACATGCTTGTCTCTTTTATCTCCCCATACACTGCCTGTTTCTTCACGATCAAACTGTTTGAATTGTTGCTTATGGTATACATCCCCTTCCCAGCCTGCTCGATCCACAAGCCCAAGCTTTGAAGCTGTCTTTTCAAGGATTTGATCATCTGTTTGGATGAGCTGCTCAGCGAGTGTCGCAAATGTATAATTACAGCTTTGCGCAAAGCTTTCAGACAGATTCAGTACTTCCTGCTTTCCTTCTGGCTCTCCATATAAATTCTTTCGACAATCATACATCGTTTGTGGCTGGTTCAAGTTTTTTTCAATCGCTGCGGCAAGTACGACCGTTTTAAATACAGAACCGGGAGCCATTGCGGTCAGCATGTAATTTCTTGCCTCATGCCGGTTTTTGCTGGTCACATTTGGAACACTCGCCATCGCCAGCACACTGCTATTTTGAATGTCGAGCAGAACCGCTCCGCCTTTTTCAACACCTTGTGCTTTGAGAACATTCTCCATTTCCCTCTGCATGTCTTCGTCCATGGTTGTCTGCACTTGCAGCGGATAAAACGAATGAGCTTCTGCTGTATATTTGACGTCCATCCCAAACAAAGGGTTTCCCCTTCCGTCCACATGATATAACAATTTTGTGTCTTGCTCTGGTAATAGAAATTCGTCAAATGTACTTTCCAAACCGAATGTACCGATCTCAGTGCGGATTGAAAGCTCTTTTTTGTCCGGATAACGTTTTCTCAAGAGTTCTGGATTCTCGCTTGTGAAACCTAATGTGTGGAGGGCAAGTCTTTTTTTGTCCTTCTCTTTCATATATACGCCGTAAACACCTGAATATTTCATATCATTGATGTCTTTCAGCTTTTTTTTCGTCATATCATCTTTTAAAATGAGTGGTTTCTTCGTTTCTGTCAGCTGGCTCTTCAATTCATCTTCTTCCATCTCAAGTATAGAAGCGGTTTGCTTTAAGTGAGGGAGGTCATATTGCAGGAAAGGAAATATGATGACCGCAGGCTCTTCTTTTGTGAGAAGTGCCTCGCCGTTTCGATCTAAAAATTCGCCGCGTCCGTCTGAAATGACTACTTCTTCTGTCCGCTGCCTGACACTTTCTTGGATCAAATTAATATCAAGCTTTGAAAAAGATTCTGTGAAAAACAACTGAATTTCCGCTAGTCTAAATAGGAGACCGAGCAATAAGATAAAAATAATGACACCTGTCCATTGGATTCTTCTTGTTTTCAGCATAAAAACACCTCGTCCCTATTGTGGACGAGGTGTTTATCGTATAAACGTAATTATGAAATTTTTACAATTTGGACGAACATTTCTCCGCCAGGTGTTTGAACTGTGACTTTGTCGTCTACTTGTTTGCCTAAAAGGCTTTTTGCAATTGGTGAATCGTTTGAAATTTTGCCTTCAAACGGATCAGCTTCTGCACTTCCTACAATCGTATAAGACTCTTCTTCACCGTCCGGTAATTCAACGAATGTCACCGTTTTACCGAGTGAAACAATATTTGAGTTACCTTCATCTTCAATAATTTTGGCATTACGAATCATATTATCAAGCGTTGTAATACGACCTTCTACAAACGCTTGCTCTTCTTTAGCAGAATCATATTCCGAGTTTTCAGAGAGGTCTCCAAAACTTCTAGCGATTTTAATACGCTCTACAACCTCTTTACGTTTAACCGTTTTCAAATATTCAAGCTCTTCTTCTAATTTGCGCTTTCCTTCTTCTGTCATTGGAAATACTTTCTCTTGTGCCATGAATCATTCACTCCTTCTATTAATCCTCATCATACAAGCTTTCTGCATGTGAGTGACGACTGAAATATACAAGAATGAGGACATATTCCGGCCCTCATTCCTTCTGTCCCATATTCGTAAAAGTCCATCTTACATGGCGTCCCTTTTAGATGCAACTATTATGCCTTTTTATTAGGCAGGAACAGCAGCGGTCTCATGATGATGTATTATCTTCATCGCACAAACTGTGGAAAGGCACAGGAAGCTCCTGTACCTCGTTCGGCCATTTCGATCATATGTAGAAGAATAGCTTATCCATTCTCCATCTTCCAATACATAATATGGTCAGTGTACGATATGTCTATGCTATATTATTACAAAATTGCATTTTGATCAAGAATTGTTTGAAAATTTGTGATGATTTGTTTGTCGTTTTTTTAATATACTTTTACAAAGCAGGAATAACTGAAACTTTCAGCATCCCATCGTGATTTTCCTGTCTTCATTACGCAGCATTGTTTTCCTATCATATCAAATCTTTTATTCAGAGGGCTGCTTCTTACAATGCTCACCGATGATTTCGGACTAGCCATTACTAAAGTATTGACTACAAGAGCATGATGTTGAAAAGACCTTTACGTCGTAAAGGTCTTTGTTCTTCTCCACCATTTACTCTCCGCGGTTTTGAAGAATCGTTTGAATTTTTGTCACCATGAGGTCAATGGCCACATGATTTTGACCGCCTTCTGGGATGATGATATCGGCGTATCGTTTTGACGGTTCAATGAATTGATTGTGCATCGGTCTGACGACAGATACATATTGTTCAATCACGGAATCAATCGATCTGCCTCTTTCTTTCGTATCACGTAAAATACGGCGAATGATCCGAAGATCTGCATCTGTATCCACATACAGTTTAATATCCATTAAGTTTCTTAGGCGTTCGTTTTCAAGAGCAAAGATTCCTTCAACGATGATGACATCTTTGGGTTCAACATGTACCGTCTCTTCTGAACGTGTGTTTAGTTTAAAATCATAAATCGGTTTTTCAATGGACTCGTACTTTAGCAGCGCTTCTACATGCTCAATCATCAGGTCATTGTCAAAAGCAAGCGGATGATCATAATTGGTCAGCAGGCGCTCTTCAAATGGCATATGACTTTGATTTTTATAATATAAATCTTGCTGAAGCATGAGGATTGAATGTCCTTTAAATTTTTCGTAAATGGAATTGGTGACGCTCGTTTTACCTGAACCCGAGCCGCCAGCGATTCCAATCACCACTGGTTTTTTCCCCATGTGCCGGTTATTTCCCCTTTCTCATCATGTTGCTAGGGTATACTTTTTGATCAAGCTTAAATTTCACAATTTGCAGTGGATGACGAGCGGCATCGAGTTCGTTCCCTTTTTCGTCCCAAATCGTCTCAATCTTACATGTGAAATTTTCGATTTCTGGACCGAAAAATTCAACTGCGTCGCCAGCTTTAAAGAAATTACGCTGCTGTAATGTGACAATTTGTTCTTGTTCATCATAATGAAGTACAAGACCGACGAAATCAAAGGTCGTTTTCTTTCCGTGAATGCCAAACATTTGTTCATCCGTTCCTGGTACACCTTCAAAAAAGGCAGGAGCCGTGTCACGGTTGGCACATTTGTCTAATTCATCGAGCCATTCTTGTTGAATGACGAAATTGTCTGGATCAGCACAGTAAGCATCAATGACTTTTCGATAGACACTGACAACTGTTGCTACATAATGAATGGACTTCATTCGTCCTTCAATCTTTAAGCTGTCAATTCCCATTTCGATCATTTGCGGTATGGATTCGATTAATTTTAAATCTTTTGGACTCATTGCAAATGGTGCATCTTCTTCACCGAATAAAGGCGTTTCCTCAGAGCCTTCTAGTTTATAAAGATCATAATCCCAGCGGCAAGATTGGCAGCAGCCTCCGCGGTTTGAATCTCTCGCTGTCATATGGTTACTGAGCACGCAGCGGCCAGAATAAGCAATACACATCGCCCCGTGAATGAACGTTTCGATTTCAATATCCACTTTTTCTTTCATTTCTTTAATCTCTAGAGCGCTTGTTTCACGTGCAAGGACCACACGCTCAAGCCCTTCTTCCTTCCAAAACTGCACAGCTTTCCAATTTGAAAGAGATTGCTGTGTGCTCAAGTGAACTTCAAGTTTTGGAGCTACTCGTTTGCATGTTTCGATGATGAGTGGATCAGCGACAATAATTCCCGCTACACCCGCTCCTTCAATCCCTTGAAGATATTCTTCCAGCCCGTCCATGTTTTCGTTGTGGGCGAAAATATTCGTTGTCACATAAATGCGAGCACCGTATTTGTTCGCAAATGCGACACCTTCTGCCATTTCTTCGATTGAAAAGTTATCTGCATTTGAACGAAGTCCAAATTCTTTCCCACCAATAAAAACAGCGTCTGCTCCATAATGCACAGCAATTTTTAGTTTTTCTAAGTTTCCTGCTGGCGCTAGCAGTTCTGGTTTTTTTGTAATGACACGTTTTCCATCGATCACTTCAGAAATTCCATCTTTTAAAAGTGCCATTTCCTCTGCCTCCTTTTATCTTAATAAACCGTTTCTTTAAAGAAAAATCCTGTATCGATTGAGCGGTTGACAGGCTGGATCTCTTCAATACGCTCCACCCATTCATCTTTCTGATCTTCATAGGCTTCCTTATCAGTCACTAGTAAATCAATGGCTTTTCGATAGAGGGATGTCACCTCTGTCATATAAGAAAGTGACTTTAAAATTCCGTCAATTTTAAATGAGTCAATGCCTGCGTCGACAAATTCTTCTAATTCATCAATCATACATACATCATTTGGACTCATAATGTGTGTGCCATTTTCATCCTCAAAAATAGGATATTTGTTTTGGCGCTCCTGGTCGTGAAGGAATAGACCTTCTTCCATATTTCTGCCTTCCACGTCCATTTGTTTGCCTTGATATTCAAAATAGTTGCCAACAAGTGTCCGTTTCGATTGGAACATACAGGTCATGCCGTGGACTTGAATTTCAATCTCCACTTCAGCGTTTTCTTTGATATCAATCACGCTATCCATATTGAGTTCTTTGGCAAGAACAGCACGTGTTGCGCCTTTTCTGCCCCAGTAGTTACAAGTGTAATAGTTTGTCCCAGTTGTTTCTGTACTCCAGTGCAGATTCAAGTTGACACCTGTTTCTTTTGCGGCCATGATCACTGCCGGATCTCCAAAAACGACACCATCCACGTTTAACCCATCGAGAAAGGTTAAATAATCTCCAAGCAGTGCCACACGGTCATTATGAAAAATCGCATTCATGGCGACATATACTTTTTTGTGATGTGCATGTGCGAGTTGAACCGTTTGTTTCACATCTTCTCTTGAAAACTCACCTGCAAGACGGATTCCATATGTTTGTTCACCTATTAAAAATGCGTCAGCACCCGCTTCAATGAGCGGCAGTACATCCGACACCTTGCTTGGCGTCACAAGCAATTCTGGTTTTTTCATGATTGGTCACCTCTTTTTGTACTAATAGCGATCCCATCTCCAACCGGAATGATACACGTTTGGTAGTCAGGATTTGACATCAGCCATTGATTGTATCGATCAATTTTGCCTATTAATTGTTTTTTTCGTTTATCTTCAATTTCTTCTTCATAATTTGTCGCAACTAAACCTTTAAATAATACGTTGTCTGTAATAATCATTCCGTCATCGGACAGCATCGGTTCAAACAGCTCAAAAAAGCGTTGATACTGGCCTTTTGCCGCATCAATGAAGATCACATCATAGGGCGCCATCGTCTGAACCGTTTTAGCTGATTCGATCGCATCGCCAAAAAACACGTGAATTCTATCTTTGAAATGTAATTCTTCAATATTCCGTGTCGCTTCCTCATAACGTTTCGCATTTCGCTCAATCGTATAGATTTCAGCATCTGGCAGAGCTTCTGCCATTCGAATCGCTGAATAGCCAATCGCTGTCCCAACCTCAAGAATCTTCTTCGGTTTTTTCAAAGAAAGCAACTGCAATAACAGTTCAATGCTCACCTTTTCCATAATTGGCACATGATGCTCTTTCGCATACTCCTCTAATTGAGCGATGGCATCAGGACTCGGCTCAATTAAATCTTCAATATAATCATTTATTTGATCATCTTCGATTGTCATTATATGTCTAGCTCCTTCATGACCTGAAAAAGAAGAGTCCTGCCTGCTGCAGCTCTCTTTCTCGTCAATCTTTCGTTCATCTAAGTAAAAACAACCCGATATATTTTACCACAAAGATGTGGTAATTGCGAACCTATAAAATGGATATAACAACGAAAAAAACTGCAGGCAATTTCACGATTGTCTACAGTCTTTTTCCTCTCACATGGGCGTTAGTTGCTGCCTGTGATGTATTTCGCTTTTGCTTTGTTGTGTTCATTTAACGTTTTCGTAAAGACGACTTCGCCATTTTTCTTTGCTAGGAAGTAAACAAAATCGGTTTTCTCTGGATGGAGTGCTGCCTTCCAAGAGGATTCTCCAGCATTGGCAATAGGTCCAGGCGGCAGCCCTTTGTTTGTGTACGTATTATAAGGTGATTTCACTTTTAAATCTTTGTAATAAACACGGGACTTATGCTCGCCAAGCGCATAAAGAACGGTTGGATCTGTTTGAAGCGGCATGTCCTTTTTCAACCGGTTATAAAACACACTTGAGATTTTTGACCGGTCTGTTTTTTCAGTTGCTTCCATTTCTATCAGGGATGCCATCGTTAGGACATCATGGATGGACATCTTTCTCTTTTTCATGTCCTTTTCGTACGTTTTCACATATTGATCTGTTTGTTTAATCATCGTGTCAATGATTGCTTCAAGTGATTCATCCTCACGATAAAACGGATACGTCGCCGGGAATAAATATCCCTCTAACGGATGCTTGACCTGTTTCCCGTTCACTTGTGATGTCACCGTTTTCGGGTATTTTTTCATCAATTTTTTAATAAAGGCTGGATCATCCAGCTTCGCTTCAACTTCTTTCGCTGAAAAATTCGTCTGGTTTGCAATAATAGCTGCAATATCAGACAACTGTTTCCCTTCAGGTATCACAAGCTGAAATGCGTAATCTGTCCCGCCAGATGTCAGCTTTTGAATCAGCTGATCCGCATCCATTGTTTGTTTGAGATGAAAATAGCCCGCTTTAAAGCCTGATGCTTTTTTGTACTTTGCATAGTAAGTGAAAATCGTGTCATTTGAAATCAGCTCATTTTCTTTTAAAATGCTCGCAATTCCACTGACAGATGTCCCATTTGGAATATGAATATTAATGGTTTGTTTGCTTTTTTGATCGACCGGCCCGAGTGCTGATTTTACATATAAAAAACCTGATAATGCTGCAATGATGATCACAGCAAGTACAGATAACAGGACGATCCCCATTTTTCGTTTAAAAAATGGTCGTTTCTTTTGTTCTGAAAACATGCATGGCCCTCCTCACATCTAGCTTTTATAGTACATGATTCGACGGAGTTCGGCAATTACTTGCTCATGCATGTCATGACAGAACTTGCCATAGTGTGGCTAAACCGACACCGCCTCCACTTCCAATTGCAGCCATGACATAGCTTCCATTCGGTAGGGCGCGGGCTTCGTAAAACAGTCTCACCATCATAGCAGCTCCCGAGGCGCTATATGGATGCCCAAGACAAAGCGCACCGCCTCTTTTATTGATACGGTCATAAGGAATACCTAGTGTCCGGGCAATGAGCACTACTTTGAGCGCAAACGCTTCATTGATTTCAAAAAGTGCAACATCTTCTATCTTCACCTGTTCTTTATGTAAAAGTTTCTTGATTGCATCAATTGGTGAAGCAGCAGGATAATGCGGGTCTATAGCGGTCACGGCACTCCCGATATACCGCAGCATAGGGCTGAAGCCTTTTGCCTCCGCTTCCGCTCTTTCCATCACAACGACGGCAGCTGCACCATCTGCTTCTTTACAGCTATTGGTCACAGTCACAGTACCTTTGCCTGGTAAAAAGACAGGTTTTGCCCGCTTTATCAAGCTTGCAATCGGTCTTATTTTAGCTGCCGCTTCATCTGTACTCATCCCGCCAATCGGAACAATTTCTTCTGAATACGTTCCTTGCTTGAATGCGGTTATACTTCGTTCCCAGCTTAAAAGTGCATAGTCATCTTGCTCTTGTCTCGCAACTGAAAATCTCGACGCCGTCAGCTCTGCCGCTTCCCCCATATGAGGGTCCCCTATCCACTCTGGAGAAAAGCGGGCCCTTTCTTTCATTGGTGACCGAGAAATGCTTTCCGTTCCACCAGCGATATACATTGATCCCTCCCCCGACTGAATCATGATGCACGACGTTCTAATGGCTTCAAGACCGGAAGCACACTGCCTATCAATGGTCATACCCGGAATATGTAATGAAAGCCCTGCTTCTAACGAGGACAGACGGGCAATGTTGCCACCACCCCCGACGACATTGCCTAAAATGATGTCATCTGGCTTGGTCACGTTTGAAAAATGCTGGATCAAGGGCGCGGCTAGATGCTCTGGCTGGTAATCCTTCAACATTCCATTTTTCTCACCGAAGGGCGTCCGCTTCGCTTGTACGATCACGGCTTGCATGATAATTGTTCCTCCGCCCACTTTTTCATACTGGCACGAGCGATTTTCCCTCCTGATGTTTCGATCATTTTGTCCGTGACGAGCCATTTTTTTGGTACTTTGTATGCCGCTAATGTTTCTTTTACAGCTTGCCGAATGGTTTTTGTTTGCTGTACATTCTCAATAATGGCAACAGGGATTTCGCCCCAATATGGATCAGGAAGTCCAATCACGATTGACCGATTCACCTCTGGCTGTTCATTCAGCACACGCTCAATTTCCTCTGGAAAAATATTCAGTCCCCCATAGACAATCATGCCATTCTCTCGGCCGCTCATATACAAGTAACCATCTTCGTCGAGCCACCCCATGTCATATACGGTCAGCCACTCTTCGGGCGGCTTTTCATCTTGTAAATAGCCTGAAAAAGACATTGGGCTTTTCACATAAATTCTCCCTATTTCATTTGACTTGCAAACGGTTTGATCTGCCCTCCTGACTTCAACCTGAATAGAAGGAAAAGGTTTTCCGACAGAAGTAGGTTTTTGCAGAAAGTCATCAGAAGATAAATAGGAAACAAAACTCAATTCTGATGTTCCATAAAAATCAAAAAATGTGATGTGAGGATAGCGGTTGACGAGCTGTTTTTTTGAAGAGTTTCCCCAATCTGCACCAGAAGACAGGACAAGAAGCGGATTCTTTCCGAAAGCATCCATTTGCAGTAACGATTCTGTCATGGTCGGAACCGTATAAATAGCCGTGATGTCTCCTCTTTCTAAGATGTTTTTTGCTTTCTCTGGCACAAATTTTTCTAACAATGTCACGGTGCCCCCGAAATAAAGTGTGCTGATCGCGCCGTATAAAAAATGAGAGGATAAAAGTGTGCCCAAAATCAGTACATGATCTTGATGTGTGATCCCAAAGACGGATGTTGTCATTTGAAAGCTCTCGATCCATGACTGCTGGCGTCTTATAAAGGCTTTTGGCGATCCCGTTGATCCTGAAGTAAATCCCATATAAAAAGCAGGATCTTCCTCCGGTTCACCTTTGTTCGATTGAACGTTTATGCTGAGGCTGATTCTTTCTTTCCATTCAGATAAAGAGAGCACTGGCATGTCCAGCTTGTACTTTTCAATCCTTTTGATATATCGATCTTCCACAATGACAAGGTCCGCGTCGCTTAATAAGAGCTTTTCTGCGCATTCCTTGTCACTCCACCGCGGATCAAGAGGCACCGCTGTCCATCCTGCAGAAGCTGCGCCAGCAAATAGTTGGAGAAACGGAACACCATTTGATACTAAAAAAGCGACTCTTTTTTGCTGATGAGGCGTTTCTTTTAACCATTGTGCAGATGACTGCACACGCTCATGCCAATCTTCATAAGTGATCTTCTCTTTTTCATCTATGATCGCCATCTGACCTGGCTTCACTTTTGCATGAGCTGCATAGCTTTCCGTCATTCTCATCAAACTGCTCGCCTCCCTCTATGTAAGTCCCTTTTTCGATATGACATCGCTTGAATGATTTTCACCGTGAAGACGGCACATATCCCTGCTTTGATCAGATCACCCGGTAAATAAATGACGCTGAACAGAGCTGCTTGCGTGATCTTTATATGCATCATCACAGCTTGAAAGGGAATTCCGCTTATATATAATATCCCGATACTGCATACCGCATAGATCAAAAATAGTCGTAAGGCCGTCACTTTCTTCAGCCGGTTCAGCCACAGGCTGATCATAAAGGCAGCCACTGGATAAGCAAGTAAAAAACCACCGCTTGGCCCAAAAAAGACCCCTATTCCGCCTCTCCCTCCAGATAAAAGAGGTGCGCCTGCTGCCACTATTAGAAGAAACAGAAGTAAACTAATCAGCGCTTGCTTTGGTTTTAACAGCCCTCCAGCAAGCAAAAGACCTGCGGTTTGTAAGGTGATTGGTACAGGTGTAAACGCAAGAAAAATAGGCGGAATCAATCCTAACATCCCAATAACTGCTGTCATTAATGCCATTTGCATCATATCGTGAATTTTCAATTTTCATACCCCTCACTCGATTCATTGTTAAAAATAGAGTAAAAGGTACAGTTCATTATGTCAACTTAAAATAATTTAAAGTTGACATAATGAACGTAAAAAAGAATTAACTTAATATAAAACTTTAATTCCTCTAGGCTTGAAATTGAATGTCGGCATTAACATCATGTCTTTAAATTAAACTTAAATTAACTGTAGATCTATTTATTTCCTGATTAACTAAATGCTATTATTTTCTTGATAAGGATATATTTCATTAATACCTATATCTTAGTGAAAGTACATACTGGAGGAAACACATTTTGCGTAAAATCTTTTATATTTTAATGATACTAATTGGTTCAGTAACTCTTTTATATCTAGGCGGATGTAGTCAAAAAAAGACCGTTTCAGAAGATCATAAAATAGAGTTTAAAATTGAGGACAAAGAATTTGGTCATACAACTATGCTCAACTATCTTGTGACAAACTCTGTTTCAGCCATTGGAGATCGTTTATTTTTAAGTGTAGATGACCATAGTCCTTCAAAGATGGCAAATAAAGTAGTTGAATTTAATAGAAAGACACAGAAAAGCAACATACTATTTACAACCACTTTCGAGCGTTCTTCCATTCAAGGTTTAAAAGCTAATAAAGACTGGGTCGTTTGGATTGACAGTGATGAATTAGGCGGACAGATGAATTATTACGTCATGAATTTGAGCACACAAGAGATAGAGTCGATCAAAAAGAATAACACTTCGGAGACATTAAGTGACACTCTTGAATTAACAGGTCATCGTGCAGTGTGGATATCTCATGATGAAGAAAAGGATGCTACTCATATTTATATGAAAGATCTCAAAAAAAAGCAGACAAAAAAGCTCTTTAAACTAGACTCAATGAATAACGCCCATCTCTCTGTTCACAATGATAAGCTTCTCTTTTTTAATAAAGACAATGGAAAGCAGCAAGCATACATTTACAATCTGACTACTGAGTCGCTTAAAAAAATCCCATTAAATCAAAGTTTAATCAATAATAGTCAACTCATTAACGATCATCAATTTGTTTACGAGAAGGCTTTTACTGACTCGGAAGGAACAATCAATAAAAACCAATTAATCTTTTATGACATAAACACAAAACAATCTAAACTAATTAAGAACACTGACTCGGATATCGGATCGATCGTGATTGATGATCATAATCGATTTTTCGTCGAAACAGATGAACCTAAAAAGAGTGGTTACACGATACTTAAAAAGAAGAACGATTCCATCAAAAAAATTGGTTCACTAAAGAAAGAAAATCATTTTCATTTAACATTTGATCATGGTCTTTATTTACTTAACTTTCAAAATGCACAACGAAATAATCAAAAGTTAACCATCACTTCAAAGCTTCCATAAATAATAAAAGGCCTGTGATCATGCAGATAACTCTCATCTGCTTCACAGGCCTTTTATTCGTTCTATTCTTCTTCGTCTTCTTGATCTAAGAACGTATTTAACGTTTCTTCAATCATGTCCCACTCTTCATCCGTTTCAATTGGCTCTAATTCGCCATCTTCACCGTCTTCGTTTGGTGTGAAGCTTGATGCATGAATTTCAATTTCTTCGTTATCTTGTTCAGAAATTGGGTAGTAAAGAACATATGATTTGTTAAAATGGTCGCTTTCAAAAGTAAATAGTACTTCGCAAAGCTGCTCATTTCCATTATCATCAACGATTGTAATTTGCTTTTCTCCGTGTTCCATTTGATTCACCTCATTTTAATTTAAGCTGTCTAAATACCCTTGAAGGATCATAACAGCCGCCATTTTATCAATGACTTTTTTACGCTTTTGTCTGCTCACATCTGCAGAGATGAGCATTTTTTCTGCTGCCATCGTTGACAGACGCTCGTCCCAAAGCACAACAGGAACATTGTACGTGTTTTCTAACACTTTCGCAAATGATTGGCTGGCCTCGCCTCTTGGACCGACCGTACCGTTCATATTTTTTGGAAAACCAAGGACAATTTTATCCGTTCCATATTGCGAGACGATCTCAGACAGGCGGCTGAGACCAAAGTCTCCGCCTGCTTCATCAATTTTAATGGTTTCAATCCCTTGAGCTGTCCATCCCATTTCATCACTGATTGCCACACCAAGGGTTTTCGTGCCTAAATCTAAGCCTAAAATTCTCATGTTTTACGCCTCTTTATGTGTCTCTAAGTACGATTTAACCAATTCCTCAATTAATTCGTCTCGTTCTAGTTTACGAATTAGGTTGCGTGCATCCTGATGTCTTGGAATATAAGCAGGGTCGCCTGACAGCAAGTATCCGACAATTTGATTGATCGGGTTGTATCCTTTTTCTTGGAGTGCGTCATAAACTGTTATGAGCACTTCATTCACATTGGTTTCAGCTGAATCATCAGAGAAGTTAAACTTCATTGTCTTATCAAATGAACTCACTGCTTCTTGCACCTCTCTTCCAACATTCTACTAGCAAGCTTTTTTCTAACCGCTCATCTAATACCATTATTCTACACTACATTGACTGATTATAAAACGGATTTGACAGATTCTTCGACAGTTGCCAGTGCTTCTTCAAGCTTTTCTGGCTGTTTCCCGCCTGCTTGTGCCATATCTGGGCGTCCGCCTCCGCCTCCGCCGCAAATTTCAGCTGCCTGCTTCACAAGTTTTCCTGCATGAAGACCTTTTTCAATGACATCTTTTGTCACACCGGCTGAAATGTTGACTTTTCCATTTTGAACGGCACCAAGTACGATGACAGCTGAACCTAATTTCGCTTTTAATTCATCAACCATCGTTCTTAAATGGTTCATGTCTTTGGCGTTTACTTTTTCAGTTAACACGTTCACTCCGCCAACTTCGATAACTTTTTCCAAAATAGAGCCAGCTTCTGCTTGACTTAATTTCGCAAGAAGTGATTCGTTTTCTCTTTGAACTTCTTTTAAATCAGCCTGCAAGGAAGCGATGCGTTTTGGTACATCTTTTGTATTTGATTTCAGTTCATTAGCTGCCTTTTCTAAAATCGCAAGCTGATCATTTAATTCTTCATAAGCACCTTTACCTGTTACAGCCTCAATACGGCGTGTTCCAGCACCAATACCCGATTCAGATGCAATTTTAAACAATCCGATCTCCGCAGTGTTTTGAACGTGACAGCCTCCGCATAACTCGATGCTGTAATCACCCACTTGCACAACACGGACAATATCGCCATACTTCTCGCCAAACAGCGCCATTGCGCCCATTTCTTTTGCTTCAGCAATTGGTTTCAGGTCAATGGCAACCGAAATGCCTTCCCAAATCTTTTCGTTGACGATTTTTTCAATTTGTGACAATTCTTCTTTTGTTACTTGTCCAAAGTGAGAAAAGTCAAAGCGAAGTCTGTTTTCATTCACAAGTGAACCCGCTTGGTTAACGTGGCTGCCCAATACATCTTTTAGCGCTTGGTGCAAAAGATGTGTCGCTGTGTGATTTTTCACAATGCCTTTTCGAAGCGCTGATTCGACTTCTGCAGTGACTTCAATGCCTTTTTGAACCGTACCACTTACGACGACTCCTTCGTGGACATGCTGGCCGTTTGGCGCCTTTTTCACATCTTTGATATCAATGATCGCTTCGGCACTTTTTAACGTTCCTTTATCCGCCACTTGTCCGCCGCTTTCCGCATAGAAAGGTGTTTCATCTAATAAAATTTGCACCGTTTCCCCTTCGTGTGCTTCTGTGACAATTTCACCGTTTTGAAGCAATTCGATAATACGAGCATCTGCAGTTAAATTTTCGTAGCCAACAAACGTACTTTCTGCTTTTATATCGCCTAAAGCCCCGCCTTGAACCTGCATACTGCCCACATCTTGTCTGGCATTTCTTGCACGTTCACGCTGCTTCTCCATTTCTAGCTGGAAGCCTTCACGATCGACTGTCATGTTCTCATCTTCAGCATATTCTTCTGTGAGTTCGACCGGGAATCCATATGTGTCATAAAGCTTAAACACATCTTTACCGGAAATTTGTGAGCTGCCATTGTCTCGTTCTTTTTTGATCACTTCTGATAAAATGGCTAACCCTTCATTCAGTGTCTCATGGAAACGCTCTTCTTCATTTTTGATCACTTTTGCAATAAATTCTTCTTTTGCTTGAACATCTGGATAGAAATCCTTCATGATCTCCGCAACAACTGGAACTAGATCATACATGAATGGACGGTGGATATGGATCGTTTTTGCATAACGCACAGCACGGCGCAGCAAACGTCTTAACACATAACCTCGGCCTTCATTAGAAGGAAGCGCTCCGTCACTGACGGCAAAGGCAACAGTACGAATATGGTCAGCAATGACTTTAAATGCTGTGTCTTTTTCTTTTGACTCCCCATAGCTTTCTCCAGAAATCGTTTCTACTGCACGAATAATCGGCATGAACAGGTCTGTATCAAAGTTCGTCGGTACGTTTTGAATCACAGAGACCATACGCTCAAGACCCATTCCTGTATCAATGTTTTTCTTCGGAAGCGGTGTATATGTACCATCTGGATTATGGTTAAATTCAGAAAAAACAAGATTCCATACTTCTAGATAACGTTCATTTTCTCCGCCTGGATATAATTCAGGGTCGTTCATGTCGTTGCCATATGCTTCGCCGCGATCATAGAAAATTTCTGTATTCGGACCACTTGGCCCCTCGCCAATATCCCAGAAGTTGCCCTCTAGACGAATAATTCGTTCCTCAGGGACACCCATTTTATCTCTCCAAAGAACATATGCTTCTTCATCCTCTGGATGTACCGTTACAGATAACAGATTCGGATCAAAGCCAATCCACTCGTCACTTGTGAGGAATTCCCAAGCCCATTCGATTGCCTCTTCTTTGAAATAGTCTCCAATAGAGAAGTTGCCCAGCATTTCAAAAAACGTATGATGGCGTGCTGTTTTCCCTACATTTTCAATGTCATTTGTACGAATTGATTTTTGTGCGTTGCAAATACGTGGATTCTCAGGCACGACGCGGCCATCGAAGTATTTCTTTAATGTTGCCACCCCGCTGTTAATCCATAAAAGTGTTGGATCGTCATGCGGTACGAGGGACGCACTCGGTTCGACAGCATGTCCTTTTTCTTTAAAAAAATCTAAAAACATTTGACGTACTTGAGCTGAAGTTAAAGTTTTCATCATAAATCCTCCTTTATTATTCCTCAATCTTCACACAAACGAAAAAACATCCCGCCCTATGCAAGCAAAAAACTACTTACACAGGGACGAGATGCTCTCGCGGTACCACCCTGATTATAGACATATGCGTCTATCACCTTCACATCCGATAACGCCGGAAGAGAGCGGCAGTGTTTATCTGCACTCGGGACTAGCTTCCGTTAAAGGTCTGATAAGGCTTTTCTCAGCAAACAAAGCCTCTCTCTGCAACAGCTTTTTAACGTACTCGGGTCCGTCATTGAATTCAATATGTATGAATCGAAATTATTATAGACAACTCAGCTCGTCTTGTCAATGAACGCTTCGTCTCATGTGAATATATTGCACAATGATGACCCTGATAATGGCTGCGGACGGCACGGCTAAAATCATCCCAATCAAGCCAAACAGCTCCCCTCCAGCGAGTAACACCAGCATGATCACGACAGGATGCATATGCAGGCTTCTCCCGACAATGATCGGACTTAGTACATTGCTTTCTAAAAATTGAAGCACGGCTACTGTAATTAGCACAATGATCACTGACTTCACTGAGATGGTAAAAGCGATAAAGACAGCTGGAATCGCTCCAATAACCGGGCCAAAATACGGAATGACATTCGTTGCGCCGATTAACATACCTAGTACAAGCGGATATGGAATATGAAACAGCCAAAGAACAATGGCGGCAGCACCTCCAATTAAAGAACAGACAAGCAATTGCCCTCTAATATAATCCCCAAGTGAGTCATCCACTGCTTTCACAAAGGCATGTCCCCTTTTTCGGAAGCTTGGCGGGGTTAAATACCATGCTGCCCGCTTCATCGTGTTCATATCTTTTACCATATAAAAGACAAGAAAAGGAATAAGTGCAGCAACTAAGGCGTAATCAAGCAGTACTTTACAGCTTAGAATCATCCGCTCTGCCCCATTTGCGGCATACGTCTCAGATTGGGCAATAAAACGATCCAGCCGTTCATGCAGTCCATCAGGCCAGTGACTTGTATGACGATGAACATGTGATAAAGCACCATTATACGTTTCGGCAAGCATGGGAATTTGCTCCGACAATTCATTTAACTGAGCGATTAAAACCGGTGCCCCTTTATACACAGCCAAACCAATGCCGCCAAAAAACAGCACATATATCAATAAGAGACTGACCGTCCTTGGCAAACCTCGCTTATGTAGTCTTTCAACAATGGGATAAAGAAGATAAGAAATAAAAATAGCGATAAGAAGCGGGATCAAAACCGCTTTGAGCAATAAAAAAATAGGCATCCATAACTCGTCGAGCTGAACCAAAATGAGTAAAGACGCAAGGACAAGCAGTACACCTGCAGCATATATTAGAAACTCGATCGGACGTTTCTTCACCTTTTTCACCTCTCTTCTTATTGTTTAACCAACTTCTGCAATTATCCATGTAAATAAAATTTGTCCTAACTTTGTTAAAAATGAATACACATGAAACATACAGCTCCATCCAAAGTCACTGTTTGCTGTAAAATCTCGTTAGAAAATATTCCATTATTTTCTTATTTTTGCCTCATTTATGCTAGAATCCGCTTTATCTCAATCATTAGAAGAGGAGGTTCTTCATGATCACATTCGAAGAAGTCAACAAGCATTACGGCCAGTTCCATGTACTTAAGGACATTAACCTACATATTCAAAAAGGTGAGGTTGTTGTGATCATCGGTCCTTCAGGGTCTGGAAAAAGCACGATGCTCAGATGTATCAATCGTCTTGAAAGCATTGATGAAGGAAAAGTCCTTGTCAATCAAGTGTCTGTTCAGCATCCGAAAACCAACATCAATCTCATCAGGCAAAATATCGGGATGGTGTTTCAGCACTTCCATCTTTATCCGCATAAGACGGTGCTTGAAAACATTATGCTTGCGCCGATGAAGGTTAAAAAAGTGAGCAAAGAAGAAGCAAAGGAAACAGCTGAATTTTATTTAAATAAAGTTGGCATTCCTGAAAAAGCAGACACCTACCCTTCTAGACTCTCAGGAGGACAGCAGCAGCGTGTGGCAATCGCAAGGGGACTTGCAATGAAACCTGAGGTCATGCTTTTCGATGAACCAACATCAGCTCTTGATCCAGAGATGATCGGAGAGGTACTAGATGTGATGAAACAGCTGGCAAGGGAAGGAATGACAATGGTTGTTGTCACGCACGAGATGGGGTTTGCCCGTGAAGTCGCGGACCGCATTGTGTTTATTGATGAAGGAAGAATTCTTGAAGAATCTACACCAGCTGCCTTTTATGAAAAACCGCGCGAGAAACGCGCTCAGCTCTTTTTAAGCCGTATTTTAAATCACTAGGGGGAATGAATTTGATGAAAAAAATGAAACGCTTTGGCCTATTACTGTTGATGACTTGCTGTATGATCGCTCTCGCTGCTTGTGGATCTGCCGAGAAAGGCTCAACCGATGCAAAACAAGGCAGCTCATTAGAAGCCATTAAGAAAGACAAAAAAATCGTTTTCGGTGTGAAAAACGATACTCGTTTATTCGGTCTAAAAAATCCTAGTAGCGGGGATATTGAAGGGTTTGATATTGATATCGCAAAAGCGATCACTCAAGAAATGCTCGGTGATGAAGGAAAAGCAGAATTCAAAGAAGTGACATCTAAAACAAGAATTCCTTTACTGCAAAAAGGAGATATTCATGCCATTGTTGCCACAATGACGATCACAGAAGAGCGTAAAAAAGAGGTCAATTTCTCAGATGTTTACTTTGAAGCAGGACAATCACTGCTTGTGAAAAAAGGCAGCGACATTCAATCGATTGATGATCTTAAAAAAGGTACGAAGGTGCTTGCAGTGAAAGGGTCCACTTCTTCTCAAAACATTCGCGAAAAAGCACCAGAAGCATCCGTTTTAGAATTTGAAAATTACCAAGAAGCCTTTACAGCCTTAAAATCAAATCAAGGGCAAGTTCTGACAACTGATAATGCAATTTTATTTGGCATGGCAGACGAAGATTCAAATTATGAAGTCGTTGGCGGAACATTTACCGATGAGCCTTATGGCATCGCTGTGAAAAAAGGCGATGAAGAATTGACAGAAGCCATTAATAAAGCGTTAAAGGCATTAAAAGATAATGGAGAGTATGACAAGATTCATAAAAAATGGATCAAAGAATAATCAATTGACTCGATCAATCTCAACACCCTCAGGAGAGCCGCTTGCCGGCTCCTCTGTTGATTAGGAAGGAAGTGAACTGATTGCTGCGGTTTTCCATTTTAACTGAGAACTTCCATCTTTATTTAGAAGGGTTTAAATATACGATTGGTGCAAGTGTCATTGCGTTGATTGGAAGCTTTTTCATCGGTACACTCATTGCCATTATGAGAATTGCGCCACTAAGGCCGCTCAACTGGTTAGGGACGGCTTATGTGGAATTTATTCGGAATATTCCGTTATTATTGATCACCTTTGTGTTCTTTTTTGGTTTACCGGTACTTGGCATTGTGGCAGATGGCTTTACAGCAGGAACCATTGCCCTCTCCATTTATACGTCTGCTTTTATCGCTGAAGCCATTCGTGCAGGTATACAAGCTGTACCGCTTGGACAAATGGAAGCTGCTAGAGCTTCTGGTCTGTCATATGGCGGAACGATGCGATATATTATTCTGCCGCAGGCCATCAAAATTGTCATTCCACCACTTGGGAATCAATTTATCAACCTTGTGAAAAACTCGTCTATTTTAGGTGTCATTGCAGGGTTTGATCTGATGTACCAAGGAGACCTTATCGCTTCGAGAACGTTTGTGACATTTGATGTATACATTTTTGTTGCTATGTTCTATCTTCTATTGACCATTCCGCTTAGTCTAGGCGTTGGGTATTTAGAAAAAAGATTAGCCCGAAGCCACTAGAAAGGAGGAAACACAATGGATTTTATAGGTGCCTACCAGCCCGATCATCTCGCCTTTTTACTTGAAGGATTTGCTGTCACCTTAAAAGTGGCTTTTATCTCCATCATTTTAAGCTTTATCATCGGATTAGTCGTTGGCACATTGAGGTTCGCACAAATCCCTATTTTATCAAAGGTGCTTGCGGTCATTGTTGAAACTGTTCGGAACCTACCGCTTTTGCTGATCATCTTTTTTACGTATTTCGCCCTGCCTGAAATTGGTATTAAGCTGAGCATCACGGCCTCTGCCATTGCGGCTTTAACCGTGTTTGAATCCGCCATGCTGTCAGAAATCATTCGCAGTGGGTTAAAATCAATTGATAAGGGACAAATCGAAGCGGCCAGATCCTCTGGCTTAACGTATATTCAAACGTTAAAAATGATTATCATGCCACAGGCGTTACGCCGAATGGTCCCGCCGATTGTCAGCCAATTTATTTCTCTTTTAAAAGATACATCGCTTGCCGTTGTGATTGCCCTTCCAGAACTATTGCATCACGCGCAGATTTTAAATGGTCAAAGCCAATCTTATTTACTTCCTATTTTCCTCTTGGCCGCCATGATGTATTTTGTTGTGAACTTCAGCTTGTCTATACTTGCACGGAGATTAGAGTACAGGCAGGCATAAAAAAAGGACATCCGCTCATGGTGGATGTCCCTTTTTGTTTAAAGCATTCGCATAACTCGTTTTCTCATCTTTTTCATATCCCGCTTAGATGGCATATCATATCGACTTGCAAAGTGATATGCGAGTGCACCTGCACCAAGCGTTAATAGTGAAGAAGTCATTTTGCCCATTCGAAATTCCCCCTTAACACTTATAGTTGAATTGAACGTTCATCGTCACTAAACAGGTCGTCTAAACTGCTTAGTGTACCGTCTTCCTCCACTTGGTGAGTAGATATTTTGCCTTTTGACAGTGTCAATTCAATAAAACAGCCCCAGCAATAATATTGATTGACCCCAATTTTTCCGATGTCTTTACATTTGCAATTTGGGCAAATGAGCATATTCAGCACCTCTTTACGTTCGGTTTAGAACAAGTGCTTCCTTTTGAACATCCATCAAGGTTCCGGCAGCATGCAGCTGCTTTCGAATACCTGATAGCTCTGTAAAGAAGCCGTCCGAGAGTTCATATGCTACGATTGTGCCCGAATTCATGCAAAAGTATACATCTTCCAAAACACCTAATGTTTCACCATCTGGCGTATGGATCATTTTCTTTTTTAATTTCGAAAAGAAGAAGGATGGGGCGGAGGTATCTATCTCGATGCCCTTCTGGCAGCTCACATATAGACCTTTGTCTGTCAGTTTGTCGCCAGCAGAGAATGGAATGAAAGCACAGTCTTTCTTTTTCCCATCTAAAACATATCCCCCGCAGCTGCCGCCGGCTAAAAAGCAAATATCTTTGATCGCCCCAAGTGAATGAGACAGCTCGTCTGTATAGATCGTCAGTCCTTCAAGCTCTCGACATGTTCTCAAAATGTGATCAACCACCTTTTCGGAACAGTCTTATCGTGTGCGTTTCCTCTATGACTCATACGAAGAAATGGCTTCCATGAAGGAAGCCATCAGCGTGTAGACAAACCCTCGCATTCTTTGTCAGTCCTGCGTGCTGGTGCTCACGAATGTCAAATTCGCTCCGCGCCAGTACTCGTCCTTCCTAGACTGCAAAGGTTTTCTTTCACGCTGAAAAAAAACAAAGGGCTAAAATCAAGTTCATTTTAGCCCTTTGTTTAACAATATGATGGCTTCCATGGAAGCCATTTACTCTTGCATAAAATCAAACGGGGTGATTCCCTCCATACCAATATTGGCATCGTGTACGCTGAAAGGAAGTTCTTTTTGGAGAGCTGCTAGTTCAGCATCCATGACTTCTTCCGTTTCAGTAAGACGCATGGTTAAAGACGTTTGTCTGAGGGAGTCTTCATTATTTTTTACGCCCCACTCTAATGCTGATTCCTCACCGCACAAAATTAAAAACTTTTTACTTCGTGTAATGGCCGTGTAAAGCAAATTTCTTCGAAGCATTCGATAATAACTTCTCACGACTGGCAGCACCACGATTGGGAATTCACTGCCCTGGGATTTATGAATCGAGCAACAATAAGCGTGTGTAAATTGATGAAAATCTTTTTTCGTAAACGTGATTTCATTTCCATCAAAGGAGATGACCGCCATATCTTCTTTTTCCGTGTTTTCTTTCGCATAAAAGATCGAGACAATTTCGCCAATATCTCCATTAAAAATGTTATTCTCGGGCTGATTGACAAGCTGAAGTACCTTATCACCTGTCCGGTAGACGACATCACCAAAAGGAATTTCTCTTCCTTTTGGCTTTTTAGGATTCAAAATTTGCTGAAGCATTTTATTCAGTTCATTAATGCCTGCTTTTCCTTTATACATCGGGGCAAGCACTTGAATGTCCTTTGCTGAATACCCCTTTTGAGCAGCATTGCTGACCACTTTCTCGATGACTTCTTTCATTTGGTCACTAGAGCACTGAATAAAGGATCGATCCTTCGAGCGTGCAGTAATATCCTTTGGCAAAACACCATTTTTCATATCATGCGCAAGCTCAACAATTGTTGAACCGTCTGCCTGCCGGTAAATATCAGTTAGTGTAACTGCCGGTATAGCTTGTGACGCAAGCAGGTCTCTTAACACTTGACCAGGTCCAACAGATGGAAGTTGATGTTCGTCTCCAACCATAATGACTTGAATATGATCTGGGATCGCCTTAAACAAATGGTTCGCCAGCCAAATATCCAGCATACTCGATTCATCAATGATGACAAGCTTTCCTTCAATCGGCTGGTCTTCATCATGTGAGAAGCCTTCTGATCCATTCCAGCCTAGCAGCCGGTGAATGGTCACAGCAGGAAGTCCAGTGGATTCTGTCATTCGTTTCGCAGCACGTCCAGTTGGTGCAGCAAGCACGAACGGAAATGCTTCATCTTTTTTATAATCACCCGGGTCAAGAGAAACGCCGTGAAGATCGCTGTAAAGCTCGACAATCCCTTTAATGACCGTCGTTTTCCCTGTACCCGGTCCGCCTGTTAAAAGCAGCATTGGAGACATGAGTGCCTTTTGAATGGCTTCTTTTTGGGTTGGTGCATACTGGACACCAAGCCGTTCCTCCAGTTCACCGAGTGCAAGCAGAAATTCTGATTCAGGAAATTGATCTGCATATTCTGTTTGAGAGACAATTTTTTGAATACGTTTTGCCACACTTTGCTCCGCATAAAAGAGCGACGGATGATAACAGCGATCATCTTCAATGATCATGTCTTTCCCTTCACCAAGTGCAATGATCTGATTGGCAACGTCCATTTCAGTCACTTTGTAGTCATTGCCTGTTTGATTCAGCAATTTACGGGTTTCGATGATCAGATCTTTCGTTTGTATGTACGTATGACCGTCTTGCAGGCTTGCTGTCTCAACGGTATACAAAAGGGCTGCACGAATGCGTTCTGGATCATTTCCAGATATCCCTGTTCTAGCGCCGAGTTCATCTGCTTTAATAAATCCAATCCCCTCGACGTCTTTGACGAGCTGATAAGGGTTTTCTTCAATTTTCTGCAACGTTTCACTCTCGTACGCTTGGTAAATCTTCATACTAAGCTGAGGACCAAAGCCATATTGATTCAGGCTGATCATAATTTGCTCAAGCCCTTGATGCTCCTGAAGTGCGGCAGCCAGCTTATCAGCCTTCTTTTTTGACAGGCGAGGGACGTCATACAAAACAGACGGATCACGCATAATTTGATGAAGCGTCTGATTGCCTAGCTTGCCGACGATTTCTTCCGCTGTCTTTTTTCCAATCCCTTCAAACAAGTCACTAGAGAGATAATGAATGATGCCTTGCTTTGTTGTAGGGACTTCCTTTTGAAAATGAGTGGCTTGAAACTGCTCGCCAAACTTCGGATGACTTGTGACCTTGCCATAGAAGGTGTAGGTTTCCTCCTCATGAAGCGCTGGGAAGTACCCTGTGACAGATGCTGTTTTTTCCTCTAAATTCTCTGATGTTTCAATGACTTTTACTTTTAACACCGAGTATAAATTACTTTCGTTATGGAAAATAACGGCTTGAACCGTTCCTTTTAAAAACGGTTCATCTTCAAGCTTCATTTGATCTGGATGTTCCTGCACAGGTCTTCCCTCCTTCCGGTTATTCTGCCTCTTGAATCAGCTTTTGCGCATGCAATGCAAGCATATGATCAGGCTGCACGTCAATGGCTTTTCCTAGCATTTCAAGCGCTTCGTCCTTTTTCTCTAAATACGCATACGCAACACCTGCATTATAAAAGGCGTCTGCATGCTGCGGATCTCGCGTAATCACTTCAGTAAAGACTGCGACCGCTTCCTCCAGCAGATGTTCATTCGCTAAGCACATGCCAAATTGAAATCTTGCTTCGTTATCTTCTTCGTTTAGCTCAACTGCACGCTGAAGATAAGGCATCGCAAGCTTCGGCTGCTCTAATTTCATCAGTGTCTGCCCTAACATATAAAACAAATCACTGTTTTCCATTCCAGCTTGTAGTGCTTGCTCAAAATAGTCTTTCGCTTTCATAAAGTCTTCTTTCATCGTATAGACATTTCCTGCTCCGTAATAGGCTGCAGCTGCTGTATGATCAAGTTCAATGGCTTTTTGAAAGAAGTTCAATGCACGTTCAAATTCATGAACACTTGAAAGTAAATTCGCAAAGTTAATATATGGAACCGGGTCCTTTGGGCTTTCTTCAATGGCTTTCGTAAAAGCTTCAGCTGCCTGTTCGATGTTCCCCTGATTTAAAGCTTCAATACCGATTTCGTTATGATTCATTCGCTCTCTTCATCCTTTCATTAAAAAACCTCAACAGCGACGTTGAGGTTTTTAACACATGTTACACATACGACAGCTTTTGGCCATCTTTAAAGACATCGTCAATGGTCCCGCCGCCAAGACATTCTTCGCCATCATAAAAAACAACAGCTTGTCCTGGAGTGACAGCACGAACGGGTTCATCAAAGATCACCATTGCTTCCTGCTCACCTGTCATTTTGACTTTTACATGATGGTCTTCTTGACGGTATCGGAATTTCGCTGTGCATGTGAGTTCACCGTTTTCGCCGACAATATGAGGACGAGTCCAGCTGATGTTAACAGCTGAAATACTTTCAGAGTATAAAAGCGGATTGTGGAAGCCTTGTTCAACAAATAAGATATTTTTCTCTAAGTCCTTCCCAACAACGAACCACGGATCACCGCTTCCGCCAATGCCAAGTCCTTGGCGTTGACCGATCGTGTAATACATGAGTCCATCATGTTCACCTTTTACTTCTCCGTCCATTGTCTGCATCACACCGGGCTGCGCAGGCAAATATTGGCTAAGGAACGTTTTAAAGTTTCTTTCCCCAATAAAGCAGATGCCCGTAGAATCTTTTTTCGTTGCTGTTGCGAGCTCTGCTTCTTTCGCTAATTCACGCACTCTTTTTTTCTCTAAATCGCCGATTGGGAACAACACTTTATCAAGTTGTTCTTGAGTCAGCTGATTCAAGAAATAAGTTTGGTCTTTGTTTGTATCAAGACCTCTTAGCATTTTCACTTCATCGCCGGTTCTATCGACACGGGCATAGTGGCCTGTTGCCAAATAATCCGCTCCAAGCGACAATGCATGCTCAAGAAATGCTTTGAACTTAATTTCTTTGTTACACATGACATCTGGATTCGGCGTTCTGCCTGCTTTATATTCATCAAGAAAATATTGAAACACTTTGTCCCAATACTGTTTCTCGAAATTCACTGCATAATATGGGATTCCAATCTGGTTACAAACACGAATGACATCCTCATAGTCCTCCGTTGCTGTACATACACCATTTTCATCTGTGTCATCCCAGTTTTTCATAAATATGCCGATCACATCATAGCCTTGCTCCTTTAACATGAGCGCAGCAACTGATGAATCGACGCCTCCGGACATACCGACCACAACTCTTGTGTCTTCAGGTCTTTTTGTCATCTTCATCAACTCCAATTTCAATGAAACAACGTGCGCGTTTCGTTCTTCAGGTGCCTAGCTGTTTCATTTTTCACACACGAACAAAAGGGAGCATTTATTTGGCTAGGCGTTTCACGACAGCCGCTATCTTATGCGCCGCCTGCTTCACATGTTCCTCTTCATTTCCAAGACCGAAGCTAATTCTGACTGAGGATGTCAGCTCTTTTGCTTCTTCACCATACATGGCGCTTAATACGTGCGAAGGAAGGACAGATCCAGCCGTACATGCTGACCCGCTTGAAACAGCAATCCCTTCCATATCTAAGTTCACAAGTAACGATTCAATAGAAACGCCCGGGAAGTGGACATTTAAAATATGCGGCAATGTCTCTTTCGGGTGTCCATTGATAGAGAAATTGAGTGATTCCTCTTTGAATACTTGCAGCATCGCTTCTTTGAGCTTACCATAATGCACTGCTTTTTCTCTTCTATTTTGCTTTGTTAATTGAACTGCTTCTGCAAGCCCAATGATTCCCGCCACATTTTCAGTGCCAGCACGGCGTTTTCTTTCTTGTTCTCCTCCGAATAGCTGCGGAGAAAGTTTTACACGCTCATTGACGTATAAAAAGCCTGTTCCCATCGGGCCATTTAGTTTATGACCGGACGCAGATAAGAGGTCGATATGAAGTTCTGTGACATCAATTGATATTGTCCCAAATGCCTGTACTGCGTCTGTATGAAAATAAGCAGTGTGTTCGTGTAAAAGTTGACCAATTTCTTTGATTGGCTGAATCACACCCGTTTCATTATTGCCATACATGATGGTCACAAGAATTGTATCGTCTCTTAGTGCTTGTTTTAATTGATCAAGATGAATCAATCCAGTGTGATCCACATCTAAATACGTCACATCAAAACCAAGCTTCTCTAAGCGTTCGCATGTATGCAGCACTGCATGATGCTCAGTTTTTGTTGTGATAATATGTTTTCCTTCATGCTGCCTTGCCATTGCCACACCTGTAATGGCCAAGTTGTCTGCCTCTGTTCCCCCGCTTGTGAGGATGATCTCCTGCTGCTTACAGTGTAATTCTCCTGCAATGACTTCCCTTGCTTCATCGAGCCACTTTCTTGCCTCGCGCCCATATGAATGAATACTAGAGGGATTGCCAAATATCTCTGTAAAGTAGGGCATCATCTTGTCCACAATTCGCTGATCCATCGGCGTTGTGGCTGCATGATCTAAATAGATACGTTCCATTTCCGGTACACCTCTGATCTAAATATAGAACATATACGCCTCTTGATCCTCGTCATCTTTATAACTTGCCAAGTCTTCAAGAGTTGTATTGTCTAGTACGTCTTTTACTGCATCACGAATACGAATCCAAAGTGCACGCTTTGCTGGCTCTTCGTTTTCGATCACTTCAACAGGACTAATAGGTCCTTCTAATACACGAATAATATCACCGGCTGTAATCTCGTTTGGCTCATGGGCAAGCACATAGCCGCCATACGCTCCTCGGATACTTTTCACAAGACGTGCATTGCGAAGTGGTGATACAAGCTGCTCTAAATAATGCTCAGACAAATCATTGTTTTGAGCAATTGATTTTAATGATGTAGGGCCTTCGCCATGTTTTTTGGCTAATTCGATCATGATCGTCAGACCATATCTGCCTTTAGTAGAAATTTTCAAGTTAAACACCTCTGCGTTTTCTATTTCTATGTCATCAATTATTTTTCTGATTTCATATACGCTTATATAGACCAAAAGCAATTATATCATACTTTTAGCCAACTTTCATTTGCGGGTTCTGAGCTCAAAACGAGGACGCATCCCTTTTCTATTTGAAGAAATTTCGGTACTCTATACAAACAAGACATTGCTTTAGGAGAGATAATCATGAAACCTTTAGCGTATCGGATGCGCCCAAGTCATATTGGAGACATTATTGGGCAGGAGCATCTCGTTGGAGAAGGTCAAATTATTAGACGAATGGTCGAGGCGAAACATTTGTCCTCGATGATTTTATACGGGCCGCCGGGAATCGGCAAAACATCCATTGCAACTGCAATCGCTGGCAGTACAAGCATTGCCTTCCGTACATTGAATGCGGTGATTCATAACAAAAAAGATATGGAAGCTGTCGCCGCTGAAGCGAAAATGAGTGGTCAGGTCATCTTGATTTTAGACGAAGTCCACAGACTCGATAAAGGGAAGCAGGATTTCCTTCTTCCGTATTTAGAAAATGGCATGATTATTTTAATTGGCGCGACAACAGCTAATCCGTATCATGCGATTAACCCAGCCATCCGTAGCCGGACACAAATATTTGAGCTGAAGCCGCTGGAAACAGAACAAATCAAAGCTGCATTATCTCGAGCTTTACAGGATGAACATCGCGGGCTTGGCGGTTATTCGGTCAAAGTTGATGAGGAGGCAATGAATCATTTTGCAAATGGATGCGGAGGAGATGTGCGTTCCGCTTTAAATGCGCTTGAACTAGCCGTTTTATCGACAAAATCGGATGAATCTGGACAGATCACGATCACTCTAGCTGCAGCAGAAGAATGTTTACAAAAAAAGAGCTTCTCGCATGATAAAAACGGTGATGCCCATTATGATGTCCTCTCGGCTTTTCAAAAATCCATTAGAGGGTCTGACGCAGATGCGGCACTTCATTACCTTGCAAGACTCATTGAAGCGGGAGACCTTGAAAGCATTTCGAGACGATTACTTGTGATGGCTTATGAAGATATTGGCCTAGCCAGCCCGCAGGCAGGGCCACGTGTGTTAAGCGCTGTTCAAACAGCTGAGAGAGTTGGTTTCCCAGAAGCACGAATTCCACTCGCTAATGCTGTGATTGAACTGTGTCTTTCTCCAAAGTCAAACTCCGCTTACCAAGCGATTGATGCGGCACTGCATGATATTCGCACGGGGAAAATGGGTGAAGTTCCCGTTCATTTAAAAGATGCCCATTATAAAGGGGCAGCTGCACTTGGAAGGGGCGCCGATTACTTATATCCGCACGATTACGAAAACGGCTGGGTGAAGCAGCAATATTTACCTGACCCGCTGAAAAACAAGCAATACTATGTACCGAAGCAAACCGGGAAATTTGAAGGTGCACTAAAGCAAGTGTACGAAAATTTAAGACGGCAAAAATAAAAAAAGCCCCCTGCTCTAAGCAGGCGGGCTGTTTATTTATCTTTCACACGTGTAATCGGAATGTCTTTTAACAGTTTCATAATGACATGACCACCCATGATCAGTCCAGCCACAGATGGAACAAAAGCATTGGATGATGGCGGCATTTGTGCCTTACGAATTTTCGCTTCATCATTTCCCACTTCTTTTCTCACATCTTCACGAATGACAATCGGACTTTCATCAGAGAAAATAACTTCAATTCCCTTACGAATGCCTTCCTTCCGCAGGCGTGTTCTAACGACTTTCGCAATTGGGTCTGTATGTGTTTTCGAGATGTCATCAATTTTAAAACGTGTCGGATCTGTTTTATTTGCAGCACCCATACTCGAAATAATGTTCACATCGCGTTTCAGGCACTCTTTCATTAAATGAATTTTATAATGAATTGTATCTGATGCATCAATGACATAATCAAGTGGATACTCAAAGAATTGTTCATATGTTTCTTCTGTATAGAACATTTTGAGCGCAACAACTTCACATTCTGGGTTAATGTCAGCAATTCTTGCCTGCATTAAGTCAACTTTAGGCTGACCAACCGTTGATAGCAAAGCTGGCAGCTGCCTATTTACATTTGTAATATCAATATCATCTTTATCAACAAGAACAATACGGCCAACACCTGAACGAGCAAGGGCTTCTACTGCAAAAGAACCTACGCCGCCTACTCCAAGCACTGCAACTGTACTGTTTTTTAATATATTTAAGCCTTCCTTGCCAATGGCAAGCTCGTTTCTTGAAAACTGATGTAACAAGTGCCTCACTCCACCTTTATTTAAAATGAATCGAAAGAATCATATCATATTCAGCGTTCTCCGTCATCCTTCTCAAATAGAAAAAAACACAAAAAAGTCCCGATCACGCCGCCAGCTTCTCCTTCGTTTTGAACCCCGCACCATGCAGGTGGGTGCTTTCTTCCTCACTTTATAAGTCCTCAGAAGAGGCATTTATGCAGAAAGGAAAGGCAAGCTCCCGTAGAAAAAAATGTTCGGTCAAAACTAGGTAACCACCGTACGTATCAGGACTTTATTTATTGGTTGATGAAAGCATATCATAGGCATGTCCCTTTTTCAAGCGTTTACATGCCTATAAACATGCGCCTATTTTACTGTTTTACTTTTGTTTTAATAGCCAAACTCAGTTCATCTAGCTGCGCTGCGCTTACAGTGCCAGGAGCATCTGTGAGAACACAGCTTGCACTTGCCGTTTTCGGAAACGCAATGGTATCTCTTAGGTTAGATCGGCCGGCAAGCAGCATCACTAAGCGGTCAAGTCCAAGCGCAATTCCGCCGTGCGGAGGCACACCATGCTCAAATGCATCAAGAAGGAAGCCGAACTGATCGTACGCTTCTTCTTTAGAAAAGCCAAGTAAACCAAACATTTTCTCTTGAATGTCCTTTTCAAAAATACGAATAGAACCTCCGCCAAGCTCATAGCCGTTCAGCACAAGATCATACGCTTGAGCTTTCATATCTTCTGGACTTGTTTCAATTAATTCAAGATCATCCCGAACTGGCATTGTGAAAGGATGATGGGCAGCATAGAAGCGGCCTTCTTCTTCATCCTTTTCAAGCAGCGGCCAGTCGACTACCCATAAGAAATTGAAGACAGACTCATCGATGAGTTTAAGCTCTTTGCCAAGTTTTAAACGAAGTGCGCCAAGCGCATCATGGACAACAGACGTTTTGTCAGCGACAAAAAGTAAAAGGTCGCCTTCTTCAACTTGAAGCTGTTCTTTTAATTCTGCTTGTTTTGACTCATCAAAGAATTTAGCGATTGGTCCTTTTAACTCTGTCCCTTCAGCTTTTAGCCAAGCAAGACCTTTTGCACCATAGTTCGCTGCAAATGCACCGAGTGCATCGATGTCTTTTCTTGAGTAGTTTGCTGCAGCCCCTTTGACATTAATCGCTTTGACAGCTCCGCCATTGTTTACAGCACCACTGAAGACTTTGAAATCTGAGTCTTTTACGGTGTCTGAAATGTTGACAAGCTTCATGTCAAATCGTGTATCTGGCTTGTCAGAACCATAGGAATTCATCGCTTCATCGTACGTCATACGAGGTAATGGCAATGTCAAGTCAACACCTTTGACATCTTTCATCACCTTTGACATCATCTCTTCAGCAAGCGTCATGATGTCTTCTTGGCTCATAAAGGACATTTCAATATCGACTTGTGTAAATTCCGGCTGACGGTCAGCACGCAAGTCTTCATCTCTAAAGCAGCGAGCGATTTGATAGTAGCGGTCCATCCCAGACACCATGAGCAATTGCTTAAATAATTGCGGAGACTGCGGCAGCGCATAGAATTCTCCTTCGTGTACACGGCTTGGCACAAGATAGTCACGTGCACCTTCTGGCGTACTTTTTGTTAAAATTGGCGTTTCAATGTCTAGAAAGCCGTGATCATCTAAGAAATGGCGGAATGCTTTTGTGACTTCATGTCGCATTTTCATCGTTTCAAACATCGCAGGACGGCGAAGATCTAGGTAGCGGTATTTTAAGCGCACATCTTCTGATACCTCATCTGCTTGATCAGAAATCACAAATGGAGGCGTCTTGGCTTCATTTAAAACAGTGACTGTGTCGACTTGAATTTCAATTTTGCCTGTTTTTAAATTTGGGTTGATCGTGGCTTCTTCTCTTGCGACCACTGTCCCTTTAATATCAAGGACATATTCATTCCGAATCGATTCTGCTGTCTCAAGAGCCTCTTTTGATTGGTCTGGATGAAAGACAACTTGCACAATGCCTGTACGATCACGCAGGTCAATAAAGATTAATCCGCCAAGGTCACGACGTTTTTGTACCCATCCTTTTAATACAACTGTTTGACCGATTTGGTCTTCTGTTACTTCTCCACAATAAAAAGTTCTACCAAACACAAACATTCCACTCCTTCTTTACGCTTTCTGGTGGGCTTTCATCATTTGAATCAGCTCATCAAGCTTCACTTCAATTTGTTCACCTGTTGTCGTATCTTTTACGTTTACAATTTGCTGCGCCAGCTCATCTTCACCAAGAACTGCAATAAACTTGGCTTTCGAGCGGTCTGCGGCTTTAAATTGTGCTTTTAGCTTTTTCCCTGTATAGTCCATTTCACTTGAAATGCCTTCTTTTCTTAAGCGATTCAATAAGCCAACAGCATAATCTTTTGCTTGATCTCCTAATGCCGCAATGTATAAATCAATCCCGTCTTGAACAGGAAGCTCAATCTTCTCTGCATCAATCGCTGATAGGAAACGTTCAATACTCATCGCAAAGCCGATACCTGGTGATTCAGGACCGCCAATTCCTTCAACAAGTCCATCATAACGGCCGCCGCCGGCTAATGTTGTGATCGCACCAAAGCCTTCTGCATTACTCATAATCTCAAAAGCAGTGTGATTGTAATAATCAAGACCGCGCACTAAGTTCGGATCGACGACATATTCAATGCCTAGATCGGTTAAGTATTGTTTTACTTTTTCAAAATAAGTCCGTGATTCTTCATTTAAGTAATCTTGAATGGATGGTGCCGTTGCCATCAGTTCGTGGTCGCGGTCCTTTTTACAATCAAGAATACGCAATGGATTTTGATGCAAACGAATTTGGCAGTCATGACAGAATTCATCAATTCTTGGTTCAAAGTGCTCGACAAGTGCTTGACGGTAATCTGCACGGCTTTCTTTGTCACCAAGGCTGTTAATGACGAGTTTTAAGTTGGAAAGACCCGCTTTCTCATACACACTCATCGCTAATGAAATGACCTCTGCATCAATGGCAGGATCTTTTGAACCGATCGCTTCAATTCCGAATTGATAAAATTGACGATATCTTCCCGTTTGGGGACGCTCATAGCGGAACATTGGTCCAATGTAGTACAGCTTTGTAGGCTGTGCAGGCTGTGCAAACAGTTTATTTTCAACATAAGAACGGACAGTTGAAGCTGTTCCTTCTGGGCGAAGTGTGATGCTACGTCCTTTTTTGTCTTCAAATGTGTACATCTCTTTTTGAACGATATCTGTTGACTCGCCTACTCCTCGTGCAAACAGTTCCGTATGCTCAAAAATCGGTGTGCGGATTTCTTTGTATTGAAAGGCTGCACATGTATCTCTCGCAATTTGTTCAACATACTGCCAGCGTTCTGATTCTCCCGGTAAAATATCCTGTGTGCCTCTTGGAATATTAAAACTCATTTTTCGTCCTCCTACGACCATCATTCATTTTTTATGTGGACATATAAAAAACCCCCGCCTCTACTATGTGTATAGTAGGGACGAGAGTTATACCCGTGGTGCCACCCTAGTTGGAACATGATCTAGCCATGTTCCCGCTCAAATCCTTAACGCAGATTCACGTTCTCCGCCTAATGACTCATTTTTTGAGTGTTCAGCAGGAAACCTACAGAGTGTTCTTTCGTGATAAATGCCATGCGGATTCGCTTTCAGCCTAAGGCGATTCCTCTCTGCTCACGCAATTTACCCTACTATTCTCTATCATCAGTTCCACATTTTAAATTTTCAAGTGTGTTGATTTATATTATAATAAGGTCGGTGCTGCCACTCTGTCAACCCTTGCCGTGTCTCTTTTTCTTTTCCAGCTCTTCTTTTGACGTGCATCCGTATTCAGATGCCGTTTCTTCAAGGAAGCCTGGTTGATCCATTTCGTCGTGCTGCCAGCGATCGATATCACGATGTCCATTATATTGCACTCGTCCTAATTTTCTGCTTAATCTCATGTTTGTACATCCTTTTATCACATTTTTATCTAGTATAAACAGATTGATTCATTTTTATTAGGGAAACCGCAAGGAATTCATCCATTACATAACGAATTAACATTCATCGGTTTTACAAGGGAGGGGAAAACACCGTTTTGAATCTGAAAACACACCATCACATGATGTTGCTGCTCACCTGTTTTGTCCTCATTGCCAGCACTTGGCCAATGACACATGCGACGGCTCAAACAGATCAAGCTGTCGTTGCAACAGATGAAATCAATGTGCGAACCGGACCTGGTTTAAGCTACGGGATCGCAGCAGTTGTGAAACGAGGAGAAAGCTACCCGATTCTCACTGAACAAGGAGAATGGGTACAGATCGGGCTATCGAACGGACAAAAAGGCTGGGTCGTCTCATGGCTGATTACCAAGTCATCTGATGCACAAAAGCCTGCTAAGCAAAAGACGCAAGGTCAAAGTACGCAAGGAAGCAGTTCGATTACGTCAACAGCCTCCGACCTTCGCATTCGGACAGGCCCAGGGACTTCCTATCAAGTCATTGGCACTTTCCCGCAGGGCGCTTCCGCTAAAAAGCTGGACACAAGCGGCGAATGGACAAAAATATCGTACAAACAAGCGGAAGGCTGGGTCCACTCTGATTATATTTCTGGCGGACAAAACGCTTCTTCATCCAGTTCAGCTGAGCCCGCTCGTTCTAAACAGTCCGGCACAGTTGGCGTATCAAGCTTGAATGTTCGAAAATCGGCGGCACCAAATGCACAAGTGGCCGCTTCACTTTCCCGTAACACTCAAGTCACCATTTTACGGGAGCAAAATGGCTGGTATGAAATCGAAGCAAAAGGCGTTAAAGGCTGGGTTGCAAGTTATTATATTGTCTCAAACCAAGGAACAAGTGCAGCACCTGAAAAGAATTCATCCTCTTCGTCATCTCATCAGAAAGCGTACATCGTTTATGATGGAACGAATATTAGAAAAAGCGCTTCTACCTCTGCTGGAATTGCAGAAAGAGCAACAAAAGGAGCTGCTTATCAAATTGTTCGTACACAAGGTGACTGGTACGAGGTGACATTATCAAACGGCGGAACAGGCTACGTGGCGAGCTGGGTCGTTCAAACAAAGAAAAATAGCAGCGAAGCACCAAGACCTCAGCAGGATTCATCGTCTGGCACTGGATCTTTAAAAGGCAAAACAATTGTTCTTGATCCTGGGCATGGCGGAAAAGACAGCGGCACGATCGGCGCAGACGGTGCATTTGAAAAGAATATCACGATCAAAACCGCTCATTTGCTGGCAGGTAAGTTAAGAGCTTCTGGGGCAAATGTCTATTTAACAAGAAGTGATGATACTTTCATCAGCCTTCAATCGAGGGTTGCCACTTCACATTACCGAAATGCAGATGCATTTATTAGTCTTCATTATGATAGCTTTATGGACCCAAGTATCAGAGGAAGCACCGCATATTATTATCAGGCATCCAAAGATCAACGTCTGGCGACAAGCGTTCATACGGAAGTCGCAAAACGATCACAGATCCCTGATAAAGGAGTCCAATTTGGAGATTATTTTGTTTTAAGAGAAAACAAACGCCCTTCCCTTTTATATGAACTCGGCTATTTAAGCAATCCTCAAGAAGAAGCGATCATTTATAGCGCCTCTTACCAAGAACGAGTGACAGAA
Organism: Bacillus sp. GbtcB10; assembly: GCF_019091365.1. NCBI lineage: Bacteria > Bacillati > Bacillota > Bacilli > Caryophanales > Bacillaceae > Bacillus > Bacillus sp. GbtcB10. The sequence continues at coordinate 570,159 of NZ_JAGXJP010000003.1, forward strand.
GGAATGACAGAAGGATTAAAACAATATTTCCGATAGAAAAAAGAGGCCGCTGCGCCTCTTTTTTGTTTGATCGCAAAAGAAAAAGACTCTAAACAAACTCTCAGCAAGAGTTTATCTACAGTCTAATGTCTTTCTATTCTTTGCTGTCCATCAACATGGTGACTGGCCCCGAATTGGTCAATGAGACGTCCATCATCGCCCCAAAACGTCCAGTTTCAACATGGATGCCCTTTTCTCTAAGCGTTTCATTGAAGCATTCGTAAAGTGAATTCGCCACATCCGGTTTGGCAGCTTTCATAAAGTTCGGCCGTCTGCCTTTCCTCGTATCACCATAAAGAGTAAATTGAGATACAGACAGCACGCTTCCTTTTACATCCAATAACGAAAGATTCATTTTCCCGTTTTCATCTTCAAAAATACGCAAGTGTGCGAGCTTTTCAGCTAAGTAATGCACATCTTCTTCTGTGTCTTCATGTGTAACACCAACGAGCACCATATAGCCTTCATTGATGGCACCTGTGATCTCTTCTCCTACTTTCACAGATGCACTCGTCACACGCTGAACAACAAGCCTCATAGACGATATACTTCCTTTCTAATTCATGAATCGGCGAACAGAGTAAATGTCTTTGATTTGTTTGATGCGTTCTACCACTTTGTGCAAATGGTTAATATTTTGGATAAAGATCGCCATATGGATCGTCGCCACTTTGTTACGATCAGACTTACCAGAAACCGACGAGATGTTCGTTTTGGTTTCGTTGACTGCTTGAAGCACTTCATTAAGTAAGCCGCGCCTGTCATATCCTAATATCTCAATTTCCACATTGTATTCTTTACGGTTTCGAGCAGGCTGTTCATGCTCCCACTCAACCGGGATTAACCGTTCCTGCGCTTCTCCTGTCTTCACGTTCGGACAGTCATCACGGTGAACAGATACGCCACGGCCTTTTGTAATAAAACCAACAATGCTATCACCAGGAACAGGATTACAACACTTAGATAAACGGACAAGCAAGTTATCAATGCCTTTCACTCGCACGCCAGCTTCCCGTTTTTTCCCGTGATATGGTTTTGACTCTACAGACACTTCTTGAACGGTTTTCTCTTGTTCTTCCTGATCTCTTTGTTTTCTTTCTTTTTCCGTTAAACGATTCGCCACTTGGAGTGCCGTAATTCCGTTATAACCAACGGCTGCATACATGTCCTCTTCATTTGAGAAATTAAATTTATCAGCCACTTTTTGCAGATTTTCAGCGGTCAAGATGTCTTTAACATCGAACTCAAGGTTTTTGATTTCTTTCTCCACAAGTTCTCGGCCTTTTTCGACATTTTCTTCACGGCGCTGTTTCTTGAAAAACTGTCTGATCTTGTGCTTCGCTTGGGAGGTTTGGGCAAGTTTGACCCAATCCTGGCTTGGTCCATAGCTATGCTTAGATGTCAGAATTTCAATAATGTCACCTGTTTTTAACTTATGATCAAGTGTGACCATTTTACCGTTGACTTTGGCTCCGATTGTTTTATTTCCAATTTCCGAATGAATCCGGTATGAGAAATCAATTGGAACTGAACCAGACGGTAGCTCAATGACGTCTCCTTTTGGTGTAAATACAAACACCATATCAGAGAAGAGATCGATTTTTAACGATTCCATAAATTCTTCCGCATCTGTGGATTCATTTTGGAATTCAAGAATTTCTCTAAACCAAGACAGCTTCTTCTGGAAAACGGCTTCTTCCGTCGATTCTGCTGACTCTTTGCCTTCTTTATACGCCCAGTGTGCCGCAATTCCGTATTCCGCAATTTCGTGCATTTCCACTGTACGAATCTGAACTTCAAGCGGGTCCCCTTTTGGACCAATCACCGTTGTATGAAGAGACTGATACATGTTCGGCTTTGGCATCGCAATATAATCCTTAAATCTGCCTGGCATCGGCTTCCAGCACGTATGAATAATACCAAGTACCGCATAGCAGTCTTTAATGCTGTCAACCAAAATACGAACAGCCAGCAAATCATATATTTCATTAAATTGCTTATTTTGCATGACCATTTTTCGATAAATACTATAAATATGTTTCGGTCTGCCGGAGAATTCAGCCTTAATGTTCACCTCAGACACGCGGTCTTTTACTTCATTGACAACCTCGTCCAAGTATTCCTCACGTTCCGCTCGTTTACGCTTCATGAGATTCACAATCCGGTAGTATTGCTGCGGATTTAAATAGCGGAGGGCTGTATCTTCAAGCTCCCACTTAATCTTTGAAATCCCTAATCTGTGCGCTAGCGGTGCAAAGATCTCAAGGGTTTCATTTGAGATTCTTCGCTGCTTTTCCTGCGGAAGGTGTTTGAGTGTTCTCATATTGTGGAGACGGTCTGCCAGCTTAATTAAGATGACGCGAATATCCTGCGCCATTGCAACAAACATTTTACGATGGTTTTCAGCCTGTTGTTCTTCTTGTGATTTATATTTAATCTTTCCGAGCTTTGTCACACCATCAACAAGCATGGCTACTTCTTCGTTAAAATGCTCTTTTAAATCTTCTAATGTCACATCCGTGTCTTCGACAACATCATGCAAGAAGCCGCCAGCAATGGTCGAAGGGTCCATTTCAAGATCAACAAGAATTCCCGCCACTTGAATAGGATGGATAATATAGGGCTCACCGGATTTCCGGTATTGCTCCTTGTGAGCATTTTCAGCATATTCGTATGCACGCTCTATAAATTGAATATGTTCAGCGGACAGGTATTCTCTTGCCTTATCAATGACCTGCTGCGCCGTTAAAACTTGTTCGTTCGCCATGGAATCACCTTTTTAAATGAAAACTGTATTGTAGTTTATTATCAAGAAAAATTCGATAGATGTAAAGAGAAGAAGTCCGCTAAAAGATTTTTGATAGGAAAAAAGCACCCTTCTTACTGAGTGCTTTTTGCGTAAAACTCCATTAGTATTGCATTAACGTCAAGATGTCGTAACCGTCAAGCTTCTTTCTGCCATCAAGATACGTCAGCTCAATTAAAAATGCAATCCCTGCCACAACGCCGCCTAATTCCTCAACCAGCTTGATGGATGCTTCAATCGTTCCACCTGTCGCAAGCAAATCATCTGTGATCAGTACACGCTGACCCGGACGAATTGCATCTTTATGAATCGTTAATACATCTTTACCGTATTCCAAACCGTAATCGACTTTGATGACTTCACGAGGAAGCTTTCCTTCTTTACGAACTGGGGCAAAACCTACACCAAGTGCGTATGCTACAGGGCAGCCAATAATGAATCCACGCGCTTCAGGTCCAACAATGAGATCAATGTCTCTTTCCTTCGCGTATTCAACGATTTGATCCGTTGCATAACGGTACACTTCGCCTTTATCCATTAACGTTGTAATATCTTTAAATTGTACACCTTCCTTTGGGTAGTCAGGTACAACTGTCACATATTGTTTTAAATCCATCTTTTCCTTTTCCTCCTCGTACGTCAAAGCACAGGTGAGACTTCGCTCATCATGCTATTCAGCCATTCCTTCAGCTCTTTGGCTGAGGAATATGTTAGTGTTTGATCGAGTTCCATCAATCGTTGTTTTGCTGTATAAGACGATGATGCGGTTAAATCTTTTTTAGGGGCATCACGCACTATTGACAGCACACCATTCTCTATTTTAACAAAACCGAGTTCAAAAAACACCTTTGTCATAAAAATGATTGTATCTTTTGTCCAACCTCTATGTTTGGCAAGCTCCATGCCTTGTTCTTTAATAGGAAAACTTCCCCGTTTGAACAAGAACCCATAAAACCATTTGAATTGATCACGGCTCGGGAATGAGGACATAAAGTGATCTTCTTTCCGCTGAAACACCGTATAAATTCTTGCTGGTTGTTGATTTTCTAAAAGCAGCTTGAGCAAGTGTTCATCGGCAGGAACATCGGCAAAGATCACATACTTTTCCTGCACATCAAACGTGGATACATTTTCTGCATCAATAAGGTGAATCGGAATATCCACCAGCTCCGATTGCTTTTTTGTTTCTTCGTCAAAACAGAAGACCATCGTTTTTGCTGGATCAAGTGTTGATACTTTCTTTTCCCAATCTTTTTTCCCGCGCAAATCAAACAGCTGCCATTCATCGACTCTAGCGTCTTTTAGCATGAGCTGAGGTTTCTTTCGGTTATTCCATTCATTAATCGAGACCTCACCAACGACAGAAATTTGACTCCCTGGGACAAGTTCTTCTTTTAGCTTGCCTTGGTGAAAACCGACACAGTCGAGCAGCTTGTCTTCGTCTTTTAGTGACATTTTAATGTGATTTTGATTGGCCCCGATCGTTCGGATGTCTTCAAGCTGGGCGTCTTCAATCATAATGAACGGCTTAGGATTCTGCATGCCAAACGGGGACAGTAGCCCCACTTCTTCAATGGCTTGCACCGTCATTTCGTCCACTTTACATACTGCATCGACCCGTTGAATTGGAATGAAATCTTCTTCTGTCAACGTTTCATTTGCATATTGATTCAATCTTTCCCTAAGTAAAGGAACATCATCCGCTTGAAGTGTCATTCCTGCTGCCATCGGGTGTCCACCGAAATGCGGCAGGATGTCACGGCACTTGCTCAAATGGAAAAATAAATCAAAGCCAGGAATACTTCGTGCTGACCCTTTCGCCATCTGCGTTTCTTCGTCTATTCCAAGCACAATCGCCGGACGAGAAAATGTATCCGTCAATTTTGAAGCAACAATGCCGACAACGCCTGGATTCCAGCCAGCTTTTGCTACGACGATAGCAGACTGGTCAGCGCCTGTCTCTTCGACCATTTGAATGGCTTCTTCCGTGATCGTACTCACAATTTTCTGCCGTTCTTTGTTCAATTCTTGTACAAAACGAGCGAGTTCTTCTGCTTCATCCATATCCTCAGTCATGAGAAGATGAACAGCCGGATCTGCCTGCTCAATTCTTCCAACAGCATTCAGCCTTGGCGCAATTTGAAAGCCGACCGTTTCCTCATTTGCTTCTTCAAGAGTGGCGCCTGCTTCTTTTAATAACGCTTTTAACCCAGGCCTTCTAGATTGACGAAGCTGCATTAGGCCTTTTTTTGCAAGCCATCTATTTTCATCATGCAGCGGGACAAGATCCGCAATTGTACCGATTGCAGCAAGATCTAATAATTCTACTGGGAGTTTACCGAGGAGTGCATGTGCCACTTTAAACGCAACACCGACACCCGCCAGCTCTTTAAACGGATACTCACACCCAGGCTGCTTAGGATGTACAATTGCAAGTGCCTCAGGCAGTTCCTCGCTTGGTTCATGGTGATCTGTGATGATCAGGTCTAATCCTATTTCTTTTGCAATACGTGCTTCATTTACAGCAGCGATCCCTGTATCCACGGTGATAACAAGCGATGCTCCTTGCTCTTTGATATATCGGAAAGCCTGTTCGTTTGGCCCATATCCTTCTTTAAATCGATCTGGAATATAAAAGTCTACCTTCGCAGATCGTTCTTTAAGTGTATGTAAAAGTACAGACGTACTTGTCACACCATCTGCATCATAATCTCCGAAGATCACAATCGATTCCTGCTCTTCGATCGCTTTGTTGATGCGCTCTACTGCTTCTTTCATTCCTTTTAATAAGAATGGATCATGAAATTCGGCTTTTTGATCAAATAAAAAAGACCTCGCTTCTTCTACTTCTTCGAGCCCTCTTTGTACAAGAAGTGATGCAGTCAGCGCTGAAATATTCAGATTTTCAGAGAGTGATTTCACTTTTTCTTCGCTAGGATGTTCATATTCCCAACGCATTTTGGATAATAACATAAATTCACCCCTCAACCACACTATTATACTAGAGTGGACTGAGGGGTTTCAATTTTTATTTTATGAAATTGTACTGGAAGATTATTTTTCCTTCCGGTCAAAAGACGCTGGCTGTTCTTTTAAAGGTGTGACATTCGTTTTCTTTTGAACGTCTTTGTCCGCCTTTTTATGAGAAGAAGCAGGGCTTGCTTTAGCGGCTGCATGTTCAGCTTTTAATGTTTTTAATTCACGTTTTAGTTTCACAATTTGGAAAATCCCCGCAAAAGCCACAATGAGTCCGCCCATCAGAACAGAACCGATAATGACAAGGATCAGCGGCCATTCAGCCGTTCCAAATAAGTAGTCTACCTGTACAGGCCGCACGTTAATAACAGCAAATACTGAGACAATTAATACGAAAATAAATGCGAGTATGATGGTCCATTGTTGTTTATTCATCTACAAATCCCCCAAGCTTTTTCTTTTATTCTTCCCTCTTTCTTGTCCTTTTTAAACACCGAAAGAACATGGCGGAAGGTTTTCTATCAGCATGGGCGCTTAGCTGCTGAGTTTTTCTTTAATGAGGCTCTTTAATTCTTTTCTTTCTCCAGAGATGACAAGGGTGTCTCCTTCTTCAATCACCGTATCTGGTCCTGGATTTAAAATTTTCTCATGTGATTTTCTCACAATGGCGATGACTGTTACTTGATAGTTTTGGCGAACACTCAGGTCTCCGATCGTCTGGTTAACAGCCGGTGCGTTCTTTTCAATCTTAAACCATTCAATGATGAGTTCATCAATGGCCACCTCCACTGTCTCAAGCGCTTTTGGTTTATAGACCATGCCGCCTAAAATAGCCGAGATTTGTCTTGCTTCTTCATCGCTAAGCAAGATACCAGAAATACATTCTTCGTGATCATCTTCTTGAAAATGATACATCTCTCTTCTGCCGTCATCATGTGTGATAATGGCAAGCTTCTCATTATTTCTTGTGATCATTTCGGCTTTGTGACCGATACCTGGCAGTTCAGTTTCCCGAACCTTCATAACAGCCCCTCCAATGAATAAAAGCCAAATGCCCAAACGGACACTTGCTTTCTATACTGATCTAAACGTATGTCATTATAGCAAAAGACCATTTCAAGATCAATGAAACCCGAAATGTTTTTACATATCATCTTATTGTTGTGACGATGACAAGTATGATGCATGAAAAAAAGACTGCCAAGCTGGCAGTCTTTCTTGTTTAAATATCTTGTTCTGTGTCGATTTTAGCCGGCTTTTTCAGCTCACGACCTTTCCATATCAGCCAAATTTGTGCCGCAATGTAAAGGGATGAATACACCCCTGTTAATAGTCCGACAAGTAAGGCGATGGAGAAGTTTGTAATAGATGCTGAACCGAAAATGAGAAGTGCAATCACCACAACAAGTACGGTGAGCACGGTGTTCACAGAACGCGTAAAGGTTTGCTGTAAACTTAAATTCACAATGTACGATAAATCTTCGATCGTTTTCGGTTTGCGTTTCTTCATTTGCTCACGCACCCTGTCGAAGGTGACAATCGTGTCATTGATTGAGTACCCAATGACCGTGAGTATCGCTGCAATGAAGGTGACATCCACCTCTAAACGCGTAATGCTAAAGAAGGCAACGATAAAGAATGCGTCGTATAGAAGAGAGACAATCGCTGCAATCGCCATTTTATACTCAAATCGGATAGATACATATAAGATAATCCCGATCGAAGCAATGATGACAGCGTATAATGCGTTACGTGCCAGCTCTTTTCCAACCGTCGGAGACACTGTACTTACGTTAGGCTCCGTTCCATATTTATCTTTGAAGTAATCTTTCACTTCAGCGATTTTTTCTTTATTCGGAACACCGACAAATCGAGCTGCTGCTTGATTTTCTTTTTGACCCGATAACACAACACTGTCTGTCTCAAGGTCTAGCTTTTTAAAATCTTGCTCCACCTGTTCTGTTGACAGTTTATGGTCACTTTGAATATCAACTCTAGTACCACTTGCAAAGTCAATACCTGCATTGAGCTTGAAGATCGACAGCACAATGATTCCAGCAATGGTAATGGCTGCTGAGAAAATCATAAAGCCTTTACGTTTGCTGACGAAATCCCATTTATCAAATGGTGTTTTCGGTTCAGTATTTTCAGTTGTTTCATGAATATCAATAATGTCTTTCTGACGAACCCCAAACCAGCCTTTTCTGCGGTCGAGATAACGGCTTTCTACAAGTAATCCAAGAAGGAATCTTGATAGGAAGACAGCCGTGATAAAGCTTGTCAAAATCGATAGGATAAGCATGGTTGCAAATCCTTTGACAGAGCTTGTTCCAAAGAAGAACAGAACCCCTCCGGCAATAATACTTGTTAAGTTTGCATCAAAGATCGTGGCAAATGATCTGCGGTTACCCGATCTGAAAGCAGAACGGACAGATTTACCGAGCTTGAGCTCTTCTTTAATCCGCTCATACGTAATAATGTTGGCATCGACAGCCATCCCTACCCCAAGAATCAATGCAGCGATTCCAGGCAGTGTCATGACCGCACCCATCCAGTCAAAGACTTGCAGTGTGATATAGATATAAGCTGACAGTGTAATGACAGCAACAAGACCTGGTAATCGGTAATAAAACAGCATGAATAAGAAGATAAATGCGATTCCTACAATTCCTGCGAAGACTGTTTCGTTTAGTGCTTGCTCACCAAACTGTGCACTCACAGATGTTGAATATTTTTCGGTTAATTTTACTGGCAATGCGCCGGCATTTAAAATGCTCGCAAGGTCTTTTGCCTCTTGAACCGTAAAGTTTCCTTCGATTTGTACGTCACTGCTGTTAATTTCTTGGTTTACATTCGGCGCAGATACATACTTATGATTTGATTTAGAGACTTCTTTTTTGAAGGAATCTCCCTTATGATAATCAAGCCAAATGACAAGCTGATTGTTTGGTGCCATCGCCGCTACTTTTTTTGTCACGTCACCAAACTTTTTCGCATCCTTTAGTTTGACCGTCACGATCGGCTCATTCGTTTGATTGAATGTTTGTTTTGCACCATTTTCAACAAGATCAGATCCGTTTAGAAGCTCTTTGTCATTCGTATCTCTGAAGGAAAGCTGTGCTTCAGTCGATAGAATCTCCCGTGCTCTGTTTTGATCTTTTACACCCGCAAGCTGTACGCGGATACGGTTGTTTCCTTCAATCGAAATGTTCGGCTCACTGACCCCAAGCACGTTGGCTCTTCGGTTTAAAGCCTCTACTGTACTGACGAGAACACCATTTGTGATCTTGTCTTCTTTTTTCACTGGGTGTACATCATACAGAACTTCAAATCCACCCTGTAAGTCCAGCCCTAGCGTCATATCTTTCGCAACGGGCTTCGTTAATAAGCCCACACCAGTTCCGATTAACAGAACCACTAAGAAAAACGCAAGTATGCGCCCTTTTTTCATTATGTATTTCCTCCTTAAACACCTGAATCCATTTAGATGGCTTATTTCAACAGTTCGTCCAGCATATTCTTGCCATCTTCACTGTCCAAAAAAGCAGACGTTTTAAACGACTGAACGGTTGCATAGTTCATAAATTCGCCAATTTTCACAGATAAAATATCTGCAACCATTTCATGAATCGGATACTCTTGTTTTTTCTTCCACTTCTTATTCTCTAAGTATGACCATAATTCCTCTAAATCTACATCTTTATAGCCCAAAACGATGAATTCTTCAAGCTTACTGAACAGAAAAGGCTTTAAATGGTCTTTGTATATAGCAGCCGGATGTTGTGTCAATGTGAGGCTCCCCCTTTTCAGTTTTTTATCGAGAGACTTGTCATGCTTGGACGATATACACGCATATCTTATTGTATATGATTCTATGTCGTTTGAGAAGGCAGGTGATCTGTGATTTGACGAAGCAAACGTTTTTAAAAGGGACGATTATTTTAATTTTAGCAGGTTTTATTACAAGAATATTGGGTTTTGTCAATCGAATTGTGATTGCAAGGTTCATTGGTGAAGAAGGCGTAGGGCTTTATATGATGGCAGCGCCTACCTTTTTTCTCGCCGTGACGCTAACTCAATTCGGACTTCCTGTTGCGATTAGTAAGCTAGTCGCAGAAGCAGAAGCCCGTGGTGACAAACAGAAAACAAAACGCATTCTAGTGATGTCCCTTGCGATAACAGGAACACTCAGCCTGATTTTCACGCCGCTCTTTTTATGGTTTGCCCCTATTATGGCGGAAAATATGCTGACAGATCCTAGAACGGTCTATCCTCTGCTTGCCATTACACCAGTCGTACCCGTTATTGCGATCTCTAGTGTGTTAAGGGGCTATTTCCAAGGAAGACAGCAAATGAGCCCGCTTGCGATGTCACAAGTACTAGAACAGGTCGCAAGAATTTCACTCGTGGCAGTATGTACAACAGCGTTCCTGCCTTATGGAATTGAATATGCAGCAGCAGGCGCCATGATTTCATCTGTCATTGGGGAAATGATTTCACTTGCTTACTTACTGATTGCCTTTCGTTATAAAAAGACCATCCGTATCCGAAAACGTTTTTTCAAGGCAATTCATGATGGGAAGGATACGTTTAAACAGCTCATGAGTATTGCCCTGCCAACGACAGGCAGCCGTTTCATCGGCAATATCTCGTGGTTTTTAGAACCGATTGTCGTCGCGCAAAGCCTTGCGATTGCCGGTTATGCAGCTGTGGAAGCAACAAGGCAGTACGGAGAATTGACAGGACTTGCGCTCACCCTTTTGACACTTCCTAGTTTTATCACGTATTCTCTCTCCACCGCACTAGTTCCAGCGATTAGTGAGGGGATGGAACAGAACAAACGCAAAACGGTCGAATACCGGCTCAAGCAGGCGATGCGCCTTTGTTTATTAAGCGGGGGCATTTCATGTATTATCCTTTTCGTGTATGCAGAAAATTTAACCCTCTTCATGTATGGTTCATCTCATGCCGCTGTCTATGTAAAATTCATGGCCCCCTTCTTTTTGCTCTATTACTTTCAAGGGCCGCTGCAGGCTGTCCTTCAAGCATTAAATTTAGCGGGGGCAGCGATGACCAACAGTTTGATAGGAGCTGTTGTGAAAACAGGTATGATCTTTGTTCTTGCTTCACAGCCAAGCTTTGGCATTATGGGCGCAGCGCTTGCGATACTCATCGGCATCGTTCTTGTCACGTTGCTCCATGCGGCAACTGTCGGTAAAGTACTGCCTATTCATTTACCATTAAAAGAATATGGACTTTGCGTCCTTGTGATCATCGGTACTGGGGCGGTCAGCTTATGGATGAAACATCAAGCGAGCGGACTCTTTTCCGCACCTTTAGAGCTTGTCATGATGATCTTTTTGACGTGCATGCTGTATGTCATTCTATTAATCTGTCTTGGGCTAGTGAAACGAGAAGAGCTACGCCGCATCCCGTTTATTGGAAAGCTGCTTTAGCTCATTCTTTCTTGATCACTTCATCTTTCAAATCAATATAAAAATCCTTCTGATTAAAGCTGCAGTAAGAGATTTGCTCGATGTCATGATAGCCTCTTTTGACAAGCTCCTTTATCAGCCACTGTTCATCATGGTTGATCTGCTTGAGATGATCATGCTGAACCACACCGTCTGCAATAAGCGGGAGCTCAAGCGCTGCATGTTTGCGCTTGTTTTCTTTTTCAACAACGGCGAGCTTTCCTGAAGGCTCTAAGATGGCATATGAGACATCCTGGATACTATCGATGTTATTTTCTCTTAATTGAATCAGCAAATCATCAAAATTGTATCGCTGTTTTCTCATCGCACCCTCGTCTATTTTTCCGTTGATGATGAGCAGGGCCGGCTTACCGTCGAGAAAACGACGGACACCTTGAAATTTTAATGACAAATAGGCAAGGGTGATTTGAATGAAGGTTAACAGCAGGATCGGCCATACTGTATGTAACATGTGATCCTCAACTTCTTCTATGGCGAGCACCGCAATTTCAGCGATCATCATAAAAATAACAAGATCTAAAATACTCAGTTCCCCAATCTCCCTTTTGCCCATTAAACGAAAAATAAACCAAATGAGAAAATATAAAATGATCGTTCTCATGGAGATAATTAAGATGTCCTGCATATGATGTAAACCCTCCTTCTCCACCATAGCTTGTGTCAAAACACTTTATTTATGTAGAAAAGAAAGCCTCGGTTTTTATCACGAGAAACATGTCTATTTTTTCTTCTCCGTGAATACATTTTAGTAAAAGACAAGCTTCGGTCAATTGGAGAGGAGACGAATCACATGCAGGAAACGAAACAAATAGGAAAAGGCATTTTATCTGGCTTAATTGCTATTTTTGTCGTGATGATTGTGACAAGCTTACTTGTATCACTGATGCTTACCTTCACAAGTATGCAGGAATCATCGTTTAAATGGATGATCATGATCTTGTCCTTTGCGGCACTTTTTCTAGGAGGAATGATTTCTGGAGGGAAAGCAAAGGAACGAGGCTGGCTCATTGGCGCCATGACCTCTTTTATCTTTTCACTCACTGTCTTTTTATTTCAATATTTAGGGTTTGGAGAAACCTTTTCACCAGAACAATTCATCTATCATGCAGCCTTTTTGGGAATTTGTATGCTAGGGGGAATGATTGGCGTTAATCTTCGGGGCAAATAAAAAAAGAGCGAATGATATCGCTCTTTTTTTATCGCTATGTATTGGAGGATTAACCTTTGTCAGCTAATTCTCTAATAGCACGTCGGTCGAAAGTTAAACGGTTGTTTTCGCTTGTTTTAATGACCACTTTTGATTCATCAATGTAGTCGATTTCACCGTGTAAACCACCGATTGTGACGATTTTATCGCCTTTTGATAAAGATTGCTGCATCTGACGCACAGCTTTTTGTTGCTTTTGCTGTGGACGGATTAACAAGAAGTAAAGCACAGCAAACATGACAACAATCATAATGATTGAACCCATACCACCATCCATTCTATCTCACCCCTTTCTAAAGCATTGTAAAGCTTTTCGTTTATGCGTTAAAAGTTTTTCGCATTCGGTTTGTTAAAGCCATAACGCTCAAAAAACTCTTCTCTAAAGTCACCTAAACGATCCTCACGGATAGCTTCTCTCACTTGCTCCATTAATTTTAACAGAAAATGAAGATTATGATAAGTTGTTAATCGAATTCCGAACGTCTCATTTGTACGGATCAAATGTCTAATATAAGCGCGTGTGTAATTTTTACATGTGTAGCAGTCACAGTTTTCATCGATTGGTCTGAAATCACGCTCATATTTAGCATTTTTCACAACAAGGCGTCCTTCACTTGTCATGAGCGTACCGTTTCTGGCAATTCGCGTCGGCAATACACAGTCAAACATATCGACACCGCGAATCGCGCCGTCAATTAATGAATCTGGTGAGCCAACACCCATTAAGTATCTTGGCTTGTCATCCGGTAAAAATGGCGTTGTGAACTCCAGCACACGGTTCATCACATCTTTTGGTTCACCAACAGATAAACCTCCAATGGCGTAGCCTGGGAAATCAAGTGAAACAAGATCTTTTGCACTTTGTTTACGAAGCTCTTCGTATTCTCCGCCCTGCACAATGCCAAACAGCCCTTGATCCTCTGGACGCTGGTGCGCTGTTAAGCAGCGCTCTGCCCATCTGCTTGTCCGCTCTACAGAACGTTTCATATAATCGTACTCTGCTGGATACGGAGGGCATTCGTCAAATGCCATCATAATATCTGAGCCGAGCGCATTTTGAATCTCCATCGCTTTTTCAGGAGAAAGGAACAACTTATCTCCATTTAAGTGATTACGGAAGTGAACGCCTTCTTCTTCAATTTTTCTAAATTCACTCAAAGAAAACACTTGGAAACCGCCTGAATCTGTTAGAATCGCTCGATCCCAGTTCATAAATTTGTGCAGGCCGCCTGCTTCTTTGACAATATCATGCCCCGGGCGCAGCCATAAATGATACGTATTGCTTAAAATGATGCCTGCTTCCATTGCTTTTAACTCTTCAGGCGCCATTGTTTTGACTGTAGCCAGTGTACCAACTGGCATAAATACAGGTGTTTCAAAGGAGCCGTGCGGTGTATGAACGCGTCCAAGACGTGCACCTGTTTGTTTGCATGATTTAATGAACTCATAACGTATCGGTAATTGCGACAAAAATGAGCCCTCCTGTCTTTGTTGTATAATGTTATTGAATCAGCATGGCATCGCCAAAACTGAAGAATCGGTATTCCTCTTTTACAGCCTCATTGTACGCTTTTAGGACGTGTTCTCGTCCAGCTAATGCACTGACAAGCATAATTAAAGACGATTTTGGCAGGTGGAAATTCGTGATCATGCCATCAATTGCCTTAAATGTATAGCCTGGATAAATAAAAATCGACGTCCATCCGCTTGACGCTTTGAATTCACCATCATAAGCACTTGCAATGGTTTCAAGCGTTCTTGTCGAAGTTGTTCCGACTGAAATAATTCGCCCGCCTTCTTTGCGCACGCGATTAAGCTCTTCTGCCGTTTCTTCATTCATTTCGTAAAACTCTGCGTGCATTTCATGTTCCTCAATGCGTTCAGCACTGACCGGTCGAAATGTGCCAAGCCCAACATGGAGCGTAATAAACGCAATATGCACTCCTTTTGCTTTAAGAGCATCTAGCAGTTCATTTGTAAAGTGAAGACCGGCAGTAGGCGCAGCAGCGGAACCAACTTCTTTGGAATAGACGGTTTGATAACGCTCACGATCGTCAAGCTGCTCTTTAATGTACGGAGGCAGCGGCATTTCACCTAAGGATTCAAGTACTTCATAAAAAATGCCTGTATACTGAAACTCAACTTTTCTTCCGCCATGTTCCAGTTCTTCTGTACATACCGCTTTTAATCGTCCATCACCAAATGTAATGACTGTTCCGTTTTTCACACGTTTTGCTGGTTTCACGAGCGTTTCCCATTTGTCTCCTTCTTCTTGTTTCAAAAGAAGCAGCTCCACTTTAGCACCCGTATCCTCTTTCGTTCCAAACAGACGTGCAGGTAATACACGTGTATTGTTTAAAACGAGACAATCACCCTTTTGAAAGTAATCTGTGATTTGCGAGAATGTATCATGTGTGATGTCACCTGTTTGTTTATTTAAGACCATCAGTCTTGATGCATCTCGTTTTTCAAGCGGCACTTGTGCAATCAATCTTTCTGGTAAATCAAAATCAAATAGTTCTAACTTCATTTCCTTCACCTATTCTGTAGTTAACTAGTTAACGTTATTTCATCCGTCCGAAGACATTGAGTAAAATGGTTAGGACGATGCTAATGACAATGCATGTAATCACAGGAAAAAAGAACGTTACGTTCCCTTTTTTCACGAAAATATCGCCTGGAAGTTTCCCAACCAATTGAAACACTAAACCTGCGGCAAAAAGGACACCACCTAAAATCATCAACATTTTAGGGAATTCAGTCACGAATCGGAACCTCCATATGAAAATGTTCATACGCTTCTCTTGTGACGACCCGCCCTCTTGGTGTTCTTTGCAGAAAACCAATTTGCAGTAAATACGGTTCGTACACATCTTCAATCGTATGTGATTCTTCTCCAATTGTCGCTGAGATCGTATCAAGTCCAACAGGACCGCCTCTAAATTTTTCAATCATACTTAAAAGCAGTTTATGATCGATATGATCAAGTCCGAGTCTGTCAACTTGCAGACGCTCAAGAGCATCTTCTGCAATGTCTTGCGTGATCGCATGATTTCCAAGCACCTGCGCAAAATCTCTTACTCTTCTGAGCAGACGATTGGCGACCCTCGGTGTACCTCTAGATCTTCTTGCAATCTCTTCAGCTGAACGAATGTCGATCCCAATCTCAAACAGCTCGGCTGTTCTTGCTACAATGTGAGCCAAATCTCTTTGCTCATAGTATTCCAATCTTGCATGAACCCCAAACCTATCACGAAGCGGCGCTGTTAAAAGCCCAACACGGGTTGTAGCACCTACAAGCGTAAATGGCGGTAAATCAAGCCGCACAGAGCGTGCTGTATCTCCTTTTCCAATCACGATATCTAGACAAAAATCCTCCATCGCTGGATATAGCACTTCCTCTATTGAACGTTGCAAGCGATGAATTTCATCAATAAACAGAACATCGCCAGGTTCAAGAGATGTTAAGATCGCCGCCAAGTCGCCAGGGCGTTCAATCGCTGGTCCAGACGTTGTACGCAGCTGAACATTCATTTCATTGGCAATGATCGACGCAAGCGTTGTTTTCCCAAGTCCCGGCGGTCCATATAAAAGAACGTGATCCAGCGTTTCCTGCCTCATTCGTGCAGCTTCAATAAATACGCTGAGATTATCCTTTACTTTCTGCTGGCCAATATATTGACTAAGCGTCTGTGGACGCAGACTTTGCTCAATGGCTGATTCATGGTTGTCTGCTTCAGTTGAGACGAGCCGTTCATCCATGAGACATCACCCTATTTCAACATTTTTTGTAAAGCTTTTTTCACATATTGATCGGTTGTAAGATTCTTCTCTTCTTTTAATAAAGGAAGAACCTTTTTGATTTCACGATCACCATACCCAAGGACACTTAAGGCTTCAACCGCTTCATCTAAAGCGCTTTGCTGCGTTTCAATCTGGATATGATCCTCGTGGTTAAATAAGTTTCCTATCATTTCAGGCACCACATCTGCGAGCTTCCCTTTCAGATCTAGAATGATCTGACGTGCTGTTTTTTTGCCAACACCCGGGAATTTAATGAGAAAAGCTTCATCCTCTCGTTCGATCGCTGAAATGACAGCGCCAGGGTCACCGGAAGCAAGAATCGCAAGCGCACCCTTCGGTCCAATCCCTGTGACATTTAACAGTTTTGTGAACAACGCTTTTTCTTCTCGTGTTTGAAATCCATATAACGAAAAAGCGTCTTCCTTTATGTAATGATACGTATAAATCGTTTCTTGTTTTGTTACTCGATAGATAAACGGATTTGGGGTATAGACTTGATATCCCACTCCGCCGTTTTCAATGACAACATATTGCGGGCACACATAATCAATGGTCCCTTTTACAAACTCTATCACCGTTTTCACCTCTTTGACTGTTCTCCATTGTAACATAAATCGAAGAGAAAACCGTAATAAAAGTTAACATACGTTCGCTCAGCCTTTTTTCATCGTCAACCCATGAAAAAGAGCTTGCGGTCTTCACACCAGCAAGCTGTCATACGATTAAAACGATTGTTCATTTCGGTAAGGTTTCATGACTTCAAGCACATGCTCAAATTCATCTTTTGTTCGAAACGGAATGCCTTGTGCAAGCTGCTGCTCTACATGACTTTCCAAGCGGGACGTATCAATTTGAAAAAAGAGATGAATAGGCTCCGTCCACCCGTCAGGCCTTCCATGAAACGTAGAAATCACGCCGTCTTCTGATAATCCGATATATCCATTTGCTTTACTCAAAGGCGATATATCGTCAATTTGCTTTCTAAAAAGGGCAAAATCCTCTCGCTGTTCTACCAATGTCCAGCCCTTATACTTGGCCCAAAATGTGTCTTTGTCTTCTAATGATGCCCGCTGTCTTTCAATACTTACATCGCCGTCTAGATAGACCTTTTCAAGCTGAACGTTGATGGTTTTTGACTCTTTTTGCAAGTGTTCTGCTGCTTCCATATCAAGAGCGAAAAAGAGTACACTTGTCATGATAAGCCCTGTAACGAAATACTTTATTTTCACTTTCACTATTTACACCTCTTTAGAACATAAGATCGATGCATGACATATGTAGTTTGACCCATTTTGCTAAACATTAACCAAATCGATGTCTTGACACATATTGAGCGTCTTTCGTTGTATCCTTCGTGCGTAAATGTTATGTTTTATACAATCCATTGCTCTACCGAATCACATGGTTTTTTCATCATTCGTTTTTCAGCCGCATAAACTGAAACCAAAGAAGGTGAAGTCAATGTCAGATGTCAAAAGATTAGCCGAATCGATTCAGTATCAAGAAGAAAAGCGTTTTAATAAGCTCGTCTTTAAACCGGCTGAGCTTGAGCTGTGCGGCAAAGGAAGAAGTGCCTATGTATTTTCATACAAAAAAGACGGCAAGAAAATGGCGTTAAAAGTCTTTTTTCCTTCTTATCGAAACATCGCCCGCAAAGAGGCTGCAATTTATGAAAAACTTTCCGGCTCCTCCTATTATCCTGAGATTTACGAGTCTGGGGATCAATATATTTTAATGGAATATATTAAAGGTTATACTTTCTATGAATGCCTGACAAAAGGAATTCCGATCAAAAAACAAATGATTGAACAAGTAGATGATGCATTGGAAGAAGCACGCGCGAAAGGTTTAAATCCTTCTGATATTCATCTGCGAAATTTAATTTTAACAAAGGATGGCCGCGTCAGGGTCATTGACGTCGCCCGCTTCACGCAAACGAAAACATGTCATCAATGGGATGATTTAAAAGCTGCATACGCCTATTATCAAAAACCTTTTTTCCCTAAAAAAGCGCCGCGTCTGTGGCTTGAAGTGATTGCCTATTTGTATAAGAAAAACTGGCTGTCTCGAGGTCAGCTGAACAATCGAAATGATTTTACTGCATAATGAAAGCCGCTCTCTTTGAGCGGCTTTTCGTTTTATTCTGTTTCTACATGGATACTATTCACATTTAATAGGTTAATGATTTCATTATTCAGCTTAAACCAATGATTGGCTTCCTCAATTTTTTTATACACATCATAGGTAGCTGGACGTTTCAGCTCGAAATCGAGCACTTCCCCATTGTTCATATGAAATGTTACCTTAAATACTTTCATCATAAGATCACCTTCCACTCTGTCTTGTTCACTAACCGGATCGGTCAGCTCTTTTCATTCATTCTCTATTCAATCCGTTTCCCCTGCTTCTTTCCTTCTAAACACAAGAAGTTTAAATTTTGTTTAAATTCGCACAACATATCTATCTATATACTCTTCAAAAGAAGTATATTGAATGAAAAGGAGACTGCCTTTATGAAACAAAAGAAAAAACGAACATCTCCAGAGAGACAAACAGTCCTGTTTCATTTAACAGATGCCCTCATCCCAAGTATTGAAACGATGGCGATTGCAGTTAGAGCATTTTTGCACCTCGTGAGAAAAGCCATTTCAGCCGTTTTATAAAAACCCCGCACTAGAGGAGTGCGAGGTTTTTTTTAGGATTGGTAGATTTGACTTCCTTGACTGATAAACTCTTTTGCCTTCTTCTCCATCTCTCTTTTCACTTCTTCTGATTGGTTGCGGATGTCATGGGATATTTTCATACTGCAAAACTTTGGTCCACACATGGAACAGAAATGAGCGGTTTTAGCACCTTCAGCAGGCAATGTTTCATCATGGAATGCCAGCGCTCGTTCTGGGTCAAGTGACAGGTGAAATTGATCCCGCCATCTGAATTCAAATCTCGCTTTTGATAAGGCATCATCACGCTTTTGAGCAGCAGGATGTCCTTTTGCTACATCAGCTGCATGTGCAGCAATTTTATAAGCGATGACGCCTTCTCTTACATCTTCTTTGTTCGGCAGACCTAAATGCTCTTTTGGTGTCACATAGCACAGCATGGCTGTTCCGTACCAGCCGATCATCGCCGCACCGATTGCGGATGTAATATGATCATATCCCGGTGCAATATCTGTTGTTAGAGGGCCTAACGTATAAAAAGGTGCCTCTTTGCATATCTCCATCTGCTTATCGACATTCTCTTTGATTTTATCCATTGGAACATGACCAGGTCCTTCAATCATGACCTGTACATCATGTTTCCAAGCGATCTCTGTCAATTCCCCTAACGTTTCCAGCTCTGCAAACTGCGCTTCGTCATTTGCGTCCGCAATGGATCCAGGTCTGAGCCCGTCCCCAAGCGAAAAGGCAATGTCATATGTTTTCATGATTTCACAAATTTCTTCAAAATGGGTATACAGAAAGTTCTCTTGATGATGAGCGAGACACCATCTTGCCATAATGGCTCCGCCTCTGGAAACAATTCCTGTGACCCGGTCGACTGTGAGCGGAATATACCTTAACAGGACGCCCGCATGAATGGTGAAGTAGTCAACCCCTTGCTCTGCCTGTTCAATTAATGTGTCTCGGTATACTTCCCACGTCAAATTTTCTGCGATTCCATTCACTTTTTCAAGTGCTTGATAAATCGGGACAGTTCCTACTGGGACTGGGCAATTGCGGATAATCCATTCTCTCGTTGTATGAATGTCCTTTCCTGTAGACAGGTCCATCATCGTATCTGCCCCCCATCTAATTGCCCATGTCATCTTCTCCACCTCTTCTTCAATGGACGATGTCACAGCTGAATTGCCAATATTCGCATTAATTTTCACGTGAAAATTCTTTCCGATGATCATCGGCTCACTTTCAGGATGGTTGATATTCGCTGGAATGACCGCTCTCCCACTAGCCACTTCCTCTCTAACAAACTCAGGACTTAGCTGTTCTCTCAAAGCGATAAACTCCATTTCAGGCGTAATGATGCCCTTTTTTGCATAATGCATTTGCGTCACACAAGCACCTTGTTTCCCGCGGAGCGGCACATGATGAAATTCTGTCTGGGCAGCTTGAAAGGATTCTTTCCCGTTCAAGCGATATCCATTATCTTCTGGCTTTACTTGACGCCCTTCATAGCTTTCAGTATCTTCTCTTTCTTTAATCCATGCTGATCTCAGGCGCTTTAATCCCTTTGTGACATCAATATGAGCCTCCTCATCTGTATACGGTCCACTTGTATCGTACACACGAATCGGTTCATTTTGGATATCACCTGCTTGTGTCACTGTATTTGTGAGCACGATTTCTCTTTTTGGCACCAAAATGTCAGGTCTCGAGCCTTGTTCATATACCTTTCGACTGCCTTCAAAGTTTGATAATAAAGATTGCGTTGATGGAACATTTGTCTTTTCATTCATTTGCTGTTCTCTCCTTCTTTTCGTGTGACCGGTCAGGATGGAATCAGCACCAGCAAAAAACCAGATTCTATGTAAAGAACCTGGTTTCGTCGTCAGAAAAAAACATGTATGCCATTCATATGGCACATGTATCATCTTCAACTTCCCCACGCTGGTACGAGCCAGATCAGGTCCAAAGGGTTAAGAAGCTTGTCTTCTCTCTCAGCCCGCATTTCCGGGCACCCCTAGTCACTTATATTGATTTCCACAACAGTGTAGCATAGCTGAGAAATGAAAAAAAGAAGTTTCAGGAAAATAGTTCCTTTCCCCTACAATGAATACACGCTCTTCACGATATACATCTTTCTATACACGATTTATCTCTCTCATTTCGATTAAATCAGAAATAATCATTGATCCTTTTCTCCTAGTATGTATAATTAATCTAAACGGAGAATTTTTATACAAACATGATTCAAAGGAAGTTCTAGTCGATTGCAAACATTTCTTACATTTATCGTCGTTGGATTCTCAATTGCTCTACCTGTTGGAGCGATCACGGTTGAAATGACAAAGCAGGGATTAAAAAACGGATTCTTTCATGGATTAACTGTAGGCGCTGGTGGTATGACCATCGATATATTGCTCATCTTGGCTTTATATGCTGGATTTGCTCAATTTTTATCTTTGCCCTTTATCCAAATTCCGCTCTGGCTGATCGGTGCCATCTTTTTAATGATTCTTGCCTACGATTCGATTAAAAATGCGGATCAAGACATCCATTTAGCAGGAGAAAAAGTGAATAAATCATTCGCTAAAACATACCGAAATGGGCTGCTCGTCGCGGTATCCCCTGGAAACCTTGTCTTCTGGGTATCTGTGTTTGGCGCTGTACTAGCAGATGCTTATACGAATACAAATTCATCTGAATTTATATTGGCTGCTGCGGGTATTTTGGCAGGGATTCTTCTTCATGACATCGGTCTTCTCACAATTGTTTCCCTAACAAGAAAAGTGATGAATCGAACAATGATTAAGTGGACATCCATTGTTGCCGGTATTTTATTACTTGGATTTGGCTGTTATTTCTTTTATGAATTTTATATCGGGATCAAAGTTTATTTTTAAAGAAAGGCTAAAGTTCTTCATGAACTTTAGCCTTTTTTATTCCAGCCTATCGGGTCATGCCTGTCTGACCTGTTTCAAATTGCGTTTTTCTCATATCTCTGAAGCGTGTAAATGCGCCTTCGTCTTTAATGACTTGGACTGCTCTTCCATCTGCATAACGAGTCGCTGCTTCTTCTACTTGTGATACACCCTCTGATTTCAAGCGCCCATCTGTTTTGAGAGCAATATACACATTTTCATCCGTCACCATGACTTGTGAGTCTGTCACATGGTTCATTTTGTTTACTCGGTTGGCGATTTTTCTTGAACGCTGGATGTTCTCTTGTTTATCGTAGCCAGAGAACGACATTTGGTTATGATAGTTCATATCTCCATGACTGTAGCGTCCATCTCCACCAGTAAGTGGCATCCTCACTTGATCCTGTGTAGGGCGTGAACGATCATCAACATTCGTTGTATTTCTTCCGTTCATTCCCTCCATAAGCTCAGAAACCGGTCCTTGATGATCTTGATTGTTGTCTGTTGCCTGTTGATTGGAGTGGTATCCAACTGGCTGGCCAGATTGATTATGACGTGTATCTACACCCGCATTGTTATTTGTACCACATGCCGTTAATCCAATAGGTAGAAGCACTAAGGCGATTGTTTTTTGCCATTTTTGTCTCAAACGAAAAACCCCCTGTACAAATTGAATCTCATGAGCGCAAAACAGGCTCTGTTTTAGCATGTACAGTTGAGGACAAAAACAAGCTGTCAGTTATAAACAAAAAAAGGAACGATTGAGATCGTCCCTTGTGTCATTAATCTTCTTCGTCTTCTTCTGGTCTTGCAAAGACAGATGGGTTTTGATAAGGCTGCTGCATATAAGGCTGAGCTGGATAAGCACCCATTTGACCATATGGAACAGGGTTTGGATAATGTCCAGGCCATGGTTGATGATGCTTCATACCATCATCGCATCCGCAGTCTTCCTTGCCATATGCTTCATTTGGAGCGTTTGGATAAAAGCCTTGATTGGCATTGGCATTCGCATTCGCTCCTGCATTTGGATGCATATGGTGGTGCCAGTGATGCCCGTCGTTTGCATGATGCTCGTGATTTTCACCGTAATAAGCTGGTGCTTGATACGCAGGGTAATACGGCTGAGCCGCCGGATAAGGGTACGGCATCATGTGATGGTGATAATACGGCTGTACCGGATAACAAAGGCCTGATCCCGGTAATATAGGAGAAGCGGGTACCATTTGCTGCGGATATGGATACATTGCTGGCATGTAATGACCATAACCATAATAAGGATCATATGACTCTTGATGATGGTGGTGATGCTCTTTATTTTCAGCCATGCCCCCTACTGCTGCCCCTCCAACATTCGGCATTTGCGGGAAATTAGGAAGGTTTGGGTAATTACTATGTTCCATATCTTTTCCCTCCTCTTTTTGATGTGGGATATGAATGAATGGATCATATCCCTTTGCCACTTCATCTTTGAAATGATCCTTATTTTCATGATGAAAATGGTCCTTGTGATCTTTATGATCCTTTTTCTCATGAACATGATCTTTCTTTTCATGAACGTGATCTTTTTTCTCATGATGTTCTTTTTTCGGAGGAGGCGTGAATGGCTGGTAGAGATTCGTCTGATAATAGTTTACATCAACTTGTGGAAAAACTGGCTGTTCAATCTTTGGTACTGGTGGCACATAAGGTACCGGTTCATTCGGCTTTTCCTTCGGCTTCGTATCTTGAACTTGCACGACATCCTTTGGCTTTTCTTTTACATACGGGTGTTCTTTTGCTTTTGGCATTTCTTTTGCTTTGTGATGATCGGTTTTTACAGGAACACCACTAGATGGAATTTTGATTTTCATTCCTGGCATGATCAAATCTGGATTACTGAGCTGCGAATTTAATTTTTTCAATTCTTGAAAGTCGACTCCGTACTTCTTTGAAATTTTCCAAAGGGAGTCTCCTTTTTGCACAATATGAATTTTCAACGTTTTCCCCTCCTATGCAAAACGTGAACGTAGCGGTTATGTCAGAAGTACAATATGTTTCAACATAAATTTATGCCTATTTACAAGCCGATATGATAAAAACTTGTTTTCTGATAGGAGGGGACACTTCATTATTTAATGGTCAGCATCTTATTTAAAGCGAGCAATGCCTCTTTTGTCGTCTCTTCATTCACTTGAATCAAACCGACCGGCTCCCCTTTTTCAATGCTTTCAAGTGACCATAGTAGATGAGGCAGATCAATACGGTTCATTGTCAAACATGGACACATATCTGGATTGAGGGATTCGATTTGTTTGTCAGGGTGCTGGTCAATGATGCGTTTCACTAAATTCATTTCTGTTCCAATGGCCCACTTACTTCCTGCTGGTGCCTGCTTGATCGTATCAATAATAAATTTCGTTGAACCAGCTAGATCAGATGCCTTTACGACTTCATGCGTACACTCTGGATGAACAAGAATCTGTATGTCACGGTCTCGTTTTCTCGTTTGTTCAATATTCTCAATGGTAAATTTCTCATGAACAGAGCAATGACCTTTCCATAAAATCATTTTGATTCGATGAAGCGGTTGGTCGGTGATGAGCTTTTCTTCTATTTGATCCCAGACAGCCATTTCCTCTAGCGGAATCCCTAAATCATAGGCCGTATTACGCCCTAAATGCTGATCAGGTAGAAAAAGAATCCGCTCTTTTTGGGTCAGCGCCCACTCCAATACTTTTTTAGCGTTTGAAGATGTGACAGTCGATCCGCCATGCTTGCCGACAAATGCTTTAATATCAGCCGTTGAGTTTACATAAGTCAGCGGAAGGATCGTATCTCCAAACAGCTCAGTGAGCTGATCCCACGCCCTGTCTGTTTGTTTCATATTCGCCATATCTGCCATTGAACAACCTGCTCTCATATCTGGCAAAAAGACGTGCTGATTCTTTTTTGATAGCATATCGGCCGTTTCTGCCATAAAATGAACCCCGCAAAATACAATGTATTCTGCTTCGTGATTGTCAGCAGCAATTTGTGCAAGCTGCAATGAATCACCTGTCACATCAGC
This sequence comes from Bacillus sp. GbtcB10, assembly GCF_019091365.1. Classification (NCBI taxonomy): domain Bacteria; kingdom Bacillati; phylum Bacillota; class Bacilli; order Caryophanales; family Bacillaceae; genus Bacillus; species Bacillus sp. GbtcB10. Next base: position 595,116 of record NZ_JAGXJP010000003.1, read on the forward strand.
AAATTGGATGACTTCATCTTTTTGATAATGATGACCCGGTATAAAAAGCTTTGATCCAAAGGCGCGTTTAATCTCTAATACTCTCTCTTTCATTTCATCATAAGAGCGCAGTTTATATTCATCTGGCATCATGGCTGTATGTTGCGCTGCTAACACATCAAGCATGGACATGAGTCGTTCCCCCTTTATGGCTGAATTCCATATTCATACTAAAATCGAATGATGGAGCAGAATGTGTGAGGAATCCAAGTGAAATAAGGTCTACACCTGTCCCCCGGTAGTTAGCCACATTCTCTAACGTGATGCCGCCTGATGCCTCAGTCAATATGGTTTCAGGGGTCATTTGTTTAAAGCGCTTCACTTCGTCTGGAGAGCAGTTGTCAAACATGATGACATCTGCTTTGGCTTCAATGGCTTCCATCAGCTGTGCTTCTGATTCAATTTCCACTTCAATTTTCACCATATGACCGGCGTATGCTCTTGCTTTCTCCACAGCTTCCCTGATAGAACCACAAGCCGCAATATGATTATCTTTAATCATCACCCCATCGGATAAGCCGAAACGATGATTCTTTCCGCCTCCGACTTTTACTGCGTACTTCTCCAGCATGCGCAAACCGGGTGTCGTCTTTCTCGTATCACAAATCGTAATAGATGGATCAGCTAATCGCTCTACTGCTTCATGCGTTAGTGTAGCAATCCCTGTCATTCTTTGTAGGATATTCAACACCACCCGCTCCCCTTTCAGCAAGTCGTTGACGGGGCCTGTTATTTGTGCCAGTACAGCCCCTTCATGAATCCAATCACCTTCCTGGAAAAACAGCTCAGTTTGAACTTGTTCATTCAGCAGTTTGTATCCCATATCAATGACTTGTGTCCCGGCCAATACGCCTGATTGTTTCGCCATGATGTAAGCTGTTCCTTTCTTGTCTCCAAAGATGGCATCAGCGGATACATCTCCAAACCCAATATCTTCTTTTAAAAAATGAGTGAGCATTTGCTTTAACTGTAAACGTTCCATTTGGCACCAATCCTTTCATTTTTTATGATGTAAATATGGCCCTTATCATGTACAATCTGTTTTGCTCGCCACGAAGCATCGTGCCGATTTGGATAATCGGTGCGATAATGACCGCCCCTACTTTCTGTTCTGAGTAATGCGGATTTGACAAGGCATATGGCTAAAGCCCATTGATTAGTTATTTCGATCTGTTCATTTGTGATATTCTTCACATTAATTTGCTGAAAAGAGACTTGTTTTAAATGATCGAGCAAAGTCTGTAAGCCTTTCTCATCTCTCACAATTGCGGCATATGCTGTCATCCATTTTCTGAGCTGAGCCTGTGAAACCGTTGGGACAGACCATACTTCTTGAATGGAAAGAGCAGGGTTTTTATCTTGCCAGGTTTGCAACCGCTCAACATACCGTGCCGCCTTGTTTCCTAAAACGAGACCTTCTAAGAGCGAATTACTTGCCAGTCGATTGGCGCCGTGTAAACCTGTACAAGCTGCTTCACCAATGGCGAAAAGTGATGGAACTGTTGTTTCTCCATGTTCATTCACCTTAATTCCACCCATTAAAAAGTGCATACCGGGTGAAACTGGCAGCCTTCCGCTTGCCATATCAACTCCCGCACGCTGACACATCGAAGCAATCGCAGGAAAACGTGCAGAAAAACGCGGAATATCACGGATGTTCAGATAAATGGAATGACCGAGTTGCTGCTCATGGAAAATAGTCCTTGCCACCACATCTCTAGGCGCTAAATCGCTCTGCGAGTGCATTCCTTTCATGATCCGCCTGCCTGATTCATCTTCTAAATAGGCGCCCTCTCCCCTGACTGCCTCTGATACGAGACCGATCGCTTTACCTGAAGTGGTCAAAAGGGTCGGATGGAATTGCACAAATTCGAGATCTACTAGCTGTGCCCCTGCGCGATAGGCCATCATCAGACCGTCTCCTGTCACAGACGGATCATTTGTGTTTGTTTCATATAAGGAACCACAGCCGCCAGTGGATAATACAACTGCATCTGCGGTCATTGTATGTACATGACCTTTTTCGTCTTTCCACACAACACCGGTACATACCCCTTCATGAACTAATAGATCCATGACATGATGATTTTCGTATACATGAATGTGTGAGCCGAGCTTCCCTTTCAAAAACTGCACGAGGGTTTTTCCCGTTTGATCTCCTCCTGCATGCAGAATACGATGGGTCGTATGGGCTCCCTCTTTACCTAACTGCGGAATTCCCGTTTCATCTCGATCAAATGGGCAGCCCTCTTCTACGAGCTTCTTTACAAGATCTTTTCCATGACGGACGATCTCCTGTACAGTTTTGTCATCATTGTGACCACACCCCGCAGCTAAAGTGTCTTGCACATGCTGATCGACAGAATCATGTGCGGAAAAGGCTGCAGCGATTCCCCCTTGTGCGAGCATGGAATTACTAGAGGAAAATTGTTTTTTTGTCATCATGATGACTTGGCAGTTCTCTGAGATCGTATTCACAAAGGAAAGAGCCGCAATGCCCGACCCCACCACAATGACTTTTTTGATAGATGACACAATCGCCCCTCCTGTCATTTACACCTGTCTTGACACATATCATTACACAACACTACAATAAATACAAGAAAAAATTTTCACACAGGAGATGGATGGATTTGATTTATTTAGATTATGCAGCTTCTACACCTGTTTCTGAGGAATCACTGCATGTATTTCAGCAGTTGAGCAAAGAATGTTACGGAAATGCGAGCAGCCTGCATGATGCAGGAGGAAGAGCAAATGAAATCTTGGCTTACAGCAGACAATCACTTGCAGCGATTCTAGGGGGCGAACCTGATGGCATTTACTTTACAAGTGGCGGAACTGAATCCAATATCCTTGCGATTCAATCGATCATAAATGGGCTGCCTCCACATAAACAGCATGTCATTACCACATCAGTAGAGCACCCTTCCGTTCATCATGCGGTCAATGCCTTGCAGCGTCTCGGTGTGAAGGTGACGGTCATAGAACCGAATCAAGAAGGAATCATCACAAAGGAGATTCTCAAACAGGCTCTATTGCCTGAAACCGGACTAGTATCCATCCAGCATGCCAACTCAGAAACTGGGATTATTCAGCCATTAGCTGAATTAGCAACGCTCTTAAAAGAAAGAAATATTCTTTTTCATACAGATGCAGTGCAGACATTCGGAAAAATGCATGTGTCGATTAAAGAACTTGGGGTCGATGCCCTCTCCATTTCGAGTCATAAAGTGTATGCACCTAAGGGCGCCGGTGCTGTCTATATGGGGACACATGTCCCTTGGAAGCCTATATATCAAGATACTGTACAGGAAAATGGTCTACGCCCAGGGACAGTGAACGTTCCATGTATCGGTGCTTTTGTTGCCGCGAGCGAGCAAATCATGCTGAAAATAGAGCATCAGCAGCAGCTGGATATTCAGCTTCGTAATTATTTTCTTCAGCAGCTAAAAAAACGGAAGCTGTCTGTCCGCATGCTGCAAGAAAGTGACCAGCGCCGCACGCTGCCTCATATTATTGGTTGTTTTTTTGAAGGGTTTGAAGGACAATATGTAATGTTAGCTTGTAACCGGCATGGGATTTGTATATCCACAGGAAGTGCGTGCGCTTCTGGTTATCACCACCCTTCCCCTGCTGTGAAGGCATTACATGTATCAGATCGTGATGCCCTTCAATTCATTCGACTATCATTTGGACGAGGATCATCAAAGGATGACATCGATCAGCTTTTGCATACATTTGAGAGCTTGCAAAAGGAGAAGAAAGGAGCATAAAACGTGGAACAAGAGAGAAAACTCATTGGCGAAGAAAGAAGAAACGCCATTTTAAAGTGGCTACAAGAGACTGATACACCACTCACCGGAAGTTTTTTAGCTAAAAAAGCCGCTGTCTCACGACAAGTCATTGTACAAGATATTTCATTACTCAAAGCAAAAAACGAACCCATTATTGCCACAAGCCAAGGCTATGTGTATATGGCGCAGCATACACCGGAAACTGAAATTGAACAGATTATCGCTTGCAAGCACGATCCTCATCGTACAGAAGAGGAGCTGACACTGATTGTAGACTACGGTGTAACGGTGAAAGACGTGATCATTGAGCACCCTGTCTACGGGGAGCTGACGGCCTCTATTCGAGTGAGTACGCGCAAACAAGTGGCTGACTTCGTTCATCATATTTCTAATACGGGCGCCTCCTACTTATCAGAGCTGACAGACGGCGTACACTTACATACCCTTACTTCATACAGCCAAAAGCAGCTTGACCAAGCCATTCAAGCGCTTGATGACGCTGGATTTCTCATTAAAGACTAAAAAAATAGTGTCCCCAAGAGGACACTATTTTTCATTCGTTAATTCATATGTTTGATAGCTGCCGAGTAGTTTCACTTCACAGCCAATCGCTTCTAATTCTTGAATGGCGCCAGGGACAAGTACATCATCCATCTCTTTTTCGATATCAATGATAAATAAATAGTGTCCAAGGCCTGTTTTTGTCGGACGCGATTCAATTTTGGACAAATTGAGATTCCGCCATGAAAAAGCTGATAACACACGGTGCAATGCACCTGACTGATCATCCTTTGGCAGGCTGACAACAATGGTCGTTTTTGGCTTTGAAGAAAAACCAGAATTCATTGGGAACGATGCCTTCGCCTCTTTATGTAAAATGACAAAACGTGTATGATTGTGCGGATAATCATGAATGTCTTTTTTCGCAATCGTCAATCCGTACGTTTTTGCGGCGATTTCATTCGCAATCGCACCAACAGCTTCATCTGGATGCTCACTGATGTATTTCGCTGCATAGCCTGTTGATTCCACTGGCCGATGCGGGATATTAGGAAACTGTCTCTTCAAAAATTGATGACACTGCGCAATGGCGTGCGGATGTGACTGAATCACATCTAATGTCTCCCAGCTCTCCGCTCTCGATGGATGGACAAGCAGGTGCTGGCGAATCGGTGCTGTCATTTCGCCCACAATGGACAAAGCGTCCTCATGAATTAAATAATCAATTGTTAAGTTCACAGATCCTTCGAGTGCATTTTCAAGTGGAACGACCGCCAAATCTACTTCTCCCTTTGACACAGCATCCATACATTGCGGAATGGTTGCATAAGCCCGCTGCTCTGCATCTTTTGGAAAACAAGAACAGACAGCCAAATGAGTAAATGTGGCCTCTGGTCCAAAGTAACCTACCGTTAATTGCTTCATCTGCTATGATCTCTCCTTTTACGCCCCAGAACCTAGAATTTCAACTTTTTCGACAAATTCAAGTTTTCTTAATTGATTCATGACTGTATTGATATCATCTGCCATGCCGGCCGTACTGATCGACAGGGTAACATTCGCTCTTCCTTGCAACGGAATCGTTTGGTGAATGGATAACACATTACAGCCAGAGTCAGCCACAATTTGCAGCAGCCTAGACAGAGCCCCAGACCGATCCTCCAGGTGGAAAAACAATGTGATGATCTGCTCTTTGACCATCGTATAAAATGGAAAAACAGCATCTCGATATTTATAAAAAGCACTGCGGCTTAAATCCGCTTTTTGAACAGCATCGGCAACTGAATCCGCTTTTTTGCGATCGAGAAGCTTTTTGACTTCAAGCGTTTTTCGCATCGCATCCGGAAGTACATCCTCTCTTACTAAATAGAACGTTTCTTCTTTCACCTGTTTTCTCCCCTTTTAAAAACGGGAGAGCCCATGAACTGGACCCTCCTTTTGATCAATCGATAAATTCAAATTCAAATTCAAGCAGACGAATGATGTCTCCATCTTTTGCACCACGTTCACGCAGGGCATCATCAACGCCCATTCCGCGCAGCTGTCTAGAGAATCGTTTCACTGACTCGTCCCTTGAGAAATCTGTCATCTTAAACAGTCGCTCAAGTGCTTTACCAGTTAAGACAAACGTACCATCAGGATCTCTTGAGATCTCAAATGCTGCTTCTCCTTCATCAAACTTGTACATCACACGGTTATCAGAGAGCTCTTCTTCATTGTAGAGCGGGAATTCCGGTGTTGTTTCAAGCTGATTGGCGATTTCAAATAAGAGCTCACGAAGCCCTTCTCTTGTGATCGCACTAATTGGGAACACTTTATAGTCATCTGTTAATTTTTCTTTAAATGCCGCTAGATTGTCAGCTGCATCCGGCATGTCCATTTTGTTCGCTACAATGATTTGCGGACGCTCTGTCAATCTCATATTGTATTGCTCAAGCTCTTCGTTAATCGTCACGTAATCTTCGTATGGGTCACGCCCTTCAAGTCCAGACATATCAATGACATGGACAATGACACGTGTACGTTCAATGTGGCGTAAAAATTGATGACCTAAGCCAACACCTTCGTGCGCTCCTTCGATCAGTCCTGGCAGATCCGCCATGACAAAACTTCGGTTATCGTCTGTTTCAACAACTCCAAGGTTTGGCACAAGCGTTGTAAAATGATAATCCGCAATTTTTGGTTTCGCAGAAGAGACAATCGAAAGCAGTGTTGACTTCCCGACACTTGGGAAACCAACAAGTCCAACATCTGCAAGTACTTTTAATTCTAAGATGACGTCACGTTCTTTACCTGGCTCGCCGTTTTCAGACAGCTGTGGTGCAGGGTTTGCTGGTGTTGCGAAGCGTGAATTTCCACGTCCACCACGTCCACCTTTGGCAATCACAGCCCGCTGTCCATGCTCTGTCAAGTCAGCTAGTACTTGTTCCGTCTCAGCATCTGTCACCACTGTACCCGGCGGAACTTTAACAATCATTTCTTCCGCATTTCGGCCATGCTGATTTTTACTCATTCCATGCTCACCGCGGTCCGCCTTGAAATGACGCTTATAACGAAAGTCCATCAACGTTCTGAGTCCTTCGTCTACTTCAAATACTACATCTGCACCATTTCCGCCGTCGCCGCCTGCTGGCCCGCCTTTTGGCACATATTTTTCACGACGGAACGCCACCATACCGTTTCCGCCGTCACCGCCTTTAACATACACTTTAACCTGATCTACAAACATAACTTCCTCCGTTTCTCTGCATCACATATCTCGTTCTTGCCTCAAACAAAGCTCAATCATGGACTCGTGATTCGTCACATGAAATTGCGTTATACTCATACATGGATAGTTTGCGTCATGAAACGCATTTAACGCATCCAAACTTGTTAATTTTCCTTTGAAATCAAAATATAAGATCACATCATTCTCTTCATGATCCGTTTGGAAAGTGACCGTTAAATGATTTTCAGTTTTTTGGCAAACTGATTGATCGAATATCGAAAACAACTCCCGTGATACCGTTAGCAGCTGCGATTCATATGCTGATAAGTCTCGGGTTTCACCAAGCACTTCATATTCTAGGGTGATAAAATGCGACTCCCAATTAAAGGTTAGAAAGTAATAGGCCAATTGGGGAATTTTTAAATTTGAGAGTTTGGATTCATGCTGTGCTTCAATGACCATTTCTTCTATTATTTCGAACACTCGGTCATATTTTTCTAATGTCAAGTTGCCTTTGATTAACTGCAATTTATTCATCCAGTCGTGTCTTGAACGACTAAGTAGATGGATCAATTCATTCGTTAATGCAACGTGAGTTAATTTTTCGTTTTGTTTACTTGGTATCTCTTCCATTATCGCACTCCCAATCGTTTGGTCTCTCTTTTAGGAGTCTTATCATCAATATGTCTCCCTGAATTATAACAGAGAAGACAGCATAGAAAAACACTAGTTATGTGAGGAAAGGTTGTTTTTTCTGATCGTATAGGAGAAAATGAGGCAAAGTCAGCAAACATTCTTTGATATTTATGGAGTGCATCTTCTTTTATCATCTTCGGTACTACTTGTAAAAAGCGCAAAAGCTCCCTGAATAGTGAAAAAAACTCCAGTCAATGACCGGAGTTTTTAGCAATTATTGTGCCGCAGGATATACGCTCACTTTTTTACGGTCACGACCGAAACGTTCGAATTTAACAGTTCCGTCGATTTTAGCGAAAAGAGTGTCGTCGCCTCCGCGTCCAACGTTTTCACCTGGATAGATTTTCGTTCCACGTTGACGATAAAGGATAGAACCACCAGTTACGAATTGACCATCAGCACGTTTAGCGCCTAAACGTTTAGACTCAGAGTCACGTCCGTTCTTTGTAGAACCTACCCCTTTTTTAGATGCGAAAAATTGAAGATCTAATCTAAGCATGAAGTTCACCTCCTATTTTTTTGTAGATATTCTCACATAATCGTGATAATCTCGTTCAATTGTTTCTAAGGAAACGACCATGCCTTCTAAAAGCAACTGGGCTTTTTCAAAGGTGACTGGATCTGTATCAGCTGGCAGTTCAAAAGAGAAATACCCGCCTTCATCTCCAATATCAAGCAGTGGATCCATTCCTGTCAGTGCAATAATTGAATTGACTGATCCGAAAACAACAGCAGATACACCTGCACAAACGAGATCCTGACCTTTTTCAGCAAACTCGGCATGTCCAGTCATCTGAAAAGACGTAATGCTTTCATCTGCTGGCGACCGAGTAATGGTTGCTTTGATCATATCACTCACACGCCTTAAGCGTTGATTTTTTCGATAACAACTTTAGTGTAAGGTTGACGATGACCTTGTTTCTTGTGGTTGTTTTTCTTCGGTTTGTACTTGAACACAGTAATTTTCTTACCGCGACCTTGTTTTTCAACTTTAGCCGTTACTGTTGCTCCAGCAACTGAAGGGTTACCCACTTTGACAGTGTCTCCGCCGACAAACAATACGTTTTCGAAAGTAACTGTTTCACCTGCTTCAGCAGCTAGTTTTTCAACATAAACAGTTTGACCTTCTTCAACTTTTACTTGTTTACCACCAGTTTCGATAATTGCGTACATCTCTGCACCTCCTAATAAACTCAGACTCGCCGAATACAGGGGGCCAATAGGCACTTTACACCTGCTCCGCGCGGTTGTAGCACGGGTGCTACATATCCATAACATTAAAAAATATATCAAATTAGACGCTGAATGTCAATGTATTTTTACCATTAGTACGGTAAAAGAAGATCTTCCATGGAAGAGGTGGTTCTTCGATCTGAAAAATAAGCATGGAGCAATTCATTTTCATCGAGCTGGCTCATTTTCACACCATTCCGTTCGATAATAATGGGATGCTTACAGCCCCTTTGGAATCGCGCCATCACTTCATATATTTTCTCCTCAGCACTGGCTCTCAGCGGAATGAGTTTCTCTACCTTTTGCTCTTTTTTACCGTAATAACGTTCTAGTAAAAAACGTACCCTGATATAATGCCGCTGCCGGTGCTCCATCACAAGCGAGTAGGCTAAAAAAGTGAGCAGGATCCAGCCGTTGAATTGCAGCGGAGCAAAACAGAGTAACCCTGCTGTCAAAAGACCGAAAAAAATGAGAGATCCTTTTATTGCAAGGGCATGTGCCTGTTGGAAAGGGTAAAAAACAGATAAGAGCAAAAAGAATAATTTCCCGCCATCAAGTGGCCAAATGGGCAAAAGGTTCACTAAAAAAATCGCTACATTATAAAAAGTAAACATCGTAAAGACATCATATGAGATAAGTGAGGCTTCCATGAGAAGCCAGGCGACGAGCTGGAGCGGGACATGCTGAAGCGGTCCGCATAAAATGACCGCCAGCTCTTCTTTTAGCGGACGGTTCCCGTGCTCTTCTACTTCTACCGCCCCGCCAAATGGCAGTAAAAAAATCCGCCGAATCCGCCAGTGATAATAACAAGCAGCCGCTGCATGTCCAAGCTCATGGACACAGACGATGATGAGCAGACAAAGCAGCGGCTTAATTTGACCTGATAGCATGGCAAATGCCATGACTATCCAAAGGAGCGGGTGAACATGGACCTTTGTCAGCATGAGCAGCCATCTATTCAAAGGTCATCACCTGAATGGGATCAATAAACTGTTCATTTTGCTTAATGGCAAAGTAATATGTCCCCTTGCCTTGTTCATCAAGCGCAATTTGACCAATTTTTTCACCTTTATCGACAAAATCGTATAAAGCCACATCAGCTTCTTTTAGTTGACCGTACCAGCTGTAGCTGTTATCTGCATGCTGCACCACGACTGTGAGCCCCGTATCACTTTTCTTTTTCACTTCTACGACATAGCCTTCTTTCATACTATCGATGGCTTCAGCAGATGTTTCAACTTTCACTCCGGCACCATTTTGCGTAAAGGATTCCTGCACTTTTCCAGAGGCAGGGACAGCCAGCTCTTGATTGGCTTGTACGTCCTTTTGTCCTTCTTTTTTATCGGTCAAAAAGGCAAGTGGGTTTCCGACAGTTTTCTCAAACCACCGGTTGGCGGCCGCAAATTGAAAATCTTGTTCAAAGGTTTGACTGATCATCGGCTTCAGCTGCTGAAAAGGCCCCGCCTGTCCTTTAAATGAAATAGCGGCAATCAGTACGAGAGAGGCAGAAAGTAAACATTTAAGCACAAACGTATTTGAATGAAATAACGGATGGCGAAATTTTTTCGTTTGGTGAGACGTTGACTCGTAGGAAGCCGAGCCAGAATGCTTTTCTTCTTCTGTTAACATGACCCATGGCGGAATATCATCTTTCTTCTTGAAAGCTGCCTTCTTAGGGGCAGCAGCTGGCTGCTTCATTTTGCGGCGCTGCGCTATTTTCTTTCGATACTCGTCCACTCTTTTCATAAGATCACCCTTTACATACAAACAGTTTGTACATTTTATGTGGCGACCTCATATGATATGCAACAAAAAGACCGATTCTCATCGAATCGGTCTCATCTCACGTGAATCATTATGCTCTTACACCGAAAAATGCTTTCAGCTTCGCAAACATCCCTTTGTTTTCTTCTTCAAAGGATTGAAGAGGAACAGATTCACCTAGTACGCGGCGAGCAATATTGCGATACGCAATGGAAACTTTATTTTTAGCATCCATGACAATCGGTTCACCATTGTTTGAAGCCTTAATGACATCATCATCATCGGCTACAATGCCGAGAAGATCAATTGATAAATGATGGACAACTTCATCCACATCCATCGAATCGCCATTTTTCGCCATGTGTGTACGAATGCGGTTCACAATCAAACGAGGCGGTTCAATATCCTCTTGTTCCAGCAAGCCGATAATTCGGTCTGCATCTCTCACAGCTGAGATTTCAGGTGTCGTGACCACAATCGCTTTGTCAGCACCTGATACAGCATTTTTAAAGCCTTGCTCAATTCCAGCAGGGCAATCAATGACAACATAATCAAAGTCTTGTTTCAATGATTGAATTAATTCTTTGATCTGCTCCGGCTCTACCGCCGTTTTATCGCTTGTTTGAGCAGCAGGTAAAAGATACAACAGATCCTCGAACCGCTTATCCTTCACAAGCGCTTGGTGAATCTTGCATCTTCCTTCTACTACATCGACTAGATCATAAATAATGCGGTTTTCAAGCCCCATCACGACATCTAAATTCCGAAGGCCGATGTCGGTATCAACTAGACACACTTTTTTTCCTTGAATTGCTAGTGCTGTGCCTAAGTTTGCAGATGTTGTTGTTTTGCCAACGCCGCCTTTTCCTGAGGTAATCACAATAGCCTCGCCCAATTTCACATTCCTCCCTCAAGCCTTGTCAGATTAGGTCTTATATGAGCCAATTGCTGCAGGCGTTCAATGATCATATTGCCATCTATATCTAAATAAGCACATTCCATTTCATTTCCATCTTCTTTTTGATCCGGTGCACGGTTAAACACCTGTGCGATGCGAAGCTGGGTTGGAATCATATGAGATGCCGCAATGACAGCTTGTTTGTTCCCATTACATCCAGCATGCGCTACACCTTTTAATGCACCGAGCACAAAAATATTCCCCCCTGCACGAATGGTGCCGCCAGGGTTGACATCTCCTATTAATAAAAGATCCCCTTCGACATAAAGCACCTGTCCAGAGCGTACAATTTTTGCTACAGAAGTAATCTCAGCCTCTGCTTTTAAACGTCTCGCCTCTTCAGTTGACATGACGTCACTTTCAATAGAGTGAATGACGAGATGTTCATTTTCAGACACCGCTTCAGTTAAACGCGCCTCTTGATCCTCTGTTAAATATCGAAAACCAAGTTTAATATGCACATTGACTTTATGTCCTTCTCTTCCGTCTGTATATTGCTCAAGTAAAAGAACCTCTCGCAAGCCAGAAAGAAGGTCTTCAAACGAACAGTCATCATTTAACTGTAATGTTAATCCATTTTTTGTACCTTTTATTGTCACATACTGCTGTTTTTGAGTTTTCAAGATGCTCACCTCAACAACATACTCATTTCGCCGTAATTGGACAAACTCCTGCTTTTATTCGTCGATCAGTCCTTGTTTCACATTGATGAAAAAGAGCCTAAGCGGCACAACAAGTATGAGAGACGCAGCAGTATTTAAAAGAATCGTTGGAATAAAGCGTTCGATGACATACGTATTAAAAGGCATAATACCTGGTTGAATCGTCGCTTGAACGCCGTACACATAAAACTCCATCACTGCAACAGCAATCATCGATAGAAAGACAACGACTAACATATTCGTTTGGAGGACTTTGAAGGCTTTTGCTAACAAATAGCAGAGCGCACCAAAGCCAAACATATGAACACCAAGTATACCTGTATACGAAATATCATATAAAAGTCCAAAGATAAATCCATAAATCACACCATATTTTTGATTCACAAAAGCTGTCATAAATACAAGTGCGAGTAAGATGAAATGAGGCGCTAAAATTTGATTGTCTGAAACAAATGGGAGCTTCACTAAATCGACAAAAATACTGTCAAATACGAAAATAAACAACATGACGAAAGCAAGAAGGACACGTTTCACGAGCCTTCCTCCTTCGTTAATTGAGATGCATCTGCCGTACTTGTGCTGCGATTCACAACAATCACACGGTCTAAATTATTGAGTTCAGCAGCTGGTTCTACATAAATAATTTTTGTCAGTCCGTAATGGTCCGGCTCAATTTCACTTACCTTCCCAATCGTCAAGCCCTGCGGGAATACGCCCCCCGCTCCAGATGTTTCAACAAGATCTCCTTTTTTGACATCCCCATCAGCATCGGATTTTAAAATGTTCATTGTCAGCATTTTTTTCTTGCTGTCATAACCGTTAATAATTCCATTGAGTTCTTCTTTGCCCTTTTTCGCAAAAATTTTCGTTGAAATTCTATTATTTTGATCTGTAGAGCTTAGCAACCTTACAGTCGACGTAAAATTGTTGAGCTTATCACTTTCAATTTTCCCAATTAACGCACCACTCTCATTGGTGACCGCCATATCTTTTTCAACGCCTTGTTTTTTCCCTTTATCAATCATGACAAAACTATCCCAAAGGGACGGGTTTCTCGCAATGACTGTTGAAAGTATGGGCGTGTAGTCACGAATAGAGTTCACATATCCGAGCTGCTTGCGAAGCTTTTTGTTCTCATCTTCTAGTTCTTGAAGTTTCGCCTCATATTGGGTTTGTCCATCAAGTTTTTTTCGAAGACGCTCGTTTTCATCATATGTGTTCTTTAAATCTTGTACGTTCCCATAAATACCGGCAATAAATTGTGATGGTTTATGAAAGACACCTTGAAAAAAGCCTGTCGTATCCCCCACTAATTTTTCCGGCCATGAAGCACCTCTGCCGCTTTTCACTGAAAAACCAATCATGGCCACCAGTACGATGACACAGACAAGGAGCAACATTAATCTTTTATTCATAAAAAACTGCGGCATGTCTTACACCTCTTTATTTACGCCCAATTATCGATTATCTTTAGATTTTCCTTTGAACAAGTGAATATGTTCTAGTGCTTTCCCTGTTCCGATCGCCACACAGTCAAGCGGATCTTCAGCAATAATGACCGGCATTTTTGTTTCATCACTAATGACTTTGTCAAGATTACGTAGCAATGCACCGCCGCCTGTTAACACAATTCCACGGTCCATAATATCTGCTGCTAGCTCAGGTGGCGTTTTTTCAAGTGTCATTTTGACCGCATCGACAATTGTTTCCACCGTATCGCGAAGCGCTTTTGCAATTTCTTCTGCCGTAATAGAGATCGTTTTTGGCAGACCTGTTAAAAGGTCACGGCCGCGAATGTCCATCTCATCATGTACGTCAGGCTGCGCAGAACCGATTTCCATTTTAATCGCTTCTGACGTGCGATCACCAATCATAAGATTATACGTTTTACGAATGTAGCTGCTGATCGCATCATCCATCTCGTCTCCTGCAACACGGATCGATTGAGATGTCACAATACCGCCAAGTGAAATAATGGCTACTTCTGTTGTACCGCCACCAATATCTACAACCATGCTTCCAGTTGGCTCCCATACAGGAAGGTTAGCACCGATTGCCGCAGCAAATGGCTCTTCAATAGGGTATGCGTCACGAGCACCAGCTTGTCTTGTTGCATCAATGACTGCACGCTCTTCTACTGCTGTAATACCAGATGGTACACACACCATCACGTACGGTTTACGAGCAAAAAGCCCTTTACCTTTTAATGCTTGATTAATGTAATATTTCATCATTGTTGCTGTCGTCTCGTAGTCTGCAATGACTCCGTCTTTCATTGGGCGCAGTGCCACAACATTACCAGGTGTACGACCGATCATGTTTCTAGCGTCATTTCCAACCGCCACTATAGACTTCGTATCAGTTTCCAAAGCTACGACCGAAGGTTCTCTCACAACAATGCCTTTTCCTTTAATAAAAACAAGCGTATTCGCTGTTCCAAGATCTATTCCAAGGTCTTTTGTACCAATTCCAAACATATGTATGTATCTTCCTTTCTTAAACCAAAATTCCCTTTAGGGAAAAACTCATAAACTCTATTATATCGTAAAACATTGAAAAAAAAAGTGTTACAAATACCCTTTTTCCTTCAAACTCACAAATTTTTGATCACCGATCACTAGATGATCAAGCAGCTGTATTCCAATCAGCTTCCCACATTCAAAAAGTCGCTGTGTGACTTCAATATCTTCCCTGCTGGGCGTCGGATCTCCAGATGGATGGTTGTGCACACATATAAATGAAGCGGCCGAACGTTTAAAGGCCTCTTTAAAAATTTCGCGCGGGTGAACAATCGACGAATTTAGACTTCCGATAAACACAGTATGTTTATGAAGAACTTGATTTTTGGTATTGAGATAAAGACAAACGAAATTCTCCTGCGTCAAAAATCTCATATCTTCCATCACAAAATTCGCACCATCTTCCGGCGTGCGGATCACATAACGATTGTCCGTCGTTTGATGGTGTAATCTAGTGCCGAGTTCTAAAGCAGCTAAAAGAGAGATCGCCTTCGCTTTTCCAACTCCTCGAATCTTTGACAGTTCTTCAATCGAAGCTTCCTTCACAGAACGAAGACCACCAAATGTTTGTAAAAGTCTTGCGGACACTTGAAGAACTGATTCCTTTTTTGTGCCTGTTCTCAAAAGAATCGCGACAAGTTCATGGTTTGATAAGCTGCTTGGACCATATTTGACAAATCGTTCGCGCGGCTTTTCATCATGAGGAAAATGCTTCAGCAGCATAGGGAAATGATTCAAGATCTACACTCCTTTTTTGATTCCTTCCCGTCATCAAAAAGGGGTGATACCAAATGTTTCAAGCACTCTGACTGTTTTAGCAATAGGGAGTCCTACAACGGAAAAATAATCACCGTCTATTTTTTGTACAAACAGGGCACCTTTTCCTTGAATGCCGTAGCTTCCAGCTTTATCAAGAGGCTCACCTGTTTCAATATAGCGGTCTATTTCATCTTGTGTAAGTGGCCAAAATGTCACGTCTGTCTGTTCATAAAATGTTTCTTTTCTATTCTCTGATTGAATCGTGACACCAGTCAAGACTTGATGTGTCTTACCTGACAATAATTGAAGCATTGAGGCTGCATCTTCCTTGTCTTTTGGCTTTCCAAGACAGTTGCCATCAATTGCAACAATTGTATCTGCACCAATGATCACAGCTTTGGGATGTATTTTTTGAATATCATTTGCTTTTTGTTCTGCCAACCATTGGACGTTCTCAGCAGGAGAAAGGTTTCGATTTATTTCTTCTTTTAAATCACTTGCTTGAATGTCATAAGAAAACCCTGCTAAATCAAGCAATTCTTTTCTTCTAGGTGATTGAGATGCGAGTATTAACTGGTTCATGTTTGTTCATCCTTTCAGGGTTTAGCCTAAGAAGTAAGATACCCATTCATCCTATCAAATGAACATCTTACCGACAATTGACGAAAATGCCATTTTCATGTTCCTACATCATTATGTTGGAAGCAAAAGAAAAAAACTAGTCATTTTTTGACTAGTTTGGCTGTTAAAAACATGATTTTACGTATTTAGTTGATCTAATAGCGCTTGCTGAGATTTCCAGCCATTTTCAGCAGATGGGTCATTTAAAAGCTGTACAGCTTTCAGCAAACTGCTTTTAGCTGGTGCGTCGGTTGTTTTGGCATTTTCAAGCTCAGAAATCAACTGAGTGACTTCTTTTTGATCCACATCTTCTCCTGCAATCACCTTAGAGGATAAGACAGATGCCTTCTCTATTAAACCTGTCAGTTCATCTGGCACTTGAAACGAGAGCTCTTTTCCTCCCCATGCTTCAAAGTGCTGATCGATCAATTTTTTCCCAACGGCACTTGTCATCCCTTGTTCTGTGGCAAGTCCGGCAATCACATAATATCCATCATCCATTGATACCTTTTTACCTGCATATCCTGCCTCTTTTAAACTGTCCACTAAGTCATCTGCTCCTTTTTCAGAAGAAAACTTTCCAGCCTGCACCACAAAGGTTGAAAAATGACCTGATGCACTTTTTTCACCTTCATTGTCCTTTGACGTATCTGCAAGATCAGCCGGTGGCGCATCTCCCCCAGCTTTCGCCGAAGGTCCGCTTCCAGATGCTGAGACGCTGATATGATCGCCTCCTGATGGATTGGCAGACCCATCTTTACTTAAACTTAATGCAAATACACCGAGGCCTGTCCCTAGAACGACTGCAAACACAATCGTAGTCATCACTCGTTTGAAGGGACCGCGATTTTTACTGAACTTCTGGTCAAAAGAACCTTTTTTCTTTTGATAAGGTGTGACGACCTTTGGATCCGAATGGTAAATGTGATCAGCTGCATCGTCCCATTGAAAATCTTCTTCTTTCGGTTTGGACGGTTCCTCCTCGGAAGCGGCTGTCTCCTGTTCCGACTGCCTCTTTTCCTCCCAGTTCGAAAACGTCACTTGATCCTCTTGCTGTTTTTGAGGTTGATGCTCTTCTCCATGCAGCATTTCTTCCTTGCCATTAATATTGACCTTTAACCCTTGTTTTTTTGCCTGCCTTTTTTTCACTGTCATTCCCCGCTTTCTGACATTGTTTGTAAGAAAGACCTTTCTGTCCAATGAAATAGCGCGAATGTAACCCGTCCTTCTTTCTGTTTCACACTTTAACATAGCCAATAAAAAAAAGAACAAGACTTTTGTCGGCAGGTTCAAAAAGTGTTCGCCAATTTTCTCATCCAAAAAAATCGCGAATTGGGTTTAACAGATCACCACAAAAAAGATAAAGCCAGAAAGAACAAGCGATGGCAGGAACAAAAGGAAAGGGTTCATTTGCCTTGTAAGAAAACACCTTTGCGTAAACCATTCCCGTGACAGACGAAAGAAAAAGAATGATCAGAAACGGCTTAAATCCGAAGCAAAATGCAAGCACACCAAATAGTTTGACATCCGCCCCCCCCATACTATTTGGCTTGAAATGTTCTAAACTATAAAACAAAAGAAGACAAATAAGAAGGGATGCCGCTCCTTCCCACCAAATAAAAAGCGGTTCTTGCGTGCGGTATATGACGAAAAGAGGAAAAAAGAAGAGAAAGAGCTCGTTTGGTACTCTCATATAAAAAAGATCGCTCACGACAGCAATCACGAATAAACTACATAGACTCACAAGAAAAAGGCCCTCAAAAGAGAAACCAGCATGTCTATAAACGAGTAAAAAAAGGACGCCTGTCAACAGCTCAACCAGTGGATAAAGCAAAGAGAGCCGGGTTCCACAATGCTTACATGACCCTTTCAATACAATATAAGAAACAAGCGGGAGCATGTCGTGAAAAGAAAGCGGCTCTTTACAAGCTCCGCAGTGTGAACGAGGAAAAAGAATAGACCGCTTCATTGGAAGCCTCTCACCAACTAGATGAAAAAATGACCCCATGACCATGCCTGTGAAAAACATAAAAAAATCAATCAAATTAGGTGACTCCTTCCGTAAATAGAATAGACCGGATTGTACCATAGCGATTCACCTTTGATCACCTTGCGAAAAAGTGATTTTCCCCCTCTCCTACATATCAAAAGAAAAAAGACGCACACTGCATAGAAGCAATGTGCGTCTTTTCCTTACTGTAAAATACGACTTCGTACATCTGAGATAAAATAAAGGGAACCTGTCACCAGAATCATTGCTGAAGGGTCATCTCTTTTCTTCTGAATGAAGTCAAGCACTGCACGAGGGTCTTCATCAAACGATTTTGCTTCTAAATGACTGCAATCATAAAGCTTTTCCGCTGACTCAGCTCTTGGAAAGTCAAAGGAAACAAAATGAATCGATGAACTAATCCTTTCAAGCTTTTCGATCATTTGTTTGTAAGGTTTATCTTTTAACGCACTAAAACAAACATGAACCTGTTTACTGGAAAAATGAGCTTGTACAGTTTCGATTAAACGGTCCATTCCTTCTTCGTTATGAGCACCATCTAAATAAACAAGAGGCTGATCTTGGATCTTTTCAAATCTTCCAGCCCACACCGCTTGCCGAATTCCTTCATACACTTGCTCATCTAGCACATGGATATATCCTTCTTGCTCCAGCCATTCGATCAGTAGAACGGCAAGGGAGGCGTTCTGCCTTTGATGCGTTCCGATTAACCCTGTCTCTAGCTGCGAGTACTCCCTTTTTGGGGTAGTGAATGTGAAGCGTTCACCTGTTTCAGTCGGCTGCTGGTCCTTAAAGGTACAAGTATCATGTAACGAGATAAACGGCGCATTCTTTTCTTCTGCTTTGTGTTGAATCACAGTAAGAGCTTCCGCTTGATGAACGGCCGTGATCATTGGAATCCCAGTTTTAATAATGCCAGCTTTTTCTGCTGCAATCTGATCAAGTGTGTCGCCTAAAATGGCCATATGATCGTGACCAATCGACGTAATTGCTGTTAAGATGGGCGCTGCCACATTTGTAGAATCAAGTCTTCCGCCAAGCCCTGTTTCCAAGAGGACAAAGTCTACTTGGTGCACATTGGCAAAATAAGCAAACGCACATGCTGTAATGATCTCAAACTCTGTTGCTGCACCAAGCTCTGTATCATCTAATTCATCAACTAAAGGCTTGATTTCGTTCACCAAACTCAGCCACTCTTCGTCCAAAATCGGCTCCCCATTAACACTAATTCTTTCATTGAACGTTAAAATAAATGGTGAGGTGAAGGTTCCAACTGAATAGCCCGCTGACTGTAAAATGGATCGAGTAAATGCAATCGTTGATCCTTTTCCATTTGTTCCAGCTACATGCACCGCTTTTATTTTTTGTTCAGGATGGTCTAGTCTGTCCATCAGCCATTTCATTCGTTCAAGTCCCGGTTTGACACCGAAAGCGAGTCTGCTATGAATCCATTCAATGGCTTCATGATAGGTTGTAAACAATGTCATCTCTCATTTCATACGAAATTTTCAAAAAAGACGACTCCAATTCATTAGGAGCCGTCTTTTCACTCTTATGCTTTCAGCTCTTCAATACGCTTTTGAACAGCTTCGCGTTTTGCGACATAATCACGTTCTTTCGCACGCTCTTCTTCTACGACACTTTCAGGCGCTTTTTTCATAAAGCCTTCATTGCCAAGCTTTTTCTGAACTCGTTCCACTTCTTTTGTCAGTTTATCAAGCTCTTTTTGCAGACGAGCAATTTCTTCATCTAAGTTGATTAAGCCTTCAAGCGGTAGAATGAGTTCTGCTCCAGAAATAACAGCCGTCATCGCTTTATCACTAGCTGGGACATCTGTGCCAATTTCAAGAACACTTGGATTCGTGAAGCGCTCAATATATGAACGATTTTTCTCTAAACGTTCCTGAACATCAGATGTAGATGCTTTAATGTAAAGCTCAACTTGTTTGCTCATTGGCGTGTTCACTTCACTGCGAATGTTACGAACAGAGCGAATCAGTTCAACAAGCAGTTTCATGTCAGCAGAAGCCTGTTCATTTGAAAGCTCCGGCTTCACTTCAGGCCATGCCGCTACAGTAATGGACTCACCTTCATGAGGTAGATGCTGCCAGATTTCTTCTGTTAAGAACGGCATAAACGGATGAAGAAGTCTCATCGTTTGATCTAATACATACGCAAGGATCGAACGAGTCGTTTTCTTCGCTGCTTCATCTTCTCCATAAAGCGGAAGTTTCGCCATTTCAATATACCAATCACAGAAATCATCCCAAATGAAGTTGTATAAGTGTCTGCCCACTTCTCCGAATTCATACTTGTCAGCAAGCTGTGTGACACTTTCAATTGTTTCATTTAAGCGTGTCAAAATCCATTGATCAGCAACTGATTTTTCTCCTGTCAAATCAAGCTCATCGTACGTTAAACCCTCCATATTCATGAGAGCAAAACGGGATGCGTTCCAAATTTTGTTCGCAAAGTTCCAAGTGGATTCAACCTTTTCAAAGCTAAAACGTAAATCTTGACCTGGAGAGCTTCCAGTCGCTAAGAAATATCTCAGTGAATCCGCACCGTATTTGTCGATGACCTCCATTGGATCAATTCCGTTGCCAAGTGACTTACTCATTTTACGCCCTTGTTCATCGCGAATAAGACCATGAATGAGGACGTCTTTAAATGGTTTTTCTCCTGTGAATTCAAGACCTTGGAAGATCATACGAGATACCCAGAAGAAGATGATGTCATAGCCTGTTACAAGCAGATTGGTTGGGTAGTAGCGCTTGAAGTCTTCACTTTCTGCATCTGGCCAGCCCATTGTAGAGAAAGGCCAAAGCGCTGAACTAAACCATGTATCAAGTACATCGTTATCTTGCTCCCAGTTTTCAATATCTTCTGGCGCATCAAGTCCCACGTATACTTCCTTCGTTTCTTTATGATACCAAGCCGGGATGCGGTGGCCCCACCATAGCTGACGAGAAATACACCAGTCACGGATATTTTCCATCCAGTGTAAATACGTCTTTTCAAATCGGTCTGGAACAAATTGAACTTGCTCATCACCTTTTTGCAGATTGATGGCTTCATCTGCAAGCGGCTGCATTTTCACAAACCATTGTGTTGATAAATATGGCTCCACTACAGCGCCACTGCGCTCACTGTGACCAACTGAATGCATGTGGTCCTCAATTTTGAACAAAATGCCTTCTTCTTGAAGATCTTTCACAAGCTGTTTACGACATTCGAAGCGGTCCATTCCTTTGTATTGAAGTGCGTTTCCATTCATTGTGCCATCTTCATTCATCACAAGAATGCGCTCTAGGTTATGACGGTTTCCAAGCTCGAAGTCATTCGGGTCATGAGCCGGCGTAATTTTTACAGCTCCTGATCCAAATTCCATATCGACATAGTCATCCCCGACGATTGGAATCTCTCGGCCTGTAATTGGTAAAACAACTGTTTTCCCAATCAAATGCTGATAGCGTTCATCTTCAGGATGTACAGCGACTGCCGTATCTCCCAGCATCGTTTCAGGTCTTGTTGTCGCAATTTCAATCGAACCTGATCCATCTGCAAGCGGATATCTCAAGTGATAAAACGCACCTTGTACATCCTTGTAGATGACTTCAATATCAGAAAGGGCCGTTTTTGTTGCTGGGTCCCAGTTAATGATGTATTCTCCGCGATAGATCAATCCTTTTTCATACAATTGAACAAACACTTGGCGGACTGCTTTATTCAAGCCTTCATCTAATGTGAAACGCTCACGCGAATAGTCTAGACCTAGACCCATTTTCGCCCACTGGCTGCGAATAAAATCGGCATACTCTTCTTTCCACTTCCACGTTTCTTCTACAAATTTTTCACGTCCGAGATCATAGCGGCTCACACCTTCTTCGCGAAGCTTCGCCTCTACCTTGGCTTGTGTTGCAATACCCGCATGGTCCATTCCTGGCAGCCATAAAACATCATAGCCCTGCATCCGTTTCATACGAGTCACGATGTCTTGAAGGGTTGAATCCCAAGCATGCCCTAAGTGTAATTTTCCTGTCACGTTTGGTGGAGGAATGACGACTGTATATGGATCTTTCGTTTTGTCATTTTGTGCTTCGAAGAATTTCCCTTCAAGCCAGTACGTATAGCGGTCTTTTTCAATCGCATTTGGATCGTACTTTGTTGGCATTTCTTGATTATTTGTTTCCATTTGTGTTACCTCCACATTTTTTCGGCTGATGAAACATAAAAAAAGCCTTCTCATCCTTATAAAAGGACGAAAAAGCTTTTTCGCGGTACCACCTTTTTTCACGAGACACTTAGACGTGTTCCGTACTCTCTAAAGGATAACGGGGATCTCCCGAATTTCTCTACTACATGTTTCAAGAAATTAAGCTCACAGGCGACCTTCCAAACAAGTGCATCCTAGAAAACCTTTCAGCTATTGGTTTCCCTCTCTTTAGGGTCTTGCTCGTACTCTTCCTGATCCACGCTTACGATATATCACGTTCATCAGCTTATACTCATCTTTTATTAATATTACTAAATGCCTTTTGTTTTCGTCAATCATCTTTTCCGCTTTTCTTCTTCTTTATACAAATTGGGCAGGCACCCTTTGCCTCTTTGCCCATATGATAATAACAAAATAAAGAAGGAGGGCGTTTTATTTTGAAAAAGATCAATCCTTACACACTCCCCCCATGGCTTAGACAAATTCGGGCAGTTGCCTCCCAAGTCGTTCTCCCGATTGCCATATTTCAAGGCTTTCGCACGATCATTTTTCCCACAACATTTGACGTCCTCATCTTAGGAATTCTTATATTTCTCGCCTGTGCCTTTCACCTTGATTGGTTTTAAGAGAGCTGAAAGCTGCAGGCTCACTCTTATGTATCGATTACCCCATGTTAGACATTTGACAGCAAACAACCTCGTCACTCTTCTGATGACGAGGCATTTTGTTCTTCTTCAAGGCGTCTAGCCTGCTCAATTTCGTGTATTTTCATGACGGTCGGCTCAGAATTTTTCATTTGCCAATACGCCCTTAACAGCTCCTGACAACTTTCCATCTCATCCTGTCCGCCTGCTTCATAGGCTTTCACCGTATCAAACAAACCCTGCGGATAAGCGAGGTAGCTCAAGAACAAATGAATCTCTTCCTCACGAAGTTTATTTCCCTTTTGATACGTATAAAACAAAGATGTGCATTCAGGACAAGGAGTAGGGTAGGTTTTGAATGTGCGATAGTAAAAGGTCAAAAGGTCATAAATGGGGGCAGCCTTTTTAGACCGCTCAAAATTGGTGAAATGTCCTGTACCTACATCATTGTACAAAAAGTGATGGATTGACAGTTGCCCATGGTTTAACACAATACGTGTCGTCTCTTGGTCTTTCATTTCCT
This sequence comes from Bacillus sp. GbtcB10, assembly GCF_019091365.1. NCBI lineage: Bacteria > Bacillati > Bacillota > Bacilli > Caryophanales > Bacillaceae > Bacillus > Bacillus sp. GbtcB10. The sequence continues at coordinate 618,769 of NZ_JAGXJP010000003.1, forward strand.
CATGCCAATCCTCTAAACGTTCAAGTGCAAATTCACTTGCAGACATCGCTTCTGAAAAATACATAGCAGCAGCCAGCTCAAATGGCGACATATACCATGTTTGTTCTGCCCGCTCGATAAATCGTTCATACATGTCTTTCTCTGTTTCCCATTTGCTTTTCATTTGAGTGTAGTGAGCCTCTATTTCCTGCTCAGTAATGTCCATCATAACTTCTGTTCGTTTATGAAGTCTTGCAATCTCTTGAAATAAATATTCATGTTTATCGTCCTGCTCTTCTCTCTTTTCATTCGTCAGCCATGGCATGAGATAATACGTGTACTGGCTTTCTCGATGATTAGAGAAAAAGGAACCGCTCTTCGTGCGATAAATCGGCACAAAGGAGCGATAGCCTTTTGATTCTAGTTCAAGCATTTGCTCTGTAAACTGCATGTGTCGATGGGGTTTTACTCGCTTTAGTGCAAATACGCCCTGCTTTGTATACACTCTAACGACTGCTGGACTGACAGGTTCGATATATTCAGCCTCAAGCCCATATTCGTATAGGACAGATTGGATTTCATCCACGTTCTCTCACCACATTTTCTCGGTCCATCATCTCATACTATGCATTGCTTTTTTGATATTCAGGAATATAAAGAATCTGCCCTTCTTCAAGCTCTGCATCCACCGACAATGAATTCGTTCGAAGGAGCTGCTGCACATTCAACTGATATCGCTCACAAATACGATCGACCGTATCTTCTTGCTGAACTATACATATTTTCATGCGAGAAAAATCTTCCTCCTCCTGCTTAGCGAACAGCTTCGTTAAATAAAGAGAATTCTCACTGCCAGACGCTTCTCTCTGGTCATGTTCAAACTCCTCAGCTTCTTGAGCTGATTCATACACCTTTGGTGCTTCACGTTCATATAATCGTTCGAACTGATAGCTGTCATCCCGCTCTTCCTGCGTCTGTTCCATCTGATAAGCAGGTGATTCAAAGGCTGGATAAGCTGGCGGCTCTTCTTCTTCCTTGCTCTCTACTTCAGGGTCTTTCCTCACTTCCACCTCAAAGAACGTATCATCCCGCTCCTCTTCTTCTAACAGCTTAGGCGGGTCAAAGAATGGCGGCTCTTGTACTTGAGCTTCTGGGAAGGAACGATACCCAAGCGCCACGGCTTCTTCTTCCTCATATTCCTCCTCTTCTTCTGCTTCTTCCACCATCACCGTCTCGATGTCTATTTCATCCTCTTCTTGTTCAGTTCGCGCTTCATGTTGCATAACGGCCTGCTGTTCTGCATTTTCTTCATGCTCTTCACGTGGCAGCATTTCTTGCTCTTCATACTCAGACTGCGCCTGATATTCATAAGTGACATCGCCATATTCCTCTTCAGCACGATGGACAAATTCATATGGCTCTTCTACAAGCGGTTCAGGCGTTCCTTCATCTAACAGACCTTCAATGGCCAAATCAGCCTGAATCGTGAGCAAACGGCTTTCTGTCAGCTGGTAATCAAATGCATCAATAAACACAAATACATCATTTAAATGACTAATTTTGTTCTTGGGGATCGTGATATCCACCGGAAATTGATGCAGCAGCTCAGCCGTTCCGTCCTCTCTTACCTTCACCTCATCAGCCTGCCTGTATGATGCATAGGAACTGGATTCACCCATTAGCTCCTCTTGATTTATGTTGTATTCTCCTGTTAGCTCGAGTGAACCTCTAATGGAAACATAATCATTCACTTCTTGAACGAGAATGTCAGGATCGAGAGAAATTGACAGCAGCTCACTGACTTCCTGTCCGTTTTTGAAATAAATGGACTCTTCTACCGAAAACTGTAATCGATTGTTTTGAGACAAGTCGGTGTCCTCCTTTCATCTAATCCTTCAAAATAAAATTAGATGTCAATACAGGTGTATGAAGGAGGCAGTGAAAATATGATTGGTTTTATGCAAAGCAAAAAGCCGATATGTCTCCATATCGGCTCAGCGTGTAGACAAACCCTCGCATTCGGTGTCAGTCCTGCGCGCTGGTGCTCACGAATGTCAAATTCGCTCCGCTCCGGTGCTCGTCCTTCCTAGACTGCAAAGGTTTTCTTTCACGCTGAAAAGAAGACAAAGGGCTAAAATAAAGTTCATTTTAACCCTTTGTCAACGATCTAAGCCGATATGTCTCCATATCGGCTTTTGGTTACTGAGCTAATTTTTGAAATACCTTTTCAACTGTCTCAATTGTATACTCGATGTCTTCATCCGTATGAGCAGTTGAGAGGAACAGCCCTTCGAATTGTGAAGGTGGAAGGAAGATGCCGTGATCAGCCATTTCCTTGTAGAATTCAGCGAATAAAGCGAGGTCAGCTGTTTTCGCTGTATCGTAATTGACGACTTGTTCGTTTGTAAAGAAGAATCCAATCATGGAACCTGCACGGTTAAATGTTAATGGAATCCCATGTGCTTTCGCCGCTTTTGAAATGCCTTCTTCCAAACGATCTCCTTTGCGTCTAAACTCTTCATAAGACTCAGGTGTCAGCTGTTTTAATGTTTCAAGACCTGCTGTCATCGCAAGCGGGTTACCGGATAACGTTCCTGCTTGATAAATCGGGCCGCTTGGCGCAATTTGTCTCATAATGTCCGCTCTACCGCCATAAGCACCAACTGGCAGGCCGCCTCCGATGACTTTACCAAGACATGTCAGATCAGGCGTAATGCCAAAATAGCCTTGGGCACAATGATAATCCACACGGAAGCCTGTCATGACCTCATCAAAAATGAGTAAAGAGCCATATTGCTCGGTGATGTCTCTCAATCCTTGCAAGAAACCTTCTTGCGGAGGGACAACCCCCATATTTCCTGCAACTGGTTCTACAATGACACCTGCAATGTCGTCTCCAAATTCTTCAAAAGCGACTTTGATGCTTTCTAAATCATTGTATGGAACGGTGATCGTATTGCTTGCTGTACCTTCAGGGACACCAGGGCTATCCGGAAGTCCAAGCGTTGCCACACCCGAACCAGCTTTAATGAGCAAAGAATCACCGTGGCCATGATAACAGCCTTCAAATTTCACAATTTTGTTTCTGCCTGTAAAACCACGTGCTAGACGAAGCGCACTCATCGTCGCCTCTGTTCCAGAGCTGACCATACGAATGACCTCAATAGAAGGAACTCGTTCTGATACAAGCTTAGCTAATTCATTTTCAACTAAAGTAGAAGCGCCGAAGCTTGTACCATGTTCAGCTACTCGCTGAATGCTTTCAACCACACGGTCATTCGTATGCCCTAAAATAAGCGGTCCCCACGATAAGACATAATCAATATATTCATTTCCGTCAATATCGTATATTTTTGCGCCTTTTCCTCGTTCCATAAAAATTGGGTCTGTATTGACTGATTTAAATGCGCGCACAGGGCTGTTCACACCACCCGGCATTAACTGCTGCGCTTCTTTAAATGCTTGCTTTGACTTTTCATAGCTACGTCCCATTTCAACGTCCTCCTGTCTATCCGTTCTTTATTCTGAGAGCCATTTTGCTGCATCTTTTGCATGATACGTAATGATTAATTCTGCGCCTGCACGTTTCATGCTAGTCAGCATTTCAAGAACAAGCTCTTTTTCAGAAATCCAGCCATTTTGAGCTGCTGCTTTCACCATTGCATACTCTCCGCTCACATTGTACGCAACAACAGGAAGTGTAAATTCATTTTTCACATCACGCATGATATCTAAGTATGAAAGTGACGGCTTTACGATCAGGAAGTCAGCGCCTTCTTCTACATCAGACTGCGCTTCTCTCAGTGCTTCTAAGCGGTTTGCAGGGTCCATTTGATACGTTTTACGATCTCCAAACTGCGGTGTGCTATGCGCCGCATCACGAAACGGACCGTAAAAAGCACTTGCATATTTCACAGCATATGACATGACAGGCACATGAACAAAGCCGGCCTCATCAAGCGCCTCACGAATTGCGATAACAAAGCCATCCATCATGTTTGATGGAGCAATGATATCTGCACCTGCACGAGCCTGACTGACAGCGGTTTTCGCTAAGAGCTGAAGAGATTCATCATTTAAAATTTCTCCATCTTCAACGATTCCGCAATGTCCGTGATCTGTATATTGGCATAAGCAAGTATCAGCAATGACCACAAGCTCAGGGAAATGCTTTTTGATTTCAAGCGTTGCTCTTTGAACAATCCCATGATCGTGATAAGCTTCACTGCCTACATGGTCTTTATGGTCTGGTACCCCAAAAACAATGATAGATTTAATCCCAAGGTCAACAAGCTCTTGGACTTCTTCTTTCACAAGATCAACTGAAATGTGATAGACACCCGGCATTGAAGGGACTTCTTTCCGGACATTCTCTCCCTCTACAAAAAAGATCGGATAAATGAAATCAGAGGGTCTTAAAAATGTTTCTCTCACCAATTCTCTCATTCCTGCGCTTGTACGCAATCTGCGGTGTCTGTTAAATTTCATCATTGGTTCAACTTCCTTTCAGATAAACGGCACATCAAATCAAGCATCCCGTCTATCGTATAAGTATCTGGGGTTTCAGAAGAAATCCCGTATTGAAGCAGCGCCTCTTGTGTAAGAGGACCGATGCTCACAAAACATGTGTCTGATGCAGCTAATCTATCGATATCAGCCTCCATGGCGTGCATAAAAGAATGAACAGTGGAGGAGCTAGTAAATGTAATAAAATCAAATGATTGCTCCATCATTGCCGACTTGAGTGCGATAATTCCGTCCTCATCCTTCACTGTTTCATATATAATCCACTCTTTTACGTCAATGCCAAGCGGAACGAGGGTATTCTTCACAACATCTCGTGACAGGTGGCCTTTTGCTACAAAGACACATTCTTCTGGATGTACATGTTCAATTAAAGCATCTGCCAGTTCTTCTGCTATAAAACGTTCTGGAACCACATCCACTTTTAAGCCGTGCTGCATCAGATAGGCAGATGTTTTTTCACCTACAGCCGCCACTTTCAAGTGGGATAAGCTTTGATGTAATTGATGCTTCTCTATATAACTAAGAAAAAAAGACGCACCATTTACACTCGTAAACACAAGCCAATGGCTTGCTTCTAAGTCTTCTAAAAATGCCTTCGCTTTTTCTTTTGTCAGCGTTGGCTCAAACCTGATAAGAGAGGTTAAAACAGCATGGCCGTTCAGCGCTTCAATTTTCTGCTGAAACGCACCCGCTTGACGTTCATTTCGAGTGACAAGCACCGTCTGTCCGTAAAGCGATTTGGCTATCGTCATTGGGAAGACAGATCCTTTTTCACCTTGTCGATCAAATCCTTCGCTCCCTTATCAGCCATCTGCTTCGCACATGCTGTTCCAATTGTCTCAGGGTCAGTTCCTGTTACGGTTTCTCGAATAATCGTATGCCCATCCGCAGATGCCACAAGACCTGTCAATTCAATTTCATCACGCTCATTCATCGTTGCGTAACCAGCGATCGGCACTTGACAGCTTCCATCCATTTGCTTAAGGAAGGATCTTTCAGCAAGGACCGTTTTCTTTGTATACTCATTTGTGAATTGAGCTAACAGCTGCAAGAGCTCTTCGTCATCTCCGCGGCATTCTATCGACAATGCGCCCTGCCCCACAGCAGGAAGGCAAGTATCAGGAGATAAAAATTCCGACACGACTTCTTGACTCCAGCCCATTCTAGACAATCCGGCAGCCGCTAGAATAATCGCATCATATTCTTCATTTTTCAGTTTTTCGAGTCTCGTATCAATGTTTCCACGGATCCATTTAATCTCAAGATCTGGTCTCTCCTGAAGAAGCTGAGCACTGCGCCGTAAGCTGCTCGTTCCCACAACCGCTCCCTTTGGTAGTTCATGAAGACGGAGATGATCCTTTGAAATCAATGCATCACGCACATCTTCACGCTCAGGAATACAGCCGATGACTAAACCTTCTGGAAGAGAAGCCGGCATATCTTTCATGCTGTGTACCGCCATATCGATGTCATGGTTCAGCATTGCCTGTTCAATCTCTTTAACAAACAGACCTTTTCCGCCAACCTTTGATAAGGTCACATCTAAAATTTGATCACCCTTTGTCACAATCTCTTTAATTTCAAAAGAATAAGAAGGGTTTAGTTCAGACAACTTTTGAATGACCCATTTTGTTTGTGTAATCGCAAGTTTGCTTCGTCTAGAACCTACTTTAATTGTTCGCATTACGTCTTCCTCCCGACAATGCCCTTAAGACTCATCATTATTGAAACCAATGAAAGGTTGATAAGCTACCAAGCAGAAAATAATTGATCATCAGCACAAGAAATGAAGCGACATTCCATCGCGCCACGATTTTGCCCTGCATATTTCTCACAAGTCTAATGTATAAGTAAAAGCCGTATAAAAACAGCATAATAAACGAACCGAGCACCTTTGCATCTGTCCAGTACAACGTATCATACGAAATATATGCCCATATAATGCCAAGAATTAAACTAAGCAAGAGCATCGGTACGCCAATAATATTTAAGACATACGCCATATGATCAAGCTTTGATAAATCTTCAATTCTCAAAAGCCATTTTCCCCATTTTTTCTTTTTCAGCAAACGATATTGAAATAGATAGAGGAGTGAAAAAGCAAATGAAAGTGAAAAAGCGCCGTATGATAAAATGGCCATCGTAATATGAATGACGAGCAGCTCACTCGTCAGCTTTCCTGTCAGTTCGGCAGAATGAAGATCGGATGGTGTAAAGGTGTGAATCGCCATCATGGAAAAACCAATCACATTTGTAAAAAAGACAATAAATTCAACACGTAATACTTTTGTCAAAACAAGTGACAATGTCACAAGCACCCACGTATAAAAATATAACCCCTCTGCTACATTCAACACAGGGAATCGGTCTGTTTCCATCATAATATAAAACATGTAGACTGTTTGCAGCAGCCAGACAATAGAAAGCAACCAGAAAGCCATTTTTCCAGCCTTCCGGTTGTGTTGAAGAAAATCTATGAAATAGAACAAGACACTGAGTGCATAGATCAAGATCGTCGCTTCACCTAGTCTCGCTACAATGGATTCCATCATCGCCTAATCACTCACTGGCAACTGTAGCAAGGCCTTGTGCCATATTTGTTTTAAACAGCTGAAATGCCCCTTGCTCCACCTGCATCGGCTCTGCCTTTTGCTCTTCATCTTCAACCTGTAAATCAAAGATTTCTTTAAAGAGTAAAAGTTTTTCCTCTGCATTCGGCTCCCCGGCAATTTCTTTGGCCTTTAAGATAGGATCTTTCAGCATTTGATTGATGATGCTTTTCGTATGTTTATTTAACAGCTTCATTTCACGATTTGTGAGGTTTGGAAGCTTTCGTTCGATGCTTTGCATCGTATCCGCTTGAATTGAGAGTGCTTTTTCTCTTAAAGCAGAAATCACAGGAACCACTCCGAGCGTATTCAGCCATTGCTTAAATTCCACAATTTCAGCTTCGATGAGAAGCTCCACCTCTTCAGCTACTGCACGGCGCTCTTTCAGGTTAGCTGCCACAATGCCCTCAAGATCATCAATGTCATACAAAAAAGCACCTTCTACTTCAGAAATAGCTGGATCTAAATCACGTGGTACTGCAATATCCACCATGAATAGAGGTCTGCCTTTTCTCTGTTTGTTCGCTTTTTCGACCATTTCTTTTGTAATCACAAATTGTTTAGCCCCAGTAGAGCTAATTAAAATATCCGCTTCAGATAAAGTTTTTTCTAATTGATTCAAGCTCTTAGGCTCTCCTGAAAAACGGCCGGCCAGTTCTTTGGCCTTTTCAAACGTTCGATTGATGACTGTTACCTGGCCAATCCCTTGACCTTGAAGGTTTTGAGCCGCCAGCTCGCCCATTTTACCCGCACCAAGAATAAGGACATGTTTATCAGAAAGACGTCCAAAGATTTTTTTGGCAAGTTCCACTGCCGCATAGCTGACAGATACAGCATTAGACGCAATATCTGTTTCCGCATGAGAGCGCTTCGCAACTGTTACCGCCTGCTTAAACAAATAATTGAAAACGGTACCAATGGTCTTCTCCTCTTGAGCGACTTTAAAGCTTGAGCGCACTTGACCGAGTATTTGTGTTTCACCAATGACCATAGAATCAAGTCCACAGGCAACTCGGAATAAATGCTCAACCGCTCCATCATTTTCATAAAACTTCAAATATGGAGAGACATCTTCTTTTTCTAAACCGAACCAATCTGCTAAAAATCTTTTTATATAAAACCGACCAGTATGAAGCTGATCTACAACTGCGTAGATCTCTGTTCGATTACATGTTGAGATGACGATATTCTCTAGAATGCTTTTTTCTTCTTTAAGCTTGGACATCGCTGTTCCGAGCTCGCTCGGTTCAAAGCTCAGCTGTTCCCGTATCTCAACAGGGGCTGTTTTATAATCTAAACCCACAACAAGAATATGCATAACTTCAGCTTGCACCCCCAACGCCCTGTCTAATTTATAATAATTATAATATAGAATTTATTATTTATAATGATTATAACATATATTCATTTTTAACTGGATAAAAATTGTGAACAGATTTCAAAAATGTTGTGATATAGTAGAAAAATGTTCGACATCGAATGCCATATCATCACTTCAAGCAATTTACCAGATTTGGCGCGTGCGGACAAATGATCTGCTTATAAGAAGGTGACATCTTTGAAGAAGAAATCTATTTTGCTGCCGCTCACTTTGCTGGCTGTAGCGCTATATGCCATTCTCTCAGGAGATCAATTTGACATTTGGAAAGATCAGGAGAAATGGTATACACTTGTACTACTTTTTGGCCTTGCTTTCTTATATCAAGGAAAGAAGGAACAGGAAACCTCTCATGTGTTTATCGGTATGCTCATGACAGGCCTTGCGCTACACTTTATCCTTCAGCCGAAATTAGAACACTGGCCAGATACATTTACGATGATTGTGTTCATCGTCGGCCTCGCACTTTTGATGAAATCATCACAGAAAAAGGAATATCGAATAGAAAGTGTTGTTCTCATTGCACTCGGTCTATTCCTTTATTTCTTTCAACAAATTACGAAGCAACTTAGCACACTTTCGATCCCTACTTCCGGTTTTGAATTGTACTGGCCATATGTATTGATTGCCGTCAGTCTCCTCTTATTATTTTTAAAAAGGAAATAACTTATACAATAAAAAGGCATCTGCATATAGCAGATGCCTTTTTTTAGCTGTTAATCTTCGCAAGGATCGCATTCCAGGCTTCGTCTTTTCCCTTTTTTGTTTCAGAAGAGAAAAGGATTAATTCATCTGAAGGGTCAATGTCGAGTGTCTGTTTGACGACTTTCGCATGCTTTTCCCATTTGCCTTTTGGAATTTTATCGGCCTTTGTCGCAATAATGATCACAGGAACTCCATAATATTTAAGGAATTCATACATGTTCACATCATCTGCGGATGGCTTATGACGCAGATCCACAATTTGGACGACTGCTTTTAACTCTTCACGCATTGTAATATACGTTTCGATCATTCTCCCCCATGCTTCGCGCTCTGTTTTTGATACTTTTGCAAAGCCATAACCTGGGACGTCCACAAAATGGAGCATATCATTAATAATGTAAAAATTAAGCGTCTGGGTCTTTCCTGGTTTAGAAGACGTACGCGCTAAATTTTTCCGATTAATCAATGAGTTAATGAACGAGGACTTTCCAACATTTGATCGTCCAGCAAGTGCGATCTCAGGCAGTCCCCCGCTCGGGTACTGCTCTGGTTTCACCGCACTAATGACGATATCTGATTTTGTTACTTTCATCTTCCCTCTCCTACTAACGCTTTCTCAAGCACCTCATCTAAATGTGAAACCGGAATAAAAGTTAATCCTTCTCTCACACTTTCAGGAATATCATCAATATCCTTCTCATTGTCCTTTGGAAGAATAATCGTTTTCAGTCCTGCACGATGTGCGCCTAATGCTTTTTCTTTTAATCCGCCAATCGGAAGCACTCTTCCTCTTAACGTAATTTCTCCTGTCATGCCAACCTCTTTTGAAACAGGACGTCCTGTGAGTGCTGATACAAGAGCCGTCGCAATGGTAATACCAGCTGATGGCCCGTCCTTTGGAACCGCACCCTCTGGAACATGGATATGAATATCGTGCTTTTCATTAAATTGAGGATCAATGTTCAGTTCATCTGCTTTTGAACGGATATAACTGAATGCCGCCTGCGCAGATTCTCTCATGACATCACCGAGCTTACCTGTTAGCAAAAGCTTGCCTTTACCCGGCGAGAGTGAGACCTCAATGGACAAGGTGTCTCCGCCAACTGTGGTATATGCAAGGCCTGTGACAACGCCGACCTGATCTGTCGTTTCCGCCTGACCATAACGGTAAAGTCTTTTTCCGAGGAATTCAGATAAGTTCTTTTCCGTCACTGTGATGCGTTTGCGGTCTTCAGCCACAATTGCTCTTGCTGCTTTTCGGCAGATCGCCGCAAGCTGACGCTCTAACCCGCGGACTCCTGCTTCTCTCGTGTAATAGCGAATCATATCGTAAATCGCTGCTTCACGAAGCTGCAAGTTCCCTTTCTTTAATCCGTGCTCCTTTAGCTGCTTCGGCAGAAGGTGATCTTTCACAATTTCTGCTTTTTCAACTTCCGTATACCCTGCAATCGTGATAATCTCCATTCTATCACGAAGTGGACCTGGAATGGTTGCTAAATTGTTGGCAGTTGCGATAAATAACACTTGAGACAAATCAAATGTCTCTTCAATATAATGATCGCTAAAATTATGATTTTGCTCTGGATCTAACACTTCAAGCATCGCAGAAGACGGATCTCCCCTAAAGTCAGAAGACATTTTATCAATTTCATCTAAAAGAAAGACCGGATTCATTGTGCCCGCCTTGCTCATCCCGCGAATGATACGGCCAGGCATCGCACCTACATAGGTTCTTCGATGACCACGGATCTCAGATTCATCACGTACACCGCCAAGAGAGATACGGATAAACTTTCGATCAAGTGATTTGGCAATGGATTTAGCAAGTGACGTCTTCCCTACCCCAGGAGGTCCTGCCAAGCAAAGAATCGGTCCCTTTAATGAATTTGTTAGTTTCTGAACAGCAAGATATTCGAGTACCCGCTCTTTTACTTTTTCAAGCCCGTGGTGCTCGTCATCTAAAATTTCGCTTGCAAGCTTTAAATCTAGACGATCTTCTGTATAAGTGCCCCACGGCAGATTGATCAGCCAATCAATATAATTGCGAATGACAGAACTCTCAGCAGAGCTTGAAGGGATTTTTTCATAACGGTTCAGTTCTTTTAAAGCCGTTTCACGAACGGAATCTGGCATGCCGGACTCTTCAATTTTAGCCATAAGCGTACTGACTTCGCCTGTTTTCCCCTCTTTGTCTCCAAGCTCTTTTTGAATAGCTTTCATTTGTTCGCGCAAATAATATTCTTTTTGCGTTCGCTCCATTGAACGTTTGACACGCTGGCCAATTTTCTTTTCAATCTCTAGCACTTCTTTTTCATTGTGAATGAGACTGATGACCCGATTCAACCGTTTTTTGACATCGACTGTTTCCAGCACTTCTTGCTTGTCTTTTAATTTCAAAGGAAGGTGGGAAGCGACGATATCCGCCATTCTTCCAGGTTCTTCAATATCCGTCACCGTTGCATATGTTTCAGCTGAGATTTTTTTTGAAATTTTTATGTACTGATCAAAGTGATCTAACAAAGTGCGCATGAGTGCTTCTGCTTCTGCGTCCTTTAATTCTTCTTCTGTCAACTCTTTAATATCGACTGACGTATAGTCTTCTAGCTCCATGTAGGATTCGATCTGCGCTCGATTTAAGCCTTCGACGAGCACACGGATCGTTCCATTTGGCAGCTTCAGCATTTGTTTAATTTTTGTGTAGGTGCCGACTTTGAAAATTTCCTCTTCACCTGGTTCATCTATTGAAATTTCCCGCTGTGTTGCTAGAAAAATCATATGATCGTTCATCATGGCCTGTTCTAATGCTTGAACAGACTTTTCGCGCCCAACGTCCAAATGCAAGACCATTGTTGGATAAACAAGCAAGCCTCGCAGTGGAAGGAGCGGAACATTCTTTTTGATTTCATCTGCCATGTTGATAGACACCTCCGTCACTAGTATGAATCATTATAATATACCTGTTTCAGTCTTGTACAATGTAAAAGACTTGAGAAATGATGATCTTACCGTAGTATACCCTTTCTTTTTATCTTGAAAAAGAAAAAAAGATCTATTTCACTAAAAAATCCCCATATGAGATGGGGATTAAACAGATTTCCTTTTCATTTCTTCTTCTAGTCCATCTTTCTTCTCATCTGGCGGATTGACCAAACACTGATCCAGCACTTCTTGGAAATGCTTCACAGGCACAATCGTCACCCCTTCAATCTCTTTTAAGATCGACTGCTGGTTGTCATAAGGGATGATCACTGTTTTGACACCCGCTTGTTTGGCTGCCTTGATTTTTGGTATGACACCGCCAATCGGCTTCACCTGACCTTGTAATCCAATCTCACCGGTCATCGCCGTTAAATGATCAATCGGGATTTGATGAATGGCTGAGAAAATGGCTGTGGCCATCGCAATTCCAGCAGACGGCCCATCAATCGGGGCACCAGCCGGAAAATTAATGTGGATATCATATTCATTTGTTCGTATGCCTAAGTTTCGAAGCACGGTTAAGACATTTTCAACTGAGCCCTTCGCCATACTTTTCCGTCTGATCGATTTAGACTGATTGCCGATGCTTTCTTCTTCCGCAATACCTGTAATATTGATACTGCCTTTTTCAAGCGCTTTACAAATGTTCACTTCAATTTCAAGCAGAGCCCCGCTGTTCGGTCCATACACGGCAAGACCATTTACTACTCCTACCTTTGGCTTTTCCGGTACTTTTTGTTCATATCTTGGTGTCAGCTGGCTTGAATGAATGACCCATTCTACATCGGCGATCGTAATATCTTTTCGGTTTTCAGTGACAGCCATACCTGCGGCGATCTGTACCATGTTGACCGCTTCACGTCCATTTTTCACATAAGATGTTAACAGGTTCAGTCCTTCGTCACTTAATTCCTTCTGTATTTTCTCGACTGCTTTAGCTGCAACAATTTTCAGCTCATGCTGATCCAAATCCTTGAAGAAAATCTCCAAACATCTTGATCGAATAGCCGGCGGAATTTCGTCTGGTGTTCTTGTCGTGGCGCCAATCAGTCGAAAATCAGCGGGTAACCCATTTTGAAAAATATCATGGATGTGATTCGGGATTTGCGTATTTTCTTCACTGTAATAAGCACTGTCTAAAAACACTTTTCGATCTTCTAGCACTTTGAGCATTTTGTTCATTTGAATCGGATGCAGTTCTCCAATTTCATCGATAAAGAGAACGCCGCCATGAGCATGTGTGACGGCTCCTTGTTTCGGCTGCGGAATGCCTGCCTGTCCCATGGCCCCTGCTCCTTGATAAATGGGATCATGTACGGAACCAATCAAGGGGTCTGCGATGCCTCGTTCATCAAATCTTGCCGTTGTGGCATCAAGCTCAACAAATACTGCATCTTTTTTAAATGGTGAATCAGCGTGACGCTTCGCCTCTTCCATCACTAGACGAGCAGCAGCTGTTTTTCCAACACCAGGCGGCCCGTAGACGATGACATGTTGCGGATTCGGTCCACACAGGGCAGCTTTAAGTGCACGTATACCATCTTCCTGCCCTACAATATCTTGAAACCCCTTTGGCCGGACTCTCTCTGATAAAGGTTCACTCAGTTTAATGGATCGCATCTTTCTGAGTGCTTCCATTTCTTTTTTTGATTCTTTATCGATCGTCACCTTTTGTGTGCGCTGATTTTTCAGTAAGTTCCAAAAGTACAACCCGATGACGATACCAAAGAACAGTTGTATGAATAATACGATTCCTGTCCAGCTCAATCGGTGCTCCCTCCTTCATCTATCGTTATGTATTGGTTTCTGTCTGCTAGTATTTCCTAGAGCTGGACGGAATAAACACAACTTCCACGATAAATAAAAAACTCCTGAATCAAACGATTCAGGAGTCATCAAACGGGCTTATGCCGATGTTTTTGTATCTTTATTCACGACTGTACCGTCTTTTAAGACAAGACGAGGCGGCTCACCATCAGCAACCGTTTCACCAGTAATGACACATTTCTCAATATCATCACGAGATGGAAGATCAAACATCACATCAAGCATGATGCCTTCAATGATGGAGCGAAGACCACGAGCTCCTGTTTTACGCTCAATTGCTTTTTTCGCAATTTCGCTAAGAGCATCTTCTTCAAACTCAAGCTCAACATCATCAAGCTCAAGCATTTTTGTATATTGCTTAACGAGCGCATTTTTAGGCTTCGTCAAGATTTCTACAAGTGCTTTTTCATCTAACGGCTCTAGGCTTGCAATAACCGGAAGACGACCGATGAATTCTGGGATTAAACCGAAGCGAAGTAAGTCTTCTGGCAGAACTTTTGATAGAAGGACTTCTTTTTCAAGATCTTCAATTTTATTTTCCGCACCGAATCCAATGACTTTTTGACCTAGGCGGCGTTTGATGATTTGCTCAATGCCGTCAAAGGCTCCACCACAAATGAAGAGGATATTTGTTGTATCAATTTGAATGAATTCTTGATGAGGATGCTTACGTCCACCTTGAGGCGGTACACTAGCGACTGTTCCTTCAAGAATTTTCAAAAGGGCTTGCTGTACACCTTCCCCAGATACATCACGAGTGATAGAAGGGTTTTCTGATTTTCTTGCTACTTTATCGATCTCATCGATGTAGATAATGCCTTTTTCAGCTTTTTCTACATCATAATCTGCTGCTTGGATCAGCTTTAGTAAAATATTCTCTACGTCTTCCCCAACGTAACCTGCTTCTGTTAAAGACGTCGCATCTGCAATCGCAAATGGAACATTTAAAATACGTGCAAGCGTTTGAGCAAGTAATGTTTTACCGCTTCCTGTAGGTCCAATCATAGAAATGTTACTTTTCGAAAGCTCAACATCATCAATCTTACTGTTGGAATTAATCCGCTTGTAATGGTTATAAACCGCTACAGCTAAGGATTTCTTCGCATTCTCTTGTCCGATGACATATTCATCAAGAATTTCCCGGATTTCATGAGGTTTCGGAACATCCTTGAATTCAACTTCTTCCTCAGTACCGAGCTCTTCTTCAACTATTTCCGTGCAAAGCTCGATACATTCATCACATATATATACGCCAGGTCCTGCGACCAGTTTACGCACTTGATCTTGCGTTTTTCCGCAAAACGAGCATTTTAATTGACCTTTTTCCTCGTTGAATTTAAACATTCTTTCACCCCTTATTCTTCTTCACTTGCCTGTAGCTAACAGTCAGCTACCCTTCTGGGTCCAGTATGTATGCATTTTACCATACTTTCCTAAAAGACGGTAATGATGTGTTTGTAACACTGCACATTGAGATATGTATGACAGAAAGATGCGACTTACACTATCGTTTCCAAAAGAAGCGATGATAAGTCAAAAATTGTACAAAACAAGGCACGAGTCACTCGCGCCCTGTTTTATTATTATGCACCATATTAACGGTTTTCTACAAGAAAATCAATTGCTTTACGAACTTTTAAATCTTCTTTCATTGCTTCAGTAGAACCGATCGCTTGTTTGATATTTTCAACTGGCATGTTGTATGCTTCAGCCATTTTTGAAAGTTCTTCTTCCACTTCTTCATCAGACACTTGTAGGTCTTCTGCAGCAGCAATTGCTTCAAGAGTAAGATTAGATTTTACGCGTTTAGCAGCATCTTCTTTCATTTGCTCTTTTAGCGCATCTTCATCTTGTCCAGAGAACTGGAAGTAAAGCTCAAGGTTCATCCCTTGCATTTGAAGACGTTGTTCGAATTCTTTCATCATGCGGTCTAGCTCAGTGTCAACCATCGCTTGAGGAACGTCAACTTCCGCATTTTCAGAAGCTTTTGCTACTAGCTCTTCACGAAGTTTGCCTTCTGCTTCGTTTTCTTTTGCTTCTTCAAGACGTTTCTTCGTTTTTTCAGTTAATTCAGCAATCGTTTCAACTTCTTCATCAACATCTTTAGCGAACTCATCGTCAAGTGTTGGAAGTTCTTTTGCTTTGATTTCATGAATTTTTACTTTGAATACAGCTGGTTTACCTGCAAGGTCTTCAGCATGATATTCTTCTGGGAATGTCACTTCAACGTCTTTTTCTGCACCTGCTTCAAGACCAACCAATTGCTCTTCGAAACCAGGGATGAATGAACCAGAACCTACTTCAAGAGAGTAGTTCTCAGCTTTTCCGCCTTCGAATGCTTCTCCATCAACGAATCCTTCGAAATCTAGAACAACTGTATCGCCGTTTTCGATTGCGCCTTCTTCTTTGACAACAAGCTCAGCTTGACGGTTTTGCATAGCTTTTAACTCTTCTTGGACATCTTCATCAGATACAGATGTGTCGTCTTTTTCTACGTTAAGACCTTTGTAGTCACCAAGTTTTACTTCTGGCTTCACTGTTACTTTTGCAGTGAAGATTAAGCTTTCGCCTTTTTCGATTTTCTCAACATCGATTTCAGGGCGGTCAACCGGCTCGATACCAGCTTCGTCGATTGCTTTTGGATATTCAACTGGAAGAAGAATATCTAGTGCATCTTGATAAAGAGATTCTACTCCAAAACGCTGCTCGAAAAGACCACGTGGTACTTTCCCTTTACGGAATCCAGGGATTGATACTTGCTTAACTACTTTCTTAAATGCATCATCAAGTGCTTTGTTAAATGTTTCAGCGTCAACTTCTACTGTTAAGACACCTTCGTTACCTTCTTGTTTTTCCCATTTTACTGACATGTGTGTTTCCCTCCAAAAATCTATTCAGATTGTGCGTTGTTACATTCTAAAGCATCATAAAGACTTCGTCCAATCAAAAACCACGCACTCCGCTAAAGAAGCGGTCTTATGTATACAACATTTGACTTGATTATACATAACGTCTTTCAACCGTTGGAATCTTACAACCGCACGATATATGCACAAATACAACCATTATATTATAACATAACAAGTCCGTCTTTCAACTAAATCGACAAATTACAAATAAGAAATTTCTTCAATATCTTTCAGCATTGTACAAGCTTCTCTCAGCTCTCGTTCGTTAAAATCATACAATAAATGCAATTCTTCGAGATCAATCTCGATCCCATGCATTTCATAGCCGACTTTATGAAGTGCCGCAGCCCAAAGATTCGGATCCGTATATTTAGGAAGAAATGGATATAGCACAAATAAGTGCCGGCGCCATAACTCTTCAACTCCTTGGTAAAGGGTTGGGTTCTCATTGCCGAGTGTGTCATCGAGCTTTCGAAGGACTTGCTGAAGCAGTGGCATTTGCTCTGGCTTGACAGCCTCAGAAGGAACAAGCGTTAAAGAATCACCGAACTTCGTCACATGAACCGGCTTTGCCACATCATGATCTGACAGAAGTTGCAGGATCAATGATTTGACCAAAGGGTTTCCATCAGGCTTTTGTAGGATCGTATTTAATAGACCCATATGCGGCGTGATGTTTCGGTCTTTCAGCGAATGGATGAACTGCACCTGCTCTTCTGGCCGCTCGAGCATTTCATCTATATTGATTTCTCCGCTGCCTTCCTCGTCTTCGTCTAAAATCTCTTCTGGTGATTCAATCATCTTTCTGCTAAATTCAAGCAGTTTATAAAAATGCTCCGCGCTTTCTGCTGGAAGGTGATTTTCTTCAAGGACAGCCTCAATTGTTTGTTTGACTTCCTCGTACTCTTTCAGCTGAATTAAGATGGTCATATATACTTGAAGCACAGTGAAATAGTGTCCATATCCTTCATGTAGCATCTTTTCACATACTCGCTTTGCATCCTGCAGCTCACCAAGCTCTAGAAAACAAATCGCCATACCGAGATGAATATCGGATTCTTCATCGTCATCATACGATTTCGCTTCTGAAAATAAGTGAAGCGCCTCTTGATACTGTTTATCTTTTAATGCTGCCATTCCTTTTTCAATCAGTCTTTCTTTCAGACCAGGAAACAAAATGACATTATCTTTCTTCTTGTCATGTTTCATGCTTACGTTCCTTTCGGGCGCATATTTTTTATCAGTTTACCAACGAAGGTTAGTAAACACAAGTAACGAGAGGTTTTCATGCAAAAAAGAAGCCGTCACACCACGGGGACGGCTTCTCGTTGTTTATGCACGCAGCCAGCTGCTACGTTTCTCTTCAAATGCTTGAATCTCATCTTCTAGTAACAATGTTAATGAAATCTCATCATAGCCATTCAGGAGCATTTCTCTCCAGTGTGGATCTACATCGAAAGGAGTAACATTCCCTTCATGGTCTTGAATCTGTTGTTTTTCCAGATCAACTGTCATTTCAAATCCTTTGTTTTCATATGATGCAGCAAACGTTTTCCACACATCATAATCAAGGCGGATTGGAAGCATCCCGTTTTTAAAACAGTTTTGATGAAAAATATCGGCGAAAGATGGGGCAATGACAATTTTGAAACCATAATCATCAAGTGCCCAAGGCGCATGTTCCCTTGATGACCCGCAGCCAAAGTTTTCGCCTGCGATCAAAATAGAGGCTCCTTCATAAATCGGCTGATTGAGTTCAAAATCTGGATTCGGACTACCATCTGCTAAATATCGCCAGTCAAAAAAGGCAAATCGGCCATATCCTGTTCGTTCGATTCTTTTCAAAAACTGTTTCGGAATGATTTGATCTGTATCTACATTTATACGGTTAAGCACAGCGGCTTTTCCTTTATGAGTGACTAAAGGCTCCATCTATGACACAACTCCTTACACGACTGTTTTCTCTTGATTAAACTTCCTGACATCGACAAATCGGCCATGTATGGCAGCCATTGCAGCCATTGCCGGGCTGACAAGATGCGTTCTTGCACCCTTCCCTTGACGTCCCTCAAAGTTACGGTTTGATGTAGATGCACAGCGTTCACCTTCTGGCACCACATCGTTATTCATGCTGAGGCACATACTACAGCCAGATTCTCTCCATTCAAATCCTGCTTCTAGGAAAATTTCATGAAGACCTTCTTCTTCTGCTTGCAGTTTGACACTTTGTGAGCCAGGAACCACAATCGCTCTGACATGATCAGCTACTTTTTGTCCTTCAATCATAGAAGCGGCTTGGCGTAAATCAGTCATTCTTGAGTTCGTACATGAGCCAATAAACACATGCTCAATCGTAATATCTTCAATACGCTGATGCGGGTGAACCCCCATGTATTCATAAGCACGTTTTGCTTCTTTTTGGTCATCTTCTTGTGCAAAATCTTCAGGTCCTGGAATTGCTGCATCCACAGGGAGCACCATTCCTGGGTTAATTCCCCACGTGACCATTGGTGAAATATGATTTCCATCTAAAACAATGGTTTTATCATAGGTCGCACCCGGATCTGTTCTTAGTTCTTTCCATTCTTTTATCGCTGCTTCAAAATCTTCACCCTGCGGTGCGTATTTGCGTCCGCGGCAATATTCAAAGGTCACTTCATCAGGTGCGATCAATCCTGCTCTTGCGCCTGCTTCAATTGACATATTACAAACGGTCATCCGCTCATCCATTGACATGTTTCTGAATACTTCCCCAGTGTATTCAATGACATAACCTGAACCGAACTTCACGCCATGTGCGCCAATGACTGCTAAAATGACATCTTTGGCTGTTACCCCTTTTTGAAGCGTTCCGTCTACTCTAATTTCTAGTGTCTTCGGACGCTGTTGCCAAAGTGTTTGTGTGGAAAGCACATGCTCAACCTCACTTGTGCCAATCCCAAAGGCAAGTGCACCAAATGCGCCATGTGTAGATGTATGACTATCTCCACATACGATTGTTTTTCCCGGAAGTGTTAAACCAAGCTCAGGTCCAACGACATGAACAATTCCTTGGTCTACACTGTGAAGGTCAGCTAGACGGACCCCGAATTCAGCACAGTTGCGCTCTAGAGCACTGACTTGCTTCTTCGCAATCTCATCTTTTATCACAAATCGATTCACAGTCGGAATGTTGTGATCCATCGTCGCAAATGTGTTTTGTGGTCTTCGCACCTTGCGCCCTTTTTGTCTTAATCCTTCAAATGCTTGAGGTGACGTCACCTCATGCACCAAGTGCAGATCAATATATAAAAGGTCTGGTTTTCCCTCGCCATTTTTGACAACATGCTGATCCCATATTTTTTCGATGATTGTTCGAGGCATAACCCTTTTTCCTCCCTCTACCTAATTCAACAAGATTTCTATTTATACAATGGTTTTCGTACGTTGTTTGAGTGCATCTACAACGGCTTTCGTGATATCATCAGTCGTTTCATACGTTCCCTCTTTTGATGCTAGGTCCTTTGTTCGTTTGCCAGAGGCAAGAACGGCTTCCACAGCTGCTTCAATTGCAGCCGCTTCTTCTTCTAAAGCAAAGGATGTTCTAAGCAAGCTGGCTGCTGACAATATAGTAGCCAGAGGGTTTGCGACATTTTGCCCCGCAATATCGGGTGCTGAACCATGAATCGGCTCATATAAATGTAGGCCGGTGCTTGATAAACTAGCAGATGGCAGCATGCCGAGTGAGCCAGTAATCATAGATGCTTCGTCACTTAAAATGTCACCAAACATATTCTCTGTCACGATGACATCAAATTGAGCGGGCTTATAAATAAGTTGCATCGCAGCATTATCGACGAGCATGTGCTCATATGCGACATCTGGATACTGGGATGCAACTTCTTCTACCGCATCCCGCCATAGTTTACTCGAAGCGAGAACATTTGCTTTATCCACAGACGTTACTTTTTTCCGTCTCGTTAACGCCATGTCGAACGCTTCTTTTAATACACGAACAATCTCTTCCTTTGTATAAAGAAGTGTATCAACCGCAGCTTCTTTTCCTTCATCATCCGTGTAGCGCTCACTTGGTTCGCCAAAGTAGAGGCCTCCAGTTAATTCACGAACGATGACGAAATCTACTCCGCTAATGTGATCTTGTTTTAACGGTGAAGCCTCACTCAAGCTATCAAATACTTTGACAGGGCGGATGTTCGCAAATAAGTCCAGCTGCTTGCGAATGGAGAGCAAGCCTTTTTCTGGGCGAAGTTCTGGCGGGTTTTGATCCCACTTTGGTCCGCCAACGGCTCCTAATAAAATCGCATCTGCGCTTTTGCACACTTCTACTGTTTCTTTAGGGAGCGGATTGTTTTTTTCATCTATCGCTATACCGCCAATGAGAGCTGTTTCAAATTCAAATTCGTGTTGAAATTGAGCCGCTGTCTCTTTCAGGACAGCGACGGCTGATGTGACGACTTCCGGTCCGATTCCATCGCCGGGCAAAAGTGCAATTTTCTTTTTCATGAGTCCCTTCCTCCTTTCTTATGAGATGGCGTGATGTTTCTCAATTTCTATTAGGTTTGATTTAAAGATTAAATGTCTATTCACTGCATTGACGTAAGCTTTAGCCGATGCTTCCAGCACATCTTGCGCTACACCGCGTCCTGCTGTTTCTTTTCCTTCTATTGAAACAGTGACATATACTTCCGCTAGTGCGTCTCTGCCTTTTCCATTGGATTGAATACGATAATCTAGCAAATGAATTCTTTCCTCCATACAGCGCTCAAGCGTGTTGTACACAGCTTCTACACTGCCTGCACCTGTAGCTGCTTCTTGAATGACTTCCTGCGTTTCTTGATTTTTAAGAGAGACTGTCGCTGTCGGCATTTGCTCTGTCCCATAATGAACTTGAAGACTTTCAAATTCATAGCCGATTTTACGGTCTGCTACTTTTTCTTCTAATATAATAGAGATCAAATCATCATCTGTGATCTCTTTCTTCTTCTCTGTTAAGTTCTTAAAAGTTTCGAAGAACTTATTGATTTCTTCTTCAGTCAATTTAAAGCCAAGTGTTTTTAAGCGGTCTTTAAATGCGTGTCTTCCGGAGTGTTTACCAAGGACAAGCACATCTGTTGTGACGCCTACAAGCTCTGGAGAGATAATTTCATAGGTTGTTTTTTCTTTGAGGAATCCATCTTGGTGAATACCTGATTCATGGGCAAATGCATTGTTTCCAACGACTGCTTTATTACGCGGTACAATCATACCTGAGTATTTGCTCACTACATCACTTGTGCGCTTAATTTCATTCAACTGAATGGTTGATTCGACTTGGTAAAAGTCTTTGCGAATATGAAGGGCAACTGCTATTTCTTCTAAAGCAGCATTCCCTGCGCGCTCTCCAATACCGTTGACAGCTGTTTCAATTTGATCTGCTCCATTTTCAATGGCAGCAAGTGAGTTCGCTACAGCCATTCCTAAATCATCATGACAGTGTGCTGACAAGATGACTTGATCGATATTTGGAACGTGTTCCTTCATATATTTAAAGATATTTCCGTACTCTTTTGGTGCTAGGTATCCAACAGTATCAGGCAAGTTAATGACACTTGCGCCTGCGTCGATCACTTTTTCTACAATTTCTGCTAGGAAAGAAAGATCTGTCCGGCATGCATCTTCTGCTGACCACTGAACAACTGGGAAGCGCTCTTTCGCGTATTTCACCATTGAAACAGCTTGTTCAACCACTTCTTCACGTGTTTTCTTTAGTTTATGCTTGAGGTGAATGTCAGAAGTCGCAATAAAGACGTGTATTCTTGGTTGAGCTCCATCTTTTAATGCGTCCCATGCAGCATCAATGTCACCTTTCACACATCGTGCAAGTCCTGCAACTGAACAGTTCTTAATCGTTCTTGCAATTTCTTGTACGCCTAAGAAATCCCCTCGGGATGAAGCGGGAAAACCCGCTTCAATGATATTAACCCCAAGGCGCTCAAGCTGCTTAGCAATGATTAGCTTTTCTTGTGCATTTAAGTTCACTCCTGGTGATTGCTCTCCATCTCGAAGTGTTGTGTCAAAAAAATTAATTTTTCGCACCGACGCTCACCGCTTCCTTTTTCTTTCCTTGTTTAACGAAAGGCATCATTTCACGAAGCTTTCTTCCGACGATTTCAATTTGGTGCTCATTTTCATTTGCATTGATCGCATTGAAACGTGGACGATTCACTTGGTTTTCAACAATCCATTCTTTCGCGAATGTTCCGTTTTGGATGTCAGTCAAGACTGCTTTCATTGATTCTTTTACTTTTGCATCCACAACGCGTGGTCCTGATACGAAGTCACCCCATTGCGCTGTATCAGAGATTGAATATCTCATACCTTCTAATCCTTCTTCATACATAAGGTCAACGATCAATTTCAGTTCATGCAGACACTCGAAGTATGCAAGCTCTGGCTGATAACCAGCTTCTGTTAATGTTTCAAAACCTGCTTTAACTAATGAAGTAAGACCTCCACAAAGAACTGCCTGCTCACCGAATAGATCCGTTTCTGTTTCTTCTTTAAATGTTGTTTCAAGAACGCCCGCTCTTGCTCCGCCGATTGCTTTTGCATAAGCCAGTGCTTTGTCTTTCGCTTGACCTGATACATCTTGATAGATAGCAAATAGTGCAGGTACACCAGCGCCTTGCTCATATGTTCTTCTTACAAGATGTCCTGGACCTTTTGGAGCCACAAGATACACATCTACGTCACTTGGAGGAACAATTTGATGGAAGTGAACGTTGAATCCGTGTGCGAATACAAGTGAATTACCTGCTTCTAATTGATCTTTGATTTCTTCATCATATACTTTCTTTTGCTGCTCATCTGGAAGTAATACCATGACGACATCTGCTTGTGCTGCTGCTTCTTTTACTGTGAATACTTGATGGCCGTCTTCTTGTGCTTTTGTATAAGATCCGCCTTTTCTCACACCGACAATCACATCTACGCCGCTCTCTTTTAAGTTCAATGCATGTGCATGACCTTGTGATCCGTAACCAATGATAGCTACCTTTTGACCATTTAATACGTTTTCTTGAATATCACCGTTATAATATACTTTTACCATTTGACTCTCTCCTTTTGTTTAGACAATTGAAATTGTTTTATTTGTTTGCGGCTTTTGCTGATTATCTCTCGCAAAGGCCGTGGTGCCAGTTCTGGCGACTTCTTTAATGCCGTATGGCTTAAGTAATTCAATGAGTGCTTCAATTTTTGAAGACTCACCTGTCACCTGAATGACGACACTCTCTCTGCTCACATCTACAATAGAAGCTCTAAAAGGTTCAATGACCCCTGTGATTTCCATTCTAGATGCTGGTGCAGATACGACTTTTATCAAAGCCAGCTCTCGCTGAACGATTGATTGGTTTGTAATATCCGTTACTTTGAGGACATCGATTTGTTTGTTCAGCTGTTTTGTCAGCTGTTCGATGTCTTTCTCCTGGTCTACATGGACGACGAACGTGATGCGTGATACATCTTGAATCTCAGAATGGCCGACCGTAATGCTTTCAATATTGTAGTGTCTTTTAGTAAAAAGGCCTGTGATTCTGTTCAGTACGCCTGATCGATTTAATACAGTCAACACAATAATTCTTTTCAAGGTTTCACCCCCACCATCTCATGAAGTCCTTTCCCCGGTGCTACCATCGGGAATACTTTCTCATCTCTCGCTACATTGACATCGATGAAAACAGGCTCTCTAGAGGTTAAGGCTTCTTCGAGTTTTTCTTGCGCCTCTTCGTCTGATGAGATTCTGATCCCTTTAATGCCATAAGCTTCAGATAATTTCACGAAGTCTGGCTGCTCTGAAAATTTAGAATGTGAGTAGCGTTCTTCGTAAAAAATTTCTTGCCATTGTCTTACCATTCCAAGACTGTGATTATTCAGAACAATCACTTTCACTGGAAGGTTCAGCTCACGGATAACGGCAAGTTCTTGCAGGGTCATTTGAAAACCTCCGTCTCCTAAAATCGCCACAACCGTTGCCTCTTGATCAGCTAGCTGCGCGCCAATCGCTGCCGGTAAACCAAATCCCATTGTGCCAAGCCCACCAGATGTCACCCACTTATCGGCATTTTCAAATGGATAGAACTGTGCAGCCCACATTTGGTGCTGTCCGACATCAGTTGCCACAATGGCTTCACCTTTTGTAAATTGATGAATGTATTCGATCAGCTTTTGAGGTTTAAAACCTTCAGCTTCGTTTTCAACGTACCAGAGTGGATATTCTTCCTTCCACTGATTTAGCTGGCTCTTCCACTCGTCTGATTCACCTTGTTTCCCGTCCTGCTTGATCAGTTCTTGAAGCACTAGCTTACTGTCACCAACAACTGGGATATGGGTGTGAATGTTTTTACCAATTTCCGCTGGGTCGATATCAATATGAGCCACCTTCGCATGCTTTGCAAAATGATTGAGGTTGCCGGTTACCCTGTCATCAAATCTCGCTCCGATTGAAATGAGTAAGTCACATTGATGTAGTGCCATGTTCGCTGCATATGTGCCGTGCATACCCGCCATTCCTAGGAATAGAGGATGCTTTGCCGGGAATCCACCAAGCCCAAGCAATGTATGGGCGACAGGGATTTGCTGCTGCTCTACATATTGCCTTAATTCTTCCGACGCTTTGCCATGAAGAACGCCAGCTCCTGCTAGAATAACTGGTTTCTTTGCTCTGCTTACAGCTTCTACTAACTTGCGAATTTGCAAATAATTCGGCTCAATTTTCGGCTGATAACCAGGCAAATCAATTGGCTGATCGTATTCAAATGTCCCTTCAATACCAGCGACATCTTTTGGAATATCAATCAAGACTGGACCAGGTCTGCCGGTTGTTGCGATGTGAAATGCCTCTTTAATGACACCCGGTAACTCTTCTGGACGTCTCACTTGATAGCTGTGTTTTGTGATTGGCATTGTGATACCAAGTACATCTGCTTCTTGGAATGCATCTGATCCAATGACTGAGGTTGCCACCTGTCCAGTGAAGATAACCATAGGTAGTGAATCAATCATCGCATCTGCAATTCCTGTGACTAGGTTTGTTGCCCCCGGTCCTGATGTGGCAATAACAACGCCTGGTTTACCAGATACTCTTGCGTATCCCTCCGCTGCGTGAATCGCTCCTTGCTCATGTCTTGGCAGAACATGAAATAAACCAGAATCGTAAATTTTATCGTAGATTGGTAAAACGGCTCCGCCAGGATAACCAAAAATGACTTCTACTTTTTCTCTTTTGAGTGCTTCAATTAACATGAGTGCACCGTTCATCGTTTGTGGTGCATTTGATTTTTCCGTCTCCATTTGTACATTTGTCCCCATTTGATTTCCTCCTCTTTGTCTTGCTTCAGTCAAGTCCTTTCACCCTTTTCCATTCAAGATAGAGATATGAGACCATATAAAAAAGCCTTCTCACCCCACAATGACACTACTTTTCACTAGGTCAAAGGGGCGAAAAAGCTTTGTTTTTCGCGGTACCACCCTTGTTCACGGCAAATCATGCTGCCGTCTCATGGACATCTTTCATCCATTTTGGTAACGAGTGATGCAATGTCACTCGGTCTGCCCTACTATCATTTCAAGCAGACACTCAGAGGTGAGTTCACTTTAGAAAGTAACACCGGTTTCCAGCTAGCACCGGCTCTCTGTAGATACTGACTCTAAAGCTACTAGTCCTCTTCAACGTTTATCGATATCTATTTAGCTTGCGTGAATGTTCTCATCGGTAAAGACTACTTTTTCTCCTTCTTCAACGACTCGCTTGCGGAATTGTTCAAGAAGTTTGTTTGTGTGGAACCCTGGCTTTCCTTCGCCAATGATACGGCCGTCAACTTTTACAACAGCGATGACTTCGGCAGCGGTTCCTGTCAGGAAGACTTCTTCAGCTGTATACACATCATGTCTTGTGAAAGGTTCTTCTTTCACTTCGTAGCCTAAGTCTTCTGCAATCTCCATGATGGCATTTCTTGTGATGCCTTCAAGAGCGCCGATATAACCTGGCGGTGTATAGAGCTTACCTTTTTTATAAATAAACACATTGTCTGCAGAACCTTCTGCCACGTACCCTTGATCGTTCAGCATCAGCGCTTCACTCACACCGGCCATATGGGCTTCGATTCGGACAAGGATGTTATTCAAATAGTTTAATGATTTCACTTTTGGACTTAGTACGTCAGGACGATTTCGCCTTGTCGGTACCGTCACAATATCAATACCTGTTTCATATAGGTGCTTTGGAAAGATGGCCAGCGGCTCTACAATGATCACTGTGTTGGCTCTCCCGCAGTTGTTTGGATCTAAGCCAAGATCACCGGTCCCTCTTGAGACAACAAGGCGGATATAGGCATCTTTTAGGCCGTTCCTTTCAACTGTATGAATCATTTTTTCAGTGAGCTCCTCAAGTGAATATGGAATGTTCAGCATAATGGATCTAGCGGAATCATACAGGCGATCTAAGTGTTCTTTCATTCGAAAGATATTTCCGTTATATACACGTATTCCTTCGAACACACCGTCACCATATAAGAAGCCATGATCATAAACTGAAATTTTCGCATCCTCTTTTTTCACGAGTTCATCGTTTAAAAAGATCCACTGTTCCTTTTGGTCTTCCATCTTCAGTGAGCACCCTCTCTTTCAAACAAAAAGTAGTTGAATTTTCAGACACTTTATATTGAAGTGTCTCACGCTTACTCTGCGTGTCTGTTTGCTTTTGTTGAACCCATCTTACGCCGCTTTCCATACAGTGTCAACAGCATTTTTAAAATTATTAGACAATTTAGACTAATCAAAATAAAATGTATACGCTTACACCTTTGCTAGACAAGGAATGAAAAAACTTAAAATTTTTTGTATTTTTTCTTCAATTTATTTACTCTACATGAACGGTTTTCTTTTGAACAAGCTTTTGTGATATTTTTTCACATGGTTTTTGAAGAATATTGTGAGATTTCATTGCGTTTGTTTTTTCCTTCAGCATGCCTTTCTAAAGCGTTTTCCTATGAATTTGTGATAGAATGAGAGCATCTAATAGAAGGAGGGCAATACATGGCTAACATCAGAGGTTATATCGGAACGTATACAAAGGGAGACAGCAAAGGAATCTATTCTTTTACTTTAAATACGGACAAGCAGCAGATTGAACAAGTAGAAGTGGCTGCAGAACTTGAAAATCCTACATATTTAACTGTCTCAGATTCTCAAAAGTTTGTGTATGCTGTTGTGAAAGAAGGAGCACAGGGCGGTCTTGCTGCGTATCAAATTGATGCCGACACCGGCGCACTTCGTTTCATCAACCAAGAGCTTGCCGATGGGGCTTCTCCTTGTCACGTCAGCGTGGACAGCCAAACGAAAACGGCGTTTACAGCAAACTATCATAAAGGAACAGCAGAGATGTATGAAATTGATGCTGAAAACGGCTCAGTGATCCGCACACTGTCACAGGCGCAGCATGAAGGCACTGGACCAAACGAAGACCGTCAAGAAAAACCGCACACCCACTTTATGGGTTTGACGCCTGATGAACAATTTGCGGTGGCTGTTGACCTTGGCACAGACGGTATTTATACGTATAAGAAAGAAAACGGCAAACTTGAGCTTGCCCATACATTTGAAACAAAACCAGGCAGCGGCCCTCGTCATATCACATTCCACCCAACGAAACCTGTGGCATATGTCATGACAGAGCTCAGCTCAGAGGTCATTGTACTTCGTTACTTTGAAGATGGTCATTTCGAAGAGATCCAAACGATCGCAACCATTCCTAATGACTTCACAGAGAATAATCAAGGCAGCGCCATTCATGTGTCTTCTGACGGTCAATTTGTGTATGCAGGAAATCGTGGACATGACAGCATTGCCATTTTCAAAGCAGATCATGACGGCAAACTAAGCCTCGTTGAAATTGCTTCATCTGAAGGAAATTGGCCTAGAGACTTTGTCCTTGATCCAACAGAAGAATTTCTCGTTGGTTCAAACCAAGAATCTAGCAACCTTGTGTTATACAAACGTGACAAAGAAACCGGTCGACTCACTGTCTTACAATCAGACATCACCGTTCCGCATCCGGTTTGCGTGAAATTTTTAGGATAATGAAAAAAGCCTCCGTTTAGGAGGCATTAGATTGTTGACAAAGGGCTAAAATGAACTTTATTTTAGCCCTTTGTCTTTTTTTCAGCGTAGTTGAAAACCCTTGAAGTCTAGGAAGAACGAGCACCGAAGCGCAGGACTGACAAAGAATGCGAGGGTTTGTCTACACTTTTAAGAGGCTTTTCTTTAAGCAGACGGCATACCGCCATCTTCAAGCTTTTGATCAATGAAAGACGTATCGCTTTTTTCACCGAACCATTTTCCCAGCCTGTCTTTCGCTTTTCCTTTGACATCGTCATCAATGTACATTGCCACTTGAAGCAGAGCAAATGTGATGGCGCCTAGATCATCTGTGTAGCCGATCCCCACCAATGTATCAGGGACCAGATCAATCGGAAGGATAAAGTACCCTAGCGCCCCAATGATGAGGATTTTCGCTTTAACCGGTACTTCGGGTTTTTGCAATGTATAATAAAGTAATAACACAGCATAGACAAGAGAAACTCCAGCTTTTTGTGCCGTCTTTTTTAACTTTTTCCAAAAGGCATGATCATTAAAATGCTTCTTTGAACGCTTTAATAGTTCTTTTTTCTCAGAACGATTCATCGTATCGCCTCCATATTCAGCATAGCCCTTCCACCTTATTTATACAAGAAATCCACTCATTCGACAAACAAAAAGCAGCAGAAAGCTGCTGCAATCTACTGCTCTTTGTAAAATTTTTCGATCGCCTTATCGATGTATACCCATCCTTTATACGACACATGAATCGTATCCTTAAAGAAATATGGGTCATACTCATGAGAAGTCAAATCTGCGACTTCATACCCATTATCTCGAATTTGACGATTGATTTTTTGATAATAATCTGTACGTCCCTCTTTCGGAAAACCAGTGTAATCATACCATTTTCCGTTGACGGGAATCGTCACAAATAAAGGCTTCGCCCCTGCCTGTTTTAAAATATCCAGCATGATCTGGAAATCTTTATATTCAGGTGATTCTGCATAAGAATTGTCGCGACGAGAATCCTTCATCTTTTTCATGATCGGCTTCAGCTTGCGGTCAAACAGTCTCTGATCAATATAAAACGGGTTGTCCCCTGCTTTTTCAGATCCTAAGACGCTCGCTTCTTTTTCAAGCTCAGTCCATGTTTTCCTTTTCACTGAAGGAGACGGACGAAGCTTGCGCTCATGCCCAGACCCGATCGTATAGTACATGTCTTTCTTTTGAAGCATGCCATAATACATTTTTGCAATTGGAGAAATCGCGCCATAAGCGAATTTGTTCCCAGAAAGCTCTGCTTTAAAAAGTTCTGTGATGACCATGTCGTTCTTTACTGCCTTAAACTTCATGATTCTTTTGATGAGCTCTTTTTTAACAGCTGGATCAATTTCTTTATTATAAGCGAGATCAAGCGCCTGAAGCGCTGAATAGTTAGGAGCAAAGTGATTCTCGTCTGATCCCCATTTGACAAACCACTGCGGGGACACGATAAACACAAGCTTTTTCCCTTTTAATTCATCCATATGCGCTGCAAAGTTCATGGCATGAATTAATGATTGCGATCCACCTTTTCCAACAAGATAAGGTGTAAACCCTTGAGGATTTTCATGAAAGAAATTCGAAGGGTGATATGGATCAAAACGTGATAGTTCAGAAGATCCATAGATCGGCAAATAAGTTGGATCTTTTAGCATTTCATCTTGTAAATAAAGCCCTTGGAACATCCCTGGATCTAATTCTGTGGCTGACTTTTGTAATTTGTCTTTTGGGATCAGATGTGAGAGCCATGCATTTGGTACAAGAAGAACACCAATGAATAGAACAGCCGCTAAAATAAGCGGCCCAAAAAAACGCTTTTTCATTACTTCATCTCTGCCAGCTGCTCAGCAATGTGATTCGGTGTATCCCACACATCACGATCAAATTCTGTAATTGGAACCATAATTCCTAGCTGACTTTCAATTGCCATGAGCAATTCAACTGTACCAAATGAATCAAGAAGACCTTCTTCAAAAATCGCAATCTCTGGATTTTCTTTCACAACGTCATCCTGACAAACCTCTGCAATAATACCGTATACTTGATTTTTAAATTCCATAATTTTCTACTCCCTTATCCATTAATGATGAAATGGTTTTCCTGAAAAAATATAAAAACCGAAACAAATGACGTGGAATGTAATAATGATCGACACAACCATTGTGACCTTATTATCCGGCCACCACTTGTGCTTTTTATTCCACTTCTCAAATAAATTGTAACCGGACATCACAACTGCATGGTATAGTCCGTAAATAATATATTGAAGGGCGAGACCATGCCAAGCACCCATCAATAGAAAGAGGACAAAGTACCCAATATTTGATACAGCCATCCGGTTCTTGATCCACTTCTTCTTTGTCATAAAGAACACAAATCTCATAAACACATAATCTCTGAACCAAAAGGATAGCGACATGTGCCAGCGATTCCAGAAGTCTTTAATATTACGGCTGATAAACGGTTTATTAAAGTTTTCTGGTGATTTAATGCCCATGATATAACTCACACCTACAGCAAATGCTGTATATCCAGCAAAGTCAAAGAACAAATACATACTGTACGCATACATATACGTTAACTGTTGAACAAAGTGACTGCTGCTAATGTGATGAATATTCATGAGAATATACGTGTGAATGAGATAACCAATAATGAACTTATATAAGAACCCAATAAAAATTTTATGAATCCCTGCATATAGAAGGTCACTGTACACTTCCTTTTCAGGCGGTGTATCCATATCCTTTTCAAACCGGCGGTAACGATCGATTGGACCTGATGAAATCGTCGGGAAAAAGACGATGAAATAAACCAAACGGTGAATCGGGATTTTCTTTTTAATCAAGCCGTCTCTTGTCTCGATAATTAACTGAACACCTTTAAATGTTAAGTACGAGATCCCCAAAAAGCTCAGCCAGTTCATTGGCGGCGGTTGATGCGGCTGATGAGTTAAAAAGAACGGTAAAACCTTTGATAGCACAAGCGGCAAAATAGATGCCACCACTGCCATATAGAAGACAGACGCCTTGTTCGCCTTCAACCGGTACGCAAGGTATAGGCGGATGATCAAGACTTGCCATACTGTAAACAAGAACAGCAGCAAAGCGCCATGTGCATCCTTTGAGAAAATAAGCGCGAGTGCCACAACCGTTGCAAACATGTTGTAGCCCTGCATTCTTTTGCCGCGAAGACCAAGAATCATCGTCGGCAAAAGAAGAATACCAATTAGAATGAAGAAAAAGAATGAACTAAACGGAATCATAGAAGAACCTCTTTCGCGATTCTTTTACGGTCAACCTTCCCGTTTGGCGTCATGTACAGCTGCTCAAGATAAACAAACTTTCTTGGAATCATGTACGCAGGCAGTGAATCCGCCATTTCTTTCTTAATCGCACTTGTCAGCTGATATTCTTTTTCAAAGGAATGCTCAGTTGGGACAATTGCTGCAATTAAGTACTCCACATGCCCGTTTGGCTGAAACGGCACAATCACACAAGCATTGACATAGGTTGTCTCGCTTACATGATATTCAATTTCTTCAAGCTCCATGCGGTATCCATGTAGCTTAATTTGATAGTCCAGACGACCGTGGCACGTAATCAAACCATCCTGCGCCACACCTGCGTCACCTGTGCGGTAAGCAGGGCGTCCTTCGTATTCAAAGAACACTTTATCCGTTAAGGCTTGTTCACCTAAGTAGCCTCTCGTGACGCTTGGCCCCACGATGACAATTTCCCCTTTTTCCCCATCAGGGAGTGTCTTGCCTTCTTCATCTAAAATGACGATATCTGTATCCGGTTTGGCATAACCCACTGGTAAAGAATCGTGCTGATCAAGAATCTCCTGCGTGACTTCAATCGATGTAATCGCAACAGTTGCTTCAGTTGGACCATACGTATTAAAGACCTGCGCCTTAGGAAAACGCTCAAGAAGCGCACTTGCTACAGAGACAGGAAGTGCCTCACCGCAGAAAAGGAAAACGTTTAGCTTTGGTAAAAGCTCCCCTGTAAAGGAAGGATCCATTAAGCACATTTGCACAAAGGAAGGTGTGGATGTCCACACTTCAACGTCAGATTGACCAAGCGCTGCAAACATATCCTTCGGCTTATTCACAAGATCTTTCACTAAACAGTAAAGCGTGCCGCCTGATTGAAGCGTTGGATAGAGATCCATCACTGATAAGTCAAAAGAAAACGGCGCTTGATTTAAGAACGTGCGCCCCTCACCAATTGGGAAATCGCGGCACATCCACTCTGTAAAACTTTCTAAATTATTGGCTGTTACCTGAACGCCTTTCGGTTTTCCGGTACTGCCAGACGTGTAAATAATGTAGAAAACATCATCTTGTTGAACCCACTGCGTGGATGGGGGTGCTTCTTTTTCAAGTGCTAAAAGCGATGCCGCACTCTTCACTTCAATATGTTCTTCTACATCTAATACATTCTGCTCATTTGCACATATCAATAGACTGGCTTTTGAGCTTTCAATGATTGAGACGATGCGCTCGACAGGTATGGAGATATCGACCGGAATATAGGGTCTGCCTGATTTCACACTGCCTAAAAAAGAAATCAGCATCTCTGGCTCCATATGACCGTATACAATGACAGGTGCACTGTCAGTTGCGACTGTATCAATCGCACCAGCCATTTGGTCTGATAGACGCCAAAGCTCATCATATGTGATCGAAGCATGTTGAGAAACAAATGCTGGCTGTGTCGGTTTCGTTTGTTGGTATTCATGAATCGTGTGTAATAGTTTCATAGTTTAATCTCCAATTAAAAATCGTTGTAAATGAATGATCCCGTATTTGCTGTATGGAATCCGTAAATAAAGAACAATAATAGCAAAATAAGTAAGTAAAAGCTTGTATATCCTATCCATTTTACAGACTTATTTTCTGATAGCTTTTTGAATAGCATATTGATAACCTCTTTTCTTTTGACACTTATAAAGACGCATGGATCATCAAAAGAGTTTCATATCAAAACATAAAATTTTTAAGAATTGATGAAAAAAAGATGTCCAAAGTATGAACGTGTCTTCGGGCAAAGCTGTCTTATTGTAACAAAGATTTAATGTAATTGAAATGAAATGGAAGCTTAAATTTGCCTTAAAATTGCTGAAAACTGTCGAACAAACGCAAAAGCCACCTAGTTTGACTAGATGGCTTTGATGTTATTTACTTTTTATATTTATTCACTTCGAACATGAGAATGTTGTTGAATACCACATAGTCCTTTTTACTTTCAAAAGGACCTTTGTTGTTGTCATGCTCGTCAATTTCATAAAACCCTGGACCTTCGCCAGCATCACGTTTTTTGTACCATGATAGGAAGGCGTTGACTTCTTTCATTGAAAGGTCATACTCTTTTTGCAAACCATTGACCATTGTGATGATGAGAAGAGCATCGCCGTCTTCATCTGTTTTATCGTCTTTTGGTGGTGTGGTTGGTTCTGGGTCTTTGTCGCCTGGGGTTTCTGTGTTGTTTTCTTGAGGTAATGCGTCTTTTAGAGAAAGTGATATGACAGATTTAAATTTTTCTCTTGCGCGAGGCATATCACCATTTGTGTTTTCTTCTCCCCCAATGATATAAAGATTATCATTGACAATAGCAGCGGAGTGTCCCTTTCTATAAAAGGTTTTAGGTGTTTGAACGCTATACCTTGTTCCTAAAATTACATCATGTACCGATAATCTAGCAGTTCCACCTGTAAGTAAAACTTTATTATTGTAAACAGCTGTCGCATAATACCCCGCTGACCAACCACCTTGCTTTTTCATCCACGTATCTGTGTCAGGATCGTATTCACCGATCATTTTATTTAAAGCCTCTGTCCCTCCAGATAAATATAACTTACCATCTATCTCATTTAACGTTCCGGCAGTCACAATATAATCTAAAGAACTTTTCTTTTCCCATTTTTTCGTGTCTAGGTCATAGCTGTATGTTTTCATTTGATAGTTACCCTCTTTTGCGACAACTAAAATTTTCCCTTTTACACTGCTCGCATATATTCTATATGGTGAGACTTTTGTTTCCAACGGAATATCTTCAAGCTTTTCCCACGAATCATTTTTAGTATTATAAACTTCTACTGTCTTTACTACTCCATCTGTAGACATTCCACCTATGACATATATTTGGTCATTTAAAATTGCCGTAGCAGCCCCATATCTAGGAGTTGGCATTGATGTTTTACTTGACCATTCATTTTTCTCAGGATCATAAACAAAAGTTTGATCTGCACCTTGTCGTTGAGTTGGCCCCTGACCTCCTATGATATATATCTTGCCGTCAACTACGCCACTACTAGCACCAACACGTGCCTCTGGCAAATCTGCTTGTTCTTTCCATTCTACTGTGTCTGCTTTTACTGAATGTAACGGATAAATTAATGACGAGATTAATAGGAAGAATATTAATCCTAATCTTTTCAAGAAAATCACTCCTTAAAATTGTGTACTCAACATTTATCGGTTTTTTCATGACTTTCTTCATACTTTTGTTATATTTTTAATAATTTAACACTTTATTATCTAATACCGATTCACTAATCGTTGTATGTTTATCTATTTTTCTTCCGTTCAACTTTTATTTATTTCAACTTTATCTCCTTCACGATTTCTATAAAGACACGATATTCAGAAACAAATAAAAAAACCCATAGTTTCATGGGTTTCTCATCAGTCCACTATAAGAAAATCCGTCACAAGACAAGCAGGATCCCCGTTTTCATCCAGCCCCCAAAAGCTTGAATACATCCCATCATCGAAGCCTGTTGTAAACATGGCAATGTCCACCTTGTCATGAAAACGGGTGACAAGCCAGTCCCAAGTGTGCTTGTAGTTTTGCTCAAGCGCTTCTTCAAATTCCTCATAAAGATAGAAATCATTGTCCTCTTTATAGCGCTTATCCTCATAAGCTTGTAAATATAGTGCTGCTTCCGCATCCATGAAAGAGCCCATACCCGTATTTACACCGTAGCCGTAAAACTCGTCTTCTTTCAAATGTTTGAGTTCCTGCCCCGCTCTTGTGACAAGCTCCCATTCTACTACTTGCTCGTTTGTAAACTTGATCATTGCATAGGCTATGCGTTCGTCGTCGCTTTCTAACCGCTTAACCATAAGTAGAATAGGATATTTCGCTAGATGAACTTTCCTAGAAAAAGATTGATCTCCCTCTGAAACAAAAGGGTCACAAGCAACGATATGACAGCTCGTGATCTCGATATAGCCTAACTGTTTTGCAAATAATTGGTCACCTTCTGAGAAGTTTGTCTCTTTACCTTTATATAGTAGGTGGTGCGGGATTTATGTTATACATGTGATCATTCCTTTCAAGGAAAACATATAGGTTTGCTTTATACAAACATTTATTAAATTAAACCATTCTTATATACATCTTCAGGTTTTATTGAATTGTTCATACATTTTCTATATCCATACTTATTTATTTCTTTCAACCAAATGCTTTCTATTTCATCTCCTGTAACAGGTTTTTGTACTCCCCAACTTTCACATAATAATCCTATATCTAGTTCTTGTAGTTTTTCTTTAATAAGAATTGCATTCTTATTAAGAAGCATTAGAACCTTTGACAAATTATATTCATGGCCATCAATTAATATTTCTGATGTACCACCAGCTGAAAATTCATCTCTCATAGAGGGACTAACGAGCTGGTATTTAGTTAATAAATAAGAAACGGTTCTTCTATACTTCGGGAAACCTTTTTTATAATTTTTATTACCTTCTATAAATATTTCTGGAAAAAGCACCATGCATTCCGCAATTTTATTGTTTTTCTCCTCTGTTGTTAATGAATTAAATTGTACTATCTTCGGAACCATATCCTCATTTTCGTTCGAATCCAGCCACCATAAGTCTTCACCTTCCCTCAAGTTGGAACGTACAAATTCCTTTATTCTATTTGATTTATCAGTTGAATCTAATACCTTAAATTCATCATAGGTCATATTAATTTTATGTAGGATTGAATTTTCTTTTTGCATATCCATATTAATAAAGAATCTTGGTGAGTGTGTTACCTTTACATCCTCTAAAACATCTTCATATTTTTTATACCGTACATTTATTCTATTCCCATTCATCTGTCCAAAAACAAGATATATTTGATCAGTCACATTTGATTTTAAAGTACCTTCGAAGATACTATTACCTACTGATTGCCAATTTTTATTTTTTGAAAACTTTACTTCCACACCGTACGATCCATTTATAACTATATCAGGAAATGTTTGCTTCCCGGTCTGTTCCACAGTTAATTCACTAGAGATTGAGTTCATTATGTGATATACATAATTTTCAAATTCATCACCTGATTGGTATTCACTCAAGTCATCTGCTTCTGTGATAATTTTACATGTTTCATGTATTAATTTCTCAACATTCATATTTTTACAACTCCCTGTATTCCATTAGATCTTCAATTACGATAGGTATATCGCTAATATCATTTAAAGTTTTTAGAATAGCTATAAGTGTTTCAATTTCAATTCTCTTAGTTTTATTGTTACACATGTCATTTATAGTATTAGGTCTTATTCCTGATGTATTAGCGAAATTATTCCTAGAACATCCTATTTGCTTAAGTAAGTTGTCTAATTTAAAATAAATCATAGTGCTATCCATTTTCCCCTTGCTTTATAACTACAGAAGTTATAAAATATATTTATGGTGCCTATTTGTATATAAACATACTAAATACACTTTACACAATAGTATAACAAAAATTTGAATTTAAGATGGTGGGAATATGTATAAAGTAGTATCACTTTTTAGTGGATGCGGAGGTCTAGATTTAGGCTTTAAAGGTGA
The DNA here is from genome assembly GCF_019091365.1 of Bacillus sp. GbtcB10. Lineage (NCBI taxonomy): Bacteria > Bacillati > Bacillota > Bacilli > Caryophanales > Bacillaceae > Bacillus > Bacillus sp. GbtcB10. Next base: position 656,686 of record NZ_JAGXJP010000003.1, read on the forward strand.
TTTCACTTTCTTAGGTAATAATTATGAAAAAAATATGTTCGATATCATATGGGCAAATGATTTCTTTTTACAAGCTACACAAACTTATGCTAAAAATATCGGTGATCATATTCATGTCGGAAAAATAGAAGAAGTTTTAGATAATGAAAAAACAACAATTCCTTCCGAAGCCGACGTGGTGATTGGCGGTTTTCCTTGTCAAGATTTTAGTGTAGCCGGTAAGAGAGGTGGAATTACTGTTAAACGAGGAAAACTTTATCTTCAAATGAAAAGAGTTATTGAACACATACAGCCTAAAGTCTTCGTTGCAGAGAACGTAGAAGGGTTAGTGAATATGGAAAAAGGCATTGTTTTAAATACAATCAAAAATGATTTAAGTAGTATATCAGATGGTGACACACAAGTTAACTACAATGTCACTCATCATCTCCTACATGCAGCAGACTATGGTGTTCCTCAAATTAGAAAACGTGTATTTATTGTGGGTATAAGGGAAGATATAGAGGCAAATTACATTCCACCTTGTCCTACACATACAGATAGGTGGATCACAGCCAAAGAAGCGATTGACGATTTATGGGACAAGCAAGAAGATCAAACAATCTATAATCATTCACAAATATCAAAAGCTAAGTTTTATCCTGGAAGAAGAATGCAAGGAAACTCCCAGATAAAAGCTGATGCACCTTCAATTACAATCCGCGCAGAACATCACGGAAATATCGAAGCGCATTATAGAACAACTAATGAAGATGAACCAGAAAATATGGCCTATTGGAGAAGATTAACTGTAAGAGAATGTGCAAGAATACAATCTTTCCCTGATAGTTTTGAATTTCTAGGCGCTGGAACATATACGTATAAACAAGTAGGAAATGCTGTACCCCCTGTATTAGGTTGGCATGTTGCCCAATCTATTCAAAATGTATTATTAGCAAATGATAACCTTAAACTTAATAACAATAACGAGTTGTCTTTTCAATTCTAATTATCAATAGATCTGGTGGCTAACATCAGGTCTATTAACAGTCAATTTCACGTTTCTAATACATTTTGTTGAAAAGAATAGACAAAAAAACCGCTATTGATGTATTAAGGTCAGCGCTTATTTTAAACGTAGACATTAATTATCAACAACGGTTTTTTATAGTACGTCCCAGGAGAGATTCGAACTCCCGACCGACGGCTTAGAAGGCCGTTGCTCTATCCTGCTGAGCTACTGGGACATGTTGTTATGTAGTGTGCTGTGGCGTATTACCTCAGCGACAAGATTTATTATATTACTATTGTTCTTTAAAGTCAACGGTTTTTCGAAAGTTTTTTCATAAGGGGCAAATGCTGCACCCTTATGAAATACCTTCCAATGTGACAGTGTTTTCGAGGTCTTGTATGACGTGACCTTCGTCCGTGAAAAACTGTACGTTTGCTTCGCTTCCATCTAGTGTCAGTATAGCATAGCTGCGCTCTTTGCGCACTCTTGGCAGGTGCACGCTGCCTGGGTTAATGAGCAGTTTTCCTCTTAGCAGTTCACTGCCAGGGATGTGCGAGTGGCCAAAGCAGATAATGTCTGCGCCTAGCTCTTCTGCACGGTAGTAGACTTGAAGCAAGGATTGTTTGATGCCATGCAGATGTCCGTGAGTGAGAAATAGTTTTCCGCCTCCGTCGAGTGGGAGCAGGAGCTCTTCTTCAAAATCGCCCATAAAGTCACAATTTCCTTTGACGACTTTGTATCCTTCGAGTGCTGGGTGGTTCGTTTCGAGTTCTGAATCTCCGCAGTGAATCATCATGTCCACTTCAGCCGCATGCCGTTTGGCAATGGTTTGAAGTTCGTCTGTGAGTCCATGACTGTCACTAATGATGAGTATCTTCATGGCTTCATTCCCCCTTATTCATTTGCGTCTAGCAGTGATGAAAGCTTTTGAAGCGCAACCGCTCGATGGCTGATCTTGTTTTTCTCCTCTGGTGATAACTCGGCCATCGTCTGGTCTTTGTCTTTGACGATGAAAATCGGGTCGTATCCGAAGCCGTTTTCGCCGATCGGTTCTTCGGCGATGAAGCCTTCTACTGATCCTTCTACCGTTTGAGTCTCTTTGCCCGGTATACTGACAGCCAGGGCACATCTGAATCTAGCAGTGCGGTCTTCTTTTTCTATGCCTCGCAGCTCATTCAGCACCTTTTCCACGTTCTCGGCATCGTTTTTATGCTCACCCGCATACCTCGCTGAATAGACGCCAGGTTTTCCGCCAAGGTAATCAATCGACAGACCCGAGTCGTCTGCAATCACCATTTCACCTGCTTTGGCTTGAATGGCCTCGGCTTTGATGATCGCATTTTCTTCAAAGGTATGTCCTGTTTCTTCGATCTCTTCCGTAAATCCGATGTCCGCTAGTGTTTTGACCGTGAATCCTTTTGGCTCAAGAATGGCTTTGAATTCTTTCGCTTTGCCCGCATTGTGCGTTGCGATGATGGCAGTTTTCATCCTGATCAAACCCTTCTCTTTATTCGATAACTTCTCCTGTCACTGCTTTTTGCTTTTCAATTAATTCTTTGATGCCTTTTTCGGCTAAATCAAGCAGTCCGTTTAGTTGTTCTCTTGAGAATGTCGCTTCTTCGCCAGTGCCTTGAAGTTCAACAAAGCGCCCAGCACCTGTCATGATGACATTCATATCCACTTCAGCTGAAGAATCTTCTTCATAATTTAAATCTAACAGAAGTCCCTGTTTAGAATCAATTCCGACGGATATCGCAGCTAAATAATCAGTGATCGGATTTTCTTTCAAAACGCCTTCTGATTGAAGCTTTTGAATCGCTAGTGTCATGGCCACAAATGCACCTGTAATAGATGCTGTGCGTGTTCCGCCGTCTGCTTGAATGACATCACAATCAATCCAAATGGTGCGTTCACCAAGCTTTTCTAAGTCAACGACTGCGCGCAGAGCTCGTCCAATTAAACGCTGGATCTCCATTGTACGTCCTGTGACTTTTCCTTTAGATGATTCTCTTATCGTTCTTTGAGCCGTTGCTCTTGGAAGCATGCTATATTCTGCTGTAATCCAGCCTTTTCCTTCTCCTCTTAAAAAAGGAGGTACGCGGTCCTCGATAGATGCGTTACAAATCACCTTCGTATTGCCCGCTGAGATTAAGACAGAGCCTTCTGGGTGCGTAATGTAGCCTGCCTGTATTTCAATTTTTCTTAATTCGTCGTATTGTCTTTCATCTAATCTCATGTTTTACCTCCGTTACAATATACATTCCGCGCGGGTGTCAGCGGGGTTCTCCTATTAACTTTGACAACCTCGATCCGTTCTAATCGCTTGGAATAAAAAAGAGGCAGCGAATGTGCATGCCTCTTTTTCTCCATTATATCAATGTGTGACGTTAAAAACTACCTGTATTCACTTGTTCTGGTCTTGAAACTGGCTTTGTGAGTTCTGTTCCTTTTTCGTTCACAAGCTCTGCCTTTCCGTTTACCTTCACAGACACGCTTTTCACATCTGGCAACTCTGTTAATGTCAGCACAATGCTATCAAGAACTTTTTGTGAAATGACTTTTTTCTTTTCATCTGCACTGCCAAAAATGGATTCATTGAAATCAAGTGTCACATGACCGTCTTTTACTTTCGGAACATCATTGAGCTTCACATCTTGATCAAAGTCTGTCAGCAATTGGCTTGTTTTGCTTGGCCCAGAGACGAGCTCATCAATGGCTGCTGTAATTGGATCATCATCGTCTTGTGGTGCTCTTTTGGTCACCGGGACATAGTACGTCTGTTCGTCAGATTCTGCTAAATAGTAGACGGTCACAGGCTTTGTCGATGTCATATCAGCCGCAGCCTCGTGCTGAATATTAATGCCGTCCTCTCTGCTTAAATCATCTGAAATCGGCGTCCCATTCACAGGCATTTCTTTTAATTCATGGCCATTCATCTTTAATTTGACTTTCGCTACCGAATCAAACTGCGTTAATGTCCAAGTGACTGATTGTAAAATGCGCTGTTCGTCTTCTTTTTTATAGTTTTTGAATTCATTTGAGAAATCAACAACCGCAGTGCCATCTTTAATATCGACAGATACGCTCGTGTCCGCCGGCAGCACGGCTCTGAACCCATTTGGCATCAGGTTAGAAATCGGTCCCCCGTCTACGAGGTATTCAAGTGTTTGTTTCGCACTTCCTTCGTTCTTCGGCAGCGGAATGGATTGAGACACAACATATCCATTTTTATCAATTAAATATAATTCTCTCATGACGGTATCTGCTTGCTTCTCTTCTTTTCCTTCTTTCGCTGTTTGTTTCTCTTCTTTATTTTCTTTCACAAACGTGACATTTTGTGGTGGATCAATCTCTGTTTTCGCTTGGTCTGTTTGAAACAATCCGCATCCTGATAAAAGCATGGCTGACGCAATACACGTAACAGCTGCTGTAGTTCCTTTTTTCAGCATACTTCACCCTCCTCTAGTGGTTTGTACTAGTATGTATACGAGCTCCCTCAGAGGATTAGACCCTTTTCATAAAAAAATAACCCACTTCCATGAGAAGTAGGTTATTGCTGATATACGTGTTCAAGCGAAACCGTTTCGACCTTTCCTGGCAGGTAGCCGAACCAGTCTTGAGCGATGTTTTGAAAGTTTTGCTGCTGCCCTGTTGTATAAAAAGTATGAACAGGCTCTTCCTTCGAATCATTTAACAGCCCTTTATATGAAAGAATGGTGCTCGCTTCTCTCGCTGTCTCGTCTCCTGAAGAAATGATGTTGACGCCACTGCCCATAAAGCGCTGAATCGGTTCTTTTAAAATCGGGTAGTGTGTGCAGCCCAGAATGAGTGTATCAATGCCTGTTTCTTTCATCGGTTCAAGAGAAGCTTTTACGACTTCATCTGCTGTATGATCTAAAAACGTACCACTTTCCACAAATGGCACAAGCAATGGACATGCCAAACTTTGAACAGTTAGTCCTGCTTTTAAAGAAAGCAGTGCTTCTTTATAGGCCTCACTTTTGATCGTATTGACTGTGCCGATGACGCCAATATGCTGATTGTTTGTGACCTTGATCGCTGTGCGGGCTCCGGGCTGGATTACGCCAATGACCGGGATATCAAGTGTTGCTTTAATTTCATCAAGTGCTATCGCCGTCGCAGTGTTACACGCAATGACAAGCATTTTAATATGGTGATGTCTTAATAGGTAGTGTGCCATTTCCCATGTATATTGAAGAACCTCTTCTTCTGCTCGAGGGCCGTATGGACATCGTTTTGTGTCGCCTACATAAATAATCTTTTCTTTTGGCAGTTGTCTCATGATTTCCTTCGCAACGGTTAAACCGCCTACACCGGAATCAATCACGCCGATGGGTTGATCCAACAAAATCGCCTCATTTTCTTTTCATTTGCTGCTGTAGTTTCGTTAAAGATTGGTTGAAAACGATGGCTTCTTCTTCTGAGAAAGCCCCTAGAAGTTCACTGACGTATTCTTGGCGTTTGACAATCACTTCTTGAATGATCCGCTCACCTTCAGGTAATAAATGAATGCGAACCACGCGGCGGTCAGACGGATCTTTCACCCGTTCAACAAGTTCACTTTTTTCCATTCGGTCAATTAAATCGGTTGTCGTGCTGCAAGCCAAATACATCTTTTGTGATAGCTCACCTATTGTCATATCTCCGAATTCATAAAGCCACTGAAGCCCTACAAATTGAGGAGGTGTAATCGTATATTGATTCAGAATTTCTCTACCTTTTTGCTTAATGATTGCAGCAATATGGCGCAATGATTTTTCAATTTCTGCAACATGGCCTGACTCATTCGTTTCCATTTCATTGATACCTCACTATAGCATCTCACTTTGATTAAAACGTACATTCCTATTTTCCTCGTTTTTCAATGAAATTGCAAGAAGAGACTCATGGAAACCATATAGAAATAACCGGCTCCTCCCTGGTGCGGAAGGAAAACCGGCTGACGTTAGAGCTCTAGCTCACCCATACGCAGAAGCTCGACTACGGCCTGTGAACGACCTTTGACTCCTAGCTTTTGCATGGCATTCGAAATATGATTTCGAACAGTCTTTTCGCTAATAAAAAGCTCGCTTGCAATTTCTTTTGTTGTTTTATCTTGGACGAGCAATTCGAATACTTCTCTTTCTCTTTTGGTTAATAGCGGCTTGGATTGAAACTCTTTCTCCTTCAAGTATTGTAACCCTCCTTGCTAAGGTGAGAGCTCTAGTCTCTATAGAATGGGATTCTGTATAGTCGAGATATCATATGCCGGGTACTTGAGGTAGGTGACGTTAAAATCGAGAATTCCCGCAGATGAGCGTCCAATTTCCTCCCCTTCAAGCCGCACAAAAAAGGACGAGTCCCCTATAGAGACATCGTCCTTGATCAAACAAGCTTTTAAAATATCGAAATGGCTCCTGTTAAAAGAGCAATAAGTGTTGTAAACAGGGCTGTGAGTACGGTCCATAGCAGTGCGTACTTTTGCAAATCACCAATATCTTTATTCAGCATACTCACAAGCAGTAATGTTGAAGCCACAAGCGGACTCAGCAAATGGACAGGCTGTCCGATAATAGAGGCGCGCGCAATTTCTACTGGATCAATTCCGTAAGCTGCGCCGGCTTCAGCTAAGATTGGCAGCACCCCGAAATAATACGCATCATTTGAAAGAACAAATGTAAATGGCATACTCGTCAAAGCGACAATGAGTGGAAAAAATGAGCTGTATGAATCTGGAATCATGTAAATGACCAAGTTAGCAATGGACTCCACCATTTTTGTTCCCGAAAAAATGCCTGTGAAAATTCCTGCTGCAAACACAAGGGTAATGACCGTTAAAGCATTTCCTGCATGCGATAAAATCCGCTCACGCTGATCTTCCACTTTTGGATAGTTGATCATAAGCGCAATGACAAAGCCAATGAGAAAGAGTACAGGAATCGGTACGATATCCAATACAAGTGTGACCATGACAGCAATCGTCAGGAAGAAGTTGACCCAAATCAAGTTTGGTCTCTTCATATCTGCAACGCCATCTTCAATTGATGCCGCCAATTCAGGAGAGATCGAGACCTCTTCTTTATACTGAATCTCGGCAACCCCAATGCGCTTCCGTTCTTTTTTTCCAAGAACATACGCTGTAAAAAGGATAAAAAGACCGCCCCCTATCATCGTCGGGAGTAATGGAATGAAGAATTCCGCTGCATCTAAACCAAGTGCAGCAATCGCACGAGTAGCTGGACCGCCCCAAGGCGTCATTCCACTCATAATGCCTAGTGATAATAATGAAATCGTCCCTAAAATCAGTGGGTTCATCCCAATTCTTAAGAAAAGTGGCAGCATAGCTGATACGGTAATCATGTACGTTGTCGTTCCATCACCATCTAATGCAACAAGCATAGACAAAATCGCTACCCCAAAAGCAATTTTGACCGGATCGCCTTTCACAAGACGTAAAATCAGTTTGATCAATGGGTCAAACAATCCAGCATCCAGCATGACACCGAAGAATAAGATGGCAAATAACAATAAAGCAGCAGATGGTGCAACGGTCTTGAGTCCATCAAGCATCATGTCCCCTAATCCGCTGTAAAATCCACCGATTAATGCAAAGATGATTGGCACAACGGTTAGAGCCACCACCGGATGCATACGTTTTGTCATAATAAGAAATGTAAAAGTCACGACCATCAAGATCCCTAAAATAGCTAGCACTTCATATCCCTCCATCCTCTTCTTTACACGATCCACAAGCGCCCCTTTTGCACTTGCGGCCCGAAATGTTAGCGCTTTCTATTTCAAGGATATAATAGCTTTTTTTATAATGAAAATATCGATTTTTTCGTCTATTCAATAAATTTTTTTTATAATTAGCCTTGCTGACTTCTTAAAAACTCAATGAATGCTTTCACAACAGACAAATGAAGGGAATCCGGCTGGTACATGAGCCATGTATCTCTTAAAACAGGCTGTCCATCTTTATACGAAAGACCTTTTACAAATAGCTCATCACTTGGTCTGAGGCAAATTTCCGGGACAATGGCATAACCTAAACCATGCTTCACCATCTCTTTTGATGTATCTTGCCTGTCTGTCTCCATTGTCACAAGCGGAGGCATCGTGAACGTCTCCTGCCACCATCTGTTAATCAATCGTTTTAATGAACTATCCGTGTGATAGTCAATGAGCGGCAGTTTCGGAAGGTCCTTTAGCTGTATTTCTGATTTTGAAATGATACAAAGGCGTTCTTTATCAAGCAAAAACCGCTCTCCATTCCAGTCGTAATCTCCTCTTAAAATCCCTAAATGTACACTTGATGTCCCTAATAAATCCATGACTTTTGTGCTCCATCCTGTGTTCACCATAAATTGAACATGTGGATACTGCTTAGAAAACTCTCTTAAAATTTCCGGCAGTTTATATTGAGCAAAGTTACTCGACACCCCTAACCTGATCGTTCCTTTGACCTTTTTTTGCATATTGAGCATGCCATCTTTCGTTTGCTGGAGCTGCTTGAGCATGTCATTTGCGTATTTAGCCAAGTATTCGCCCTCTGATGTAAATTCAATGCCTCGCTTTCTTTTAAAGAAAAGCTTCATGTCAAATTCCTCTTCAAGCTGTTTCAATCGATAACTTAAGGCAGGCTGCGATACAAATAATTTTTCTGCCGCTTTTGTGATGTTCTTCTCTTCATATAGCACCTTTAAAAACCGCCAATCTTTCTCATCCATTGTGTGCCCTCCTTTTGACCTTGTTATAAAAATATTTTATCAGTTTCTCTTAAAATAATGTATTTAACTTATTTCTTATTATACTTTACCATTTTGATTAGATAAATAGTAACTAAACAATTGAGGGTGAGAGCAATGAGAAAAGTTCCAATCACAATCATGCGAGGCGGTACAAGCAAAGGGGTCTTCATTCAAGCAAATGATGCACCTTACGAACACGATGAGCTCGAAGCATTTCTATTAGACATTATGGGCAGCCCTGACCGGCTGCAAGTTGATGGAATCGGGGGCGGTAATTCTTTAACAAGTAAGGTGGCCATTATCGATAAAGCCACTCGTCCAGATGTGGATGTAAACTATACGTTTGCACAAGTCAGCATCAATGAAAGGTTTGTCGACTTTAAAGGAAACTGTGGGAATATCTCATCAGCAGTTGGACCGTATGCCATCATTAAAGGACTTGTCCAAGCAGTTGAGCCTGTCACAACGGTACGTATTTTGAATACCAACACGAATAAAATCATTGTGGCAGAGGTAGAAGTCGAGAATGGAGAAGTGAAATTTGAAGGACAGGCAGAAATTCCAGGAGTGAAAGGAACAGGTTCTCCCATTTATTTATCCTTTGAGAAACCTGAAGGCGCTGTCACAGGTAAAACCTTTCCGACTGGAAACAAAATGGATACGATCCAGACAAAGTTTGGAGAGATTCCGATCTCAATCGTAGACATTGCAAATCCAATCGCCTTTGTCCGTGCCAAAGATATTCAATTAAAAGGAACTGAATTGCCTGAGGAGTTTACAGACGAATTGCTGGATGATTTAGAAGAGATTCGTTCCATCGCTGCTGAAATGTGTCACTTCGCACCAAAAGAACTGGCCACATTACAGTCTCCTGCTGTTCCAAAGCTTGCGATCATCAGCGAGCCTGCTGATTATGTAGATACAAATGGAATATTGAGAAGAGCAGCAGATATGGACATCATCGTTCGGATGCTATCGATGCAAAGACCGCACCAAGCACTTGCCATCACCGGATCTGTCTGTGTGTCAGCCAGCTGTTTCATGGATCAAACGCTTCCGGCACAGCTGTTTCAAGGTCAAGATGATACACTTCGAATTGGTCATCCTGCTGGTATTATGCAAACTGAAATTGATATCTCACAAAATAGAGTGAAAGTCATTCGAACCGCAAGAGAAATCCTAGATGGAGTGGTCTTTACAAAAAAAGACTACATGGTTCAACCTCAAATAAAAAGAGAAGCATAAATGAGACGTCATCATGTCGACAAAGAGCTAAAATGAACTGATTTTAGCTCTTTGTCTTTTTTTCAGTGTGAAGATCTTAAAGCAATCCGTTCTAACATCGAATGCAACGGTTTTATACACACTCATCGAACGAGAAATTGTCTAATTGGGCGGTGCATCAATATCTCCTGCTGAATGGGCTTTTATATGTCCTTGATCATCTTTTAACTGAATATGACCATAACGATTCACACCACAGCAAATCCCTTCCTGCCATGTTTGCTTTTCACGATCTAGTGAAATACGAAGCGGTTGATTCAGCCGATATAATCGTTTGTTATAAAGGGCAGTGAGGGCTTCAAATCCTTCCATTTGCCAGCGTGCATGGTATTTTTCAAAGGCCGCTACCAAATCTTTCACTAGCTGGTCCGCTTTCACCTCAGTCAGTTCTGATAGGCAAACGGTTTTATACGGAACGTGCTCGGGCTTTGTCTCTACATTGATGCCCACACCGATGTAAATGGCGCTACGGTCTGCTTCAATTAATGTGCCAGATACTTTCGCTTCATTAATCAATAGATCATTTGGCCATTTGATCGCCAGCTGATCCTCTGCTCTCATGAGTGGTTTGAGTACATCATAAATCGCGAGTGCCGTCAGCGGGGCAATCGTTGATTGGGTGGAGATATCTACTGGCGGTTTTACTGTCATCGTGACAGCCACATTTCCTGTAGGCGTTTCCCACGGTCTGCCAAGCCTGCCTCTCCCTGCTGTCTGCTGCCGGGCATATACAGCAAATGAAGGGATTTCTCCTTGCTGAATGAGCCTTTTCGCTTCATTATTTGTACTATCAATGGTGTCGTATTGAAAAATCTTCATGTGCTCTCCTTTTGTTTCATCTTCATATGATCTTTTTATTATAACAAAATGAAACATGTGACCGTGATTCTTTAATGTCGCTGGGCCTGAAAAGTCTCTTTTTCCTTTTCTGTAAACGGTACAGGGGCACCGGTGTCTTTACTTATTTGCACCATCGTGACTGAGCCTGTAAAACACGGTTCTTGCTGTTCATTTTCTCCTAAATAATGAAGGATGAGAGAGCTTGATCCAACCTTTTCTGGCTTTACATACACACGCAGCCTCTCACCGATTTCCACTTGCTTGATGTAATCACATTGAAGGTTTGCCACGACCGTAATCGTCTCTCTCGCTCGCTTCATTCGTTTATCTACAATTCCCGTTTTTTGAAAGAAGGCAATCCGCGCCTCTTCAAAATACACAAACGGGGTGACATTGTTCATGTGACCAAACATATCCGTTTCTGAAAAACGGACGGTTGTTTCCACATAAAATCGAAACGATGCCCTCCACTCTTCAAACGGTTCTTCAATATATGACGGCAGCCTCATTTGATCCACTCCTTATTCGCAAACAAAACGCCTCTCCCGTATTGGAAGAGGCGTTTGTTATGTTTTTGCATCCAGCCTCTTGTAAACACTCATCATGATTGGCAAGGAGGACTGAATGTGATGTTATTCTGCGTGATCGCTTCCGAAGAAGTTACGGAAAGCTTGTAATGTTGTATCTCGGTTAAGTGCTGCAATTGATGTTGTGAGCGGGATTCCTTTCGGACAAGCCTGCACACAGTTTTGAGAGTTCCCGCAGTTTGCGAGACCGCCATCACCCATAATTTCTTCTAAACGGTCAGACTTATTCATTGCACCTGTCGGATGTGCGTTAAATAGACGAACTTGTGAAAGCGGTGCAGGGCCCATAAAGGAAGACTTATCATTCACGTTTGGACAAGCTTCAAGGCAGACACCACATGTCATACATTTTGAAAGCTCATACGCCCATTGACGCTTTTTCTCAGGCATTCTTGGTCCAGGTCCAAGATCATATGTGCCATCGATCGGCACCCATGCTTTGACTTTTTTCAATGAATTGAACATACGGCTTCGATCAACCTGCAAGTCTCTCACAACCGGGAACGTTTTCATCGGCTGAAGACGGATCGGCTGCTCTAACTTGTCAATCAGTGCAGTACATGATTGGCGAGGCGTTCCATTAATGACCATGGAACAAGCGCCACATACTTCTTCAAGACAGTTCATGTCCCAGTTGATCGCCGTTGTTTTTTCACCTTTTTTATTGACCGGATTACGTCTGATTTCCATGAGTGCAGAAATGACGTTCATATTCGGACGGTAAGGGATTTCGAATTCCTCATCATAAGGCTTGCCATCTGCTGTATCTTGACGTGTGATAATAAATTGAATCGTATTTTTTTCACTCATCTTATTTCTCCACCTTTTTCTTCGAGTAATCTCGTTTACGAGGTGCAATTAACGATACATCGACGTCCTCATAGTGGAATGCAGGTTTTTGGTTCTTCCCTTTGAACGTAGCCATCGTTGTTTTTAGGAATTCTTCATCGTTTCTTTCTGGGAATTCCGGTTTATAGTGTGCGCCTCGGCTTTCATTCCGGTTGTAAGCCCCAATCGTAATGACGCGTGCCAGCTGAAGCATGTTGTCAAGCTGACGCGTGAAGGCAGCGCCTTGGTTGCTCCATGAAGCTGTATCGTTGATGTTAATATGCTTATAGCGCTCCATCAGTTCTTCAATCTTCTGATCTGTTTTTAAGAGCTTCTCGTTGTAACGAACCACTGTCACGTTGTCCGTCATCCATTCTCCAAGCTCTTTATGAAGCACATATGCATTTTCTGTGCCATCCATGCTAAGGATGTTGTCCCATTTCTCCTGCTCTTTCTTCACGGCACTGTCGAATGTTGCAGATGATAAATCTTCTGCAGACTTTTCAAGACCGCTAATGTATTTCACAGCATTTGGTCCAGCAACCATTCCGCCGTAAATCGCAGAAAGCAATGAGTTTGCACCAAGTCTGTTTCCGCCGTGCATAGAGTAATCACATTCTCCTGCAGCAAACAAGCCTTTGATATTCGTCATTTGATCATAATCAACCCATAAGCCGCCCATTGAATAATGAACAGCCGGGAAAATTTTCATCGGAAGCTTACGCGGGTCATCACCCATGAATTTTTCATAGATTTCAATGATTCCACCAAGCTTAATATCAAGCTCTTTTGGATCTTTGTGAGAAAGGTCTAGATACACCATGTTCTCTCCGTTGATGCCAAGCTTTTGCTCAACACATACGTCGAAAATTTCACGCGTTGCAATGTCACGCGGTACAAGGTTTCCGTATGCTGGGTACTTTTCTTCTAGGAAGTACCAAGGTTTTCCGTCTTTATATGTCCAAACACGTCCACCTTCACCACGAGCTGATTCACTCATGAGACGCAGCTTGTCATCTCCTGGGATCGCTGTTGGGTGAATTTGAATGAATTCTCCATTAGCATAATGAGCACCTTGCTGATAAACGATCGATGCAGCTGATCCAGTATTAATCATGGAGTTCGTTGATTTACCGAATACGATACCAGGGCCTCCTGTTGCCATGATGACAGCATCTGAACGGAAGGATTCGATTTCCATTGTCGTCAAGTTCTGCGCGACAATGCCTCGGCATACTTCCTCGTCATCTAACACAGCACCAAGGAATTCCCAGCCTTCATATTTCGTCACAAGCCCTGCTACTTCATAGCGGCGAACCTGCTCATCTAGTGCATATAATAACTGCTGACCTGTTGTCGCACCAGCAAATGCTGTACGGTGGTGCTGTGTTCCCCCGAAACGGCGGAAGTCCAGTAATCCTTCTGGTGTTCTGTTAAACATTACACCCATACGATCAAGTAAGTGGATAATGGACGGCGCTGCTTCACACATTGCCTTTACTGGCGGCTGATTAGCTAAAAAGTCTCCGCCATATACCGTGTCATCAAAATGCTCATAAGGTGAATCTCCTTCACCTTTTGTATTGACCGCTCCGTTAATTCCGCCCTGTGCACAAACAGAATGCGAACGTTTCACAGGTACGATTGAAAATAGTTTAACAGCTGTTCCCGCTTCTGCTGCTTTGATAGTTGCCATGAGACCAGCTAAGCCGCCTCCGACAACGATGATGCTAGAATTACTCATTGTAGCCCCTCTCCCTCTTCTACTAATCTATTTCCTCTTAAACAAAAGCGAAAATTGCTCTTAGCCCTACATATGAAAGCGCTATAAATATACCTAATGTCACATATGTGGAGATTCTTTGTGAGCGTGGTGAAACTGTAATTCCCCAGCTGACAGCAAATGACCACAAGCCATTAGCAAAGTGGAAAATAGTAGATAAAACGCCGACAATATAGAAACCTAGCATAAATGGAGAGCTTAAAATATTCGCCATCATGTCATAGTTTACTTCAGCTCCAAGCTGCGCTTGAATGCGTGTTTCCCATACGTGCCAAGTGACAAAAATCAATGTGATGATACCTGTAATCCGTTGCAGTCTGAACAACCAGTTTCTTAAGTAACTGAAGCGAGACGTGTTGTTTTGTGCCGTAAAGGCTATGTACACCCCATAAACAGCATGATAGATCAGTGGTAAGAAAATCACGAACAGCTCAAGTGCATATCTGAATGGAAGCTGTTCCATAAAGTGTGCAGCTTTGTTAAACGCCTCTGGTCCATTCGTCGCAAAGTGGTTAATCACTAAGTGCTGTACTAAAAATAGACCGACCGGAATGACGCCAAGCAAAGAATGCAATCTCCGATAAAAAAATTCTTTGTTCCCCGACATTACTTTACCCCCTAGTAAAAAAAGTGCAATTGCTTGAAAATTGTCTTACCCCCGCTTCTTTCAATTGTAAGCACTTTATTCAAATTTATTGACAATTTCATTTTACTCCTATGTCAAAAAAGCGTCAAGAAACCGCGTACATAAATTAAAATTTTCCGAAATTTAAAAGTTTTAAATCAAAATTCGTTTTACTACAATAAGAATTTCTTAGACTTCAGGGAAAACTCTGTCATCATATGCCCACATAAGCTATAATAAATTGTTGAAAGAGGGGAGCCATACAATGAATAAATTCGAATCTAACTTAGAACAGCTAAAAGAAATTGAAGTCAATGGATTTGCCTACGAGCTGATACGCGAAGTTCTGCTGCCTGACATTCTTGGTCAGGATCATTCATCTATGATGTATTTTGCGGGTAAACTGCTTGCTCGTAAATTTCCTCAAGAGTCATGGGAAAAGATCCCCGAATTTTTCCATGATGCCGGATGGGGAACTCTCACGATGGTCCATTCTAAAAAACAGGAAATTGAGTTTGAGCTCGAAGGTCCACTTGTATCGAATCGACTCAGCTATCAAAAGGAGCCATGCTTTCAAATGGAAGCAGGTTTTATCGCTGAACAGATTCAGCTTCTCAATGAGCACGTGGCTGAATCCTATGAACAAGTAAAAAAGCGTGCTGATAAAGTCATTTTAACCGTTAAATGGGATTTAAGAGACCCTAGCTAACACTGCTTATGAAAGGCGAGGACTTTGTGTCACGCCTTTTTTATATACCCTTCTATCATAGCACAGTTGACGTACCGGTTTACGCATGTTTTTCTTTCTTCATATGCTGATGATTTCCAATATAAAAAAGAGGTGTATCTTTTTATGGGATACACCTTTCAGATTGTTGACAAAGGGCTAAAATGAACTTGATTTTAGCCCTTTGTCTTCTTTTCAGCGTGATAGAAAACCTTTGCAGTCTAGGAAAGACGAGTACTGGAGCGGAGCGAATTTGACATTCGTGAGCACCAGTACGCAGGACTGACAAAGAATGCGAGGGTTTGGCTACACGCTGAGAGGTGTATCTTTTTACGGAATACACCTCTTTTGAAGATTTAAGAATGAGCAGCGGCGCTCACCTTTGATAATTCAAACGCATCATGAAGGGCTTCTACCGCTTTCACCATATCTTCACGATCAACGACTGTTGAGACTTTGATCTCAGACGTACTGACCATTTTCACTTGAATGTCTTTTTGAGCTAACACAGCGAACATTTCAGCCGCAACGCCTGGGTTTGAGACCATACCAGAGCCAACGATAGATACTTTGGCTAATTTGCTTTCTGTCTCAATCTGCTCATAACCAAGCGCACCTTTGTATTCTTCTAATACTTCAACTGTTTTAGACAAATCATCCGTTTTCACAGAGAAAGAGATGGAGGTCTGATTGGTGTTTGTGACAGACTGAATAATGATATCGACATTGATATTTTGCTTCGCAAGTGTCGTAAAAATCGTCGATAGCGTTGTTAAACCGCTTGAAAGGCCGCATACCGTCACGCGTGTCATCTGATCTTCAAATGCAATGCCTCTTACAACTAAATTTTGTTCCATGGATGATTCCTCCTCAATTAACGTACCCGATTCATTTTCAATACTAGAACGGACTTCTAGTGGGATTTGATAATTTTTCGCAAATTCGACCGCTCTCGGATGCAGCACACCTGCTCCTAAATTGGCTAACTCAAGCATTTCATCGTATGAAATTCCTGCAAGTTTTCGCGCAGACGGTACATAACGAGGATCTGTTGTAAACACACCTGGTACGTCCGTATAAATATCACATTTGTCCGCTTTGAGTGCCGCAGCTAGTGCCACTGCTGTCGTATCTGATCCACCACGCCCAAGTGTTGTAATATGTAGATCATCCGCAATTCCTTGGAAACCTGCTACAACGACGACTTTTCCCGCACTCAGTTCTTCTTTGATTCTTGCTTCATCGATGTCCACGATTCTTGCATTTCCGTGCACCTTCTCTGTTTTCACCCCAGCTTGCCAGCCTGTAAAGGAAATGGCATCATAACCTTTTGCTTGGAGCGCCATCGCTAATAATGAAATGGTCACCTGCTCACCAGTTGTCAGTAGCATATCCATTTCTCTTTTGCTTGGATCATCTGTGAGTTCTTTCGCTAGGTCTACTAGAACATCCGTTGATTTGCCCATCGCAGACACAACCACGACCACATCATTTCCTGCCTCGCGTTCAGCGATGACTCTCTCTGCGGCATTGCGAATTTTTTCTGTCGATCCAACAGATGTTCCACCAAATTTTTGTACAATTAGTCCCATGTCTACCACCCTTTTTCAAAAGATCACGTGTGAGAGAAGAGGCTGCGGAGACTGCTCTCTGCACTGCAAATAAAAAAGCAATGAGAGAACAAATCTCCCATTGCTTTAAAATCATCATCAAACGATGCAAACAATGAGATAGCCCTCCAAGAAATACATTCTTGACAGCCCTACATTTCTTCAATGTACAGCCAGCGAATAAAATGAGTGGATTTTATTCACTTCGGCGACGCTCCCCTTTCAGCCCTCTTCCTAGATCCCCTCGATCTCTGAAGGCTTACTCTTGAAGTTCGCACCTCTATCTTCAACAAACAACACGTTCATTTATTAAATTAGTCACATCTTAACAGACTTTTGGAAAAAGTACAATCTATTTTTTTAATGCCTCCATTAAAAGTTCAGCCGTTTGTTTCGGAATACCAGCGTCCTGAAAATCCTGGATAGAGGCTTCTTTCATCTTTTTCACAGAGCCAAAATGTTTCAGCAACTGCTTTTTGCGCTTTTCCCCGATACCTGGGACATCGTCTAGAATAGACTGGAATGCATTCTTCCCGCGCAGCTGCCGGTGAAAACTAATCGCAAATCGGTGCACTTCATCTTGAATACGCTGCAATAAATAAAAGGCCTGACTATTCCGTTCGAGCGCAACAATTTCAAGCGTATCACCCATCATAAGATTCGATGTCCTGTGTTTTTCATCTTTCACTAGACCTGCCACAGGAACAGACAGATTTAATTCATTTTCGAGCACATCTATGGCTGCGTTGATCTGTCCTTTTCCTCCATCGATTAAAATCAAGTCAGGAAGCGGCAGTTCATCCTTTAACACCCGGGTATACCGCCTTCTAATGACTTCACGCATGGAAGCATAATCATCGGGCCCCTCAACGGTTTTAATTTTGTATTTTCGGTACTCTTTTTTATACGGCTTCCCGTCTTGGAAGACAACCATAGCGGATACGGGGTCTGCTCCTTGGATATTGGAGTTATCAAACGCCTCAATCCGGTATGGCATATAAATATTGAGTGCATCGCCAAGCTGCTCCACTGCACCAATTGTCCGTTCTTCATCACGCTCTATAAGCGAGAACTTTTCTTTGAGAGCAATTTTGGCGTTTTGGTGGGCAAGTAAAAGCAAATCCTTTTTCTTTCCTTTTTTCGGCTGATGAACATTCGTTTCAAGCAATTGCTCAATCAACTCTTGATCAACGCTGTCCGGCACCAAAATTTCTTTCGGCAGAAAATGGTTGTTCTTTTCATAAAACTGCCCCATAAACGTGAGAAATTCTTCCTCAGGGTCTTGATACATCGGAAATAGGCTGACATCACGTTCGATTAATTTCCCCTGTCTGATGAAGAAGACTTGGACACACATCCAGCCCTTATCATAAGCATAGGCAAACACATCACGATCGGATAAGTCACTCATCGTCATCTTTTGCTTTTCCATCGTTGAGTCAATGTATGCGATTTGATCTCTCAGTTCTTTTGCCCGCTCAAATTCTAATTGTTCGGCCGCTTCTTGCATCTTCTCTGTTAATTCTTTCTTGATTTGCTGATGTCCTCCGTTTAGAAATCTTGTGATTTCGTCGACGAGCTGTTTATTCGTTTCTTCAGAAATGTCATACACACACGGAGCAAGACATTGTCCAAGATGATAATAAAGGCAGACTCGGTCAGGGAGTGTCGCACATTTTCTAAGTGGATATAAACGGTCGAGCAGCTTTTTCGTTTCTCTTGCTGCTTGTACGTTCGGATATGGACCGAAGTATTTCCCTTTATCCTTTTTCACATTGCGGGTGACAACCAGCTTAGGATGACGTTCATTCGTAATTTTAATAAAAGGGTACGTTTTGTCATCCTTGAGCATGACATTGTATTTCGGGTCATATTTTTTGATTAAATTCAGCTCTAAAATAAGTGCCTCAATATTTGAAGAGGTGACAATGTATTCAAAGTCTTCGATTTCACTGACAAGCCGCTGCGTTTTGGCATCATGAGATCCTGTAAAATAAGAGCGGACCCTATTTTTTAATACCTTTGCCTTTCCCACATAAATGATTGTATTTTGTCTATCTTTCATTAAGTAACAGCCTGGTTGATCAGGTAAGACTGACAGCTTTTCTTTGATCAATTTGTTCATATTTTCATCCGTCCTTGTTTTCCTCTTTCACTCCTTCTAGTGTATCACGAACATTTGTTTTATACCACGATGAAAGAAAAGCGGCTCTCGACTATACGAGAACCGCTTTTGAGATCATGCCACGTGGGCATAGATCGGTTTATAGATGTTTGTTTACAAGCTCAGCTAGTGCTTCTTTTGGTTTGAAACCAACAGACGTTTCGACGACTTCACCGTCTTTTAAAACAAGAAGTGTTGGGATACTCATAACGCCGTATTTACCAGCAGTTTCTTGGTTATCATCCACATCAATTTTTACAATTTTCATTTTATCGCCCATTTCTTGATCAAGTTCTTCAAGAACTGGAGCAATCATTTTACAAGGTCCGCACCATGGTGCCCAAAAGTCTGCAAGAACAACACCTTCTGCAGTTTCTTGTGAAAATGTTGCGTCAGTAGCTTTTACGATTGCCATTATTCATTCCTCCAATGTAAATTATGCTTTTTAGTATAGCATCTACCAATGTGACTTGCGAATGAAATGCTTACGAATCATTTTTTATGAAATGAATTAAAAAACAAACCGTATGATCGCACCAATAACAACAATCGCACCGATGATCATCAGAATGGTTCTAAGCATATGACATGACTCCCTTTCCGCTTCATTTACAATGTATGATGCCCCAACATTCTTCTCATCAAACATTGAAATATGCGATCAAGCCAGATCGACGGTCAACATGACAACCGACATAGGCGGCAGATCAATAGTCAGCTCGCCGTGCTTAACAGCAAATTGTCGAAAGTCCGCAGGCTGAACAGAATGAGGATCATCGAACGTGTTGTGTGCATTCATCCGATCAGCAGTCAGCACACGGCCAGTGACCTTCGTTTTTGCATCGATTCCCTCTATCGCAAGAGATACGTCTGCTTTTTCATGGGGATTCACATGACATAAACTAATATGCATCTTGTCAGATGACCGCGAGGCTGACACACTGACTTGAGGAATTTTTTCACCCCGGCGTTCATACGAAGGCGCATTCAATTCTACTTCAAGCGCTTCTTCTTCTTGATGCACTTGAAACATGTGAAATACATGATAGGTAGGTGTCAGGAGCATCTTTTCGTCCTGCGTTAACACCATCGCTTGTAGCACATTGACGGTCTGGGCAATATTCGCCATATGAATCCGCTGGCAATGGCGATGAAAAATATGAAAATGCAAGGCACAGACTAGAGCATCTCTTAATGTGTTTTGCTGATACAAAAAACCTGGATTTGTCCCCGGTTCTGGATCATACCATGTCCCCCATTCATCAATAATCATCCCAATTCGCTTGTCTGGATCATAACGATCCATGATTTTTCCGTGTTCCACGACAAGCCGCTCCATTTCAGACGCCTTTTTCAGCGTTGTAAACCACTCATCCTCATCAAAATCAGTCGCAGACCCTTTTTTCTCCCATGTTCCTGGGACCGTATAGTAATGCAAACTGAGCCCATCCATCCAAGGCGCTGCACGCTCCATTAATACTTTTGTCCAATTCACATCATTTGAATTCGCACCGCATGCGATTTTGTAAATGCGCTGACCAGCAAATTCTCTCACATACGTTTGGTAGCGTTTATATAAGTCTGCATAATACTCTGGCGTCATATTTCCACCACATCCCCAGCTTTCATTACCTACACCAACATACGTCAGCTCCCACGGTTCTTGTTTTCCATTTTGAATGCGCCAATCCGACATAGGTGTCCCTTTAGGAAATGTGATATATTCAATCCATTCTGCTAATTCTTGAACAGAACCGCTTCCAACGTTTCCACAAATATAAGGCTCACATTCAAGTAATTCACACAGTCTCATAAATTCATGTGTACCAAACGCATTTGATTCAACGGTGCCACCCCAATGAGTATTCACCATCGGCTTTCGTTCACTCAGATCACCGACGCCGTTTGCCCAATGATACTCGTCTGCAAAACAGCCCCCCGGCCACCTCAGCACCGGGATATGTAAGGCTTGAAGGGCCTTTAGCACATCAGTACGAATCCCTTCAACATGATCAATCTCTGAATCTTTCCCTACCCAAATTCCGTCATAAATTCCTCTTCCTAAATGCTCTTGAAAGTGTCCATAGATGTGTTTAGAAATGCGTCCAATCACTTCATTGACTTTTACTGTCCCATTCACTTGTAAACCGCCCCTTTGTTTCGTGATAACATACAAAAAAACCCAGAATACCTAGGCATTCTGAGTGTATGAGCGTTAAGAATGGATATTCATCTTTTTTAACTCTTCATTTAAAAGCGGAACGACTTCGAATAAGTCACCAACTATTCCGTAATCAGCGATTTTGAAGATTTCAGCTTCTGGGTCTTTGTTGATTGCAACAATGACTTTACTGTTGGACATACCGGCTAAATGCTGAATAGCTCCTGAAATCCCGCAGGCAATGTAAAGGTCAGGTGTGACGACTTTACCGGTTTGACCAATTTGCAGGGCATAATCGCAGTAGTCAGCGTCACATGCACCACGCGAGGCACCGACTGCTGCGCCAAGTGTTTGGGCAAGTTCTTTCAGCGGTTCAAAGCCTTCTTTGCTCTTGACCCCCCTGCCTCCTGCGACAATAACCTTCGCTTCAGATAAATCTACACCTTCTGATGTTTTTTTAATGACTTCCTTCACGATCGTTCTTAGGTTTTGAATATCGACAGAAACTGGCGTCACTTCTCCGCTGCGTGACGCATCACGCTCCAGCGGTGCCACGTTGTTTGGACGGATAGTAGCCAAAAGCAGACGATCTGTTGAAATGACTTTTTCAAAAGCTTTTCCTGAATAAATCGGTCTAGTGAAAACAAGGTGTTCACCGGTAACGCTTACATCTATTGCATCTGAAATTAAGCCAGTTTGCAGGCGTGCAGCTATTTTTGGTGACAAGTCTTTTCCGATTGATGTATGACCGAAGAGCACTGCATCAGGATTGACTTGATCTAATATTGCTTGAAGCGCCTGCGCAAAACCATCAGACGTATAATAAGAAAGATGCGGGTGCTCGACGATCATCACATGATCCGCTCCATAATAAAGCAGTTCATCCGCTTGGTCTTTGACGTGATCCCCTATTAAAACGCCAATCACTTCACCGCCATCAGCCACCTCGTGAGCGGCAGCAATCGCTTCAAATGTCACATTTCTTAATTTACCGTCACGACTTTCTCCAAGTACAACAACTTTTTTACTCATCCTATAAGCTCCCCCTTGTTCTCGTGATATCGTAAAGTGGATGTTTAGATGACTTTTGCTTCATTTCTTAGCAGGTCTGTCAGTTCCTTGACCTGATCCTGAAGCTCTCCGCTCAACACCTTGCCACCCTCTTTTTTCTCCGGTAAGAAACGTTCGATTGTTTTGATTTTAAATGGCACATCGTCTTCATCTAGATCTAGATCGTCTAATTCCAGTTCTTCTAAAGGCTTTTTCTTTGCCTTCATGATGCCTGGTAACGATGGATAACGAGGCTCATTGAGACCTTGCTGCGCGGTGACCACTAGCGGGAGCTCGGCAGAAATCACTTCCACATCACCCTCTGCATCTCGCTCAATTGAAGCTGAGCCGCCGTCGATTTGAATACTTGTAATGGTTGTGACATATGGAAAACCGAGTAATTCAGCAAGACGCGGGGCCACCTGTCCAGACCCGCCGTCAATCGCTACATTCCCTGCTAAGATCAAGGAAGCTTCTTTATCCTTGAGATAGTGATATAGAATCGTAGAAGCGGAAAACTGATCCCACTCCTCCAAATCATCTTCAACATTTAATAAAACGGCTTGATCGCAGCCCATTGCAAGTGCTGTTCTAAGCTGCTTCTCCGTATCTTCATTGCCAACTGTCACGACCGTTACTTCTCCCCCGTGCTCATCCCGAAGCTGAATCGCTTCTTCAATTGCGTACTCATCATAAGGATTAATAATGAACTCTGCCCCATCTTCTTGAATAGCACCAGACTGAATAGAGATTTTCTCTTCCGTGTCAAACGTACGCTTCATTAAAACAAAAATATTCATTCATTTCTCCCCCTTGTGTCGTACTAATCCCTTATTCCCCTTTAAAATTCGGTTTACGCTTTTCGATAAAAGCTTGGATGCCTTCTTTGGCATCATTCGACTGGAACACTTCAGCAAACTTTTTGGCTTCCAGCTTCATTCCGCCATCATATGAGTACACTTTTGTCGCATTCAATAACTCAAGCACATACTCAAGCGTTTTAGGGCTTTTCGCTGCAAATTTCGCCGCCAATGTTTTCGCTGTTTCCAGCGCTTCTTCCTCTGTTTCCGCAAGTTTTGAAACAAGTCCGCAGGCAAATGCTTCTTCTCCTGTAATCGGCTCAGCTGTTCCCATCATTTCAAGTGCTTTAGCTGATCCAACGTAGCGAGGCAGGCGCTGCGTTCCGCCGAATCCTGGGATAATACCGAGATTTAATTCCGGCAGTCCCAGCTTTGCATCTTTTGTTGCGATTCGAATATCACACGACATCGCCAGCTCAAGCCCGCCGCCTAATGCTGCCCCGTGAATGGAAGCAATCACCGGTTTTGGACATTGTTCAATTCGTTCAAACACTTGCTGTCCTCTGTCTGCAAGGCTGGCATAATCAGACTCTTCCTGCAAGGTCGTAAATTCTTTAATATCAGCACCTGCTGAGAAAAATCTACCTTCTCCATGAATGACAATAGCTCTCACTTCACTGTTTTGTTCAAGCTGATCAAACATGTCATTGAGTTCAGTGAGAAGCTGAGAGGATAAGGCATTTGCAGGTGGGTGTTGAATCGTGATGAGTGCTGTCTGTTCCTCTTGGTGTAAGCTAAGTATTTTTTCCATGTCAATCATCCTTTTTCAATTGTCTTTAAGATTGATGTATTCCGTTTAAGAGAAGATCATGTACACTTTCTGCGAGTGCAGGCAGGTCATACTTTTGATCATTCATGACCCATGTTGTAGCGGTTTCATCAATCGTCCCAAATACCATTTGTCTCGCTAAGCGGACATCTAGATTTTGTCTAAATTCTCCTGTCTTCTTTCCCTCGGTTAAAATGGAGTCGAGCATATTTAAATACCCTTTCAGCACCTCATTGATTTTTTGGCGCAGTTCAAGGTTTGACTGCCTGAGTTCAAGCTGTGTCACAAGGGCCAAATGATGGTCTTGCGATAGCAGGCGAAAGTGTTCTCGAATGAGGAGAAGAAGCTTTTCTTTGGCAGACGGTTTCTTTTGAATATCTGTTTCCATCCGTTCGATGAATTGTCCCATTTTTTCTTTAAACAACGAGATCAGAATATCCTCTTTGTTTTTGAAATAGAGATAAATGGTTCCGTCTGCTACTCCTGCTTGTTTGGCAATCTTTGAAACTTGTGATTGATGGTAGCCGTTCTCTGCAATCACCACAACGGCTGCATCAATAATTTGCATGTACTTCGGTCTTTTCTGCTTCAATGTGCTTCGTCCCTTTCTAAATTGAATGAGCATTCATTCATAACTTTATGTTAAAAAGAAACGAGTGATTTGTCAAGTGATGTTCTTTTTTCTTTTCAACCTTTAGCATACCAGAGCAGACACGTACAATTCAAATCATCCGGCCGCTTGACCGGATGATGCTGGTTCATTCTCTCATTGATCGACTGGTTCTTCTGTTGAAGACGATTGCTTTCTTTTTTCTTCTTCAATTAACACTCTGCGCAAGATTTTCCCTACAGCCGTTTTAGGCAGTGATTCCTTAAATTCGTAGACACGCGGCACTTTAAATGAGGCAATTCTTGTTCTAACAAAACGATCCAGTTCATCCTCTGTTACATAGGCATCCTTTTTCGGGACAACAAAGGCTTTTACTGTTTCCCCTCTATACGGATCTGGAATACCCGCCACAACCACTTCTTGTACAAGCTCATGCTCATAAAGGGCTTCTTCAACCTCTCTTGGGTAAATATTATAGCCGCTCGCGATGATGACATCTTTTTTCCGGTCTACGATATAGAAAAAACCATCCTCATCCATATACCCAATGTCTCCTGTGAAAAACCAGCCGTCTCTTAACACTGCCGCTGTCTCATCCGGCTGATTCCAGTACCCTTTCATGATTTGAGGACCTTTGACGATAATCTCTCCATGCTCATATGGCGCTTTGAGTCCACCCGTTTCTTCACAATAAATACCGGCATCCGTATTCGGCCAAGGGCACCCGATACTTCCTATTTTGTTCGCTCCCCATAAGAAATTGGCATGAGTGACAGGAGAAGTTTCTGAAAGTCCATACCCCTCCACCAGCCTTCCTCCTGTTAGTTTTTCAAAACTCTGTTTGACTTCAACAGGAAGAGCGGCCGATCCGCTTAAGCATGCGGTGATGGATGATAGGTCATACTTCTCAATATTCGGATGATGAAGCAGGGCAATATACATCGTTGGTGCTCCTGGGAACAGCGTCGGTTTCTGTTTTTCAATGGTCTTCAAGGCATCCGCTGCATCAAAACGCGGAAGAAGAATCATTTGATGACCTTCTTTGACTGCAAGGTTTAGCACGGTCGTCATGCCGTATACATGAAAGAACGGAATGATTCCAAGAATCCGCTCTTTTCCGCGGTTCGTTTTATACATCCAGGATGTACACATTTCTGTATTGGCTACTATATTTTCGTGTGTGAGCATGACCCCTTTTGGTAAACCGGTCGTTCCGCCTGTATATTGCAAAACTGCGACATCCTCTTTCGGTTGAAAGGATATTTGCGGAATCTGTTCTCCTGACGACTCTTTCATGATCTGTGAGAAATGATGAATGGAATCACTCTTCTCCACTTGGATGACCATGTTGTTTTTCCTTCGCTGGACAATCGGAAACAATATGTTTTTCGGAAATGGCAAGTAATCTTGTAATTTTGTGATGATCAAATGCTCCATACTTGTCAGCGCTTTCATTTTATAGGCCTTTGGATACAGTAGATCGAGAGTGATCAGCACCTTAGAGCCGCTGTCCTCCATTTGATATTCCAGTTCTTTCTCCGTATAAAGCGGATTGGTTTGAACGACAATGCCGCCTGCTATTAAAACCGCATAATAAGAAATCACCGATTGCGGGCAGTTTGGCAGCATAATCGCTACTCTGTCGCCTTTTTTGACACCGATGTCAATCAAGTGACTGGCTAATTTCAGTGCATCTTCTTGTAACTGCTGGTAGGTGATGTTTTTTCCTAAAAAATGAATGGCTGTATGCTCAGGTGCTGCCTCTGCGGAGCTGAATAAGTAAGATTGCAACGTTTCATTTGGGATGGTGAGTTCGTGGGGAATTTGATTCGGGTAATGCAGAAGCCAACGTTTATCTGACTGCATAAAAACCCTCCTTCCTGAACTTTCGTACTATTTTATTATAGCAAACTTTTCCTTATGGCTGTTTGCTTTTTTCAAATCGAGCTCGTTCCATGACACATCTTCATTTTTTCGACGGTGTTTCTATAGAGGCTCTTTTCCCTTCATGATGCCACTTTTCGTATAATCCACCGATCGCACGAAATGACTCATGGACTCTCTCCACGATCTGTTTATGGATACTAGGGTCATTAGGTAAATGTGTGTGGATGTTGTCCACTTGATATTGTCTCATCATGTCTAGATACACAGTTAGAAAGATGGTGTCTTCTAAAATCCAATAAACGACTTCATCCGCCTCTTTTGTTCTTTTATGAAGCACTTTAATCCCTCGTTCATATTGAATAAGAATATAGCCGGCTGGATCAATTTCAATATAGGGGCTCAAATCATCAAAAAAACCAGTCGTTTGAAAAGGACGTGCAATATACGGTTCATATATGTCTTGGGGAAGAGATGTCTTTTTGAGACAAGTGTCAATGCGCTTTATGAGTTCGTCTTTTTGCAAGATTTGATTCATTCTGATTCGCCGCCTTTGATGAGTGAAAAGCTGTCAAGGTTTTCCCTGACAGCTTTCTAGAATGTATTCTTCATTTTACAGGAACATGTAAACGGCACCAATAACCGCAAAAGTGCAGGCAACTACAATTAATACTTTGGCTAGTTTTTCCATGTCGTCTCCTTAAATGCCGGCTGCTACTACATAAGACAGCCCAACAGAAATAATGAGTGAAATAAACCCGACCGCTCTATTATCATTCTCAATCTCTTTGTCTACTTTAAATCGTGGTGTTAAAAATTCAAAAATGAAATAGCTGACGAGCAGCATCACAAAGCCGTATACGCCCCATCCGACCATTTGAAGAAGCGAGTTGTGCTGGGCGATGGAATGCTGAAAGACATTGGCAATCCCAAAAATCTTCCCGCCGGTTGCCATAGCAACAGCTAAGTTCCCCCGCTGAATCTCTTCCCAGTTTTTATAGGAGGTCACGAGTTCAAATATGGTCAGAAATAAGACAAGACATAGGACGGCCACGCTGTAATAGGCGGCAATTTCCACAAGTTCATTTTCCCAAAAGGCTTTCATGCGTTTTCTCCTTTTTACTTTAATTCGACGATGGTGACGCCTGATCCTCCCTCGCCTTGTTCTCCAAAACGAGCATTTTTTACACTACGGTGCTGTTTTAATAATTCCTGGACCCCTTTTCTCAAGGCGCCAGTGCCTTTACCGTGAATGATCGACACACGCGGATAGCCAGCTAAGACGGCATCATCTAAGTATTTCTCGACTCTGCTTAAGGCATTCTCATACCGCTCTCCTCTTAAATCAAGCTCAAGTGATACATGATAGTCTTTTCCTTTGACCGCCGTGATGGCTTTCTCTTGCTTAAATTCCGGTGCTGATTTGATAAATTCCATATCTTTTTCTTTTACTTTCATTTTCAGAATGCCCATTTGGACACTCCATTCTTTGTTACCCGTTTGTTCGATGAGCGTTCCTTTTTGGCCAAACGTCAGCACTTTGACTTCATCGCCTGGATTTAGCTGTCTTGCTGCTTTTTTCACTGGCTCTGATTTTTTCTTACGGTCAAACTCAGGGACAGCTTCTTCAAGACGCTTTCTCGCATCAATGAGTTCATGTTCTTTGAACGAACGATGCTCACTTTTAATGGACCGAAGCTCTTGAATAATCTCTTCTGCTTCTTTTGTTGCTTGTTCAATTTTTTCTGCCGCTTTTTGTTCGGCTTCTTCCAGCAGTTTGTCCTTTTGTTCATTCCATTCAAGGATTTGTTTTTGCAATTCTTTATGGAGCTTCTCTGCTTCTTTTCTATAGAATTTCGTCTCATGCAGTTCTTCTTCTGCTTGTTTTTTGCTGTCTTCTAATGAAGCAATCATCTGATCGACTTCATTATGTTCCGCATGCATATCTGCTTTTGCACGGTCAATTAAATGATGAGGCAATCCTAGACGCTTGGAAATTTCAAATGCATTACTTCGCCCCGGCACCCCGATGAGCAAGCGATATGTAGGTGATAAGGTTTCAATATCAAACTCTACACTCGCATTTGTGACGCCTTCTCGGTTATACCCGTATGCCTTCAGCTCAGGATAGTGAGTCGTTGCGATGACGCGCGCATTTGTTTGATGAACTTCATCTAAGATGCTCATTGCAAGTGCTGCACCTTCAGCAGGATCTGTCCCTGCACCTAATTCATCAAATAACACAAGTGAATTAGACGTCAAATGCTTTAAGATATCCACAATATTGACCATATGAGATGAGAATGTACTCAAGCTCTGTTCAATAGACTGCTCGTCTCCAATATCAGCAAAGACTTGATCGAATACAGCCACTTCTGATCCTTCTTCGACTGGAATATGAAGACCTGCCTGCGTCATCAGCGTAAGAAGTCCAAGTGTTTTTAAAGTGACGGTCTTACCGCCTGTATTTGGACCCGTGATGACGATCGTAGAAAAATCTTTGCCCAGCTCAATATCATTTGCCACAACCTGATCTCGAGGCAATAGGGGATGTCTTGCCCGTTTTAAATAAATCTCCCC
Source organism: Bacillus sp. GbtcB10 (assembly GCF_019091365.1). Classification (NCBI taxonomy): domain Bacteria; kingdom Bacillati; phylum Bacillota; class Bacilli; order Caryophanales; family Bacillaceae; genus Bacillus; species Bacillus sp. GbtcB10. The sequence continues at coordinate 685,790 of NZ_JAGXJP010000003.1, forward strand.
CTGGTTATTCACAGTAGGTTTTGTGGCTTTTTCTGCTTTTGCATATTTGGCTTTGGCGAAAATAAAATCTAATGTCTGAAGTTCATTCACATTATGAAGCAATTCATCAATATGCTCTGACACACTCGCTGTTAGCATTTGCAAAATCTTTTCAATCTCTTGCTTTTCTTTTAGGCGAGTTTGCTGCAAGGTGTTATTTAAATCCACGACCACCTGCGGCTCAATAAAAAGAGTTGCGCCTGAAGAAGATTGATCGTGAACAATCCCCCCATAATTCGAGCGGTACTCTTGTTTTACGGGAATGACAAACCGATCATTACGAATGGTCACAATGGTGTCTGACAGCATTTTCGAGGCAGATTGTGAACGAATCATTGATTCTAATTTATCTCGTACTTTTGATTCTAGTGATCGTAACTGCGTTCGTATGGTGCGGAGTGCAGGCGTTGCGTGATCAAGCACTTCTCCATTATCACCAATACAGCTTTCGATTTCTTTTCTCACGTCTGGCAGTAAAATCAGCGATTCTGCATATGTATGAAGACGGGGTATCTCTACTCCGTCCTCATACATAGAGGTGAGAAAGTGCTTCATGTTTTTTGTGGTATATAACAGCGCCGCAATTTCCATCAGCTCAGCAGGGCTTAATATACTGCCTATTTCTGCTCGTTTGACGCCTCGTCTAATATCCGTTAACCCGCCAAACGGCGCAGATCCTTTTAAACGAATCACATCTTGCGCTTCTGCTACCTCTTCTAGCAGATGCTGAATGCTCTCGATATCTGTGAGTGGTATTAAGTCCTGCGCTTTTTCTTTCCCTAAAGTCGAAGCAGTATAGGACATGACTTTTTCTTTTACTTTATGAAATTCTAATGATGCTAACACTTTTTGTTGCAGCATGGTCCAGCCTCCTAACGACTACCTGTCACGCGTTAAAAACTTTTTCATCTCATTGAGTGAAAATGTATTCACGACATTTGCTTTTGGTGTCCAGCCCTTTCTTGCAGCTGTGACACCGACGTCCATATGATCGAGCATGGCGATGTTGTGTGCATCTGTGTTGATCATGATGTTCACACCCGCTTCGTTTGCTTTCATTAAATGCTCTGTTTTTAAATCCAGTCTTGACGGGTTGCTGTTGAGTTCCAGTGCAGTGCCCGTTTTTTTCGCAAGCTCTATGAGCTGATCAATATTTAAAGCATAGCCGTCTCGTCTACCGATCAAACGGCCAGTTGGATGGGCAATTAAATCCACATGCTGATTATTCAAGGCATTTTCTAGGCGCTCCATAATGACTTCCTCCGGCTGAGAGAAGCTAGAATGAATAGACGCAATGACAAAATCCATGTCTGCTAGAAAGTCATCATCATAATCTAACGATCCATCCGGCAGAATATCCATTTCGACCCCTTTGAAAATGTGAAAATGTTCGAATTCTTGATTCAGCTTGTCAATTTCTTTTGCTTGCAAACGCAAACGTTCTTTTGTTAAACCGTTTGCTACTTTTAAATATTGTGAGTGGTCTGTGATCGCCATGTATTCATAGCCTTTTGCGATACATGCCTCTGCCATTTCGCGAATAGAAAAGGCGCCATCACTCCATGTCGAGTGCATATGAAGATCGCCTTTGATATCTTTTCGTTCTACAAATTGCATACTTTCTTTATACGAATCAATCTCTGCTCCGGTTTCACGAATTTCTGGCGGAATGAGCGGAAGTTGGAAATGTGCATAAAAAGCGCTTTCGTCTTCAAATGTTTTCACATCCCCAGTTTCGATCGTTTCAACCCCATATTCACTAATACGCTCACCGCGCTCCTTCGCAAGCTGTCGCATACGAATGTTATGATCTTTTGAGCCAGTGAAATGGTGCAGCGTTGTTGCAAATTGGTCTGTTGTCACAAGCCGGAAATCTACACTGATTTCAAAATCAAGTGCAAGCATGACAGATACCTTCGTATCACCGCTCGCAATGACATCTTTGACATCATCAAGAGCAACAAGTTGTTCTCTCACTTGTTCAGGGTTATCAGTCGCAATGATGTAATCTAAATCTTTAACCGTTTCACGCGCACGTCTTAAACTGCCCGCTCTTGAAAAACGGATGATTCCCTCCATCTGTTCCAGCGCATCATCAATTCGTTCTGCCACATCTAATGCAAAGCCAATTGGCAGTCGTTCTGGCTGCTTTCCCGCCTCCTCAAGAGCGGCAAGAATCTTTTCTTCTGTTTTTTTGCCAAACCCAGCAAGCGTTTGTACTTTTTCCGCTTCACATGCTTCTTTTAACGACTGTGCATCGTGAACACCAAGCTCTTGGTAGAGCTTAGCAATCTTCTTCCCGCCGAGTCCTTGCAATTTTAAGAGCGGGACAAGTCCTTCAGGCACTTCTTTTTTTAATTGTTCGAGTGTTTCAGACTGTCCTTTTTCGATATACTCTGTGATCACAGCAAAGGTTCCTTTTCCAATGCCGGGTAATGCTAATAGGTCATCTATTTGAGAAAGACTGCGGTCATCTTGTTCCAGTGCCGCAGCTGCTTTACGAAAGGCAGAAATTTTAAAAGGATTATCTCCTTTTAGCTCCATATAAACTGCAATTGTTTCAAGAAGTTTGATAATATCTTTTTTATTCATCTCTCATCCTCCAGCCGCTTTGGCATCTTCCTATATAAATATACAAACTTTCCCTTCATCCGACAACTTTCTGTCATGGAATGAGAAAAAACTTCTCCAAGAAAGGAGAAGTTCTTAAACTCCATACGTCGACCAGAGGTCTTTGACAAGACCGGACAGGTAAGGGGTGCTATTTACGATCACATCTGCTAACATTGATTTGCTCATCATCGTTTGAAGCGCATCGACTGGAAGTAATGCGGCCACAAACAATAGAATAAACACAAATAGATAGGTTTCAAGAAATCCTAAAACAGCGCCAAGCAGTTTGTTGACCTGTTTAATCACAGGGATACTTGCAATGGTTGTGAGCAATCCGCCGATGATAGCGAGCAGGATTTTGGTCAAGATAAACAGAATGATAAACGCAATGGTATTATAATAAGCTGTTTCTAGATTCCCACTAAAGAAAGCAAGCTGCGCTTGACCGCCGCTAAAATTAGGTGCTGGAATCCACGTAAGCTGTGGTGCAAGTGACTGATAAAACAGAGAAGCCACTAAAATAGAAACAACAAAGCTAATCAATTTAATAAATTGAAGAATAAACCCGCGTTTTAGACCGACAAGCGTTCCCATAAGAAGCAAAAACAAAATGATGATATCGATCACGGTAATTTCATTCCTTTTCTTTTAGATGAAGCTCTAGTTTTTCGTATTGCTCTTTTAATTTCAAGTAGTCGTGGACGACATTGACTGCTGTCAGTACAGCTAATTTGTTTATATCAAGGTATGGATTTTTTTCATTGATTTCTCTCATTTTATCATCAACAATTGAAGCAACATGTCGCATATGCATCTTCGTTTCTTGACCGATGATCGTATAGGACTGTCCGTAAATCTCAACTGTTGTTTTCGTTTTACCGCCGTCAGACAACGTTTCTCCTCCATTCCACGAGAATCCTAGTCTCTATCATAACATGTTTAGACATTGAATGGAAAGACGAGCCCTTCCCTGTTATGGTACACTTTAGAAATCAATGATATCAAGGTAAAAAGGAGTTATCCACTGTGCCCCAATCCGTCTTAAAAGCAACATCAGAAGACATGAAAAAAATGAAGAGCGTGTACGCTCAGCATTTAACTGACACTTTGCCGCCAGGCGCTCTATTTCAAGCAAAGGTTCCCGGCTGTACGATTACAGCTTACAAATCTGGAAAAGTGCTGTTCCAAGGACAAAAGGCAGAAGCTGAAGCGAGTCAGTTCAACCATTTACAAGCAGCTGAAACAAAAAGCAAAAAAACACCATCCATCACACAGTACAGCCCACCACCCGGCATTGCTTCCATGTCGGTTATTGGCTCAGATGAGGTCGGTACTGGCGATTATTTTGGACCCATTACGGTCTGTGCGGCTTATGTTGATTCCAGTCAGCTTGCTCTCATGAAAGAGCTCGGGGTGAAAGACTCAAAAGGACTAAAAGATCCGCAGATTATCAACATTGCCAAAGACTTGATCAAAACCATCCCGTTCAGCCTTCTCGTGCTTCGGAATGAAAAATACAATGCGATGCAAGAAAAGGGCATGAGCCAAGGGAAAATGAAGGCACTGCTTCATAACCAAGTCATCACCTCCGTGCTAGAAAAACTGGATGGCAAGAAACCAGAAGCCATTCTCATTGACCAATTTGCCGAACCAGGCATTTATTTCAGGCACCTTGCGGGGAAAAAGATCATTCGGGAGCGTACATATTTTAGTACGAAAGCAGAAGGCATCCACTTATCGGTTGCTGCAGCTTCTATTATTGCAAGGTATGCTTTTTTAATTGAAATGGATAAATTATCAAAAGCAGCGGGCTTTGACATTCCAAAAGGAGCCGGTCCGCATGTTGACAAAGCGGCAGCAAAGCTGATGAAACAGCACGGCGAAGAGGCTTTACGCCAATTTACAAAACTTCATTTTGCCAACACCCAAAAAGCGAAAAAATGGTTATAATCAAAAAAGAGCTATCGCCCATAAAGCGATAGCTCTTTTTATTATCCGCGCAAGACGGCTTGATACGTATCTTCTAATGCTTTCAATACGTTTGTATGAACAGCCGTGACTTCTTCCTCGGTCAACGTTTGTTCTGGGTTTAAATACTGCAGAGAGAATGCAACAGATTTCTTACCTTCTTCCATATGCTCACCCTCATACACATCAAAGACGGAAAGATCTGTGAGCAATTGGCCGCCAGCTTCATAAATGACTTGCTCCAGCTGTCCGCTTGAAATATGCTGATCGACGACAAGTGCGATGTCTCTTGTCACTGCTGGGAATCTCGGAATTGCCGTATATTTCATATCCTCTGTTTCAGACGTCATCACATCTGTTAAATCAAATTCAAATACATACGTTTCTTTTAAATCTAATTCCTTTTCCACTACTGGATGAAGTGCAGCTACAAAGCCAATCACTTTTCCATTTAAATGAACATCGGCTGTACGTCCTGGGTGAAGGCCCTCACGCTCTGCTTGAACATACGTGATCTCTTCTGATACACCAAGCTTTTCAAACAGCCCTTCTGCAATACCCTTCGCAACATAAAAATCGACAGCTTTTTTCTCGCCCTGCCAAAGATTTTTATGCCAAAGACCTGTTAACGCACCTGCCACATGCTCTTTCTCTACTGGTTTTGCGCCTTCCGTTTCCGCTAAGAAAACAGAACCTGTTTCGTAAAAGGCAAAAGAATCAGCTTGTCTTGCTAAGTTATATGCGACAGAATCAAGTAAGTTTGGCAGAAGGCTTTGTCTCAGCACACTTCGTTCCTCACTCATCGGCAAGGAAAGTCTTGTTTGATAAGCTGGATTTAAAGCAAAGGCTGTGGACTTATGCTGATTCGTTAATGAATACGTAATCGCTTGAGAAAGCCCTGCGCCCTCTAAGAAACGTCTCACCTTTCTGCGCTTCACTTGGTATGGCGTAAGACCACCAACGGTACCAGCTGTCGCAGGGAGTGTAGATGGAATATTGTCGTAGCCGTATAATCTCGCGACTTCTTCAATGAGGTCTTCTTCAATCGTAATATCCATTCTGCGGGAAGGAACCGTTACGACAAGCACATCATTTGATTCGCCCACTGTAAAGCCTAGTTTGTTGAAAATCTGAATCATATCTTCTTTTGAAATGCTCATGCCAAGCACCTTGTTCACACGCTCAGTTGATACGTGGATGACATTCATACTTGTTTCAAGGTGATTTTCCTCAACTGTACCGCTTAGCACTTCGCCGCCTGCATAGGTGCTGATCAATTGCGCTGCTCTTTCGGCTGCTGATTTCGTCCGCTGCGGATCGAGCCCTTTTTCAAATCGTGTGCTTGATTCACTGCGAAGCCCTAAGTCTTTAGATGCTTGACGGACGGTTTGACCGTTGAAATATGCCGCTTCTAAAAGAATCGTTGCCGTCTCATCACGCACCTCTGATTCAAAACCGCCCATGACACCTGCAACAGCATGCGCTTTTGTGCCATTTGTAATGACAAGATGCTTCGAAGACAATGTACGTTCTTGTTCATCCAGAGTTTGAATCATTTCATTTTCAGCCGCTTTTCGTACGACCACCTGCTTTGAACCAAAGCGGTCATAATCAAAGGCGTGTAGAGGTTGACCGTATTCAAGTAAGACAAAATTCGTAATATCCACGACGTTGTTAATTGGGCGGATACCTGCATTCATCAATCTTGTTTGCATCCAAAGTGGTGCTGGCCCAATCTTTACATTTTTAATGATCTTCGCTGCATAAAGTGGATTCGCTTCTTGATCCTCAATTTTAACAGAAATATAGTCTGCTGCTTTTTCAGAAGAAGTGTCATGCGCTGTATCAGGAAGCTTGATGTCTCTCCCTAAAATGGCGGCAACCTCATAAGCGACACCTAGCATATTAAGGGCATCGGCACGGTTTGGTGTTAAGCCAAGCTCAAGTACCGCGTCATCTAATTGAAGCGCTTGAAGGGCATCATCTCCTGGTTTCACGTCATTCGGGAAAACAAAGATGCCTTCTGCATATTCTTTTGGTACGAGCTTGCTCTCTACGCCTAATTCTTGCAGAGAACAAATCATGCCATGAGACTCTTCACCGCGCAGTTTTGCTTTTTTAATTTTAAAGTTTCCAGGAAGGACTGCACCAACCGTTGCGACAGCCACATGCTGTCCTTTATCCACATTTGGAGCCCCGCATATAATTTGCACCGGTGCGTCTTCGCCGATATCAACAAGACATTTGTTTAATTTATCCGCATTCGGATGCTGTTCACGTTCAATGACGTGTCCAACGACAACGCCTTTGATGCCTTCGCCTTTATACTCAACGGCTTCCACTTCAATTCCGCTTCTTGTGATTTTCTCTGCTAATTCATCCGGCTTGATGCCTTCTAAATCGACATAGTCCTCTAACCATTTATATGAAACAAACATGTTGATTTCCTCCTCTTAGTCCTGCTTAAATTGCTTCGTGAATCTAATATCATTTGTGTAGAAATGACGAATGTCATCTATGCCGTATTTCAGCATCGCAATACGTTCAACACCCATTCCAAAAGCAAAGCCTTGGTAAGTATCTGGATCAAATCCGCTCATTTTTAATACATTCGGGTGAACCATTCCTGCACCTAAAATTTCAATCCAGCCTGTTCCTTTACATACGGAACAGCCTTTCCCGCCGCATTTAAAGCATGACACATCAACTTCAACGGAAGGTTCTGTGAATGGGAAAAAGCTTGGGCGCAGTCTAATTTCACGATCTTCCCCAAACATTTTTCTTGCGACTGTCTCAAGCGTTCCTTTGAGGTCACTCATGCTAATATTGTGATCTACCACAAGTCCTTCAATCTGCATGAATTGATGCGAGTGAGTGGCATCATCGCTGTCACGTCTATATACCTTACCAGGACAGATGATCTTCACAGGACCTTGGCCTTTATATTTCTCAAGTGTACGTGCTTGAACGGGTGATGTTTGTGTTCTCATGAGTGTGTCTTCAGTAATATAGAAGCTGTCCTGCATATCACGTGCAGGGTGTTCTTTTGGAAGATTGAGCGCTTCAAAGTTATAGTAATCTGTTTCCACCTCTGGGCCCTCTTCAACGGTATAGCCCATGCCGATAAATAAATCTTCAATATCTTCTACGACAATCGTTAATGGATGTCTTGCCCCGATTTTGATCGGACTTGCTGGCAATGTGACATCAATGGTTTGAGAAGCCAGTTTCTTTTTCACTTCTTCTGCTTCTAGCTGCTCATTTTTTTCAGCAATGGCACCAGCAATCTGCTCTCTCACTTCATTTGCAAGTGCGCCCATTTTTGGTCTTTCTTCAGCGGAAAGCTTGCCCATTCCGCGCAGCACTTCTGTAATCGGACCTTTTTTCCCTAAATATTGAACACGAATGTCATTGACTTCTTTGAGCGAGCTGGCTGCTTCTACCTTCGCTATCGCTTCTGTTTCAAGCTGTTTTAACGTTTCTTGCATGAGTGTCATCCTCCTTTTAATATACAAAACCGTCTGAATAAACGGGTGTTTGATTGTTTGAAGACAATAAAAAAACCCGCCCCTCCAAAAAAGAAGGGACGAGTTGTGGTCGCGGTACCACCCTTGTTAAGCACAAATATATGTGCGAATAAGCTTCATTGACATAACGGAATCAAACGAATCCGGTCCACCTTTACGCAAAACCTGCGGTCCCGGTGACAACTCCAGAGGTGAATTCCTGTTTCAGCATTCCTTAAATGCACTTTCAGTCTACGATGCATTCTCCCTAATAGGACGCTCCGTGAAACAATCTTCCTCTATCATGGTTTTTAAATATTAGTTTCATTATAGTGAAAAATAGGACGTGATGCAACACTATCCGCGCAAATGATAGACAAGAACCGCTGCTGCCACAGCCACATTTAATGATTCCGCTTGTCCGTACATCGGTACATATAAATTTTGATCTGTGATTTGAAGAATCTCTGGATCAATACCTGCTCCCTCGTTGCCTACAATTAACGCAAATGGACCTTCTGATGCTATGTGTTTATACTCTTTCGCATTTTTTAAAGCAGTGCCATATACAGGTATACCTTGCGCCTTTAATGCTGGAATTGTCTGTTGTAGCGTTTGTTTTAAGATAGGCAGGTGAAAATGAGACCCTTGTGCTGAACGGAGCGTTTTTCCGTTAAACGCATCAACGGTTCCATCCCCTAGAATCACAGCATCAAGCCCCGCTGCATCTGCTGTCCGAATGAGTGTGCCTAAATTCCCCGGATCCTGCACTGCATCTAACAGAAGCATTCGTTCATACTTTTTCTCCTCAAATACAGGAATTGTACAAACCGCTGCGATTTGCTGAGGTGTTTCCGTTTCCGTCATCGCAGTAAAAGCCTCTTCACTTAATTCATACAGCTCAATGTCAGGCTCGATGTCAGCAGGGAGCATGTCAGGCGTTGCGACCATTAACTCTTTTACAACCCCGCTTTTCAATGCTTCTTCTACTAAGTGTTTTCCTTCAACAAGGAACAGCCCTGTTTTCGTTCGTTCTTTTTTTGTATGGAGCTTTTTCCATTGTTTAATGTGTGCGTTTTTAGCTGATTCTATATATTTCAAGCGACTTTAACTCCTTTAAATATCATGAATTTATTATATCTCAAGCACACTACATAATAAACCTGTCTTTGAGACAGAATAGGGCTATCACCATCAAAAAAGGAGTGTGGGCAATGGATTTTAATTTAAGAGGCGCAGTCATTCAAAACATCACTGGCCATAATCAAGAGCAGCTTGAGCATACGATTTTAGATGCGATTCAAAGTGGCGAGGAAAAAATGCTGCCAGGTCTTGGCGTTTTGTTTGAGGTGTTATGGCAAGAGGCATCAGAAGATGAAAAAAATGAAATTCTTGAAACATTGGAGCAGGGCTTAAAGCCTGAGCATCAGCAATAACAAGAAGCCGGTTTGCTTATCTATGAGCAAGCCGGCTTTGTTCATTTAGCCAGTGATTGGTGTCTCCATTCGAAGAGCTGGATCGCGCCAAATCTCGATCCATTTTTTAATAGCGAACACGATAATGACAAAACCTAAAATCAGCATAATCATCGAAAGCACGGCGTTCAGTACACTGTAGCCAGATGCTTCAGGATTGAGATAGACATTCGCAACCATCCAATAACCCGCATAATTCACCGTCACATATAAGTAAGCAAGTGGAATTAAACAAGTCAACATATACCGTCTTTTATCCGCAATTTTTAACACAACCGTCGCCCCAATGATTAATCCGACCGAGGCCATTAGCTGGTTTGACACGCCAAAGAGTGCCCAAATGGACCCAATGTCTCCAGAGTAAAGCAAGTATCCCCACATAAAACAAGCAAGTGCACTTGCAAAGACTGACCCTGGTACCCAGTCATTTCGTTTCAGCGGTTTATATGCTTCTCCAAAGAAGTCTTGGATCAAATATCGCGCGACACGGGTTCCTGCGTCAATCGCCGTTAAAATAAAGACGGCTTCAAACATAATCACGAATTGGAAGAAATAAGAGGCCAAATGACTAAAGAACGGAATACCCGTAAAGATGTACGCCATCCCTACAGCTAATGTAACAGCTCCACCTGTTCTTCCTTCTAAGTCAAGACCGATTTCTTTGCTTAGTTGAGGAAGATTCTCGACACTCATACCAAGCGTACGGAACACTTCAGGTGTACTATTAATTGCAAAATAATCTCCCGGATGAAGCGCAGTAGCGGCAATTAACGCCATGATTCCCACTAAACATTCTACGAGCATCGCGCCAAACGCCACCGGCTTCATATCACTCCAACGATCTAGCATTTTTGGCGTTGTGCCAGAGCCAACAAATGCATGAAAACCAGAAATCGCACCACAAGCAATGGTAATCGAAATAAAAGGCCATACAGGTCCAGCTAAGACAGGCCCTCCTCCATTTACAAACTCCGTAAACGCCGGAAATTGGATGGTTGGATTAACCACAAAGATTCCCGCAATCAGCGCGATGAAAACACCAATTTTCATAAAACTGCTTAAATAGTCTCTTGGTGCCAAAAGCAACCAAACCGGCAGGGCCGCAGCAAAGAACGCATAGATTGGCAGGGCAAGAGCAAGCGTTTTTGTATCAAGTGTTAACAAATCTCCAAGTGCTGTTCCTTGAATATTCGGTCCAAGGAATACCCCCAACATCAGTAATATGAATCCCGCAGATGTCGCCAGCTTTAAATTGCCTGTCTTTTTATAATAAAGGCCGACTCCCATCGCTATTGGAATGGTAATACCAACTGCAAAGGTTCCCCAAGGATTTCGTTCTAAAGCATGAAGCACAACCATGGACAGTCCTGCCATTGTAATTGTAATAATAAATAACATGGCGAGCCCTGTGCAAAATCCTGCAACAGGACCAAGCTCCTCTTTCGCTACCTCGGATAGTGATTTCCCCTTTTTTCGCATCGAAGCAAACAAGACCACAAGATCATGAACAGCTCCGCCAATCACCGCTCCAATTAAGAGCCAAAGGAGACCAGGTAAATACCCAAATTGTGCGGCTAAAATCGGACCAACTAATGGACCAGCAGCGGCAATTGCAGCAAAGTGATGCCCAAATGTGACCCATTTGTTTGTTGGCACATAATCTTTCCCATCCTCGAGTGCATGAGCCGGTGTAGGATGATCATCTGTGACCTTTAGTACCTTCACCATCATAAACGTGCCATAGAGGCGATAGGCAATCGCTAAAATACACATCGATCCTATCACAATTGAAACCGCATTCATTTAACCATCCCCTTTGTATAAACAATTTGTTACAAATATAACATAAATTGAGTGATTTTTCTTTCTTTTAAAACCTAGTTGACAAATGGGAATAATTGATTTAATCTAAAATAAGCTTCACCTACTTCCATAAACTCTCTTTTGACAGAGCCTCAATTGGCTCTGTCCTTTTTATTGATTTCATCTTACATAAATACAAGATAGATCACATGTGCCTTCCTCACTAGAAAAATATCACTTCATTTACTGAAAACAGTTCTTTTGACACAACTTACATTCCAAAGTTCATTTCCTGGGAAATTCAACGCAATTAAAAAACCTTTCCCCATACTGAGGAAAGGTTTTATCATTAAGAACCGTACGTAATTTGTTCGACCGTTTTTTGATCAAGTCTTTTGATGACTTCTGTTAAAAGCTTCACCGCATTTTCATAATCATCTCGATGAATCATGGCTGCATGGGTATGAATATATCTGCTTGGAATCCCGATGGATAGTGATGGAACGCCATGACCTGTTAAGTGAATACCTCCAGCATCTGTTCCTCCACCTGGCATGGAATCATATTGATAAGGAATGTTTAATTCATCTGCAGTTTGGACAACAAAATCGCGAAGCCCTTTATGAGAAACCATGGAAGCGTCGAACACAACAATCGTTGGTCCTTTGCCAAGTTTGCTTGTTGCTTCTTTTTCAGTAATACCTGGTGTATCACCTGCTACTCCAACATCAATAGCAAATCCAATATCAGGCTGGATGGTAGCTGCAGCTGTTTTAGCTCCACGTAAGCCAACTTCCTCTTGGACAGTTGCTACACTGTATGCAATATTTTCATGCTGAGTATCCTTTAAATTCTTCATGACATCAATCGCTACTGCACAGCCGATACGGTTGTCCCAGGCTTTTGCAAGAAGCATTTTTTCGTCATTCATTACCGTAAACTCAAAGTAAGGTACGATTTGATCTCCAGGGAGGACGCCCCATTCCATTGCCTGTTCTTTGCTCGAAGCCCCAATATCAATGAACATATCTGTGATTTCGATTGATTTCTTTCGTGCTTCTGGTGATAAAACATGTGGCGGTTTAGAACCAATCACACCTGTAATGTCTCCTTTTTTCGTCACAATGGTGACACGCTGCGCCAGCATAACTTGAGACCACCAGCCACCGACCGTTTGAAAACGAATATAGCCTTTGTCATCGATTTTTGTCACCATGAATCCTACTTCATCTAAGTGACCAGCAAGCATCACTTTAGGCCCATTTGCATTTCCTTCCTTCTTAGCAATTAAGCTGCCAAGGCGGTCTGTAGAGACTTCATCCGCATATGTTTCTATGTATGACTGCATGACTTTTTTTACATCACGTTCATTTCCTGGAATCCCTTTTGCATCCGTTAGGTCTTTCAGCATAGTTAATGTTTGATCTAGTTTTGTCATTCTGTGTATCCTCCTTTTTCTTCATGGTGCATTCTTATTATACAAAACCTCTTTCGTTCAATACGATCTTTTTATGAATATTTTTTCGTTAATCGAAATATTTTTTTTAAAAAAGTTGAAACCTTTTGTCTTTCTCATTCGTAGTACATCAGATAACGGTATTGGAGGTGCATCCTGTCATGTTTGTCATCCTCATTAGACTTGCTCTTGTTGCATTGCTTGTCTATATATTCTACATGGCGGTAAAATTCTTCTCAAACCCGAGAAGAAAGCTGAAACAAGCACAATTAAAAGAAGGCTTTTATTTTATGGACGAACAGCAAAATGCCCGTAAAAATTTTAATTTCGTCTATAAAGGTGTCTTGTTTGAAGGGGAGAAGCATGTTCCTTCTAAGGATCATCCTCTGTTTGTCCACTCCATTTACGTTTGGACGGAGTCACCTGAGAAGCTAAATGAATTCACATTAGAAGACTTTGAAAAACTTGAGGACAACATCATTGAACGGTATCCTCAAACAAAAATTGATTGGGATCAGCCCATCAAAAAAATCAAACAAAAAAAGGGAGCAGATACGCCGACTTAACGGCGTCTGCTCCCTTTTCAGATGAGATTGAGATAGACCAATATCACCAATTGGACAACAATTAAAGCAGGCATACCCATTTGAAAGGCAGGATGCTTCGTTTTATGACGGAAATACTGCATGCCAAGAAATGACCCAGCAGCACCAAAAAGTACTGCGGCACTCCATAAGTGCGCTTCTGATATTCTCCATTTGTGTGCTTTCGCTCGGCGTTTATCCTCTCCCATGAGACAAAACCCATAGACATTGACCAAGATGAGCAGCACGATCAGAGCGATATTCATTGATTTCACCTCACATGATGAGAAAAAAAGATCACTCCTTGGCGGAATGATCTTTTATATGACTTACTTGTCTAGTTGTGCTTTTGCAGCATCAGCAAGCTGGTTGAATGCGTTTAGGTCATTCACAGCAAGATCAGCAAGCATTTTGCGGTTTACTTCGATACCAGAAAGCTTTAAGCCATGCATTAAACGGCTGTAAGAAAGACCGTTCATACGAGCTGCAGCATTGATACGAGTGATCCATAGTTTACGGAAGTCACGTTTTTTCTGACGACGGTCACGGAAAGCGTAGTTTCCAGATTTCATCACCTGTTGGTTTGCTACTTTATATAATCTATGTTTTGAACCGAAATAACCTTTTGCTAATTTAAGAACCTTTTTACGACGCTGACGCGACACAGTTCCGCCTTTTACTCTTGGCATTGTAATTCCCTCCTATGTTTCCTATTCCAGATTACTTGATGTTTGCAAGTTGTTGTTTGATACGTTTGAAATCTCCAGCACTTACGATTGCGCTCTTACGCAATTTACGTTTTTGCTTTGTAGATTTGTTAGCGAACAAGTGACTTGTGTACGCATGAGAACGTTTAAGTTTACCAGAACCTGTTTTTTTGAAACGTTTAGCAGATCCGCGGTGAGTTTTCATTTTTGGCATTGGATGTTTCCTCCCTCTGTTACTTTTACTTTTCGACTTTTGGTGCAAGCATGAGGAACATGCTGCGTCCGTCCATCTTAGGTTTTGTTTCTACTGTTGCTACTTCAGCGCAAGCTTCAGAGAAACGGTCTAACACGCGCTGTCCGATTTCTTTATGCGTAATCGCACGGCCTTTAAAGCGGATAGAAGCTTTCACTTTATCTCCCTTTTCAAGGAATTTGATTGCATTACGGAGCTTCGTGTTAAAATCATGTTCATCGATTGTCGGGCTCAACCGAACTTCTTTTAAGCTAATGATTTTTTGATTCTTACGTGCCTCTTTTTCCTTCTTCTGTTGTTCGAATCGGAACTTACCATAGTCCATGATTCGGCAAACAGGTGGTTTTGCATTTGCAGCAACTAACACAAGGTCAAGATTGGCTTTCGTAGCAATTTCCAGAGCTTCCTGGCGGGTTTTAATCCCAAGCTGATCGCCATTTTGTCCGATCAAACGAACTTCACGCGCACGAATACCTTCATTAACTAATTGATCTTTGCTAATAGTGAGCCACCTCCATGAGATTTTGAATTGAGTTCACAATTCATTTTGACCATTTCGTTGTATGTTTTACAGGCAAACAAAAAGTGTGGGCATATAAAACACCCACACTGCGAACATTTGCATGAAAAAATAAATGTACGGTCAACCTGTCAACTACAAACATGTGTCAATCAGGTGAGAAGCGGGTGCTTCTGCTTGTGATATCTATTCAATTCGTTAACTATTCTACACAATTTTCATTTGTCCGTCAAGTAACCGAACTCTTGAAACAACTTTTTCATTTTAGCATGACGAAACGATTTGGGCAAGCCTTATTTAAAAAGAAATAAAGTCTCTTCAAATCCTTCAATTTTTCATTATCACACCGATATAAATCAAGTTGTATACATAAATAAACAAAAATATAAATCATATTCCATATAAAAAAGGATTATATATCTATTTTTTCAAAAAAATGATTGATTTTATAATTCTTTAGACTTATCATTGGAGAAGTATTCAAATTCATTTAATAAATTAAGGAAAAGTAGGGGATTTATTTGAAAAAGTTTTTTAAGATTGGGTGTCTTAGTATCATTATTCTCATTTTGATTATTATCTTTGTATCTTGTATGGCTGGGGGCGGCAGCAAAAAAGATAATACATCAAATACTGGTTCTAAAAATGCAGTAACGAGTAGCGAAAAGAAAAATGATAAAGAAAAAACGCATAAAATTGGAGATAAAGTAGCAGTCGAAGATTTTACTTATCAAGTAAACAGCGTAACAGAAGCGAAATCTTTACAAAAACAGTATATGAGCGATGTAACGACAGACGGCAAATTTGTGATTGTTGAAGTAACGGTCAAAAATACAGGTAAAAAAGGCAGAATGGTAGATACTGAGATGTTCAGGTTAATTGGCAAAGACGGCACAGAATACAAATCACTTGCAACAAATAATATGTATGTAAATGATACCGATTCAAGTTTCTTCTTAAAACAAATAAATCCTAAATTATCTAAAAAAGGCAGAATTGCTTTTGAAGTTCCAAACGAAAAGAAATTCTCGCTTCAAGTCTCATCAGGATTAGGATGGACTGGCGGTAAGTATAAGACCATTGATTTATCAAAATAATGTAAGAGTGCACATTTTTGTGCACTTTTTTTATTACTAAATAATCTATTTAAACTCTAAAACTTCTATTGTAAAATGAACATGAGCCTGTCACATGCAATTGAGGGTAACTACATACATAACAAGGGAGAAGATCATGAAAGCCGTATTTTTCGATTTAGATGATACTTTGCTTTGGGATGAAAAAAGCATTCATACCACTTTTCAGGAAACATGCAGGGAAGCGGAAAAGAAATATGGACTTGATCCAGAATCGTTTGAACAGATTGTGCGTGAAGAAGCAAGAAAGCTGTACTCTTCTTATGAAACATATGATTATACTGTCATGATTGGCATTAATCCTTTTGAAGGACTGTGGTCCAATTTTAGTGAGCCGATTAGCGAAGGCTTTCAAAAGCTGAACGCCCTTGCACCAGAGTATCGCAAAAACGCTTGGACAAACGGCTTAAAAGAGGCAGGAATTGACGATGAAGCATTTGGTCAATACTTAGCAGATTTCTTTGCAGCAGAGCGCAGAAAACGCCCGTATGTCTATGAAGAAACGTATCCTGTTTTAGAGCGCCTGAAGGGCAACTATGAATTACTTCTTTTAACAAATGGAGATCCTAGTCTGCAAAAAGAAAAACTTGCAGGTGTTCCGGAACTTGCCCCTTACTTTAATGAAATTGTGATTTCAGGAGATTACGGGAAAGGAAAGCCTGATCCTGGCATCTTTGAGCACTGCCTTCAGCTGTTAAATCTCACAAAAGATGATGTCATCATGGTAGGAGATAATCCAAAAACAGATATTCTCGGCGCTTCTCGCGCTGGCATCCAAACCGTTTGGATCAATCGTCATGGCAAGAAAAATGAAACAGATGTGACACCAGATTATGAAATTAAAGACTTACACGAATTGTTTGATATTTTAAAATAAACCATAGGAAAAACACCCTTCTCCTGATCGAGATTGGGTGTTTTTTCGTTTTCGGCTATACAATTGCTGCTAAACTTTGTGCTTGACGATCTAAGCCGCGTGCTGCTTCTCCTACATTCATGAATTCCTCGCTTGCCTGCTTGACAAGATCCCGGTTTGTAAACACACTTGTCTTTGCACGGCTTGTTCCGTTGCTGACCTTTTCAACTTCTAAATGGATCGCCTTCACATAACGATCCACCTTTACGATCGCTTCCTTTGAATCTGTCGCAAGCTTACGGATTTCTGCCGCGACGACACTAAAGCCATTTCCATAGGAACCCGCATGCGCAGCTTCTATGGCCGCGTTCAATGCGAGCAGCTGCGTTTGGGAAGCGATACTGTTAATCGTTGTAGCAATTGAGCTGATCGACTCCACCTGCTCTGTTAACCCTTCTAGCAAACTCATATTTTGATCCGTTTCATTCGCGATATGTTCAAAAGAAGCATTTACACTTTGACTATGCTGGATGCCGATTTCCGCTCGCTCCATTAATTTTGCAGACATATCCTTTAGGTCTTCTACTACCTGCTTCATTGTGTTTTCTCTCTCCGTAATATCTGTTGCCACTTTCACGACAGCCACTACATTCCCCTCTTCATTGAGCACTGGTGTATACGTCGCTTCAAGCCATAAGGTGTCACCGTACTTCGTGATCCGCTGCACCTTTTCCTGAAACACTTGACCATTCTTCAAACGCTTCCAAAACATTTGATAACTTGCGTCTTCTGCAATATGCGGAGGACAAAACTGTCTATGCTTTAAACCAATCATTTCTTCCTTTGAATATCTCATGGCTTTTGCAAAAATATCATTGACCCATAGGACCTTACCTGTGACATCAAATTCAATCATCGCCAGTGAGTGCTCTAGCGCACGAAGCACAGCTGATTGCTCCAATACTTGTGTTGATGAAGTGTTTGTTGTTTGAATCATCGCTTTCATTCCCCCAATTTGCCTATCTCTAATAGTACATACTTACCCATACTTTCGTACTATCTAAACGTATCATTTGCGCAAATGGATCACTAGTGGAGAATTTTTTTCCATAAGAAAAAAGCCAGCAACCTCAATAGATGAGATCACTGACTGTTTCGTGCGCCTTCATTATTTTTTTGCTTCTGCGACTGCATGTTTCACAAAAGCTTCGAGGTCCATTGTTTCTGAATCTTGTTCCCCATATTTTCTTACATTGACCGCGCCATTTTCTGCTTCTTGATCACCGACAACTAGCATGTACGGAATCTTTTGCATTTGCGCTTCTCTAATTTTGTATCCTATTTTTTCATCACGACTGTCTAGTTCTACACGCAGTCCTTCAAGCTGCAAACGTTCTTGCACTTTTTTCGCGTAATCTAGATGGACAGATGGTGAAACCGGGATGACTTGGAATTGTACAGGTGCCAGCCATGTTGGAAGAGCTCCTTTGTATTCTTCAATTAAGAAGGCAACGAAGCGTTCCATTGTGGACACAACTCCTCTATGAATGACAACTGGACGATGGTGTTTTCCATCTTCTCCGATATATGTGAGATCGAAACGCTCTGGAAGTAAGAAGTCTAGCTGTACAGTAGACAAAGTCTCTTCTTTTCCAAGAGCTGTCTTTACTTGGACGTCAAGCTTCGGACCATAAAATGCCGCTTCGCCTTCTGCTTCATAGTAGTCATGTCCAAGCTCGTCCATTGCATCTTTCAGCATAGACTGCGCTTTATTCCACATTGCATCATCGTCAAAATACTTCTCAGTATCTTCTGGATCACGGTAAGATAAGCGGAATGTGTAGTCATTCAAGCCAAAGTCTTGATACACTTCTTCAATTAGGCGAACTGTACGAATGAATTCGTCTTTGATTTGATCTGGACGAACAAAGATATGAGCATCGTTTAATGTCATCCCGCGAACACGTTGAAGGCCGGATAAAGCACCTGACATTTCATAGCGGTGCATTGTACCAAGCTCTGCAATCCGAATTGGCAATTCGCGATAGCTATGCGGCTCGTTTTTGTAAATCATCATATGGTGCGGACAGTTCATTGGACGGAGGACAAGATCTTCGTTGTCCATTTCCATCACAGGGAACATGTCTTCTTGATAATGCGCCCAGTGGCCTGATGTTTTATACAATTCTACACTCGCAAGAACGGGTGTATACACATGCTCATAACCAAGGCGTACTTCTTTATCAACAATATAACGCTCAATGACGCGGCGAATTGTTGCCCCTTTTGGCAGCCAGAGCGGAAGACCTTGGCCCACCTTTTGAGAGTTCGCAAACAGTTTCAATTCCTTGCCTAGTTTACGGTGATCACGCTCTTTTGCTTCTTCAAGCAGACGTAAATGCTCGTTTAATTCTTCTTTGCTGAAGAAAGCTGTTCCGTAAATACGCTGAAGCATTTGGTTGTTACTGTCGCCTCTCCAGTAAGCACCTGCAAGGCTTAACAGCTTGAATTCTTTGATTTTCCCTGTAGACGGCAAGTGAATACCTCGGCATAGATCGAAGAATTCACCTTGCTCATAAATTGTGACGGCTTCGCCTTCTGGGATTGCTTCTAACAGCTCTAGCTTCAATTCATCGCCAATTGCTTCAAAGCGTGCTTTCGCTTCTTCTCTTGAAACTTCAATGCGCTCAATCGGCAAATTGCTGTTAATGATTTTTTTCATTTCTTTTTCAATCTTTGGTAAATCTTCAGGTGTAATCGCTACATCGATGTCGACATCATAGTAAAAGCCATTTTCGATGACAGGGCCTACGCCAAACTGGACGTGATGCTCTTTTCCATAAATGCGTTTGATTGCCTGTGCAAGCAAATGCGCTGTGCTGTGTCGCATAATATCGAGCGCTTCTTCACTCTTATCTGTGATGATCTCGATTGTTCCACTTTCTAACAGCGGCGTACGCAGATCTATTTCTTTGCCGTTCAATTTACCGGCAAGCGCTTTTTTCTTTAGGCCTGGGCTAATTGATGCCGCGATGTCTTCTGTTGTAGCTGTTTTGTCAAACTCCTTGACTGCTCCATCTGGAAATGTAAGTTGAATTTGTTCTGACATCTCTAGTCACTCCTTTTTTTGGCAATATAAAAACCCCGCCCCCTGGAAAGGGACGAGGTTGAATAAACGGAATCGTGGTTCCACCCTTTTTCCCGTATTTGCAGCTTGCTTTGTCAAAAACAAATACGGCTTGTGGTTCAATAACGGGAATTCCCGTCAGCTATTACTAAACAGTTCACAGCTGATGTTCAAAGGTGGTAAAGCAAATGTTCCTACGCTAGGAAGCTTTCAGCCACGGCTTCCCTCTCTTTAAGCGGGTGTTCATTTGTTCATGTCCTTATCAATACGGTCTCTGTATGAAGTTACACCGTATTATAAAACGTTTTTTCGTGAAAATCAAGAAAGCTTTTCACTTTTCTTTTCCAAATGACTAGGAACAAATTGAACATGCTGTTCCTGAAACGAATGAGGAGGGAATACCTCAACTCTTTCTTGAAAAATATTTTGAATGGTTTGCACCATCGAGTGACCCGTATCATCTGTAAATAGGTCAATCTTTTGTGGCGCAATGGATACAAGCGGTGCAATCAACTGCGAATCAATATACATTGGATGCTCTCTTACAAACTGTCTGTCTATGTATTGTTTTTGATCACGCTCAGAAGCGTACCGAAATTCCCAAATCATCAGGCGGTCCTGATGTACAACATGTACTTTTTCAAGCTTAGGTTCTCTTGACATCACATAGTCTCGAAGGGATTGAATAAAGTTTTGATATTCTTGTTCCATTTTATATTCTTCGATGGATACTTCAACATAGTTCTTCAGCCTTCTGTCATACGCTGAGAGCCTAAATGTCATAAATGAACCAATGGAAAAAACACCTTTCTGTAAAGAAATCGTCTCAAGCTCTTTTTTTAACAGATCCTCCCTCGGCGGGTCTTGATGAATTCCAGGGATATCATCTAGATCCCCTTTCATGATGCTATGTGCGATTGAAAGAATTTGGTGCTGCTCTTCTGGATCTTTAAATAAGTATGTGTTTTCAAGGATGCTGCGCATGCGTTCATTTTCTTTGCATTCCAAAAAAAAGTGAATCAGTAATGTCCGCACAATGTGCTCTATGGCTTCTCCTGATTTCTTCGCTTCTATGAGAAGCCGGTCTTTCCCTTGTTGAATCGAAATGTGATGCCGACTGTCCAAGTGTTCAGCAAGATGTAAAAAAGCGGCGGTATCATATTCATCTTCAAAGATTATTTCAAGCATGTTTGTCCCCCCTAACGACATCTGTTACATATATATGGGGGGAACATAAAAAATAGACGCCTAAAATAAATCAGGCATCTTTCTTTTTAAAATCAGTGGCACTGAGATAAAGATCAAATAAATCAAACAAACAATCGCTAAGGCGGCATAATTTCCGCTTACAAAGCTTGATCCAAGGACATTTAACGCCACAGTACCAGGTATTAACCCTAAAAAAGTCGCTGCCGCAAATGCACGATAATTCGCACGTGAAGCTGCTGCGGCATAACTGACAAAATCAAAGTGAATGGGTGCAATGCGTAATAAGAGGATATAAAGAAATCCATGCTCTTGAATACGGGACGTCACCGCTTTTAGCTTCCGATTGCTTGATTCGTTTTCCTGCTTGTTTGAACGGAAGGTTGAGGCAAGCAGGAAAGATCCTGTTGCACCTGCTGTCGCACCAGCTAAGGCATAAATGGTCCCAAGGACACTGCCGAATGCCAAACCTGCTGCTAGCGAAAAGACGGTGAGAGGGACAAGCACAAATGGACGAAAAAGTGATAAGAAAAGAAAGACAAAGGGAGCCAGCATCCCAAATTGAAGAATCCAATTCTTCACATCTTTCGGCGACAGTTGAAGATGCTGTTTGTTGAGCCACCATAGCACAGCAGCTAGAACGCCAATCACGAGAAAAAGCAGCCATTTTCTTTTGTTCATCTCATCCGCTCCCCTTCACGTGACCTATCTTTTTATAAATGACGGCGATTTTCCCCTTCAAGCAAAACTGGTTCAGCTAGGTAGAGAATACGTTCCATTAATCGAGCTGCCTTCACCTCTTCTTTTTCCCCGCGCTGTGAGTACGTAAAGTGATGCTTTAACTCATTCGGTGAGAAATTAGAAGAGAAAAAAGTCGGCAGCTGCTCTGCCATGCGGTATTGCAAGATTGTTCCTAAAAGTTCATCTCGTACCCAGCTTGTCATCGACTCTGCTCCAATATCATCAAGCATTAAAATCGGTGTTGATTTGACCATATTCAGCTTCTCTTCGAGTGTATGATCGGCTAACGAATTTTTTAACTCTCTCACAAATTCAGGCACGTATACAAGGAGAGATGGATACTCTTTTACCGCTAGCTGCTGCGCAATCGCTGCCAGAATAAATGTTTTTCCGACCCCAAACTTTCCATGTAAATAGAGGCCTTTGCCCTTACCTGTTTCATCATAACTTTGCAAGAATTGACCTACTTTTTGAATGACTTCTTGTCTTCCAACCACATTTAAATCAGCAAACGTCGCTTGAAGAACATTCTGCGGAATATACATACTTTTCATGAGTTCTTGCTGTTTTTTCTGTCTATCAAGCCGCAGTTTGACAGGACAAGGGGAATATTCAATATCAATGCTCTGACCTTTGATCACAAGCTTCGGGTGATACCCGTCTAAAATGACATTTACATTCTCTTCCTCTAAGCAGTAAGAACAGCCCTTTGATTGCTGTACATATTCAAAGAGCCTGTTCAAACTGCGATTGATCATGTCTTCTTGGATGTCCTCTTGATGCTCCTTTAAAAAAGCTTTTACATCTTCATCAGCTAGGACACTTTCTTTAATCTGATTGTATCTCACGCGAAAATCTACCCGCCCTTTTAGCTGATCAAATGAACGACCGATCGGTTTCATCTCCATCTCACCTCACATTAATGTGCATTGTACTTTTTCATATTATTAAACTGATCTAACAATTTTTCTTTTTCTCGTTCGAGGTCCTCTGTAGACAAATTATCTGTCTGTTCTTTTGCAGGCTGTTCTTTCGTTTCAGCTTCTTTCATCCAGTCAGGCAGCTTCTCCTCGCGGATCACTTTTCCTGATCCATATGATTGACGCTTATTTTTTTGCTGCGCCCATTCTGTCATTTGTCTGTTCTCTTCTTTGGCAATTTTCATAGCAGCTGCCACTGTTTTGATTTTCTTTCGCACCCAGTGGGCGGCGATTTTCTGCATATATGTTTTGGACAGCTTCATATCGGTTTTTAGCAGTGTATAGTAGATCAGGACATTCATGACCCCAGGCTCTAGCTGCTGCTCAAGCATAATATCTTCAACAATTCTTAAGTCTGCATACGTCGGCTCAATGCCATCTGCCATATCTTTTAGAAGCTCTCTAGGCGAAATATGATCAAGCTTTTCAATCAATTTCGCATCAGGTGCATCTGCACCTGAATTTTGCGTGACATTGTGACGTAAATGTCTTGGCTGTTTTTGATCAATCAGCTTCGGCTGTTCGCCTCTGTATTCAATTTGATACCAGTCTCTCGCTGCTTTTCGCAGATCCTCAGTTGATATCATCTGATCTGAACCACAGGCACCTGCGACAATATTTTGCATTTGCAGCGGTGTGATGCCATAGACGACAGCTAACTTCTTAATTGTTTCTTTCACTTGCTTTGTTAAAGCCTTTCTCGGAATCATCATGTCCGACATGCCTGCTAACAGGAGATCAAAATCAAAAGATTCATCTGAAAGCGGTGCAGGCTGACTTGAGCCAACTGTCACATATTCGTAGCCCTCGTCAAGCGATGACGCCTGATTGATTTCCTCTGTCATCTTGCGCTCTCCTGGCTGCAAGACGTGAAACACTTCTTCAAACGATCGGGAGATATTCTTTGCATCAGCAGGAACTCCTGGATAAGAAAAATAATCACGAAGCTGCATATATTTTGCTTTCTCTACCCGATGATACAAAAGGACATTCAGCATACCGTCTTGGAAAAATTCATCCGGTCTCAGCGGCGGCACGAGCTCATATGTAAACAGTCTGCCTTCTTCCGTTTCCTGTTCATATGTGCGGAGTAATCCGATCGCTTCAAGCTTTAAGCGCTCCTCAAAAATATCATTTAAATTCGTTTGCAGCATCACCATCAGCTGACGGTGAGGTGCGGGTTTCCCCCACATTCGATTTTGTTCCAGCTCTCCCCACAGCGTCATGTATAAACTGAAAGCGGACATGCCAATAAGCGGCTGATATAAAAGAGTAATAAGCTGTCTATCGATGTCACCGAGCAATGAAGCGCTTTTGACGACATACGGATCGACGGCTAGCACTTCCTTCCAATGCTCTGTCATATGCTGATCCTCCCTTAATACGGTTGTCTTCATTGTACACTCTTTTTGCGTTTTACGCTTTACGCAGGAAAAAGAGCATGAAGAATCTTCAGCTCTTTTTTAGCGTTCTTTCTTTAATAAATCTTTTAATTCATCAATAAATACATTGATATCTTTAAATTGACGGTAAACCGAGGCAAACCTGACGTAAGACACTTCATCAATTTTCGCCAGCTCGTCCATCACCATTTCCCCTACAAGCTCGCTTTTCACCTCTGACATGCCTTGGTTACGCAATTCCTTCTCGATGTTAAAGCAGACATCCTCGAGCTGTTTTAAAGCGACAGGACGTTTTTCACACGCTTTGATCAGTCCTCTCAGCATCTTTTCCCGGCTGAATTCTTCTCGAATTCCTTCTTTTTTCACCACAATCAATGGCAATTCTTCTAATTTTTCAAACGTCGTGAAGCGATATTGACAGCTTTCACACTCTCTTCTCCGACGGATGGACTTCCCTTCATCTACTGGTCTTGAATCAAGCACCCTTGTGCCAAGGTGCTGACATGTGGGACATTTCATTTCATCAGCTCCGATCTCTTCTTGGAAGTTGTTTGTCTAGTTCTTTATAGAGGGACAAAACAGCCTTTTGACTGTAGCCAAAGTCTGTTGGCAGTGCTGTTTCTGTTGTCACATTAAAATCGACAGCTGTTTCAAAAGGACGAATTGAAATGACAGTCGCCACGAGAAAAGCTTTTTTCGGCGTTCGTATGTTTGCGCTGATTTCACCTCGTTCTGCTGAAACAGATGTCACTTGATAGGAATCGTTTCTTGAAAGAACAGCTTCTACCGCTTGAAAAGCTTGAGTTTGTGTCGATTTGTAGTAATGGCTTTTCAGCTCTGACACTGGATGATGGTCAGATGTTTCTGTATGATTTGAAATGAATCGTTTGAGCTTTTGTCCTAAAGTCATACACGTATCCCCTTTGTCATAAACCCTCTTCTTTATTTTATAAAAAAAACCTTTGTTTTCCTAGAACAAAAGTATAGACAGGTTGGATCATGCTGGATGCCCGTGTATGGAACAAATATAAAAAGGAGCATAACACAAAGGCATTTAATGCTTTTGGCCAGCTCCCATTGCAATCTTTTTTATGTTTACAGTGCTTTGGCTTGCGCCTGTTTCACTTGTACAGGTCCCATGCCTCGAGGAATTTCGATGTTTTCTCTTGTTTCAGCACCTAGTTCATCTCCGATATGATCTGCTGCAATATTCGGATCTAGATCGCCGCAAGTATAAACATCTATGCTCGCATAACCATGTTCAGGAAAGCTGTGAATTGTCAGATGAGATTCAGAAATAATGACAACTCCACTTACTCCTTGAGGTGCAAATTTGTGAAAAGCAACCTCTCTTACTTCAGCTCCTGATTTCAAAGCTGCATTTACAAACGTTTTTTCAATAAAATCCATGTCGTTCAGTTTATCACAGTCGCATCCCCATAACTCGGAGATAACGTGACGTCCGATTGTTTCCATCATGGACCCCCCTTTAAACAAGAATGAAAGAGTGAAGTTCTAAGCAGCCGGACCGGACATATACCACGGGGGAAAGTTAGTCCAAAGAGGTCCTAACCCTTTAAGTATACCCGAATGAGTCTGCGAACAAGAAGTTCACGAAAAATAGTATACTTTGTTTAGACCCATTTTGCAAGCTGTGTTTTTAGTGGGATTTTCTCTCATTTCTTGAAAAGGGACGTTCAGTCTTCTTCATTTCAAACAGCTGAAAGCTCTTTCATCTGGGAACCAACAAACTTTACAAGATCAACCACTCTGCAAGAATAGCCCCATTCATTGTCATACCATGCAAGAACTTTTACTTTTCTGCCTTCCATCACCATCGTTGTAAGTCCATCAACGACAGCAGAATAAGGGTTTGTGTTAAAGTCTGTGGAGACAAGTGGTTCATCGGTGTAATCTAATATGCCAGCAAGAGATGTTTTTGAAGCCGTTGCAAAGGCAGCATTGACCTCTTCTGCTGTGACATCTTTTTTCAAGTCGACCACAAGATCAACCATCGACACATTTGAAACCGGTACGCGAAGTGCAAGTCCATGTAATTTCCCTTTCATGTGCGGCAGCACTAAAGAAAGCGCTTTAGCGGCACCCGTCGTCGTTGGAATGATGGACTGGGCACATGCTCTTGCCCGGCGCAAATCCTTGTGGGGGTTGTCGATATTTTTTTGATCATTTGTATAAGCATGAACCGTTGTCATTAAGCCGTTGTCGATGCCAAATTCATCATCTAACAGCTTGACAACTGGTGCTAAGCAGTTTGTTGTACAAGATGCGTTTGAAATAACTACGTGCTTTTCAGGATCAAGATCATCCTCATTGACACCCATCACAATTGTAACGTCTTCATTTTTACCTGGAGCTGTAAGTACGACCTTTTTCGCTCCAGCATCTATATGGCCCATCGCTTGATCTTTTGAATTAAATTTCCCTGTTGCTTCGATCACGATATCAATCCCAAGCTCTCCCCATGGAAGCTGCTTTGGGTCTCTATTATTGAGCAAAAGCACTCTTTTGCCATTGACAATCAACGCGTCATCTTCTGCTGTCACATCGCATTCGTAACGTCCATGATTTGTGTCATATTTAATTAAATGTGCTAGCGTTTCGGCAGGATAGCTTGCGTTCACCGCTACAATTTGAATTTGATCATCAAGCATTGCTTTTCTGAAGACCATGCGTCCAATTCTGCCAAACCCATTGATCGCTGCTTTTACCTTCATGAACAGGTCACTCCTCTATTATGTGTTATACTCAATAAATTTATTTATGAAATTAGTATATCACATTAGAATGTAATTGCCAGTATATAAACGTATATTTTCAAAAAAGGGCTGTTCTTTGCAATGAAATTGACGAAAAAAGCATAAAAAAAGAAGAGTACTGTATGTACTCTTACTTATCTGTATGTTCCCATTCGTTTAATATGTTCTCTAATTGCTTTCTAATAAAAGCAAGATCTTTTGTGTTTTCTATCACACGGTCTGCTTTTTGGCATTTTTCCTCAAGAGGCTGCTGGGAGTGAATGCGATTCAGTGCTTCTTCCTCGCTCAGGTCGTTTCGATTCATGAGCCGCGACAGCTGCAATTCAGGCGTCGTGTACACAACGATGATGCGGTCGACTAGCCCTTCTAGCTTGCTCTCGAATAGGAGCGGGATATCAAGCACAACAAATGTTTCATTGTTGCTGACCCCTTCATCACGCTGCTTGAGCATTTCCTTTCTGACTTCAGGATGAACGATGGCATTGAGCTGTTTTCTTTTCTCTTCATCAGAAAAAATGATCGCTCCAAGCTGCTGCCGGTTCAGTTCACCATTTGGCAGAAGAACCTCTTCACCAAAAGTTTGAACGATTTGATGAAGGGCAGGCGCTCCTTTAGAAACCGCTTCTTTTGCAATGATATCTGCATCCACCACCCGAATGCCTTTCTCTTTTATCATCTGCGAGACTGTGCTTTTTCCGCTAGCAATCCCGCCTGTTAATCCAATGACGAGCGTCAATTCGTTTCCTCCTTTACAGCTTCCACACCCCAATTAAAATGAGCAACAGCCCTGGTAAGCATGCGAGTTTATCGATCCAGCGCCAATTGGCCAAATAATGACCTGCACGCAGTCCGATGCATACAAAAAGAGAACTCATCACAGCGACCGTGATGCTCATGACAATTGGAGAAAATCCAAGAATCGCTGCACCAATCCCTGCACCAAATGCATCGATGGATAAAGCAATTCCAAGAAGCACCGCTTCCATTCCATTAATGGTGCCAGAGCGGTCAATATCTGCACTTGTAGGCTTTCGCAAAATATGAATGACAAGCCCAAGAGACTGCACTTCTACATTGAGAAGTGTTTTTTCATGAAGGAGCAAATCACGCTCTTTCGCTGGTTTATAAAATTGATACAGAACCCAAAGTCCGATGGCAATTAAGATGCCTCCACCCAGTTTATCTGTCACTGAGACAGGGAGGAATGTCGTGAGCAGGCTGCCAATCAGCATGGAAATGAGCAACACAATTCCTGAACAGCAAGCAATAATAACGATGGCTTTAAATGGAATCCTCATCTTGCGAAGACCATACGTAAAACCTACAGAAAAGCTGTCAATGCTGACGGCAATAGCTAAAAACAGAAGCGAAAACGAAATCATACCTGTACTCTTCCTTTCTGTTCATGCAACGATGATCAAGAGTCTCTAGGCGTCCTTAGACTCTTCTTCACTATATGAAGAGCAGGTGGGCTGTGTGTCAGTCTACACCTTGCTGAAAAAAGAATGTTTTTTATCGTATGCATGGCAAAAAGGAAGCATGCTGACGGCTTACCTTTATGAAGGGCGTTTTTGGCAGGTCACACAAAAATGAGTGCCGCGCCCTCCCACCACTGTTTTCTCTATGATACTGCCGCACGTCTGGCAAGGTTCTCCCCGCCGGTCATATACAAGAAGCTGTAATTGAAAAGTCCCAATATCACCTTGTGAATTGATGTAGGAACGAATGGTGCTACCTCCTGCATCAACAGCCACTTGAAGCGTGTCAATAATATGTTTGTGGAGCACCTTGCAAGATGCAAGACTTAGCTGATTCGCTTTTGTTTCTGGATGAATGCCTGATTTAAACAGCACTTCATCTACATAAATATTACCGAGGCCTACCACGATTTTTTGATCAAGTAAAGCCGTTTTGACCACGCGGGAGGTTTTCTTTAATTGCTCCCATAAATAGTCTGGTGTAAATGAATCTGAAAAAGGTTCATACCCCAGCTGTGATAGCGGAAGTTCTTTTTCTTCTTCGCCTGGCTGAAATAGATGCATCGTCCCAAATTTACGGACATCATGGTACCGAAGTTCGGTACCATCTGTGAACGTAAAGACGACGTGTACATGTTTATCATAAGGCTCACCAGTTTCATGTACACGGTATTTCCCTTCCATTCTTAAATGGGAGACCATCACATAGTGGTCTAAATGAAAGAGTAGAAACTTCCCTCTTCTTTCAATGGTTTGAATGGTTTCTCCTACCATCCTTCTAGCGAACTCTTCCGGTTCCCCAGGACGTTTGATGATATTTGGCCATTTGATATCGACCGTTTCAATCGTTTTTCCTTTGACTAACCGCTGAAGAGTGCGCCGGACGGTCTCAACCTCTGGTAATTCCGGCATGCTCCTCGCTCCTTTTTTCTCTCTTTATTCTTTATTTTGCGTCGTACCAAGATGGACCTGAAGCGAAATCGACTTTTAGCGGCACATCGAGCTGAAGTGCGCTTTCCATGACTTCAGGGACGATTTTTTCTAATATGGCGATTTCTTCTTTTGGCGCTTCAAAGATCAGTTCATCGTGCACTTGCAATAACAGATTTGCCTGCAGATTCTCTTCTTTTAACTTTCGTGCCATATCAATCATCGCTTTTTTGATGATATCGGCAGCACTGCCTTGGATCGGTGTGTTCATTGCCGTTCTTTCCGCAAAACTTTTCACATTAAAATTACGGCTTGTGATATCTGGGATATATCGTCTGCGTTTAAGAAGCGTGGTCACATACCCTTTTTGTTTTGCTTCCTGCACGATGTCCTCCATATAGGTTTTCACGCCTTTAAAGCTTGTTAAATAACGTTCAATGAAGGCCGCTGCATCTTTTCTTGTAATCCCAAGGTTTTGAGACAGTCCATAATCACTAATTCCATATACGATTCCGAAGTTGACAGCTTTGGCCTGTCTTCTCATAGAGGAAGTCACTTCTTCTTCTGACACATGGAACACATCCATGGCTGTTTTCGTGTGAATATCCATATCTTGCGTAAAGGCTTCAATCAAGTTCTCATCTTGAGAAATGTGCGCGAGTACACGCAGCTCAATTTGAGAATAATCAGCCGCAAACATGAGCCAGCCTTCTTTTGACGGGACGAACGCTTGACGAATCTTTCGGCCTTCTTCTAAACGAATCGGGATGTTTTGAAGGTTTGGATCTGTTGAGCTTAGTCTTCCTGTTTGTGTAAGTGCCTGATTAAATCTTGTGTGCACTTTATGCGTATCTTTGCGCGTCACTTTCATTAAGCCTTCCACATAAGTGGATTGCAGCTTTCCTATTTGACGGTAATGCAGAATGGACCGAATAATTTCGTGCTTGTCTTCAAGCTTTTCAAGGACATCCGCAGACGTAGAGTAGCCTGTTTTGGTCTTTTTGATAATGGGCAGTCCTAATTTTTCAAATAAAATCACACCAAGTTGCTTCGGTGAATTGATGTTAAATGTTTCTCCTGCTAACCGATGAATGGTTTCTTCATATTCCTTCAGCTTCTTCGTGAGTTCTTCACCCATTTTCTGAAGGCGTTCAACATCCACTTTTACCCCAAGAGATTCCATTTCACCTAAGATGAGGGCAAGTGGCAACTCTAAATCTTCATACAGCTCATGCTGATCATTTTTTTCTAACGCTTCAAGGGTCAAATCATGCAGCGCTGAGATCGCTGCTGCTTTTCTTCCAAGATGGTCTTTTAGCTCTTCTTCAGGTGGAATTGCCTGTTTCGCTCCTTTTC
Source organism: Bacillus sp. GbtcB10 (assembly GCF_019091365.1). NCBI lineage: Bacteria > Bacillati > Bacillota > Bacilli > Caryophanales > Bacillaceae > Bacillus > Bacillus sp. GbtcB10. Next base: position 716,704 of record NZ_JAGXJP010000003.1, read on the forward strand.
CGTATACTTTTTCATCGGAAAGGGCTATGTTCAGGCCATATTCCTTCGCCACACTTGCAACGTCCTCATAGGATTTCTGCGGATTGACCACATAGGAAGCGAGCAGGACATCGTTATCGACACCTTTAAGATCAACATCATGCCATCTGAGCGCAACAACCGCTCTTTTGGAATCAAAGACCCATTTCTTCTTCGTTTCATCCTGTACCCATTGTTTAAACGCTTCAGATTGCAGAGCATCTTCTTTTGTCATAAAAAATGCACCATTCTCATTATGGATCGCAAACCCTATCAAATCGGCTTCGTGATAATTGTCTCCTAGCTGTTCTACCACAAGTGCAGCGTGATCTGTCAGCATGTCCTCCGTGACATCTGTCATTTTCTTCACGTCTAGTTCGTCTATTTCTACTGGTTCATCTGATTCTGGCGCTTCTCCTAAACGCTCTAGCAGTGTTTGAAAGCCCAGTTCTTTATAAAGCGAGATGACCTGCTCCATGTGAGGACCTTCATAGGCGAGCTCTTTGCTTGATACATCTATTGGTGCTTCTACGAGAATCGTCGCCAGCTTTTTACTCATCACCGCTTGTTCTTTATATTCTTCAAGCTTTTCTTTTAGCTTTTTCCCGCTGACTTCGTCAATATGATCAAGCAGATTTTCAACCGTTTCAAACTGCTTTAGTAATTTGATCGCTGTTTTTTCACCGACACCAGGCACGCCCGGGATATTGTCTGATGAGTCTCCCATCAGCCCTTTCATGTCGATGATTTGATCTGGCCTGAGTCCGTATTTCTCTTCAATATGTGCCGGTGTGTAATATTCTACTTCTGTGATCCCTTTTTTCGTAATGGCTACTGTTGTATGGTCTGTTGAAAGCTGCGTTAAGTCTTTATCTCCTGAGAAGATTTTGACCTCAAAGCCGTCCTTTTCTGCCTCTACAGCCAGTGTGCCGATAATGTCATCTGCCTCGTATTGCGGAAGCTCGTACCTTTTCACTTGATAAGCATCTAATAGCTCACGGATGAACGGCATTTGTTCTGATAGTTCTGGCGGAGTTTTTTGTCTTCCGCCTTTATATTCCTTAAAGGTCTCGTGACGGAAGGTGGTTTTACCCGCATCAAATGCTACGAGCATATGAGTCGGCTTCTCGTCTTCCAGCATCTTCATTAAGATCATCGCAAAGCCATAAATGGCATTTGTATGTACGCCTTTATCATTTGATAATAGCGGTAAAGCAAAAAAAGCTCGATAAGCGAGACTGTTTCCATCCACAAGTACTAATTTCTTTTGATCTGTCATCTTTTAATCCTCCATCGACTGAGCCGGCTCAGCCGTCTCTTTCGCACATTGTATGTTCATTTTATCAAAGTTTATTTTGAAAAGAAAATAGACGAGCCTGCATAAAAAAGGGACGAAAACAACAAGTGTTTTCGTCCTTCCAAAATTGGCTCCTTGGATGAAGGGGTTCCTATTCATCCTACCAATGATTGATTAACAAAACATGAATTCATTGTAAAGATCATGTAAATTTTAACGCCACTTTCCATTCTTCTCTATTTTGACTTTAAACTCACGGTAAACGTCGTTCCTTTGCCTTGTTTGCTATGAACAGAAATCGTTCCTTCATGTGCTTCGACAAGGTGTTTGACAATGGCAAGACCAAGCCCTGTACCGCCTGAGTTTCTACTTCTATCTTTATCAATTCGATAAAATCTCTCGAATATTCTTGGAATTTCACTCTTTTTCATACCGATCCCTGTATCTGTTACATCAAATTCATAGCTGTCTTTCCTCTGTCTTGCTGTGATCGTGACACTTCCTCCCTCTGGTGTATAGGTGAGGGCATTATTGATCAGGTTGAGGAAAATTTGTTTTAATCTCAGCGGATCTGCCATGACATAGACCGGCTCTTTCGGGACACGCACTTGTAGGTCAATGCCTTTTTCAGCAGCCTTTTGTTTTAGCAGCACTTCAATCTCTTGAATGATTTCTGTCGCATTGGCTTCTTGAATATTCAGCTTAAAATGCTGCTGTTCAATTTTCGAGAGATCAAGTAAGTCTTGGATGAGCGTTTCTAAACGAATACTCTCTTTTAGGATGATGGACAAAAATTGTGTCAGCGCTTCTTTGTCGTCAATAGCACCATCCAGAAGTGTTTCAGAAAAGCCTTTGATGGACGTGATCGGTGTCTTTAATTCATGTGACACGTTAGCGACAAAGTCTTTTCGCATCTGTTCTAGTTGCTTTGTTTCTGTCACATCATGAAAGACAAGAACAATCCCTTTCCATTCATCGTCTGTACTTAAGATCGGGACACCATCGACTTGGAAATAACGGCGCTCGATGTCAACAGCGAGACGTAAAAACTTTCGGACCTTGGTTTCTGTCATGAAAATTTCGTCTATTAACTCAATAATCTCTTCATGGGTAAAGGCTTCATGATACAGCTTGTGCATGTAAATATGCTTTTGCACTTTGAATTGCTTGCGGAATGTTCGATTGACTAAGTGAATATAGCCCATTTTATCAATCAAAATAATCCCCGCTCCGATGTTTTCAATGACTGTTTGCAGACGATCTCGCTGCATTTCGCCAGCGCTTGTCATGTCTTGAAGACTTTCTGCCAGACGTTTCATTGATGTATTGAGTTCACTTGTTTCAATGATCAGCTCTTCATAGTTATTTGTATCATAGTTCCCTCGTTCAAGCTGTTTGGCCACCTTTGTGGCATAATCAATCGGCTTTACATACTTCATCGACATGCGATAGCCAAAGAAGACGATGATAATGATGGCCGAACCAAGACAAAAGGCTAATGCAAGCCAGAGCTGGCCGTCAATCTCATTCAAAGGCTCGAATGAAGCATGAAGAAATAAATATCCCGCCGGTTCGTTTTGTTTCATCATTGGAACTGCATAATGAAACAGCGCATCCTTCTCATCCTCAATGAACGTTCCTTTTGTTTGGAGCTGCTCACTTTTCAGTGTGTTTAAAATGACAGCCCTTTGTTCTGCTTGACCCGTTGTATGTATGATATTCCCCTTCACGTCCACAATCGACGCATTCATATCGAGATGCTGCTTTGCTTGATTGAGAATCTTCTTGTTTTGCTCCGCGTTCAAATCTTCCACATTCATTGAAGAAAGGAGAAAACTCGATTCCTTTTCCATTCGTTCGGTTAATTTTGTTTCATAGAAAATATGAAACATATGATCCAAGAAAAGACCAAGCGCAACAAACACAATAAACAGGAGAAAAATGAGCCCAGAAAAAAGGCGGGTTCTCACTTTACTCATTTGGCTTTGGCTCCTCCAATTTGTAGCCTAAGCCTCGAATGGTTTTAATATATGTTGGTTTTTTCGTGTTCTTTTCAATTTTGTCCCGCAAGTGGCTGATATGCACATCCACAATACGAGTATCACCTGCAAAGTCATAATTCCAAACCGCACTTAACAATAGATCACGCGTCAAGACACGGCCTTTATGCTTAGCCAAATAAAGAAGCAGTTCAAATTCCTTTGGCGTGAGCTCTAGACGTTCTTCTTGGAAATAGACTTCGTAATGTTCAGGTAAAATGCGCAGGTCTCCAATTTTGATTTGGTCTGCAATGATCTCTTCCTTCTCTTCTTGCACGGGAGCCGGCTGAGATTGCTGTGCTCTTCTCAAAATGGCTTTTACCCGAGCACCCACTTCTCTAGGACTGAAAGGTTTTGTCATGTAATCATCGGCTCCAAGTTCAAGACCGAGCACCTTATCAAACTCATCGTCCTTTGCTGTCAGCATTAAAATAGGGAACATCATTTTTTGAATTCTCAGTTGTTTGCACACTTCAATGCCGTCCATTTTCGGAAGCATTAAATCAAGCACAATTAGATCAGGCTGTTCACTTGCTGCTTTTTCAAGCGCTTCTTCTCCGTCTCTTGCTGTGACGACATCGTAGCCCGCCCTTTCAAGGTTATAGCTTAGAAGTGTTACAATTGATTCTTCATCATCCACAACTAATATTTTTTTATTCATGTTGTGCCTCCAATTAGTGATTTCCCCTGCATCCGGTTTTTTGTATCTTATGTGAAAAGCGAGAAGTCATGCTTTCTCTTTCATTTTAACGAAAGCTTAACAAGAGAACAATTTAAAATTTCGACAAGATTGGTTTTGTAAACAAAAAGAAGACTCCTCATACGAGAAGCCTTCTTTTTTATTCATATTAAGACAATACTTTCATGACGTTCTTTACAGATTCAACAGAACGGTCAAGCTGACTTCTTTCTTCTTCTGTCAGCTCAAGCTCGATGATCTGCTCAAGGCCGTTTCCACCTACGATTGTTGGAACTCCAAGGTAAATGCCTTCGTAGCCATATTCACCTTCAAGGTATGCAATCGTCGGCATGACGCGGCGTTGATCTTTTAAGATCGCCTCAACCATTTCAACGAGTGAAGCAGCAGGTGCATAATACGCACTACCGTTACCTAATAGGTTGACGATTTCACCGCCGCCTTTTCTTGTTCTTTCAACAATTGCATCAATTCGCTCTTTAGGAATTAATGTTTCCAGCGGGATACCGCCTGCATAAGAGTAACGTACAAGAGGAACCATGTCGTCCCCATGTCCGCCAAGAACAAAGCCCGTCACATCTTTCACAGATAGGTTTAATTCTTGAGCAACGAACGTACGGAAACGTGCTGTATCAAGAATTCCTGATTGTCCGATGACTTTTTCTTTTGGTAATCCTGATTCTTTATAAACTGCATATGTCATTGCATCAACAGGGTTTGTTAACACAACAATGATCGCTTCTGGAGAATATTTAACGATTTCACGTGTCACACTGCGCATGATTTTTTCATTTGTTGACACGAGGTCGTCACGGCTCATTCCCGGCTTTCTTGCAATTCCTGCCGTAATGACCACGACATCAGAACCGGCTGTATCTTCGTAGTTAGAAGTTCCTGTAATATTCGCATCGAAGCCTTGAACAGGGCTTGCTTCCAGCATGTCAAGTGCTTTCCCTTTTGTCGGGTTCTCAAGCTGAGGGATATCCACTAATACGACATCCGCTAATTCTTTTTGAGCTGTTAGAAATGCTGTAGTTGCTCCAGTAAAGCCTGCTCCGATGACAGATACTTTTTTACGCTTGTTTGCCATTTCCTTTTTCCCCTTTAACTTTAAAGTTTAAGAATCAAGACAAGTTTTTGATGAGCTCGTCAGCAAACTCAGAACATTTCACTTCTGTTGCACCGTCCATTAATCTAGCAAAATCGTACGTGACGACTTTAGATGCAATTGTTTTTTCAACAGATTGAATCACTAGATCAGCAGCTTCTTGCCATCCAAGGTGCTCAAGTAAAAGCACGCCTGATAGAAGAACAGAAGATGGATTCACTTTATCAAGACCAGCATATTTCGGTGCTGTTCCGTGAGTCGCTTCAAAAATAGCGTGTCCTGTTTCGTAGTTGATGTTTGCACCAGGTGCGATACCAATTCCACCAACTTGTGCTGCAAGTGCATCAGAGATGTAGTCTCCGTTTAAGTTCATTGTTGCGACAACATCGAACTCAGCTGGACGAGTTAAAATTTGTTGAAGGAAAATATCTGCAATGCTGTCTTTGACAATGATTTTGCCAGCAGCTTCTGCTTCACTTTGCGCTTTGTTTGCCGCATCTTTTCCATCTTGTTCTACAATACGATCATATTGTGCCCATGTAAAGACTTTGTCGCCAAACTCTTTTTCAGCCACTTCGTAGCCCCAGTTTTTGAAGGCTCCTTCTGTAAATTTCATGATGTTTCCTTTGTGAACAAGTGTCACAGATTTACGGCCTTGGTCAATCGCATATTGGATCGCTGCTCTGACAAGACGAGATGTTCCTTCTTCAGAAACTGGTTTGATTCCGATACCTGATGTTTCTGGGAAACGGATTTTATTCACACCTAATTCGTTTTTCAAGAAGTCGATTAACTTCTTCACTTCGTCTGATCCTTTTGCATACTCGATTCCTGCATAGATATCTTCAGTGTTTTCACGGAAGATGACCATGTCTGTGTCTTCTGGACGTTTCACAGGAGATGGTACGCCTTGGAACCAGCGAACTGGACGTAAGCATGTGAATAAATCAAGCTCTTGTCTTAGTGCCACGTTCAATGAACGAATTCCTCCGCCAATTGGTGTTGTCAGTGGTCCTTTGATCGCGATTAAATATTCACGAATGTCTTCAAGTGTTTGCTCTGGAAGCCACTCGCCCGTTTTATTATAAGCTTTTTCACCTGCATATACTTCTTTCCAAGTGATTTGCTTTTCACCTTTATATGCTTTTTCTACAGCTGCTTCAAGAACTCTTGATGCTGCTTTCCAAATGTCAGGACCGATTCCGTCCCCTTCGATAAACGGGATAATTGGATTATTTGGTACATTCAATACGCCGCCAGTAACTGTAATTTTTTCGCCTTGTGACAATGATATTACCTCCCAGGTTATGTAGTGAATATTTGAAACTTCCAAGCTTGATGTCTGCAAGCCAAGAAGTTTTTCACGTGATTCGTTTTTTGTTGATATGGAGGCTGATTGGTTTAGATGGATCAGCCTCCGCTATTCTATAAACATTAGTCTCTTTCACTGATCGGAACAAACGTTTGAAGATCAGGTCCAATATAGTCAGCTCTTGGACGGATCAGACGGTTGTTGTCATATTGCTCTAAAATGTGAGCAATCCATCCAGAGAATCGGCTGATCACGAAAATTGGTGTAAACAAGTCATGATCAATCCCAAGACTGTGATAGACAGAAGCAGAATAAAAATCAACATTTGGTGGAAGATTTTTCTCTGATGTCACGATTTCCTCTGCGCGTACAGACATTTCATACCATTTTGGCTCGCCTGTGAGATTTGTTAAGCGCTGGCTCATTTCTTTTAAATGTTTTGCACGCGGGTCACCCTGGCGGTAAACGCGGTGGCCAAAGCCCATAATTTTCTCTTTCTTCTCTAGCTTACCATGAATATAGGAATCTACGTTTTCAACTTCGCCAATTTCTGAGAGCATCTTCATTACGCCTTCATTCGCGCCGCCATGAAGTGGTCCTTTCAATGCGCCGATAGCTGCTGTTACACCAGAGTAGATATCTGATAGTGTAGCAACACATACACGTGCTGTAAATGTCGATGCGTTTAATTCGTGATCCGCATGTAGAATGAGCGCTTTATCAATCGCTTCAATTTCTACTGGTGAAGGCTCTTCGCCGTTTAGCATATATAAGAAGTTTGCAGCATAGCTGTATTCTTCTTTTGGCTGTACAGGCTCAAGTCCCTTTCGAATACGTGAGAATGCAGCTACAAGTCCAGAAATTTTCGCTTGTAAGCGAATGGCTTTTCTGTAATTTGCTTCTTTGTCCATAATCTCTGATTCGTCATCAAGTAAACCTAATAAGGATACCGCTGTACGAATCGCAGACATTGGATGAACCCCATCCAGCGAATAAGATTTAAAGTGCTCAATGATCTCTTGCGGAATATGAGCATTTTCATTGAGCTGCTGCTTTAACTCGCTTAGCTCCTGCTCATTCGGCAGCTTTAAGTGCCATAACAGGTAGACAATTTCTTCGAAAGTCGCTTTTTCAGTTAAATCATCGATATTGTACCCTACATAAGTAAGAGTATCATCAATAATTGAGCTTACGGATGAAGTTGTTGCCACGATACCTTCAAGACCTCTTGTTGCTGTCATGTTCAATCTCCCCTTTTTAAAAAGATTCCCCTTCGTTGCAAAATTCTCGCTTTTTGAAAGCGCTATCCAACCAAAATAGGCTGGCAGGTTTAGAAAAGAAAATGCTTACATTTACCTATACGGTTAGAGCGCTTTTAGCCTCATATCTCGTGTTTGATCAATGAGTTCAAAATTAAGCCTATTCCCATTATAAACAATAATCAGACATTTGTTAAATGTTTAACTATAATTTTTTTTGATATTTTTTTTTCCAGCCTTCCGGTTCGGGCATGGAATAAAGGGATTTTGCTTCTTTTAATATATTTAATTATGTTTTTTTGCAAAAGCTCACGTCAGAAAAAATATCAAAAGAAAGTGGCATGAGCCACTCTCTTTTTAACCGCTGAAAAATTTCACTGCTTGCATCGCTAAATAGGCAATTCCAGCACCAATCAGCGGGCCAACAGCCACACCTTTGAATAAGCTGACTGCCAAAATCGTACCGAATACAAGTGCTGCGGTGATATGCGGATCGTTTTCGAGTAGCACAATGCCGTTTTTTGCAATTAATGCTACTAATATACCCGCTCCGAGTGCAATCCAAGCATAAGAGGATTTCATTGCTTCTCCAAGCTGTTTAAATCCAATGTCCCCTGTTGCGATCGGTACAAGCACTGCGATCGTGATGACCGTCACACCCCAATTGATACCTTTTGATTGCAGAACCGGGAAAATTTTTTGATCTAATCCAATGAGTTTAATCGCAATCAGCACAGAAACCGCTAAAATTAACGAATTGTTCTTCGCTATGAGTGCAATGACGAGTAAAAGAATTAAAAATAAATTGGCTTGAGTGAACATATGCCGCCCCTTCCTTTCTTTTTATTGCGACCTTTTCATATTACTAATCTTTTTGAATAAAATGAAGTATCGGACATGCTTGTTTTTTGGAGGGGATTGTGTGAATCACACGTATGTGGCCATTTTTTTGCGAAGTTTGATGATTTTCAGCATCGCCGTTTGTGCGGTTGTTTTTTTATATCAGTCTTTTCCGTTTTTATATCCATTTTGGATTGCATTTGCCGTGTCGTGTTTGATTCATCCAGCCGTATGTAAAATCGAAAACATGACCGGGATGCCAAGAGGTTTTGTTGTCATCATTGTGCTATTACTCTTTTTAGTGGTAGCAGCCGGATTCATGACACTTTTAGTAGCGGAAATCATTTCAGGAAGTGCTTATTTAGCAAAGGTACTTCCAGGTCATCTTGACCAAATGATTGGGATCGTGGAACGTTTTTTCACAGATCAGATTTTGCCTTTATATCATGATTTGACTGCTCAATTTAATACTCTTCAAGCAGGTCAAAAGGAATCGATTTTAGGACAAATCCAAGCACTTGGTGACGAAGCAGCGGCAAAAATCGGGACTTTCCTTTCAAAAACTCTTGAATTCATTCCAGCTTTTTTAGGTCTTTTGCCTGATGCAGCAGCGACGCTTTTATTTTCCGCACTAGCGACTTTTTTTATCACAAAAGATTGGTTTACGTTAAAAAAATATGGTTCTCGTATCTTTCCCGCCAAATGGATGCTTCATACACGTGCCATTTTATCTGAAATCAAAAAAGCCATTTCTGGCTTTATGAAAGCCCAGCTTCTCCTTGTTGCCATGACCATTGGTATCGTGCTGATTGGACTTTTCATCTTAAAGGTCGAGCATGCGATTGTGATCGCTCTATGTATTGGTCTAGTTGATTTACTTCCTTACATCGGCAGTGGCACGGTTTTTCTTCCGTGGATCATTTACTCCGCCATGACAGGAAATCTTTCACTCGCCATTGGACTGGGCATTTTGTATATTGTGGTGCTCATTCAAAGACAAATATCAGAGCCAAAAGTCTTAAGTAAATCAATCGGTCTTAATCCTTTAGCAACACTCGTGGCACTGTTTGTCGGGTTAAAATGCTTTGGTTTTCTTGGACTTGCACTCGGTCCCGCTTCTCTTGTCGTTTGGCAGGCGTTTCGTAATGCAGGGGTTTTCAGAGACCTTTATCAGTACATTCGGTATGGTGCGCAAAAGTAAAAGAGACCTGATGCGAAGGTCTCTTTAGCGTATAATCGTATAGCGTTTGCGATTGGACATGTTTCTAAGCCAGCGCTCAAAGAGCGGTTTGATCCGTTTTCTTGTCATGGGAATGAGCAGAACAGCCCCAATCAGATCAGAAAGGAATCCAGGTATGAGCAGCAGCAAACCACCGATCAGAATGCAGAAGCCATCGACAATGGTGGCCCCTGGCATTTTGCCATATTGTAAATCTCGCTGCACTTTCTGAAATGCTTCTATTCCTTGTTTTCTTGCAAAGTAAGCACCTAGTGCACTTGTCAGCACAATGACTAGCATCGTTGGTAAAATACCAATGATGTTACTTGAGATTAAAAATAAACTAATTTCAACTGCTGGGAACAGAATCAATAATAGTAGAAAATATTTTTTCAAGCCATATCACCTCATGGGGTCTCTTTCATCGAAAGCTGTTTACTTTTTTTAGTGTAACATAAAAAAAGAGAGGAGTCAGATAACTCCCCTCGTGTGTGATTTAAAGGACGCTTGCACGGCCTTTGTAGATCGCTCCGCGTGCTGGATCTACTGTAATCTCTTCGCCTTCTTTTAGAAGTGTTGTGGCACTGTCGAGACCAACAATGACTGGAATGCCAAGACTGAGCCCAACGACTGCTGCATGGCTTGTTAAACCGCCTTCTTCCGTGATAAGGGCAGACGCTTTTTCTAAAGCACCCATCATATCACGATCTGTGCAGTTTGCGACAAGAATCGCACCATCGTACATTTTTTCCTCTGCTTCTTTTCCGCTCTGTGCAATAACAACCGGTCCAAATGCAGATTTGCGGCCAATTCCTTGACCCTTCGCAATGATGTCACCGACAACATACACTTTCATTAAGTTGGTTGTACCTGTTTCACCAACTGGCACACCAGCTGTAATCACGATTAAATCACCATGTCTTACATAGCCTGTTTCAATTGACTTTTCTACTGCATTCTCAAGCATTTCATCAGTAGATGTCGTTTTTGAACCGCTCTTTGCAAATACACCGAATACGAGTGAAAGTTTTCTTGCCACTGATTCGTTTGCTGTGACTGCTACGATTGGTGCTTTTGGTCTATATTTTGAAATCATTCTTGCAGTATGACCACTCTCAGTAGGTGTCACAATCGCTGCCACATCAAGCTTCATAGCTGTGTGCGCAACAGATTGACCGATCGCATCTGTAATGCTGACCTCTACTTCTTCGCTTCTGCGAGAAAGGATTGCTTTATAGTTAAGTGCTTCCTCTGAACGTGAGGCAATGTTGTGCATTGTTTGCACAGCTTCAACTGGATATGTTCCTGCTGCTGTTTCACCAGATAGCATGATCGCATCTGTACCATCAAAAATAGCATTTGCCACGTCACTTGCTTCTGCACGAGTTGGACGCGGGTTACGCTGCATGCTGTCCAGCATTTGAGTTGCTGTGATGACAGGCTTGCCTAAACGGTTGCATTTTTTGATCAGCATTTTTTGAACAAGTGGTACTTCTTCTGCCGGAATCTCTACACCAAGATCTCCACGCGCGACCATCAGTCCATCTGATACCTCAAGGATTTCATCGATGTTATCAACGCCCTCTTGGTTTTCAATCTTCGGAATGATTTGAATGTCAGCTGCGTTGTTCTTTTCAAGCAGCTCACGAATTTCAAGAACATCAGAAGCTCGTCTCACAAAAGAAGCTGCGATGAAATCGACACCTTGTTCAATTCCGAACAGAATATCATTGGCATCCTTTTCTGTAATACCCGGCAAGTTCACACTCACACCCGGTACGTTGACACCTTTTTTGTTTTTCAGTGTGCCTGTATTCATTACTTTTGTGACGATTTCTTTTCGGTCCTTATTTAACTCTTTTACTTCTAGACCAATCAGACCATCATCTAATAAAATGGTTGAGCCCACTTCTACATCATGAATTAAATCTTCGTACGTCACACTGATTTTTTCAGTGTTTCCCACAATGTCTTCCATACTCACGATAAGATCAGCACCAGCAACTAACTCAATTGAGCCGTTTTCAACTGTACGTGTACGGATCTCTGGACCTTTTGTATCAAGAAGGATCGCAATGTCCTTGCCTAAAGTTTTACCTGCTTTGCGAATGTTTTCAATACGTGCACCATGCTCTTCAAAATCTCCATGAGAGAAGTTTAGTCTGGCTACATTCATTCCTGCTTCAATCAATTCAGTCAGCTTTTCAATGCTTTCACTTGCTGGACCGATTGTACAAACGATTTTTGTCTTTCTCATTACTGTTCCTCCTAAGGTCTTCTCGTTTTATATAGAGAGCTCTTGTGAAAGTCGGTACATATTTTGATCGACTGTATGCTTTTTATCTAAGATGTCTAAAATATCGTGATGAACGAGTTCGTTGCTTTGAATGCCTACACAGCGTCCGCCTCTTCCTTCAAGAAGAAGTTCTACTGCATACGCTCCTAAGCGACTTGCGAGCACTCGGTCAAACGCACTTGGAGAACCTCCACGCTGAATATGTCCTAAGACAGATACACGCGTTTCAAGGCTTGTCTCCTCTTCAATTCTCTTACCAAATTCGACACCGCTGCCTACGCCTTCTGCGACGATGATGATACTGTGCTTCTTGCCGCGCTCATGTCCTCTTCTCAATCTGGCAATAATTTCGTCCATGTCATAGTCTGCTTCAGGAATCAAAATCGATTCAGCTCCGCCTGCAAGACCTGACCAAAGGGCAATATCCCCCGCATGTCTTCCCATTACTTCCACTACGTATGTACGTTCATGAGATGTGGCTGTATCACGAATTTTATCAATGGCATCAATGACTGTATTTAGTGCTGTATCAAAGCCAATAGTGAAATCAGTACCTGGAATGTCATTGTCAATCGTGCCGGGAACACCTACACATGGAAAACCGAGCTCTGTTAATTTTTTCGCTCCCATGAATGAGCCATCTCCACCGATGACAACAAGTCCTTCAATACCGAATTTTTTTAAGTTCTCAATCCCTTTTTCACGACCTTCAACTGTCTTGAATTCAGGACATCTTGCCGTGTAAAGTTTTGTTCCTCCACGATGAATGATATCGCCTACTGAACCTATTTCGAGTTTCTCAATTTTACCGTTAATTAGACCTGAATATCCATTATAAATACCGTAAACTTCTACATTATGGTAAATTGCTTTCCTTACAACTGCGCGCACAGCTGCATTCATTCCTGGGGAATCCCCACCGCTCGTTAAAACTCCTATACGCTTCATCTTTTTCACCTCAGAGACCATATATGAATTAAACATACCATTTCCACTGCTTGAAAACAATCATGAGCAAAACCGGATGTTTTCAATACGAATTTCTAAAACCGTACTTATTATACAATTAAATAAAATGTTTTTAAACAAAAGTTAAGAAAGTCTTGAAAGCACTTTGTTCAAAAAACAGTTGTTTCAAGTCCTCTAAACCTTGTCAAATCAACGTTTTCAGACGTTTCAAATTTTATGAAAACAAAAGAAAATTATTTTCAAATAGCGCTTACATCAGATCGTTTTGATGAAAAAAGACGAAAAAAATAAACGCCAGCCAAAAGGCTGTACGTTTATTTAGTTTACCCCAATATATTGATTTTCAATCGATACTTTGCCGATTGCTTTGTATTTTTGATATCTTTGTTCGACTAATTCTTCAGGCGATTGTTTGAGCAAAGATGTAAGTGACTGTTTTAATGTTTTTTCAATGTAGGCTGCTTGTTGTTTCACGTCTCGGTGTGCTCCACCTTGCACTTCTTTAATAACATCATCTATAATATCTAATTCTTTTAGGTCTGGAGCGGTAATTTTCATTGATTCTGCAGCTTTTTTTGCAAGTGATGAGTCCTTCCAGAGCAGTGCTGCTGCACCTTCAGGTGAAATCACTGAATATGTTGAGTTCTCTAGCATAAATAGGTGGTTTCCTACGCCTAAGCCTAGTGCTCCGCCACTTCCGCCTTCTCCAATGACAATACAGACAACCGGTACACGAAGTCCTGCCATTTCGAAAAGGTTTTTCGCAATTGCTTCACTTTGCCCGCGTTCTTCAGCTGCTTTACCAGGATAAGCTCCTTTTGTATCAATAAAGCAAATGATTGGACGATTAAATTTATCTGCTTGTTTCATCAAGCGCAATGCTTTACGGTAACCTTCTGGATGCGGCATCCCGAAATTACGGCGCAAGTTTTCTTTTGTGTCTTTTCCGCGCTGATGACCAATGACTGTGACAGGAAGTCCTTTAAACGTGGCAATTCCTCCAACGATGGCTTCATCGTCACCATAAAAACGATCACCGTGACATTCGAAAAAGTGATCAAACAGCTCTTGAATGTAATCGAGAGTTGTTGGGCGCATCGCATGACGAGCAATTTGCACTCTGTCCCACGGCTTTAAATTTGTATAAATGTCTGTTTCAAGCTTACTCAGACGTGTTTCAAGGCGCTCAATTTCCGCACTTAAATCCATCTCTGAGTTTTGTGTGAACTTTTTCAATTCATCAATTTTCGCTCGAAGTTCAATGACAGGTTTTTCAAATTCTAGTTCTCCAGCCACTCTCGTTCACCTCCTGTGCTGTGTAATGCTAAGATTTGGCCTAATGTTTCTTTCATTTCTGCACGGTGAATCACAGCATCTAGCTGACCATGCTTCATTAAAAATTCAGCCGTTTGGAAGTCCTCTGGTAGGTCTTCACGAATGGTTTGTTCAATGATTCTGCGACCAGCAAAACCAATTAATGCACCAGGCTCTGCAAAGTTGTAATCACCGAGAGACGCGAAACTAGCTGATACACCGCCAGTTGTCGGATTGGTCATCACAGAGATAATCAGACCTTGATCCTCGCTGAACAGCTTTAATGCTGAACTTGTTTTTGCCATCTGCATCAGACTAAGAATCCCCTCTTGCATTCTTGCTCCTCCAGATGCAGTGAAGATGATAAATGGCACCTTGTCCGCTTTTGCTTTCTCAATAGCTAGTGTAATCTTTTCACCAACGACCGAGCCCATGCTGCCCATACGGAACGTGGCATCCATGACAGCAATGACAGCACTTTGACCTTTAATTTCACCTTTTCCTGTCACGATGGCTTCATTCAAAGATGTTTTTTCTCTGTCTTTCTCAAGCTTTTCTTCGTAGCCTGGGAAACCGAGCGGGTTCTCAGAAATGAGGTGACCGTTAAATTCTTCAAATGTGCCTTCGTCTACAAGGCTTTCAATACGTTGTTTTGCATTCATTTGCAAATGTCTGCCGCAATTCATGCAAACACGTAAATTTTTATCTAGTTCTTTGGTGAGCATTATTTTTTTACATTGCGGACATTTGGTCATGATGCCTTCAGGCACATCTTGACTTGCCTGTTCAGAGGGTACAGATGCATATTTTTTCTTTTTACTGAAAATATTCTTGATTGACAAATGACTACCTCCCTTTTTGAAGGGTTTTTTCTTTACACGCACATCCACTATTATAGGACATGTCATAACTGTACCGAAACTATTGTACTTTTTTTGTCAAACGCTGTCATCCTTCATTCAATTTTTTCAGTGGGGAATTGATGAGAAATGAGTATAGGTTTGGGGCGCTGAGTAGTTGGTATATGTGAATTGTGAACGTCTACAAAAAAATCTCATTTAGGATGAAAAAAATTTCGTGAAAGAGAGGAAATGGTGCACGTTTTTCCTCCAAATTCAGAAAAAACGTGCACACTTTTCCAATTCGATTACTCGCCGATAATCGTTAATTTTCTTGTTTTTTCTGCAACAGCTTCTGGGTCTACTTTGATTCTTGAAACGCCCGTTTCCATTGCTGCTTTTGCCACTGCTTTGGCTACCGCTGGCGCTACTCGTGCATCAAATGGTGCAGGGATAACGTATTCCGCTGACAATTCTTCATCTGATACAAGGGAAGCAATCGCTTCAACAGCTGCAATTTTCATTTCTTCGTTAATGTGTGTCGCACGTACATCAAGCGCCCCGCGGAAAATACCAGGGAATGCAAGGACGTTGTTCACTTGGTTCGGGAAGTCAGAACGGCCAGTTCCTACAACACTTGCACCTGCTGCATGTGCATCTTCTGGCATGATCTCTGGGTTTGGATTAGCCATTGCGAAGATGACCGGATCTTTTGCCATTTTCCCAACCATTTCTTTAGTTAAAGCACCTGCTACTGAAACGCCGATAAAGACATCTGCGCCTTCAATCACTTCTTCTAAAGAACCTTCTTTACGATCTTGGTTCGTGAATTTAGCTACTTCATTTTTCACTGCATTCATACCATTCGGACGACCTTCATAAATAGCGCCTTTTGTATCACACATGATGATATCACGTACACCGAAATGATAAAGAAGTTTGATAATCGCAATTCCTGCTGCTCCAGCGCCGTTTGCAACCACTTTAATTGAAGACATTGATTTTCCAGACAGCTTCAGTGCATTCACAAGTCCTGCCACTGTTACAATCGCTGTCCCGTGCTGATCATCGTGGAAAACAGGAATGTTTGTCTCTTTTTTCAAACGCTCTTCAATGATAAAGCAGTTTGGTGCTGCAATATCTTCAAGGTTCACGCCGCCAAACGTCGGCTCAAGAAGCTTCACTGTTTCAACGATTTTGTCTACATCGTTTGTTGCAAGTGCGATTGGGAATGCATCAACACCTGCAAAGCTTTTGAATAATACAGCTTTTCCTTCCATTACTGGAAGAGATGCTTCTGCCCCAATGTTTCCAAGCCCTAACACAGCACTTCCGTCTGTGACAACAGCAACCATATTGCCTTTCATTGTATAATCATACACTTTGCTTGTGTCGTCATAAATATCTTTACATGGCTCTGCCACACCTGGTGAGTAAGCCAAGCTCAAGTCTTTCGCATTTTTCACTTGTACCTTTGATTTTGATTCGAGTTTGCCTTGATTCTCTTTGTGCATATGTAATGCTTCTTCTCTTAATGACATGTGATGAACACTCCTTCAAGTGGAAAATGATTTAATGAATTGCTAAGTTGATAAGCACATACTTGGCAGTTTAAATACACAGAATCTTTAAAATGATAACACAATAGGTGAAATTGTAAAACATATTCAGACGATTTGTCATCATTTAATCACAACGTTTTGTTCACCGAGCAGCTCTTTTAACTGGAAAATCACCGCATGATCTGCATGAACTTTGTATGCATCTGGAAGTCTCATCGTCTTTTTTTGCTTTTCATAATACAAATAGACATCTGCTTCTCCGCTGTGCATGGAGATCACTCGTTTCACTTGTTCTAGCAGCTCCTGCGTATGGTTCTCTTCTTTGACTCGAATGTAGACAGATTCTTTTCTTTTAGAGCCCATCTCTTCCAGTAGAACAGCTTCTTGCACGATGATTTGACTGCTCTCATTTCTGACATCTATTCTGCCTTCAACATAAAGCATTGCGCCCTCCTCAAGTAAGGGGGACAGCTTTCTAAATTGCTCTGGAAAGACGACACCTTCCATTTCTCCCGTTTCATCCCCGAATGTGACAAATGCCATCGATTGTCCATTTTTTGTCCGAATCGATTTCACCTTTGTCAAAAGACCACCCATTGAGATCTTTCGCTTTATATAGGAAGAAAGTCTGATGATTTCCACTGCACCATTCTCTCTCAAACGATCTCGATACGCTTGTACTGGGTGATTTGATAAATATAACCCGAGTGCTTCTTTCTCAAATTGCAAGAGATCGACAAGCGGCATTTCTTCTATCTCCGCATATTTTAACTCAAGTGGGAAGGTTGTATCCCCAAGAAAGTCCAGCTGATCCTCAGGTGTTAAAAATGACACATGGTCTAACGCAATATCTATCGATGCTAATAACGAAGCACGATTTGGATGAAGCTCATCCATTGCCCCTGAGAAAATAAGGGCTTCAATCGTTTTTCGGTTGACACTCTTTGTTGATACCCTTGCGCAAAAATCAAATAAATCTTCAAATGGCTTTTCCTGTCTTGCTCTGTATATATCCTTTACAGCTGACACTCCGACATTTTTGATCGCTCTTAAGCTGTAGCGGATCTCCCCTTTTTCAACCGTGAATGGAAATTCGCTCTTATTAATAGAAGGCTTCAACACAGATATCCCTTTTTCCTTTGCCTCATAGAAATATTGAGCCACTTTGTCTTCATTTCCAATCACACTCGTTAAAAGACCGCACATAAAATATAACGGATAATGCGCTTTTAAATAAGCAAGCTGAAAGCCGATCATGCTATATGCAACAGCATGGCTTCTATTAAAACCATAGTTTGCAAATTTGACGATTAGGTCATAAACGTCATTTGCAATGTTAACAGGATACTCCTTTTTTAGGCATCCTTCAACAAAATGGCTTCGCTCTTCATCAAGCACCTTTTTATCTTTCTTTGAAACGGCTCTTCTTAGTAAATCAGCCTCGCCCAGCTTAAAGCCTGCCATCTTTGCTGCAATCAGCATGATTTGCTCCTGATAGACGATAACCCCATATGTATCCTTTAAGATGTCATACAAATCTGGATGCGGGTAGGAGACTTTCACTCTGCCATGCTTTCGGTCGATAAAGAGCGGGATATTCTCCATCGGACCCGGGCGGTATAAGGCATTGACAGCCACGATATCTTCTAGACTAGAAGGTTTCAGTCGTCTCAGCACCTGACGCATACCTTGTGATTCGAGCTGGAAAATCCCCGTTGTATCTCCCGCTGATAACAAATCAAACGTTTTCTGATCTTCATATGAAATGTCACTAAAGTTAATGTGGACGTTTTCCTGTCTTTCAATCTGGTTTTTAATGGATTCAATTAATGTTAAGTTTCTCAAACCTAAAAAATCCATTTTTAAAAGACCGAGATCTTCTAAATAATTCATCGCATATTGCGTCAAATACACTCCATCATGGCCTTCTTGAATAGGCACGACTTGTGTGAGCGGCTCCTCACTTAGGACAACGCCGGCTGCATGTGTTGATGTATGTCTTGGTAATCCTTCTACCTTTAAAGCGGTTTGAAACACTCTTTGCAGCTCTTCAGATTGCTGGAGCAATGTTTTTAATTCTGAGGAGACTGTCACCGCTTCTTTCAGTGTCGTCCCTGGCTTTGATGGGATGAGCTTTGCAAGGCGGTCTGCTGCTTTTGAATCAATTCCCATCACACGTCCGACATCTCTTAAAGCTGCCTTTGCGGCAAGTGTTCCAAACGTGACAATTTGCGCCACATGCATATCCCCATATTTGTCTTTTACATATGAAATGATTTCATCTCTTCTCGTGTCAGGAAAATCGATATCTATATCTGGCATGCTGATTCGTTCAGGATTTAAAAAACGCTCAAATAAAAGCCCGTGACGGATCGGATCGACATCTGTAATAAACAGAACATACGCAACTAAAGAGCCTGCTGCTGATCCCCTGCCAGGACCTGTGACAATGCCATGATCATGAGCATACTTCATAAAATCCCACACAATGAGGAAATAATCACTGAAATTCATTTTTTGAATGATGCTCAGCTCATACTCAAGCCTTTTGATATATGTGTCATTTGAAGCAATCTGTCTTCGTTTCATGCCTTCTTGGCACACTCTTCGTAAAAATTGATCAGCGGTTGATTGATCAGGTGTCGGATAGGTTGGCAGTTTCGTCTGACCAAGATTTAAATCGACCTCGCAGCGGTTTGCAATCTCAACCGTTCTTGCCAGCAATTCAGGATCATCACCATACCACTTCATCATTTCTTCGATCGATCTGAAATGCTTGTCTCCTTGGTCTTCCTCAATTTCTGATAACTGCTGGCTTGCTTTAATGGCTTTTAAACATGTATATGCGGTTTTGTCCTCTTGATGGATATAGTGGACGTCACCTGTTGCCACAAGCGGGATGTTCGCCCTTTTTGAGAGTTCCCTGAGCTTATGAGACAGCTCTTCGTCCTGCTGAAACGGCTGAACGGCTAAATACACATGTTCCTCACCAAAAAGATCTTTTAAATGGCTGGCTGCATCCCTTGCTTCATCTAGCTGATCATGTTGCAGCAGCGTTTCAATATAGCCGGATACGCCTGGTGTGATGGCAATAAGGCCATGATGATAGGCTTTCAGCCATTTCTCTTTCAGGCCGGTTTTTGACTTTGATTTCAAGACACTGCTAATTTTGATCAAGTTTTGATAGCCTTCATTGTTTTTGGCAAGGAGGATCAAAGGATAAGCCTCTGTCTCTTGTTCATCTATGAAGACAGAAGCTGTTAAACCGATAATCGGTTTGATGCCATGCGTTTTACATTCCTTATAAAATTCAACCGTTCCATACATCACATGGTCATCGGTAAGAGCGAGCGCTTGATAGCCAAGTTCTTTCGCCTTTAATACGAGCTCCTTGACCTTCGCTGCACTGCTCAACAAGCTGTATCCACTGTGGACCTGAAGATGAACATAGGACATGCTTAATCCACTCCTTTCGTCTAAATTCATTCTTTCATTATAAAACGCGATGCGGTGAGAAACAAATGTTCTTTCTTTTCCGCTCGTTCATACTTGTCCAGCACACGCCATATATTGAATAGAGTGAGGTGGGAAAAATGGATGTGAAGGAAGCCTTTATTCCAAACTTTATTAGCTGTTATTTTATCGCACTGGGGGTTATTTTGGGCGGTGCCATTATCGGCGGGGTAGGTGCATATTTATCTGGTCAGCCACCGCTATCAATTATTTCAAGTCTTGCCAACCGCTTAAAAATTTGGGCACTTGTTGCGGCAATCGGTGGAACTTTTGATGCGGTCTATAGTTTTGAAAGAGGGATTTTCGAAGGGAACACACGTGATATTTTCAAGCAGATCTTGTTAATTATCTCTGCTATGGGCGGTGCGCAAACGGGGTATCTCCTGATTACGTGGCTCACTCAGGAGCATGTGTCATCATGAGGGTGCCTGAGCTGTATAAACGTCCAGGCTGGCAGCGTTTTTTTGCTGGGATGATGTTCGGCGCAATTATCAGCTGGCTGATTTTTCTCTTTACGTATGGCACCTTTCAAGAGAAGCAAGTGACACTGCTCAGAAGCCAGCAGCACCATATGGACAGTCTGAAAGAACAAATCACACTCTATCGGGAAGATTTGCATAAATTAAATGAAGACAATAAGCAGCGTCTGCTTATTCAGAGCGTAGATGTTCACCTCGTCAACCGTGAGCAGTACAAAATCCCGGAGCCAGATACCTTGAAATTTGAAGATCAGGTGAAAGAGGATATCTCAGAGGTGATCACAAAGGATATTGAAAGTGTCTATAAAACAAAAGAGCTCTTAAAACGGACCGTGGAAAATAAAGAATATACGATTAGAGAAAAGGCATACCGCGCCAAAGTCACTGAGCTGACCATTTATACAAAGCTATCGCTTGAAGTGCGTATTTCCTTTGCTGAATAATAGATGATGTGGAATTTTTATGAATTTCTGCACTCAATGATCGCTTTTCACTTGTTATTTTTATACACTAAAAGAAGAACGAGATCATCACAAGAAAGAGGTGAGAACAATGGAGGTTTACAGCTATCGTCAAATGGCACGAGACAAAGCAAGCCGGATTAAAGACGGCATGTGTGCTTATGCCGAGACAGAAATGATGGCCCATTTAATTAAAAAAGAATTAAAGCATCAAAATCTCCAAGCCTATGAAGATTCAACTGACATCGGCTGCTGGTTTATCCCTGTATCCAAGTAACCCTTTTCTCAAGCACAAAAAAAGAGAGGGGGGACTTGAAGCCCCTCTCTCACGATGATGATTTACATACTTCTTCTAAATCACGCAAAATCTCATCTGCAACTGCCCAATCATATATGGACGCACCGGCTGCAAGCGGGTGACCTCCGCCATGATATTTTTTAGCAATGGTGTTAATGACGACGCCTTTTGAGCGGAATCTCACACGAATCTGATCGTTCTCTTCCACAAAAAAGACCCATGCCTTAATCCCTGCAATATTTCCAAGTGTTCCAACAAGCTGTGAGGCTTGCTGCGCTGTTGTTTGGAATGACTCCAAAATGTCACGTTTAATAAAAACAGAAGCTACGCCATTCTCTGATAAGGAGATATGTTGAAAAATATAGCCATTTAATTTCACGACATTCAAATCTGTCTCATACAATTGATTGAAAAGGTCTGATGATGAAAACGGATATTCGATGAGTTCACCCGCATATTTGAGTGTCTTTTTCGTTGTGTTTGGGAAAAGGAAACGGCCTGTGTCTCCTACAATGCCGGCATAAATGAGTTCTGCCGCCTTTGTATTCAGCTGATATCCTTCTTCTTTCCCCTCTAAATACAGCTCATAAATCATTTCACTAACAGAGCTTGCTTCTGTATCAACCCAAAGCAAATCACCATACGGATCTTCATTCGGATGATGATCAATTTTCATCAGCTTATCGCCCATTGAATAACGCTGATCATCAATTCTTGCTTGATTCGCAGTGTCACAGACAATGACAAGGGCACCTTTGTACACTTCATCTGGCACCTCATCTAATTCATATAAAAATGAAAGGGATGGCTCAGGGGTTCCTGTCGCATAAATATTTTTTTCTGGATAGGTGGCACGCAAGATTTCCGTAAGGCCGCACTGCGATCCATATGCGTCTGGATCAGGTCTTACATGTCTATGAATGATGATGGTATCATATAATGATATGGTTCTAATCAGTTCTTTTTTCATAAATACTCCTTCTTATGCGATACTCTTTTTATTATTAAATCATAATCTACCCAGACAGAAAAGTGAGGAATAGACAATTTATTCTAGTAAGCAAGCCTATTTACGTTTAAAATAGGGTTGTAACCACTTACAATGGAGGCTTGGCACATGCTTGTTTTGATTGTGTTTATTATTTGTTCTGCCATGTTTTATTTATACTACAAAGCAAAGAATGTCCGTACGAACCGGCCGGTCGAAAAGAAATTCTGGTCTGCCAAATCAAGTATGGCACTTGGCTGCTTTGTCCTGCTCTTCGGTGTGAATCAATTATTTTTAAACCGCTCGTCACTGGCATTTGTCATTGGGTTTGTTTTTGTTGCAGTTGGTATCGGCAGTACATGGGCCGGATATAAAGCCTATAAGCACTATCTTCCGCTCTTTTTAAAGGAAGGCGAAAAAGACCACGCATAATAGAGAAAGGGCTAAAATGAACTTTATTTTAGCCCTTTCTCTTCTTTTCAGCGTGTTAGAAAACCTTTGCAGCCCTAGGAAGGACGAGTACTGGCGCAGAGCGAATGTCACATTCGTGAGCACTAGCACGCAGGACTGACAACGAATGCGAGGGTTTGTCTACACGCTGAAAGGGCGCATTCATGCCGCCCTTTTTTGCCTATTATCCTCTCTCCATCAGCTGCACCATCAGCATCGCTTTGCCTACAATATTTGACTGGTGGTAAACTTCCACTTCCAGCTTTCCAAACTTGCGCCCAACTTCTAAAATATTCGGTTTGATCTGTATCGTGGATTCCATTTGAACCGGTTTTAAGAAATAGACAGAAAGACTTTCTACAATTAGCTCGCCTTTTTTATGAGACTTTAAGAAGCGGTTGGCTGATTCGATTAAAATTTGTGTAAACACACCATACGAAATATTGCCGAGCTGATTTGTCATTTGTGGTGAGACTTCATATTGGTACACCGCATCTGTTTTTGGTTTTTCTGTCTCAGTCTCCTTAAATCCTCGTGACACGACATCATCCAGCTTTTCACCGACCTGCGGCTGCTTTTGAATCATTTGCAGCGCCTTCAGCACGTCCTGACGGCTAATCATCCCAATCAGCTTCGCATGATCATTTACAACTGGCAGCACCTCAATACCTTCCCACACCATCATTTGTGCAGCTGAAGCGACAGATGTTTTGCCAATAACGGTCAGCGGATTTTTTGTCATCACCTTTTCAATCGGTGTAGAACGGTCATGGCCTGCAATATCCTTTGAGGTCAAAATGCCGTGAATTTTCATTTGATCGTCTGCTACCGGGAACCGGCCGTGCCCGGTTTCATAATTCTTTTCATACCATTTCTCAAGTTTGTCTTCTGGCGATAAATAGACGGTCCGTTCTATCGGCGTTAAAATATCCTCCACAAGCACAATTTCTTTTTTAATCAACTGGTCATAAATGGCCCGGTTAATGAGAGCCGCTACGGTAAATGTATCGTAGCTTGTTGATAAAATGGGCAGCTCAAGCTCATCTGCGAGCTGAATAATTTCATCATCTGTTGAGAATCCGCCCGTGACCAGCACAGCCGCTCCCGCCTCTAATGCTTGCCGGTGAGCATTGATTCGGTTTCCGACGATCAACAGGTTGCCTGCTGCTGTGTATCTCATCATCGCATCCAGTTCCATTGCACCGATGACAAATTTATTTAACGTTTTATGTAAGCCGGCTCGTCCGCCAAGCACCTGACCATCAATGACATTGACTACTTCCGCATATGTCAGCTTTTCAATATTTTCTTTTTTCTTCTGTTCAATTCGAATGGTACCGACTCGTTCAATAGTGCTCACGAACCCTTTATTTTCAGCATCCTTAATAGCCCGGTAAGCCGTGCCTTCACTGACTTTCATTTCTTTCGCTATACGCCGGACAGAAATTTTCTCTCCGACATCTAATGAATCAATATACGATAAAATTTGCTCATGCTTTGTCGCCAATCCCGTTCACCCTTTTTGTTTTCAGCGTTTTCATCTATATTTCATTATAAAGGCAGGAGGCTTTTAATAGCAATTTGTCTTTTACACGAGCACGATACAGGCAAATAAAAAAAGCCGGTTGGATGCCGGCTTTTCTTCCTATTATTAAATATCGATGGATTCTCCGCTGTTTAATACGTGACCCACGCCGCCATGCAAGCTGTCTGCAAAGGCATGAGGATCTTGCTCAATCGGCGGGAATGTACTGTAATGAATCGGTACGACTTGTTTCGCACGAAGCCACTCTGCTGCGATTCTCGCATCGTCTGGTCCCATCGTGAAGTTATCACCTATTGGCAGGAAGGCGAGCTCAATATGATTCAGCTCCCCAATGAGTTTCATATCCGAGAAGAGAGCCGTGTCTCCAGCATGATAAATTGTTTTGCCTTCAGCAGTAAATAAAATACCGGATGGCATCCCTGTATACGTAATCGTTTTGGATTCTTCATCAATGACCGCTGAGCCATGGAACGCTTGCGTCAGCTTGACTTTACCAAATTCAAATTCACGTCCGCCGCCTATAGAAAGCGGGTGCGTTTTTACCCCTTGCCAGCCTAAATAAGTGGCAAGTTCGAATGGCGCAATCACAAGTGCGTCATTGTTTTTAGCGATTTCAATCGTGTCTCCAACGTGATCTCCATGCCCGTGCGTGAGCAAAATCACATCGGCTTTGACATCTTGCGGTTTGATTTCCGTGTGCTTATTTCCATTTAAAAATGGATCAATCCAAATATGGTATCCGTTTGTTTCAATGTGTACGACTGAATGTCCATGATATGTAGCTTTCATGTAAATATATCCACCTTTCGAATTTGATCTCATTTTTTCCTATTCCCTCTATAAAAAGCTGAAAAACTTAGTGCCTGTGAATGACATTAAGACCACCTGTTGCTTCAATGACGGTTCCTGTAATGAGGTCTGAACGGTCATCACATAGAAATGAAATGATACGACCGATATCCTCACCTGTCCCAGACCGACCAATCGGTGTTTCATCGTCTTTTATCTGACGTGCTTCCTCTATCGTTGATTCTTTCATGTCTCCAACGATTTTGCCTGGACACACCATATTAGCGGTGATGCCGTTTTCGGCTTCTTCAATCGCAATGGTTTTCGTCAATGACGCAAGGCCCACTTTTGCCGCTCCGAAAGCTGATCTGTGCATCCAGCCTGGCGCATGGTCTGCTCCTTGGAAGCCATATGTGATAATCCGGCCAAAGCCTTGTTTTCTCATCATAGGGATCACCATTCGGAACAAATGGAACACTGCGGATAGGTTACCTTCCATCATTTGATACCATTCGTCTTCAGAGTAATCCGCGAGTTTTTTTCGTTCAAAAATATAAGGTCCAGCATTATTGATCAAGGCATCAATCCGCCCAAATCGCTCTGCTGCCAGCTCGACCATGTTTTTTAAATCTTCTTTGTTTGTCACATCGCCTTGGACAAATTGAAGCTTTTCTTCGTATTCTTGCAGTTCTTCTTTCATCTGCCGGACAGCTTCATCATCACTTCGATAATTCACTGTCACAGAATACCCCATATTCAGTAAAGACTCGGTGACTTTCCTGCCAAGTCCTTTAGAACCCGCTGTTATTAATGCGTGTCGCACACAATCTCCTCCTAAAGCAAAGGTTGCAAGTTCATGTGTTTCTTTTATTATCTTTACTTTACTATAAACCGGCTCCCTTCGCACTTTTGAACCCTTTAACAATGAGGGGAAAACCGTATAGGGTGATTCATCCACTTTTTCATATCCCATGAACCATGGATATCGAGAAGCAGCGAAACAAACCGATAGCATTCTCTCACCTCATGAAGCTGACGAGGAAGCGGGCAAATCTCTTCATATCCTAATTGAACCGCTTGTGCAGCTTCTTTCGTCAAAAGGTATTCGAGTGCAATAAAATCAAACGCAGCTGGTCCAAATACCACATATTCCGTATCAACTAGACTCGCCACTTGATCATCGTCTTCAATATATTGCGATGGGTCTAAATCAATTAAAATGAGACTGGCTGCATCAGGAGGACTTAGCGTTTCAAGCTTTTGCTGCACCTTTTCTGCATAATCCTGATATTCAGGCTGATCAGCGTAATAGCGGCTGATGAGTTTGGAGACTGTCTTTTTTAACAGCGCATGGAATTCTCTCAAATGTCTCTTTTCTCCCCCGTATACTGCACCGAAAAAGGTTGTTTGATATGAATGAAGATGCGCTAGTTTCCTCCCGTAATCCCTATAGAATTGTGCTGAACGGCCCTCAAAAGATGTTAAAGGGATTCCTTCTACTTTTTCCATGACATAAAAGTGTTTCCCCGCCTTCTTCACTTTACGAACAACTTTCGGAATATGAAAGGAATTCGTATGAGCCAACTTTTCATTGATTTCATCAAGATGCTCCTGTACAGTACGGGCATCTACTCCATAAATCATGTTGATCCCATATACAAATTCACTTTCTTCTCTTGCAGTTTTTGGAGATTTCACTACATATTCCGTTTTGTCTTGTAAGGAAATCAGCCACACATCATTAGCCCGGCCATCGTATGGTTCTCCTAACGTTTTCACTGATACGATAGGCTGATCAAACAAAGTCTGAAGCGTTTTCTTCATGAACTGTTGTCACTCCTTATTCAGCTTGACACTGGTATGCTTTCATTTTCTTCAGTGAAGATCAATCTCCTTTTTCCCATGACAAAAAACCATCCGTATAAACGAATGGTTTTGGCGAATTATGCTAGGCAGGCTTTTGCTTTTTCTAAAGCGAGTTGAATTTGTTTAAATCCAGTTCCACCTGCACTTGTTCTTTTTTCAACAGCAACATACGGATCAAGAACAGTGTAAATGTCTTGTTCAAAGAGGCCGCTTGCTTCTGTAAATGTTTCAAATGGAAGGTCACTTAAATAGATGCCTTTTTGAATGCATGTATACACAAGCTTCCCAACGATTTCGTGTGCTTCACGGAATGGCATGCCTTTTTTCGCAAGGTAGTCTGCCACTTCGGTCGCATTTGAGAAATCTTCTTTTGTTGCTTTTTTCATGACATCTTCGTTCACTGTCATTGTTTGAATCATGCCTGTGAAGATTTGCAGGCTGCCAGCGATCGTTTTCACCGTATCAAACATGCCTTCTTTATCTTCTTGCAAGTCTTTGTTATACGTAAGCGGCAAGCCTTTCATAATCGTGAGCAGTCCCATCAGGTTACCATATACTCTGCCTGTTTTTCCGCGGATCAATTCAGCCATATCCGGGTTTTTCTTTTGCGGCATCATGCTGCTACCTGTTGCGTACGTGTCATCAAGCTCAATGAATTTGAATTCTTGAGAGCACCATAAAATGATTTCTTCACAAAGACGTGAGAGGTGCATCATCACAAGACTGCTATTAGACAAGAACTCTAAAATGAAATCACGATCACTCACGCCATCAAGGCTGTTCTCGTAAATATGGTCAAAGCCCAGAAGCTCTGCTGTATATTCACGATCAATTGGGAATGTCGTTCCTGCTAACGCCCCGCATCCAAGTGGTGACACATTAATCCGCTTCAATGAATCTTGAAAACGCGCTTTGTCCCGCTCAAGCATCCAAAAGTAGGCGAGCATATGGTGAGCAAAGGAGATAGGCTGTGCACGCTGTAAGTGCGTATATCCTGGAAAAATCGTTTCAACGTGCTGTTCAGCTTTTTCTACAAGCACTGTTTGAAAAGAAGAGATCAGCTCAATGATATGCTCTACTTGGTTATTCAAATATAAATGCATATCGGTTGCGACCTGATCATTCCGGCTTCTCGCTGTGTGCAATTTGCCGCCAAGCGGACCAATCTCATCAATGAGCATTTTTTCAAGGTTTAAATGAATGTCCTCATAATCTACTGAGAAATCGAGTTCATCCGCCTCTGCCTTTTTCATGAGCGTATTCAGTCCGTCTTTGATTGCAGCGGCCTCCTCATCACCGATGATACCGCATTTATTCAGCATACTTGCATGGGCAAGGGAGCCGGTCAGATCTTCTTTGACTAATTGTTTGTCGAAATGAATGGATGCACCAAACTCATCGACCCATTTTTCTGGTGTTTTTTGAAATCGGCCTCCCCAAAGCTTTTTCATGCTTTAACCTGCTCCTTTTTGTTCACGATGCTGTTTACTTTTGTTGGTAAACCCCAAAGGTTAATAAATCCTACAGCTGCATCATGATCGAATTCATCTGCTTTTGTGTAAGTTGCTAGATTTTCATCATAAAGTGAATATGGTGATTTACGTCCTTCTACAATGGCATGGCCTTTAAATAGTTTCACACGTACAACACCTGTTACGTTCTTTTGCGTTTCTTGTAAGAATGCATCTAGTGCTCCTTTAAGTGGTGAGAACCATAAGCCGTTGTATATTAATTCAGCCATTTTTTGTTCAACGATTGGCTTAAAGTGTGCTACTTCTTTAACAAGCGTTAAGTCTTCAAGTTCTTTGTGTGCTTTTAATAGGGTAACTGCACCTGGGCACTCATACACTTCACGAGATTTGATTCCAACAAGACGGTTTTCAACATGATCGATTCTGCCTACACCATGCTGGCCAGCAACTTCATTTAAATGAAGGATCAGATCAGATAATGAATACTGGATTCCGTCAATCGCTGTTGGTTTTCCTTTTTCAAACGTGATTTCAATGATTTCAGGTGTGTCAGGTGTTTTTTCAAGTGGATTTGTCAGATCATAAGCACCTTCTGGCGGCGCTGCCCAAGGATCTTCTAAAATACCACATTCGTTACTTCTGCCCCAAAGGTTTTGGTCAATTGAATATGGGCTGTCTAAGTTAATCGGAATTGGAATCCCGTGCTTTTGTGCATAGTCGATTTCTTCATCACGAGACCATTTCCATTCACGCACTGGTGCAAGAACTTCTAGGTCTGGATTCAATGCTTTGATTGATACTTCAAAACGAACTTGGTCGTTTCCTTTACCTGTACATCCGTGTGCAACAGCTACTGCATTTTCTTTCTCTGCAACTTCCACTAATTTTTTAGCAATGAGCGGACGAGATAGTGCAGACACTAGCGGGTATTTTCCTTCATACATCGTGTGTGCTTGCAGTGCAGCAAGTGCAAATTCTTCAGCAAACTCTTCTTTTGCGTCGATCATGTAAGATTGAACAGCTCCGACTTGAAGTGCTTTTTGCTGAACGAATGCTAAATCTTTTCCTTCACCTACGTCCAGGCAGCAAGCAACAACTTCGTAACCTTGCTCCTGTAACCATTTAACTGCAACAGAGGTATCAAGACCTCCGGAATATGCTAATACGACTTTTTTATTTTGTGACATGTTTGAAAAGCTCCTCTCGCTTGTTTTGATTCTGTGAATGTTTTTTGCATAAAAATAAGTTTTAATTTATAAACATGCATTTAGTATGTATACACTGTAACAAGGAAAAATTGTTTTTTCAACCCCTTTATGAAAAAAACTCTGCCAAATTTTCTTGGCAGAGTCATTTTGGGCTATTTTTGATCTTTTTCAAGCTCTCGCAAGACATGAGGAAGCTCTGGAATAATGAGTTTGGTCATGGCTAACCGAACTGCTCCGGTAGAGCCTGGTGTGGCAAAAACGGCTTTTTGGTTAATCACCCCTGCCGACGCTCTAGATAAGATAGCGGCTGATCCAATATCTTCTGTATAGCTCAGCATGCGAAAAATTTCTCCAAAGCCCGGCAGCTCTTTTGAGAAAAGAGGGGTAATGGATTCAATCGTGACGTCCCTTGCTGCAATACCAGTTCCCCCGTTTAACAAGACGGCATCAATCTTCGCTTCACTTGTTCCTTCTAAAACGGCGTCTTGAATCGCTCCAATGTGATCTTTCACAATATCGTATGCAAGAATAAGGTGCCCTTGTTCTTTGAGCAAATCAATCATCAGACGGCCGCTTTTATCTGTTTCTTTTGTCCTTGTATCACTGACGGTAATGACTTTTACATGAAGCCTCGTTTTCGCTTCGCGTTTATGTTCTTCGACGCTCATCTCTTCACACCGCTCCTTTCATATTGCCTCACATTATAGCATGCTGATTTCAATAGAAAAAAGCCCTTTTCCGCTGAGGAAAAGAGCTTTAAAAGGATGTTACGCTAAACGCATAACGTCTCTTGCAATCATGACTTCTTCGTTCGTTGGAATCACGATGACTTTTACAGGAGAGTGAGGGTAGCTGATGAATGCTTCTTCGCCTCTCATGTTGTTAAGAGATGGATCCCAGTATACGCCCATGAATTCTAGACCACGAAGTACACGTGCTCTCACTTCTGAGCTGTTTTCACCGATTCCAGCTGTGAAGATGATGGCATCTACACCATTCATTCTCGCTGCATAAGAACCGATGTATTTATGAATACGGCTTGCAAAAATATCTAGTGCTACTTCTGCACGGTCGTTTCCTTCTTCTGTCGCTTCTTCGATATCACGAAGATCACTTGAAAGACCAGACACACCTAAAAGACCACTCTTCTTATTCAAAGTAGAAAGTACTTCTTCCGCTGTATGTCCTGTTTTCTCCATAATAAATGGAATAAGGGCAGGGTCAATGTTACCTGAACGTGTTCCCATTGCAACACCCGCAAGTGGTGTGAAGCCCATTGACGTATCGATTGATTTTCCGCCTTCAACTGCTGCGATACTTGCACCATTTCCAAGGTGGCAAGAAATCAAACGAAGCTCTTCAAGAGGACGGCCTAATAGCTCTGCTGCACGCTCTGTTACGAACTTATGGCTTGTCCCGTGGAATCCGTATTTACGAATACCAAAGTTTTTGTAGTAGTCGTACGGAAGGCTGTATAGGTAAGACTGCTCTGGCATTGTTTGGTGGAACGCTGTATCGAACACAGCAATCGCTGGTACGTCAGGCAGAATTTGTTTAAATGCTTTGATTCCTACAACGTTTGCAGGGTTGTGAAGTGGTGCAAGCTCTGAAAGCTGATCAATGTCATTGATGACTTCATCTGTTAATACAACAGAATCGCTGAATTTTTCTCCGCCGTGAACGACGCGGTGTCCTACGCCATCAATTTCATTAAAGTCTTTGATGATGTTAAATTCAATTAGTTTTTCAAGCAGCATTTTAACCGCTACTGCATGATCTGGAATATCTGTGACTTCTGTTTTCTTTTCTCCATCTACAGAAATCGTGAAGATACTGTTGTCCATTCCGATTCTTTCAACAAGACCTTTTGTTAAAACGGTTTCTTCTGGCATGTCGAACAATTGGAATTTAAGAGATGAGCTTCCTGCGTTGATTGCAATAATTTTGGACATTACTGTCGCTCCTTTTACTCAGTTGTTATATAAGGTTTCACGTTTTTTCGGTGCTATATTCAACCTGTTTGAACGGGTCTTTTATAGTTTAACGATAAGTCCGAAAAATATCTGACTTTTTCATTTAAACATTGAAAACTTTGCATTTCAAGTACACCTTCGAACTGTTACCGCTTACATCAATAAGTCGTTATTTTCTGAATAATAAAATAGCCAGACATCACTCTGGCTATTCTTTCGTTTCTTTTTCTTCTATAAACCATTGGTCTAATTTTCTCATGACGCCAACCATTGCTTCCTTCTGTGAGAAAGATGGCAGATTGGCAAATAGCATACGTTTCGGTGCTTCGAGCCCCTCTTTTTTCTTTTGCATCACAAATAAGCTTTTGGCATGCTTTTTGTCTTTGAACATAGAGACTGGCAGCTGAATTAACGCATTCATATATGCATGTTCTTTGATGAAATCCTTTAATTGTACGCTTTCTTTTCCTTCAAATAAATCGTTTGGAATGATGAAGAATAAGAAGCCGCCTTCTTTCGTGTAACGAAGACTTTGCTCAATGAATAAATAATGCGCAAAGGAATGACCTTCTTTTGCCTTTAATTCATAGTCTTTAGCGCGCTCATCATTTGGATAATACCCGACAGGAAGACTGCATACAGCAACATCTGCTGGTGAGATAAGAAGCGGCTCAAGGCTGTCCTGGTGGAAAAGCTCTACTTCTTTTTCTTCTAAGTTCGCTTGTGCCCACGCAATTTTAATGAGCACGTCATCAATTTCAGAGGCAAAACCACGTTTTGTTTCTGCTGTTACATTGTTGAGGACCGCAAGCAGTAAATTCCCTGTTCCCGCTGCTGGATCAAAGACAACCAGCTCTTTTTGTCCTTCTAAAAATTTATTGACCAAATAGCTGACAAACAGACCAATTGTATCAGGTGTCATCTGCCGGTTTGGATGTGAAATATCTTTTTGTCCTTTCAGTACGGCGAGCTGAAACGCTTTACGAATCTGCTCATGATCATAAGAGGCGAAATCTGCTTTCTCTATTAAATCTTTTAGTAAACCGTTTCGATCATTTGACTGGAAAAAGGCTTCTCCTGCTTCTGCCAATGCTTCAATATAGGAAATGTTCTGTTCCTTTTTTAAACGAATTGAAGCTGTATCGAGCAGCTCAAAAATCGTACTCACTTGATCTTTCTGCAATGCTTTTCTCTCCTCGCTTTGTTAAAAGCTATATGTTCTCATTGAAAAGAGCCCCAGTATGAAGCCGGAGCTCTTGTCGATGCTGCTTTTATAACAGTGATTTCGCAGCCTCAATGGCTTTTTCATAATTTGGATGATTGGTTGCTTCGCTTACATACTCAGTGTAAACCACTTTTCCGCTTGGGTCTAATACGAAGACCGCACGCGCCAATAAACGCAATTCTTTCATATATAAACCAAACGCTTCACCAAATGACATATCTCTATGATCAGATAATGTTTCGACATTTTCAATTCCGTTTGCTCCGCACCAGCGTGCTTGTGCAAATGGTAGGTCTGCACTAATGGTATAAATATTGACCGGACCTAAGCCGGCTGCCTCTTCATTGAAACGTCTTGTTTGTGCGTCACACACACCTGTATCAATAGAAGGAATCACTGAGATAATCGTCACTTTTCCTGTTAAATCAGAAAGTGAAACTTCCCCTAGTGAGTTCGTTAATACCGTGAAATCTGGAGCCTGCTCGCCTACTTTCACTTCATTTCCTACAAGCGTTACTGGGCTCCCTTTAAATGTGATCGATGCCAAAACAATTCCTCCCTTATCAAATGTATGGTTCTATCATAGTAGAGAAAGCAAAAAACTGCAAAGCCTAATCGTCCATTTTGAAAAAAAAGTTAACTGCAGGGCAGCTAACTTTTTAAAGGTCTATGTCATCTAGTTTTCGTTCTTTGTGACGATGCTCCCGTTCATCCTTCTTAAACATGTGCTGAAGACGTTCAATTGCTTGAGGAGCAGAATCCAATATTTTATCGAGCAGATGTGTGTGTTCATCCAAATGAAGCATTCTAACGCCATTTGTTCCCACAATTAAAAAGGCGATTGGTGTAATCGATACTCCCCCGCCGCTTCCGCCTCCAAATGGGAGTCTCGGTTCTTTTCGTTCTTGTTCATCAGACCGTTTTTCTTTCTTTTGGTTACCGTTGAATTCACTGCCGCCGGCTGCAAATCCAAAACCAACCTTTGACACAGTGAGAATGACACTGCCGTCAGGGGTTTCGACTGGATCGCCGATGATCGTGTTCACATCAATCATTTCTTTTAAGTTTTCCATCGCTGTCTTCATCAGACCTTGGATTGGATGATCTGCCATTTTCGGGTTCCTCCTTAAACAGATGATTCATTCTTCGTTGCTTGAAGAGAGGCATTTTTTCTCGCCTTTCTCCCTTTTAACCAATGGACAAGTAATCGAATGGCTGCAAGCATAGCATGTCCAATCCGAAAATAAGCTATACATGCAAAGTGTGTCTGTGATACATTGTGCTGAAAAGCGGGAATCACTTCATAGACGGGTTTGTGCTTAAAGGTGAGATGCTCCTGCATAAAGGCAAGAAGTGCTCCTTTGACTGACCACACACCGCCGGCTGCTACACCTGTTAAAGCTGCGTCATGAAAACCAATCCATGTGGACCAGTGAAATGAGACGATTTTTATATGAATGAAGAACTTTCGCATGATCCGGTTTAGATCGACAATCTCTTTTGTAATACGCTCCATTTGATGAAGGATTTCTTTCACATCACGTTTTCCCACTTTTTTATGCATGGTTTCTTTTTCTTGATTAGGCGTTTTGGTGCTGGCCATTTTCTTTTCACGAATATCAATCGTTTGATCTTCCGTATTCACTTTCACCATCGGAATGTCTTTCTTCAGTCTGACGATTCCATATAAGGTGATGATCTTCACCGCAATATGGTCATTGTCATTTGCATGTGAATAGTCCAGTGAAATGGTCACTTTCATAAAGATCAATAAGATCACAAGGAACAAAAAAGCTGCGATCCAAACGTACAGCACTGTGCTCACTTCCTCCATAACAAATGATGCTTCCTCTACGATTATGGCTCTCCTTCTGGATTTTATACCCAATCACCCAAAAAAAGAGTTTGACCGGTACCCGGCCAAACTCTCTTTGGTTATGCGTTTGATTCTGTTTTTTCATATAAATGTTCATGAACAACCACCGTATCTGCAAAGTAGTCATGAACCCCTTGCTTTTTCGGCGTGAACCCAACCACAGCATAGAGAACAAAAAGCGTATTAATATATCGCCCCACAATTTCTCTAAAGAAAATGACATCCCATGACAGCTTCTTCTCCGGCTGAAGTGAGACGACTTTGATTCCAAACACCATCTTTCCAAGTGTTTGTTGGAAAATCTTCGTCATGATCGCAAAATAAAGCAGAAAGACAATTGTGGTTGTGACGGAAAATGGGGAAAACCAGCCTCCACCTTTTGACCAGCCAAAGAGACTAAAGATTGGAGAAACCGTCAAATGGTTAACACCCCATACGACGAGCCAATCTAGGATAAATGCCCAAAATCTAATCCAGAAACCTGCAAAGGCTTGCGCTTCAATTGAAGTGCGCTTCGCAAGAGTCGGCCTTGATTCTCCCTCTTGGCTGCGACTTTCCGTTACTTCATCGAATGTAGAATCCATCTATGATCCCTCCTTTATTTTGAATAGAGATACATCGGTTTAGACCCATTTGAGCCAGCCAGTGTTTCTTTTAAGTTCAGAAAATCAATTTCGCTTTTAAAGAGCTTGCTTGCACTCATATTGAAAAGAGAGTTCCAGCCAAAGCTTTGTGAATAGCTGATTACTGTTGCTCCTTTTAAGCCTTTTTCATTTTTCTTCATTGCTTTTAGTGCATCTTCATAGTACCCAAGCTCATCCACTAATCCGTTCGATTTCGCCTGTGTTCCGTCATAGATTCGGCCGTCAGCAATTTTCTTGACGTCCTGCTTAGACATGCCGCGTCCTTCTGAGATGACTTTCACAAAGCCTTCATAAGAGTTGTCAACCATGCTTTGCATGATGTCGCGCTCATCTTTTGTCATATCACGATTTGGGGACATGATGTCTTTGAATTTTCCACTTTTAATGGTTTCATATTTGATGCCTAAATTATCTGCTAGCTTTGCATAATTCAAACTTTGCATGATGACCCCGAGAGAGCCTGTTAACGTTTCAGGTGAAGCAAAGATTTTTTTCGCTGGAGTGGATACATAATAGCCGCCAGAAGCCGCCATTGAACCCATGGAAACATAAATTGGCTTCTTCGCTTTCTTTACTTCTTCTAATTTTTTATGTATTTCAGCACTTTCATAGACACCGCCGCCAGGAGAGTTGACGCGCAGCAAGACACCTTTCACAGACGCATCGTCTTTTGCTTTATCTAATTCTTTTAAGAACGCACGATGATCATATGCTTCCCCGCCTAGAAGGCTGGATGCACCGCCGTTATCTTGAATCGTGCCATTAATCTCAAGTACAGCAATTTTACTCGCACCGCTTCCATCTTCTAATACCTTTTCTTCGATTTCGTCCCCGAATTGATAGCTCATCTTATTATCATTGAAGCTTTCATACAAGGCCGTCGTGATACTAATCACAATCGAAAAGCCGAAAACACCAAGTGCAATGATTAAGGCTACCCATCTTTTCGCATTCATTTCTTTCTCCTCCTTTTTGTCTCACTTCGTTCATACGAATACACACATGAAATGTTTCACAGGAACTGTGGTTTTTTTACATTTCATTTCAACATATGATAGCACCGATGTGAAATGACGATCAACTTTACATCTTCTATCATTTGCTCATCATGACGAAAAATTGGTTATTTTATCCTCTCCCTATATCTAATAGCTCAGACCATCTTCACAACGAAACGCCCAGACCTCTCTTTCTTCCAAAATGAGCTATTAAATTATGCTCAAAGTCAGCGTCGTCTAATCACTTACAATGACTCATTTCTTAAATGGAAGCCTCTATCATGATGAAGCGTCTCTCTAATATTTTTACTTTCATATGAAAAAAGTGTAAAATGTGAACAAGGGTTTTTATGTAAGCCCTTTACTACTCGAAATCTATTTTTGACAACAAAGGGGAGAACGTCAATGACAGACAATCGTCGCAATGTATTTTTCTTTTACAAAAAAGATCATGAATTGGATGGACACATTTCTTCTCTGGAGAAGCTCGCTACCGATCAAGGCTTTCACGTCGTAAAGCGTGCAGAAGATGCCCATATCATTGCTTCAATTGGTGGAGATGGTACATTTCTTCAAGCGGTTCGCAAAACGAACTTCCGGGATGACTGCTTGTATGTAGGGGTATCAAAAACAGAGAATTCGCACCTATACTGCGATTTTTCGTTAGAACATTTTGATCAAATGATTGATGCCATGAACACTGAACAAATTGAAGTGAGAAAATATCCGATCATCGATGTAAGCGTTGACAGTACAAACCAGTTCCATTGTTTAAACGAACTGTCGATCCGCTCTAGCATCATTAAAACATTTGTCATCGATGTGTATATAGATGATTTCCATTTTGAAACCTTTAGAGGCGACGGGATGATTATTTCCACTCCGACCGGTTCAACAGCCTACAATAAATCTGTCAATGGCGCCGTGGTGGATCCGATGCTTCCGTGTATGCAAGTAACCGAGCTGGCATCGCTGAATAACAACTCATACCGTACACTTGGAGCTCCTTTCATTTTAAGCAGTGACCGCAAGCTGACACTAAAGGTTGTTCAGGACGGTAACGACCACCCAATTATCGGTCTTGATAACGAAGCGTTAGGTACAAAACATGTCAAACAAATTGACATTGGCCTTTCTGGTAAAGTGATCAAAACAGTCAAATTAAAAGATAATTCCTATTGGGAAAAAGTGAAACGCAGATTCCTTTAATTATTGAAAAGCTCCTTTATGGGGCTTTTTTTCATGCCTTTTCATTCAAGGTCATGGTGTCTTTGAAAAGATATGGTATGATGTCACAAGTATACATGTACGAAAAGGAGAACACGATGCCATTACAACATTTTGATCAATATCCATTAAGCGATGAATTGAAACAAGCGCTAGAAGCGCTTCATTTCCATACACCTACACCCGTCCAGCACGAGACATTATCCGTTGCTTTTTCAAAGCAGGACCTCATTGTCAAATCTCAGACAGGCAGTGGCAAAACAGCAGCCTACGGTCTGCCAATTTGTGAAATGGTGGATTGGGCTGAGAATAAACCTCAAGCCCTCATCCTCGTCCCAACAAGAGAACTTGCCATGCAGGTCAAACAGGATCTGACCAGCCTCGGACGATTTAAACGAATCAAAGCGGCCGCCATTTATGGAAAAGCTCCATTTCAAGCACAAAAAATAGAGCTTGCACAAAAGAACCACATTGTGTGCGGAACGCCAGGACGAATATTGGATCACCTCGAAAAAGGGACACTTTCTTTAGACAATCTGTCATTTTTCGTGTTAGATGAAGCAGACGAAATGCTGAACATGGGATTTATTGATCAAGTCTCTTCTATTATTCAGCATCTGCCGCCAAAGCGGATGTCGATGTTATTTTCAGCGACGATGTCTGATGAAATGAAGGATTTGAGTGAGCAGTTTTTACAATCGCCAAAAGTGATAGAGATTGCTCGGGAGGAAACGACGAAGCAGCAAATCACCCACACGTTGATTGAAACCGAGGAAGAAGGCAAGTTTTCATTACTTCAACGAACGATTGTCATTGAAAATCCAGATAGCTGTATCATTTTTTGCAATACGCAGGAGCGAGTGAATGAGCTGACGATGAAGCTAGATGAGTGGGATGTTCCTTGCGATAAGATTCATGGCGGGATGAGGCAGGAAGACCGCTTTGCCGTCATGGATGAATTTAAAAACGGGGAATTCCGTTATTTGATCGCAACAGATATTGCAGCCCGAGGAATTGATGTCAGTGATATGACACATGTCATTCATTACGACTTGCCATATGAAAAAGAACGCTACATTCACCGGACTGGAAGAACTGGCAGAGCGGGTAAAAGCGGAAAAACGATTGCGTTTATGACAAGGCACGGGCAGCCGCTCATTGAAGAATTAAAAGAGGAAGCTGGCATTCATTTTCAAATTCAGCCTTATCCTACAAAAGAAGAAGCAGAACAGCATGTGGCAAGCTTTGAAGAAAAAATTGAAACACCGATTCAAAAGGAAAATAAGCAGGCCGGCATAGAAAAAGATATTATGAAGCTGTATTTTAATGGCGGGAAGAAAAAGAAACTCCGGGCAGTTGATTTCGTTGGAACGATCGCCAAAATAGACGGCGTTGCGTTTGATGACATTGGGATTATTACCATTCAGGAAACGAAAACATATGTAGATATTTTAAATGGCAAAGGCCCTCTTGTGCTAAAAGCCATGCGGCACACAACGATTAAAGGCAAGCAGTTAAAAGTACATGAAGCACGTGCATAAAAAGTGAAGGCTAAGCGCCTTTACTTTTTTTATTTAAAATAAAATAAGCTTACAACCCTTGAACCATCAGCCTTTCCCGCGTCCAACATGACAAATGTCATATTGAATACATGATGGGTGCTACTATGAGCATGACACCTTTCCTTCTATACTTTGAAGTAGAAAGAAACGGAAAGGACTTGAACGTTCATGACGACTTCAACAAACACACAGCAGCAAGCCACTTTAAGAAAACAAGTTGGCCAATTCTCTGGTGCTAATTCGAAAAAAAGTATCATTCAACTCTTTAATACATTCATTCCATTTTTGGGGCTTTGGTTTCTTGCCTATTATAGCCTGAACATCTCCTACCTTTTAACCCTCTTCTTTGCGGTGATTGCAGCTGGTTTTTTAGTACGTGTCTTTATTATTTTTCACGACTGCTGCCATCAATCCTTTTTTAAACAGAAGCCGCTAAATCACCTGTTCGGATTTGTAACGGGCGTACTCACCCTTTTCCCTTATCTTCAATGGCAAAGAGATCATTCAATTCACCATGCCACAAGCAGTAATCTAGACAAACGAGGTACTGGCGACATTTGGCTACTGACAGTCAAAGAATATCAAGAGGCATCAGCTTGGACGAAGTTTCGCTACAGATTTTACCGTAATCCTTTTGTGATGTTTATTTTAGGACCGATCTTTGTTTTTCTCTTAAAAAACCGTTTCAACGTCAAAAATGCTCGTAAAAAAGAGCGCTGGAACACGTATTTCACAAACGTGAGCATCATTGCGCTAGCAACTGCAACGTGTCTTCTTTTTGGCTGGCAGGAGTTCCTGCTTGTCCAAGGTCCAATCTTCCTGATCTCAGGATCAATCGGCGTATGGCTGTTTTACGTGCAGCATACATTTGAAGATTCTTACTTTGAAGCAGATGAACATTGGAATTACGTGCAGGCAGCTGTAGAAGGCAGTTCTTTTTACAAATTGCCAAAGCTTCTTCAATGGTTAACAGGCAATATCGGCTATCACCATGTTCATCATTTAAGTCCGAGGGTACCGAATTATCACTTGGAGCATGCACATGATCATAGTGAGCCGCTTCAAAATGTGCCAACCATCACGTTAAAAACAAGTATCGAATCAATGAAATTTAGACTTTGGGATGAAGAAACGAAAGCATTCGTTACCTTTAAAGAAGCACGGCAATCTAAGAAGATGCCCGCACCTGTCATTAAAGGAGACATTCTGAAGAAGAATGCATAATTGGCGCAAGCTCTTTCTTACAATAGAAGGAGCTTGTTGTATTTGCAGGATGCGCTCACCTGTTCAATTTGATAAAGTAGTGAAAAAGACTGAAAAAATGAAAAAGGTGAATCACGGATGAAAAAACAACTGAAAATTCAAAAACTGCATGGGATTTCCCCATATATTTGGGCGATTTTTTTCATCCTGCCCTTTTATTTTATCTTTAAGACCCCTTCGACTTTAGGCATTGTGATCGGCATTATTTTAAACGTCGTCTTTTTTGCGGTCTACCGTTTTGCCTTTGTCTCAAAGGGCTGGTCGTTATATGTATTCGGCCTTGTATTAATCGCCATTTCAACTGGTTATGTGATGCTCTACAGCTACATTTATTTTGCTTTTTGTATCGCCTATTTCAACGGGCATATCAAAAGAAAAGTCCCTTTCTATATCTTATACTATATTCATCTAGGGAGCGCCGCCGTAGCAGTGAACTTTAGCTTGATTTTAAAAAAGGGATGGTTTCTCACACAAATTCCGTTTGTCGTAATTACACTGATCAGCGCCATCCTCCTCCCTCTTAGCATTCGAAGCAGGAAGGAACGTGAACGGCTAGAAGAGAAATTAGAATATGCCAATGAACGGATCGCCGATCTTGTCAAACTTGAAGAAAGACAGCGAATTGCTCGCGATCTGCATGACACACTTGGACAAAAACTCTCTCTCATTGGATTAAAGAGTGACCTTGCCCGTAAACTCGTGTATAAAGACCCTGAACAGGCTCGTGCCGAACTAAAGAGTGTCCAGCAGACAGCTAGAACGTCTCTAAATGAAGTGCGGAAAATTGTTTCTTCCATGAAAGGCATTCGGATCAAAGATGAAATATTGAACATCAAGCAAATCCTTGAAGCCGCGGATATTGACATGATTTATGATGAAAAGGAAGCGCCGAAACACATCTCTCTTCTTAACGAAAACATTGTGAGCATGTGCATCAAAGAGGCCGTGACGAATGTCGTCAAGCATAGCGACGCCACTGTCTGTCAAATCACGATTCATCAAAAGTCAAAGGAAGCTGTCATTACAGTTGAGGATAACGGCACATTTAAAGGCAGTCATCCATCCTCTCAAACGAAGGGACATGGCCTTGCAGGGATTAGAGAAAGATTGGAATTTGCAAATGGACGCCTGCACATTGAGACAAAAAACGGGACGAAGCTGATCATGAGCATTCCAAATGATTCAGCAGCGAAAGATAAGGAGGAAATAAAATGATTAACATCTTTATCGCAGAGGATCAGCAAATGCTGCTCGGTGCTCTTGGATCGCTTCTCGATTTAGAAGACGATATGACGGTTGTTGGAAAAGGCACAAACGGCCAGGACGCCATAGATTTTGCTAAAAAACACCCGGTCGACATTTGTTTAATGGATATTGAGATGCCAGGAAAATCTGGGCTCGATGCCGCTGAAGAACTCAAAAAGTCTGATGTGAAGATCATCATTTTAACTACCTTTGCCCGTTCTGGCTATTTTCAAAGAGCGCTGAAAGCTGGCGTTAGCGGCTACATGCTGAAAGACAGCCCAAGCGAGGATTTGGCAAGTGCCATCCGCAGCGTGATGAAAGGGAAAAAGGTGTACGCCCCTGAATTAATGGAAGACTTGTATAGCGACGAAAATCCTTTAACTGAACGAGAAAAGTCGGTTCTAGAACTCGTCGCAGACGGAAAAAACACAAAAGAAATCGCCAAGGAACTCAGCA
This sequence comes from Bacillus sp. GbtcB10, assembly GCF_019091365.1. NCBI lineage: Bacteria > Bacillati > Bacillota > Bacilli > Caryophanales > Bacillaceae > Bacillus > Bacillus sp. GbtcB10. The sequence continues at coordinate 759,012 of NZ_JAGXJP010000003.1, forward strand.
TAAAAAGCGGCACTGTCCGAAACTACATATCCGTTATTTTAGATAAACTAGAAGTCAAAAACCGAATTGAGGCCATTACTCGTTCCAAAGAAAAAGGCTGGTTTAAATAAGAAAAAAGATCAGGTCATACACTGCCTTGATCTTTTTTTCTTTCTATCAGAATTCCTCTATCCACAGCTAAAATATCATTGACAACAAACCTCACATCTATGGTATGATATCTGAGTGATAATAATTATCATTATCACTCATACAACCAAATACACGGCTTATGTGCCGATTTCAAAGGAGTCTACATTCATGAAGAAAATATTGTTCCCTCTGATGCTCATCTTCGTACTTGCGTTGAGCGCATGTGGCAATAGCAACAACTCTTCCTCAAATAAAGGAAAAAATCAATCAACGTCAGACACGATTACATATCAATCTGAAAATGGACCTGTGAAGCTGCCAGCAAATCCAAAACGTGTTGTTGTTCTCGCCTCTTATACAGGAAATGTCTTGTCACTTGATGTGAACCTTGTGGGCGTTGACTCTTGGTCAAAAAAGAACCCACGTTTCAAAAAGAAATTAAAAAATGTGGAAGAAGTATCCGATGAAAATGTGGAAAAAATCATGAAGCTAAAGCCTGATGTCATCATCGGTTTAAGCGGTGCAAAAAATGTAGAAAAACTGAAAAAAATCGCCCCAACTGTTTTATTCACGTATAACAAAGTCGATTACCTTCAGCAGCATATTGAAATTGGAAAAGTCTTAAACAAAGAAAAAGAAGCAGAAGCATGGGTCAAGGATTTCAAAAAACGCGCAGCTGAAACTGGCAAAGAAATCAAAGCAAAAATTGGTGAAGATGCAACCGTATCTGTCTTTGAAAGCGGCACAAAAGACCTTTACGTCTTTGGAGATGCATGGGGTCGCGGAACAGAAATCCTCTACCAAGCAATGAAACTAAAAATGCCTGAAAAAGTAAAAGAAAAAGCATTAAAAGCTGGTTATTATGCGGTATCACAAGAGGTCATCCCTGAATTTGCCGGAGACTATATGATCATTAGCAAAAACAGCGAAATGGACAATTCCTATCAAAACAGTGAAATCTATAAGTCCATTCCTGCTGTGAAAAAACATCGTGTGTATGAAGCAAATGCGGAAGAGTTTTACTTTAATGACCCGCTCACACTTGAATATCAATTATCATTCTTTAAAAAGCACTTTTTAGGTAAATAAACCGAAGCAAGGGATCTCTTCCCTTGCTTTTTTACTGTCTGCTTCTAGCGGGAGTGCCTGTTTTCCGCTACAATGATGTACAAGTAATTCAAAAAGTGTGGTGCTCGTTTTGTTTAAAATTTTGCTGATTGAGGATGATACAACCCTCTTCCAAGAAATCAAAGAACGTTTAGTCAACTGGTCTTATGATGTGTATGGGATCAACAATTTTCAACAGGTCATGCAGGAGTTCACTTCCATCCAGCCTGATTTAGTCATTATTGATATTCAGCTACCAAAGTACGATGGCTTTCATTGGTGCCGGATGATTCGGCATCATTCTAATGTGCCCATCATCTTTCTTTCCTCTCGTGATCATCCTGCTGATATGGTCATGTCGATGCAGCTTGGAGCTGATGATTTTGTACAAAAGCCCTTTCACTTTGACGTTCTCATCGCCAAAGTAAGTGCTGTTCTTCGCCGAGTCCATGATTATAATGCGGAACCAGCCAACTTAAAAGTCTGGTGCGGCGCTACCCTTGACCTCGAAAATAATACAGTGACAAATGAAAACGGTGAGATTGAATTAACAAAAAATGAGTTTTTTATTCTAAAAGAATTAATTCAGCATAAAAACCATATCGTCAAAAGGGAATCACTCATCCAAGCTTTATGGGACGATGAACGATTCGTGAGTGACAATACACTCACTGTAAACGTCAACCGCCTTAGAAAAAAACTAGACGAAATCTCCCTTGGCGCCTTCATTGAAACAAAGGTGGGTCAAGGTTATCTTGCAAAAGAAAAGGATGATCAATGATGCTGCAAGCATTTCTAAAAGAACGAAGAAGCTGGATCTTGTTCTTTCTTAGTTTGCAGCTTCTCATTCTCTTTGTTGCATATTTGGATACAACGATTCCACTCGCTTCTCTTTTTTATATCGTGCTTTTGTCTACATTACTCTTCATTGTTTTTCTTTTTTTTCGTTACCGGAAAGAAACTGCTTATTACATGCAACTGAAAGAATGGGATGAAAATATAGACCATCAAATGCGTCTCAAACCCTCTTCCCCCTTTGAACAAATTGTACAGGAGGCAGCGTCAGAGCAAATCGACCGATACCGCCAGATGACGACTAAGCAAAAGACTGCGCTGGAAGAAGAAAAAGATGAACTGCTCTCATGGATACATGAGGTGAAAACGCCGCTCACGGCGATGCACTTAATGATTGACCGCATAACAGAACAGCCGCTCAAAACAAATATGACATATGAATGGCTTAGAATACATTTACTCCTTGATGCACAGCTGCATCAGAGCAGGATCCAACATATTGAAAATGATTTATTTATTGAAAAACTGGATCTCCAAAACATGCTAACGAAAGAAATCAAAGCGCTCCAATCGTGGTGTATGCAAAAAGGAATTGGCTTTGACCTTTTATTAGAAGAGCGAGATGTATTAAGTGATACAAAATGGTTATCCTTTATGATCAGACAAGTGCTGACAAACGCCGTCAAGTACAGCCAATCATCTGACATTATCATCGAAAGCAAACAAATGAACGAACAAGTGGTGCTCACCATCACAGATCAAGGCAGAGGAATTGACCCAAGAGACGTGTCCCGTATTTTTGAAAAAGGCTTTACCTCCACAAGACATCACAATGACGCGGCCTCCACAGGCATGGGGCTCTATTTAACGAAAAAGGGAGCTGACGCTCTTCATATCACGATCGAGGTCAACTCCACATTAGATCAAGGGACAACTTTCACCTTTATTTTTCCGAAAAAGAATGATTTTGTGCATATTGCGAGCATGTGACAACAATGTCACATGCTCGTCTGTTTTGTTCGTCAAATCGCAGGAAGTCTGATCGGCTTCTTTTTATACTAGAGATATCAATTAAATAAAAAAGGGGTTCGACAAATGAACATTTTAGAAGCTCGCAAGTTATATAAAAGCTATGGAAATAAATTCAATAAACAAGAGGTGCTGAAAGGCATTGATTTGACGATAGAAGCTGGAGAATTTGTCAGCATCATGGGGCCATCAGGCTCGGGGAAAACGACCCTTTTGAACGTATTGTCATCGATTGATCATGTGTCCAGCGGATCGATTCGGATCGCAGATGCAGAAATGACGCAAATGAAAGATCAGCAGCTCGCTGAATTTAGAAAAAAACAGCTTGGATTTGTTTTTCAGGATTACAACTTACTTGATACACTCACGGTTAAAGAGAACATCCTCTTGCCATTATCCATCTCCAAAACGCCTAAACAAGAAGCTTTTGAACGCTTTCAACAGCTTGCAGAGGATATGGGGATTTATGAACTAAGAGACAAATATCCAAATGAACTGTCTGGTGGACAAAAGCAACGGACATCTGCGGTACGTGCCTTTATTCATGAACCAAGCCTCATTTTTGCTGATGAACCAACTGGAGCACTTGATTCCAAATCTGCTTCTGACTTACTGAACAAGCTGCAAGAATTCAATCACAAGCGCAAAGCAACCATTGTCATGGTGACGCATGACCCTGTTGCAGCCAGTTATTCAAGACGAGTGATTTTTATCAAAGATGGACAGATCTATACACAATTGAATAAAGGCGCTCTAGAGAGAAAGATGTTTTTCGAGGATATTATGAAAACGCAAGGTGTTTTAGGCGGTGTGAAGCATGAACATTAATCAGCTCGTCTTCCGTAATCTGAAGAAAAACTTAAAAAATTACTATTTATACGTGTTTGCACTTGTATTTAGTGTGGCGCTCTATTTTTCCTTTGTCACCTTGCAGTACTCACCAGCACTTGATGATGTAAAGGGGTCCATTAAGGGCGGTGCGTCGATTAAAGCCGCTTCAGTACTACTCATTGCCATCGTTGGAATCTTCCTGTTATATGCGAACAGCATTTTTATTAAACGAAGAGGGAGAGAAATAGGTCTCCTGCAGCTCATTGGCATGACGAAACAAAAAATTGCCAAACTACTCAATGCAGAAAACTTTATCCTATACGTGGTCTCCATGGCTGTTGGTATCATAGCTGGATTTATCGGTTCAAAACTCATGCTGATGGTGCTATTTAAAGTAACCGGCGTGAACGCCATCGCCAACCTGCATTTTTCAGGCATGGCCCTTTTGCAGACACTGATCGTCTTTTTCGTCATCTATGGATTAATTATGTTAAGAAATCGATGGTTTATTAATAGACAGACGATTTTATCTTTGTTTAGAACCACATCTTCTACAGAACAGCGTGTGAAAAAAATCTCTGTGTTTGAAATCATCATTGGGGTTCTAGGCATTGCATTCATCAGCTCAGGCTATTATATTTCTTCTCAGCTTTTTACCGGCACATATACGTCCATGCTTGAGTTACTTTTAGCAATGATTTATATTCTTGGCTCTGTCATTATCGGTACCTTTCTTTTCTATAAAGGCTCTGTTTCGTTCATTGCCAATATCGTACGTAAACGAAAAAATGGCTATCTCGCCATTCATGAAGTCCTGTCTCTGTCATCTATTATGTTCCGGTTAAAATCAAACGCACTGCTTTTAACGATTATTACAACGGTATCTGCACTTGCCATCGGGTTGTTATCTTTAAGCTACATTTCCTATTACTCAGCAGAAAAAACCGCTGAACAACAGATCCCTTCACATTTCGTCATGGGATCTGAGAAAGAAGCCAACACCTTCACTCGTGCACTTTCTGACAAACATATTGCGTATGAAACAAAGCAGTTCAAGGTCATTCAAGCGAAGTTTGACGCAAAAAAGATCATGGATTCAGAGATTAAAAATATGAATAATGATCCAGGTGTCTTAACTCTACCTGTGATCAGTGAGAAAAACGCACCGAATATTCATGTGAAAAGCAACGAAGTCATCTTAAGCGGCTACAGTGATTTATTGAAGAAATTCATGCCGATTCAAAGTTCAGGTGATGTGAAACTACTTATTAAGAAACCCCTTGATTTAAAGGTCATTGATATGAAGAAAGATTACCTCATCTCTTACAACTTCACGTTTGGTGGTCTACCTGTTGCTGTCGTCAGTCAAAGTGTCTTTGAGCAGCTTGACCAGCAGAAAGACCCTAAACTTCAGATTGAGAATAATCAATATCACGCAGTCAATATAAAAGATGATCAAAACCTTAAACAAGCGAATGATGTGTTTACCTCTTTAAAACTAGGTGACAACAGCATGTCTCAATTGGCTACCACTCAGCAGCAAAAGCAAACAATAGGACTGATGATGTTTGTGGTCGGATTTTTAGGCCTCAGCTTCCTTGTCACATCAGGCTGTATTTTATACTTTAAGCAAATGAATGAAAGTGAAGAAGAACAAAGCTCTTACACGATCTTGCGTAAGCTTGGTTTTACTGAGAAGGATCTATTAAAAGGTATTCGGCTCAAACAGCTATTTAACTTTGGGATTCCGCTCGTTGTCGGGTTGCTGCACAGCTACTTTGCAGTACAGTCAGGCTGGTTTTTATTCGGCGGTGAACTGTGGACACCAATGCTCATCGTCATGTCGATTTATACGGTGCTATATTCTATCTTCGGATTCCTATCTGTCCAGTATTACAAAAAAGTCATTAAAGAATCGTTGTAAAGTATTCCCCATAGGCAGTGGCCTATGGGGATATTGCATGTCATTTTGTTGATTCAAACTGATGCGATAAAATATGATCTCTTGCCGCATAAGCTTTTTGTTTGATCTCTTCTAAGTTCACTCCAACTAGCTTCCCATTTTGTTTCACTGCTTTTCCAGCCACATAGACAGAATCAACATTTGAAGGGTGTGCCGTTTGCACAACTGCCCCAGCTGGATCTGTCATCGGAAGAAGATTCATGCTTGTCCGATCGATCAAGAGAAAATCAGCTTCTTTTCCAGGTGTGAGTGAGCCAATTTTGTCATCAAGCTTCAAGGCACGAGCCCCATTTATTGTGGCTGCTTCAAGCATTTGCTGTGCAGACAATCCAAGTTCAGGCCCTGGCATCGTCCCTTCCATCAATAAAGATTGATTTTGAATCGCCCGCTCCGCCTGTAGTCCGAATTTCATTTGAGTAAATAAATCTCCGCCTGTCGCTGTCACCACATCTACACCAAGCGTTGGCAGAACGCCATTTTCAATGGCGAGCCCTGTGACAGGATATCCGTGTCCCATCATCATTTCAATCTCAGGTGTAATAGAGATGGAGCTTCCGCTGTCAGCTAACATCTTCATTTGATCTGCATCAATTGCATTGATATGCACCATATTCAAATCAGGCCCGAGCAGCCCTGCTTGATGAAGCCGCTCAATCGATCGATCCGCTGCTCCCCAATTTCCAAAGCCAATGTGCATACTGCATAATGCATCTAGTGATCTCGCTGTTTCAATTTCAAAGACGGTCGTCTCCCATGAAGAAAATTCAGGTCCACGAATGGCAAGTCCCATCGTCAACAGCTGATCCGAAGATTGAAAATGTTTTTGTTTCACGCGGGCTGCGTCTTCCATATTCGTGAGCGTACTCTCTCTGTCCCAATACGCTGCATCTCCAGAGGTACCAAAACCAAAGACCGCTCGAATACCCGCATCTTTTAAACCTCCAATGAGTTCTTCTGTATGATCCATAGAATTGATCATCGTCCAGTCGAAAAACGTGGTCACTCCTGCATCTAATGCCTCTAATGCGCCTAAATAATTAGCAATTCGATCATCTGATGGACGTCTCATCGCCCCATAGTTGCCATAATAAATTTTGCTCAAATACGTTTGCAAAGACCAATCTGTTCCGATTCCCCGTATGACAGACTGCCACACATGACGATGGGTATCCACAAGCCCTGGCATGATGACCATGTCAGACGCATCAACAACATCAGCACCACTTACTTCAATCGAAGGTCCGACTTCTAAAATATGTGCCCCTTCAATTAATAGATCTCCCTTCTCCAGAAAACCTAAAGATGGATCAAGTGTGATAAGAGCCGCATCTTTAAACAATGTTTTCTTCATCCATATCCCCCTTTTCAAATAAAGAGAATGAGTCACTCACTCTCTCTGTCATTTTAAGACATAACAGGTTCAAATTAGAAGAAGAGTGACTCAAGGAATGTGGTTTTATGAGCTGATATTCCGAAAATAGTTGTATATCCGTTTTAATTTCACGTCATGCTTCCCTTTCGGACTTTCCATCATGCCAAACTCAAAGAACTTCACCGGTTTAATCCCGACATATTGTAAAAGAGCTCGTTTCATTAACACCTTGTGGGCATTCTGCAAAAAGAAGAAAGGGTAGTGGGTCGGTCCTTGCATTGTCGATACACATACAGCCCTCTTTCCTTTTAACAAGCCTTCTGGAAGCAGCCCGCCTGTTTGACGGTAAGCAAAATTCGCTGCAAACATGCGATCAATAAAACCAAGCAGCATGGCTGGCGGCCGCCCCCACCAAATCGGATAAACAAACACGATGTTGTCTGCCCATTTGATTTTCTCTTGATATTCTTGAATCTCAGGGTCCTTATGCATATCACGTCTTTTTTTCTCTTCATTAAAAATAAGTACAGGATCAAATTTGTCTTGGTATAAATCTATGATTCTCACTTCTTGAACGTTTGGATTTTCTTCACTGCCCTTTAGGATTTCTTTAAAAAAAGCACCATTTAAACTATTGTGATGGGGGTGAGTATAAATAATGAGTACATTCATGGCTTGTCTCCTTTAGTTATCATTTGATAATAAAAAGCATACACCCCTCTTTTTTAGTTGTCAAATGATAATTGTTTTTTGATAACAAATTTGGTATGGTACGTAGGAGGTGAAAAATGATGAAAAACCCACATTTTTTCAAAGAGTTTGTCACATTTGCTTCTACTTTTTCTGAGCTGAAACATGCTATGATGAGCAAGATCAAACCATCTGATCTAACCACTCTACAATATTTGATTCTGGAGCAGTTAGCCGTCAGTGAGCCGCTAACACCTAGCGAAATCGCCGATTGTCAGCACATGTCTCTTCCGAATGTCAGCAGAGAATTGAAAAAGCTTCACGAAAAACAATTCATTGATAGACAAGCAGATAAAGATGACAAGCGAAAACATGTCATTATGCTGTCTAAAAAAGGCCGTGCGTGTATGGACAAAGCATTTCAACAAATTGAATCCATGCTCATGGACAGCCTTTCTTCTTCTGACCAAAATCAAATGGATGATATCGTACAAGCTCTCCATCTATTAAATCAAACCATCTTCAAAAAATGATCGAATGAAAAAAGCATGAGCGTATCGCTCATGCAAATGATTTTTGAACACTTAGTAAAGAGAAGCTAAAAGATACGTGATGAAACCTACTATTGGAATAATCGGGATCATCAGCTTCAATGTTTTATTCGTATTCTTATATAAATTCCACAACAAGACTGGTACACCAAACGTCAATGTATCAAAGGCAGCAAGCACTGCCCCTTTACGCTGTTCTTTATGAGCCATTTGAAAACCTCCACATCCAATAAAATACATTTTTATAGTGTAGCATACATTCTATTTTGATCATTTCCTCCAGGTAATTGAATCGTCAGTATGTCTGAGATAAATGAACGGGGTGTAACTGATGCTTGCCCCGAGACAGTAGACAACAAAAAAACGCCGGATGTTTTCCATCCAACGCTTCTTCAAATGACATGTTCAACATCACGTCTCTTTTGCTCTATGTATCCTTTATCCAATAAGCTGATAGGCGATATATAATGCAACCAGCCAGATCATGACCGCAGAGGCTTTATTGATCCGGTTCATCCACTTGCCGTTTGTATCTAGCTTTCCTAACATTTTCCCGAGAAGGGCAAGCCCCATAAACCATAACCACGAGACGATGATACAGGCTGCGGTAAATGCCACCTTTTCCGCCCCATGATATTGAAGAGAGTTCGTTCCTATCACTCCTATTGTATCGAGAATCGCGTGAGGATTTAAAAGTGAAACGGAACAGGCAAATATGATTTGTTTTCTCACAGGCATCAGGTCTATCGTTTCTTGATTACCTGTTGCGGAGCTCGTGTTCCAAACCGACCAACCCATATAAAGTAAAAAGAAAAATCCAATGATAAAAAGACCCATTTGCAAGATAGGAATGGTGAGTACAACAACCGAAACCCCAATGACAGCTAAAGTAATTAAAAGTGTGTCGCAGAGAGCAGCTGTAATGACCACAGGCAGTACGCGATATAATCGAGGCTGAAGGGCTCCTTGCTGAAATACAAATACATTTTGTGCGCCCAAAGGTAAAATAAGACCAAAGGCAAGCACAATTCCATGAATTATCGCAATCGACATCTTCAGAACATTCTCCTTTTATGGAAATACTTAAATTCTTTAATACGTAATAGCTTAAAACTATCTAAAAATTTGATTTTCCGTACAAAAAAGCGCTGGATGCTTCAATCCAAACGCTTTGATATTGATTGTATAGTTAGTGTTAAAAAGTGTACTGACTTGGTACTATACCATTTTCTTCGGCTTCAGCAATAACTTCACTAATTAAAGATTCAATACTAAATTTAAATTTTGTCAGATCTGAATTTGGCGTCAGAGGCAAGAATGAAATACTTCTTCCTGCTATTTCTTCTAGATTAATGTTATTTTGTTTTTGTTCAGGATATAGTACCACGACTTTGTGAACTGGCCTAATTCTATCTGTTTTTTTTCTACCATAAATAAATTTAGACCTTACATTATCTGCATAACTAGTTAATTGAACCGATTGATTATTCTTCACTTCATTTTCTACAAAATGTCTTGCTCTATATTTTGTGTCTAGTAAAATAGTCCCAACATAAATCTCTTTAATATATACGTCTAATCGCATGTCAGGTTTCGTATTCTTTCCTGTTGTATATATAGGCTTATCGTGTAGATCAGTTTTCTCTTGTTTTTTTGGAATTAAACTATTATACAAAACATTTACCACTAAATCACCTTTAATAAGTTTAAATTTTGTTCCTTCCGGTATAATAGGTATTAATAAATTTTTGCTATTCCCCCAATAAGAATTGTTAAAATAGTCGCTTGGATCAATTTCAAAATTATATTCAGTCTTACTAAGTACTTCTATTAATTGAATAAATCCCCAAATTTCATATAGTTGATCAGTTCTTTTCCAATGATAATTCCACTTAGAATCAAAATCTATATTTTTTTCATTTGAAAACATCAATTTATTTATTTCAATAAATTTTTTGTAACGAAAATCTAAATATACTTTACTGTAATTTAAGAAGGTAGTATTTTTATTTTCGATTTCTTTATACCAATTATTTTCTCTCAACTTATTTAAAGAGTTTATCATTTTAGTTGCATCAGCAGAATAACTTTCTAATTCTTGAAGTAAGTCTTCCTTTATGCTATTGGGTGTATATTCCGAAAACTTTTTATAATATTTATTATTTTCTTCCATACTGTATTTTATGGATTCTAAAAATTTATTTAAAAGAACAACCCAATTCTCCACAATTTTTTTTAATATTATATTTTCAGGGTTGTTATAACTGATTACTTTTTTGAGAGATTTTATATATTGACTAGACTCAGGGTGTTTAAGTCTATGCCTTATAGAAATCGAATCTATGTTTAAAGACTGATTTATACTTCTCATCTCGTAATCTTTTTTAATTGAGTGCCTCGGATTTCCAATTAAATCAGTGAGAATACTTCGTATTTCATTAAAATGTTGCTTTAAAACAAAGTATTTATCTAGCATTTGCGAATCTACTTTTATATTACTATCTTTCTTTTTATTAGGCTGTTTCCTTACAATATCTGTTGCTAGGCCTTTTAAGTAAGTTTGTACATCCTCTCTCATAATTGATATGGAGTCTTCTGTTAAATGTTTTGCTTTAACTTTTATATAAGAATAATAAACAATATCTTTGATTATTACTTTTATTGTATAAATTCCAGGTATATATGGATAATATTCTTTTCCGCTATTTGGATATTCAAACAATTTAACAGTTGTATTTGAAAATATATACTTTTCTTCAAGTTCTTCATCGTATATTAATGCTTCATCATTCAATATATCAAATCCATCCATGTAACAAGTCGCAGATTGATCTTCACTATAAAACGTTAATTTTAAAGGTGAATTTTCTTCAAATTCAATATATTTTTGATAGTTTTCATCCAAATCATTTAAATTCGTAAAAAAATATAATTCACTATACTCCTTTGTAGCATGAGGCTCCTTTCTTTTTAAGTAAGTTAAAATAATTTTAAATTGATTTTTATCTTCAAATAGAGTATCCATTATAATTTATTTCTTCCACCTTCTGATTTATAATTTCTCTACTCTTATAAAATCTTGAAACATGCTCATACTTATCAAATAATTCAACAATACTACTTTTCTCCTTTTTATTTGTCTCAATCAATAAATTTTTTAATTGTTCACCAGTTCCTCTTACCTTAGTTAGAATACGCTGTACGATTTGAATATCAAAAGCATCTCCTCTTGTAATACTACTTATATTAGGGAGGTTTTTTATGTACATATCTATTTGTTTAACTATTCTTGGACCTACTCCTAGTTGCTTATTAGTTATTTGAAACAGATTATGAAGATCCCATAGGAAATCTAGTTCATCGTCATTTAATCTCAAATCTGTACCTTGATCCCTGAAAGAATTATAAGTACTTAGTTTAATTTCATCTGTTCTGGCCCTTTTCTTCTCTTCAGAAACCTCTCTTATTCCACGAAATGGTAAAATTTCTAACGAAAGAACATTTGCTCTATCTAAAACTTTATCAGAGAAATGATAAGTTGATTCATCTATATTTACAGTACCTACAAATAGTACGTTTTCCCCTATGGATATCGTTGGTGGAAATTGAGCTGAATTATATAGCCTACTTTCTAAATCATCGTTATAAAGCCTTAGAACTCTTTTGCCTTTACTCATCTCTAAAATTGAAAGAAATTGGGAGAAATAATGCTCTACTCTTGCTAAATTCATTTCATCAAAACAAATAATAAACAATTCATCTTTTTCACTACGCTCAGCCTTTATTAAAGTGTTAATTAAACCCGAATCACCCGGTCTATACACCATATTAAGGGTATCAGCAAAACCAATTAAATCAGAATCTGATGTCCATGATGGACTAACTGGTATGATTGTCAAATTATCTTTAAGACCTAATGAATATCCATAGGTTTCAACTAATTTTGATTTTCCTGTCCCACTCATTCCTGCTAAAATTACTAGAGACGATATCTTCATTGCTGTATGGAAATTAACTAAATCTTCTTCACTATATTGAAGTCCCCATTCCTTTGTTATTTTCATAAACTGCTTTAAAAAATCTTCCTCTTTTTCTAATGTTGTAATTTCTTTAGGAGTAATTGTTTCGTTTAATTGTTCTTTAACAACTTCAATTGGCTCTGGAGTTATTGTTTTTTCATCTTTTTCAATCTCTTCTGTAAGAGTTAAATACTTCTCCAGAGGCATGAAAAGCAAATCAGGGCAAAATTCTCCATAATAGCATTCATCAGCAATTTCTCTCTTTAATACAGATTCTTTTATTCCTTCTTTCTCCTTTAAATTGAATCCACCGTATGCATATTGATGCTGCACAAATTCACCAAATATTTTGAATTCATCAGTATCTTCTTCTTTCCATATAATTAATGAAGGAGTATCTTCTGGTTCATGAGAGATATTTTCTATTCTTCCTATAAATTTTCCGTTTGATAATTTAAAAAAGAAATCGTCAAAGGTGTATTCATGGCTTTTCGAACTAAAAATAGGTATTGGTATCAGATTTAAATCGTTAGTAAAGCTAGGCAGCTTGTGAATTATCCTAACATTAATCGCATTATAAACTTCTTGTTGTCTATAAACACCGTCTTGTTGCGTATTATATATTAAACGTCTTTCTACATTAAATATAAAAAGCTTATCTTCTAGCCAATTTTTTAACTTTTTTTTCCTTTCCTCATCAGTCACTTGTAAATCATCATTAAAGCCCCAATTTTCAAGAGCAGAATTAAAACAAGTAACAGTTTTTACATTAGGAAAGCTTGCTGCACCTTGAGAAATTATTCTAATGTTCATTTGTAAGCTATTATGCTTATTTATAAAAATCGAATCTCTATATTGAGAATCTAATTTTTCATAGTTGTCTAAAACACCTACTAAGTCTGTATTCCATGTTCTTGTGCTCATTTATTCATCCTTCTTTCTAATTCTTCTCTTAAGACCTTAAAATCTTTGAAATCATTTATTGATTGATTTTTCCCAATTTTTATACTTCTTTTATATTGAGCTGGCACTAAAAAACTTAATATCCATATTTCTCTGAAACTCTTAATAAAGTCAGTATTAGAAATTTGGAGAATATCTCTGGTATTCACAACGTTAAGTCCTTTCTTTTTTAAATTATCAGTTATTTCATTTTGTGGATCCCCTAATATTAAAATTTCCGAAAATAAATTTTGAGCCTCCTCTATACTAGATGCGACTTCATTTGTATTAGATAACAATTCCTGTGCTTCTTTTAGTTGTTTATTATAGAGAAGCAACTCAGAATTAATTTCCAATATCTTCTTTTCGCTTTTTTTTGATTTTTCTTTTTCAATTTTTAATTCTTTTTTTAATACATTATTACTTTCAGTAAGCACTCTTATATCTTCTTTATATTTTTTGCTAAGAGTATTTAACTCTTTAGTTATTGCCTGATTCTTCTTCTTATACTCATCTAATTTTTTTTCGATTTTTTTGACATTCACTTTAAAATTTTGCGCATTCCCAGATGGTTCATTAGCGTTACTCATTTCAATATCAGCTAAGTTATTTTTTTTATACTTATTCAAAATTAAAACTTTAAAATCTTTTGCTATATTATGGTGTTCTGTTTTTTCACTTGAAAGTAATGCCCCAAAAATAAAGTGCAAGTTTAATCCGTCTTCATACAAGGTTATTAATTTTTCTTTCCCTACACCCCTTATATCTTCTGAAGAAATTTGTTTATCGGAGTTTAAAGGCTTGATATTCAAGTTGTTATAATATTTAATGATTTTTTCGAAATTATTAATTAGTTGGACTGTTGCAATTTTTTTTGAAGTTGAGATATTTTTAGCATTAAGTTCTCTAAACCCTTTAATTTTGATATTCAAATTTTTAATGATAACAATTAGTTCTGTATCTGGTATAATCCCTATTATTTCTTTCCATATTTCTTTATCCAAAATTATTTCCCTCTCTAAATTACTTAAATTTTAATAACAAAAACAACGACTATCCTCCTAAAAAATTTCTAATTTAAGAAATTTAAACTTAAATTTTCCATAAAAATTATACATCATCCACAAATTAACATCAACAGATTAATTTTTAACTTCATAAACATCGTATATCATGAAATTAGCTTTAAATTAAGAGAAAGTTTGTTGAAATTAAAAAAGCCAGCTTTAGGACATAAACAATGTACTTAAGCCGACTTTTTCTATTAATAAAATATTAAAAAAGATTATCCTTTTCGTGCAAGCTCTCTTTCTCTCAGCTCGACACGTCGAATTTTCGCTGACGGAGTTTTTGGTAGCTCGTCAATGAATTCGATTTCTCTTGGATATTTGTACGGTGCTGTTGTATTTTTCACGTGTGTTTGCAGTTCTTTAATCAGCTCATCGCTTTGTGCAGATGCATCTCGCAGGACAACGTATGCTTTCACGATTGATCCTCTGATTTCATCTGGACTTGCCACGACCGCACATTCTTTCACTGCTGGGTGTTTAATCAGTGCATCTTCGACTTCAAATGGACCAATTGTATAACCTGAGCTGACAATGATGTCATCCCTGCGGCTTTCAAACCAAAAATACCCGTCTTCATCTTTTTTCGCACGGTCACCGGTGATAAAGTAATCCCCTCGGCGCTGCGCCTTTGTACGCTCTGCATCTTTGTAGTATTCCTTGAATAAAGCCGGCGTTTCAAGATGAACGGCAATGTCACCTATTTCTCCTGGAGCACAGATCTGGCCATTCTCATCAATGATCTCTACTTCATTGCCAGGTGTTGGTTTGCCCATGCTGCCTGGCTTGATGTCCATTCCTTTCAGCACCCCGACTAGCAGCGTGCTTTCTGTTTGCCCGTAACCATCTCGCACTTCGATATCGAAATGTTTTTTGAACGTATCGATGACTTCACGGTTGAGTGGCTCTCCCGCAGAAACAGCACTATGCAATGTTGGTAGCTCGTACTGACTGAGGTCATCCACTTTTGCCATAAATCGATATTCTGTTGGAGTACAGCATAGAACATTGATTTCATTTTTTTGAAGCAGCTCTAAGTACGTATCCGGATTAAACTTTCCTCCATAAACAAAACCTTCTGCTCCGCTTCCTAAAACAGATAAGAGAGGACTCCACACCCATTTTTGCCAGCCTGGTCCTGCTGTTGCCCATACTTTATCCCCTTCATTAATGGAGAGCCATGCTTTGGCCGCTGTACGTAAATGTGCATACGCCCAGCCGTGTGTATGAACAACCCCTTTGGGATTACCTGTTGTGCCTGATGTATAAGAGAGAAATGCCATGTCCGTACGTGTTGTGTCTGCCAATTTCAACTCGCTTGACTGCTCTTCCTTTTGCGCAACAATGTTTGTCCAGCCATGATCATTCTCACCAATCGAGAATGTTTTGAAATCTTTTGGCTGGTTGGTTCCTTCAAACGATTGAATGAATGATGCGTAAACAATCGCTCCTTTTGCTTCTGCATGTTCAATTCGGTAATCTATGTCTTTAGCGCGAAGCATTTCTGAACAAGGAATTACAACCATTCCTGTTTTTAAAATGGCTAAATAAATGCTGTATGCCTCTAGCATACGAGGCACCATCACAATGATTTTATCGCCTTTTTTAAAGCCTGCATTTAATAGAACATGACCAATTTTATTCGCCTCTTCTACTAATGCTGCATATGTCACATGCGCTTCATGGCCATTCCCGTCCTGCCAGTGCAGGGCGATTTTCTTCTGGTCATGACTGAACGCTTCAATCTCACTGACTAAGTTATATTGTTCTGGTGCAATTAAGTCTTCTCTTTTCATGGTACAGCTCCTTTTAGCCTCTTTCTATGAAACGAATCATGTTTCAATTTACCTATTCTAACACTCATAACTGAAAAATGCTTGAATTAGGACCTACTCCTAGTATTATGCCATAATTTTTTCATTTCGTCTTCTTTTTTAAAAATATTCTAACAATTTATATGTACAAAAAGAAAAGAGCGGGAATGAACCCGCTCATAAGCCATAGCTTTTTAATTGTGTGTCTTAGAAAGATCCGCCACCCATATGTTGTTGAGCGTAAGATACAAGACGCTTAGTGATTTCTCCACCAACTGATCCGTTAGCGCGAGCTGTTGTTTCTGGTCCAAGGTTTACGCCAAATTCTGAAGCGATTTCGTACTTCATTTGGTCGATCGCTTGTGCAGCGCCTGGAACGACTAATTGATTAGAACTGCTTTGTCTGTTTTGTTGAGCCATGTGTTCTCACCTCCTTGTGAATATAGAATGTGTAGAAACACATGACTTCATGCGATTGATTTTATGGTAATTATTATGAAATTTTTTATTTAGAATAAATCAGCGAATTTGTCAGCTGCTTTCTTTTCATTTGTGACAACGATTGTTTCGATCTGCTCCACTGCCTCATCAAGCATTGGCTCGAATTCAGCAAAGCTTTCGTAGCGTTCTACTTTTTCAAGTTTTGGTTTTGTTTTTGGAGATGGCGGCGTAAAGATCGTGCAACAATCCTCAAATGGCTGAATGCTTGTCTCATATGTGCCAATTCGTCTCGCTTCTTCGATAATGTCATTCTTATCCACGGCAATCAGCGGTCGAATGATTGGTGTGTTTGTGACATGATTAATGGCATACATGCTTTCAAGTGTCTGACTTGCCACTTGACCAAGGCTTTCCCCTGTAATAATGGCAAGCGCATCACGCTTGGCTCTTATTTTATCTGCAATTTTGAGCATCATTCTTCTCGTTGAAGTCATCGTATAGTTTTCTGGTACTTGTTTGTGAATGAGCTCTTGGATTTTTGTAAAAGGAACGATGTGAAGCTTGACTTCGCCTCCATAGGCAGCTAAGCATTCCGCTAGATCAATGACCTTTTGCTTAGCACGTTCACTTGTATAAGGTGGGCTAAAGAAATGAACAGCTTCAATTTGAATGCCTCGTTTCATTGCCTGATAGCCTGCCACTGGGCTGTCAAAGCCGCCAGAGAGCATTAGCATCGCTCTTCCGCTTGAACCAACTGGCAGTCCGCCTGCACCTTTTACATCTTTAAATGTAATGTACGTCGCGTGTTCTCTTATTTCAATTCGCAAGTGAACATCTGGCTGTTTCACATTAACGGTTAAGTTGTCTGTATTCCTTAGAACATGTCCACCAATTTCTCGGTTCATTTCATTTGAATCAAGCTCAAATTGTTTATAAGAGCGTTTCGTTGAGACCTTAAATGTATTTCCTTGTTCATACACTTCCTGAACCGCTGAGAGTGCCGCTTCTTTGATGGCATCAAGATTTGTCTCACATTTCACAGCCAGGCTAAAGCTTTGAATGCCAAATACACCTTTAAGCTGTTCTGAAATTGGTTCAGGGTCTTCTCCGTTTAGCATGATCGTAATGCGGTCTCTGTCAGATGCATACTTTAATGCTTCAAAGTCTTTTAATACAAACCGGATGTGCTGTCTTAGTTTTTCAATAAATTTCTTTCTATTTTTCCCTTTTGTTGAAATCTCACCAAAACGGACTAAAATATGGTCATACTTCATGTTGTTATCTCATTCCTTTTAATTTTTTCACACTTTGTGCGATCGATGTGATGATTTGTGGCGCTAGCTCTGGTCCTTGTCCATATGTCAAACTGATTCTCATGCTGCTTTTGGCTGCATCTTCTGATTTCCCCATCGCCAGCAGGACACGGCTTGGTTCCTTTTTCTTAGCAGAACAAGCAGACGTTGTCGAAACGTAAATGCCTTCTTTTTCGAGCATATGCAGAAGGACTTCAATTTGAATACCTGGCACTGAAAAATTCACAATGTGCGGTGCACTATGTGTCAACGGTGTGTTTATGACGACGCCTTCTATCTTTCCAAGCTGCTGCTCTAGCTCCGTTTTTAAAGCGATCATCTCGTCATGATGCTTATTTAAATGTTCAAATGATTGCTTGATGGCTTTTGCTAAGCTGACAGCTCCAGCAGGATTCTCAGTCCCTGAGCGAAGGCCAAGTTCTTGCTCTCCTCCTGTGATAAAAGGCGCAAGCACGATCTCTTTCTTTAAAAAGAGGGCACCTGTTCCCTTCAAGCCGTGAATCTTGTGGCCTGACATCGTTAAAAGATCAATATCCATCTCTTTAGGCAGCGGAACCTTGCCAATTCCTTGTACGCCGTCGACATGAAAAATCGCCTCTTTGGCATACGTCCGAATGATGCTTGCCGCTTCCTCTATCGGCTGAATCGCGCCTGTTTCATTGTTTACATGCATGAGACTGACAAGCACTGTATCAGGGCGAAGCACTTCTTTTAAATGCGTCATATCTGCACGGCCATGCTCATTTACTTGAATATAGGAAATATCAAAGCCAAATAATGTTTTCAGCTGTTCAAACGATTCGATGACAGATGGATGCTCAATCGCTGTTGTGACAATATGTCTGCCTCGGTTCATCTTGGCAAGAGCAGCCCCTTTGATGGCTATGTTATTTGCTTCTGTTGCACCTGAAGTAAAAATAATCTCATATTGTGTAAAGCCTGTATAGTGAAGGATTTGTTTTCGCGTTTCACTTAATAGACGGCTCGCATCAATTCCAAGTTGATGCAGCGAAGACGGATTCCCAAAAAAACGCTCACTCACTTGCTGATGTACTTGTAAAACCTCTGGATAAGGCTTTGTTGTTGCACTATTATCAAGATAAATCATATCTTAAACTCCTTACAAAAAAACTTAAAAAATAAATGCATTTATATGTTACCATAATGAAGTCAGACAGAGAATTTTCTGAAAATGGCAGTTGACAACTTTTCATTTTCACTATATCATCCATAGTGCAATTGTCATATAAACACCTAAATTGTCAGAATATTTAAATTTGACACAATACACTGATTGAGGAGGGACTATTTTGAAAAATAGTTTAAGTATAAAAGAAACATTGGCTATTGGACTAATGCTTTTTGCATTATTCTTTGGCGCAGGAAATATGATTTTCCCGCCTGTTCTTGGACAATATGCTGGTGAAAACGTATGGCTTGCCATCGGCGGATTTCTACTCACAGGCGTAGGTCTTCCGCTATTAGGGGTTATTGCTGTCGCCCTTACAGGTACCGGAGCCAAAGGTCTTGCGGATAAAGCTCACCCTAAATTCGGGACCATCTTCACCGTTATTCTGTATTTATCCATTGGGCCATTTTTCGCCATTCCGCGAACAGGTACCGTTTCTTATGAAATTGGATTAGCTCCATTTCTTTCTGAAGGACAGGCTGAATCATGGATTCCATTATTCATCTTTACTCTGGTGTTTTTCACCATTACGTATCTTCTTGCTTTAAACCCTTCAAAGCTGGTTGATCGAATTGGTAAAGTGCTGACACCAATCTTATTAGCAGTTATTGCCATTATTGTGTTTAAAGCCATTGCTACACCGATGGGAATGATCGGTGCGCCTGATGCGACATATAAAGCAAACCCTCTCTTTACTGGGTTTTTAGAAGGTTATAAAACAATGGATGCTCTTGCTTCTATCGTTTTTGGAATCGTGGTCGTAACAGCTGTGAAAGATAGAGGGATCACAGAACGAAAATCACTTGCATCGGCTTGTATAAAAGCTGGTCTTGTTGCAGCAGTGGGACTAGCACTCGTGTATATTTCACTTGCTTATGTTGGTGCTTCAAGCCCTGATGCAACTGGAATGGTCGGAGCAAATGAAGGAGGAAAACTACTTTCACTTTCTGCAAACTTTTTATTCGGTTCTGCTGGTAACATTGTTCTTGGCGCAGCCATTTTATTCGCTTGTCTCACAACAAGTGTTGGACTTGTCTCGTCATGCGGGGAATATTTTTCAAAGCTTTTCCCAGCGCTTTCTTATCGTACCGTCGTTCTAATTGTTTCTTTATTTAGCACATTCGTTGCAAACCTTGGACTGGCACAAATTATCTCTCTATCAGTCCCTGTACTTGTGGCGATATATCCACTGGCCATTGTCATTATTTTATTATCGTTCCTTGACCGCTGGATTAACGGCAGACGAGTGATTTATGTCGTATCCTTGATCTTCACTGGATTTTTTGCCATTATTGACGGCTTACTTGCTGCCAAATTCAATCTAGGGGGTTTACCTAACTTCTTAGATTCATTCATTCCATTTTACGATTTAGGCATTGGGTGGGTTGTACCAGCGATCATCGGCGCAGGGATTGGCGTACTCATCTCTATGTTGACTGGTCCGCCTAAACAGCTTGCATCCTAATCATTCTTTAAACATCCTCTTCCAAAGTGAAGGGGATGTTTTTTTATTGTCCTCCATATACTAAAATAGAAAAATTCATGACTTTTGTACGAAAACACATGTTGACATCAGGCGTACATCCTTTATAATTAGTGATTGTTAATGATGAACGGTTACCTAGCAACTAATTAACAGAATATTTCAACATAATAATGGAGGCTTTAAATGCAATGAAGGCAACTTTGTCGACGAAAGATACGGTTATCATAGGTTTTATGCTGTTTGCTCTATTCTTCGGCGCCGGTAATATGATTTATCCACCAGAGCTTGGGCAATATGCTGGGCAAAATGTGTGGAAAGCAATGGGCGGATTTTTATTAACAGGTGTCGGTTTACCTCTTCTAGGGATTATTGCAATCGCTTTGACAGGTCGAGATGCAAAAGGATTAGCTGATAAAGCTCACCCAGCTTTTGGAACAGCGTTTACCGTCATTTTATATTTATCTATCGGGCCACTTTTCGCTATTCCTCGTACGGGAACGGTTTCATATGAAATTGGTGCACTACCCTTTTTAGCTGGTGTACCAGCTTGGCTCTCACTTTTTTTATTTACACTGGCCTTTTTTGGTATTACGTATTATCTTGCACTCAATCCAACGAAAATTGTGGATCGTGTAGGGAAAGTGTTAACACCGATTAAATTTACGATCATTTTGATTATTATCGTCAAAGCCATTTTGACACCGATGGGCGTCATTGGCACACCTGATGTGTCCTATAGCAATGGATCATTTTTCAAAGGGTTTTTAGAAGGCTATAAAACCATGGACGCTCTTGCATCTATTGTGTTTGGAGTTGTTGTCATCAACGCCATTAAAGGACGCGGCGTAACAAGTAAAAAAGCACTCACATCTGCTTGTATCAAAGCTGGCCTAATTGCAGCTTGCGGATTAACATTTGTTTATCTATCACTTGCTTATTTAGGCGCTTCAAGTACACACGCCATTGGTTTTGTTGGAGATGGTAGTAAAATCTTGGCTCAGTCCTCGCAATTTCTTTTTGGCAGTTTAGGTAATATTGTGTTAGGCGCGGCGATTACGGTTGCCTGTTTAACCACAAGTATCGGTCTCGTGACATCGTGCGGAGAGTATTTCTCAAATTTATTACCTAAACTTTCTTATAAAATGGTCGTTACACTCGTCACATTATTCAGTTTTATCATTTCAAATTTTGGACTTGCTCATATTATCGCTTTTTCAGTACCTGTGTTAACTGCGATTTACCCGTTAGCAATTGTGATTATCGTTTTATCACTTGCTGACAAATGGCTTGGTCATAGAAGACCTGTGTATGTCCTTACTTTGATTTTAACTGGCTGCGTCAGTCTGTTTGACGGCTTAGCAGCGGCGAAACTGCCGATTGGTCCTGTGAAAGATCTCTTTCAAACGATCTTGCCGCTATATGACCTTGGCATTGGCTGGATTATGCCTGCCATACTCGGAGTCGTGATTGGATTTGTTATCTCTCTATTCACTTCTTCTGCTTCAGAAGAACGCCAAAAGCAAGCTTCATAACATGGAAAAAGCTGAAGTCCATTTTAGGACTTCAGCTTTTTTATTGATGCTGATATTCTTTTTCTTGCTGAGTTAAAAGCTTCTGGACGGCTCCAGGTGATGCTTTTTCGACAGCTGCTGCTGCCACTTCAAATGAATCGTTATAATCATAGGCATAAAATCTTCGTTCTGCCTCTTTTAATTGCTCTGAAAGAATGTGGTTTTGACTTCTAAACCGGTTGCCGTATTGTATAATCCGTTCAATTTGATCCACTTTACGAAGCATGTCATGTGTTTCATCAACGACATGTCTGACTGTTTCAGAGGCTTCTTTTAATTGCTGGTTCACTGCTGGCATATTCAGCGGCAAATTCTCTAGCTGCTCCTGCACTTGCTGAATCATCTCCTGCGCTTTTTCAGCACGATCTTTGATGTCAGCAGGTACACCTGGAATGTTGCTTTTGTGCAGCTGGCGCACTGTATCTGTCAACATGGTTTTAAGTTCAGCCAATGTTTCTCTTGCCTGTAATTCTTCTTTTCGTAACGATTGAAGGTGATCTTTAAACGCTTCATGAAGTGTTTTGGCATCCTCAATAAAGGTCTCAAGCTGATTGATTTCATCCATTAATAATGTGTATGCGACATGGTCACGATCAAGCTTCTCTCGTATTTGCTTCATAAGCTTTTCAATTTCTTCTAATCGTTTTTCGAATGCTTTCTGCTGATCCAGCTCTCCTGCTGTCAGCTTGTAGCTTTCTTTCACAAGAGCCGTTTCTGCCTTTGTCTGCGTGTGGTCTTGTTCAAGTTTTTCAAATGCTTCGGTCAGCTCAGGCATTCTGCTCTTGATTTCCTGACCTGCTTCTACTTCTGCTTCTAACTGATCATACAGCGTCTGAATCGCATCATCAATCATTTGCAGAATGCTTGATGCTTCATCTAAGTTGAGTTCATCAATCAGCAGCTTCTCCGCACGGGTCAGCTGTTTATTCAAGTTCTCCAGCTCTTTTGAGATCTGGATGTGCTCTAGCTTGTAGCCTTTGTCTGTCATTTCTTTATAACCGTCTTTCAGCTTCGTCAGCTGACCTGGCACAGTTTGTTTGCAGTCTGCGATGAGCTTCGGTACATCATTGATATA
Organism: Bacillus sp. GbtcB10; assembly: GCF_019091365.1. Taxonomy (NCBI): domain Bacteria; kingdom Bacillati; phylum Bacillota; class Bacilli; order Caryophanales; family Bacillaceae; genus Bacillus; species Bacillus sp. GbtcB10. The sequence continues at coordinate 782,399 of NZ_JAGXJP010000003.1, forward strand.
TAATTGCAGCTGATCGAGTCTGCGGTCTTGCTCAAGCAAAATTTTCCTTGCTGTCATGTAGTTTCCATTTTCTGTCTCTTCTTCATACTGCTTGATCCCTTCCCAGGCCTCGTCCAAGTCCTGCTCCATTTTGTCATAAAGGGTGCCATATAAATGGCTGTAAGCAAGTAGATTTTTTCGTACCGTTTGATATTGCTCTTTGACCTTCTCGATGTCTTTTCGGTTTTGCTCTTCACTTGTGACAAGGTCTGCAATCTCTTTTAAAATGTCTTCGATGTTTGAATCAGCAGCGGTGAGCAGATCTCCTATATGTGCAAGAACTTGCTTTGCTTTGGAGAATCGATATTTATCAGAATACTCCTCTGCATCATATAATAGCTCCTCTACCTTTGGAAGATGGGCTGTGACGATATCGTCCCACTCTGCACGCCATCTTTCAAAAAACTGCTCTGTTTCTCCGGTCATTTTTAAATGTTTGATTTTTGAAATTTCTTCTACAATTGATCTGTTTAAAATTTCAATTTTCCATGCTTCCAATCGGTCAATCTCTTTATATATATTTTTTCTGAGGAAATAACCGACTGAAAACAAAGCAAGCAAAATGACAATTAAACCGATGATAAACTCCATAATGAGCCCCCTTGTTGTGATCTAAGTGATGTCAGGGTAGTGTCCCGAGTAGACCTGAGAACCCTTTCGTGTCCGCTTTGCATTTGTTTTTTATAAGCAGGATTGTATTTTTGCCAATACGATCCATTCACGGTTTTATGTATGTTTTTTCAAGAAAGTCATTCAGGCTTTCTATCATTTGGCCACATGTATTGATGTGACCTGTTTTTATGTATGCGGAAGCTGTCGTTTTCATTGTTATTATGATACCATGTAACCAGCATTTTTGGTCATGATTTTTCATTATTTTCGCTGATAAACATGACGTTTTTCAAAATATCGACAAGAGGTGACGACATGTTGAAACAAGATGCACATTTACATACGCCATTTTGCCCGCACGGTACGCTTGATCCTTTTCATTCTTATATTGAAAAAGCAATGAAAAAGGGATTTGATTCCATCACCTTTACCGAGCATGCCCCGCTGCCTCCTTCGTTTCGAGATCCAACGCCTGAGCAGGATAGCGCCATGAAGCTTCAAGACCTTGAAGCCTATTTGACGAAGCTGGATCAGCTGAAACAGGAATACAAAGGACAGTTAATAGTAAAAACTGGGCTTGAGGTCGACTATATCAAAGAGTATGAAGAGGAAACAAGTGCCTTTTTAGACTCCTACGGCCCTGAACTAGACGATAGCATTTTATCTGTTCACTTTCTTCCTGCTGACAATGATTATATTTGTCTTGATTTTGATGAGCACGCCTTCAAGCAGCTGATCAGTATCTATGGCAGCACCGAACACGTCTATCAAAGCTACTATGACCAAATTCATTCTTCTATTCTATCATCTTTAGGTCCATATAAGCCAAAGAGAATCGGTCATATCACCCTTGTCCAGAAATTCAAACAACTTTTCCCATACGAAATGTCGCCAGAACTATGTCAAAGGGTTACCCTTTGTCTTGAAGAAACGGCAAAAAAAGGCATGTCCTTAGATTTTAATACATCAGGTCTTCGTAAAACATATGCCAGAAGTATCTATTTAGATCAATGGATGATTGATCTTGCAAAACAGAAAAAAATTCCGCTCATATTCGGGTCTGATGCCCATCAAGCGGAAGATCTCGGGTATGCGTATGATCAATTTGAAGACATCATGAGTTTCAGGTGAGGATCAAGTGCGGGTTCATTTGGTTCTAACAGATGATGAAGCGACCGGCTCAGTTCCTTATAGTACGTTTGATAAAAGTAAGGCTCGCTTGGGTTGATATAAAGCACCTCTGTTAAATATTGCGGCTGCAGATATGGCATCATCAGAAGTGCTTTTAGCTGGATCATAAATGATGAGAGTGACAGCTGCTCACAAATCACATGGGTGCTTTTTCCTTTTTCAATGATGAGCTGAAACAAGTATTTTTCCTTTGTTAAATAGGTGGACATGATTTCCCTGATCAGCGTTGAATCAATGGTCACTTCTCGATAAACGAAACGGGTTAATTGACGATTTTCATGCTGATAAGATAAAATATCAAAAACCACATGAAGTAAACATTCTTTTGCATGACGGGTTTCCATGTGCTGGATGTGCGATTCAATCATCTGAATGTACCCTTCATAAAAATCGGATACGAGTTGCTCGAGCAGCCCTCCTTTTCCTTGAAAGTAATAAGATATATGGGCAACGTTGACGTTTGCTTCCTTCGCAATCTCACGGACAGAGGTTCCAGAAAATCCTTTTTGGTTAAAAAGTCTGATGGCAGCTTCAATAATACGATCTTTTGTTTGCACGGTTGTTGATGTTTTCATCCGCTCACCCCTCTTCATGTGTACATACTTCAAGGTGAAGGCGGAAGTTCCTTTAATCATTGCTCGACAAATCCCACATGCGAAGCGCAAGTTATGTATTTTTGAGATAGAAAGTAGGAGATTTTCATGTTTCATGTCGAAAAACAGTCTGGCGATCCATCGAAAGACTATCAATTACTCATCAAGCAAGTAGAAGCGATTACGGATGGTGAACCTGATCTCATTGCCAACCTAGCCAATGCTGCGGCGCTATTGTATCACTCGCTTCCTGAGGTCAATTGGGCAGGATTTTATTTAGCAAAAGGCGGAGAGCTTGTGCTTGGCCCATTCAACGGACTGCCCGCATGTGTACGCATTCCTTCTGGAAAAGGGGTTTGCGGTACAGCATTTGCGACAGGTGATGTACAGCGTATCGCTGATGTCCATGCATTCCCTGGTCATATTGCATGTGATGCAGCATCGCAATCTGAAATTGTGATCCCACTTAAAGTAAATGGACAAATCATTGGGGTACTCGATATTGACAGTCCAGTGAAAGATCGTTTCAATGAAGTGGATGAAACGTACTTAGTTCAATTTACAGAGGTTCTCCAAAATGCGTTATCAGCCTCTACTGATGCGTCATGATGCTTGAAAAGCAGACAATGTGTCTGCTTTTTTCTTTTGCTTTCTTCCCGGATGAATGCCGACCACGTTTGACATTCTCCTCTTTAAATAGGTTGACTTCTCCTATCTGGCGTCATATAATAGAGTTTGTGTGAAATATGGCAGCCTTTTTGTTCGGCTTTTTTGTATCATTTTGTTCCTTCTATATGGAGGTGCATCTTGTAACTCCCTGCTGCTGGAGCGAGGATGCATGAAAACATAATGACGGAAAAGACAAAGAACAGACGGTTTTTATTTTTCACAAATAAAAACAATAAGGAGGAGTCACATTATGGCTCGCTATACAGGTCCAAGTTGGAAGATTTCCCGCCGTTTAGGCATTTCATTAAGCGGAACAGGTAAGGAACTTGAAAAACGCCCTTACGCTCCAGGCCCACATGGTCCAGGACAACGCAAAAAACTATCTGAATACGGTTTACAATTACAAGAGAAGCAAAAGCTTCGTCACATGTACGGTGTTAACGAACGTCAATTCCGTACACTATTTGACAGAGCTGCTAAACTTCCTGGTAAACAAGGTGAAAACTTCATGATCCTTCTTGAAACTCGCCTTGACAACCTAGTATACCGTCTTGGCCTTGCTCGTACGCGCCGCCAAGCCCGTCAGCTAGTAAACCATGGTCACATCCTTGTTGATGGAAGCCGTGTAGACATCCCATCTTTCTCTGTGAAACCAGGTCAAACGATTGCTCTTCGTGAGAAATCTCAAAACCTTGCAGTTGTGAAAGAATCAGTTGAAGTGAACAACTTCGTACCTGAATACCTTACTTTCGATGCTGAAAAGCTTGAAGGAACTTTCACTCGTCTTCCAGAGCGTTCTGAATTAGCGCCTGAAATCAGCGAACAACTAATCGTTGAGTTCTACTCTCGTTAATTTCATGACTCTCTCAGAGAGTGATCAAACAAACCCTAGAGACCTTGATTGTTCAAGGATTTCTAGGGTTTTTTGTTTGTATTCCATCATGTTCTAACACCTAACTAGATGAGAGTGGATGTATGACAGTGTTTAACCAAATCCTTTTTATGTTATAATACAAATAGATGTAGCGTAAATTAAAAGAAGCCAGGATGCTGTCACATCCCAGCAATGCACAAATGCTTGGCTCAAAGTGAGCTGGCTAGAAGGTACACAATAAATGGACCTACCCTACAAGTTGTCTAGGCTCAAAGGGTGGTCTATTTCTTTTTGTCTATATACGTCAACAAAGCAAGAATAAACATCCCAAATAAAAACATAAGGGACAATGCTTGAAAAGTTGACATAGGCAGCACCCCCTTTCAAGGGGATTTAGCCAAGACCACCTTTGAGTACGCCGTACATTTGCACGCTCTCTATTATACATGAAAACATTGGAAGTTACCTTCCATATTCAAAAACCTTTCTTCGCAGCATAACCACCTTCACGCTTCATTACGTGATTGTCATTCCCACATGCAACTATAGGAAAAAAATATCATTTAGCTGCCGTTTGTCTATTGGTACAATGATGATAGAGATCTTTTTCTAACGCACTAAGCTGGAGGAATTCCATGTTTTTTACCATAGTCATGATTTTCGTTCTCTTTTTCTTGTCTATTTTCGCCTATTCTCTTTTAAGAAAAAAGCAGGTCATAGATGCACCACCAAACCTATTGGCTACGATATCGTTCATATTACTGCTTTATTTTTCTCTCTGCCTCGTGATCGCTGTTCCAAGTGTCATGCTGTGCATCGTTGCTTTAGGGATAAACTATCTTTTTGGAGATTACATCACATATGATTCATTTTTCTCTTTCATCTCGTTCTCTTTATTGGTGAGTGGAATCGTGGTTTTTTGGTCGCCTTTTCTTCTTTTCATAGGCAAAGGGCTGGCTTATTTACTCAAATTCCCTTCATGGCTGACTTTTGCTTTGGAGTGGATCAGTTCTTGGATCGTTTTACACCTCTCGATTAAGTATATCCTTTACATAAAACTAGTAAATATCTCCATTTGGGAGCACGGCACACTCATTTTATCTTTCTTTGTCAGCTTCTTATTTATTGGAATAGATCTCATCTACTCAAGTATTGAACAACGAAAACAGCCGCTGGATGAACAAGCAAAAAGCTCCTAGAGATGATTCTAGGAGCTTTTGCTTGCCCAATTTGTGATCAGCTGCTCAGTTGTCAGGATAGTCTCAAATTCGTCATGCAGTGTTGCAAGTGAAAGGCGATGGATCGTTTCTGGATCATAGTATGTACCGGTTTGATCTGCGAGTCCAAAGGCGGCTGTTGCATCTGACATGAGGTAAGTATCAAAGCCTAGGTTTCCACTCATTCTTGTTGTGGTAGATACGCAGTGTGGTGTTGTGAGTCCAGCGATCACAATAGTGTCGATCTCGTTCGATCTTAGTTGTTCCTCTAAGTTTGTGCCTATAAAGCTACTGTTGACTTTCTTTTGTATGACCGTTTCTTCATCTAGCGGTTTGGCGACCTCTTTGAAGGAGTGCCCTTCATTTGCTGGATGAAATAAGGAGTGCGGCTGATCCGATGTATGCTGAATATGAATGACTGTCCAGCCTTTTTCTCTCCAAAACGTCAATAGACGACTGATGTTCTTCTCTGCATCTAGATTATTCCGTTCTCCCCATTGTTCGTGCTCGAATGCTTTCTGTACATCGACCATAATCAAAGCCTTTTGATGATGTTGCACAAATCCCCACCTCCAAAGAATCTCGTTCATTATATGTAGTGTAAGGAATGGTGGTTGATTTGTACATGTTTTTATTTGGCTATGTACGATGTTTTGTCTGTTTTTGCAGTAAAAAGACAAAACACACACTGGCTATTAAGTAATAGATACCAATGATGGATGTACAATTAGATATGACTTCTGCCCATTGCACTGATTTGACGATTGCCATCCAGATCATATAGATAATCAGAAATGAACATGGGAAATAGAGAAAGTAGCCTAAGAAATATTGTTTGAGTTTTTGCGTCATCTTTTATCCTCCTAAAAACCTTCTGCAACACCTAGTAGACCCTATATAACCATGACATCAAAAAAGACAGCACAAATCGCTGTCTTTTTCATTTTTTAATTCGTATTCTGTCCTCCGCCATTCAATCCTTCTTTCACATAGCCTTTGACTTGGCTTGAGGTTAATAGACCGATATGTCCAACGCCGTGGATGAGGACGTTTCTCGCGCCAATTAAACGTGAGAGGCTGTTGACGACAATGAGATCGGCTGAACTATAGACAGATGTGTAAAGAATTTTTTGATTTGGATCGGTGCCTGGTAATGCTCTGAGTGATACGAGTCCATTCGCTCCACCAAGTGTGACGACGTTTTCAATTTTATCTCCGCCGTCTAGGTTTTTAATATAGTATAACGTGTTCGCACCACCCATACTATGAGCCACAATATCTACTTTTTTGGCGCCCGTTTTGGCTAGTACATCTTTCACGAATCTAGAGAGCCTCGGGCCATTGTTCAGGTTATTGCCTGTTTTGTCTATGAAATCGATTGCAAAAAGTTGGTTTTGATCCCAGCCCTGTGATACTAAGTATCGTTTGATCGAAGCAAAGTTATAAGACGCACCGCCCATACCATGCACCATCACAACCGGATTATGCGCAGCCGCTTTGACTTCTTTCGGCTGGATGAAGGCCATTGAACCTAGCACTAAGGCAAGGGCAACAAGAATTTGCAAACTCTTTTTCTTAAATCGAATCACTTTCATTCCCCCTTATTCATCTTATTCGACTCTATTTTATACAAGAAAAATATGTCAGAAAAGTGAACAAGGTAATGTTTTATGAGATGATTTTACAGCACAATACCTAATGAAAAAGCACCATGGTCTTTTTGAAACTAAAACAAAAAGACTACGAGCCACTCTATCTTTCATATATAATGTGAATAGACAAAAGGAGGTTCTACTAGATGCTATTTACTCAAACACCTGCACCACCTTACTATGCAGTGATTTTCACATCAAAACGAACGAATGTTGAGCAGAAAGAATACGCTGCTGCTGCTCAAAAAATGGAACAATTAGCGAAAGAACTAGACGGGTTTCTTGGAATAGAAAGTGCACGAGATGAGCATGGTGTTGGGATCACTGTATCGTATTGGGATTCATTAGCAGCAATTAAAGAATGGAAAGCACATACAGCACATCAGCGTGTTCAAAAAAAAGGAAAAAAAGATTGGTATGAATCCTATACAACCCGAATTTGTAAGGTAGAACATGCTTATACAAACGAAGATTCACTTCTTGAATAAGAAACAGACAAATGAGAGAAAACCGCTCTGTAAAAGCTTAATTCCTACTTCTGAATAAAAAAGAAAAGCACCTCAATGTATATGAACATTTGAGGTGCTTTTCATGATACTTACTGTTTCATAAGGATTTATTTATACGTTACAAGGAAGTATTTCTTTTTCCCTCTTCTTAAGACTGTAAATTGGTTTTCAATTCGGTCTTCAGCTGAAAGGACATAGTCTTTGTCGGTTTGTCTCTCTCCGTTGATGTAGATGGCACCGTTTGTGATATCTTCACGTGCTTGACGTTTTGATGGAGACAGTTTTGATTCGACAAGAACATCAACAAGTGTTAATTCTTCTGCACTGTCTTTCTCCATTGATGGCACATCTTTAAAGCCTACTTTCACTTCTTCTGCTGTAAGAGATTTGATCTCGCCTTTAAATAGCGCATTTGAGATGTTGACAGCCTGTTCTAGTGATTCACGGCCATGCACAAGTGTTGTGACTTCTTCTGCCAAACGGCGCTGTGCTTCACGCTTTTCAGGGGCTGTTTGCACTTTTTCTTCGTACGATGCGATCTCTTCTTTTGATAGGAACGTAAAGTATTTTAAGTATTTCACGACATCACGGTCATCTGTGTTAATCCAGAATTGGTAGAATTCATATGGTGATGTTTTTTCTTTATCTAACCAGATGGCACCACCTTCTGTTTTCCCAAACTTCGTGCCGTCTGCTTTTGTGACAAGCGGCATTGTGAGACCGAATGCTTTAGCCCCTTCTGCTTCAGACTTACGGATTAACTCAAGCCCAGATGTGATATTTCCCCACTGGTCACTTCCGCCGATTTGCAGCTTACAATTTTCATTTCTGTAAAGGTTCAAGAAGTCTAACGATTGTAGAATCACGTAGCTGAATTCTGTGTACGAAATCCCTGTTTCAATACGGGAGCTGACGATATCTTTTGCGAGCATGAAGTTGACACCGAAGTTCTTTCCAATATCACGAAGGAACGTGATGACATTCATTTGACTGATCCAGTCATAGTTATTCACGATGACAGCTGGGTTGTCACCTGCTTCAAAATCAAGGAATTGAGAGAGCTGGCCTTTGATTTTCTCTGACCACTGTTCGACGATTTCTGCTGGGTTTAGTGAACGTTCTGCTTTTTTGAAACTTGGGTCACCAATCAGTCCAGTTGCGCCGCCAACAAGTGCAATCGGATGATGACCTGCTTCTTGGAATCTGCGCAATGTTAAAATTGGCAGTAAGTGACCAATGTGCAAGCTGTCAGCTGTTGGATCAAAGCCGGAGTATAGCTTGATTTTTTCTTCTGCTAATAATTTTGTTAAACCTTCTTCATCTGTTTGTTGCTGAATTAATCCTCTGAACGATAATTCTTCCATCAATTGACTCATATCCAAATCTCCTTTTTTTACAATTCAACATAAAAAACGCCCCTTCGAATGAACGAAGGGACGATATATATCGCGGTACCACCCTGCTTAAAAGACAAAACAACACGTCTTTTCACTTACACTGATAACGGACAGATCCGTTCTTTCACTAATCAGATAGCATATGCTCCTTTTCGTAAAAGCGGTTCGTGAGGGTAATTCGAATATCTCTTTGTACTGACTCGCACCAGCCGTCAGCTCTCTTGGACAGGGAAAGATGATTCTACTGAATCTCAGTCAAAACCTTTTCATATTCAACTAAAGTCATTTTTAACATACTTTTGATATCAAGTCAACTGACGGAAGTGATTAATCTTCCATTGTCGAGAGATCGCCAGCAGGTAAATTCAGTTCCCACGCTTTTAGCACACGTCTCATAATTTTACCGCTGCGTGTTTTTGGCAATTTGTCTTTAAACTCAATTTCTCTCGGTGCTGCATGTGCAGCGAGCCCTTTTTTCACGAACGTACGAATTTCTTCTTTCAGGTCATCAGACGGTTCGTATCCGCTTCTAAGCGCTATAAATGCTTTAATAATTTCACCGCGCACAGGATCTGGTTTTCCGATGACACCAGCCTCTGCAATGGCCGGATGTTCCACCAGTTTACTTTCTACCTCAAATGGACCGACCCGCTCTCCTGACGTCATGATGACATCGTCGACACGTCCCTGGAACCAGAAGTATCCGTCTTCATCCATATAAGCAGAATCTCCTGAAACATACCAATCTCCCGGCATAAAGTAAGATTCATATTTTTCAGGATTGTTCCAGATCGTATGCATCATAGACGGCCAGCCCTTTTTGATGGCAAGGTTCCCCATCCGGTATGGCGGAAGTTCATTTCCGGCATTATCCACAATCGCAGCTTCAACGCCTGGAATTGGTTTCCCCATCGAACCTGGTTTGATATCCATGCATGGATAGTTACAAATCAGCTGTGCACCTGTTTCTGTCATCCACCAAGTATCATGAATTCGTTTACCGAATACAGCGTCTCCCCAGCGGATCACTTCTGGATTAAGTGGCTCTCCTACACTTAACACATGACGGAGTGAGCTGAGATCATATTTTTGAATGAGATCGTCTCCTGCTCCCATCAGCATTCTGAAGGCTGTCGGTGCACTGTACCAAACAGTCACACCTAGCGATTCAATCGTTTCGTACCATGTATCAGGGTTGAACCGGCCGCCTAAAATGACATTCGTCGCTCCATTCAACCACGGAGAAAAAATACCGTACACCGTCCCTGTTACCCAGCCTGGATCAGCTGTACACCAGTAGACATCTTCTTCTTTCAAATCAAGTACCCATTTACCCGTCTGGCCTTGCTGCACCATTGCACCATGAACATGGAGCACACCTTTTGGCGTACCAGTGGACCCTGACGTGTAATGAAGCAGGTATCCATCTTTTTCATCCATCCACTCGATTTCAAGCTCCTTCGCTGCCTGCTCAAATGCTTCTTCAAAGTGAATCGTCCGCACACTACCTGCATCCTCTTTTTCACCACCGACAATGATGACGGATTCAAGCTTTGGAAGTTCTGCAAACGGAATCCGCTCAAGCAGATCAGGCGTTGTCACAATCACTTTTGCCTCACTATTTTCTAAACGATCTTTGACGGCACCTTCCATAAATGCCTCAAATAACGGACCGACGATCGCACCAATTTTGACAGCACCAAGCAGTAGAAAATAGAGCTCAGGTGATCTTGGCATAAAGATAAACACGCGATCCCCTTTTTGCACATGTGCCTGTTCTCTTAATAGATTTCCTGCTTTGTTTGTCTTGATTTTCATATCCCTGAACGTATACTTTTCATCCCGCTGTGAATCTTTGTAGTGAAGCGCCACCTTGTTTTTACGAAACGAGTCCGCATGTCTGTCAATCGCTTCATAAGCTGCATTTACTTTTCCTGTTTCATACCAAGAGAAATTTTTTCTCGCTTCCTCCCATGAAAATTCTTTGTATGCTTGCTCATAATCATTTAAATGATAGTCCCCTTTTACTGATGGTAGCGTTTCCACTTTCATCAAACAGTCCCCCTTTGCATACGTTTACAATGACCATTATAGTATAGATGACTTTTTTTCTCAATTTTTAAAAAACTTCTGATGAAACCGTTTTAATTATTGTCAGATTTAAGATAAAATAGAGACGACTCACTAGAATTTGAGGCGGTGGATACGTGGAGCATCCTAAAACTTATTATTCAAAAACCATTGAGCGAGAAACAGGTTCCATCCTGATTGAAGGACCGGTACCTGCATCAGAGCTTGCGAACTATACGTTTCATGAAGGACTAACGGCATTTCGCACGCCTGAAGAACAGAAACAAGCACTTGTTGAAATAGCAGATCTTCCTGAAGGACGTATTATCATTGCTAGGGTGGATGAGCTTGTCGTAGGCTATGTCACGTATTTGTACCCTGATCCGCTTGAACGCTGGTCAGAAGGCAACATGGACAATTTAATTGAGCTCGGTGCCATTGAAGTCGCTCCTCCATTCAGAGGCTGCTCACTTGGCAAGCATTTACTGGATGTGAGCATGATGGATGAGCAAATGGAGAATTACATTATCATTACAACCGAATATTACTGGCATTGGGATTTAAAAGGGACGAAGAAAAACGTGTGGGAGTACCGCAAAATGATGGAGAAAATGATGAACGCCGGTGGTCTGGTCTGGTTTGCAACAGATGAGCCAGAGATCAGCTCACATCCAGCCAATTGTTTAATGGCACGGATCGGAAAACATGTGAGTCCAGATTCAATCGAGCGTTTTGATCGTCTTCGCTTCCATCAGCGCTTTATGTATTAACGTTCAATTCGTTTTTTTGGCAAAGGGGATTGGTAAACATGATGATTGAACAAATTATGGAGCGTGATGTGATCACGCTGCGAAAAACCGATACGATTGAAGAAGCCATACAAAAAATGAGTGCACATCACATTCGGCATATTCCCATCGTATCTGAGCAGGGATCTGTCATTGGGATGGTGACAGATCGGGATATTAAAAATGCCAGTCCAAGTATTTTTGAAACAGAGAAAAGGCAGCTTTTTATTCAGCGGCCGGTTGAAGACATCATGGTGCTAGAGACGATTACCGCTCATCCGCTTGATTTCGTTGAGGAGATTTCAAGTGTCTTTTTTGAACACGGAATTGGCTGTCTTCCCGTTGTAAGACGCGGCAAGCTTGTAGGGATCATCACAAAAACAGATTTACTTCGTACGTTTGTAAGACTAACAGGTGCAGATCAGCCTGGATCACATTTAGAGGTTGAAGTAGCGCAAGTGACAGAGGGTCTTGCAGACATTACGGCCATTTTAAAAGAGCAGCATATTCAAATGCTGAGTGTACTCGTGTACCCACATGCCAATGAAGCCTCTAAAGTGCTCGTCTTCCGCCTTCAAACGATGCATGCAGATCATGTGATGAAGCTGATTCGTGCAAAAGGCTATAAAGTGCTCTGGCCTATGGAGCAGACGATCAAATGAAGGAAGCGACCTTTGTTTTTTCACCATCTTTTCAAACGTACCAGTTTCACCAAGATCATCCCTTCAATCAGCTTCGCGTCTACTTAACTTATGATCTTCTTCAAAAAATGAAGGCGTTAACGGATGATGAGATTGTCGCACCTCGTATGGCGACGCTGGAGGAGTTAAAGCTTGTCCATACAGCAGACTACATTCAAGCAGTACAGCGGGCAAGTGAAGGAAAACTGTCCACCGCAGAGGGGGAACGTTATGGTCTTGGCACTGAGGACACCCCGATGTTTGCAGGGATGCACGAGGCAGCTTCTCTCCTAGTTGGCGGGACATTAACAGCGGTTGATCAAGTGATGCTTGGACATTCGCAGCATGCGCTCAATCTTGGCGGCGGGCTTCATCATGGATTTAAAGGACGTGCCTCTGGCTTTTGTATTTATAATGACAGCTCTGTGGCCATTCAGTATATTCAAAAGACATATGGCGCTAGAATTTTATATATTGATACAGATGCTCATCATGGCGATGGTGTCCAGTTTAGCTTCTATGATGATCCAGAGGTATGTACTGTTTCTATTCATGAAACAGGGCGCTATTTGTTCCCTGGAACTGGACAAGTACAGGAAAGGGGTCATGATAAAGGCTATGGCTATGCATATAATATCCCGCTTGACGCATTTACAGAAGACGAATCATTTTTAGAAGCCTATCGAACAGCAGTGACAGAGATTGCTGCTTTTTTTAAACCAGATGTCATTTTGACGCAAAATGGAGCAGATGCCCACTATTATGACCCTTTGACGCATTTATCTGCTACCATGAAAATATATGAGGAAATTCCTAGAATTGCCCATGAGCTGGCGCATCAATATTGTGATGGAAAATGGATCGCTGTGGGCGGAGGCGGCTATGATATTTGGCGTGTCGTTCCAAGAGCATGGAGCCGCATTTGGCTTGAGATGAAAGGCATCACACCACCAGATGCACTTCCTCAGGAATGGATTCGGGCATGGGAAAAACAATCGCCTGTTCCGCTTCCATCCACATGGCTAGATCCTGACGATCTATATCCACCGATTCCAAGAAGAGCAGAAATTACAGAAAAAAATGCACAAACGGTAGAAAAAGCACTCATGCCTGTTCGACGAGAAAAGAAAAAGGCATAAAAAAAGCAGGCGTCCACTGATCAAGTGAGCCTGCTTTCTTTTTTATTTCGTCGATTGTCTTTCTTCGATTCTATGTGGCAATTCAACAATTTGATCTTCTACTTGTTCTTTGTTCATGAGCTTTGTCAGCAGTCTCATCGCAACAGCGCCAATATCGTAAGTCGGCTGAACAACTGTTGTCAATTGAGGGCGCACCATGAGGGATAGTCTTGTGTTATCAAAGCCAATCACTTCTAAATCTTCAGGAATTGATACGCCTCTGTCCTGCGCTCCATGAATGACACCTAGCGCCATTTCGTCAGTAGCTGCAATCACAGCCGTCGGCTTGTCAGATTGCTCAAGCAGATTAGCGAGCGCTTCAATACCAGAGTCATATGAGTAGTCTCCTTCAGCAACAAGCGCTTCGTCAAACGCGATACCAGCTTCTTCAAGCGCACGCTTATAACCAGCAAGCTTTCTCATAGAGTTAATTGGTTCTGACATTGGTCCAGATACAAACGCAATTCGTTTATGTCCTTTTTCAACTAATAGCTGAACTGAATCATAAATGGCTTGTTCATAGTTAATGTTGACTGATGGTGTTTGTGCCTGCTCTTCAACAGATGCAGCAAGTACAATTGGTACAGGAGAGCGCTTAAATTCTTCCACATGCACATCTGTAATGTTTCCGCCCATAAAAACGATTCCATCTACTTGTTTGCCAAGCATTGTGTTTAACAAATGAAGTTCTTTATCAGTATTTTGGTCTGAGTTGCTCAAAATAATGTTGTACTTGTACATCGTCGCAATATCTTCAATTCCTCGTGCAAGCTCTGAATAGAAGATACTTGAAATATCAGGGATGATAACCCCAACTGTTGTGGTCTTTTTACTTGCAAGGCCTCGTGCGACTGCGTTCGGACGGTAGCCGAGACGATCAATTGCTTCAAGCACCTTTTTTCTTGTTGTTGGTTTTACGTTTGGATTACCATTAACAACGCGTGATACCGTTGCCATACTTACGTTTGCTTCTCTTGCTACATCATATATTGTAACATTATTCACATAAATCACTCCTTCAAATACACTTCATATCTATAGCATTCACCAATTGGATAGAGACATGTCAGATACGAGGAAAATAATATCCTATTTGTCATTAAAACGATGAAAAGAGACACATAATTTTTCAATCTACATCAAAATGACATTCTTTTATGAAATTATACACGTTTTTTCTTCATATGAAAACGTTCCCTTTCTTTTTATAACTAAATTAAACAAACTTTAATGAGCTTGTTACCTGTAAATTGAATCATATTTCACCAAAAATCGTCGCGAACGTCAGCTATGACAATGATCTTAGCAGATTCTATCGAATTTTAAAAATGAAAACATTGTGAACAAGCATATTTTTAGCTTGCAATGTGCTCTCTTCCTTTCATTGCCAATCTTAATCGTATTTTTTCATGAAAAAACCGCCGGGCTGTCATCCGGCGGCTTTTCTATTTATGATTACGCATGAATGTTGACAAGTGGTCTTAATGCATCTAACCATTTTTCGAATTGTGGAATGTCCATTTGCTGCGCTGAATCAGATAGGGCAACAGATGGATCTGGATGCACTTCTGCCATCACACCGTCTGCTCCAATCGCAAGAGCTGCTTTAGCTGTTGGAAGAAGTAGATCTCTTCGTCCTGTTGAGTGTGTCACGTCAACAAAGACTGGTAAATGTGTCTCTTGTTTCAAGATTGGCACAGCCGAGATATCTAGTGTATTTCTTGTGGCTGTTTCGTATGTGCGGATGCCTCGCTCGCAAAGGATGATTTGGTCATTTCCTTGTGCGATGATGTATTCAGCTGCATTGATGAATTCTGAAATTGTTGCTGCTAGACCGCGTTTTAAAAGAACTGGTTTGTTCACTGATCCAGCTTCTTTTAAAAGCTCGAAGTTCTGCATGTTACGTGCTCCAATTTGGATGACATCGATATGCTCAATCGCTTCTTCAATATGAGCAGGATTCACGATTTCACTAATAACTGCAAGACCGTATTCATCTGCTACACGTTTTAGAATTTTTAGACCGTCTACGCCAAGTCCTTGGAAGTCGTATGGACTTGTGCGAGGCTTAAATGCGCCGCCACGAAGAAGTTTTAGTCCCTGCTGTTTCGCTGCTGCCGCTACTTCTGCAACTTGCTCGTAGCTTTCAACGGCACATGGTCCAACGATGAAACGTTGTTTTCCGTCACCGATCGCTTCTCCATTGATATTTACAATTGTATTTTCAGGTTTTTTCTTACGAGAAACAAGAAGTGCTTTGCTGTGGTCATCTTCTTGAAGCTCTAAACCTGCTTTGAAAATTTCTTTGAAAATATGTTGAATCGTTGAATTTTCAAATGGGCCATCATTTTCTTCAAGAATTTGATTAAGCATTGTGCGCTCTCTGACAGGGTCATAACGGTTGACACCTTGCGCTTCTTTTGCCTTTCCAATTTCTTTTACAATGTTTCCTCTTTCATTGATCAGTTTTAAGATTTGAAGATTTAGTTCATCTGCTTGCTGTCTCAATTGTTCCAATTCATTGTTGCTCATTTTTGTCATCCTTTCCTCTGCCCGCTCTCGCTTTTTATTTTTGATCTCTTATAATAGGGTTTATTATAAACAAAGATTTCGGAATTGTCACGAAAAAATTCTTTATTACCCAAACGCTTTTAAGCGATAAAGTATTATGTGTAAGATTATAGCATACTTTTGATGCAAGTAAACCTTTTTTATAAAAAAAACGTCAGCAATCGCTGACGTTTTTCTACATGTTATGTTCAAGCGCTTCTTTTGTAATGCTTGAGTGAGAAGCATGCCACTTTACTTTGCCACCGCTAAAGATGAGTGCCTGCGGGCTTTCATGCTTGATCCCTGACTTTTCAGTCACATAGGATGAAAGCTCTCTTGTGTTTTGAATTTGCAAGAAATAAGCAGGAACATCCTCATGTTCTGACGCAAACGCTTCAAACTCTTGAAAAGCAGCTTGGCTGATTGGACATGTCAAACTGTGCTTAAAAAAGACAAAGGTTCCGTCTTGATTTGTTAGTTGGTCAAACTGTTCTTCTGTTTCTATGAGTTGTTTAGACATGATGTGCTCCTTCCTAACTTAAGCAGCGAGTTAGCCTTTCGTAGATTGTTCTACTTTTTCTTTGACATCTTTGATGCCGTCTTCAATGTCTGCTTTTGCTTCTTGTGCTCTTACTTTTGCTTCATCTGCTACATCTGAAGCTTCATTTGCAATATTTGCTGCAGCATCTTCTGCTTCGCTTTTTACTTGTTTAGCTTTTCCAGCTGTACGATCTTTTATGTCTTTTACTTTGTCTAAAATCTGGTTTGACTGCTCTGCTACGAGCTGAGACAACTCAGATGTTTTGTCTTTCGCAATCGTCACATATTCAGTGCCTTTTTCCTTTGCATCTGTTGTAAGACGATCTGTTTTTTCTTTTAGGGCATTCGCTTGGGTGTTCAAATCATCGCGAAGCTCTTTCCCTGACTTTGGTGCTAAAAATAATGCCGTTGTTGCACCGATAATGCCACCGATAAGTGTTCCGATCAAAAAGTCTTTGCTATTGATTCCGTCTTTGCTCATGATTATTCCTCCTATGCGAAAATGGTTGTTTATTGTTGTTTACGCTGTTTCCACTTTTTATAGATTTCAAGTGCTGCGTTACTCCAGCTTACCACATCCGTGACTTTCTCTTGATTTCGTTCAACGGATGAAGTAACCGCACCAGCTGCCTGCTTTATGCTTGTATTAAATTGGTTGATCGAGCCACCAATTCCCTGCACCGCATCCACAACTGTGTTAAGTTTTGCCGATTTGTCTTGAATATCTTCAGCAAGCTGATTGGTCTTATGTAGCAACTGTGCTGTCTCTGTGGTGATGCCTTGCATCTGTCCTTCAAGACCTTCTAAAGTTGATGCGACATTCTTTAATGTCAGCTGTAAGGATTTCAATGTTTTGGACAAGTAGATGACAAGAATGAGGAAAGCGATTGCGATGAGTGCAACGCTTAAATAGAGAATAATAATCATCTGATACCTCCTTTGCTGCGGGCATATTCAATTCAATACCCTCTCGTTGTATCATTCAAACATCGCCTAGAATGACCGATTGAATAATAATTCTACACTTATTCGCCAATTCCTGTCCACAGCGAACGAAAAAAAGCGGCACATCTTGTCACATTTAGCCCCTTTGTCACATTTTATTCAAAATAAAAAAGTGCCGATTGAATCGGCACTTTTTGACAGGCAATTATACTGCGACTTTCTCATAAGCACGAAGATACTTTTGAATATCTCCTGCTCCCATAAAGACCAAGATCGCATTTTCATGTGCTTTCAGCACAGATGTCTCTTCTTCTTCAATCAATTGGGCTTGCGGAATTTTTTCCCGCAAATCTTCAATGCTTAGTTTCCCAATGTTTTCACGAGCTGAACCGAAAATATCACAAAGGTACACATAGTCCGCTTTTTTCAGACTGTCTGCAAATTCACTTAAAAATTGCTGTGTACGAGTGAAAGTGTGCGGCTGGAAGACTGCTACAATATCACGGTCTGGATACTTCTGGCGGGCTGCTTCGATCGTGACTTCAATTTCAGTCGGATGGTGCGCATAATCGTCAATTAAGACTTGTTCACCGACTACTTTTTCATTAAAGCGTCGTTTCACACCGCCAAATGTCGTTAAAGCACCTTTGATGAGCTCTACATCAATGGCCTCATAGTGGCATAATGCAATGACCGCTAATGAGTTAAGGACATTGTGGTTTCCGTAAGCAGGAATGTAGAAGGTATCATAAAACGTATTACGTACAAATACATCAAATGTCGTGCCTTCTGTGTTTTTCACAACATTTCGTGCTTGGAAATCATTTTCTTCATTGAATCCGTAGTACACAACAGGTACTTTTGCTTGGATCTTGAGCAGATGCTCGTCATCACCGCAAGCGATGATGGCTTTTTTCACTTGAAGTGCCATGTTTTGAAACGCATCGAACACGTCATCAATATCCGTGAAATAATCAGGGTGATCAAAATCAATATTGGTCATAATCGCATAGTCTGGATGGTAGCTGAGGAAATGCCTGCGGTATTCGCACGCTTCAAATACAAAATACTCGCTGTTTTCTTTCCCCATTCCAGATCCATCACCGATTAAGTAGGAAGTTGGTTTTGCCGCTTGCATCACATGTGCAAGCAGACCTGTTGTCGATGTTTTACCATGAGCACCAGTAATTGCAACGTTTGTGAATGAATCCATGTATTCTCCAAGAAATTTATGATAACGAATAACAGGAATCCCTTCAGAAAGAGCACGCTCAATCTCAGGGTGTGTATCTGGGAATGCATTTCCTGCAATCACCGTCATCCCTGGCTGAATATTATCTGGGTCAAATGGAAGAATTTTAATATTTCGTTCTTCTAATGCTTTTTGTGTAAAGATATGTTTTTCGATATCCGATCCTTGGACAGTATACCCAGTATCATGAAGAATTTGGGCCAGTGGACTCATACCTGTCCCTTTTATTCCAACAAAATGATAAACAGTCATAATTGTACCTCCAACAAACGTCTATCTGACTTACAGTATATGACGCTCATTTCAATTTGCAACTTGTGATTTTTGTCTCTAGCTGATCACAAATCGCAGCTCCAAATAAAGATTTTTTTCCGATCTTCCTATTCTAATCAATATTAACTATGATTAGTATCCGACAACTTTCCCATTTCTAACACCTGCTTTCGCTCATTTTCATTAAAAAGCGTTCAGACAGGCATGCGAAAAGCGTCCAATTCAAAAATTGCACCTATGTGCTATCATACCATGTTTATCAAAAAAATGAAGTGGTTTGTTTAGATCAATTGTTCTAAGTCACTCAGTGTCATGAGGACCTCTCTTGGCTTACTACCTTTTGCCCCAGAGATCATTCCTTCACGTTCCATCATATCAATCAATCTCGCTGCTCGATTGTAGCCAATTCTAAATCTTCTTTGCAAACTGGATGTACTTGCACTATTTTGCTCGATGGCGAACCTGCATGCGTCCATAAACAATTCATCTTCGTCTGTAATAGCAGAGCCTTGGAGCATCAATTCTTCCTGTTCAAAAAGGAACACAGGTTTGCGCTGTTTTCTCACATGCGCTACCACTTCATCAATCTCTCGATCTGATACAAAGTTCCCTTGTAGTCTTGTCGGTTTGCCAGAGCCATTTTCTAAGAACAGCATGTCTCCTTTTCCGAGAAGCTTTTCAGCACCTGCCATATCAATGATGGTTCTTGAATCCACTTGGCTTGAAACAGAGAAAGCAATTCTTGTTGGGATGTTTGCTTTAATGAGGCCTGTAATGACATCAACAGAAGGTCTTTGCGTCGCAATGAGTAAGTGAATCCCGCATGCTCTTGCTTTTTGGGCAATTCGGCAAATGCTTTCTTCGACTTCATTTGGTGCGACCATCATTAAATCAGCCAGCTCATCAATGACAACGACGAGATATGGCAGTTTTTCACCCATTTGTTTTTCTTTCACCAGTTCGTTAAATCGTTTGATTTCTCTCACACCAGAGTGTGCAAACAGTTCGTAGCGTCTTTCCATTTCATCTACTACCCATTTCAAGGCGGCTGTCGCTGTCTTGGCATCGGTAATGACTGGGCTCACAAGATGCGGAATGTGATTATACGGTGCCAGTTCGACCATTTTAGGGTCGATTAACAGCATTTTCACTTCATCAGGTGAGGCTTTAAACATCAGGCTCACGAGAATGGTATTAATACAGACACTTTTCCCTGAACCTGTTGCTCCGGCAATTAAGCCGTGCGGCATTTTTTGCAAATCAACCACAACGGGCTGACCGGAAATATCCAATCCGAGTGCCGCCGTTAATGGAGATGGGTTGTCTCTAAAAGCACTGCTTCTGATCATTTCTCTTAAGAAAACCATTTTGCTGTGAAGGTTCGGCACTTCGATTCCAATCGTGTTCTTCCCAGGAATCGGCGCTTCGATGCGAATATCTTTTGCAGACAAACTGAGTTTGATATCATCTGACAGGTTTGTAATTTTGTTCACTTTCACGCCTGGTTCAGGATGCACTTCAAATCTTGTAACAGAAGGACCTTGTGTCACATGAACAACACTTGCTCTGACATTGAAATTTTTCAGTGTGGCATTGAGCAGTTCTGCCCGTTCTTTCACCCATGTTCCGTCCTCTTCTTTTTGTGCTGGCGGAACGTCTAGAAGAGCTAAACTCGGAAATACATATCCTTGTGCATCTGCCGTTTTCTTCTGTCCTTGCACGCGCTGATCACTTTTTAACATCATGACGTTAAAAGGAACGGTGGAGGTTTGACCGCTTGAGCGCTTTGGCTGTGGAGAAGACGGTTTTGGTTCTTCACGTTTTATTTCAGGCGTTTCTTCAGGTGTTTCCTCAAGCTCTTCTGCCATATCCCCGGCGATCTCTGCTTGTCCAGAGTCAGCAAATTCATCTGATGCTTCTTCAACTGGCATGACTTCATCATCTGTTAATTTTTCTTCCGGCAGGGAATCATCATCTTGCGAATCTTGTATGATCACCGGTTCTTCTTGTTCAAATGCTACCGCTGACACGTCTACTTGACTTTCTTCTATCCGTGCAGCCTCTGCTCTTTCCTCCATAGCCTCTATGTTCTTCTCTTCCAGCATCGCAGTTTCTTCTACTGGGCTTTCTATCTCCATGTCGAGTGCTGGTGATGGGCTTTCAGCTGTTTCAAATGTAAAGCTCTCTTTTTTCTGAGCATCATCTTCAAGCGGAATCATCGGCTCTTCTTGTTCAATGGTGACTGTCTGTTCTTGCTCCATCTCTAGAGGCTCGTTAGATGCTTCAGCTTGCTCCATATGTAAGAATGCTTCCCGATCGTCTTTGGTCTGTGACAAAGCTTGATCTTGATCCTCTGTCTCACTGAAAGGCTCGTCATATAAACGTTCCATCGTTGATTGAACGTGATCTTGATAAGCGAGTTCCTCTTGCAAAGTAAGCGGGGTCGTGACAGGTTGCTTCTCTACTTGTTCTGCTGTTTGGGCTGACATCATGTCTTCCATACGTTGTTCTTTTCGTATAGACGGGATGTTCATTTGCTGTCTTACATTCCGTTCACGCTCTGCTTCTTCTGATAACAGTGTGACACGCTGTGACGTTTCTTCTGCCGATTTCATTTTGACAGAAGATGTGTCTTCTTTGGCTGCTGCATGTTTTGGACGCATATCCTGGTGGTAGCCATAGATGGGTGAAGGGATTTGCTCTGGTTTAAAAGGCTTTTTATTGAGATCAGGCTGCACCGTTTGTTTTGGCTGATAGGTCGTCTGCTTTGCCTTTGGCTGACTTGGCCGCGTGCGCCTTCTTTCTTGCTGCTTTGCTGCCTCACGTGCAGGTTCATCTGGAACGAGAGGAAAGCGGAAATTGCCTTTTGGATATTCATAATACACTTTCGTATCTTCAACTTTTTTATATTCTTTATGCTGTTCAACAGCTGGCTGCTTTGGTGCAATCGGACCTGTTTCAGGCCTCTCAGCTTTTTCTTCTTTTTTTTCTTCTCCTAAAAATACACTAAAAAATTTATCTAACCAACTCATCATTTATCACTCACTTTAACTCCCCTTACGTTTTCTTGGGCGATTTTTAGTATACCATTGCTTTTTCATGCAGAAAAGCGAGAAAAGTGCTACACTTTGCTGTTCATGCTGTCTGTAGATGAAAAAAAGTCACTAAGTACGTACTTAGTGACTTTTGGTATAACACATTCTTCGCTCATTTGTACCCGTTTATGGGAGGTTACGCTTCAAATGGTTCGCCAGCTTGGTGGCTTCCTTCTAGAACAAGGATTCCTTTTTCAGCAGGCGCATTCGGAAGATCTAATTCTTTTGCAGAACAAATCATTCCGCTTGAAGGAACACCTCTTAGTTCAGCATCTTTGATCACCAAACCGCTCGGCATCACAGCACCGACCTTTGCAACCACAACATATTGACCTTGATCAACGTTTGGTGCACCGCACACGATTTGTAAGGTTTCATCGCCAACATCTACTTGGCAAATGTTCAGTTTATCTGCATTCGGATGTTTTTCTTTTTCCTTCACATAACCGACCACAAACTTAGGAGATAGATCAACTGTTAATGTTTCACTGACACCGTTGCGGTTCAAAATTTCATTGATATCTTGAACAAGCGTTTCAGAAAGCGGTACAGATCCGTTTTCTTCAATTTTCATGTAAGTAGATGCATTGAAAATATTAAAACCTGTTGTTTCTTTTGTGTCTTGATTGAAGATTCTTACGACATCTCCAAACGTTTCATGACCTACTTCTTCTCTTGTTACATCTTTCAATGAAATAAGGAGTGTGTCGCCGACACCTTCTGCATTATAAAAAACGTTCATTCTTCAAAATTCCCTTCTACTGCTGTTTTGGTCTACTTTTTGCAAGAATAAAGATCGGTTCAAGCTTGCCTTCGTCATATAAAAATGACAAGGCCGTAATCGGAACCGTGCCGCTGGCGAAGAAGCTCATCGACATTTGCCCTAAAATATCATAGCCTGATTCATTGCGTACATCTGCAATGATGAACACATCTTGATGGGGAACGGAAATAGCCATTTGTCCCTCTACTTTTTGCGCGTATTCTTGTAAAATCGATTCATTTAATATTCTGCTTGCATCGTACCCGTCGTTTGCACGGAAGAAATAAAAACGGTTGCCCGCCACTTCATCCATCTTCACGACAGTCTTTAGTGAACGGACGTTAAAACTTGCGGTTTCTCTGATTCGTTCTTTTGTCCAGTTTTCCTTTTGCAGCATCTTCTCGTCAATTAATCTGTAGGTGCTTCCAAGGTCAAGTGCATAGTAGATTCTTGTCTCTGCTGTATGCTCATCAAAAACGAGCGGAATCTCATCACTCGATGTTTCTGGAAAGGACGTTGAACGAATGACCGGATAAATGTGCTTCTCTTTACCTGAGATGTGCTGCGCTTCACCTTTCATAACGCTGAGCGCTTCTTTCACATAATAAACGATCTCATCCAGTGTTTCATCAGGCTTTACTTCCCACTTTGCAATAATCGGCGGGAGCTCAAGCGTGATACCCTTTCCTGTATGTTTATCTTCTACACGAAGCGTATCTTTTTCCCTGTCAAACTGGTGGGTCCAGCTGTCGTTCGTCAGACGGCTTTTCAATTGATTGGCAAGCTGTCTTGATGTCATTTTCGCCATAATAAGACTCTCCTTTCGTTATTTAGAAAGAGAATCTGTTAAAAATGCTTCAATCTCTTCCTTTGTCTTACGATCTTTGCTGACAAAACGGTTGATCTCTTGTCCGTTTTTAAAGACTAAAAAGCTTGGAATTCCGTAAATTTCCCACTCTGCACAAGTGTCGATGAACTGATCTCTATCCACATAGAAGTATTCAAATTCTGGATAGTTTGCTTCAAGCTCTGGCAAAAACGGCTCAATAAATGTGCAGTCCGGGCACCAGTCAGCTGAAAATAGTAATACTGTTAAGTCTTCTTGAATCACTTTTTGTAATTCTTCGTTTGATTCAATTTTTTTCATGTTTGATTCCTCCAGTTTGTATACTTAAATCTCCGAATTGTATATAGCCTTTCTTTCTCATCCATTCTGATACTACCAAACTAATCACTGCCGGGCCAACGATATGCAAGAGAGCAATAGCGAGGAAAACGGAAGGATGAAATCCCATGACTGTGAGAGTCATGAGCTGGCCGACAAGTCCGCTCGTTCCCATACCCGCTCCTGCCGCATTATTGACCATCCCAAAGCCAATGATACCAATTGGCGCAAGAATCAGTCCTGCAATCGTCGGCGGAATGAGAATGAGTGGATTTTTCACAATGTTCGGCAGCTGTAGTTTTGATGTTCCAATGCCTACCGCAGCAAGACCGCCAAAACGATTTTCTCTAAATCCTGCAGCAGCAAAGCCGACCATCTGCGCACAGCAGCCAATCGTTGCCGCACCAGCAGCAAGACCGCTTAAATCAAGCATCAGCGCAAGCGCAGCGCTTGAAATCGGTGAGCTAAGAGAAAGTCCAACAATGGTTGCAACCAGCATGCCCATGATGAGTGGACTTTGATCAGTCCCCCATACGATCAGCCTGCCGAGCCCTGTCATCACCGCCTGAATCCCAGGGCCGATGAAAGCAGCAGTGAGAAAACCTGTGATAATGGTCACAAGCGGCGTTAAAATAATATCAATTCTTGTCTCACCACTGATCAGTTTGCCTAATTCCACACCAATGAGAGCAGCCACGAAGCTTCCAGCAGGTCCCCCAAGCTCTGCTCCAGCGGCACCTGACACAACACTTGCGAAAATAATTAAAGGAGAAGCGTTTAAGCGATAAGCAACCGCTACGCCAATTGCTGGTCCCATCAGCCCCATAGCGAGCGTTCCCATTTCCACGATGAGAGGAAATGATAACAGGCCGCCTGCTGTTTTTAAAATCAGCCCTACCACTAATGTAGCAAATAGACCTAAAGCCATATAAGAGAGTGCATCAATAAAATACACCTTTGGCGAAAGGGAAATACCCTTTCTTTTTAAATAAGTCATCAACGTCGTCTTCCTGCTTTCTCATAGGAAAGACGAAGAGGCCTGTCCTTCCCATTATATGTAGTCTTCTTACGATGAAAAATAGTCTCTACCATGAATATCATAATCATATTTTTTTTGCTTTATCAAGCACTTCTTGTGTAACATGAAAAGAAACAGGGCAAACCTTTACTAAGTTTGTGCACAAGGAGGAGATTGTTATGCAATTAACGGTTTATTTAGCTGGAGAAATTCATAGCCAGTGGCGCGATGAAATTAAGGAAAAAAGCCAGTCGTTGAAACTACCAGTAACGTTTGTTGGTCCAATGGAGAATCATGACCGATCAGATAACATCGGAGAAGATATTTTAGGCGGGCAGCCAAATGCCATCTTGAAAGACGATGCGGCTTCTGATTTGAACAATTTCCGCACCGAACTATTATTAAATAAGGCAGACGTTGTCATCGCCCGCTTTGGTGAGAAATATAAACAGTGGAACACGGCAATGGATGCTTCTTCTGCCATCGCCAAAGGGAAACCCCTTATTTTGATTCGTCCTAAAGAATTACATCATCCCCTAAAGGAATTATCAAACAAAGCAAATATCACTGTCGAAACAGTGAATCAAGCGATTAAGGCGTTGTCATACGTGTTTGAACAGGAATAAGAAAAAGGCTGTGCTCTTAATGAGGCAGCCTTTTTCTTATCGTTTACACTTGTTGATAAATCGAATCCACCGTGCTTTGATCACAATTTTTCACAAGACGAACAATTAATTCTTTTGCCGCTGCATAATCATCCACATGCAAGACAGAGTGACTTGTATGAATGTAACGCGCACATACACCAATAACAGCAGATGGTACACCTTGATTTGAGATATGAACACGTCCAGCATCCGTACCGCCTGGCGATACGAAATATTGATATGGAATATTGTTTGTTTCGGCTGTATCGAGGACAAATTCTCTCATGCCTCGGTGCGTAATCATCGTGCGATCATAAATACGAAGAAGTGCACCTTTTCCAAGCTGGCCAAATTGTGATTTGTCTCCCGTCACATCATTTGCAGGACTCGCATCTAGAGCAAAGAACAGATCCGGTTTAATCATATTCGCAGCTACCTCAGCCCCTCTGAGCCCTACTTCCTCTTGGACGGTTGCGCCTGAATATAGCTGACATGAAAGAGCTTCGTCTTTTAATTCTTTCAATAATTCAATGGCAAGTCCGCACCCATAGCGGTTATCCCAAGCTTTGGCTAAAATCTTTTTCGGATTGGCCATTGGGGTAAAGACCGTTGCAGGAACGATTTGCTGCCCTGGGCGAACGCCAAGCTCTTTCGCTTCTTCTTCACTGTCTGCACCAATATCAATCAGCATATCTGACGGTTTTACTGGTTTGCTTTTTTGTTCTGGTGTCAGAAGATGAGGAGGTGTGCTCGATACAACGCCCGGAATTGGCCCGTGATCCGTATGAACATCCACACGCTGCGCAAGCATCACTTGACTCCACCAGCCGCCAAGTGTTTGAAAACGAATCATTCCATTTTTCGTAATGGATGACACCATAAAGCCGACTTCATCCATATGACCAGCCACCATAATCTTCGGCGCGTTCTCTGGGCCTTTGCGGACACCAAACACTCCGCCAAGACGATCCTGTATGAGTTCATCGGAATATTTCTCAAGTTCCTTTTTCATAAAAGCACGCACATGGTGCTCATTACCTGGAGTCCCTTGTAATTCTGTTAAATTTCGGAAAATCGACATTGTTTCTTCGTTCATTTGACAGTTACCCTCATTTCTATGTAATGACCATATAAATTCCTATAAAAATAACACTCACTTTATACTATAAGAATTCTTTCGGTTTTCCAAGTATCTCTCCAGAAATTTTGAATATGCTTTCAAGTATTCGGATTTCTTAACATCGCTGGACAAGTTTTGTATAATGGAAAAAACAGCAATACGGAGGTGCAGCACGTTGAAGTTAAAACATGTTCTGATTGGTGCGAGTATTGGCGTAGCCGCTGCAATTGTTGCAAAGAAAGTCTTTTTCCCGACGTATATCTCGTCTGAAAAAGCGTTAAAAATTGTGAAATCCGCTTTTAAACAGCGCGGCCCGATTGATGGCTCTTGGATTTATACTGTACCAGAACCGTATACCGTAAATGGTGAAACGATTGATGTGTACAAATCTGGCATTACACGCTCCGCCTTTGGCGAGCTGGAACAGTATGAAGTCATGATTGATGCAAAAACAGGCATGATCGTTGATGTCATTGATTCTGTTGCTTAATAAGAAAGCTTCGCAAAGACAAGTCCTTGCGAAGCTTTTTTTAGATGGCTTTGATTTTTTTGTATACAGGGTGCCACATGGCGTCTTGCACAGCCTGAATGAGATCATCAGGGGTTTCTTCCGCAATTCCTTCGTCAATCGCTGCTTGTGCCACACGGACAGCCACTGTCGCTGAAACCGTTCTGAGCTGATCAACACTTGGAAGCATCGCAGCACCCGGTTTTCCGACATTGACCATGCTCGCAATCGCTTCAGCACTCGCAACAAACATGCTGTCTGTCATGAGGCGGGCTTTACACACAATCGTTCCAAGGCCAAGCCCTGGAAACACAAGGGCATTATTTGCCTGCCCAATTTCATATGTCACACCACCATATTCAACTGGATCAAACGGACTTCCCGTTGTGACAAGCGCACGTCCTTCTGTCCACTCAATGAGATCTTCCGGCTTTGCCTCTGAAAGAGGTGTCGGGTTTGACATCGGTAAAATCGCTGGCCGCTCTACATGTGACGCCATTTCTTTCACTATTTCCTCTGTAAATGCCCCACCTACAGTTGAGGTACCAATTAAGATCGTAGGTTTCGCCTGCTTCACGACCTCTAACAAATCAATTGAATGCTTTGGACCATTACGTGCATAATCCTTCACTTCATCAGAACGTCTTGCATACGGCTTTTGGAATGGCTGAATGTCAGGTGAATCATCTGTGAGCAGTCCCGTTTTATCAATACACCAGAAATGATCATATGATTCCTCTTCTTTGACACCATCTCGCACGATGGCATCACGAATTTGCTCGGCTATACCAATCCCTGCTGTACCTGCTCCAAAGATCACGATTCGGTGATCTTTCAGCGGAACCTTCGATGCTTTTGCACAAGCAAGAACGGCAGCAAGTGAGACGGCTCCAGTTCCTTGAATATCATCATTAAATGTACAAATACGGTCCTTATATTTTTCCAAAATGGCGCGCGCATTTTTTGTACCGAAGTCTTCCCAGTGAAGAAGTGCATTTGGAAAAGTCGCACGGGCAAGCTCAACATATTGATCAATAAACTGATCATAGCGCTCTCCTCGAACGCGGGAGTGCTGATTTCCCACATAAAGCGGATCATTTAAAAGGCTTTCCTGGTTGGTCCCAGCATCAAGCACCACTGCCAGCACACGGCTAGGATCAATACCTGCTGCAGCTGTATAAACAGCCAGTTTTCCGACTGAAATGGCGATTCCGCCAACACCCCAGTCACCGATGCCTAAAATTCCTTCTGCATCTGTTGCGACAATGAGATCAATTGATTCATCCACTCCGTAAGATGCAAAAATTTCTTCCATTCCTTCTAGGTCATCAATGGATAAATAAATTCCTCTTGGCTTTCTATACTCGTGGCTGTAACGCTGAATCGCTGTTCCTACGGTCGGTGTGTAAACAATCGGCAGCATTTCTGCCAAATGCTCATTTAATAATTTATAAAAGAGCACTTCATTTCTGTCATGAAGCGCAGTTAAATAGACATTTTTCCCAAGTGCATCTGGCTGTGCTTTGAACTGTTCATATGCACGCTTTGCTTGATCTTCTAGTGTTAACACCTTCGGCGGCAGAAATCCTTTTAACCCAAGCTCTTCCCGCTCTTCCTTTGTAAATGCGACTCCTTTGTTTAAATAAGGGACAGACATGACTTCGATCCCTCTTAACGGTGTCTCGATGACATCACCATGTACACGATAAAATTGATTCACCTGCACTCTTCCTTTCACAAGTTCATTTTGTCGTTATTTTGTGTGAAAAGCGAAAAAACATACAGATGATCTTTTATCTTCCGGTTTCTCTTTTGACCTCATGGGTCATTGCCCCGTCTTCATCCCACTTTACAGCACGGTAGATGGCATCATGATAAAACAAGTACCATGCATTGTTTTCTTCGGCAAATGCCTGCCATTTTTGCTTCGCTGGGATCGAGGTCATTGGATAATCATCGTAGGCCAAGACCCATAGCGGGTTTTTATGAGCGTGTGTCGGCATGATATCCGCTAAATGAATAGCTGTTTCTCCCTGACTTGTGAGCGTTAAGATGCTATGCCCATCGCTATGTCCACCTGTATGATGCAGGCGAATGCCTTCTGTTACTTCAATGCTATCTTCAAATGTCATGACTTGATCGGCAACAGGCTCCCAGTTTTCTTTCCAATATGTATTTCTTGAGCGGATGTTCGGCGCTCTCATTTCGTCCCATTCAATTTTGGACGTGATGATTTTTGCCTGTTGAAAAACAGACACGAGCTCATCGCCTTCACGTTTTGTCAGCCCGCTTGCATGATCAAAATGCAAATGAGTCATTAAGACGTAATCTATATCAGATGGGCGCAAACCGAGAGCCGCAAGTGATTCTTCTATTTTCGTTTCCTCTGTGACGCCATAATTGCGTTTTTGTTTCTCTGTCAGCTTCCCTGACCCGATGCCGGAATCTACTAACAGATGAAGACCGTTCCACCGTATGAGCATTGGATCACACCGTAATTCAATTTGATTTCGATCATTCACAGGGTATTTTTTTGACCATAATGGCTTTGGCACCACGCCAAACATGGCACCGCCATCCATGTGTGTATCTCCCCCATTTAACCAGAACAGTTCCATTTCGCCTATTTTCATTGTCTCCATTGCTGTCATCCCTCCTTTTTCTATCGTAGCAAATACAAAGAAAAATCGCATGTGCTAATCTTTTTATCAAAAAAAAGCTGACCGCAATCGTTCGTTGCAGCCAGCTTTGTTCGCTTGTTATTCAGGGAATTTTACTTCTGATCGATAGATCGGTTGTCCCATGGAAGAGAATTTCTCTTCATATTCTGTCATGACATTTCCTTCGAGACCATCCTCATGTAAATCAAGGCTCACATACGTTAAAAGGAGTCCGTAAGACGAAAAGCTTTTCAAGGAATATTCAAATAGTCCGCGGTTATCGGTTTTGAAATGTAATTCACCGCCTGGACGGAGGATCTGTTCATATCGCTTTAAAAAGGCTTTAAACGTCAACCTACGTTTTTCATGCCTTGATTTTGGCCACGGATCAGAGAAGTTTAAATACACCCGGTCAATCTCATTTTCCGCAAAGACATCTGTTAGTGTCTCTGCGTTGATGTTTAGAAGCTTTACGTTTTCTACATCTGTTTCTTTGATTTTATCGACTGCCGTCACAATGACACTTTTAAATAATTCAATGCCGATATAGTTTATCTCAGGATGAAGCTTGCCCATTCCGGCAATAAAGCTCCCTTTTCCTGTACCGACTTCAATATGGATTGGATGATCATTTTCAAACAGCTCATGCCATTTCCCTTTGTATTGTTCAGGGTTGGCTAAAGCAATATGAGCATTTTCAGCTAAATAATCATCCGCCCACGGTTTATGTCGCATTCTCAATTTGATACACCTCTATTTTCTTTACATTTTATCAAGATACCATGAAACATAAAGAGCCGCAAGACAGCATCTTATCCGCACATATGAAAAAGACCAGCTGCTAATTGGGCTGGTCTGCTTCATGTATAAAATCAAAGCTGAATGCACAGTTTAACCACATAAATGACACGCCTTGAAAGGAGCATACGTATGGGATTAAACCGCCAACATCAGCTTCAATTAATCAAAGATATTTTAACTGATCACCAGCTGGATTGCTGCGGGACTGTTGCAGAATATGAACAGGTGGGACGCGTGATTCAATTAATGCTGGCAAAAGAAGATTTGGATGCTGACGTTCGTCAGCTACTATCCGATATTTATGATTACAGCCAAAAAGGTACCTCTGTCAGTTCAATTGATGCACATATCGAAGCGCATCAATCGCATCTATCTGACTGGGTCGAGAACATTCCACTGTCTTAATGGATGTTTAACCGTTTTAAGAGTGCATGTAGCTCGGCTTGCACTTCTTTTTGCGCCTTTTCATTTCCTTTTCTTTTATGCCAAACGACAAACGAGACGGTTTCAGCCAGCACATACCATGCCATGCGTTTTCGCAAGTTGTCGGTCAGCGGAGCACCATACATAGAGAGCCAGCTTTCCCAGTTCTCTTCTTCAACATAATGGTATAAGAGCGGTCCAAGATCAATCGCTGGATCTGCAATCATTGCCCCGTCCCAATCAATTAAATAGAGCTGATTTTCATCTGTCAGCAGCCAATTATTATGGTTGAGGTCACAATGGCATACGACCTTATCCTCGAAATGAACTGCGTCCACATGTTTCTCTAAATACTGGATGGCGCGCGTGATATCATGTGAGTCAATCTGCTCTTTTAAGATCGATGCCTTGAGATGCATCAAGATCGATGCCGGGTCAAGCGAGTGCTTTTCTAATCGTTTCAGCATATCGAGCAGCTCTTTTGATGTATGAATTTTTCTTAGCTGCTCCGCTACAGGACGGTCATTCATGTCCTTTGGCTTCAGCTCTCTGCCGCTCAGCCAGTGCTGCGCAGTAATGACATCCCCATTTTCCATCCGTTTTGTCCAGACAAGCTTCGGCACAATGCCTTCAGCTGACAAAACCGCAAGAAACGGTGACGTATTGCGTTTTAAAAATAGCTTTTGGTCATTGTGTGTTGCGAAGTACGCATCTCCCGTAGCGCCTCCAGCAGGAGAGATGTGCCATTCGCTACCTAATATTTGTCCCAACCAGTTCATATCAATTTTCAACCCATCATTTCTTAAAATATTTTAAATCATGCTTTTTTAGTCGACAAAATTCAGCCGATTGAGATCAATTGGCTGTTTATTTTTTATTTATATGATCATAAAAACAAAAAGGACAGCTATTGAGAATGAGATGCTAAACAATAGCCGTCCTATAGATTTTATCGCTACCTTCTTATACTCGTCAAGCAAAACTAGAAAATCAGGACAAGAACCTTATGAAAAAGGAAGTCTTTTTTCATGTTTCTTTTGCTCGTGCGCACACTGGCTGCTTCTTAGCCACGTAATTTTAACGATCGCTCACTAGCCTTAACAAACACTGGAGTGGCGCCAATCACTTCTCCATCGGCGTGAAATAAAATTTTTTCATCTGCCTCCAAGTAGGCTTCTTCATGCTGAAAAAGGGTGACTCCTTCCATTACAAGGTGCTTTTTAAAAACCATTGCACTTAAAAATAAGAGAACTTTCAATGGATTCAAATCCGTGACAACGAGCGTTTGAAATCCTGATTGCCTCGCACTCGCTTCCGGCGCTGCTTCCAGCCCGCCCCCATAGTAAGGGTGATTACATACGATCACAAACCACACTTGGCGAAAAACTTTTCTCTCATTTTCAATAAAAAGAGCAAGGTCAAACGGTTTGAATGACCATAACGAATGTAGAAAAGACAGCGGGTAGATGATAAACCCGAGTTTGAGTCGGTTGAGCCACTTTTTCCCTCTAAAATGTACCGTTCTCTTCAAGACATGCGCATCAAACCCAACACCAATATGATTGAGAAAAAGAACAGATTGCGGACTTTCTGCATGATCTTGAAAGGAACCGAGAGAAAATGTTTTCGTCAGCATCCTCTTTTGTTTTCTCACTTCTTTGATCACATCATGACGCTGGATGCCCAGCCCCTTCGCAGCATCATTCCAATGACCTGCTGGGACAAAGCTTAGCTGCACATGATCAATTTCTTTTAAACCATTCAGTACTTCATGAAATGTGCCGTCACCGCCAATGACGATCAGCCGTTTCAATCTGTCGTCTTGCATAGCGCTAATCTGTCTCGCCAAAACTTCGGCATGTCCTTCATGCTGGGTAAGAAACGATCTGTAGGAGATCTCTACCTTTTGTAATTCTTTCTCTATGCTTCTCCAAGTGCGGAGTCCTTTTCCTTGTCCTGCTGCTGGATTGACGATAAAGTACCATTCATTCATATATTAGCTCCACTCAGGTCTCATTTTTTGGTGACCTTGATATGCCTTTAATCGAGCCATTCCTGCCTTCTTTTGCTGTCTGATTCACCATAAGCAAGCAATGCCTTTGTCGCTTTGAATTGCTGGTGCTTTGTCGGCGCGGTGTTTTTCCGTTGCTTGTCAAACCAATCCTCCGCTTTCTTCTTATCGACAACCTCCATCCCGAATGGAACT
Source organism: Bacillus sp. GbtcB10 (assembly GCF_019091365.1). Taxonomy (NCBI): domain Bacteria; kingdom Bacillati; phylum Bacillota; class Bacilli; order Caryophanales; family Bacillaceae; genus Bacillus; species Bacillus sp. GbtcB10. The sequence continues at coordinate 815,834 of NZ_JAGXJP010000003.1, forward strand.
TCGGGCAAATCAATATACGAGGTGCGGCTGATGAGGATTTTTTTCACAGGAAGTTCTACACCACTTTGCTGTAAAATTTTTGACACAACAGTTCCAGAGCGCAGAAGGCTTGCACAAGGGTTTAAAACGGATTGAACAGCTTTTCCCGTCGCCCGCTTTTCCCAAAAACGTTCCTTCGATCCAATATATACGCTGTCTGGCTCTGCTTCTAAGAAAGATAAACAGATGACTTCAAGCGGCGTAATGAGCACTGGACACAATTCCATCTCAGCTTTTTGAATGAGCAGCACCGGCTTGTACATCACAAAATAAGAATCTGGCAGCTGCCTTGCAAGCATCCGCAGCTTTTCATCATATCGAATGTGATGGGAGACAGTTGAAATATGAGAGATCGTCGAGCTGGCCCATTTTAATTGAACATCGTAAAGATGATCCTTAAAAAAGTGAATCAGCTTCGTTTCATCGGTAGGAACGTTTGTAAAGACACCTTGTTCTATATCTGTTGGCTCGTTAAAAAGACTCAGGTCCCGTTCCTTTTTCATATCGGCTTCTTTTTGCTTTCTTTTTAAGGAGAATTTCTTTCTCTTTTCTTCCTCTTGTTCAGGTGCTTGCTCGGTGGCTTGGTCAGCCTGCTTTTGCACCTGCTCTTTGGAAGCCTTTTTTAACTCGTCCCATCTTTGTTTTTTCAACCGAATAAACTGATTGATGTAATGATGCGGGTCTTGTTCATATCGTGATATATAATCTTGGATTTTAATAATTTGCGCCATCTGCTGCTCACTCCAACCTCTAGAATCATTTATGTAATGTAAATTGTTTGATCGCGTGATAACGTGGGGTTTCTTTTAGACGAATTTCAAATAAAGCGATACTAGAAACCTCCATCGAATATGGTTCTTTCCGTAAGGGCGCTTGTTCTATATAGGACTGTTCTCTATTCCATTTGCGCGCAATCGTCATGTGTGGATGAAAGGGTCTCTTTTCGACAGGATGACCTGCTGTCAAAACGGTTGCTTTCACCTTTTCTCTTAGATCCATCAAAGGCTTACTTTCACTAGGCTTTGCAAAAAAGACTCTCGGGCGCTCCTTTTGACCAAATATTCCTACTTCATTCAGCTTGAGCGGGAAAGCAGACACCTCATGAGACAGCTGTGCAAGTAGCTCAGAAATCTTATTTAAACGGTCCTCTGGAATCGCACCTAAAAACACAAGGGTGACATGATAATCAATGGGTGCTGTCCATTTTTGAAAGGACAGTTCGCTCCTCTTGTCTATATCTGCTTTCATTTGATACGCGAGTTGTTCAGGGATTGGAATCCCGATAAAATAATGACGGCTTTCGGCCATATTTTCACCTGTCCTTTTTAACAAACTTTACGAATCCCCATTGATGATAGTATAACTAAAGTAATGCGGAATGAGAAGAAAGGGTGTCACATGATGAAGGTTGCACAAAATATAGCTGAATTAATAGGTCATACACCACTTGTAAAATTACAGCGCCTTCAGCCAGAACATGGCGCTGCTGTTTATTTAAAACTGGAATCATTTAATCCTAGCGGAAGTGTAAAAGATCGGGCTGCTTACAATATGATCCTTGAGGCAGAAAAACAAGGAAAGCTCACAAAAGGGGCAACGATTATTGAACCAACGAGCGGGAATACAGGAATTGGCTTAGCGATGAACGCTGCAGCAAGAGGATACAAAGCCATTCTGATCATGCCTGATACAATGACCCAAGAAAGAATCAATATTTTAAAGGCATACGGCGCACAGGTCGTTTTAACCCCGGGGGAGGAAAAAATGCCAGGCTGTATTCGCAAGGCAGAAGAATTAGCTGCTCAAATTCCTAATAGCTTTATTCCCATGCAATTTGACAATGGTGCGAACCCTGATGCTCATAGAGGGACAACGGCTGTAGAAATTATGGATGCAGTGCAACAGATTGGACAGCCGCTTGCCGCTTTTGTCGCCACTGCTGGAACGGGCGGAACCATTACAGGCACTGGAGAGGAACTCAAGAAAGCATTCCCGGAATTGACGATACGTGTGGCAGAGCCAAAGGGGTCTCCTGTTTTATCAGGCGGGAAACCTGGCAAACATAAGCTTGTTGGCACAAGTCCAGGATTTATCCCACAAATTTTAAACGAACAGGTGTATGATGAGATTGTGCAAGTGAGTGATGAAGATGCTTACGACATCACACGAAAGCTCGCCCGTCTTGAAGGTATTTTAGTCGGTCCATCATCTGGCGCGGCATGCTATGCAGCGATTGAAGCAGCCAAGCAAATGCCAAAGGATCACATTGTCATTTGTATGACAGCAGACACGGGTGAACGTTATTTATCAAGTGATGTGTTTCAAGATTAAAAAAGGAACAGGGCGTATGCTCCTGTTCCTTTTTCTTCGTTTCATATGAACAACTCCTACAAGACCATCTTGACCTCAGTCTGTTCGCCTGTCACAAGTAAAACTTGTTCATCAGTGAGCGGGCATAAAGAGAGCGTATTTTGATCTTTCTCTATGATGTGCTGCGCGGCTTCACCTAAATAAGGATTGTTTATATGCGGTACCGGATAGCTGCTGATCTCATTGAATCCTTCAAAGGAAGATAATTCTAGCGCTTTCTCCTGATCATCCATCAGTGAGATGTATTCAATGCTTGGCGCCATGATAATACTCCCCGCAGATTCTCCGATATACAGCTTGCCTTTGCCGATCTCTTCTTTCAATACACGATCGAGCCCGGGCTTTCTTAATTCTTGCAGCAAATAAAAGGTATTGCCGCCAGATACATACATGACATCATTCTTCCTAATGATCTGTGTGATCTCCTGAACCGTTTGCCCGGTCAGCTGAACAGTCTCTACACGCATTTCTAATTGATGAAAGGCTTCTTTTGCTGCATCGACATAGTGCGTGACTTCTTCCACTTCACTGGCTACCGGAATGAATGTCACACTTTTTCCTTTTAAGGTGTCGCCTGCAAAGTCAGACAAGAGAGAATAGCTGTCTTTGAATGAAGAGCATAAGAACATTTTTTTCACGGTGAATCCCCTCTTCTCTTTCCTTTTTTATTTCGCCAATTCATACATGGCTTGTGCATATAGCGCAGTTGCTCGTAGTAAATCATCGATTTCGATATATTCATCCTTTTGGTGTGCGCAATCAGGTCTTCCAGGGAATAGAGGGCCAAAGGCAACGCCTGCTTCTAATGACCTTGCATACGTTCCTCCCCCAATCGCAATAAGATGAGCAGGATCTCCTGTTTGTTCTTCGTAGACACGCTGTAATGTTTTCACAAGTGGATGGTCTTTTGAGACATGATGAGGAGGACTGTTATCAAATTTCTCAATCGTTGCCCCTTTTATTCGTTCAATCCCTTTTTTGACTTCCTCACCGTCCGCGGTTACGGGATAGCGGACATTCAGTCCAAGCTTCGCTTCTTCGTTTTGCGAATAGCGGATTGTGCCAACATTCAAGGTCAAGTCACCACTAATATCATCTTTACAAGCGATGCCGAGTTTTTGTCCTCTTGTGTCTTGATCAAATAAGGCATTAATTTGTGATGTAAAAGCGAGCCCTCTTTCATCTAATTCATGCGCACATAAGAAATTCGCCATATGAATGCCCGCATTTGTGCCATTCGCCGGCTCCATTGCATGAACTGATACACCTTTTAATGTGAATGTCAGTCCATCTGCTGTATGGTTTGTCTCACCGGTTAACTGATTTTCCGCAAGATAGGCTGCAAAAGCCGTTTTTAAGGCTTCAGCATCGTGATCGTTTGCTGCTGCCACAATCGCGCGAGCCTCATCTGGGACCATATTGAGACGCATGCCTGATGTGAATTGCTTGAGGATGTAACGCTTGTTTTCTTCTGATTGTTCGTATGTAAAGGATACGATGGCATCTATGATCCCTTTTTCAGCATGAATAATTGGAAAATCAGCATCTGGTGCAAAGCCAATTTGCGGCATCGCCTCATGCTTGAAATAGTGATCGACGCAGCGCCAATCGCTTTCTTCATCTGTGCCAATGATGATTCGAATCTTTTTCGACAGCGGCAGACCGGCATCTTTTAACATTTTCAATGCGTAAAACGCCGCCATGGTCGGCCCTTTATCATCAATGGCTCCTCTTGCAAAGATTTTATTTTCTCTTATGTCCGCTGAAAATGGCGGGGTTGTCCAGTCGTCTCCCGCAGGCACGACATCCACATGGCATAGCACACCGACGATATCTTCGCCTTCTCCATATTCAATATGACCAGCATAACCATCAACATTTTTCACTTTGAAGCCCTCGTCCTGCCCTTTTTTGAGCATATACTGAAGAGCCTCATCCACTTTTTCACCGAACGGTTTTCCTGCTGTGCCGCCTTCTTCATCCAAGACACTTTCAATTTGTAAAAAAGATTGTGTATCCTGAATCAAATTGTCTTTTTTTCGTATGACTTCTGCTTCCCAATTCATTTTTCCATTCCTCCTTGAAAAAAGGTTGCAATCCACCCTTAAAACGAATATTATATTAAGTGTTTTGTAATAATGTTCGTAAATGGAGGATTTTATGTTTCAGTTAAAAGAGAACCAAACCAACATAAAGAAAGAATTACTCGCTGGTATGACGACATTCTTTACGATGGTATATATTGTAGCCGTCAATCCAGGAATCCTTTCAGATGCAGGCATTCCTTTTGACCAAGTTTTTACTGCAACCATTATCGCTGCTGTTGTCGGTACCCTTTGGATGGCACTCTTTGCAAACTATCCGATTGCCATTGCACCAGGTATGGGGCTGAATGTCTATTTCACCGTCACTGTTGTCGGTGGTGGGGGTCTCAGCTATCAAACAGCATTTAGTGCGGTATTTGTTGCTGGAATACTCTTTATCATTTTATCGTTAACATCCCTTAGAAAACAACTCATTGAGGCGATTCCAGATAATTTAAAGTACGGGATTACAGCAGGTATCGGATTATTTATTGCATTCATTGGGCTAAGACAGTCTGGAATCATCACTGCTGATCCACAAAATCTTGTGAAGCTTGGCAATTTAAGCTCACCTGTTGTCATTTTGACACTCGTTGGTTTAATGATTTCTGTCATATTAATGGTTCTTCAAGTGAATGGAGCGCTGTTTATCGGCATGTTAGCAACCACGTTAATTGCACTTGCAACAGGCCAGCTTCATTTTCCTAAAGTGCTAGTGGATACCCCAGCACTGCCTGAAGGAATGCTGATTACAAATCCATTCGCTGCGTTTGGCGATGTATTTTCCCATCACTTGTATGCTGTTGTCTTCTCCTTTTTACTTGTGACGATTTTTGATACAACAGGAACAATGATCGGGGTTGCGGAACAAGCAGGTTTAATGAAAAATGGTCAGCTCCCAAAAGTACGCAGAGCCTTACTTGCTGACTCTGCTGCGACGACAATTGGCTCAATGTTTGGAACAAGCCCAACCACAGCTTACATTGAATCCTCATCAGGAGTTGCTGCTGGCGGAAGAACTGGACTGACCTCTTTAACCGTTGCTGCATTGTTTATTGTGGCTTTGTTTTTTGGTCCACTCGTTCAAGCCATTTCGTCTTTGCCGTCCATCACTTCACCTGTCTTAATCATTGTCGGCTGTTTGATGATGAATTCAGTGTCACGTATTCGCTGGAATGAGCTTGACGAAGCATTTCCTGCTTTTCTTGTGATTCTTTCCATGCCGCTGACATCTAGCATCTCTACAGGAATTTCACTAGGATTTATTTCATATCCACTTGTGAAGCTGGCAAAAGGAAAATGGAAAGAAGTGCATATTCTTGTGCTCATTTTTGCTGTCTTATTTTTCGTGCAGCTCTTTTTCTTAGAAGGATAACCAAAATAAAAAGACACATTTCTCATTTGAATGTGTCTTTTTTGTATGAATGATTTTTTATTTTGTAAATTTTCTGTGTTTATTTTTTGATCTTTCTTAAGTGGCAATTTTCTTTATATGCCTTGTGTTTATTGGGTTGTAACCGGATTCAAATCATAATATATAACATATTTCAATTCATGAAGACAAGTTTAAAAACACGTAAAGTTGACTTTTTGGTGGAACTAGATGCATAATAACGTGTATAATAGAATAAAACATTAAGAAACACGAACATTTACCATTGTTGCATGTCCTTATGTCGCAGTTTTAGTGTAGTAAGTTGTGGTTAGTCAAGTCCATCCGATCTTATTGATAGGGAGTGGTTTTTTGAAACCTTCAACAAACCGTATGATGACTCGAATAAAATCAGTTTATATGTTCATTCAAGAGAAAGGTCTTGTGACGACACAAGAACTGGTTGATGAATTCGGGATCACACCTAGAACCATCCAAAGAGACTTAAACGTGCTTGCCTATAACGATCTTGTTCATAGTCCAAGCAGAGGCAAATGGGAAACAACGAGAAAAAAAGTAAAAATATCATCATAAGCGAATAATGAACTTCCATATAACAAAAAGAACCGGCGGTCGCCGGTTCTTTTCATTTTCTCTATATTAATCACGATTGATTAAGCTGTCTAACTCTTCCTCCGTCAATTCACGGTATTCTCCGGGCGCCAAATCTTCGTCTAATGAAACAGCCCCCATCGAGAGTCGTTTTAAAAAGATCACTTCATTGCCCACTGCTTGTGCCATCAGCTTCACTTGATGGTACTTCCCTTCTGTAATCGTTAAACGGATTCTTGTATCTGCCTCTTGGTTGGCATCTACTTCAACCTTCGCCGGCTTCGTTCGGTAGTCGTCTAAAATCACAACTCCCTCTTCAAGACGAGTGATGTCTTGATCTCCAAGCGGGTATTTCAGATGAACTTCATACGTTTTCGGGACATGCTTTTTCGGAGATAACAATTGATGAGCAAGCTGACCGTCATTTGTAAGGAGGAGGAGACCAACTGTATCCTTATCCAGTCTCCCTACAGGGAATGGCTCCCTTGCCATATCCTCTGGCTCTAGTAAATCAACAACCGTCTCATCTCGCAGATCCTCCGTTGCTGAAATGACACCGTCTGGCTTGTTCATCATGAGATAAATGAATTCTTTATACTCTACACGCTCTCCATGCACGAGCACTTCATCATTTGTTGGATCGACATGATCTTTCACCTGCTTCGCCACTTCTCCATTCACTGTGACAGCCCGGGCCTTGACCAGCTTCTTTACATCTTTCCTTGAACCAAAGCCGGTATTGGCCAGCAATTTATCAAGCCTCATGCTTCTCCACCTCTTCTTAACTCTTTTTTCTTAAAAATGATGGCATCCGGCTGCCAAGTACACGCTCTAACAATCCAACTTTATAAGATAAGAACATATACACACCGCCGCCTGTAATCATTGAAATCAAAATAACAATACCAGCTTGTATGATTCCGCCTTCATATGAAATGACTTGACTCACAAGCTGACATGTCACATAAGCCACTACAGCCATGATTGCCGTTAAAATACCAATTAAAATAAACCGTTTGAAAATCCTGCGGAACGAATAGCCTGCATGGCGCTTGATCATGATGAACATATACAAAATCGAGGCACTGTAGCCTAATGCCGTTGCAAGCACAGAACCGTTTCCTTGCAGCCAGCTAATCAGCGGGATATTGAGAACCGTTTTAATGATAATCCCTAACAAAAGACTGACGATCGCAAATTTTTGTTTGTTAATCCCTTGTAAAATCGCTGCGTTAATGGTGAATAAAGAAAACAGTAACGCAACAGGTGCATACCAAAACAAAATAGAAGTCCCAATCTCAGGATGCACAGACGGATAGAAAAACCAATAAACTGGTCCAGCCAATGCTGAAATGCCAAATGAAGCAGGCAGAACGAAGAATAAAATGACCTGCATCGTTTGATCAATTTGCCGATTCAGCAGCTTGTAATTTCGCGCTGTAAAGGATTCCGTTATGGTAGGAATCAATGTTAAACCAAATGCAGTTGCAAGTGACACAGGAATCATGACGAGCTTCGGTAAATATAACGTCACAATAGACAGGACCGCTGTACTAATATCCTGATGTCCTGATGCAATCATTGCTCTGTTAATTGTATTTGTATCAATATAAGAATAAATCGGAATGGCAAGCCCAACAAACACATAGGGTGCTGCATAACTGAACAGCTCTGTAAACATTTGCTTATAAGATAATCCAGAATAGTCCCCTGTATTCGGCTGCATTGCCAAAAGCCGATCTTTCCGCTTCAGCCAATATAAATAAAGCGTAAATAGACCACCAAACGCACCAATGAGTGCGGCAAATGTGGCATAACCAACCGCAATAACAAGACCACCGTCAAGCACTTTTAAAATGATAAACGTCGCTGTTAATAGGAAGATGATTCTGACAAGTTGTTCGATGACTTGGGAAACAGCTGTCGGGCCCATCATCGAGTGCCCTTGGAAAAACCCTCGCACAAGACTCATAATGGGTACAACCAATAGACCCAAACTGACCATCCGAATCACATAAACCACTTGATCGACCGTCAAACCGCCCGTTTCATTCGATCCTCCAAGCTGAATCTTGGCGAAAATCGGTGCGGTCAAATATAAAATAGAAAAGGCGATAATACCGGTGACAAGCATGACCGACATACCCGCCCTGAACATTTTTCTTGTTGTCTCATAATCGCCGATTGCATTATATTTAGAGACGAATTTCGATACCGCTGTTGGAAAACCGAGCGTAGCAATACTTAAAAAGATCGTATACTGATTGTATCCATATTGGAATAGCGCACCACCAGTCGCTCCGACCATTGCGCTAAATGGAATTAAGTAAATCATACCAAGAATACGAGAGAGATAAGTCCCAATCGTTAAAACCAACGTACCACGAAGCAGTTTATTAGACATGCGCTTAACCACCATTTTTCTAATGAATATTCAACTTAACTATTTTAACACATCATTTCATCGCACAGGTAACAAATCCAATACAGAAGTCACAAAACCAATCAATTCATATTTCAGCCTTCCCCAATCTTCGTTATAATAGAGAAATGACTGAAAGTAGAAAGAGGAATGTAACATGAAACATTATGATGTCATTGTCATTGGCGGTGGACCTTCTGGACTGATGGCCGCGATTGCATCGGCAGAACACGGTGCATCGGTTCTGTTAATTGACAAAGGAAACAAACTTGGCAGAAAGCTCGCCATTTCTGGCGGTGGACGCTGCAATGTGACCAATCGCCTTCCAGTAGAAGAAATCATCAAGCATATTCCCGGAAACGGCCGTTTTCTATATAGTGCATTTTCTGAGTTCAATAACGAGGATATTATTTCGTTCTTTGAAAATCTAGGTATTGAACTAAAAGAAGAAGACCATGGACGTATGTTCCCTGTCTCAAACAAAGCACAATCTGTTGTGGATGCCCTATTGGATAGGCTCCGCGTGCTCAATGTGACCATTCGAACGAATGAAAAGATTAAAACCGTTCTGTATCAAGACGGACAAGCAGCTGGAATTGTTACAAATAATGATGAAAAAATTTCAAGTCATGCCGTTGTCATTGCTGTTGGCGGGAAAAGTGTGCCGCATACAGGCTCTACTGGCGATGGCTATGCATGGGCAGAAGCCGCTGGTCATACCATTACAGAGCTCTTCCCAACAGAAGTACCCGTCACGTCAGACGAGCGTTTTATTAAGGACAAAGTGCTTCAAGGTCTTTCATTAAGAAGTGTGGCCGTGAGTGTTTTAAATAAAAAAGGAAAACCCGTCGTCACTCATGTCATGGATATGATCTTTACACACTTTGGCTTATCAGGTCCTGCCGTTCTGAGATGCAGCGGATTTGTTGTGAAGGAACTGAAAAAGCAACCGGCCGTCCGTCTTCAAATTGACTTATACCCAAAGCTCAATGACGAGGAGCTATTCCAAAAGCTTCATCGCGATCTAAAAGATGAGCCAAAAAAAGCCATTAAAAATGTCCTGAAATCTTGGATGCAAGAGCGCTATTTATTGTTCCTTTTAGAACGAAATGGCATTGATCCGCAGGAGACATTTTCTGGTCTCGCTAAAGATAAACTGCGCGCTTTTGCTCATGATTGTAAACATTTCATCGTCCATGCAAATGGGACGCTTTCTTTAGATAAAGCCTTTGTTACAGGAGGCGGCGTTTCTGTCAAAGAAATTGAACCGAAGAAAATGGCATCCAAAAAAATGGTCGGTCTTTATTTCTGCGGAGAAATTTTAGATATTCACGGTTACACAGGCGGTTACAATATTACGTCAGCACTTGTGACAGGCAGGTTAGCTGGCATGAATGCCGCACTAGAAGTAAAGGAGAGATTTCAATGATTAGACGCGCACTTCCGATTGTCCTTGCAGTTGTCATTAGTTTGACAGCCGCTTTCTTTATGAAGCTGTCCATTACCCCGTTAAAAGTCGCCATTGTTTTAGCGTTTACGATTTTCGCTGTTTGTTTAAAAGAATATGTCTACCGTCTGCGCAAACGAATTGAAGAAAAGTCATCTTCACATATCGATGGTTGATAAATGGAAGGAAAACATGTTACGGTAAAATAGAGGTCGAGTGAGAAACTCGCCTCTTTTTGTTTGAAAATAGTTGAGACAGGGGATATTAAATTAAATCCTCTGCTTAAACGTGTAGAACAACAGGAGAGTGAGATGGTGTGAAAAACGTATCAAGTGTATTTTGGATTGTGATTGCTATCACATTTATTGCCGTTCTATGGGGAGCCCTTTCTCCAGATACGCTGCAAAATGTGACAGATCAAATTCAAACATACATTACAAATGACTTTGGCTGGTATTATTTATTAGTCGTATCGCTGCTAGTCGGCTTTTGTCTATTCTTTATCTTTAGCCCTATCGGAAAAATCACGTTAGGAAAGCCAGGTGAAGAGCCTGAATTTGGTCTTTTTTCTTGGTTCGCCATGCTGTTTAGTGCTGGAATGGGCATTGGGCTTGTTTTTTACGGAGCCGCTGAACCGATCAGCCACTTTGCCATTCAATCCCCAACAGGCGAGACGGAAAATGCACAAGCCTTCCGTGATTCCCTTCGTTATACCTTTTTCCACTGGGGACTTCATGCATGGGCCATTTATGCAATTGTCGCCCTTTGCATTGCATACTTTAAATTTAGAAAAGATGCACCTGGATTAATCAGTTCCACCTTATACCCAGTATTCGGGAACAGAATTCATGGATGGATTGGAAAAACCATTGATTGCATCGCAGTATTTGCAACGGTGGTCGGTGTAGCTACTAGTTTAGGACTAGGTGCCGCACAAATTAATGGCGGATTAAACTATTTATTTGGAATCCCAAATAACTTCCTAACTCAGCTCATTATTATTGCAATCGTCACGGTCCTGTTCCTCCTCTCTGCTTGGAGCGGTATTGGTAAAGGGATTAAATATTTAAGTAACACAAACATGATTCTTGCTGCATTACTCATGATCTTTTTACTCATTGTTGGACCAACTGTGTATATTTTAAATTCATTTACTGATTCAATCGGACAATACTTATCAAATATTGTACAAATGAGCTTTAGATTATCACCAAATGATCCTGAAAAGAGAGAATGGATTAATGGATGGACCATCTTCTATTGGGCATGGTGGATCTCTTGGTCGCCATTTGTCGGTATTTTTATTGCAAGGGTTTCACGCGGGAGAACCATTCGAGAATTTTTAATTGGTGTCTTAGTGGCTCCTTCCATCCTCGTGTTCCTTTGGTTCTCGATCTTTGGTGTATCTGCAATGGACTTACAACAGAACAATATCGTCGATGTTGCAAACATGTCTACTGAAACGATGCTGTTTGGTGTTTTAAATGAATACCCACTCGCCATGATTACATCCATTCTGGCACTGATTTTAATTGCGGTATTCTTTATCACATCAGCAGACTCAGCTACATTCGTTCTCGGAATGCAGACAACCTATGGATCATTAAATCCAGCGAATAGTGTAAAGATCAGCTGGGGTATTATCCAGTCAGCAGTAGCGGCAGTGCTCTTATTTTCAGGCGGTCTTCAGGCCTTGCAAAACACAGCCAAACTCGCTGCTTTACCGTTCTCTGTTGTCATCATTTTAATGATTGTATCTCTGTACAAATCATTAAATGAAGAACGAAGAGCGATTAAACAAGCAAATAAGTACAATAAACCAAGAAGTCCAAGAGTAAAAAAAGCATAATCATCACAAGAGAAAAGTCGTTCCTCATCCGAACGGCTTTTTTTCTCGTTGAAATAATTGAAGATTGTCATGACATCGTGTATTCCGATAAAATAGTGTTGAATCATCACTTTTCTACATAATGGAGGTTTATATGACGTTACCTACGTTCAAGTACAACCCAGACCCAGTTTCATTACATGTGATTAAAAAAGAGCAGACGATATGCCCCGTTTGTGCGAAAGAACGAGATTATGTATATCATGGTCCTTTTTATTCTGTTGAAGACGTTTCTGGCATTTGTCCTTGGTGCATTAAAGATGGATCAGCTGCTCAAAAATATAATGGAATGTTTCAAGACGATGTGAGTTGTGATGACGTCGATCATGAGGAATATATAGATGAACTGATCTACAGAACGCCGGGTTACCGCGGATGGCAGCAGGAATATTGGTTAAGCCATTGCGGGGATATTTGCGCGATTGTGCAGTATGTTGGTTGGAAAGAAATTGAGCATTTAGAGGAAGAACTCTCAGAGGATATTGAAGAGATTTGCAGTGGTGGACATTTCACAAAAGAGAACCTGAAACAATGGCTCGTGAACGGAGGAGACTTGCAAGGCTACCTCTTTCAATGCGTTCACTGCAAAAAGCATCGTTTACATATTGACGCTAGTTGATCATGGCAAAAGGACCCTTCAGCAGGTCCTTTTATTTTTTATATAAAATGAGCGCTGAAAAACAGTAGAGCTGCTCTCCTCCTTGCTCACAGATCACCGCCACATTGTATTTGATGTCAATAATTTGGTCGTCGTCCATTCCTTTTAAAAAAAGATTGATTTCGCTTTGCAAATCTTTCTCGTGTTCTTCATCAAATACAGCTACCTTCAGCACATATGTCACTCTCCCTTCTCTTGCTACTCTATTTTTATGCAAATAGAGACGGACATATGAACAAAAAAAGCCTTCCATCTTGTCGATGAAAGGACTTCTTTTTACAGCTTCGGTTTTGTTTCTCCTGTCCATGCAAGCATGCCGCCAACGACATTGGTTGCTTGATAGCCTTGGTCTTCTAAGAAATAGCAGACATTCTCACTGCGTTTACCAGAACGGCAAATAATATAATACTCTTGCGTCTTATCAAACGCATCTAGCTTCTCAGGAATATCGCCCATTCGAATATGGACTGCCTCTGGAATCATGCCTTCTGCTACCTCTTCATCCTCACGCACATCGACGAGTTGAATGGCTTCTTCTTGCTCTAGCTTTTGCTTTAATTCTTCTATTGAAATTTCTTTTACTGACACGACTCTCATCTCTCCTTTTATTCACGGTGACACCATTATAGCAAATCATACACATCACTGCGTATTCACCCGCTTGGATTGAAGGAAAGACGGGAATCGTTTCTTCACATCAACTGCCGGCTGCTCGCTTTCAAACTCTATCTTTTTAAACACTTGATAGGCTAGCCACATGTGGCCATATGCGAGAATGCTGATGCTAAAAAACGGCACGATCCCTGGCAAATAAGCAAATAGGATAAAGAGAACAGCCGAGAAAACGAGCATAGAGAGCGTATATTGCAAATACGAGATCCCAAGTAGAAGGGAAAATTTCAAATAAAGACGCTTTTTCCAATCATAATGAGCCAGCAGCGGAAAGATATAAAACAAGCTGACAATAAACAGAAAACCAAAGATATAGATCGCAAAGCGAAGCACGTGTAAAAACCAGCTCGTTGGATAAATATAAGCAAGGTCTACATAAATAATCGTCCCGATGATGACCAGCACCACTCCAATGACATTAGAGCGTACAAATTCTTCGCGGTATACTTTCCAAAAGGTTTGAAAGACGCTGACTTGCTCATGCCCTTGTATCCACTTTCTCATCACAGAAAATAACGCTGTTGTTGCAGGCATGAAGCCAAAGATTCCAAGCCCAAGTAAAGTGAACAAAAGCCATAACACATTCGTATAGGCGAGTCTCATCACCCACTCACACATACGCAGCATTCTGCTCATTGATCCATCATGATCCATCTCTCGTCCCTCCTCTCTTTCTCGTTACACCGTCTCTTTTTGAAACAATTCTTCTATTTCAATCGGGCGTTTTTCTGCAACTGATCGCCACATGCCTTCGCCAAGTGCAATGGAATAAGCACCCGCCTCTGCTCCTGCCGAAATGTCATAAGGAATGAGCGGATCTTTTCCTAAAAATAAATCTGCTAATAATAGCGGATCTCCGCCTCCATGACCACCTGATTGCTTCACAACTTCAATCGTTTCTTTTCCACCAAACATCGGGTAGTATGCAATTGTCTGTTCAGGGAATTGAAAAGGGATTCTCGATGGCACATGAAACTCATTTGTTTCAATCCGTCCCTTCGTCCCGTTAATCGCAAGCCGGTAGCCTTCATATGGCGCTGAAAATTGAATCGAGTAACTTAACAAAGCCCCCTGATCATAAGCCACTGACGCCACATATGTATCCTCAATATCAATTTCTTGATCAAAAATACAGGCATCCGGGCGATAATTCGAGTATTGCTTTGACTGCTGCTCACCTGATTCAATATGGTCATCCTCCACCTTTGAACGCTCTACCCGCGGATTCCACCTTGCTTCATAATGACAGGTATCTCTTACATGACAGGTTCCGCAATATCGATTCCCTTCACCCTGCAAAGGATTCCAAGGACTTTCATTCCCATAATAATTCAGTGCGCCATAGGCAAATACTTGCTTCGGCTTTTGATCAACCCACCAGTTGACCAAGTCAAAGTGATGGGTCGATTTATGAATAGACAGTCCGCCAGAATATTGACGCGAGCGGTTCCACCTTTTGAAATAACTCGCTCCATGATACGTATCAATGAGCCAGCTTAACTCAACAGACGTGACCCTTCCAATCTTTCCATCTAAAATGAGCTCTTTTATCTTTCTGTGGAATGGATTGTAGCGATAATTAAAGGTGACGGTGACCTTCCCTTTGCTTTCTGCCTCTTTTTCCATCACCTGTTTGGCGTCTTTTGCTGTTGTGACCATCGGCTTTTCCGTCATGACATCCAGATCATGATCCAGTGCCTGCAGGATATATGTGACATGTGTATCATCTCGCCCCGCCACAATGACGATATCTGGTCTTGCTTCCTTCACCATCTGATCAAATGCATCCTCATGAAAAAATGAGACGCCCCTTAGTGATGGAAAACGCTCCTGACAAAGTGTATACCGCTTCTCATCTACATCTAGGAGCCCTGTAATCCTGTAATGCTCATTGAAATCCTCGGTGAGCGGTTTGATAAACATATTGAAAGCGCGGTGACTGAGCCCGCAAACGGCGACCCTTTTCACATTCCCCCACCCCTTTTTCTATTGGTTTTCACGAAGCTGCTTCATGAGAGACAGTGCCTCTTTAGATTTCTCCGCATACACAGGAATGAAGGCGACCATATCTCGATGTAATCGAAAGGTATAGCCATTTAGCTGCTTTGTTCCTTTCTTGATTTGGACCGCATAATCGACTGTATTTCCCGTCTTTGCATCTTCTACCGTATATGGTCCTGCCCCTTCGCCATCTACCCGCATCTCTTCAAGCAGCTGAAAGCTTTCAGGATCATCATATGTTCTAAACATTTCTTCCGGGACAAACATCACGTCCCCCTCTTTTGCAGTTATTTCAACAAGAAGTTTTTCAGGAATTGCAGGGAAGATGTGAACGTCGTATGTCTCCTGATTTGGTTGAAAAGCTTTCTCCACTAATTGATCTTTCATTGCTTTTGACATGTCAGAAAAAATAAGGACATCAATCCCCTCTGTTTTCCCCTGACAGGCGGACAAATAAAAGGCAGCGATGAAGCTGAGGAGCCATGCCGCAGCCCTTTGATGCCGCCTCATACCTTTTGAAAAACAGACAGCTTTTCTAGTTCAGTTAACGCCATAATAAAAGCGCCTGCTCCATGCAAATCATTCGTGCTACGCTCTCTGCCAACGTAATAGTCATAAAATCCCGCAGATGTTCCAATACAAATATCGTTCACCGTAAAATCGCCGTTGTCTTTTTCCTCCGTTTTATACTGAATCAACCCTTGATACGCTTTGACCACATGATCAACATATCGAAGACTGACATATCCTTCATTCATGGCTTTTGCCATCGCATATATGAATAGACATGACCCTGAGCTTTCAAGCCAGTTGTCGCTATGACTTCCTTTATCAAGGATCTGATGCCATAGACCCGTTTCGTCGTCCTGATATTTTGCCACACTTTCCAGCATATCTGTCAGTGTGTCCTTCCACACTTTTCGTCCTTCATGTCCTTCTGGTAAATCTTCGATCATATCGGCTAACGCAAGGACATACCAGCCAAAGGATCTTGCCCAAAATTCTGGGGAACAGCCCGTCTGTTGATCAGCCCATGGCATCACTTTCCGTTCATCCCATGCGTGATAGTAAAGACCCGTTTTTTCATCTTTGGTATGCTTTCTCATGAGATGCTCTTGATGGATGACCATGTCCACCAGCTCCGATTCTCCTGTCATCTGGGCATACTTTAAAGCAAAAGGCCCACCCATATAAAGACCATCTAGCCACATTTGATAAGCATAATTATCTTTATGCCAGAAACCGCCCTCAGACGTGCGATTCAGCGTCCGGTAAAGCCCCCGAAGCTTTTCCGCTGCCTTCACATACCGCTTCTCTCCCGTTCTTTCAATCAGCGGGAATAAAATGAGCCCTGCTTGAATGGCATCAAGCTCGTCTCTGCGGAATAACAGATTCCCATGGTCATCAATGAGTGAGTCAGCATAATTTTTCACATAATCAAAGTACGCCTCGTTTTCTGTTGCTTCGTAAAGCTTCATCACTCCGCAAAGGAAAACCCCTTGATGATAGTGCCACCTTCCAGCTGGCGGAAGTTCAATCGGTGTATACGCTTTCATTATTGTTTGTGCTAATTTCTCTGCATGCTCAAGCGGTGATCCCTTTTCAATCGATAATGTCATTGGTCTTCATCTCCCCTTTTAATAAATCCCTTCTTCTCCAAACTTCTTCGCTAAACGGTTCGCCATCATGACCAAAATAAGTCCAACGGCTGCTTTAAATAAACCAACAGCAGTACTATAGCTGAATTGTCCTTGCTTCAGACCAGCTGTATACACATACGTATCAAAAATCTCTGCAACTTCCCTGTTGGTCGCATTGAGTAATAAATAGACATGTTCAAATCCAAGCTCTAACGTATCACCGATTTTTAAAATGAGCAGTACAACAATGACACTTTTAATCGCAGGAAGGGTGATGTGCCACATTTGTCTAAGTCTGCCGGCTCCATCCATTTTTGCTGCTTCATATAGCTGCGGATCTACTGCTGTAATCGCTGCAAGATAAATAATGGTTGACCAACCCGCTTCTCTCCAGATTACCTGCAAAATGTACATGGGTCTAAACCATTCTTGGCTAAGAAGGAAGTTAATCTTTTCTCCTCCAAAGAAAGCAATCAATTCATTGATTAACCCGCCATCTACCGTTAACAAAACAAAAGATAAGGACACGACAATCACCCATGACATGAAGTGAGGAATATAAATCATCGTCTGAACAAATTTCTTAAACAGTGCCAATCTGACCTCGTTTAAAAGAAGGGCTAATAAGATCGGAATCGGAAAGAAAATCACGACATTCATGGCAAATAAAATGAGCGTATTTTTTAATAAGATGAAAAATGTTGGTTCTGTAAATAATCGAATAAAGTGTTTGAAGCCAACCCACTCACTGCCAAGAATTCCGAGAAACGGCTGGTAATCTTGAAAGGCAATGATCAGCCCCCACATAGGGACATATTTAAAGACAAGAAAATAAATGAGCCCTGGCAAAATCATTAAATACAGAAATTTTTGACTAAGCAATTGATTAAGTAAGCGCTTTCTCTTTTCTTTTTTCAAAGCTGCCGCAGGCACACCCTTGGCAGTGACATCCTGTGTTTTCACAGATAAAGCCTCCCCTCATGCTGATGCATGTGTTAACTGTATCTTAAGGATGAAAAATCCGTCTACAATCATATCATCAGATCATATTTACTCAGGGGAAGCTACTCAAAACGTTACATAAAACATAAGAAAATGATCCTAATCTCAGAAAATGATTATTGACAAACCTACCAGATTTTTGGATTAATAAACTAAGGGGAAAAGATTGTTTCGTTTGAAATGGGGGGTTTTATGAAAAGAAAGCAGTATAAATTTTATTACAAGCTGGTGACGTTTTTTTTCGTGCTTAGTACGATTCCTGTTATTATTGTCGGTATTTTTTCTTATCAGCATTCGCAAAAAACTGCACTCGAAAATATTTCAAATGAAAAGCTGGACAGCGTCAAACAAACGCAATCCAATATTGAGCATATTCTAAAGACAGTAGATCATTCTCTCACTCACTATGTCAGTTCGCCGCCTCTCCTTCAAACACTGGCAGAACCTTTAAATCCAGACCAATTCCAACTTTATAATCAAGTCCAGCAAGAACTGAATTACCTGCAAACCTTCGACACCGATCTCTCCAATATTACACTTGTTAGTAAAATGGAAGATTGGTATATGAACAATTCTGGTCTTTATCATGTCTCGAACGGGGATCAAGAGAAAGCGTTAACCTCTTACCTCAATATTCCGAGTCATTCCAGCTGGGCACTTGAAGAAAATAATCCACTTGTCTCAACAAAAGAAGGAAAGACATCCTTTTGCAAATACAATGTGAATTTAATCAAGCAGCTTCCGATGAATAGTGTCCAAAAGAAGGGGATCGCCGTCGCCAGCATTCCAAGCTGCGTGATTGCTGACAACATGCCTGACTTCTCTCAATCTGATAGTATGTTTGTCATTGATACAAACGGAAAAGTGCTGCTACATAATCGAAAAGAACAAATTGGTGACTCGTTAAAAAATCAAGATTTCGTCAAACATGTCCTGTCACTTGAAGAACGATCCGGACAATTTGATATGAAAATCGATGAACTAAACTATCAAATTACGTTTCAAAAATCAGATTATAACGAATGGACATACTTATCCTTTGTCTCCATTCCAGAACTAAAGCAGCAAACGAAATCAATCGGGTGGATCACCTTTATTATTTGCTTTATTTTGTTAGCGCTTTCATTATTATTTTCATGGTTTGGCTCTAGACACTTTTATAAACCGATTCGCTTATTATACGAATCCTTTGCACGTAATGAGTCGTTTTTGCATAAACAGCCTTTCCAAAATGAATTTGAGCTCATCGAATCGAGCATTAAACAAATGAAAGATCAAAACAATGATCTAGAGGAACGAATTGAACAGCAAGTGACACACTTACAGCAATACTTTATGGTGCGGCTGCTGCTTGGCAAGCTGACGGAAGAAGAGATTCACAACCGATTTCAAAGTCTAGGCTTTCCTCGTGACTGGTCCCATTTGTCCATGCTTGTGACCCAAATCGATACACTAAAAGGAACGCCGTATGAAAAAAAGGATGCAGACTTGCTTTTATTTGCGATAAATGGACTGATTGAGCAGATTATTCCGCTAGAGGAGCATCTTCAGCCAACCGTTGTCAATCAGCATCAAACGACGATTGTCCTCAATCAATCGAAGTCAGAAGAGGAATTTACTGAATATTTAAATCAATTAGCCGAAACAATTCAGCAGCGAATTGAGGAAGAGCTGGGCTTGTCGATCAGCATTGGGATCAGTCGCTCATTTAAAGAGCTCTCTATGGCCAAACATGCTTATATTGAGGGAAAAGAAGCCTTAAAATACAGGCTCAAAGCAGAGAAAAAATCCATTCTTTTATACGAACACATTCAGCAAGGAAAGACGTTTAAAACTCACTTCCCAAAACAGCTGCAACATGATTTATTCGATGCCATTAAAGCAGGCGATCAAGGCAAGGCAGATCACTATTTACATGTGCTTCTGCAATCCATTTTTTCTAAAAATGCTGGACCACATGAGTACCAGATTGCTCTCGCTCGTTTTTTAAACAATCTCATCGAGCTGATGCATTTGCTAGGCATTGAATTGTTTGAAGTCGAAGATAATAAAATGCTCTATGATACGATCTTTGAGTTTAAAACGTTTGAAGATACAGAAGCGTGGCTGAAACATGAGATCATTCGACCCATCATTGATCAGCTCGGCGCACGTGAAGACTCTCAATATAAAAATATCTCAGAGAAAATCATTCATATCATTCATCAAGAATTTGACTCAGATCTGACCTTGGACGAAATCGCTACACGCCTGCACTATAATCCAAATTATTTAAGTAGTATTTTTAGAAAAGAAATGGATATCTCCTTTAGTGAATATCTCTCGTCTTACAGACATCATGTCGCCAAAAACTGGTTGGTGGAGACGGATATGTCGGTGAAAGAAATTTCGGAAAAGCTAAAATACAAAAATCCGCAAAATTTCATCCGCTCCTTCAAAAAGCTGGAAGGCACGACACCTGGGAAATACCGTGATCAGAAAAAAGGCACATAAAGCAAAGTCCCGCTCTCACAAGAAGCGGGACTTTTTTATTTAAACTGTTCATTTAGGATACTGTCTTCCAGCACTGAAAGCGGCTCGCCATACACTCGTTCAATATGGGCTGCCCCCCAATCACATAACGCATTCAAAATTCGCTCAAGTGACTGTCCGTATTCACTTAATTCATACTCCACTTTAGGCGGCACTTGTTCATACACAATGCGGTTAATCACACCGTCATTTTCAAGCTCTCGCAGCTGCTGTGTGAGCATTTTTTGCGTGATATTTGGCATGAGGCGCTTCAGTTCACTCGTCCGCTTTTTCCCATGTGTTAAATGACATAAAATGACACACTTCCATTTCCCGCCGATCACTTCAAGCGTTGCTTCCACAGAGATATTATATTTCTTCTTTTCCAACGTCTCTTCACTCCTTTTGATGCTGAACAGGCACTTTTTAGTACCTATATTACAAAAAAGTACGTACTTTTTTTTCTGTCATCTATGTTAGATAATAACTCTTGCCGATCGGCTTCGTCTATTAAAATGTCATGAAAGAAGGATGTGAATCACGATGCAAAACAAACAAAATCACTTTGCCCTTCTCGCACTAGCGATTAGTGCATTTGCTATAGGTACAACTGAATTTATCTCTGTAGGTCTTCTGCCGATGATCTCAGAAGACTTTGGCGTGAGTGTCAGTCAGGCCGGCTGGACTGTTTCTTTATATGCGCTCGGTGTTACCTTTGGCGCACCAATTCTAACCTCACTTACGTCAACGATGAAAAAAAAGACATTGCTTCTGCTCATTATGCTCGTCTTTTTGATCGGAAATACACTCGCCACGATTGCCCCGACTTTTTCTGTACTCTTAATCGGACGAGTGATTTCAGCCCTATCACATGGCGTATTTATGTCGATTGGCTCGACCATTGCCGCAAGCCTTGTGGTGAAAGAAAAGCGGGCAAGCGCTATTGCCTTTATGTTCACTGGTTTAACAGTCGCTACTGTGACAGGTGTGCCATTCGGTACGTTTCTTGGTCATGAGCTCGGCTGGCGGACGTCATTTGGTGTGATTGTTATGATTGGCCTAATCGCACTGATTTCTAACTATTTCCTTGTTCCGTCTCAATTGAAACAGGGCGTGAAAACAACGTTTAAGGATCAAGCAGCCTTATTAAAGTCGAAAAGAATGTTGCTTTTATTTGTCATTACTGCTACTGGGTATGGAGGAACTTTTGTCGTCTTCACCTATTTATCCCCTCTCTTGCAGCATGTGACAGGTCTTGCGCCTGGAACAGTTGCATTGATCCTGCTGTTATACGGAATGACCATCGCCGCTGGGAATGTCATTGGCGGAAAAGCAGCGAATAAACAGCCAATGAAGGCACTGATTTATATGTTTATCATTCAAAGTCTCATCTTGTTTATCCTTAGCTTTACTGCTGGATTTATGGCAGTCGGGATTGGAACTGTGATGCTGATGGGACTGTTTGCTTTCATGAATGTCCCCGGCCTTCAAGTTGCCGTCGTTGATTTTGCAGAAAGGTATACACCTGGAGCTGTCGACGTTGCTTCCGCTCTGAATATCGCTGCCTTTAATGCAGGTATCGCCATTGGTTCATTTTTAGGCGGCATCGTGACAGATACCCTTGGGCTTGTGCATACCGGCTGGGTTGGCGGCATCATGGTGCTCATGGCTGCCTTACTCACAATCGTGAGTCATCAAATCGAACAAAAAGAATACAAACAAACCATGTAAAGGAGTCTTTCATATGAACAATTTACAAAGTACAAAAACATTAAACAACGGGGTCCGCATGCCAGGATTTGGTCTTGGGGTCTTTCAGGTTGAAGAGGGAACGGAATTAATTGAAGCTGTTAAAACAGCCATTCAATTAGGATATCGCAGTATTGATACAGCTTCTATTTACGGCAATGAAGAAGGTGTTGGACGAGGCATACAACTTGGTCTAGCAGAAACAGGCCTTCGCCGCGAAGACATCTTTGTGACATCCAAAGTGTGGAATGCCGATTTAGGATATGAAGCGACACTAAAAGCATATGAAGACAGCCTGAAAAAACTTCAACTTGATTACCTTGATCTGTATTTAATTCACTGGCCAGTTGAAGGAAAATACAAAGAAGCATGGCGCGCGCTTGAAACGCTATACCGTGAAGGAAAAGTCAGAGCCATCGGTGTGAGTAACTTTCAGCCGCATCATCTAGACGAATTATTGAAAGATGCGGACATCATTCCAGCAATTAATCAAGTCGAGTTTCATCCAAAACTCACGCAGGAAACGCTGTTTACGTATTTGAAAACACATGGTATCCAAATGGAAGCCTGGTCACCACTTATGCAGGGAGAGCTGCTGCACCACCCGCTGATCACGGAGCTTGCGGGCACATACAGCAAAACACCTGCTCAAATTATTTTGCGCTGGGATGTGCAAAAAGGCGTCATTACGATTCCTAAATCAACGAAAGCCCATCGTTTAAAAGAAAATGCCGATATTTTTGATTTTGTCCTATCTGATGAGGATATGAAGCGCCTGTCTGACTTAAATGAAAATAAACGAATTGGTCCTGATCCAGACAACTTCGATTTTTAATGAAAACACCCCCGCTTTTTACTAAGCGGGGGTCTTCATGTTCATCATTTTGATTTTTTAAAGGAAGCTTCATATTCTTCTATGATTTTATTTCCACCATTTGATTTCCACTTCTCTACATCTTTCTTAAATTGTTCTTCGTTGATATCACCAAGAATGAACTTATAGGTCGCATCATCGATGATTTTCTTCAATTCATTTCCTCGCTCTGATGCTGTTTCTGAATACAGGCTTTCAGCAGGGTTAGCGACAATGATGTTTTTATTGTCTTCTTCCAGCTCTTCATATTTTGTACGAACTGCATCGCCTTTATTTTTCAAGTAACGTTTATCAATCCCTACGAGGCTGACAAGCGGCTGTACATCTGTCTGCCAGCTTTTCACTTGGCTTTCTTCCCTCACAAATGTATTTCCATCTTGTTTGTTATAATGCTTTCCATCAATCCCGTATGTCATGAGACCATACACGTCTTCTTCTGCAATGCGGTCAAAGAAAGCCAAAATTCTCTTTAACTCTGCTTCTGATTTGACGCTTGTTTTCGGGAAGGCGAAGATGCCATTATGGCCGCCTGATGCCCATACACGTTCTTTGCCATCTGGGCCTTTGATTCGGTTGATAATATCCACTTCCATGTTTTTATCTGTTGCATCATCTCTTAAGTTCACTGCATCTACCATATTTCCAACATAGATACCCGCTTTTCCTTGTGAAAACAATTCTTGCTGCTGCGTTTTGCTTGTGACTGGGAAGTCTTTGTTTATATAACCATTGTCACGCAGCTTTTTCATATATTTCATTGTATTCATATACTCATCTGTCATAAAGTCTGGCGTAAATTTGCCATTTTCTTCTTTCCAATCTGTTGGCATTCCTTCATAAGAACCAAGCGTTTTAAATGCACCGTAAATCAAATCATTACGGTCTGTAAAACCAATTGTATCGTCCTTGCCATTTTTGTTCGGATCTTTTTCAGTAAATGCCTTGGCTACCTCATAAAGGTCATCTAGCGTTTTTGGTGTATCCAAATTTAAATTTTCAAGCCAATCCTTTCGAATGACAATCCCTTGTCTTGAAAGTGGTCTCTCTCTATAAATGCCATAAAGCTTCCCATCGATAGAGGCATTTTTATTAATCAGTTCGTTCATCTTACTTAAATTTGGATAATCCTTTAAGTATGGACCGATTTCCCAGAACATGCCTGATCTGAACGCATTGATAGCAGATGAATTCTTAATGTCTTGAATCGTCACAATTTGCGGGAGGTTCCCTGCGGCAAGTGCTGAATTTAAACGGTCTTCTTTCACCGCATCAGGCACCCACGTAATATCAAGCTCTGTATTTGTAAGCTTCTCAATCTCTTCTAACACTGAATCTTTTGGCGGCTGCTGATGATACAAAATCGCCATCCATGACAGCTTCACCTTTTTGTCTAAATCAACCTTTTCATCTGATGAGCTTGCCCCTTTACTTGAACAAGCTGACAGAATACCGCTTGCGGCAAATAACAAAACAAAGGCAATCAGCCATAATTTCTTTCTCCCCATAAGATCCCTCCGTTATTCCATCTTTTTAACCCTTTACAGAACCTAGTAATGCCCCTTTGTTGAAATGCTTTTGAATAAATGGATAGACAAGCAGAACGGGAATGGTCGCCACGACGATGACCGCCATTTTAATGGTTTGGTCTGGCGGCGGTGTGGATGAGCCCATATCTGACATATCTCCCTGCATACCGCTTGATACAATGACGATTTGTCTTAACAGGACCTGAATTGGCCATTTCACCGAATCGTTTAAATATAAAATGGCTGTCATGTACGTATTCCAATACGTCACGGCATAAAAAAGTGAAATCGTCGCAATAGCTGGCAAAGAAAGTGGCAGCACGATTTTAAAGAAGATCCCTAAATCGTTACAGCCGTCCATCTTCGCTGATTCTTCAAGGCTTGCCGGAATGTTTTGAAAGAAGTTTTTCAAAATGATCAAATTGAATGCATTGATGGCCACTGGCAGAATGAGTGACCAGTAAGTATCAAGCAGCCCAAGTGTTTTCACGACAATAAACGTCGGAATCATCCCTCCGCTAAACAGCATCGTGAAGACAACGAGAAACATGAGGGTTCTCCTGCCCTTTAGCTCCTGACGAGACAGCCCATACGCCATGAGTGAGGACAAAAACATGCTGACCGCTGTTCCAACGAGTGTCACAAGAATGGATACAATCAGGCTGCGATACACAATATCTGTAGAAAAGATATAGCGATAGGCCTCTAGAGAAAACGTCGTTGGAAACAAAATAAACTTCTTTGAGATGACCTCTTCTACTGTCGCAAAAGAGGCGGCAATGACATGGATGAACGGGAGCACACATATTAATGCGAACATGAGTAGAAAAGAGTAATTAAATACATTGAACAATCGGCCTTTAATAGAACGATCTATGTTCATCACGCCCTTTCTTTGTAAGCGTTATCATTTCGTCTGAACATAAGCTGCAGCCTTTGACGATATCGTGATTAAAATGTAACAAACGGGGGAAGAAAGCGTCTATAATCATCATGACAGACCACAGAGATGATCATGCCATTCGTGCTTTTAGCCTCATCAATGAAAAGAAAAAGATCATGAGCTAATGTCATGATTATGCCCTATGCCTGATCGTTTTCTTTCAGAATTTCTGCCGTATTGACATCTGGCCTGTAGCCTAACTCCTGCTTCGTTTTCTCAGTAGACCAAGGTTTTCCTTCGTTTTCTGATACGGCATAATAAGTCCCGAATGGAACGTCTGTTTCGATGGCAGCCTTGATCATGCTGAAAAGATCTTCATGTGAAAGAAGCGTTCGTTTCGTTCTTTTTTTGGTGTGCAATCCTTCCATCTCATCTGTCACGACGGTTCCAATTCTCAAATTGATGACAGACATACCTGTTTGATCGTGAAACAAACGCCCAAGCTGTTCGGAAGCAAATTTTAAAATGCCATACACATTTTTCGTTGCTGGTACATCATCAGTCGTAATTTCTCGCCCTAGTAAGGAGTGACCATCTTTTTCATAGCGATCTGTCACATGATTACTGCTTGCAAAAATGACTTTTGGAATGCTTAACCTGGTCGCTGAACGAAACATATTATACGTGCTTATCCAAAACACCTCATTCATTTTTGCAAACTCCTTTTCATTCATCACATCATGCGTCATGTCTATGTTTAAAAGATGAATGATCACATCTGTATCTCTTGGAATGGCTTGAAACAACTCAACATCATTTGCCGCATTTGCAAAAATGACTTCTTCTACACATCTTGTTTGATCAATGATGGTCAGGTCATACTCCGAAGAGAGCTCTTTAGTTAATAAACGTCCGATGACACCACATCCGCCAATCATGGTGATTTTTTTCATCTGTTTCCTCCTTCATCTTCTATCGGAGTAGTATGTCCATGCCGTCTATTGATTACAGCCACTTTTTCAAAAAACGTGTAGCCTCGTGGCGCATAGCAGCCGTTTCAAAATGACCTGCATGTAGACCTATAAGCTGATAACGTTCCTTTAAGGAAGCAGCTTGATAGGCTTGACTTAATGTCTGTTGAATTCGTCCAACACCTTCAGCAGGAGTAAGCTGATCATGCTTTCCAACTAAGCTTAAATGCGGTCTTGGGAAAATCATTTCTTGGATGTCAGCTGCTGTAAAGTGCTTAGCTAAGCTCGGTACATAATAGTAAAAACCGTGTCTATCTAAATGATTTGTTTCAATCAATGTGTGATGATCAACCTGTGCGCAAAGATCCACACACACACTGACCCTCTCATCAAGTGCTGCCGTCCACCATGAAAGAAGGCCGCCCATTGACATCCCAAAAACAGCTAAACGCTCTGGGAGTACATCAGAGCGGGACAGCAAATAATCAATTGCACACATGCTCTCATACAGCATCATGCCCCACATCACTTTTCCTGTTAACAGCATTTCTTTGAAAATTTCACTTTCTGTTCTTCCCCTTCTTTCACCAAATCCCGCATGATCAATCGCCAACACACTATAGCCCTTTGAAGTGAATTCTTTTGCGTATGAAGGCGCTTGCAAATAATGAGCCCCCTTCAATAACTCTTCTTTCCCATCCACATAATTCCCACCATGAGAATGCTGAAACAAGACAACAGGCCTTTTTTTTACTGTATCTTTCGGCTTCACAAAGTAAGCCGGAACTTCCTCCACCCCATGAATAGAGAGAATGAGTGTTTCTACTAAGTACGATTCACGTTCCTCAATCTTTAACGTATACGCCTCCACACGATGGCGCTCCGGCATTTCCCCTAATAAACTGAGCAGTTGTTCACGTTTGTTTTCCTTTTCCATTGACGTCACTCCTCATTTTCTTGATCAACTTGTTAAATACGAGATTGATGGAGGAATTACCTTGTTTTCGACAAAATTATGTCCCGGGAAATAAACAACACCCATCGGCTGATACCGATGGGTGCGTTCATTAGTTCGCGACAATATTGACAAGTTTTCCAGGAACCGCAATCACTTTACGGATTGTTTTCCCTTCAAGCTGTTCTTTTATCCGTGCATCATTTTTCGCAAGCTCTTCTAGCTGCTCTTTTGTTGCATCAGCAGGAACCGTTAATTTTGCTTTCACTTTTCCATTTAGCTGTACGACAATTTCCACTTCATCATCGACAAGTTTTGACTCATCATATTGCGGCCATGCTTCATAAGAAATAGACCCTTCATGACCAAGTTTATTCCAAAGCTCTTCCGCTACATGCGGTGCAATTGGAGAAAGAAGTTTCACAAAGCCTTCTGCATATTCTTTCGGCAGTGTGTCAGCCTTGTATGCATCGTTGATGAACACCATTAATTGTGAAATCCCAGTATTGAAACGTAAGCCTTCATAATGATCTGTTACCTTCATGACGGTTTCATGGTAGCTTCGCTCTAATGGCCCGCCAGATTGCTCTGTCACTTTATCACTGATGGAGCCATCTTCATTTGTAAACAGACGCCATACACGATCTAGGAAACGACGAGCACCATCAAGACCTGTTTCAGACCAAGCAATTGACGCATCTAAAGGCCCCATGAACATTTCATACAGTCTTAATGTATCTGCACCATGAGATTCTACGATATCATCTGGGTTGACAACATTCCCTTTTGATTTACTCATTTTTTCATTATTTTCACCAAGAATCATTCCTTGGTTGAACAATTTCATGAACGGTTCTTTTGTTGGAACAACACCAATATCATACAAGAATTTATGCCAGAATCGTGCATATAGCAGATGAAGCACAGCATGTTCTGCTCCACCAATATACACATCAACCGGAAGCCATTTCTTCAGCTTTTCAGGCGATGCAAGTTCTTCTGTGTTATGTGGATCAATATAACGTAAGAAGTACCAGCAGCTACCTGCCCATTGTGGCATCGTATTCGTTTCACGGCGGCCTTTCTTACCTGTTACAGGATCTACAACCTCAACCCAGTCTTTAATATTGGCTAAAGGTGATTCACCTGTTCCGCTTGGCTTAATCTCAGTCGTCTTAGGCAAAATCAGTGGAAGCTCTTCCTCTGAAACAGCTGAAGATGTTCCGTCCTCCCAATGAATAATTGGAATTGGCTCTCCCCAGTAACGCTGACGGCTGAACAGCCAGTCTCTTAAACGATAAGTGACTTTCTTTTCACCTTTTTGATGTTCTTCCAGCCATGCAATCGCTTTTTCAATTGCTTCTTCTTTCCCTAAGCCGTTTAAGAAATCAGAGTTGATGTGCTTTCCATCACCTGTGTAGGCTTCTTTGTCAATGTCTCCACCTTCGACAACCTCTTTGATGGGAAGATCGAATGTTTTGGCGAATTCATAATCACGCTCATCATGAGCAGGAACTGCCATAATCGCTCCAGTGCCATATGTGGCTAACACATAATCTGCAATCCAGATCGGCATCTTTTCCCCATTCAATGGATTGATGGCATAAGCACCTGTGAAAATGCCCGTTTTCGTTTTAGCAAGATCTGTTCGCTCTAAGTCACTCTTAGATTGAATTTCTTTGATATATGCTTCAACTGCTTCTTTTTGAGCAGCTGTTGTAATTTTTTCAACTAGTGTATGCTCTGGTGCAAGAACGGCATATGTTGCACCAAATAGTGTATCAGGACGTGTTGTAAACACAGTAAACTGTTCGTCATGTCCTTCTACTTCGAAGTGAACATGTGCACCTTCAGAACGTCCAATCCAGTTGCGCTGCATGTCTTTGATGCTTTCAGGCCAATCAATGTCTTCTAAATCTTCTAATAGCCTGTCCGCATATGCTGTAATTTTTAGCATCCATTGCTTCATTGGACGTCTTTCAACAGGATGCCCTCCGCGCTCACTTTTCCCATCAATGACTTCTTCATTTGCAAGGACTGTACCAAGTGCTGGGCACCAGTTTACAGGTACTTCATCAATATACGCCAATCCTTTTTCGTACAATTTCAAGAAAATCCACTGCGTCCATTTATAATAATTCGGATCTGTCGTGTTAATTTCTCGATCCCAATCATACGAGAAGCCCAATGATTGAATTTGGCGGCGGAAATTATTAATGTTCTCTTCTGTAAATGCAGCTGGATCATTTCCTGTATCCAGCGCATATTGTTCCGCTGGAAGACCAAATGCGTCCCATCCCATTGGATGAAGAACATCGTATCCCTGCATACGTTTCATACGTGATAAAATATCCGTTGCTGTGTATCCTTCAGGATGCCCTACATGAAGCCCTGCTCCTGATGGATAAGGAAACATATCTAGCGCATAAAACTTTGGCTTATCTTCCGAGTCAGATGTGGCGAATGTTTTATGTGTCAGCCAATAATCCTGCCACTTCTTTTCAATTTCCCGATGCTGAAAACTCAATGTGAAAACCTCCTTTAATGTGTACGGCTTTATCTGCACAGATGACCACTGCAAGAATTCAGATTTTTCTAAAATCAACAAAAAACCCTCATCCCTAGAAAGGGACGAGAGATTTTTTGGTTCCCGCGGTACCACCCTTGTTAGCGTCATGAACTGTTCATACGCTCACTTAATATCTTTAACGCAGACATGCGACAGAAGCTTTAACGCAACTGCAACTCTGAGGCGAGTTCAGAAGCAGATTTGATTGACTTTCACCAGCCGTCAATTCTCTAAAGACAAATACTGCTTTCCTACTACTCCTCTTCACTGTTCTTATCGTAACCGTCATCTAAGTAGTATTTTATAGAATTATGATCATAAGTGCAAGCAGGTTTGTATACAATGGGAATGTACCCTAGACTAGGGTAAAGTGAGGATATTATTCGTGTGGAGATCGGTTATGACGGTTGGAGCCTGCATCCTGTGAACGTTCTTCTCTCACAAAATCGAAGCTTCGCAGAACTGCTTCTCCTCCGTAACCTGAAATAATGGATAAGATGATCAAGTGCAGACTAGATTCGGGATTTGAGGATAAGACAAGCAGTGTAGCAGCAATCATCCCAACGAGCCAATCTTCAATAAACCCTAGATAAATAAACTTCTTTGTCATTCTGGGCTTCTCTAGCCTGCCTTTTTTCTTTACGTGACCGAGAATGCCCATGACCCCTCCAATGGCGCAAGCAATAATGACTTGTTGCAGCATTTTCATCACCTTCCTAAAGCCCTTAGAATAGTAAAGCGACTTCAGGCTGTCCAGCCCCCTGTAATGCCATTCTGCTGTTCCGTCATAATCCATGTAAAAGGTCTATTCTCTCTAACGAAGAAAAAAAGCTTGTTTCTTCCATTATATGTGAATGACCCAAAAACAATCTTGATGCATTGGAATCATTTTTACCTAATCCATATTAACTATTTTTGTCATTTTATGAATTATTCCCAAATGATTCCTTCTTTTTCTAATGAAAAGTCTCCTTACTTACTCTATTCTAATGGAGGACAAACTATGATGACAAATTTAACAAAACGATTGCAATCATTGAAACAGAACATATGTTATGTTACGTTTAAAAAGAATTCATTTGGTTTTAAAAAAACCATCTTAAATGTCTGATAGTAGCAGCAAAGGAGGGTAATATGGTCAGCTCGAACATCTTCGGCTTGCAAAAACAGCTTGAACTCATAAAAAAAGCGCTGGATCATGCGCGGATTGGTGTTGTCATTACAGACCCTTCTTTAGAGGATAACCCTATCGTTTATGTGAATCATGGCTTTACACAAATGACTGGATACAAACCAGATGAGATTCTTGGACGTAATTGTCGATTCCTCCAAGGAAAAGACACAAATCAAGAGCAACTTGCCTTAATACGTCACGGAATTCAAAACAAAACACCTATTACCACACAGCTCAAAAATTATAAAAAAGACGGTACTTTTTTTTGGAATGAACTCAATATAGATCCTCTATACATTGAACAAGATGACAAAACATTTTTTATTGGCTTTCAAAAGGACATTACAAAGCAGAAAGAATATGAACAACTCCTAGAAGATTCCTTACAGGAAGTCACCTCTCTGTCGACGCCAATTGTCCCAATCAAAAATGGTGTTTCCGCTCTTCCACTCATCGGAAAATTATCAGAAGAACGCTTTGATGCCATCGTCGCGAAGTTAACTTGTATATTAGAAGATTCGAAGGATGATTATTTAATTGTCGATCTTTCTGGTTTAATTGATGTCGATGATTCCGTTACAGCGCGAATTTTTAAACTGCATCACCTGCTGAACTTAACTGGAACTGAACTCATCATCACTGGGATCAAACCACAGCTTGCGATGAAAATGAAAGACTTAGATACAGACTTCCAGAATACGATCACTTATTTAACGGTAAAAGAAGCAATCAAAGGATTGGCATTAGCTGAAAACCCTGTATAAACAGGGTTTTTTTAATTGAACCGCTCCCCAAAATGGAAAAATGAGGTATGATAGGTATAAATAGCGATATAGGGGGGCTGCCAGATGATGATGTTACTCATCATAGGTCTTTTATGTATTTGTTTCGCCATAGGATATGCCGTGAATTTCTTATTACTCAAACACCAAAATCAACAAATCTTTTCAAAAAAACTCTTCTATCCTTTTTTGACCATTGGTCTTGTTTTTTCTATTATGTCATTACCGTTTGCCGGCACAGGTGCTCCGAAAGCACAAGCAGATCCATCTTCTGAACAGCTGCTGAAAGAGCAAAAACAATTAGCATCTGATATTTCTCGTCTAAAGGAAGACAAAGAAACGCTGACGGCCTCTTTAGAAGACGTGACCAAAGAAAAAGAAAAGCTATCCAAGAAATTAGAAAACATCACCTCCGAAAAGAAGACAGTCAAACAGCAAGAAAAAACCATCCATGAGCTTGAAGAGAAAATAGACAAGCTCACCTCTACAAACGAAACACTCAAAAAAGAACACCAGAAAGTAAACAAAGACACCACGTCATCGGCCCAGCGATCTGCTCCTAAAGATGATGGGGCCAATACTAGCGGTCATGAGTCACAAAAAGAAACAAAAAAAGAATCTACCGCCTGTAATATTAAAGGAAGTGTCAACGGCATCTATCACACACCGAGCAGCAGATACTACTCACGGACAAAAAACGTGACCAAAATGTTCTGCTCCGTAGAAGAAGCTGAGCGTGCAGGGTACCGGGCACCAAAACAATAGACATCTTTTGACGATAAAAAAACCTCCTGTCAGCCCACTATAGGTACAGGAGGTTCTTCTTTAAATTTCTCTTCTTAATGCTGTTAATACATTCGTTTTTGTCGCCTTACGTGCTGGGTTCAGTCCAGAAATAATGGCAACTCCTGCACTAATCACTGTTGCTGTGACCACAAGGCTTAGCGGAATATAGGAGAAGGTGATCGAGAATTGATCACTGGATCCCCCTTCAGACATGGAAGACAAAATCGCTGGAATGATTAAATTCACTGCAAAACTAACGATGTACGAGATAATGATCCCGATGATCGATCCAATCACCCCAATATACGCACTTTCCATGAGGAACATTCGCTTAATAATGGAAGGATTCGCACCGATGGCTTTCATGATCCCAATCTCTTGTGTCCGCTCTGTAACGGCCATTGTCATCGTATTGAAAATGCCAATCGCCGAAATAATGACCGCAATACATCCAACAAAGATGAGTCCAATTTTAAAGACTGTAAAGAACATATCCATTCCTTCAAGCTGATTCGTCACAGAGATGACTTGATAGCCGTCATCTGTCAGCTTATCTGTGAGCGCACCGACATTGTCGAACTTATCAGCATAGACAGACGTCATTTTTTCAACATTTCCTGCATCAGGAGACAGATCGAGCACTTGACTAAATTCTTTTTCATAAGCATTCGGAATAAGAATTTTATGATCCTGCTGCCACTCCAAATTCGGTTTCTTCAATACACCGACGACACGGAAATCGAACGTCTTTTCTTTCACCACTTCATTTTCTTCATTCAGTTTTGGCACCTTGATTTGAATGACTTTGTTTAAAATTTCCTTCGTATAGCCTTTTGGCTCTTCCGGTGTCTCCTCACCATTTGATGTCTGATTCATTTCTTTTTCATAGTCTTTTCGTTCTTTTTCCGTCCAAAGTTGTTCTGCCATTTGATACCCAACTACAATTTCATTCGCCGATGTTGGGACTTTTCCACGGTCTAGTTCAAGGCCTGCCTCTTTTTCTTCTTTCATATCTGTCAGTACAGCCTGCGTATCACTTGAGCGATTATCGAGCTCGACGTGAACCGATGGAATGATTGACGTTCTTGCAACGACAGATTTCGCATGATCATATTTCTTTAGATCGTCGACCTTGACGTCCCCTTTTTCTTTGCCTAACACTTTAATTTCTGTGATGATTTGTTGTTTCATGATTTCATCTTGAGCCGATTTTTGCAGACCAAAACCAACCGACGCTAGAACGATTAAGAAAGAGCATGCCATTGTCGTTGCAAGTATGGTCATAAACACACGCAATCTATTTTTCTTCATATTTCTTCTGATGAATTTGACCTGATCTCTAAATTTCAATGGACTGATCCCCTTTCTTTAATACACCATCATGAAGCTGGAACGTTGTGTCTGCGATTGAAGCGACTTCATCGTCATGTGTAATGATGACAAATGTAATTCCTTTTTCACGATTAAGCTGCTGGATAAAGGCTAGAATTTCGCCTTCAGTTTCTGAATCCAGACTGCCTGTTGGCTCATCCGCTAAAATAATAGACGGATTAAGGATCAAGGCTCTTGCAATACTCACACGCTGCTGCTGTCCACCTGACAGTTCATTAGGATAATGTCCTGCGTGATGTTCAAGACCAACTCGTTTCAGCATTTCCTTTACTTTCACTTTTCGCTCAGACGGTTTCACACCTTTTAAAGTGAGCGGAAGTTCAACGTTCTCATATGTTGTTAAACTCCCGATCAATTGAAAGCTTTGAAAGATAAAGCCAAAATGATCTAACCGAAAGTCTGCCCATTCTTTCTCATTAAAGCCGGTCACATTGGTGCCATCAACCATAATTTGTCCGCTTGTTGGCGTAATATATCCCGATATTAAATTCAGTAAAGTTGATTTCCCCGAACCGCTTCGTCCGACGATACATGCAATTTCGCCTCTTTTAATAGACAAATCAATGTCTTTGAGCACAGGAATCTCGTTCTCCCTGCCCTTTTTCCCAATTTTAAACACATGATCTAACGATTGAATTTGAATCATCTCTACTCCCCTGCTCTCTGTTTATCTTTTTCGATAGATTAAGAAATAACTCGTCAGCGCGCCTACAGCTCCACCGATTAACATGCCAGCGATATAACCAAAAATGGAATTGTCTGAAGAAAATCCAACCCAGCCAAATCCTAGAACACCGAAGGCAATGACCAATATCTGAATGGGCCTATCCATTTTAGGGTAAACAAAGAATCGTCCATTTCGTTCAACTGGATGTTTAATAAAACTAAACAAACCAATGAGATAAAATACGATTAGCATCACAATTGGCACGATGAATTCTACACCTGTAAACCAAATTGGATTTTCAACTAAATTTCGAAATTGAAAACGGTCTGTTATATAAGTAATTGGAGCTATGGGCATAATAAAGTAGTCATAACTGATATCAACCCAACTTCTATCCGTTTTTAATAAATAGTCTAAATGAAACATCGGTAGCCAAATTAATAAATAAGGTAAAATTGATGTACTGAATGTAACAATGGCTTGACTAATTGCGCTTCCTGTTAAAGCACCTGCTGCAAGACACAAACTATAAAACATTAAGGTGGACACAAGTGCAATCAAATAACCACTGTTAAACGCAATCGTATATTGTGGTTGAATGCATAAAATGAGTATATAAGTAAAGACATATGACAATACATGAACAAGCGTGATAATTCCGGCACCTAGGAAAAACTTTGTGTGATAAATGGTCGTTCTGCTAAACGGCAAAGATAAAGTAAAATCAATTTGCCCTTTATTTCTTTCAAAACCCAACTGGGTAATTGCAAAAATTAAACTCATCGTCCATGAAAAGGTGATAAACATATCAGAACCGAAATCATAATAAAAGTAATTATCGAGTGGTGTACAAGTCGGATCGTTTAAACAAGTTTGAAAGGATGAGTATCCCATTAAAAAGGATAATGGCGTCGCAAAGACCGCAACAAGCATCACTAAAATGAATGTCAGCTCAGACTGCTTCCATTCCTTATATAACAATTGCCGCTTTACCATCTGCGTTTCCCTCCAAACTTTGCAATGAATACTTCTTCTAAATTTACAGGCAGTTCATGCCAGACTTTTGGTTCAAGCGATTTCAAATACTCTTTTGCTTCTTCATCTGTTTTGAGTACAAGTGCTGTATAGAACACACCCGCTTGATCTAAGATGGCAACGCCTTTTTTTCTAATACTTAAGTTCATATCCTCTTCAAATGCCATCTGGATTTTAACGTAGTCATTCTTTAATTCGTCTAAATCCATAACACTTGTGAGCTGATTTCCTTCCAAAAACCCGATTCGGTTACACATACGCTCAATATCCTCTAAACGGTGCGATGTAATTAAAATCGTTGTTTGTCGTTCTGCCACCTCGTCAATCATCAGCTGAAGAACGTCATTTCTTGTGACTGCATCAATCCCATCTGTCGGCTCATCTAACAAAATGACTGCTGGTTTGATGGCAAAACTTAAAATGAGGGACAGCTGTTTCTTTAAACCTGTCGACAATTCACGGTATTTCACTTTTTCCGGAATCTCATACCGGTTCACAAGCTCATTGGCATATGTCACGTCAAACTTTGGATACAGTTGTTTTAACAGCTTTACAAGCTGTCCATAATTGTACCGGTCAAAGTAGGGATTTACGACTGGCATATACACAATATTTTGCTTCACTAACGGGTGGTCTTTTACGAGTACATCTTTAAAATAAATCTCTCCTTCATCTGGAAGAAGTATTTGCTGAATCAAGCGAAGAAGTGTTGTTTTACCAGAGCCATTCCGGCCAAGCAGACCAAAGATCTCTCCTTCGCCTATCTTGAAGGAAACGTTGCTGAGTACTTCACGTCCATTTAATTTCTTTGATACATTTCTGACCTCAATCAACTTGGTTTCCTCCTTTTAGACTTGAGCCGATCTCCTCCAACCACTCTTTGAGTTGATGAATATCAATACCGGCATAATGAGCTTCAATAATGAGTTGCCTTAATTGCTCCTTCATCTCTAACACCTTCCCTTCATTCAGCTTTAACTGTGCACCTTCTGTCACATACGTTCCACGGCCTCTTAATGTTTCAATAATTCCTTCCCGTTCAAGCTCTTTATACGCTTTGCTGACGGTGTTTGGATTCGCAATAATAATGGTGGCAAGCTCTCTCACAGAGGGCAGTTTGTCACCTGGTTTCATCACGCCTTTTAAGCACAAAATTTTTAACTGCTCAATGATTTGTTCATATATTGGTGCAGCGCTTCTTGGATCTATTTGAATCATGATGGCTCCCTCTTTTCTCATTCATGCTTTTGCAGTCCTATCGCTTGATCATGTCCTTGCATTAAAGGGACCGAATTTGGAATGAAATCTTTTTGAACTTCAAAACCAATGAAAACGAGAACGAAAAAAAATGTACATGCTAACGCAACAGCCAGCACCATCCACTTTAAATTGATTGGTTTTTTTTCTTTTTTCATGGTTAAACACCTTTCTTCACGTTTAAGTGTCTATAGTGTATTAGTCGATATAGTACACTTAATACAATATAGACACTTGATTGAAAAGTCAAGGGACTCTAGAAAAAAATAGGCAGACGAACCAGATAAAATGACGAAACTACTTAAAAGCATTCGTGAAGCCAAGTTTGCTTCTGGTTTAGGGTGTTCAACACGTTCATCACTTTCATAATCGCCTGAAAAAGTGCATAATAAAAGACCCCGAATATTGAGGTCTCTACAATGTTTTAATTAGATACTATTCCTTTGTTTTTGGACTTGCTTTTGAACAGAATTAGCACCCACCATACTAATAAAAATATATAGCCTATAACTGTAAAGATAGCCCAAACTGCCCCCTGTCGCAATTGACTAAATAAGTGTTCAAATTCATTCATTCCTTCTACTCTACCAATGCTATTTATCAGGCTAATAATCGGAATTGTAACAGTAAATACAATGGTTAGAATGGACAATCCCCTTTGTTTATTTTTCACAACACTGAATATTGCGGTTCCTAATGTTGCTAAGAAAAACAAGTAATATAATGCCCAAAACCAATCAGGAAGAGTCTCCCACATTTCTTCTACCCCCTTGAAGATATTTGCAATTTCTATATATAACATACTTTAACAGAATAAAAACCTATGACAAATATATATCCAAAAAACAACAATCTTTGCGAAAACAGCCAAAAAAAATAAAACAGACCCTTAAAAGAAGGATCTGTTCATCATTCGTTATCGTATGAAATACCTAAAATCATTTGGTTTTGCAGACTTTGAATTTGTACACGCGTTCTGTCTAAACGTTCTCTTTGCTGATCATTGGCGACATCTTTTAACTTTTCTAATTCATTCACTGCATCCTCTAGCATGAGCTGCGCTTTTGAAAATTCTTCCTCGTTATAATGTTCTTGGCGAGAGCTCAAATCAAACTGTTCGCTTGCAAACTCAAGAGTCTCAGTGCTTTTTTGGACAAATTCATCGATTGATTTTCTAGTTGCCATCTAGCCATCCCTCCATTTCATCATTTCTCTCGCCTATTTTGCCCACGTAAAGCTTTTTCACTAAAGAAAATGTTGGACAGATTCAATTGTCCTCTTTCGTGATTTTTGTTAAACTTTAAGGATGCCTATTATTATGCAAGGAGGTTACTGACTTGGATCAGCATAACCCTTTTTTATATTCAAACAGCGAAAAACGTTATCACACATGGAATTATCATTTGCGTGAGCACTTTGGTCATAAAGTATTTAAAGTCGCATTAGACGGCGGCTTTGATTGTCCAAACCGTGATGGTACTGTCGCACATGGAGGTTGCACATTTTGCAGCGCAGCAGGATCTGGTGATTTTGCAGGGAACCGGGCGGATGATCTCATCACTCAATTTAATGAAATCAAGGACCGGATGCATACAAAATGGAAAGATGGAAAATACATGGCGTATTTCCAAGCTTACACAAATACACATGCGCCGCTTCCTGTTTTAAAAGAAAAATACGAAACCGTTATGAATCTGGATGGAGTGGTTGGTTTATCGATTGCCACAAGACCAGATTGTCTGCCAGATGACGTCGTGGAATATTTAGCTGAGTTAAATGAACGGACGTATCTATGGGTTGAACTTGGTCTACAAACTGTGCATGAGCGGACAGCGATGCTCATCAACCGTGCCCATGATTATGAATGCTACGTAGAAGGTGTAGAAAAACTGCGAAAACATGGCATTCGAGTCTGTTCACATATCATCAACGGTCTTCCTCTTGAAAACCGAGATATGATGATGGAAACAGCAAAAGCTGTCGCTGATTTAGATGTGCAAGGAATTAAAATTCATCTACTTCACCTGTTAAAAGGAACACCGATGGTGAAGCAATATGAGAAAGGCAAACTAGAATTTCTCAGCCAAGAGGAATATGTCCAGCTTGTCTGTGATCAGCTGGAGATCCTGCCCCCAGAAATGATTATTCATCGTATTACAGGCGATGGTCCCATTGAATTAATGGTAGGTCCAATGTGGAGTGTGAATAAATGGGAAGTGCTCAATGCCATTAATGCTGAGCTTGAAAGGCGTAACAGCTACCAGGGCAAACGCTTCATCAGATTGGAAGAAGCGGCAAAATGATTTTAAAACGGATGCTCCCTTTTAGTAAAGAACTGTTAGAACGTGCATGTCAAAAAGGCGATATTGTCATTGATGCAACGATGGGAAATGGCCATGATACACGCTATTTAGCTGACCTTGTCGGGAAGGATGGACAAGTTTTCGCATTCGATGTACAGAAGGAAGCCATTGAG
The DNA here is from genome assembly GCF_019091365.1 of Bacillus sp. GbtcB10. Classification (NCBI taxonomy): domain Bacteria; kingdom Bacillati; phylum Bacillota; class Bacilli; order Caryophanales; family Bacillaceae; genus Bacillus; species Bacillus sp. GbtcB10. The sequence continues at coordinate 855,648 of NZ_JAGXJP010000003.1, forward strand.
CAAACAAGCAAAAGACTTGGTGAGCACTACCCTTACGTTCACCTGATCCATGACGGACATGAACAACTTGCTGAGCATCTGCCAGCCGAAGCTTATGGTCACATATCTGGTGCAGTGTTCAATCTTGGGTACTTACCAGGAGGCGATAAAACCGTCACGACTCAGGCCCATACGACCATTGAAGCGATCAACCAGCTCATGGATTGGCTTAAGCCTGGAGGTCTGATCGTTCTTGTGATTTACCACGGTCATCCCGAAGGAAAAAAAGAGAAGGATATCCTTCTTGATTATTGCAAAACACTCCATCACGAAGAAGTACAGGTGATCTCTTATCAATACATGAATATTCAAAACGATCCGCCCTTTGTGGTAGCCATCGAAAAAAAACTCAAATCCTCTTAATGGATTTGAGTTTTTTTTATTTAATAAGCGTATTGGTCAATGATTTCTTCAAGCACTACTTCCAGCTCTTCTACATCTGCAAGCTCTGATTGAGTAAAGCGGACACGTACAAGCTGTTCTCCGTCATTATACATTTCTTCCAGCCAGCCACGCAGCCCTCTTGCTCTACGGTCGACTTCAAAAATGATATCTAACCCCTCTTCATCAATGAAGAAAATCACCTCTAACTCATCAAGCATTTGACGATAATAGTCGGAAGTCGGTATGAACTCAAATTCTTGAACAAAGGGAAGGCGGCGCCTAAAATAAGGTGCTTCTTCGCAGTCTGCTTCATGAAGGTGAAAGCCTAAGTTTCCAACAGCTTCAAGCACACGATTCACCCAAGGGTGTGCGTTTACAAAAATGCGGTCATGATCAAATTTATCAATACCACCTTGAATATCAAGGTCTGTCACAACAGCCACCTCTACTTTACCTACAGTCATTGGTGTATCAAGAGGAAGGTGAAATGAGAATGTAAACTGCTGGGCTTCCGCAGGCTGAATCGTGAATGATTCAGTCACTCGGACAGAATGGATGATTGTGTGTTTTCGTTGCTCTTCATCATCTTTTACAATGGTGTACCATGTTTTCAACTTTAAATCAATATAGCGAATATCTTGAGGCACTTTTCCGCCCTTCACATGGACTGTTCCCTTTACTTCTTCTCCCGGTTCATACGCATCTTTCTCCAAAATTGTATCCACTTTTGCTGCACCGATTCCTACACTTGCTGCAAACTTTTTAAAAAATGACATATTCGACCTTCCCCTTTTTTAAGTTTTCCAACAAATATACGTCATAAGGAGTAGATACGATTCATTCGATCCATACTTTTCTCCTATTTTTCGTACACTAAGAATAATATCGGCAGCAAATAAGAGGATTGTAATGAAAAAAGAGGATACAAGCGAAACAGTTCAATACAAAAAAGCTTGTAGAAAAACATTTTCTACAAGCCGATGGGCTTATTTTATACGTTAAGAAGATTTCATCCAAGGCATTTTCTGATAGGTTCGATAGGCTCTGCCATTGATATAGAAAAAGAACGATGTTTTCCCGCTTGATTTGATCAACCGTTTTGCCAGCTTGTTCATCTCTTTTTGGGCTGTCACTTTTTCATCAGACAAATAGACCGCAAGTAACCCTCTATTGATTAGTTTGTGAAAATTCTCGTGTGGAATGCCTTTCAGCTGTTCATCCGCTTTTTCAATAAAATGCTGTAGTCTATCCATCATCTCATGATGAGAGTTGTAGTACGAGCAAAAATTCAAATCGCCTTCCAGCCTGTCCTCTTCTTGGTCGATTAAATAGTCCAGTAAGATGTGCAGACCTTGAATATAAGGGAAATAACTTTCGTAAATTTGCTTCGCCTGCTTCTCTGTAAAATCAGGCTGCAGTGCATAAGCCACAAGACAGAAAATACCCAACGTTGATCCTGCACATGCGGAAAACTCATACCACTCCATCTTCGGTAAATCCTTTTCATACTGGCGGAACCATGACTCTAATCGGGGTTCACGCTCATGAGGAACCACATGCTTATGTACTTGTAAATCACTATAATAATCACACAGCGTATGTAAATAGGGCTGAATGATCGGATAATGCGCTAGACGTGACAGCACATCTTGGCACGTCCTGACTAGCGCATGCAGGTACCCATGATCCTCTTGATCATCACGGAATTGATAATACGGCTTAAGCTCCGCATGAATATCGAGTGCATCTCTCATTGCCTGATGCAGCATATGAAAATCCTTTGGATCAAGTGATGTACTGCGGTCACACAAATTATCTAAGTAATCGCTAATCGTTTGGTACGCCACAATGAATTCAATACACGTTTCTTTCGCTTCACCTGCAAGCAGAGATAAAATTCCCCCGCCTTCACAGTGAAAGGTTTTACTGGATATGCTCGCTAGTGCCTGCGTTCTCAGTTCTTCGTTTTCAATCATTTCTGCATGAGCCCGCCACTTTTTTAGCTCCTGATGAACTAGCGGAAAAATATCTTTATACACCTTCGTCATCAGTGCAAAAGGACGTTCTGGTACTGACAAATCAATCCACCCCCAACTTAAGCTCACAATCAAATATATTGATCAGTAAAGGCTCTTGCCGCCTTAAATACTTCTTCTCGCTCGGGCTCATTAAAAATTTCATGATAAAGCCCTTCCCATTCACGGTATGATTTATTGGTTGATTCAATGCCATTGAACCATTTCATCACTCTTGTTTTATCTACAATCTTGTCATCGCCTGCCTGCATGAGCAGGAGTGGAATCGACCGAAAAACATTCGTAGGCTGCATCGCCGCATCGATATTTTTTACCAGTTCTCGATACCAGCGAACCGACACCTTCGTCACATAAAGCGAATCATTCGAATCTGCCTCTATCACATCTTGATTCCGCGTGGCAAGTTCAATCGACAGCCCAGATTCGACTTTAAAAGACGGCGCCAGCACATTTAGCCCTTTTGACGCAAAATCCATCAGCTTCTTCGGTTTAAATTGCAGACCTAAACAAGGTGATGATAAAATAAGGCCATCAATCTTCGTATGGGTATACTGCTTGAACCATTCAATCGAAATCAGTCCCCCCATACTATGTCCAAGTAAAAATGTCGGAAGTCTGAACGACTTCGCATGTTCAATCCATTCATCGACTGTATCAATGTATTCTTGAAAAGAACGAATGTGGCCTCTCGCACGTGTCGATGTCCCTTGCCCAGGCAGGTCACCCATGACGACGTGATAGCCTGCATTTCGCCACATTTCGATCAGCCATTTATATCGGCCATGATATTCACTAGCACCATGTACAATGACAATTGTACCAACCGGTCTTTCAGCATGCCAAGTCCACAAAGTAAACACCTCACAAATGTTGTATTAAGAAAGGAAGTCGAAAAAGTGATTTATCCATATCATCAGTTTACACCTGAGATTCATGAATCGGTCTTTGTTGCAGAAAACGCCACCATTACAGGTGATGTCACAATTGGAGAATATTCAAGCGTTTGGTTCCAAACGGTCATTAGAGGCGATGTAGCTCCTGTAAGAATTGGAAAAAACGTCAACATTCAAGACTTATCCTGTCTGCATCAAAGTCCTGGAAAAACACTTCTTATTGAAGATGGTGCTACCATTGGACACCAAGTCACATTACATAGCTCTATCATTCGAAAAAATGCCCTCATTGGCATGGGTTCCATCATTCTCGATGGTGCGGAAATTGGCGAAGGAGCCTTTATTGGTGCAGGTAGCCTTGTCCCGCAAGGAAAAGTCATCCCAAAAGGTTCACTCGCTTTTGGCCGTCCAGCCAAAGTCGTTCGCCAGTTAACAGATGAAGATATCCAAGACATGGATCGTATCCGCAGAGAATATGTAGAAAAAGGACAATACTATCGTTCCCTTTTATCGCGTTAACATCATACATGTATCTTCACTTTATCATGTTTTTTTCAGGATATTAAGCAATAACTGTGTACCGCTTGTTATTTTACCCTTTTCCACCACTTTCTATCATGACAAAAAAGGTTTTCAGCACAAAGCTGAAAACCTTTTTCATTAGCTAAAAATAACTTCTTTCGGCTGGTGATTCAACTGCTCTGGATCAATGCTGCGCTCTACATAGATGCTATGCCAGATCATAAAGATCAGGACAGTCCAAATCTTACGACTATGATCTGCTTTTCCAGCACAATGATCATTTAATAAATCAAGAACATATGCCTTGTTAATGTATTCATCTGTCTGACTGTTTTTAATGATATCTTTCGCCCAAGCGTTCATCTCATTTTTCAGCCAATGACGAATTGGCACAGGGAAACCTAGTTTTTTACGGTTTAACACATGGTCTGGTACAATGCCTTCTGCTGCTTTACGCAATAAATATTTCGTTGTACCGTCTTTCGTTTTCAACTCTTCTGGAATTTTAGAAGCTGCTTCAAATACGACCTTATCAAGGAATGGAACACGAAGCTCAAGAGAATTCGCCATTGTCATCTTATCTGCTTTCAGCAGGATATCCCCGCGCATCCACGTATGGATATCAACATATTGCATTTTGTTAATATCACTGTAGCCTGCACTTTCCTCGAAGTATGTTCTCGTCACGTCACGATACGTGATGTTCGGATCATACTGCTTTAAGAGGTTTTTCTTCACTGGCTCTTCAAAGATTTTCGCATTGCCGATATAACGTTCCTCTAATGGCGTACAGCCGCGAACGATAAAGCTTTTCCCTTTCATTCCTTCTGGCATTAAACGAGCCAGACGAAGAAGAAGCTTTTTCAGCATGGATGGTACAGATTCAAAAGGCTTTAGAGATAGCGGCTCACGGTAAATATTATATCCACCGAACAGCTCGTCTGCTCCCTCACCTGAAAGAACAACTGTGACTTGTTTTTTCGCTTCTTTTGCCACGAAATACAATGGAATCGCCGCTGGATCAGCCAAAGGATCATCTAAATGCCAGACGATCTTTGGAAGCTCATTCATATATTCCTCAGGAGAAATCACAGCACTAAAGTTTTGCAATCCCAGCTTATCAGCTGTTTCTTTTGCTACATCCACCTCACTGAATCCATCCTGCTGGAAACCAACAGAGAATGTCTTCAGTTCAGGGTGAAATTCCTTTGCGACCGACACGATGAAAGAAGAATCGATCCCGCCTGATAGGAATGAACCAACAGGCACATCACTTCTCATGTGGACTTTTACAGAATCATAGATAGCATCACGTACTTCTTCTACTAATTTCTGCTCTTGTGTTTGCTCAGGTTTGAATTGAACTTTCCAGTAAGTCTTAAATGCAATGTCTTGGCCTGGACGCAGTGTAAACTGATGACCTGGCTCGACTTTGTGCACTTTTTGATCAAGTGTATTTGGCTCAGGAACGAACTGAAAAGACATGTACTGCTGCAAAGCAGTCTCATCAAATAAAATGTTCTCATTCACAGCCATTAAGCTTTTGCGTTCAGAAGCAAAGTACACTTGGTCATCCATTTGTGTAAAATAGAGCGGTTTAATGCCGAAAGGATCTCTTGCGCCATATAATAACTGCGCTTCTTTATCCCAAATTAAAAATGCAAACATCCCGCGAAGCTTCGATGCCGCTTCTTCTTTATAGTGGCGATATGTGGCAAGAAGGACTTCCGTATCAGAATCTGTGCTGAACGTATAGCCTTTTTTCACAAGCTCTTCTTTCAGCTCCACATAGTTATAAATTTCTCCGTTGAAAATAATCCAATATTTTTCATCTTCATAAGAAAGCGGCTGCTTTCCGTGTTCAACATCTATAATACTTAAACGTCTAAATCCAAATCCTACATGCTCATCATGAAAGTACCCCTCATCATCCGGACCTCGATGAACGATGAGACGATTCATTTGCTTAATTAACTCTTCCTGCTCAGTAGTTTCGGACAATGGACGGTGATTAAATACACCAACAAACCCACACATATTATTGCCTCCACGTTATGTTATTTCTTAAAAGTAGACCTATAATTAGACAGTTTTTTGTCCAATTTTGTTTCACATTTTTACGCTTTTTGTAGAATTTTTTTTAATCAAAAGGAAAACCGCTTAAAATAAGCGGTTTTGTATGTTGTTATTCTCCTAATGCTTCCTTGCGAAGCGTGTCGGCTTTATCCGTTTTTTCCCATGGAAGATCCAAGTCATGACGGCCAAAATGTCCGTATGCAGCGGTTTGTTTATAGATCGGACGACGTAAGTCAAGCATTTTAATAATGCCAGCTGGACGAAGATCAAAGTTTGCACGTACCACTTCAATTAATTTCTCTTCAGAGGCTTTTCCTGTTCCAAATGTATCAATTGAAATGGAGACAGGCTGTGCAACACCAATTGCATAAGCAAGCTGCACTTCACATGAATCTGCAAGACCAGCTGCTACGATGTTTTTCGCTACATAGCGAGCCGCATATGCTGCAGAACGGTCAACCTTCGTTGCATCCTTACCAGAGAAAGCACCGCCACCGTGACGAGCATACCCGCCATAAGTGTCAACGATGATTTTACGTCCAGTTAAACCAGCATCCCCTTGAGGTCCACCGATAACAAAGCGGCCTGTTGGGTTGATGAAGTATTTTGTTTCTTCATCGATCAGTTCACTTGGAACGACAGGGCGGATGACATGCTCTTTTAAGTCGCTTTGAATTTGTTCAAGCGTCACTTCTGGTGCATGCTGTGTAGAAATAACCACCGTATCAATACGAACTGGTTTGTTTTGTTCATCATATTCAACTGTTACTTGAGTTTTTCCGTCTGGACGAAGGTATGCAAGTGTTTCATTCTTGCGTACTTCTGTTAAACGGCGAGATAATTTATGTGCAAGAGAAATCGGCAGTGGCATAAGCTCTTCAGTTTCGTTATTTGCAAAACCAAACATCAGACCTTGGTCACCTGCACCGATCGCATCAATTTCTTCTTCAGTCATTGTTCCTTCACGTGCTTCAAGCGCTTTGTCTACACCTTGCGCAATATCAGCAGACTGTTCATCAATTGATGTAAGAACCGCACATGTTTCCGCATCAAAACCATATTTCGCACGTGTGTAGCCAATTTCCTTAATCGTGTCACGCACCGTCTTTGGAATGTCAACATAAGTAGACGTTGTAATCTCACCGCTTACTAATACGAGACCGGTTGTTACAGAAGTTTCACAGGCAACACGTGCATTTGGATCTTTCTTTAAAATTTCATCCAAAATGCTGTCTGAAATTTGATCACAGATTTTATCTGGATGTCCTTCGGTCACTGATTCTGAAGTAAATAAACGACGATTTTGACTCATAATGGCTATTTCCTCCTGTACAAGACCACATCATCCCAAGATGAGGCCTCCAATATGATACGGAACTCGTTCCCTCTTATATTTCAACATGTTTATATTAGAGATGTTATTGGCAATTTGTTCATATGATATCCCAAAAATAAAAAAACCATTTCCTTCATTGCGAGGAAAGGGTCTGAGATCGCATGCCTTTCACTCTTATCGCTCAAGGTGTTCTTGTACCTTGCATCAGGTTAGCACCTTGGTTTCTCAGCATGTTCATGCCTTTTTCATAAGAAACCGGTTGCTGGGCTTCATCGGGCCTGTCCCTCCACCAACTCGGGATAAGAGTATCCGTTCAATAAGATATCTTATCTTAAACCCTTGCGTCATGTCAATGGTTCATAGGAATTATCCCCCCTCTTTTTTCACCTCATCATTAGCATCACCAAAAAGCATATTTTCATAGCAGAAATGAAAAAACACACACAAAAATGTTTAAATAGTATAGACTATTATTATCAATGTGTTATACTAATCAAAACAAACAAATTCAACGGTAAAGGAAGGGTTTTTTTATGAACTCAGTGGATTTAAAAGAAGATTTGCAGTCATTGCTCTCATTAGAAAATACGCACCAAAATTTATCTGTTCCGAAACTTGTTGAAAAGATTTTGGCACGTAATGAAGGCGTTTTAACTTCAACTGGTGCTGTCCGCGCCACAACGGGTGCCTACACTGGACGTTCGCCTAAAGATAAATTCATCGTAAAAGAAGAAAACTCTGAACATAAAATTGATTGGGGTCAAGTCAATCAGCCGATCTCGAAAGAGGCATTTGATCGTTTATATACAAAGGTTGTGTCATACTTAAAAGAACGTGATGAACTATTTGTCTTTGATGGTTTTGCCGGTGCTGACGAAAAATACCGTATGCCCATTACAGTTGTAAATGAATTCGCTTGGCACAATCTCTTTGCAAAGCAGCTATTCATCAGACCTGATGGATCAACACCATCATCAAACGAAAAACCTTTCACCATCTTATCTGCACCTCACTTTAAAGCAGATCCTGAAACAGATGGCACAAACTCTGAAACGTTTATTATCGTTTCTTTTGAAAAACGTACGATTCTGATCGGTGGAACAGAATATGCAGGAGAGATGAAAAAATCCATTTTCTCTGTTATGAACTACCTGCTTCCTGAACAAGATATTTTATCTATGCACTGCTCTGCTAACGTTGGTCAAGAAGGCGATGTTGCTTTATTTTTCGGCCTTTCAGGTACTGGAAAAACGACGCTTTCTGCAAGTGCAAGCCGCAAGCTGATTGGAGACGATGAGCACGGCTGGTCTAACACAGGTGTCTTCAATATTGAAGGCGGATGCTATGCAAAATGCGTGAACTTAAGTGAAGAAAAAGAACCACAAATTTACAAAGCCATCAGCTTCGGATCAGTGCTTGAAAATGTAGTACTTGATGAAGAAACACGTGAAGCAGATTATGATGACACATTCTTTACTGAAAATACACGTGCGGCTTACCCAATCGAAATGATTGATAACATCGTGAAACCAAGTATTGCAGGTCACCCATCTGCTATCGTCTTTTTAACAGCTGATGCATTCGGCGTTTTACCTCCAATCAGCCGTTTAACGAAAGAACAAGCCATGTACCACTTCTTGAGCGGTTACACAAGTAAACTAGCGGGAACTGAGCGTGGCGTGACGTCACCAGAAACAACGTTCTCTACTTGCTTTGGTTCACCATTCTTGCCACTTCCTGCTCATGTCTATGCTGAAATGCTTGGTAAAAAAATTGATGAGCACGGCGCAAAGGTATTCCTTGTGAATACAGGCTGGACTGGCGGCGGCTACGGTACGGGCAAACGAATGAATCTTGCTCATACAAGAGCAATGGTGCAGGCAGCGATCGAAGGTGATCTTGATAACGCTGAAATGATCACTGACGACATCTTCGGATTACACATCCCGCTTCATATTCCAGGAGTGCCAGATGAAGTGCTTCAGCCTGCTAAAACATGGGACGATCAAGAGGCTTACAAAGAAAAAGCACACTTCCTTGCAAATGAATTTAAAAAGAACTTCAAAAAATTCAGCCATGCAGCAAGTGATATTGAAGCAAAAGGCGGACCACTCGTCTAATCAAAAGGAAAAAGCTGAGGGAATGAATCCTTCAGCTTTTTTAGTTCGTTGAATGCAATGACACAAGACGGTACGTTACCTTCGTGATATTGTCTGTGAGCTCCAGCTTTTCAACATGTGCTGTTCCCGTTTTTTCTCCGTCTTTCGTTTTACGCACCTCAAGCGGAATATTTAATGGATAAATGCGGTACCCTTCCTTCATGAGCTCAAACACATTTTCTTCAATTCTTGTCTCTTTTCCTTTTGTGACAATCATTGTATTAAATTCAACAGGCATTCCCATAATGAAAATCCCCCTACTTTCTATATTTCTTTCTACCGTTTATTTTACCACATTTCCGCCTTTTCGGCTGTGCATCCATGTCGTCAGCCGTCTGACAATCTCCCGGTTATGCTGTGGCGGGAAATAATGATGATATCCGTGAAAATACCATGTTTCCACAGACTTGCCATGCTGACGCAGTGCATCTTCTAATAAATACGCATGCTCAATGGATACATTCTCATCCAGCTCCCCATGAATGATTAAGACAGGTGCTTCAATTTGGTGCACATCATTCAAAGGCGTTCTAGCCTCATATGCCTCTGGTACCTTATGCGGAGGACCTCCTATCACACGCTTCATCATTCTTCTCATATCCACACGTTCTTCATAGGTGAGCTTCATATCACTTACGCCTCCCCATGTCACAAAGGAAGCGGCCTCATGCTTCATTTCAACAGCGGTCCATATGCCCATAATTCCGCCACGGGAAAAACCAAAGATATGAATTCGCTCCTGCTTCACCTTTTGATGATGTTTCAACAGCTGAAATGCAGCAAATGCATCTTTCCGGTCTTCTCCGGCAAAATCCTCGTTCCCTTCGCCTCCTTGATTCCCTCGGTAGAAGGGCGCAAAGACGACAAACCCTTGCGCAGCAAATTGCACAATTCGGCCAGGTCTAACCATTCCCACATTTTTAATGCCGCCGCGTAAATATAAAAAACCGTCATAGAGACCTTCTCCGGCCGGTTCAGCGAGCAGCCCCTTCATTCGAAGTCCATCGGCCTCATATGTCACTGTATATAAGTGAATATGCGGATGTGGCGACGGGAATCTTCTCTTTTCCACAATCACTTGAATTCTCTCCTTTTCATTCGGTGTTACGTCAAATGCTTGATGATGGTTTCTGCGACGAGCTGTCCTGATTTTGTCACCATCGGAGTGCCACCGCCTGGATGACTTGTGCCGCCAACAAACCAAAGTCCTTCAATATCCTTTGATTGATTATTGATACGAAAAAACGCCTGCTTGAACGAGTTTGACGACATGCCATAAATGGCCCCATGATATGCTCCCGTTTTTTGCTGCAAATCAAGCGGGGTTTGTACCGCTTCATATTCTACAAGCTGGTCAAGATCAAAGAGACCCTTTTCCTTTAGTTTTGTTTTCATATGCTGGCCATATGTCTCCTTTAGCATGTCCCAATTTTGCTCTTTTGTCACATATGGCGCATTGGCCAATACAAACAAGTTACTTCTTCCTGGCCCTCCGTTTAAAGCTGGCTCTGAATGACCTGAATAACAGATGTAAAGCGTCGGATCATGAGGAAGCTGTTTTTTCTGAAAAATATCCTTGAATTCTTGTTCATAATTCTCTGGAAAAAACACGTTGTGATGAGACAATTGTTCATAGACTTTAGGGACGCCCAACAAAAGAACAAAACCTGATAACGATGGCTCAATGTTTGCCAGTTTTTGATTTCCAAAGCTCGGGCGGTCTTCTTCATCAATTAATTGGCGATAAACAGTCAGTGCATCTGCCCCCGCAATGACTTGATCTGCTTCATATAACTGCTGATCCGTTTCAACTCCTTGGATTCGCTTATTCTTCACATGAATCTTTTTGACTCGTTCATTGAGATGAATTTGGACACCCAATTCCTTTGCCAGTGTCTCAAATGCCTCAACTAAACGATACGTACCGCCCTTAATACCATAAATGCCTTTTTCTCCTTCTAAATAAGCCATCATATTAAAAATAGCAGGTGCCTCGTATGGAGAAGAGCCAATGTAAGTCGCATACCGGCCAAACATCGCCAATGTATGAGGATGACGAAAATATTGACGTAGCAAGCGCTGAACGGATGTAAAAGGTTTGACAGCAAGAAGGGCTTTCATTAACTTGATATCCGCTTTATCCTTCCAGGTCAATAATAAACGATTTAAAAACTGATCCTCTGCCATTTGAAAAAGCTTCTTCGATTCCTGTAAAAATGCCCGGTATCGCTTTGCATCCTCTGGACTAAAAACTGCAATTTGTGATTCCATTTGCTCAATATCTGGCGTAAACTCGACCGTATGTCCATCTGAAAAAACGTTTTTAGTAAGCGGGAAAATCGGATAAAACGTCACATAATCCTCCATTCGTCTATGACAGGAGGTAAATACTTCCTCAAAATACGCCTTCATTGTAATGGTACTCGGTCCTAAATCAAAAGAGTAGCCAGACGCTTGATGGCGTTGTAATTTCCCGCCTAAAGAAGCTTCTTTTTCTAAAATGGTGACCTGGAAACCGCCTGACTGTAAGCGAATCGCAGCCGATAACCCGCCAAGTCCGCCGCCAATAATGATCACTTTTTTCATTCGTACCTTCTTCCTTTCCATTCATAGCCTTCTTTTTTCAGCCCAATTTTCATAGAAGCAAAACCAATGGCCATCAGGCTCATGATACTGACAGGCAATAAAAAGGCCATCGTAGACGTTCTTCCATTTTCGATATCAATGACCGCTTTAATGGATACACCAAGCCCGTAGCAAAGAAGGGCTAAACAGAGATTGACCACATCAAAATGAATCAGTGCGATCATAAAGCAAATAACAGGAACTACATAAAGGACGGAGTATAAACAAAAGACACTGCTTAACAAAGCAATGCTTCGATTCACTCCCGGGAACAAATTTTTCCGATATCCTTCCCATACTTCCTGTCCACTCTCATACATTCTCATGTAGACAAAAGAATGAATACTTGCCAGTGTGAACGGAAAGCCCTTCGCTTTCACTCGTTTAGCCAAAGCCATATCATCCACGAGCGAATCCTTGATCGCTTCATGACCACCTATTTCGTGATAACAGTTCTTTTCAATGGCAATAAAGCCGCCATGTGCTGCGGCAAAAGCAGGATGTTGAGATGTTTTGACCCACTTCACTGGCAGATGGCAGCCAATCGTAAACATCATCATAGGAACGACAAGATGCTCAAAAGGCGTTCCCGTTTTTTGCTCTGGGAAACCTGAAAGCATGCCCGTTTTTTGTATGCATAACTGCTTGTACACCGCTTCAATAGCTCCTTGTTTTAAGCGGACATCTGCATCTAAAAATAACAGCCAATCAGACGATGCTGCCTCAGCAAGCTGGGAACAAGCATATGATTTTCCAAGCCATCCTCGTTTCAGTACTTGACCTGACTGCACGCGAATCCATGGATATGTCTCTGCGAAGCCCTCTGCAATCATTCTCGTCTGATCTGTCGAGTGATCATCCAGCACGATCAACTCTTTCGGATGGAGACGCTGATCAACAATCGACTGAAGGCAGGCTTCCAGCCGTTTTTCTTCATTTCTCGCTGGAATGAGGATCGATAATGAAATGGGTTCATCAGGTGAAAGAGATGCCGGCTTGAGTACAGGAAATTGCTTCATATTCCAAATCGTAAACATCAATTGGCAGATCAGCAAAACGCTGATGACAATTAAGAAGACCGCCATGTTTTCACCCACTTTTTAAAGGAATCAAACGCATCACTAGTTGACCGGCTTGTCCTTGTCACCTGCCTAAATTGTTCGTTTGTTGAAAAATCTGGATCAGCAATAACCTGTGCTTGATGTGTGTTTAACTGTGTTTCAAGCAGGTCTCCGAGTAAACTTGTTACTTCCTTACTGCGAAGTGATTCGCCAGCTACTAGGACATCTTCTCCAAACTCAACCGATACCGTCGGTTTTTGAAATTGATTAAATGTATAATGCAGCGTCACAGGTTTGATGACGACCTGCTCAAATTGCCTGACTAAAAAAGAAGCTCCGCCTTCCAGTTCAAGCGGCCGTGTGTCTTGGTGCATAATTTTCCCCTGCGGGAAGAGCCACACAGCCCCGCCAGCCTCCATCTTCTCCTTTGCAGTCATTAATGCCTGCTTGACACTTTTCAGCTTCTCTTTATGAACTGGAAATGCACCAATTTTTTGAAAAAAAGCATATTGCTTCAACTGCTTCTCTTCCATCATCATGGCATGATCCAGCTCAGACATTTGTTCTATTAAAAGAAAAATGATCAGTCCATCCCACCATGAACTGTGATTGGCAAGATAAAGAACAGGATGTTTCTCCTTTGGATCAACCGTACCTTTCATCATGACACAGCGAAAATGTTTGTTCAGTAAATATCGTTCAAGATAAAAATAAAAGAGTCGTCTAAACGATCGGTTTTTGTCGCTTTCTTTCAAATCGAACCCTTCCTTCACACAAGATGACAATGATCAGTGCTAAATAAAAAATGACATCCAGCCCGCCCTTTAATGCTAAAAGACCAAAGAAGAACACCATGGCCTGATAAATACGCCCATTCCAGCGCAATGCCTGCTGATCAATGGAGACGAGCGGGAACAGAAATGAAAGTCCTGCTCCAATGATACCCCAGCTGACAAAATTCTCAAAAGGGATACCAAAGAAACCTCCGCCGTCATACCACACCCAAAACTTTCGTTCAGCTGCTACCGGATCTAATATGAGATCAAGCAGCACAATCCATATACCCGTTTCGACGGCTCGTTTCCACTTCGATTGTTGTCTTGATAAAAAAAGACTATTTAAAAACACACCAACCCATGCAAAAGCGATCGTCAAAGGTACTCCCGCCACAAGAAATCCAAGCGTCGGATAATAATCATAGGCCCCAAATGGAAAATCAGTTGTGATCCCCACCCATTCAACCGTAAACGTCAACACACCCACAATGGCTGCTCTTACGATCACAAAGCTCCATGCCCCGTAAATATTTCGGCCAATCTCAATGACGCAGCAGGCGTAAAGCACAAGAAAGATACCATTCGCAAACTGAAGCCATGCCGGCACTTCAAAAAAGACCATTAAAATAAGACCCACTACATACCAACCAACAAATACCCAACTCAATCTATACACGAAACCGCTCCTTTATTTCTACCAAATTCAAGAAAGCATTCATGCTTCTAGTATAGAAAAAAAGACACGTTCTATAAATAAACAATGCGCTTCTTATTTCATCTAGGCACTCACCAAAAATCCCTTTTGACATACTTTAATTAGTGATCTAGAACAAAGGAGGCGAATTACTCTTGAATCGTTCCATTAAAGTCAGACTGGCATTCATATTCGTTGTCCTGCTCTTTATTCCATTTGTCGCCTGTAAAAAAGACCAAGAGCAGACCGTACAAGTAGCCGAGGTGACCCATTCGGTCTTTTATGCACCGCTTTATGTCGCCCTATCCGAAGGATTTTTCAAAGATGAAGGCTTAGAGGTTGAATTAAAAACCACTTGGGGCGGCGATAAAACAATGACAGCTCTCTTATCCGGCGGCGCTGATATCGCTCTGACCGGATCTGAATCTTCTATTTATGTGGAAGCACAAGACACGAAAGACTCTGTCATGAACTTTGCACAGCTGACACAAACAGACGGTACATTTCTTGTTTCAAGGGAAAAAATCAATCAATTCTCTTGGGATCAATTGAAAGGAAAGGACTTTCTCGGACAACGGAAAGGCGGCATGCCGCAAATGGTCGGTGAATATGTCCTGAAAAAAGAAGGCATTGATTTGAAACAGGATCTTCGCATGATTCAAAATATTGATTTTGCCAACATTTCAGGTGCTTTTTCCTCTGGAACTGGCGATTTTGTGCAGTTATTCGAACCGACAGCTTCCTTAATTGAAAAAGAAGGCAAAGGGTACATTACCGCCTCCTTTGGTGAGGCTTCCGGCAAGGTGCCTTATACCACCTTTATGGCAAAGAAGAGTTACTTAGAGGAAAACAAAGAGACAGCTGAAGCCTTTACTCGTGCCATTTACAAAGCGCAAAAATGGGTCAAAGCAAAGAGCCCAGAGGAGATTGCCAAGACAATCCAATCTCAATTTCCTGATACAGACCTTGATGTCTTATCAACAGCTATCAAACGCTACAAACAGCAGAACTCCTATGCAACAGATCCCCTTCTAAATGAAGAGGAATGGAACAAATTACAGGAAATCATGAAAGCAAGTGGTGAACTGCCGGAATTTATCCCGTACAAACAACTTGTCGATTCATCCATTGCCAAGAAGGTCACAGATCACAAATAGAACAGGAGGTAGCACATGTCTTTCCTTCAAATTAACCATGTGACCCACACGTACTTCTCTTTAAAAGAAAAAACCACGGCCATCAAGCACATCAATATGGAGATCACTCAAGGTGAATTCATCTCATTTATTGGTCCCAGCGGCTGCGGGAAAACAACCTTGCTGTCCATCATCGCAGGCATTACGCCACCCTCTGAAGGTCGAATTTTAATCGAAGGAAAAGAACCGAATCAACAGGAGCATCAAATCGGTTATATGCTCCAGCAAGATTATTTGTTCCCATGGAAAACGATCAAGGAAAATGTCATTCTCGGATTAAAAATTGCAAAACAAGATTCACATGAAGCCACCTCAGCTGCCCTTAGCTTACTGCCAAAGCTTGGACTCAATGATGTCGAAGATAAATACCCGAAGGAGCTGTCAGGCGGGATGAGGCAGCGTGCGGCTCTCGCCCGAACGCTTGCAGTTGATCCCGGACTGCTTCTGCTAGATGAGCCATTTTCAGCACTAGATTACCAGACGAAACTGACATTAGAAGACCTCGTCTTTCACACATTAAAAAACTACCAAAAAACGGCTGTTCTTGTCACACATGACATCGGCGAAGCCATTGCGATGAGTGATCGCATTTTCTTATTCTCAAAGCATCCAGGCTCTATCCAGCGAATGTTTACCGTTCCAGATGATCTGAGGACGCTCTCTCCTTTTGAAGCGAGACAGACAGCAAGTTTCCAAGAGCTCTTTCAAACGATTTGGAAGGAGCTGAAGACAGTTGAAACACAGTGACCTTTTACATGAAGCCTATCGAAAAAAAGTTCGAATGGAAAAACGCATGACGCGAGTCTACCAGTTGATCATTTTCGCCAGTTTCTTTTCGCTTTGGGAGCTTGCGAGCCATTTCAGACTGATTGACCCGCTCATTTTCAGTTCACCATCTGCCGTCTGCCAATTGTTTGTACAAAAATTATCAGATGGTTCATTAATCAATCATATGAGCATTACACTATTTGAAACAGTGCTCGGCTTTCTACTTGGTACTTTTTGCGGCATTTTATTAGCCGCCGCCTTATGGTGGTCCACCCGTCTTGCAAATGTACTTGATCCTTATTTGGTTATTTTAAATGCGATGCCGAAAGTCGCTCTCGCCCCCATTTTAATTGTTGCCCTTGGACCAGGCATGATCAGCATTGTCGCGATGGGTGCCATTATCAGTGTGATCATTACCACCATCGTCATTTATACAGCCTTTCAAGAAGTCGATGAGAATTATTTAAAAGTCATGAAAACCTTTGGCGCAAAAAAAAGAACGGTCTTCCGTGAGGTCATTTTGCCAGCAAGTATTCCAACGATGATCTCTGCCATTAAGGTCAATGTTGGTCTTTCTTGGGTTGGGGTCATTGTGGGAGAATTCCTTGTTTCCTCAAAAGGACTCGGCTATATGATCATCTATGGCTTTCAAGTCTTCAACTTTACACTCGTGTTCTTAAGTCTTTTCATTATCGCCGTCTTCGCCACCATCATGTATCAGCTTGTTGAATGGCTGGAACGCCGTTTTCTGCAAAAATAAAAAGCGCAGGGTCATGTCCCTACGCTTTTTTTAACGAATCAAACCGTTCTTTTCTAGATAAGCAAGACTTTGTCTCAAGACATCATCTTTCATAATAAAACTGAAATTTTTATTTTTTGCGATGGATCTTGGTAAGTCTGCGAAAAGAACGGGTCCTTTCGTTTCAAAATACGTGTCCTGCTTGACGAGCCTTTCAATATCAGCGAAATAAATATTTTTGACAATGATTTTCTCTCTGCCAAGCACCTGATATTGACCAATATACGTTAATTCACGAACAACAGCACCCGTCTCTTCGTGAATCTCTCGTATAGCGGCTTGATCTGCTTCTTCATTTGGCTCTACTTTCCCTCCTGGAAACTCGTAGCCTCGATCCTCATGTTCAGTAAGTAGCCATTTTCCTTGATAGCGGCAAATAGCCCAAACATGCTTAGGATGACTTGAAAAAGGCTGCTCTTCAAAAGAGAGCTTGACCGTATTATGATAATAGTCTTTAAATACATGCATGTGAAATCCCTCATATCCTGTCCTTGCTTCTTGTAAAACATCATACCACAGATCACATTTCTCTGAAGAATTTTTATGAAAAGTGAAACAAACGAGTACTTCTATCTCGTCTGTATGTAAAATAAGTATTCTTGCTAAAACCTTTTTATCATCTCCATCCTCATCCCATTTTAATCATGAAACCTTTTGCCCATGATGACGTAAATTAATAAGTGTTTGTCCTACACAGACGAGGAGGAAACCAGCATGAGCATCACAAATGGATCAAAACAAGAAAATAACAAAGCATGGCCAATGAGGCAACATGAGAAAGAAGACGCTTCTCTTGAGACAGTGAAGAAACACCTCATGAAAGGACAAAAGTTAGATTTAACAAAAGACAATCCAAATGTAGATCAAATTCATATCGGACTTGGCTGGGACTTATGTGGTCAGCCAATTGATTTAGATACGCAAGTGTTTCTCTTAAATGAAGAGGACAAGCTTCTGTCTCCAAAACACCTGATCTATTATCATCAGCAGCAAAGCTTAGATGGAGCTGTTCGCCATCTAGGTGATCATCAGGTCGGCGGAGGCCATCGGGACAATGAGATCATTATTATGCAACTGAGCAGAGTCTCACCCGATATTCAGAAAATCGTCGTAACAGCCACGATACATGATGCACACGAGCGGGCACATCATTTTGGACAGGTGACCAATGCCTACTTGCGCCTTTCAGATCAAATCACACAACAGGAGATTTGTACCTTTCAATTAACAGAGGATTATTCATTTTGTACATCCATCATTTGTGCTGAACTAACGAGAGTTGAGAACGAATGGAAAATCACCGCAACCGGACAAGGTACGACCCTTGATTTAAACGACCTATGCCGCATCTACGGATTCACATCTTGACAAAGAAAAGGAGCTGGCACAAATGGGATTTCATTTCAACACGATCGAAGAACTGACCTTACAAGCAGAAGGCAACGGGATCTTTTTTGCTAAAAAAGGCGCTATGATTGCCGATCAAGGTACATTTCAATACCGTAAACGATTACTTGGGACGAATAAAGGAAATGTGGTCAGCCAAGTATTTAATCATATTAGCAGAAAATTAACAGGTGAAAACCTTGAGATGATGGAAGTGAGTGGACAAGGCACTTGCTACTTGGCTGATTCTAGCGAGCATGTGACCGTCATCAATCTTGAGCCGAACGGTCCTTGGCAACATGTTAGCGTGGAAAGTGAAGATTTACTTGCCTTTACTGAAGAATGTCACTATGGCGTGACACCAGTAGGCGTTGGGATCTTATCACAGAAAGGGCTATTTACTTCAAAGCTCTCGTATCAAGGTCACGGGGCGCAGGTTGCCATCAAAACAAATGGAAACCCGCTGATTTTAAAAGCACCTTGCCGTGTAGATCCTGACGCTATTGTCGCTTGGACGGGCAAAGCACCGAAAGTCAAATTAGATGTGAACTGGAAAACGTTCATTGGACAAACATCGGGCGAATCCTACTTGTTTGAATTTCATGAACAGGACCAAATTGTGATTATCCAGCCATCCGAACGAACATCTGGAATGCGGGTCGGGATAGATGATAACCGGTACAAACCCCAGAGTCAGAGTACCTCACACGAAATCACCAACTCACAGCAGGAAAATAGAGGCGGAATCAGTGATCTAATCGGGGGTATCTTACAGCCTCGAAAATAAAAGCATGTAGAATGTCTCTACATACTTTCAGATCGTTGACAAAAGGCTAAAATGAACTTTCTTTTAGCCTTTTGTCTTCTTTTCAGCGTGATAGAAAACCTTTGCAGTCTAGGAAGGACGAGTACTGGCGCAGAGCGAATTTGACATTCATGAGCACCTGACAAAGGATGCGAGGGTTTGTCTACATGCTTTTTCAATTCATCAGTCCATTGGTCTCAATAAAGTTCTTTGTCTCTTCGTTACCGAGATCATGAATCATCGAGTAAATCTCTTTTCTTTTCCTGTCCATTTCGTCGTTTGGACTATCATAATGATATTCAAGAAATGGAACATGCGCCCGAAAGAAACCTTTCCAATCTGTCATATACTGTTCATCAAAATACTCTCTTAACTGCAAGATTTGGTCATCATCTGCTTCTATCTGAAATTGCCAAGCAGCCGCGTCTCTGTGCTGTGAGATTGATCCGTCTTGAACGGATACATAGTATGTGTGTCTCGCCATCTGATTCATCCTTTTTCCTTTAGTATGACCAGATATGAAGAAATTACGGCTTTTTGCGCAATTTATTTTTAATCATGTCTAACACATCAATAAACAACTGTGGAATAGGAATTCCGAGAGCTCTGGCTGTTGAGACAATCTGGTACGATTCATAAATAATATAAAAGATGAGCGCTAAATCCTTAATTGTCCCCCCAGTCTTCAGCATGACATCGAAGAAGTGTGCCATGGATATTAAAGAAATCGTCACAACCTTTCGAACAAGCCTGGTCAAAAAACGCTTCATCGTAAGTTGTCCAGTCACAGATTCTCTTAGGCTTGAACAAATTAATTCTATAGCCATGAGTGTCACTAATATCATGAGTAAATATCCTGCTCCACCAAACAGAAAGCCCATTGCCGACAAACTGACTGTAAACAACGAAAAGATGCCTAAATCCTTGCTCACTTGGCATCAACATCCTTTCATAGTGGAACTTCTTATCTCAATAGTATATGCCGCATTTGATGAATAGCTTGGACGACAAAAAATAAAGGCATGGTTAGCTGTTCAAAAAATTCGTGAAGCGCATAAAAAGAGCCGCCTGTGACGGCGGCTTTCTTGGTTAAACTCTGACATCAATAAACGTAGCATCTGAATCTTTGGGCTGAACAGCTTGAGGCTGCTGCTGCACTTGATCGAGCATCACCATAGCTTGGGCTGTGTTCGTGGCAAGCTGTGAATTCAATAAACTGATATTAAGTGTTTTTTGAATACTCGCCACTTGCTGGCTCATCATTCCTGCAATTGAGGACATCTTCTCCCCTCCCTTCCCTTTTCTCTTCGGCTGAAAGCCCCATCAATTCAATGGGCTGTCTGTCACAAATCCACAAAAAAAGAATGCCGATCTGTTTAATGATCGACATTCCTTTCACATTCGCTTATCCTAAGTATGCTTTGAGCATCCAGTTGTGTTTTTCAATGGATTGATGAATCGCAAGCAGCATATCACCTGTTGTTTCATCGCCAACTTCTGCAGCCAGCTCCATGCCTCGCTTAAGTTCTTCTGCAATATTAGAGAAATCATCATACAGATTTTTCACCATTTGCTCGGCTGATTCATTGCCTTCCGCTTCTTGAATGCTAGAAATTTCTAAGCACTCTTTCATTGTCGCAACAGGTTGTCCATTTAATGCGAGCATACGCTCAGCCAAATCATCGATATAAGTGGCTGTTTCTGTATATAATTCCTCGAATTTTTCATGGAGTGTAAAGAAATCTTTTCCCTTTACATACCAGTGATAGTTATGTAATTTTACGTAAAGCACAGTCCAATCTGCTACTTGTTTATTGACGACGTTTAATAATTTTTCAGACATGTTGATTCCTCCTTATGTAGTTGCGTTTAGTATGGGATTACCCTTTTTTTATTATACTGAAACCTGCCATCATTTTCTTCTATTTTGACCGCATGAAATATATGTTAATATGGAAATAAGGAGGGAGTTAGATGCTGTTACTTGGGATTATCAGCTTTATCATTATCTCAATCGTTGTCTTTTTATCACTGTGGACGACATCAAAGGCTTATGATTACAAGCATAAAGTCGATTCACCACAGGATGCTGAACCAAACCAACGTCCTAACCCAAAATAAAACCGCTTTCAATGATGTGAGGTATCTTCTTCTTCAGTAGATGAACTCTCTTTTTTCACATCACCTACATGGATGTTTGTCTTCGGCATATTATGCTGCTGTTTAGCTGTCACATGGACTTGTATGATATAAAGGCCATCTTGTTTGAAAGCTGTATGCAATTCATATACACCTTTCTCCTTTTTCTTTGGCTGAATCATCTTGCTGTTATCCTTGTCGCCATCTTTCCACACTTCAAATTCAACATCATCTGCATCATCAACAGGCGTATCACCATATGTGACAGCTGCTTTTACGATAACGTTTTCATTTTTCTCCACTTGCTCCGGCCCTGTTAGTTTGACTTCTAATAGCTCAGGCACTTCTCCCTTGTCATTGCTCGCTGCCGAGTTTCCACATGCACTAAGTAATGCGAGCATCAAAATGATTCCTACCATTTTCCGCATTCGTGTATCCCCCTTTTTTACTGACATGTCCATTTTAACAAATATCCCCTATTTTATCAGCTCTCGTTTCATTTCATATAAAAAACCGGACATTCAATATGTCCGGTTCATCATCATCTTGCTAATTATCCAAATACTTTTAATAGCTCTTCTTGGTCCTGAGACAGCCAGAAACGCATTAAACGTTTTGCTCCTTCAAGATCATGAAGCTTCGCTTGACCGCACTGCTCTTCATTTGCAGCAGGAATTTCTGTTACCTCCACTGCATCTTTGAATGTTGCATCAAGCAGTTCAACGATCTCTCTTGGTGTCGGTGCACCGCTGACAACTAAATAGTAGCCAGTCTGGCAACCCATTGGAGAAATATCAATGATATCAAAATGATCATATTTCTCTGAGTGTGTTCTAATATTAAACGCAAGTAAATGCTCTAATGTATGAATCGTATCAGGTTTCATTGCCTGCTTGTTCGGCTGACAAAAACGGATATCAAATTTGTTCACTTCCCCATCTGATCCCACTTTATGAACGCCGCAATGACGAACGTAAGGTGCTTTTACAGCATTATGGTCAAGTTCAAAGCTTTCAACTGAAGGCATTAATCACCACTCCTATAATTGCAATTTCCTATATTATAACATATTGTTCCGACCAGTTTAGTTTATAAAACTTCCCTTCCTTGTCCTTTTTTCTTATACTGTGAAAAGACAGACAAGGAGGAACCTCTATGAAACAAATTTTTATCGGCATCATTCGCTTTTATCAAAAATGCATTTCCCCTCTAACACCGCCGAGCTGCAGGTTTTACCCCACTTGCTCAAACTACGGGCTAGAGGCGATCAAAACGCACGGCGCTTTAAAAGGCGGATGGCTCACGATTAAGCGAATTTTAAAATGTCACCCGCTGCATCCTGGAGGCATGGATCCAGTCCCACCTAAAAAGGAAAAATAACTTACTTTTCTTCATAACCGTTGACAACTAAGTCAAGCTTACCTGTCCCAGGATCAATCACTAGACCATGTACAGGCACATCAGATGGAAGAAGCGGATGATTTTTAACGACAGACACACTGTCCTTCACGCTATCTTCAACTGAGCTAAAGCTTTTGAGCCACTGTTGAAAATCGATCCCTGAGTATTCCAGTACTTCAATTCGTTTTTCGGGAATACCGCGCTCAACGGCTTTATTTAAGAGGGTTTGGCTGTCTATTTTACTCATACCACAATCGTGATGCCCAATGACGTAAACCTCGTCAGCATTCAATTCATAAACAGCCACTAAAATGCTTCGCATAATACTTCCAAATGGGTGAGAAACAAGAGCACCAGCACTTTTGACAATTTTAATATCGCCATTTTTCATGTTCATGGCGCGCGGAAGCAGTTCAACAAGTCTTGTATCCATACATGATAGAATGACAGCTTTTTTCTGTGGAAACTTCGTTGTTGTAAACTCTTCATATCGCTTCTCTTCGCAAAATTGTTGATTGTACTCGATGATTTCGTCTAAAAGTTTCATAAGTTTGTCCATTCCTTTTTCTTTTTTTAAAAATAAATATAGCACAATGTTTTAAATTTCGTCACGTTTTGACGTCTATTTTTTTAGAGGAAACATCTTCTGATGAAAATTTTTTAATTTCCTCTTTTCAAATCGTAATTATTACGATACAATAACTCAGGACATTAAATCGTAATCATTTCTATCTAATAGGTTGAGAGGAGACATTCTTAGATGAAAAAAATCTTTTTTATTTTAACAGCTGCTTTATTAGCGGTCGGTCTTGCCGCTTGCTCAAGCAGTGCGGGGACAAATGCTTCAAAAGGAAAAGCAGACGGGAAATTAACCATTTACACGACGATCTTCCCTATTCAAAATTTCACTGAAAAAATTGGCGGCTCTCACGTGAACGCTCAAAGTGTGTACCCTGCCAATGCAGATGCACACAGCTTTGAACCAAGTTCAAAAACGATGGTTGAAATGGCTGAAGGAGATGCCTTTATTTACAGCGGAACAGGTGCTGAAGCATTTGCTGATAAAACGGCTTCTACGTTAAAAGACCAAGGCGTGAAAACAGTGAAAGCAGCCGAAGGCATCAAGCTATTATCAACACAAGAAGAACATGCTCATGAAGAAGGTGAGGACCATGATCACGATCATGAAGGTGAAGATCATGACCATGATGGACACGACCACGGAGATAAAGATCCCCATGCATGGCTAGACCCTGTTTATGCACAGCAAATGGCAAAAAACATTAAAGACACACTCGTTTCACTAGATCCAGATCATAAAGACGAATACACAAAAAACTATGAATCACTAAAAAAAGAATTACAATCGTTAGATCAGGAATTCAAAACAACGTTATCTAAAGCAAAACATAAAGAAATTCTTGTTTCTCACGCAGCATACGGCTACTGGGAAAAACGCTATGGCATTGAGCAAATCAGTGTACTAGGACTCTCTGCTTCTGAAGAGCCTTCCCAAAAACAGCTTGAAAATATCGTACAACAGGCAGAAAAGCATCACATCAAGTATGTCATTTTTGAAAATAACGTCAGCAGTAAAGTATCAGATACGATTCGCAGTGAAATTGGGGCAAAGAGCCTTACACTGAAAAATCTAGAATCCATTACAGAAGATGATGCTAAAAATGGCGAAAGCTATGTCAGCTTAATGAAACAAAATTTAAACACATTAAAAACAGCTTTAAATGTTGAATGAATTCTTGAACCCCGTGCGATCAGCCGGGGTTTTTTAATGCACAAAAAAACACACCATGATCAGGTGTGTTTCTTTGTCTACATTTGGTATTTTTTCTTAAACTGCTCCGCTCTGCCGCCTTTTTCTCCGAATTTCTGGCGTCCTGTATAAAATGGATGCGTATCAGAGCTTGTCTCTACTTTAATGACAGGATAAGTCTTCCCATCTTCCCACTCTACGGTCTCATGTGATGTCTTTGTTGATCTACTTAAGAAGCGGTAACCGCTGTTTACGTCCATAAATACAACTTCATGTGAGGTTGGATGAATATCTCTTTTCAATGTCAAAACTCCCTTCATCATTAAAACGTAACGATTACGTTTTATAATTATATTCTACTCCCTCTTTTACAACTTGTCAAAAAACAAGCTTTCTTAGTCAGGAAGAATAATCTAAAAATGGTGGAGAATAATAAACACCATCAAAAGAGATGCGATAAGAAAGGCGGAGAAAAAATTGACTGATCTCGTTTTAGCTAGAAGTCTGTTCGGCACAACAATGGGCTTCCATATTATTTATGCCTCGCTTGGCGTAGGCATCCCGCTAATGATTTTGTTAGCTGAACTCATCTTTCAAAAAACGAAGGACCCGCATTATGCCATCATGGCCAAACGATGGACAAAAGCGCAGGCTGTTCTGTTAGGGGTCGCCATTCCAACCGGTACCATTGCTGGTACGCAGCTTGCCCTTCTATGGCCTGGTTTTATGGAGGTCATCGGAAAAGTCATGTCACTGCCATTTCAAATAGAAATTTATGCTTTCTTTATTGAAGCATTATTTATGTCTATTTATGTGTACGCAGCAGATCGTTTATCACCAGCCATGCGCATCATTACCGTTATTTTCGTTGTCATTGGTGCAGCAGCTTCAGCGATTCTCATTACAAACGTACATGCTTTTGAAGGAACACCCGCTGGCTTTCAAATGGTCAATGGAGAAATAACGAATATCGAACCTTGGAAGGCCTTTTTCAATCCTAGTTTTGTTGTAACTGCTACTCACGTAGTACTGTCTGCTTTTACAACAGGCGCTTTTGTCATTGCTTCTGTCGCTGCATTTAAAATGTTGAAAACAAGAAAAAACGAAAAGCTCTATACCTTTCATCGAAAAGCCCTTTTTCTTGGACTGATTGTTGGTGGACTTTTCTCTTTTCTCACAGCCTTAAACGGTCACGAATCAGCTCAGCTTCTGTATGAATATCAGCCTGAAAAATTAGCGGGTGCTGAAGGTTTATTTGAAACGCAATCACATGCGCCTCTGGCTATTGGCGGTTTTACTGATGCCAATACGCAAGAAATCAAAGGAGCTATCGAAATCCCTTGGGCACTTAGTTTTCTTGCAGGAAATAGCTTTGATACTGTGGTTAAAGGGTTAAATGATTTCCCTAGGGACGAGTGGCCGCCTTTATTTATTCACACATTATTTAACGGAATGGTCATTATCGGCTCATTGCTCATTTTCTTTGCTATGTTAGCACTGTTTTACCGCAAAATTTTAAAACGCGACCATTACCCAAAATGGCTGCTTGTCCTTTATTTATTTGGCGGGCCTCTTAGTCTCTTGGCGATTGAATTCGGCTGGATCTTTGCCTGTACAGGCCGTCAGCCATGGGTGATTTATCGAATGCTCAAAACCTCTGAAGTCGTTACATCATCAGGATCTATCGGTACACTTTTCATCCTTTTTGCCATTGTCTATCTCATTTTAGGCATCGCAACTGTGATTGTACTGACGTACTACTTTAGAAAACATTCAATTGAAGAAGACTTACGGTTAACAGAATCTTAAAAAGGGAGCGATCTTGATGCAAATGGATGTAACAACTGATGCACTCATTGCAATCACCATCTTATGGGGATTCGTGTTTATCTATGCAGTGATGGCATCAATGGATTTCGGTGCAGGATTTTGGTCAATGATTTACATGAATAAAGAGCAGACAAAGGCCGCAAATATCGCAAATAAGTATCTTTCTCCCACTTGGGAAGTAACAAACGTCTTCATTGTGGCCATCGTCGTTGCCTTGTTTAGCTTGTTTCCAGGTGCAACATTTGTGCTAGGCACTGTTCTATTAATACCCGGCAGCATTATTTTGTTGCTTCTTGCACTGCGAAGCGGATTTCTCGTCTTCTCTCATTCACTGCCTAAAAAATATAGAAAAGCCGTTACATATATTTCAGGAATTAGCGGCTTTATTATTCCGTCCATTCTCATCATGGTTCTCCCCATTACACATGGTGGATTCATCTTTCAGGAGAATAATGTCTACTCATTAGATTTAGGATTGGTCTTTACAAGCGCAAATGTCTATTCTTTCGTAGGTTTTGCGATTTTCAGTACCCTTTTCCTCTCATCTTTGCTTTTAGCTGATTTTTCTAATGTTGCAAACGAAGATGAGGCTTATAACATTTATAGAAGAGGAGCACTGATTACGGGTCCACTTTCTCTCATGATGGCTTTCTTTATCATGCTCACACTGAGAAGTGAGGCCAATTGGCTGTTCACAAAAATGATGCAGAACATCCCGATCCTTCTTGTTTCTCTACTCATGTTTTTGCTTGCAGGTTTGGCTCTATTTTTACCAAACAGTCGCTTTAAACATCGGAAAGGGAGACCACGTTTAGCGGTTATCGCCATTACAATTCAATATTTCTTAGCAAGCTATGTGTATGGACATGCGCATTTGCCCTATATGGCCTATCCTGATATTACCATCATGTCTGGGTTTACAGATCCCGTCACATTTAGGGCATTATTTATTACGTATATTGTAGGGTTTATCATCCTCTTCCCTGGGTTCTACTTCTTCTGGAAATTGTTTATGAAAGATAAGCGTTATATTCGTCAGGAAGATTAACATGAATGAACGCCCCTTACTTCGGTTACATTATAGATGAAAGACATACTCAAAAGGAGGTCATCTGTATGAGTCAAAAAATCCTTTGTGAAGTAAACAACTGTTCCTACTGGAATGCTGGAAATCGTTGTGGTGCAGATGCAATTTATGTCGTCAGCCATACAGGAAATACGGCTGAGAAAAGTGAAGAAACTGACTGTAAAACGTTTAAACCTCAAGACCTTTAAGTCTCATTAAAGGAGGCGCTTCGCTTTGAAAAACGATCGGCTTGCTCAAACGTTTCTTGAAGAAATTCAGGACGCGGACGAGGCTGCATTTTATCAAGCAGCTCACTCCTTTTTAAATCTTTGGGATTATGAATACGGACATGTTTCCGACATGCCCAATGACATGCATCAGTATATTGGACAGCTTGCTTACGACAGCGGGCTTGTAGAAGAGTAAGAAAGAGCGGATGACCGCTCTTTCTTTTTGTTCAGACAGGAAGGAAAAACTTTCCTCAACTATACAGTGGTTCTATTGATGGTGCAAATGGCTATTCATTCGTTTTCATTTCACAAAATCATGTTTTGTAAACACATCAATTTTATCTGAGAAAGAACGAAGCGCTTGATAATCAACTTCTACGCCCATACCTGGAGAACGAGGCACCTCAATAAACCCATTTTCAACTTTGATTTCAGGAAAAATGATATCCTGCTCCCAATATTTCGACGATGCTGAAATATCCCCAGGAATCGTAAATTGCGGAAGTGATGCAAGTGCCACGTTTTGCGCGCGAGAAATGCCTGTTTCAATCATTCCCCCGCACCATAACGGAATCTGCTGCTCCTTGCAGAACGCATGAATCTTAAGAGCTTCAGTCAGCCCTCCAACTCGTGAAGGCTTCACATTAATAATCTGACAGCTTCCAAGTTCTACAGCTTTTCTCGCATCATCTAAAGAACAAATACTTTCATCCAAACAGATTGGTGTTTTTAAATGCTTTTGCAAATGCCGATGATCGACAATGTCATCTGCAGCTAAAGGCTGTTCAATCATTAATAAACGAATATCGTCGAGCTGCTTCAGTTTGCTAATATCCTTTAATTCATACGCAGAGTTTGCATCCGCCATTAACGGAAGGTGAGGGAAAGACTCTCTTATCTTTTGTAGAAGTCCAATATCTTGTCCCGGCTTAATCTTCACTTTCACACGCTGATAGCCTTGATCAACAAACTGCTCGATTTGCTGAATCATATCATCTATTGGTCCTAACCCCGCAACGACACCAGATGGAATTCTATCTCTAGTACCGCCTAAGACGTCACGTAAGGACTTATTTTCTCGCTTTGCATAAATATCCCACACAGCTGCCTCAATTCCTGCTTTGGCCATTCTATTGCCTTTAAAATGGTACAAGCTGTCTGGTATGTCCGAAGGATGTGTAAAAGATCGGGTCAGCACGTTCGGGATAAAGAAAGCCCTCAGCATGTGATAGCAGGTCTCGATGGTTTCTTCTGTATACCACGGAGAAGAGAAGGCAGATACCTCTCCCCATCCAGTTAATCCTGTTTGATCTTTGACCTCGACAATAATAAACTCACGCTCTGAAATGGTCCCAAGGCTCGTTGTAAATGGCTGTTTGAGTTTCATCGTGACATGATATAAGATCACACGTTCAATTTGAATCATCTAAAAACCCCTTTGATTTGAGTCTGTGCCTCTGCAATTTATTCGACGCATTCCTTGGCAGCTCATCCACAAAGTGAAAAGCGGCGGGCCATTTATACTTGGCTAATTGCGACTGACATAAAGCATAGAGCTCATTCTCCGGAATCTGCTCATCTGTCACAAGGAAGGCAGCAGGTACCTCTCCCCATTTTTTATCATACATACCCGTCACTCCGGCTTCCTTTACATTTGGATGTGTTAAAAGAACTGCTTCAATTTCTGCTGGATAAATATTTTCTCCGCCAGAAATAATTAAGTCTGACCGCCGATCAAGCACAAATAAAAATCCGTCCTCATCTACATAGCCAATATCACCCGTTTTCAGCCAGCCCTGCTCAAATGCAGCAGCTGTTGCCTCTTGACGATAAAGGTAGCCTTTCATGACATTTGCACCTTTTACCATGATTTCACCATGCTCAAAAGGACGACACGGACGGTTCTCATCTTGAATCTTTAATTCACACCCAAAAAGGGGCTTTCCCGCTGATCCAAGCTTTTCCACACTAAATTCGGGCGCAAGTGTCACAATTTGTGAGCAGGTCTCCGTCATACCGTACGATTGAAACACAGGAAATCCTTTCTCCTTACTCTCTTGAAGCATCGCATAAGGCGCAGGGCCTCCGCCTAACAGCAGGCAGCGCAAAGATGACGGACATTCTTCAAGTCCACTTAATAAACGGGACAGCATGGTTTGTACAACTGACACCATCGTCACTCGATGCTGTTCAATAGCATCCTTGACTTCATCGACATCAAACTTTTGATGAAGCACGACAGTCATACCGTATATGACAGATTTAAATATAGCGGATAAACCGCTTATATGAAAAAGAGGCAAGGCAATGAGCCAGCGGTCGTCCTCCCTGATCCCTAAATTCAATGCCGAGGAAACAGCACTATGAAAATGATTGCCAAACGTTTGCTCCACCCCTTTAGGGCGTCCTGTCGTTCCAGATGTATACATAATCGTCGCCGTCTCATTTAAATCAATATCATGTACGACCTTCTTTTCCATATCATGATCTGCATCAGGTAAAGTCTCTATTGTATAAACAGGTAAATCACCATGATGCTCATTTGCATATGCAGGCTCTGTTAATAAAGCCATGACTTT
Organism: Bacillus sp. GbtcB10; assembly: GCF_019091365.1. Lineage (NCBI taxonomy): Bacteria > Bacillati > Bacillota > Bacilli > Caryophanales > Bacillaceae > Bacillus > Bacillus sp. GbtcB10. Next base: position 886,219 of record NZ_JAGXJP010000003.1, read on the forward strand.
CGCATCTTTCAGCTGAAAACGTCTCTCTGCTTTTGTTAACTTATTGTTCAATAACACAATCTTGAAGCCTAATAAAAAACAAGCGTGAACAAGCATGACCATGTGAGGATGGTTGTTCATTAAAATCGCAACCGTATCCCCTTTTTTAAAAGATGCACGTGTCAGTCGATTTGCAAGTTGGTCTACATCATTCGCTAAATCACGAAATGTCCACTCGTTGTCTTGATAAATGAGTGCGACCCGGTCTGGCGTTAAATACGCACGGTGCAGCAGCCAATTCGGTTGCTTCATCATGACACCTCCTTTTCATAAAAGAAAACAGCTCAGTCTGATGCACTAAGCTGTTTTCATCCATATCATTGAATCAAGGGAAACGAGGGAACTGACCGAAGTCTGGCTTCCGTTTTTCCTTAAAGGAATCGCGTCCTTCTTTTGCTTCATCTGTTGTGTAATAAAGAAGGGTCGCATCTCCTGCAAATTGCTGAATACCAGCTAATCCATCTGTGTCAGCATTAAATGCAGCTTTCAAGAATCGTAAAGCAGTCGGGCTTTTTTCTAGCATGTCCTCACACCACTTCACTGTTTCTTCTTCCAGCTGCTCTAATGGTACAACTGTGTTGACAAGTCCCATATCAAGCGCTTCTTGTGCATTGTATTGACGGCATAAGTACCAGATTTCTCTTGCTTTCTTATGACCCACAATACGTGCAAGATAGCCAGATCCATAACCAGCATCAAAGCTGCCCACTTTTGGTCCTGTTTGTCCAAAAATCGCATTGTCTGCTGCAATGGTCAGGTCACACACGACATGAAGCACATGCCCGCCGCCAATCGCATAGCCCGCAACCATCGCAATAACTGGTTTTGGAATGACACGAATTAAACGCTGTAAGTCTAGGACGTTTAGACGTGGAATTTGATCGTCTCCTACATAGCCGCCATGACCGCGTACTTTTTGGTCTCCACCTGAACAGAATGCTTTTCCTCCAGCACCTGCAAGGACAATGACACCAACATCTGAATTGTCACGAGCACGTGAGAATGCATCAATTAATTCACTTACAGTCTTTGGTGTAAATGCATTATGTACATGCGGACGGTTAATGGTGATTTTTGCAATCCCATTATACGTTTCATATAAAATTTCGTCATACTGACGCTCAGTTTGCCATTCAATAGCCATCAATATTTCCTCCTCTAATCTTGCGATAAAATAAACTCACTTACTATTTTACCAAAAAAATGTGGTTGTTCCACATGAACTGTATGCCCGGCATGCTCTACTAATGTGAATTGACTGTATTCAAGCTCCTGCTGCATACGTTTGGCGATGTGACAGAACTTTTTATCAAGTGTTCCGCAAATGAGTAAAACAGGCTGTTTTATCTGCTTTAATGCTTCCCACATAGACGGCTGTGAGCCCGTTCCTATACCTTCTAAGCTGCGAGCCAGCCCGTTAGGATCGGCTTTTAGCCTTCCCTCTCTCAGTTGCGTTAGCCTGTCCGCTGGCAAGGATTTCTGCGAAGCAAACAGCGGAATGTTCTCCCAAAAATCCACAAACTGCGCTAATCCTTCATGTCTGATCTTTTGAGCTAGCTGATGATCATGATTCAGCCTCTCCATCCGCTCTTTAAAAGAGTTCAGCCCTGGAGATGTACTCTCAAGAATCAACTTGTTTACACGTTCTGGATAACGGGAGGCAAATGATAAAGCAATACGCCCTCCCATAGAATATCCGAGAATATTCACTTTGTGAAGCTTTAATTGATCTAAAATCTCAACAAGATCTGCCAGCTGCTGGGACATTGCATATCTTCTTATACTCTTTGGTGAGTCTGTGCGGCCATGTCCAAGCAAGCTGACCTGAATCAATCTCGTATGTTTTTCTGTATAAGTATTCAAAAAAGCCCAAGAAGCTGCACTCCCTGTAAAGCCATGTAAACATAACGTGGCATTTTCAGCAGATGGGTTATGGTCTATCACCTCATACGCCACACCATCGTGCATTCGTATTATGAGTGAAGGCATTCTTTTTTCACTTCCCTCAATATCTCGTCCATCATTTGGCGATGTTTGCCCACGCGAGAATGCCGGTCAGTTTCAATCTCAATTAAATGAAGCCCTGGTTCTTGGATATGCGCCAAGTACACATCTTTTAACTCTTCTTTCGTTGTCGGCTTCGAATAGGATCCCCCATATAGCTTTGATGCATACTCAAAATTCAACCCAGTCGGCGTACCAAAGAGCTTTTCATAATACGGTTCATCGGATGCCTGCGGAAGGAAAGAAAAGATTCCTCCTCCATCATTGTTTAACAACACAACCGTGAGCGGAATGTCCATTAGCTTAGCTGCAAGAAGACCGTTCATATCATGGTAAAAAGACAAATCGCCGATGACTAAAGTGATGGGTTGTTTCAAGGCTGCATATGTTCCAAGAGCTGTGGACACAACACCATCAATGCCATTTGCTCCGCGATTCGCCATCATCCGAAACGGTTTTGACTGCGTTTCAAAAAAGGTATCGACATCTCGAATAGGCATACTATTTCCGATAAAGAGCACACTCTCTTTTGGCAAAAGGTGCTGCAGCTGACGATACACATTTCCCTCAAATGTCAGGTCCTCATCATTGTATTGATTTACATGCATTCTAAAAGAAGAATTGACACTCTGCCAGCGTCGTAAATTAGATGTATCCTGACGCTTTTCCGCTCTAATCAAGACTTCTTCTACAAAAGAGGCTGCATGACTTTCAATCATGTATGATGCGCTTAAACCAGGATCTCGATAACCACCCGCAGCATCGACGACAATCTGCTTCACTTCCGCATGCTTTTCCAGCCACTTAAATAAAGGCTTAGACACAGGCATCGGTCCAAAACGAATGACCATTTCAGGCAAGAGATGCTGCTGCAATGCCTCATCTTTTAACAAAGAATCGTACGCATCTATGATGTATTCTTCACTTTCATGTCCATTTCGCAAAAGAGAAAGCGGGTCAGCTAAAATTGGCAGATGCAAAGCTTTTGCAAGACGTAACACTGACGCCTGCTCTTCCGCCGAGTGAAGTTCACCAGCAACAATGATTCCTTTTGCCGCTTTGTTCATGATAGACACTAATTCTGACATAACCCGATCATCCGGACGAGCTTGACCTGTTGCTAAAACTTTGTTCGCAGCTACTTCTTCTCTATCAAAAGGATCAATAGACAAGTCAGGTAGCAATGGTTCTCTCAGCGGCACATTCACCTGAACTGGTCCCTTTGGCTCCTGCATTGACACGTGACTTGCCCTAGCAGCAGCAGTTTGGACATACCGCAGCATCGTTTGGCTTTCTTCTGGCAAGGCTAAGTCTGTGAACCATTTAACAAACTTACCGAATAAGAATTGCTGATCAATCGCTTGAGGTGCCCCAACCTCCCTCAATTCGTGCGGCCGATCAGCAGTTAAAACAATCAGTGGTACCCGGGAATAATGTGCCTCGACAACAGCTGGGTAAAAGTTAGCTGCTGCCGTACCTGATGTACAAATGAGTAGCACTGGTGTTTGGCTCGCTTTCGCAAGACCCAGTGCATAAAAAGCAGCAGACCGTTCATCCACTAACACATGGACATTGATTTCTTGATGAGCAAGAGCGAGCATCGCAAGCGGTGTTGAACGGGAGCCAGGACAAACAACTGCCTCCTTCACACCACTTTGCACAAATTCATCCATTAATCTGCCAATATATCTTGTCATGATTTGATTATTCAATAGGACGACCTCCAAGAGCAGACAGCATTGGTCTTAATTTCACTTGCGTTTCTTCATACTCTTGTTTTGCAAGGGAATCCTCTACAATTCCACATCCAGCAAACAAACGAACTTGGTCTTCCTCAATAAGACCTGATCGAATGGCTACAGCAAATTCTCCATTGTCCTTAGAATCAATCCATCCCACTGGCGCCGCATACCAACCGCGTTTCAACGGTTCGATTTCACGAATCACCTCTACCGCTTTTTCCTTAGGATATCCTCCAAGCGCTGGTGTTGGATGAAGCTGTTCAATTAATGAAAAGAGTGAACAGCTGCTTTTGATTTCTCCCACAATGGGTGTAAATAAATGCTGAATGTTTTTCGTTTTATAAAGACTTGGTTGATTTGGCTTATGCACATGATGGCAGTTTGCTTCAAATGCCTGCTCAATCATATTCACGACAATTTGATGTTCAATCAAATTTTTCTCATCACAAAGCAGTTCCTCACCTAGTGCCTGATCTTCTACTTCATCTTGACCACGAACAATGGAACCTGCCAAACACGATGAAAAGACTTCACCACCGCTTTTTTTCACTAAACGTTCAGGCGTCGCCCCGACAAATGCTTGTCTTCCCTGCTCTATAGCAAATACATAACTCGTTGTTTGATGTTTTAGTAATTCTGCTAATAGTGGAGCGAGTTCAATTTGATTTTTATAGTGAAGCAAGACTTCTCTTGCTAAAACAACCTTTTCATATTCGTTCACACGAATGTGTTCTGTCGCTTCATGGATTGCTTTCATCCATTCCTGGACATCTAACTCTTCCATATGAACAAGCTCAGCTTGTCCATGATTTCTGACAGGCAATGCATCAAAATTAGAAGCTTTCTGTTCTAATTCTTGAATGAGCTGATGAACATTCCCGTCCACCTCATTCCATTCATTGATCGTTAGAAACGTACCTTCTTTTGAAACAGTCAGCATCATCGATGGCACAAAAAAATGAGCCTCGCCAAATGCTTCCCAGTGACGCGCCTTCTCTTCATATGGATCAAATGAAAATCCTCCAAATAAAAGCGGACCAACTGCCGCTTGCTTTAACTCCTTCTCATCATGAAAATGGAACATATGCTGTTTCAGCTGCTCCCATTCTTGATGGACGATATTGAATCGTTCTTTGCCTTGCTCTGATGATTTAATCACGGCCGCTCTGCCAAGTCCAGAAAATATCATTTGGCTTTCTGGATCAGACCAAAAAAACCGCTCGCCTAAAAAATCCGCTTCGCCGCTTTGGAAAAAGGCAAGAGGATCCAGATCGTCAACTCTTCTGGAGTAGCTTATCAAAACAGCATGGTTGACGTTATTCGCTTCTTCTAATGTCGCAAGCGCTTCCTGCCGGAAAGTACTTTGCACTGTTGTCACCATGATACATTCCTCCAAAATCCATGAAATAACATATAAAAATAAAACCATCATGTAAAAAAATACATGAACATTCGATTATGTCGAATGACCTGCTTTTCTATTATAAACCTTAACAGATGAACTTAGTAAAGAAAACAGCTTTTAAAACCTCGAATCCTTATTATATCACGCTTTCAAGATTTTTTCGCTCCCGCTTATTGAAATGAGAACATCCCTTAAAAAATGGTAAGACCTGTTCGAAGATCAAGCTTTCTCTCTAGATGGGAACGATTAGCAAACATCTTTTTCTTGTTTCATCGCATCAATATATTGACACCTTTTTGAACTTTGCTAAACTGGAATTTGGACGTGTACGTATTTTTTTATTTAAAGGAGTATATTTTATGCAGCATCAATCGATATCAGATCAGCTTTCACCAATTAAGCCTGATAAGAACTGGCGGATTTGGTGGAATTTACTACGACCGCATACATTAACAGCGGCATTTATTCCCGTTACTTTAGGAACTGTCCTAGCACTTCCGAGTGGTCAAATACATGTTGGGCTATTTTTAGCTATGCTATTTGCATCGATGTTTATCCAAATTGCAACGAACATGTTTAATGAGTACTTTGATTATGTTCGCGGATTGGACAATGAGAAATCTGTCGGTATCGGTGGAGCGATCGTGAGAAACGGTGTAAAACCAAAAACAGTTTTAGGCCTCGCTTATGCCTTATTCGCGCTTTCTTTATTACTTGGTATCTATATTTGCATGATGTCTAGCTGGTGGATTGCACTCATAGGACTAATTTGTATGGCAGCAGGCTATTTTTATACCGGTGGCCCTGTACCAATTGCTTATACACCATTTGGAGAACTTGTATCAGGTGCTTTTATGGGACTAGGCATCATTTTAATTAGTTTCTATATCCAAACAGGAACATTGACATCAAAAGCTGTGCTCATTTCATTACCTATCTCTATTTTAGTTGGTGCCATCTTACTGTCGAACAATATCCGTGATTTAGACGGTGATAAAGAGAATGGACGAAAAACACTTGCTATCCTAGCTGGACGTAAAGCGGCAGTCAACATCCTACTTTCCATGTTTGTGATCTCATATGTACTCATTTTTGTTTATATCTTTATGGATATCGTGGGTCTTTGGAGTCTTCTTGTCTTACTCAGTGTGCCAAAAGCTTATACAGCCATTAAAGAATTTAAGCAAAAAGAAAAGCCAATTGAATTAATGAATGCCATGAAGTCGACAGCACAAACCAATACGTTTTTTGGTTTCCTGTTAACGATCGCATTGATCTTACAATATTATCTCGCATAACACGAAACGCCTGCAGCCGCAGGCGTTTTTTATTGAAGAATTGCTTCAAATTGGCACAAGTCTTACATAAAAATTTGCTCATACTAACAATATGTTTGATATGAAAGGGTGATCGCTTTGTTGTCTAAAAACGAATTACATCAATTGAAGCAACGACTTCTCGATGAAAAACAAGAAATTGAAGCCAAAAGCCATGACGATGAACAGAAAGTATCATTTCCTTATGATTCAGTGGGCGAACTGTCAGCTTATGATAACCACCCTGGCGACCAAGGGACAGAACTATTCGAACGCGGAAAAGACATTGCCTTAAACAGTTTGGAACATGAGCATCTGTCCGATATCAATGAAGCACTCCAAGCAATGGCAGACGGCTCTTATGGTTTGTGTAAAGTGTGTAAAGCCCCTATTCCTAAAGAACGCTTAGAAGCCCTTCCCACCGCCGTCACATGCACAGAGCATTCAAAAGAACAGACCGTTTCACAAAACCGTCCCATTGAAGAGGACTTATTAAGTCCGCCCTCAGGGCAATTTGAAAATGAAGAAAGTGCTGCATATGATGGCGAAGATGCCTACCAAGATGTAGAACGCTATGGGAACTCTGATACCCCGTCCGATATGGAATTTCCTCCATTGACATACGATGATGTGTATACACAATCAGAAGATGAAGATTATGTGGAAGACTACGAGGGGTTTGCAGCTGCTGATATTGAAGGTAAAGCAAGCAAGGTCTATCCAAATAAAGCACACGAAGCTTATGAAGAAGCATTAGATGAAGAAGGCGTCATGACGGTGTTTGGTGACTTGAAGCCTTACGAAGAAGATCCATATACTAAAAAAAATCATTAGTCCCCACATATTGGGGGCTTGATGTTTATATCATGTAATAATTGGGAAATAAGTTGAAGAGTGAATTGATTGGGAGGAGATTTCTGGATGGCTAAAAAAAGTATCATTTGGGCGGTTATCGTCTTCTTTATTACATACGCATTATTTTCTATTGCAGGGTTCCTGTTCCCTATCGACAGAGAATGGTATGACGCACTAAATAAACCTGAATGGACACCTAGTGGTGGTGTCATCGGTGCGGTCTGGGCTGTCTTATTCGCCCTCATTTCGTTATCTGCCGCCATCATTTATGCAAAGTATGGTTTTCAAAAAATCACATTACCATTTTGGATTCTGTTTCTTTTAAATTATGTATTCAATCAAGCCTTTAGTTTTTTTCAATTTACACAAAAAGATTTATTTGCAGCTACGATCGACTGCCTGCTTGTAGCACTGACAGCACTCGCACTTGTCATCGTCTCACGTAAACTAAGCAATGTTGTTCCAATTTTATTGATTCCCTATGTTTTATGGGGATTCTTTGCGACATACTTGTCTTATACGATCTATTCCATGAATATGTAAGAAAAGACCGCTATGATGGCGGTCTTTCGTTTTGCGGAAAATAAAAAAGAGGTCTTTATTAGACCTCTTTAAAAAATGACCCGTACGGGATTCGAACCCGTGTTACCGCCGTGAAAGGGCGGTGTCTTAACCGCTTGACCAACGGGCCAGAAAAAAATGGCGGAGAAGGAGGGATTTGAACCCTCGCGCCGCTTGCGCGACCTACACCCTTAGCAGGGGCGCCTCTTCAGCCACTTGAGTACTTCTCCATTTGGCTCCGCAGGTAGGATTCGAACCTACGACCGATCGGTTAACAGCCGATAGCTCTACCACTGAGCTACTGCGGAAAGTCATGGTGGGCCTGAGTGGACTCGAACCACCGACCTCACGCTTATCAGGCGTGCGCTCTAACCAGCTGAGCTACAGGCCCATGAACGATATGCAAATGGAGCGGGTGATGGGAATCGAACCCACGACATCAGCTTGGAAGGCTGAGGTTTTACCACTAAACTACACCCGCAAAAATATGTATGGGGCGATTGATGGGAATCGAACCCACGAGTGCCAGAGCCACAATCTGGTGCGTTAACCACTTCGCCACAACCGCCATACTGATATTTATTTGTAAAAGTGGCTCGGGACGGAATCGAACCGCCGACACACGGATTTTCAGTCCGTTGCTCTACCAACTGAGCTACCGAGCCATGTATTCATTTAAAATGGCGGTCCGGACGGGACTCGAACCCGCGACCTCCTGCGTGACAGGCAGGCATTCTAACCAACTGAACTACCGGACCAATAGAGAAAAAATTTGGTTGCGGGGGCAGGATTTGAACCTGCGACCTTCGGGTTATGAGCCCGACGAGCTACCGAACTGCTCCACCCCGCGATGATATCATTTTTTAAAAATATGGCGGAGGAAGAGGGATTCGAACCCCCGCGGGCTTTGACACCCCTGTCGGTTTTCAAGACCGATCCCTTCAG